>NZ_MUGS01000040.1 GCF_002222055.1 Flavobacterium araucananum
AATACAAATATAGTAGAATTACCTAAAATAAAACAAAAAACACCTACCAGTATTTGAATTTATAGGGTCTTTTTAAAATAATTTTAAAATACTTCGATTTTCCAAAACCGCATCTCATAAAATTTCGTTAATAACTTAATACATGTTATTAACCTTTTTTAAAAACCTTGATTATGAAAAACGAAGTTAAAATTCATGAAGTTGACCCTTCATTGAATAACAGAAGGAGCTTTCTTAAGCTCAGCGGACTAACATTAGTTACTGCAGGTCTGGTAATGGCAGGTTGCAGCAATAATGATGACGATAACGATATGGAAGACACATCGTTGCCAGGAGTTAGAAATGGTGTTTTTGATTTAGGCTCTGGAGATTTTGGAGTGTTAACTTATGCTTACGCTCTGGAACAACTGGAAGCCGACTTTTATACTAAAGTTGTAAATTCTACAAGCTTTAATAGCGCTTTTAATGATACTGAACGTCAGGTTTTGACT
This sequence comes from Flavobacterium araucananum, assembly GCF_002222055.1. Lineage (GTDB taxonomy): Bacteria > Bacteroidota > Bacteroidia > Flavobacteriales > Flavobacteriaceae > Flavobacterium > Flavobacterium araucananum. The sequence goes on from NZ_MUGS01000040.1 coordinate 492, forward strand.
GATTTGTATCATCATGAAGTAATTCACAGAGATTTTTTTAAAGCTGCTTTATCCGGAGCGCTTCCTGATCCAAGCTCTCAATTACTACCAACTTTAGCTTTTAATTATGGTTCTCTTAATTTTAATAGCCGTGCTGATGTTCTTGCTACAGCAAAAGCTCTTGAAGATACTGGAGTTGCTGCTTATAACGGAGCCGGAAAACTAATTAAGAGTGCTGATTATTTACTGTTGGCCGGAAAAATTGTTTCGGTAGAGGCCAGACATGCTGCGGCTATCAGAAGTTTAATTAATCCTAATTCTAAGGATTTTGCCGGCGATGATATCATAAGTACATCAACAGGATTGGATGTTGCCAAAGATCCTTCTAAAATTCTACCAATTGCGGGAGGCTTTATTACAACAAAATTTACTGCCAAATATTTACCTTAATCTTAACTAGCTAAAACTTAGAAATTATGAATATTTTAAAATTTATAGAAACATTTACTGATGACAGCTTAATGAGAAGCACTAGCTCCAGAAGAGACAGTTTTAATCAGTTTGGAAACATAGGAAAAACACTGGCATACGCATCAATCCCATTTGGATTATCTGCTATGGCCAATAAAGCATTAGCTAAAGATATTACAGCAACTCCGGCTACACCAATTGGAGCTTTGCAATTTGCATTGACATTAGAATATCTGGAAAACGAATTTTATGCCATGGCATTAGATTCTGGCGTAATCCCTGCATCTGAAAACGGAGGTCGTGATTTAAAAGTTTTTCAACAAATAGCAGCACATGAATCCAATCATGTTAAATTTTTGATTGCAGGATTAGGCGGACCAGCAAGTGCGAACTTCGTAGCTAAACCTACTTTTGACTTTACCGTAGGAGGGACATTTGACCCGTTTCATGATTACCCAACCTTTTTAGCACTGGCACAAGCCTTTGAGGATACTGGCGTAAGAGCATACAAAGGTCAGGCAGCAAATTTAATTTCTACACCGGATTTATTAACTGCCGCATTACAAATTCACTCGGTAGAAGCGCGTCATGCTTCTGAAGTGCGACGATTACGAGGTTTAAAAGGATGGATTTCAAATGACGAGAGAGGCGCGGGAATGCCACCGGCCACACAAGCCGTTTATACCGGCGAAGGAGTTACTGTGCAGGCAGGATTTAATACCTCGACTGCATTTGGACCTGCCGCAGGCTCAGAAGCTTATGATGAGCCTCTTACGACACAACAAGTCGTTGACATTGCAAATTTATTTATTGTTTAACAAAACAATTCTAAATATTGAACCACCTTCGCGTTATTGTGAAGGTGGTTTTTTTTTATTCTTTTAAATATAAAACTGATAGGCTGATTTTCAGCAGATAAAATATTCTTTTCAGGTATTTGGTTTTAAAATAATTAATTGTACTTTTGCATCCCCTTTATTGGGGATGGAATGTTTAATTAAAATAATATTATGGACGCATTAAGCTACAAGACAATTTCAGCTAGCAAAGCCACTGTAACTAAAGAGTGGATTGTTGTTGACGCTGAAGGTCATAACTTAGGTCGTCTTGCTTCAAAGGTTGCAATGATCTTAAGAGGTAAGTACAAACCAAGTTACACACCGCACGTTGACTGTGGAGATAACGTAATTGTTATCAACTCAGAAAAAATTAACCTTACAGGTACAAAAATGAATGACAAAATTTACATGCGTCATACAGGTTACCCAGGAGGACAAAGAACTTTAACTGCTAAAGTATTGCAATCTAAAAACCCTGCATTATTAGTAGAGAAAGCTGTAAAAGGAATGTTACCTAAAAACAAATTAGGAGCTGAACTTTTTAGAAATCTAAATGTTGTTGTAGGATCTGAGCACAAACAAGGAGCTCAAAAACCTAGAACTGTTAACCTAAACGATCTTAAGTAATGGGAGTTATTCACAAAATCGGTAGAAGAAAAACCGCTGTTGCACGTGTATATGTTTCTGAAGGAACAGGTAAAATCACTGTAAACAAAAAAGAATTCGCAACTTACTTTCCAACTGCAACTTTACAATACAAAGTTTTACAACCAATGTCTATGACAGAAAATGTAAACAACTTTGATGTAAAAGTAAACGTTTACGGAGGTGGTTCAACTGGTCAGGCAGAAGCTGTAAGAATGGCATTAGCACGCGTTATGTGTGAAGTAAATGCTGAAAACAGAGCTATCCTTAAACCAGAAGGTTTATTAACAAGAGATCCAAGAATGGTTGAACGTAAGAAATTCGGTCAGAAGAAAGCTCGTAAGAGATTCCAATTCTCTAAACGTTAATATTACCTGTCTTGTACATCTGGTACAGGACATCATCAATTATTTATTGAAATTAAAAAACACAGTTGTTGTTGCTCTCCTACCGAGGTAGGAAATAGTTTAGCATCTAAATGAAACTGGGATTGAAAGATTAAAAATTGAATAATTTAAAGATTACAGACTGTCGTTTTTAAATCTTTGAATTTTTAAATAATTAAATCCAAAACGGGACATTGCTAATCAACAGAACGTAAACTAGTACAAAAATGGCAAACAAAATAGAAGTTAAAGACTTACTAGAAGCAGGTGTTCACTTTGGACACATGACTAGAAAATGGGACCCAAATATGGCCCCTTACATTTATATGGAGCGTAATGGTATTCACATTATCAATCTATATAAAACTGCAGCAAAAATTGAAGAGGCTAACGAAGCTTTGAAAAAAATCGCTGCATCAGGTAGAAAAATCTTATTCGTAGCTACCAAAAAACAAGCAAAAGACATCGTTGCTGAAAAAGCAAAAGCTGCAAACATGCCTTACATCACTGAAAGATGGCCTGGTGGAATGCTAACTAACTTTGTAACTATCAGAAAGGCAGTTAAAAAAATGTCTTCTATTGATAAAATGAAGAAAGACGGTACTTTCATGACGTTATCTAAAAAAGAGCGTTTGCAAGTTGATCGTCTACGTGCTAAATTAGAGAAAAACTTAGGTTCAATCGCTGACATGTCCAGACTACCAGCTGCATTGTTCGTAGTAGATATCAAAGCTGAACATATCGCAATAAAAGAAGCACAAAAATTAAACATTCCAGTTTTCGCAATGGTTGATACGAATTCTGACCCAAGAGAGGTTGATTACGTTATTCCTGCAAATGATGATGCTTCTAAATCAATTGACAAAATTTTATCTTTAGTTACTGCTGCTGTAATCGACGGTCTATCTGACAGAGGTTCTGAAAAAGAAACTGAAGCTACAACAGAAGAAGCTGCTGCTCCTGCTGCTGTAGAAGCTGCGCCAGCTGTTGAAGCTGCTGCACCTGCAACTGAAGAATAAATCAAATTTAAATTCCAAATTTTAAATTCCAAATTCCAAATACAAATTAAAAACGTTATGTTGATAATTTAATAAAATTGGAGTTTGGGATTTAGAAGATGGAATTTTTACTTTTAACATTAAAATTCAAAATATTATGGCAACAATTACTGCTGCAGACGTAAATAAATTAAGACAAACTACAGGTGCCGGAATGATGGACTGTAAAAAAGCTTTAGTTGAAGCTGAAGGAGATTTCGATAAAGCGATACAAGTCCTTAGAGAAAAAGGACAAAAAGTTGCTGCTAACCGTTCTGACCGTGAGTCTTCTGAAGGAGCTGCTGTTTCTTTTGTTAATGCTGACAATACTAAAGGAGCTATCATCACTTTAAACTGCGAAACAGATTTCGTAGGTAAAAATGAGGCTTTTGTAACTTTGGCTAAAGAATTAGTAGAAAGAGCTATTAACTTCTCTTCTAAAGAAGAATTCTTAGCTTCAGATTTCAACGGAATTACTGTTGCCGAAAAATTAATCGAGCAAACTGGAGTTATCGGAGAAAAAATCGAAATCGGTGGTTTTGAAATTTTAGAAGGTGCTTTCGTTGGATCTTATGTTCACGTTAACAAAATTGCTGCATTAACTGCAATTTCTGCTGCAATTCCTAACGCTGAGGTTTTAACTAAAGATGTTTCTATGCAAGTTGCTTCTATGGGAGCTGATACATTATCTTACAAAGATTTTGATCCTGCTTTCGTTGAATCTGAACTTGCTGCTCGTATTGCTGTAATCGAAAAAGATAATGAAGAGGCTAAACGTTTAGGAAAAACTTTAAAAAATGTTCCTAAATATATTTCCTTCTCTCAATTGACTGAAGAAGTTATAAAACAAGCTGAAGAAGATGCTAAAGCTGAATTAAAAGCTGAAGGTAAACCAGAGCAAATTTGGGACAAAATTATCCCAGGAAAAGTTCAACGTTTTATCTCTGACAACACTACTTTAGATCAAGAGAAAGCTTTGTTAGATCAAAACTTTATCAAAGACGACAGTAAAAAAGTTGGTGATTACGTTAAAGGATACAATGTTGAAATTACAGGTTTCAAAAGAGTTACTTTAGGTTAATATATTATTTCAATATAAAAAGCCCGGATATTAATTTATTCGGGCTTTTTTTTGTTTCAATATCTTTTATTTTATTCTTATTTCTTTTTCTCTACAATTGGAAAATTCCTTGCACGCATTAAAGCATCAGACTTAGGAGCTCGTCCTCTAAAGTTCTCATAAGCTTTTTCCTGATCAATAGTATTTCCTACACTAAAAACACTATCATAAAGACGTTTAGCAACTTCTTTGTCATAAGGTCCTTTTCCTTCTGTAAAAGCCTCATAAGCATCTGCATTAATAACATCTGCCCATAAATAACTATAGTATCCTGCTGCATAACCATCTCCTGAGAAAATATGTCCGAATTGAGGAATTCTATGACGCATAACAATTTCTGAAGGCATATGAAGGGCGTCTAAAGTCTCTTTTTCGAATTTATGAGGATCGATAGTCGTTGTTGCCAAGTGCAATTTCATATCAATTAATGAACTTGAAATTGTTTCTACAGTAGAAAAACCTTCCCCAAAATTTGCTGCTTTCTCGATTCTGTCTACCAATGATTGTGGCAATGGCTGATTTGTTTTATAATGCAAAGCAAATTTATTCAATACTTCAGGAGTAGCCAGCCAATGCTCCAGCAATTGCGAAGGAAACTCTACATAATCTCTCGCTACATTTGTTCCTGACAAACTTGGATAGGTTACATTCGAGCATAACCCGTGAAGCGCATGTCCAAATTCATGAAATAAAGTGGTAGCATCTTCCCATGAAATCAAAATTGGCTCATTTGCAGTTCCTTTAATAAAATTACAATTATTAGAAACGATTGTAAGTACCTCACCGTCCATTTTTTGTTGATCACGGTAAGCATTCATCCATGCACCAGAACGTTTTCCTGCACGAGCATAAGGATCAAAATACCATAATCCAACAACTTTACCCGTAATTTTATTACTTACTTCCCAAACACGAACATCTGGATGATAAACAGGAACAGTTGTAATTTGTTTGAAACTTAAATTAAACAATTCTCCGGCAACCCAAAACATACCTTCACGCAAGTTCTCTAATTGCAAATAAGGCTTAACTTCATTTTGATCTAAATCATATTTTGCTTTTCTAACTTTTTCAGCATAGTAACGATAATCCCAAGGCTTAATTTTAAATTTACCACCTTCAGCATCTACAATTTTTTGCATTTCGGCAACGTCCTGATGTACTTTTTCTACTGCAGGCTCCCATACTGACAACATTAGATCTAATGTTTTCTTAGGATCTTTAGCCATTTTATTAGACAAACTCCAATCAGCAAAAGTAGGGAAACCTAATAATTTTGCTTTTTGAGTACGCAATTGCAAAATAGAAACCAGTGTTGCGTTGTTATCGTTTGCATTACCATTATCACCACGTTTTACAAAAATATCAAATGCTTTTTCTCTTAAATCTCTACGAGTAGAAAAAGTTAAAAATGGCTCGATAGAAGAACGTGTGTTTGCAACACACCCCATTACATCTAATTTTCTGCTTTTAGCTTCAGCAATAGCAGCATTTTTAGCTTCGGCTGGCAAACCATCAAAATCGCTTTCGGTTTTTAAGGCTACATATTGATTGTGTTCTTCTGCTAATAAATTTTGACTGAATTTAGTAAAAAGACTTGCTAATTCCTGATTAATCTTAGCTACTTTTTCTTTGTCATTTTCATTCAGTTTAGCACCTTCACGAACAAAATCAGTATAATACAACCAAATTAAACGTTGTTGCTCGCTCGTAAGTTTTTTACTCTCCTTAGAGTTGTATAAAGTTTCTATTCTGGTAAATAATTTCTTGTTTTGAAAAATCTTATCATTGAACTCCGATAATTTTGGAGACATTTCTGTTTCAACAGCATCAAACTCCGGAGTACTTAAAGTAGACCCGTAAATTCCGTAAACGGTATAAATTCTTGAGATTGTTTTACCGGAACGCTCAAGAGCTGCAATAGTATTTTCAAAAGTTGGTGCTTTTGGGTTGCTGGTAATAGCATCTATTTCGCTAAGTTTTTCCTGAATTGCAAATTGAATTGCAGGTTTAAAATCCGAAACCATGTACGTATTAAAGGCAGGAACTCCTCCGTATGGCCCTGTCCATTTTTTAAGCAACGGATTATCGGAAATTGTTTGTGCGTTGGCCGCAAATAAAGTTGTTCCCATGAGAAAAATTGTCATTAATTTTTTCATTATCATTAATTTGATTTAATATAAAGTAAAACATGTTATTGTACCAAATGTAACTAAAAATCAGCATTCGAAAGAAAATTTTAACTTTCAGCTTATCTCAAAACCGTAGTTTAATTTAAAAATATCCATTAAAAGTTATAGGGAAATAGTTTAAATTTGGAACATCATTTACCACATCACATGTTTAAAACCAGAAAAGAAATTGTTTTTGTAATTCTAGCAGGCATCTTCATAACTAATGCTGTTGTAGCGGAACTTATTGGAGGAAAATTAATTCAAGTTGGACCATTTGTAATGAGTATTGGAATTTTGCCCTGGCCGGTAGTATTTTTAACAACTGATTTAATCAATGAATATTTTGGAGAAAAGGGTGTAAAAAAGTTATCATTTATAACTGCTTGTCTTATTGCATACGCTTTTCTTATTTTGTTTATGGCAATCGTAATTCCTGCCGCAAAAGGTATCAGCCCAGTAAATGATGAGCAATTTACGGCTGTTTTTGGTCAAAGTATGTGGATTATTGTTGGTAGTTTGATTGCGTTTATGGCATCTCAACTAATTGATGTTTGGATATTCTGGTTCTTTAAAAGACGAACAGGAGAAAGAAAAATATGGCTTAGAACAACCGGATCAACCGTAGTTTCGCAATTATTTGATTCTTTTATTGTTCTTGGCGTTGCCTTTTGGTTACCGGGAAAAATCAATTTTGACACCTTTCTTTCGTCAGCCTTAATTGGATATACATTCAAATTATCGATCGCAATCTTATTGACTCCACTTATTTATGCCGGACATCATTTAATTAAAAAATATCTTGAAGAAGACAATCCTACAGAGAAAAAAGAAGACTCGACAGAATGAAAAATCAAAATCTAATTGTATTAATTCTTGTAATATTCTGCGTTTTTGGCTGCAATAAAAATGATCGTAAAAACATATTGGAATCTACTACTTCTATTTCCGAAAAGATAAAAAATATCTCAAAAAATACAGTAGAAAACATCATCGCAGTCAAGGATTCTATTGCAAAAACAATATTACCAAAAAACATAAAAAACCATAAAACAGGTACAGCCGAAGAATCAGTTGCAAAAGACAGTACGGAAACAGGAACTTTAGACAATGAAAAATTGAAAGGATTCAGCTATTTCAAAAAACTGCTTTTAACTTGTAAAACAGGAGAAACATTAACTCAAAAAGAATTAATCGAAGAGCATAATATTCCCAAAGAAGGTGTTAAACTCATTAAAAGCATTACTAAAACTGCCGAAGATGAAATTGACATCAAATGGAAATCTACCTGGTTTGTAGAAAAAATATCTGATGCAAAATTTACGGATGCCCGAATGAAAATTAAGTTTGAAGCCAATAAAATGTATACTTCCGGAAAGGCAATTGGAATAGAGTACAATAAAAAAATCTACAACAATTTAATTATTGTCGGAAATTTAGCCTACATTCCCTCCGTAAAAGGGTATCACTGGAAAATTGGAAAATAATGGAAAATCAAATACGATGTGGCTGGTGTTCTGCCAGCGATTTATATAAAAAATATCACGACGAAGAATGGGGTGTTCCCGTTTATGACGATTCGGCTTTATTTGAATTTTTAATTTTAGAAACTTTTCAGGCTGGTTTAAGCTGGATTACTATATTAAACAAAAGAGAGAACTTCAGAGTTGCTTTTGACCATTTTGATTATAAAAAAATCGCCAATTATCCCGAAGAAAAAATCGAATCTTTATTGCAAGACAGCGGAATCATTCGCAACAAACTTAAAATTAGAGCTACAGTTTCAAACGCACAGGCTTTTATGAAGGTACAGGAAGAATTTGGAAGTTTCTCTACTTATATCTGGAAATTTACCAACGGAAAACCTATTATTAACAATCCGAAAACCCTAAAAGACGTTCCGGCAACTACCCCACTTTCAGACGAAATTAGTAAAGATTTAAAAAAAAGAGGTTTTAAATTTGTAGGTTCAACCGTAATTTATGCTCAAATGCAAGCCACCGGAATGGTCAATGATCATGTCGAGGATTGCTGGACAAGACTCCGGTAATCAGTCGCAGTTTTCAGTTTTTTAGAACTCGATATTTTAAGTTAAATACTGAAAACAGAGACTGAAAACTCAAAACTTTAAAAAAAACATTATATTTGCTTCACACTTTAGGGGTGTCTACAACTTTGTAGGCTGAGATTTTACCCTCTGAACCTGATCTAGTTCATACTAGCGTAGGGAAAAGTAAGATGACTTCTGCGCGCATTTTTATGCGCAATTGTAGCCATTCCTAAGGTAGAGATTCACTGTAGTGAATCTTTATAGTAACTTAAAACTTAAGGAATGGAACTAAAAATCAACCAACAAACAAAACAATTCAATGCTGAATCACTTAGCGTTCAGGCATTGCTCGATCTCGAAATTCCTCATAAACAAAACGGAATTGCCGTTGCTGTAAATAATACTGTCGTTCCAAAACTCAATTGGAACCAACATCTTGTACAAGAAACTGACGAAATTCTAATTATTTCAGCAACACAAGGCGGATAATTGGACTGCTTAAACGGGCTTTCCACTTCTATCCCTAGAGAAAACAAAAATCACAAAAACATACAAAATAAACACCTCAAAAAGACACACTACAGTGCGCCTCTACAATTGACAATTACATTTTTACATCTCACATTTTACAACATACACCTCACAAGCTATGACTACAGAAGAACAAATTTCCAGAACACCATTCCCAAATTCTAATAAAGTATATGTAAACGGTGAAATTCATCCCATAAAAGTTGCTATGCGCGAAGTTATTTTAAGCGATACGAAACTTTCAAACGGCGGAATCGAGAAAAATCCAGCGGTTACCATCTACGATACTTCCGGACCTTATACAGATCCAAATATCGAAATTGACATTCGCAAAGGATTACCTCGCTTACGCGAAAGCTGGATTCTGGATCGAGAAGATGTCGAAATTCTTACTGAAATCACATCAGATTACGGACAAACCCGATTAAAAGATGAAAGTCTGAATCATCTTCGTTTCGAATATTTACACCAGCCAAAAAGAGCAAAAAAAGGCGCCAACGTAACCCAATTGTATTATGCCAAACAAGGTATAATTACTCCTGAAATGGAATATATATCGATTCGCGAAAACCAGCGTATTGAACTTTTAAACGAACAAACCAAAGCCATGCGATGTCAACACGACGGACATAGTTTTGGAGCCAACACACCAAAGAGCAAAATCACGCCTGAATTTGTTCGTAGCGAAGTGGCTTGCGGAAGAGCCATAATCCCAAACAACATCAATCATCCCGAGAGTGAGCCGATGATTGTTGGACGTAATTTTTTAGTAAAAATCAATGCCAATATTGGTAATAGTGCTGTGACTTCTAGTATCGAAGAAGAAGTAGAAAAAGCGGTTTGGGCTTGCCGTTGGGGAGCTGACACGATCATGGATCTTTCGACAGGAAAAAATATTCATGAAACCAGAGAATGGATTATTCGCAATTCTCCGGTTCCAATTGGTACTGTCCCTATTTATCAAGCGCTAGAGAAAGTAAAAGGAATCGCCGAAGATTTAACCTGGGAAGTTTTCCGCGATACTTTGATCGAACAGGCAGAACAGGGTGTTTCCTATTTTACTATCCATGCGGGAGTTTTATTGCGCTACATACATTTAACAGCAGATCGTGTTACCGGAATCGTTTCCAGAGGAGGTTCTATTATGGCAAAATGGTGTTTGTTTCATCATAAAGAAAACTTTTTATACACTCATTTCGAAGAAATCTGCGAAATCATGAAACAATATGATGTTGCGTTTTCTCTAGGCGATGGTTTACGTCCCGGTTCGATTGCTGATGCCAATGATGCTGCACAATTTGCCGAGTTAGAAACTTTAGGCGAATTGACCAAAATTGCCTGGAAACATGATGTACAGGTTTTTATTGAAGGTCCGGGTCATGTACCCATGCACATGATTAAAGAAAATATGGACAAACAATTAGAGCATTGTCATGAAGCACCATTTTATACTTTAGGTCCATTAACGACAGATATTGCACCTGGTTATGACCATATTACATCAGCAATTGGAGCCGCTATGATTGGCTGGTATGGTTGTGCCATGTTGTGCTATGTTACGCCAAAAGAACATCTTGGTTTGCCCAATAAAAAAGATGTAAAAGATGGGGTTATTACTTATAAAATTTCGGCTCATGCTGCTGATTTAGCCAAAGGTCATCCCGGAGCACAGTATCGCGACAATGCTTTGAGTAAAGCCCGTTTTGAATTTCGTTGGGAAGATCAGTTTAATTTATCATTAGATCCCGATACAGCAAGAGAATTTCATGACGAAACACTTCCTGCTGATGGTGCTAAAGTAGCTCACTTTTGTTCGATGTGCGGACCTAAATTCTGTTCCATGAAAATATCTCAGGAAATTCGTGACGTTGCCGCGGCCGAAAAAGGCATGCAGGAAAAATCAGAAGAATTTATTGAACAGGGAAAAGAGATTTATATCTAATGTAGAAGAAAATAGAAGAAAGAAAATAGAAAATAGAAGATAGAGGAAAGACTCGAGAGAAAAGACTAGAAAGTATAGAAAATAGATTATGATCGTAATTACAAGTCCTTGTGCAATTGCAAATGAAAGCAGCATTATTGATTCCTTGTTTAAAGAAGGATTGTCTTTGCTTCATATCCGGAAGCCTGATTTTTCTATGATTGAAATGGCTCAGTTTATTCATCAAATAAAACTCGAATTTCGAGATAATCTGGTATTGCACAGTCATCATGATTTAATAGAAGATTTTGGAATTAATCGAATTCATTTTTCTGAAAAAGAACGAAAATACATCCCTGATTTTCCTGCAAGGTTTTCAAAACCTTCTAGGTATAAGTCAACATCAACACATTCTATAGAAGATTTTAATGCATTAGAAAATGATTTTGATTATGCTTTTTTAAGTCCTGTTTTTACTAGTATTTCTAAAGAAAATTATCATCCGGAAACAGATCTTTTTGAAGTCATAAAATCAAGAACAAATTATAAAACAAAGGTGGTTGCTTTGGGCGGAATTGAATCTGAAAACATTAAACAAACACTTGAAAAAGGTTTTGATGATGTAGCTCTTTTAGGAAGTATCTGGAATAACGAAAACCCAATAAAACAATTCAAATTATGTCAACAAATCGCCCGTTCTTACTCAGTATAGCAGGTTTTGATCCCACGGGCGGTGCGGGAGTTTTGGCAGATATCAAGACATTCGAACAACATCAGGTTGCAGGATTTGCAATTATAACCGCCAATACCATACAGACCGAAAATAAATTTCAGGATATTCAATGGACAGATTTGAGTTATGTAATTCGGTCGATCGAAACCTTGTTTGAAAGTTATGAGATCAAAACGGTAAAAATTGGAATTGTTCCTTCATTACATTACCTGAATGAAATTCTTTCGACAATAAAGCTATTATCCCCAACAACAAAAATTGTTTGGGATCCGGTTTTAAAATCGACGACAAAATTCGAATTTATGACTATCTATGAGCGATTGGATTTAAATAAAATACTATCAAAAATCGATTTGATTACGCCAAACTATAATGAAATAGAAGTTTTGTTTCCTGGTTTTGTATTCGATAAACTTTGGTTACACCTTAAAATTCCGACTTCTATTTTATTAAAAGGCGGACATAATCCATCAGACATTGGAACGGATCGGTTATTTATTGATGATAGAATTATTGACTTACTCCCTTCTAATAAAAAATGTTTTGAAAAACATGGTTCCGGTTGTGTCCTTTCGTCAGCAATAACTGCAAATCTGGGTATGGATCAAACGATAGAGGAAGCCTGCAAAAATGCTAAAATTTATATCGAAAAATTCCTTAGTTCAACTTCAACTTTAATTGGATATCATTATGTATCATAAACTACAATACATCTCACAAGGAAATACAATCGAAGAACAACTGTACAATATTCATCAGGCACTAGATGCGGGATGTGATTGGATACAGATGCGATTTAAGAATCAAACTATCAAAGATACCTTTACTCTGGCAGATGCGGTAAAGATTTTATGCGAAGAATATCTCGCTAACTTTATTGTAAATGACAACTTATATCTCGCACAACAAGTCGCAGCAGATGGTGTACATCTGGGACTCACAGATATGAAGATAAAGGAAGCCCGAGCGATTTTAGGCAACACAAAAATTATTGGAGGAACAGCCAACACTTTTGAAGACATAGAAAATCATGCAAAAAATGGTTGCGATTATATTGGTCTTGGTCCTTATCGATTCACGAAAACAAAAGAGAAACTAAGCCCCATTTTAGGATTATCAGGATATATTGCCATTATTGAGAAAATGAAACACAACAATCTCAAAATCCCTGTTTATGCTATTGGCGGAATCGTATTAGAGGATATCGATCAATTGATGCAAACCGGAATTCATGGTATTGCTGTCTCGGGACTGATCACAAAGAGTGAAAATCAGGAAAAATTAATTCAACAATTAAACGAAAAGTTATATGCAAACGTCATTGTTTAAAATTGGAGACCAAACCTTTACCTCCCGCCTATTTTTGGGAACCGGGAAATTTGGTTCGAACCGCGAAATGGAAGAAGCCATTTTAGCATCAGAAAGCGAATTGATTACTGTTGCTCTAAAACGCATCGATTTAGAAACTGAAACCGATGCTATTTTATCACATTTACAACATCCAAATATTCGTTTATTACCTAATACTTCCGGTGCCAGAAATGCTAAAGAAGCTGTTTTTGCGGCACAATTAGCCAGAGAAGCCTTAGAAACAAATTGGTTAAAACTCGAAATTCATCCGGATCCTAAATACTTAATGCCGGATCCTATCGAGACTTTAAAAGCTACGGAAGAATTGGCTAAACTTGGTTTTTTTGTATTGCCCTACATCCATGCAGATCCTGTATTGTGCAAACATTTAGAAAATGCAGGAACTAGCGCCGTAATGCCTTTAGGTTCGCCAATTGGCAGTAACAAAGGCTTAAAAACAATTGATTTTCTCGAGATTATTATCGAACAAAGTACTGTTCCGGTAATTGTAGATGCTGGAATTGGTGCTCCGTCTGATGCTGCAAAAGCAATGGAAATTGGAGCCGATGCTGTTTTGGTCAATACCGCAATTGCTGTAGCCGGAAATCCAAAATTAATGGCAGAAGCGTTTGCAACAGCTGTTATTGCAGGCAGAAAAGCTTTTGAAGCCCGAATTGCTCATCAGCATAATTATGCTGTGGCTTCTAGTCCTTTGACATCTTTTTTATATGACTAGCTTTTAAGCTCTCGCAGATTTGGCAGATTGAACAGATTTTTTTCTGCATTTTTTACTTCAAATAGATCTGCTCAATCTGCCAAATCTGCGAGAAAAAACTAAAAAAGTAGGAAATTTCATTAAATTTGATTTTAAATTAAAATCAACATTATGTCAGAAAATGAAATTTCATATAAAGTTAGAGGTGCAATATTTAAGGTATATAATACTTTAGGTCCTGGGTTACTTGAATCCGTTTACGAAAGTGCTTTACATTATCAATTAAACAAGGATGGATTAAATACTATTAAACAAATTAATTTACCCGTTAAATATGATAATGTGGAATTAGATATCACTTTTCGATTAGATCTATTAGTTGAAAACAAAGTAATTGTTGAACTAAAATCTGTTAATGAATTGAAAGCTATTCACTTTAAACAATTAAATACTTATTTAAAATTAACAAATAAAAAACTGGGGCTATTAGTCAATTTTAATTGTATAAATATTCTAGATAATATACATCGAGTCGCAAACAAAATCTGAACTATCTCGAAAAATCCGCGTGAAACAAAACACAATTCAATGAAAACATTCAAATCAGTTTTTGAACAATATGATTGGGATTCTATTCAATCTAAAATATACCAAACCACATCAAAAGATGTAGAACGGGCTTTGTCTAAAAACAAACGAAATCTCGATGATTTTTTGGTTTTAATTTCTCCCGTTGCGCAAAATTATCTGGAACAAATGGCGCAACAATGTCACGAAATCACCAAAAAACGCTTTGGCAAAACCATTCAAATGTATGCGCCACTTTATTTAAGCAACGAATGCCAAAATATTTGCACCTATTGCGGCTTTAGTTTAGACAATAAAATCAAGCGAAAAACCCTTTCAGATGCTGAGATAAAACTGGAGGCCGAAGCTTTAAAAAATCTTGGTTTCGATCATGTTTTACTCGTTACGGGCGAAGCAAATTATAGCGTAAACATTAATTATTTTCTTAATGCAATTGCTTTAATAAGAAAAGAATTTTCAATTATTTCGGTTGAAGTTCAGCCTCTTTCTACTGAGGAGTATGAGCGTTTACATAAAGCCGGAGTATATTCGGTTTTGGTTTATCAGGAGACGTATCATCAGGAAGTGTATAAAAAATACCACACAAAAGGCAAAAAATCAAATTTTGATTACAGATTAGAAACGCCTGACAGAATTGGAACTGCCGGAATTCATAAGATTGGTTTAGGCGTTTTATTAGGTCTGGAAGATTGGCGAACCGATAGCTTCTTTAATGCTTTGCACCTCGATTATCTTCAAAAAAGATATTGGCAGACTAAATATTCCGTTTCTTTCCCAAGATTACGCCCTGCCGAAGGAATTATTGAACCCAATTTTATTATGGACGATAAAGATCTCACACAGCTTATTTGTGCCTATCGGTTATGGAATGAGGATCTGGAAATCTCGATTTCGACCAGAGAAAATGAAAAATTCAGAAACAACATTATTCCAATAGGAGTTACCAGTATGAGCGCAGGATCTAAAACAAATCCGGGTGGTTATGTTGTTGATCCGCAATCTCTGGAACAATTTGAAATCAGCGATGAGCGTTCAGCAAAAGAAATCGCCCAAATTATAACCAACTCAGGTTATGAACCCGTTTGGAAAGATTGGGACAAGAGTTTTATTTCTAATTTCTGATTTTAGATTTTTTATTCTTCATTTCATCAATCTAAACTCTAAAATTAGAAATCTAAAATCAGAAATCTAAAATTAATTAAAATGAGCATTATACAAGAATTCCTTCGTTATAACAGACAAACCATTCTTCCTGAAATTGGCGATGAAGGACAGGAAAAACTAAAAAAAGCTAAAGTTTTGGTTATTGGTGCCGGTGGTTTAGGCTGCCCAATTCTTCAATATATTGCTACTGCTGGTGTAGGATTTATTGGGATTATGGATTTTGACACTATCGAAATTCACAATTTGCACCGTCAAATCTTGTATACTGAAAATGAAATAGGCCAACTAAAAGCTGTTGTTGCCAAAGAAGTTCTTATGCAATTAAATCCTTTGATAGAAGTTGAAGCTATTACTGAAAAATTGACTTTAGAAAATGCATCAAAATTCATTAAACAATATGATATTATTGTAGATGGTTCTGATAATTTTACCACACGTTATTTGGTTAACGATACTTGTGTTATATTGCAAAAAACGCTGGTTTACGGAAGCATTTTAAAATTTGAAGGTCAGGTTGCGATTTTCAATCATAACGGAAGCAAAAATTTACGTGATTTATTTCCCGAAATGCCAGATCCAAAAGATGTTCCGAATTGTGATTTGAATGGCGTTTTAGGAACTTTACCCGGTATGATTGGCACTATGATGGCGCACGAAACCTTAAAATTGATTCTGGAATTACCTGCCTTAAAAAATGAGTTGATCCTTTTTAATACCTTAAACTGGAACTTTACAAAACTGAATTTCTAAAAAACAATTTCGTCTCCCACACTTATAATTCCTGAATTTAAACTCACAATATTGGTTCCGAATAAAACGGAATTATTTACATTTCTGTATTTGCTTAAGGTTTTCAGAGGTTCTTTTTTTAATTTACCATTTTGAGGATCATTATTCACCATAATACATCTTCCGCAGGGTTTTACATTTTTAAATTGTACTTCGCCAATTTTAAAAGTATCGAAATCATCTTCTTCATGAGGTTTTTCACTACTTATGACGATGTTAGGACGAAATCTTAAAACAGTAATTTTATCTTCTAATTTTTCATTTAAAAAATCCAAACTTTCTGTTCCTATCAGTAAATAAGGGTAACCATCTGCAAGACTTACATTGAAGGTTTCTTTTAATCTGGAACTTTCATGTTTGCGATCTCCATTTTTAATAATTTTGACCAATTTACATTCAAATCCTAAATGTTGGCTGAACCATTTTGAAGTTTTATGATTTACCTCAACGACTTCACTATTATCATCCCAAACATTAACCTGAATAGAATTATCTAAATGTTCATTAATAAAAAATTCATGCTTTTGACCGAGAAAAGTAATACTAATTTTCCCGTCTGAGATCTGTGGATAAAACTGACTCATAATGCGATGTTCTCTTTGCGTTATCATTTGATTTTCGGCATCAATCAACATCCATCTTCGGTCATTTTCGAATCCCATTTCTTCTGCCAAAGCATTCTTACAACTAATTCCTGCTAAGCTTTTTATTGGGTAAATATAAATTTCTTTTACAAAGTGAATTCTGCTCATTATTTCTTATTTTCTAAAATAGACATAAATTCTTCCCGATCGATTTCCCGGCAACCTAAACTTTCTAAATGCGGATTGTAAACCTGACAATCTAAAAGTTTGTAATCTTCATTTTTTAAATGATTTACCAAAGCAATGAAAGCTGCTTTTGAGGCATTTGAAACCTTCGAAAACATACTTTCTCCACAAAAAACATGACCTAAATCAATCCCATATAAGCCTCCCACCAAAACATCTTCTTGCCAAACCTCAACAGATTTTGCAATTCCCTGTTCATTCAATTTACAATAGGCATCGATCATTTCGTTTGAAATCCAGGTTCCGTTTTGATCCTCTCGTTTTATGTTTTGACAATTTGAAATTACGGCTGCAAAATCTTGATTAAACGTAATTTTAAACTGATTTCTGTTCAAAATGTTTCGCATACTTTTAGAGACGATTAACTCATCCAGAAAAAGGACCATTCTAGGATCCGGTGACCACCAAAGTATTGGATCTCCCTCATTAAACCAAGGAAAAATTCCGCTTTTGTAAGCCAATTTTAATCTTTCAGGATCTAAATCTCCACCAATAGCGAGAACTCCATCTTCATCAGCTTCGGAAACAGGGGGAAAAAACAAATCTTTGAATACGTAATACATTTTTTAAAATAAATTCTAATAAGGTTAAATCTCAAATCCCAAACTTAAAGAAAACCTTTCTCAATGTTTTGAGCTTTGTCAAAGGTTTTACGCAATCGCTGTGTGCAATCTTGTCATTTCTTCTTAGTCGAAATGACACAAATTACGAATAAAACAAAATTCCAAACCCCAATTGCACATTTTATGAATTGGAATTTGGAATTTATTTTTTGAGATTTAAACTTTTAGAACGGTAAGTCGTCTGGTTCGTCTTCGTTTAGGTTAGTTGCCGGAGCAAAAGCTTCAGCCGCAGGCATTGCAGGAGTTTGTCCAGGACCTTCAGGAGCTACTCTTTCAATTCTCCAACCTTGAATACTATTGAAATATCTGGTTTCTCCTTGTGGATTAACCCATTCTCTTCCTCTTAAATTGATAGAAACTTTTACTGCCTCACCTTGTTTGTAGCTACTTAATAAATCGCACTTATCTTGTGTAAATTCGATCAAAATATGCTGTGGATACTGCTCATCTGTGGTAACAACCAACTCTCTTTTTTTGAATGCAGCACTAACTTGTTGCTCTGGGTTCACCACTTTTACTTTTCCTGTAACTTCCATCTTCTTCTATATTAATTATTGTTTCTTTTCTATTTTTTTTGCTAAAAGCACTTTCCAAGCTGATGAAATATCATCGTTATTAAGATATCTTTTGGCCTCTAGATGTATTTTTTCCTTATCATCGGAACTTAATACTCCTTTTACCGAAAAGTTTTCTTTCACAAATATACTAACTTCTTCCGTTGTAGGCAAGGCTTCTATATTACCTAATTTTCCAAGGTCATTTCCGTTAAATACGGGACTTTCTTTAATATAATTAGGAATAACATCTACACCAACTCCTAGTGTTGTCAATGGTTTTGGCACTTCAAAAAGCCCTTGATTGGATCTTGAATACCAGTTGCTTCCCAGTCTTGAAACCAAATCTATTTTGTGTTGATCGATACTTCCATTTTCATCTAAAATAGCTTCGTGAATATGAATTTTAACCACTTCGCAAAGAATCAGATTTCCTGCTCCACCCTGATCTCCTAACGCAATAATCTGCGTGACTTTGCACTCAAACTGGACCGGAGATTCTTTTACCCGATAAGGTTTTACAAAATCTGACGGAATTTGTGTTAATCCGGCTTTTATAAATTCGTTTACACCATCGCCATATTCTGTACTTGCCAGTGATGTCTGTTGCACCAAATCATAATTGACTACATTAATTACTACTTCGCGAGTTGCCTCAGCATTAATTAGGGTATGTTTTACGGTATTGTCCCGTACACGACGTGCCGGCGAAAAAACTAAAATTGGCGGGTTGGCACTAAACACATTAAAGAAACTAAAAGGCGACAAATTAGGAATTCCTTTTGTACTAATTGTACTCGCAAATGCAATTGGTCTTGGTCCTACAGCACTTTGCAAATACCCTTGCAATTTTGCCGTTGTAATTTCTTTAGGATCGATGCTAATCATAAATTTTTCTTTTTAACCGAATCTCATTTCGGCAGCTACAAAAGTATAGAAATCGTTTTTGTCCAAGAAATAGTTTTGGACTTAAAAACAAAAAATCTTTAAAGCTTTGCAAAATATTAAATGTGTTTATTTCGTTATATTTATACCTCAAAAATTAGTTTATGCGTTTTTCTAAAAGTAGAAATACAACTCGTTGGGTAATAATTCTTATCTCCTTTTCAATCATTACTTTGATTCTTTGGAATACTTATACTTTTTTCCAAATTTTTAAAAATGAAGAGCGATTAAAGATGAATCTTTTTGCAGATGCACAAAAAACAGTCGTCAGTGCAGATGAATATACTGAACTGGACTTACCGCTTAAAATTCTAAATAAAAACACTACGATTCCCGTTATATTAACCATGTATGGCAAGATTATCAGTGCCAAGAATATCCCCGACGAAATTCTGAAGGATAATGCAAAATCAATCTCGTACCTCAATAATTTAAAAAATGAAAACGATCCTATAGTTATTGAATATGCTCCGGGAAAATATCAAGAGTTATATTACGGGAATTCGGCCTTGATTAATAAATTAAAGTATTATCCGGTTGCTTTACTGCTTATTATATTTTTGTTTGGTGCTTTAATTTACAATTTCTACCGAAGTACTAAAATGGCTACTCAAAACAAACTCTGGGCGGGAATGGCAAAAGAAACAGCACATCAGATCGGGACACCTTTGTCATCGTTGATTGGTTGGGTTGAGATCTTGAAAACCGAAGAGATAGACCAATCTATTACGGCAGAAATAGAAAAAGATGTTGATCGTTTGCAAACTATTACAGATCGTTTTTCTAAAATAGGATCAGTTCCTGTTTTAGAGGAACATGATATTATTGCCGAGACGCTGCATACTTATGAATATTTGCAATCCCGTTTTTCTAAACAGGTTGCTTTCTCCTATCATGTCCCACAAGAACCTGTTTTTGCAATGATAAATCCAACGTTGCACAGCTGGACAATCGAAAACTTGGTAAAAAATGCTATTGATGCCATGAAAGGAAAAGGGACTCTTGATCTTCAAATTGAGCAAGATGCACATCATGTAAAAATAAATGTGAAGGATTCCGGAACCGGAATTGCTAAAAAACAATTCAAAACAATTTTCGAACCTGGTTTTACGACTAAAAAACGTGGCTGGGGATTAGGGCTTTCTTTAACCAAAAGAATTGTTGAAGAATATCACAGCGGAAAAATAAAAGTTTTACATTCTGAAATTGGAAAAGGAACCACTTTTCAGATTTCATTAAATAAAAAAGTGTAGCAAAATTACTTTACTACACTTTATTTTTATCAGGTTGAGCGAAGTCGAAACCTTTTATACTTTATAAATTTGCCTGAATGTTTTTGGCCAAAGCTTCAAATTCTTCTTTAGAAAGGGAAACTTTGTTCTGAAAACGCATTTCATCCATTTCGTTTAGCGGGATTAAATGAACGTGTGCATGAGGAACTTCCAGACCTACTACCGCAATACCAACTCTTTTGCAGGGAACGGTTTTCTCTAAAGCAATTGCAATTTTTTTAGAAAATTTCATTAAGCCTAAGTACAATTCATCTTCCATATCAAAAATCTTATCGATTTCTTGTTTAGGAATACAAAGTGTGTGTCCTTTAGCGTTTGGATTTACATCTAAAAAAGCGAGAAAATTATCGTCTTCAGCAATTTTATAGGCAGGAATTTCTCCGTTTACTATTTTGGTAAATATTGATGGCATGGTTTATTCGTTTATTTGAATAATTGTTTAATCGACTTAACGATTAAAATCTTAATAGTGAGATTGCTTCGTTCCTCGCAAGGATTTAGTCTCTGGTTATTTCAAGAACTTCAAATTTCAATACTCCGTTTGGCACTGTAATTTCCGCTACTTCTCCTACAGATTTACCTAGTAAACCTTTTCCAATAGGAGATGTCACTGAGATCTTTCCGGTTTTCAAATCGGCTTCACTTTCGGCAACAAGCGTATATTTCATTTCCATTCCATTGCTTTGGTTCTTAATTTTTACATTAGACAGCACCAACGCTTTCGAAACATCAAGTTGCGATTCGTCTATTAATCTTGCATTAGAATACACTTCTTCGAGTTTAGCAATTCTCATTTCTAATAACCCCTGTGCTTCTTTTGCTGCATCATATTCGGCGTTTTCAGATAAATCACCTTTGTCTCTTGCTTCTGCTATATCTTGAGATGCCTTTGGTCGCATTACACTTTTTAAATGCTCCAACTCATCTTTTAATTTTTTTAATCCTTCTGCGGTATAATAAGATACTTTACTCATAACTTCGTCGTTTATATAAATACAAAAAATCCCATCAGGACGGGATTTTGTATTACAAATATACTATTATTTTTAATAGTACATAATTATATGTTAATCATATAAAAATCAAATTCAAATAAATTATTTTTGTTTCACTAATTCTTATTAAAATAATGAAAAAATTCTGGCTCTTAATCGTATTTGTTTCTCTCCTTTTCTCTTGTAGTGATAACGGTGTCAGTAACAAAAATCCTAACATCCCAAACTATTCTGTAAACTTAACCGTTGACATGAATTTGCCGGCTTATTCAAATCTTAAATTTGTTAGTAATGGTGTTATTGTTCCTAATTATGGTGCAAAAGGAATTATTATTTTTAACGCCGGGAGCGGTTATACTGCCTTTGATGCAGCTTGTCCTAATCAGGCATTGACCTCATGCATTGCGATGACAATAAATGGAATAAATGCTGTTTGTTCTTGCGACAAATCAGAATATAGCTTGTTTACAGGACTTGGAGGCAAAGAATATCCTCTAAAACAATATAGGGTTGAAGTAAGCGGAACAGTAATTCACGTTTATAATTAAAATACAAAAAGCCTGAAAGTTTAAATTTTCAGGCTTTTTTGTTTTCCAGATTTTTTATTTAGAATTTCAGAGTCAATCCTGCCAGAAAATTTATTCCTGCCTGTGGATAGTAGTAGGGATAAATATCATACATCGCTCCGTTTGAAACATACTTTTTATCTAAAATATTGTTTACTAAACCAGTAATCATAATTGATTTAAAGATTGATTTAGGTTTTATTTCATACGAAACATTAAAGTCGTTTACAAAATAATCTGCCAGTTTAGCTGCCGGCAATTCGATATTATTCATGTATTGCTCCCCTACATATTTTTGTAATAACGAAATATGCAAAGCCTGAATTGGGCTATAAACTATAATATTTCCTGCAATAACGTTTGGCGAATATGCAATAGATGTTGTTCCGTAATTTTGACCTTCAACTGCTAAATCAACATTTTTATTACTGCTTAATGTGAAGTTTGGTCTAAGGATAAATTTCTCTGAAAGTTTAATAGTAGCATCTACTTCAAAACCTAAACGATAACTTTTTTCAGTATTGGCACGAATTGGCGCTCCAACATCATCCAATCTTCCGGTTAAGATCAATTGATCTTTGTATGCCATGTAATATACATTCGAAGTCAATTGAAATTTATCTGAATTGAATCTCCACCCTAACTCAAAATCATTTAATTTTTCCGGTTTTACATTTCCACCTTCATAATCTGTTCTGTTAGGTTCACGATTGGCTCTGGCGTATGAAAAGTAAAGTGTGCTTTTTTGATTGATATCATAGTTCAGGCCCGCTTTGGGATTAAAGAAATTAAAATTATCATCGACAACTCCTGTTTCGTAGCTATTTGCCTTGTACTTTACGTTTCGGTACTGCAAATCGCCATAAAAACTCAATTTTTCTGTAAACTGATAATTTGCTTTTGCAAAAATATTTCCATCCGTTTTAGTCGAAGAATCATCATAATAATGATCCCCAGGCTCTGATTGCGAAGCATATCTTGCCCAGATAACTTTACCGTAATGATCGCCTTCGTATTTATTCCATCCACCGCCTAAAATAACATCTAATTTTTCGTCTTTATATTTTACGGAAAAAGTAGTTCCGTAAAAATCATTATCCAACCATTTCTGACGCACTAAATCTGTGGTTGTTACAGCACCAACGGGCAACAAACCATAATCAGCCATCGTAGCATCTTCTTTGTAGTTTTCGTAATACCCTTTTCCTTTTGTATAATGAAAAGCCAGGTTTGAACTCCATTTGTCCGAAAAAGATTCGTTCCAATGCAATTGATAGTGATCTTGTTTATAGTTATCGGTTTCATTATCATAAAAACGTACATTCCCGGCTTGGTCTGTATACATTCCAGCAGAATTAAAGGTACGATCTGTATTTAAAGTCTCTGCATCGATTCCATTCCAGGATTGGTATGTTTTTTCGGTTCCGCCAAAAACCAATGCTTTAATCAAGGTTGTTTTACCTACATAAGTTCCTTGCAGGAAATACGATTTTAGATCTGAACTGGCTCTGTCAACATAACCATCTGATTTAAGTGATGACAAACGTCCTGCAATTTCAAAATGATCGTTTAATAATCCTGTACTAAATTTTACTGTGTTTTTCTTAGAATTAAAACTTCCGTAAGAACTTGAGATTTCTCCGGTAGCTTTAGAGGCATAATTATCTGTTAGCATATTCAGGCTGGCACCAAATGCAGAAGAACCATTTGTAGACGTTCCAACGCCTCTTTGCAATTGCAAACTTTCTACAGACGAAGCAAAATCCGGCATGTTTACCCAAAAAGTTCCCTGACTTTCGGCATCATTATACGGTATTCCGTTTATAGTAACATTAACTCTCGTTGCATCGCTACCACGTACTCTGATTCCGGTATATCCAAAACCATTTCCAGCATCTGAAGTGGTAACTACAGAGGGCAAATAGTTCATAAGAATTGGAATATCCTGTCCCAGATTTCTGTATTTAATATCTTTTTTATCAAGATTGCTAAAACTTACGGGAGTTTTTGTAGTAACACGAACCGCAGAAACTAAAACATCATCTAGTTTATTGACTTTTGTAGAATCTTGTTCCTGAGAGAAAGAGAGTTGTGTAAAGAAAATAGAACAAAGAAGAAAGAAAATAGACTTTTGAGTAAGCTTTGAACCTTTGTACCTTTGCACCTTTGTACCTTTGAAAGCACCTTTTAAAATAGTTTTCATCCGTAAAAAATTACGAATAAAAGGGGGAATTATTCTTTTGTTAAAATTAATAAATGTTTCACCACAGTATATAGCATATACACTAAAACTGTCGTTTTTTCCCTTAGCAACATTACTCGCTCAGGTTCTTTGGGTATGATCTCAGCTCGTTATTTAGAGCACCCCTTTGAGACAGGGCAAATTTAGAAAAGATTTTTAGATATTTAGATTGTTTGCCTGTTAGATTTTTAAATTAGTTAAAAATCAAAAAATGCCAACTAATCTAAATCCGGTTTTCTCCTTGATTGCTTTCTTTCAGAAATATTCTTTTTGTCTTTGATTCGTTTTCTAATTACAGATTTTGGAATCTTAGTTGCTTTACGAACTTTAGGCACAAACAATCCTTTTTTAATAATTTCCAGAAAACGTTTTACAACAATATCTTTATTTTTAAGCTGACTTCTATCTTCATCACAATTTAAAATCAGGATATTTTCTGTTGTTAGACGAGACGAAATATTTGTCAACAAAAGCAATTTCTCTTCATCAGACAAAGCCTGCGAAGTATTCAAATCAAAGGTCAAAACTACTTTCGACGAGACTTTATTCACATTTTGTCCACCTGCACCACTACTTCTAACGGCTTTAAAACTTAACTCTGTTATAATTTTTTCTATATCCATTATTGTGGTTGATGTGCTGCTTTTAATAAATCGTTGACTGTTTTTACCGGATTAAAAGTTATCAATGGTACTGCCACAAAAATGGTCAGCCAATTGGCCATAGCACCATTCCATAATCCGGGTAATTCGTAGCTTTTAACTATTTTTCCGTCGACACTTTTTTCAACAATAAAACCTGCTTTTTGATCTACAAATTTTAATAAATCAAACTTTTCATTTTTATAATTTTTTATTCCGCAAACTAAATCAACCGGATTAAAGTGAGTTGCTTCGGCCAAAATTTCCTGTTGCTTTTTATTGGTCAAATCAACTTGCGACGTTTCTACAATTTGCAATGAAACAGCTCCTTTATCATTCATTACCCAAAACGGCCCGCCACCAGGTTCTCCTTCATTTTTTACCATTCCGCAAACCCTGATTGGTCTGTCTAGTAAATCTTTAATCTTATTTACTTTATTTTCGAAAGTAAATTTATTAAAGTCACTACTCATTTCAATATTTAGCTTCTGCAATAAAAAATCACGAATTTCTTCGATATTATTTTCTTTTATTTCCTGCTTTTCAATAGCTGTTAAATAATCAAAAACTTTTTGCTGTGTTTCAATTAAAACACCGGCTAATGCTTTTTTATACAATGCAATTTTATCAATATGATTTTGAATTACATTATCAATGTTTTTCATAAAAATAACATCCGCATCAAGCTCATTTAGATTCTCGATTAATGCTCCGTGCCCCCCGGGTCTAAAAACCAGATCATTGTTTTTATCCCTAATAGGACTATTTTTAATGTCTACACAAATAGAATCTGTGCTTTTGTTTTGATAGGAATAAGCAATATTAATCTCAATACCGCATTCTTTCTCTACTTTTTCTTTAAGAACACCAACTTCATTTTCAAACAAATATTGATGTGCTTCTGAAACTGTAAAATGCAGATTAGAAATTTGATTTGCTGTTGCATAATGTGCACATTCATTCAAATGTTCTTCGATTGGATTTGCTATATGGGTTTTATATTGATGAAATGGCAATACTGCTTTTGGCTTATTTGCAAAATCAAAATAATCAGAAGCCAATAACATTTTTATAAAATAATAATTTTTGTAATCCCTGTCTAAAGTTTCAAAATCAGGATAAATCTCCTTAAGCTTTTCATCTAAAGTTTTAAAGAAAGGAAACTTATCCATTGCAACAATAAAAATAGACAAGTCACTGTCTTTTTTTCTATTGACGTAGGCGTTTATAGTTTCTTTTTTAAGATCAAAATCATTCAAAAAAGCACTTAAAAACTTAAACATTCTACTTGCAGCTCCAGATGCCGGAACAAACTTTTTTAGTTTTAATTTTTCTTTTTGAAAATCAAAAAAAGCAGCTTTTTCTTCAAATTCAGCTTCACACAAACTTAAAATTCCGTTATTAATGGTTGCCGGACTAATTAAGTTACTTTTTACAATTCCGTTTTTAAAAACTTCCAACTGTTTCAGTATTTTATCAAAAGAAATCCCGTGATTATAAATCTGAACAAAATCTGCTGATGAAATACCGTGCTGTTTTGCAATCGACAAATTGTCTATAATTGCAATGGCAGTAGCCAAACGACTTTTTTTATTACCGGAAAGTGTTATAAAGGGCTTTTTTGCTTCTATCAGGGTTTGTTTAAATACTAAAAAAGCAGATTCTCTTCCGTCAGGAGTATCTCTAATGTCATCTTTTTCCCAAGGAACATCAATATCGGTAAGAAAAAATAAATCGTATTCATGTTCTAATGCGGCTTCTTTTAAAAGCGGATCACTGAAACCGTAATACATCTCAGAAAAAACTTTGGTAACCATTAAATTAGTGTCAGAAAACAAATATTTCTTTGCTGACAATAGCTTTTTATTTTCTAGTGCAACTTGTCCGTATGCAATAGGCAACATATCATCTGCAACACAAATATGTTGATTCTCTTCCCATTTTTCCTGCAAATAATCACGTGCAAATTCAGGAACCCATTCGGTTTCATAATATTCTGCAAGTTGTTTTGCCAATGTGGTTTTACCTGTACTTTCAGGACCAAATAAAGCAATTTTTATGATAGCTGTTTTTTGCTGTCTAAGATTTTTCTCCATTCTAAATAAGCTGAAATAGCCAAAATTGTAAAAATTAAATATTGAAGTGACAACATCCCTAAGCCGCGATAAGCATAAAGAGGTACTACAATAATGTCGCCAATGATCCAAAGCGTCCAGTTTTCGATCTTTTTTCTGGCCATATACCACATTCCTGCAAAAAATATTCCTGATGAAATCATGTCGACATAATTATCCGGATTTATTTTATAATCAAAATATTTATAAATCCCGAAAACTACGAAAACAGTTACAAAGAAAAGCAAAATTCCGATTATTTTTTCATTAAAGTTAGTTCGTGTAATAGGCATATTATCTTCAGCGGTTCCTCCTTTTGCCCAAACATACCAACCATAAATACTCATGATCGAGAAATATCCATTAATAATCATATCTCCAATATAACCGGCAATATATAATAGATATACGGAGATTACTGTGGCAATTAGTCCTGTTGGATATACCCAGATATTTTCTTTTTTAGCAAACCAAACGCTTAAAATTCCACAAACAAAAACTAAAAACTCTAAAGCAATATGCCATAAAGGAGCATTTTTGTAACTCTCAAGAAAAAAATCTATCATTGGGGGGGTTGTTTTAGGTTTGTTCCTGTTTTATGATTCAAAAAAATGACTGTCGTTCTCAAAAGCAGTTCCAATAACGACCAGATCTGCACCTGCATTGTAGGCATTTTGAATTCCGTGCAAATCTACAATTCCTCCTCCAACAATAATAGGAATATTAATATTTTGAGCAATTAACTGTATCATTTCCAACGGAACTGATTTTTTTGCTCCACTTCCTGCCTCTAGATAAATTAATTTATTGCCTAACATTTCTCCTGCTTGCGCAGTTGCAAGAACGAGATCAAAATTTTCTCTATTTAATGGTTTTGTTTTACTTACTCGCGCAACAGCAGTTTCGTTGCCGCTTTCGATCAAAATATAACCGGTTGAAATCACTTCAAGATTTGTTTTTTTAAGAATTGGCGCTGCCTGAACCTGATATTCTATTAGGTAATCCGGATTTCGACCAGACAATAAGGACAAGAACAAAATAGCATCGGCCTGAGGCGAAATCTGCGACGGATTTCCCGGAAATATCACAACGGGCAAATTTGTTTTTTGTTTTAATGCTGCAATTAAATCTTCTAAGATCGTAGATTCGACAATACTTCCTCCCACAAAAATATGTGTTGCCGGAGATTGATTTATTTTAGCTAATAAATGATCTAAATTTTCCCAAGCAATTTTATCAGGATCCAAAAGTATGGCGAGTAATTTTTGTCCATTACTTTTTGCTTCCAAAATTTGTTGGCATATATTGGGTATTTTCTGTCTCATAATGGGCGTAAAAGTAAAAGTTTTTTAATGTAGAAGAACTATTTTGAATGAATTATATTTGTGTTATCGTTAAACAAAATTATGATTGCAATTGATCTCTTAGAAAAATATGGCGCTCTGAAAAAATCTTTCGACAAAAATGAAATTATATTTGAAGAAGGAAATCTACCTACGCATTATTACCAAATTGTTTCCGGTGAGATAAAAATGAGTAATTATAATGATGATGGTCGCGAATTTATTCAGGGTATCTTTTACAAAAATCAATCTTTTGGTGAACCTCCTTTATTCCTGAATCAAAATTATCCTGCTAACGCCATTGCTGTTGAAGACTCAGAAGTTCTTTTTATCTCTAAAAGCAGCTTTATGAAATTGCTGGAAGAAAATGCAAATGTCAGCATCAAAATAATCGAGAATTTAGCACAACGCTTGTATTATAAATCGGTTATGGCGGCAGAAATGTCTACGCAAGAACCTGAACATCGTATTTTAAAGCTAATGGATCACGGAATTGCCTATTTTAATTTTAAGAAAGAGGATAACGGCTATCTCATCAATTTTACGAGACAACAAATTGGGGATTTGACCGGTTTACGGGTAGAAACCGTGATAAGAACTATTAAGGCTCTGGAAAAAAAGGGCGTTCTTAAGATTATAAACAGAAAAGTATACCGATAAAAAAGTTCATGTTTTATGATTTTAGTCATAAAATGGAGCAGTATAGTGCCTGTACCTTTGTAGTATAAAAATCACAATATCATGACACTATATCAAACAACATTCGAAAATTTTAATAAAAATTATATGGGTTCTGCTGCAATGGCTGTAATTGCCCAAAGCTGCTTAGGTGGCGCAGCTGCAATGTATATTCTTTCTCACGGAACCTCTATTGCTCAAATGATACAATTGGGTATTATTGTTTTGGCTTGTGTTTTTGCCAACACTTCAATTTTAGCACAAATGAAACACAAAGTGGTTTTTAACCTTATTATTTTAAGTGCTTTATTAAGTGTCTTTTTTATATTTCTCAATAGTTTTGTACTATGAAAAAACAAATAGAAAATAGAGCTGATATTTCTTTTTTTTACTGAAAACCGCCACTGAAAACTGTGACTACAAACTACTTCTCAAAAGCATAAACCAAAGTAAAGTTTTGTCCTGAAGCACTTGACTTAATTTCTTTATAGTGCACATTAAAATCTACTACCAAATCATTAAAATGCAGACTAGCCTGAGTCTGATTTTTGTCTAACGAAAAAGCATCTACTCTAATATGATCTTTAAAACTGATTCCTTTTTCGTTTCTAATTTTAAAAATAGCTTCTTTTGCTCCCCAGATTACGGTAAGTTCTCTGATATAATTGGCTATATTTTGAGTCCCCAAATGTTGGGATAAATAACTGTTTTCTGTATCTACAAATTTATCCGCAATTCGAAGAATTTTTTCACGCTGCAATTCCATGTCGATTCCTACGGTTTCGTCACTAATGATAATGGCTGCAAAATCATGCGAATGTGTGATCGATATATGGTTGTGACAATTAAAATAAGGTTTTCCAAATTCGTCATAATGCATTTCATGGTCTGTAAAACCCATTTCCTGTATTAACATACGAACGCTCAAAAAAGCACGCTGGTGCATTTCTGACTTCATACCTATTAGGCGAAGCTGCGTTTTTTCTTTTAAAACAACCTTGCTCAATAACTCCTCAAAAGATTCCGTTATGTGCCAGACTAAGATTTTGGTTGTTTCGTTGAATTGTATGGTTTGAAATAAAGGCATGCTTTTTTAATTATGAATTATGAGCTTTAAGTTATGAATTATTTTTGTGATCTGAAAATTGAATTTGTAATTTAATATCAGTTTTTTAAATTGTATTTGATTATACCAAAAAACATTTTACTTTTTTTAATATAATCAAATTTTCAAATCTTTACGTTTATAACATTTCGGCTAATTTCACAATTAACCAGGCTAACGGAATAAAAATAAACTGTCCTAAAATGGTCCCGAAAATTCGTGCAATTATAACAAAAATCAGGTGCCTTCTAAAAAACGATTCGGTTACAGAACCATCTATCACTTTATCTGTTAAAGTTGCATGATAAGGCTCAATAAATAACATCATCCCTATCGACCCCAAACTAACTGCTACACCACTCATGGACAATGATGTAGTTCTTAAATTTGGATTTAAATAGCCCGCATATAAGCACGACAACACACTTACTGTAATAAAAGCGTATACAACAACATTAAGCAATACTAATTCTATATATATATCTTTAAATTTATTTAATCTGTCAAAATTAGATTTCTTTGGTATGGTAAAACTATTTTTAAAATGAATAACTGTAGATAAACTAAAAGACTTCATTATTACCACAAAAACTGAGCGATTATTATATAATGCATTTACCCCTTTTTCCATAAATCTATGAATTGTTGGAACAAATAAACCACCCAAAATGCCTCCAATTGTGGCAGAAAAAATAATACATCTAAAGATAGAAAGATCTGGTGAATTTCCAAGATTGATATTATTTTCGATCGTTTTTGTTAACAAAGGCGCCTGTATTGTATTTGAAAATTGTGATATGATAATTATTATATTAAAAATAGAAGCAGAGGAGGCAATTCTTCTGGTCCTTGTTCCAACAATCTTAGCTGATAAACTAATAATTCCTATAAAATGAATTATCAAAGTAAGTATACAGACTATTAAAATATTGACTGTCATATTATTTCTTGCATTATTAATTATATAAATAAAAGAAGTCTAGTATTAATTTTTAAATAATATTTTAGAAAAGCATACAGCTTAGGAAGCCTTGATTTTAAACGAAGCTTGGTTAAAATTACAATTGTAGACTTATATATAAATATGTATTGCAAAAATGAAGAATGATATTTTCCTTTTAT
This sequence comes from Flavobacterium araucananum, assembly GCF_002222055.1. Lineage (GTDB taxonomy): Bacteria > Bacteroidota > Bacteroidia > Flavobacteriales > Flavobacteriaceae > Flavobacterium > Flavobacterium araucananum. The sequence continues at coordinate 32,031 of NZ_MUGS01000040.1, forward strand.
TTGGTTTTTAAAATCTATTATCACAGTTGAATATATTTTTTCCAAATGAGAAACAACCAAAAGAAAATTAGACTCCCTAATAATATATTCAGAAATTTTAATTGTCTCGAACGAATCATATTTATTAATCTCTGCAATCAGATTTTTTTTTGTTGGGACATTTGTCATAAGTTTCATTCCAAAATTAAAATCTCTAAAGTGTTTCATATTAGAACTGGTAACCATACCTCCTAATCCTCTAAAATCACAAACAATTACAGCTGCTCCAGTTGCCATAGCTTCTATTGCCGCTTTTGCTTTCGCAAACACCAAGTCATATTTATGAAGTATTTTTTCAGGCTCCAGACAAATATTACCACTTGAATAACCTATAATTTCAACTTCAACTCCAAGATCTGTACAAGCCTCTTTTATTTGGGGATAAATATTGTTATCATTCAAATAATTAGAAAAAACCAATGCTTTTTTTGGTTGTTTATTAATTTGTTCTTTCAATCGAAATCGATATGTATTTACCCAATTATAGACAATTTCTATATCTTCTTCTTTAAAATTATTTTCTAAACAATATCGTTCTTTGCAATTATAATCAACGGCAATATATCTAAGAATGTTCTTATGTTGGTATGGATTATCAAATACAGAAGTTCTATCATGAATAAAATAAACTACAGGAGTAAATTTGAAAAATTTTATTGCTTTAAGCGCGGTAATATTATGATGTGCATGAATAATATCTGGTGTCAGCTTTAATTTTTTTAGATTGTTAGTAACATTAATTCCTTTTTCAATCAACTCTTGCGATAAATCACCCATTCTTAATGTAAAAATTTCTACTAAGTTGCCTCTGTTGATAAGTTCAATTGCTAATTCTTTTACATATGTCTCTGTTCCGGTGTATTCAGCAATATGAATATTTGTAATTAATACATTCATTTACAAGAAATTAATATTATTACCCAAACACAATTCAGCAATAGGCTTAATATGTTTTTCAAAAGTTATAACAGTAGAGTAAGCTCCCTCCTTCACTCTTTTCTCTCCAAATTGTTCATAGTAAGGTTTTGAAGTGTTCCAATTTGAAATTTGATTAAGATCTGATACTTTTCCAAATGATTCCCATAAAAAAACTTCTTTTCCATATTTATTAACAGCCGTTTCAACTTCATATTTTAACTCCGGATAATTCATTGCCGCCTCCATTTTCATATAAAACTCTTCATCAGAAAGCCTCAAAGACAGTCCTCCTGCGTTATCATCAATTGAAATATTATTTGGCGCGGAATCTAACACAAAATCATAATTTAAAATTGCTTTTGAACTATCATCCGAAGATATCGCAGAAAGAATTCCATTGATCAAATACCTGCAAATGTCATGAGTCGGATTAAATCCTTCCAAAGCATCACCTACAATTACATCATAATTGTTTTTAATAATGATATTCTTTAGACTATCCATATATATTGAGATTTCAGATAAATCTTGTTCTAAAACTATATTATATAATTCTTTATCTGTAAATACTTTTATAGAATCTTGAAATTTGGCACCTATTGAATCTAATAATTTTATAGATTGATGAATTCTTGAAGCATTACTTGATCCTGAGCCATCAGTTAAAATAAATACATCAGGTTTGTATTTTTTTATATATGTATATGCTCTCAGTTCATGCCCAGGATGACCAATTATTAATGCCGTCTTTTTTTCCATATTTTTTTAGAAATTGTTAAATCGATGATTTAATTTATAGTGCAAGATAATAATTACAGAATACTTTTTAATTTTTTTTAAAATACCAGAATAACTTCTTTTCATCAAAAAACCATAACAATAAAGTCCAAATCACCAAAAAGATGTGCAATGATTTATTAAAAACAAAAGATTTATATAAGACAAAAATAGATTACAAAAATTCTAATTTATAAACTGACCGAATTAAAAAGGATTGCATCAAAAAGAAGATTAACTTCTAAAAGCTATGTTTAACTAATATTCTAAAGATTAAGAAATTAAACATTTCACAAATCTGAAAGAAAGTAGTCTAAATTAAAAACCTATTCCGTAAATTTGCAAAAATTTTACAATTACAAATATACTATAAATGAGTACTACAACTACGCCTTTTGTGGCTTTCAAAGTAAAAGACATTTCTCTAGCGGCTTGGGGAAGAAAAGAAATTGAATTAGCTGAAGCTGAAATGCCAGGTTTAATGGCACTTCGCGCTGAATATAAAGACGAACAACCTCTTGCAGGTGCTCGTATCGCTGGATGTTTGCACATGACGATCCAGACTGCAGTTTTGATCGAAACTTTAATCGCTCTTGGTGCAGAGGTTACTTGGTCTTCTTGTAACATTTTCTCTACTCAGGATCAGGCTGCTGCTGCTATTGCTGCTGCCGGAATTCAGGTTTATGCATGGAAAGGTCTTGATGAGCAATCATTTGACTGGTGTATTGAGCAAACTTTATTCTTTGGTGAAGACAGAAAACCATTGAACATGATTCTTGACGATGGTGGAGATTTAACTAACATGGTTATTGACCGTTTCCCTGAATTGGTTCCTGGAATCAAAGGATTGTCTGAAGAAACTACAACTGGAGTTCACAGACTTTATGAAAGAGTAAAAGCCGGGACTTTACCAATGCCTGCAATCAACATTAATGACTCTGTTACTAAATCTAAATTTGATAACAAATACGGTTGTAAAGAATCTGCTGTAGATGCTGTACGTCGTGCAACTGACTTAATGTTGGCTGGAAAAAGAGTTATCGTTTGCGGATACGGTGATGTTGGAAAAGGAACTGCTGCTTCTTTCAGAGGTGCGGGATCTATTGTAACTGTTACTGAAATTGACCCAATTTGTGCTTTACAAGCTGCAATGGACGGTTATGAAGTTAAAAAATTAAATACTGTAATTGCTAATGCTGATATCATCATTACAACTACAGGAAATAAAGATATCGTTCTTGGATCTCATTTCGAGCAAATGAAAGACAAAACTGTTGTTTGTAACATTGGTCACTTTGATAACGAAATTGATATGGCTTGGTTGAACAAAAACCACGGTGCATCAAAAATCGAAATCAAACCACAAGTTGACAAATATACAATCGCTGGAAAAGATATCATCATTCTTGCCGAAGGTCGTTTAGTAAACCTTGGTTGTGCTACAGGTCACCCAAGTTTTGTAATGAGTAACTCATTTACAAACCAAACTCTTGCTCAAATCGAATTATGGAAAAACAGTGCTGCTTACAACAATGACGTTTATATGTTACCAAAACACTTAGATGAAAAAGTTGCTGCTTTGCACTTGGCTAAATTAGGCGTTGAATTAGAAACTTTACGTGACGATCAGGCTGCTTATATTGGTGTTCCGGTTGAAGGTCCTTTTAAACCAGAATACTACAGATACTAAATAAATTTTAGATTGAAGATTTCTGGTTTTAGATTTCTTCGATTGTCTATATCAAACCCTACAGATTTTAAAAATCTGTAGGGTTTTGTTTTTATGACATATCCCTATTCATATACAAAAATTCGTTCTACAAAATTGGCCTCTTGCTTTTCTGAACTTATACCTCCTTCAAAAAACATTTGAATCCAGTTTTTTTGATTATCAATTTTAAGATATTCTGTTTTTGTATCTAAGTTAATTTTTCCATTTCCTAAAAATGAATTCTTACTTGACTCCTCGATTATTCTATTATCAGAGTCGTATTTTCTATAAATGACCATTTCGTCTATATAAACTAAACCTTCTTTATTATTCTTAAAATGTTGCTCTATAAGGTTGCCTCTTTCATCATATATTAAATCATCCTCAGACTCGTTTACGTGCGTTTCTCCTCCCACATAATCATAAGAAAAATTCGTTTTTATAATTTTATTTTTATCATATTGATATTTTACCAAACTTCTTAATGTATCGCTTCCCGAAGAATAGCTTTTCTCTTCTAATAATTTATTCTCTGGTCCATAGCTGTAAATTGTTTTTCCAGTTACCTTTCCATCTTCATCATAACCTATCGATTCTATCTTTTGCTTTAAATTATTATACTTGTTTTCCGGATAATCAGATTTTTTAGGAAATATTTTTTCTTCGATAAACTCACCATTAGCATTTTTTTTGAAAGTGGTATAGTTTTGCATTTTTCCTTTTACATACTTCCCGTTCTTTTTAGATGCGTAATAAAAATTCTCGGTGTATTCTTTGATATTTCCATATAATTTCTCTTCCCAATTTGCAGATAGCTGCGGTGCATTATAATCTGCTACATCCATTTTTTTAAGCTCTGTTCGTTTTTCTTCCTGATTAGAAATCATCTCAAAACTCCTGTCTATACCATAAATAGGTTCATAAAGAACAAAATCATTCTTAATTGGCGCAGTAGTTTGAATAAAGATGTACTTGGCTTTTTCAGATATTATATCATCAATTGTAAAAGCTTTTTTATATTCTTCAAAAGTCATTGCCGGATTAGCTTTAAAAGCCTCAAAAACGCGTTTACTTACATTCCCTTTCAAATCACTATAACCAGCTCTTTCATCATTGATTTTTTTGTTTTTCTTTTTTAACTGTACCAATTCCTGATAGCTGTAATTTACCAATACATTACCTGTCTCATCATAATTTATCAAATGTATATCGTTTTTTCTATCACTATTATTCAAATCCGCTATCTCTATCAAAACCACATTGTTGATAATCGCAACTAAATTATATGCAGTGTTATTCAGCTTAAACGTAGTTCCAATATCCTTTTGAGAAAGCTTTACCTGAGCATTATCTGTTATGAATTTAATATTATAAACCACACTGCCTTTAATTTCAGAAAGTTCGTTATTGTTTTTAAAATTTACCGCATTATTTATTTGATCTTGTTTACGGAGTGTAGTAAAATTCAAATCAGTAGTTTTTCCGTTATTAAATTTTAACAAAGTCTCGCTGCCATAAGAAGTACCGCCAACATTCTTAATTTCAATCAGCTCCTTTTTTAAATTAAACAACTTGCTTGTTACGGGGTGAAATTCTATAATAGAAACCTCATCATTCTCTTTAAAATAGGACGGAAAGCGAGAATTAAACAATAAGTCATATCCATATTCAGATTTCCCCAATTTTAGAACTCCTCTTGCAATAAGAGTATCTATTGAAGAATTTACAACCTCACGGGATTGAATGGTTTTCTTTTGAATTTCATCATTTTTTTTATTTACTTTTTTAAAAGGAAAATCAGGGACTTTAAACATTGCTTTACTTGTATTATAAGTCATTTCATAAACCATATCCTTCTCTTCCTTACTATATTCTTTTTTTTGAGAAAACATAGAAAGACTAAAGCCCATCAAAATCAGTACAATTCTATTCATGTGTGTGTTTTTTTTTTGAAAAATACATCTTTTTGAAACAAACTCAATCTCATCGCTATAAGTTTTTTTGCAACAGATAAAGAAAATATTTTATGATTCGGCTACAAATAAAAGCATCAATCCAGCGCAAAAGATTACTTATACTTTGCAATCGTGTGCAGCCCAACAAGCTTAAATTAGTCCGATATTATTTATGATTCCTGAGATTTTAATTTTAAATTTGAAATTAAAGAACTCTTCAAAAAATAATGAATTAGAAATCCATCTACGATAAATTAATCTCATGAAAAAGTATATCATTCTCTATCTATTTCTCACCCTAAATTGTGTAGTATCTGCACAAAATAAAGACATTTGGATTTCATTTTGGGACAAAGACACCACCCATATCGGTTTTAAAGATAAAACCGGAAAGATTAAAATTGAACCGAAATTTATGGGGCTGACTTCTGCCAATAAATTTGACGAGATCATTGTGGTTTCAGAAGAAGTGAATCTGGATAAAACCTGGAAGAGTTATTATCTGACCAAATCGGGCAAAATAATTGGTCGTGATAGTCTGTATGTTTATGACAATGGACCTGATTGCGAAAATGAAGGTTTTATTCGTTTTAAAGACAATAAGACAGACAAAATGGGGCTATTTAATGGCGAAGGAAAAATCGTAATTCCTGCCGAATACAGCGATTTAACCAGAGTAAGAAACGGAATGATTATCGCTCTAAAAGGTGCACAAAAAGTGATGGATCCTGGTGGAGATGGGCATTTTGGCTGGGCAGGCGGCAAAGAATATCTTATTGATACCAATAATAATGTGCTAATCGAGAATTTTAGATACAATGATGAGCTCAATTTTTATTCTTTACTAAAATCAAAGGAACCCAATAAAGAGGAAATAAGAGAAAACTTTACCGGAGTTGACGGTCAATATTATTCGTTTGTAAATTTTGATAAAGAGTTTAAATCATGGCTAAAAACGAGTTTACTTTCTGATTTATCAAAGAACAATTTATTAAAATTCTCTTATGATAAAATCACGTATTGGAAAGAGCCAAACGGCTGGAAAAATGAATCGAAAATGAATTTCATCAATCAGAATTACAAGATAATAAAAGCTAAATTGAGTGAGCTTACAACTGCAAATTCTGATTACAATGTTTTTTCTGAAAGTTTGAATCAATTTATTTATGAAGGAAAAGAATTTGAAGAATACTTCAATAATTGCAATCAGGCAAGAGATTGGAAATATCCTGTAAAAAATATTGTGATTTCTAATAAAAATGGAAAACAAGATCATTTTGAGTTTTTAAGAACTGAAAATGGCTATAAGCTTATAAGTGTTTCTAGTGCAAAAGACAATCTCAAATAATTCTTTTACTTCAGTATAAAAGTTAACTTTAAAAAATACAACAAACCTAACCGGTTTTTAAAACCTGTTAGGTATAAAACGTGAAATATGAAAAACTTTATTTTTTTAGGGCTTGCTATTATATTTGAGATCATCGCAACTTCGGCCTTAAAAAAGTCTGAGCAGTTTACACAGCTTATCCCAAGCATTATTACAATTGCAGGCTATTTTGCTGCATTCTATTTTTTAAGTTTTGCTATTAGAACAATTCCTGTTGGGATTGCTTATGCGATCTGGTCTGGAGTAGGGATAGTCTTGATTACTGTAATTGGTGCTATTTTCTTTAAACAAATCCCTGATTTACCTGCTATTATTGGTCTGGTTTTAATTATGATTGGCGTAGTTGTAATCAATGTTTTTTCTAAAACTACGGCGCATTAACTTAAAAAACTCTATTTTTGATAGCATCAAATGATCCCATCATGAAGCCTCCGTATGACATTACACCCACTATATTAAAACTCATCAGTTCAATTTCTGAAAAAATAGGAGCCCTAAATGCCGTAAATTTAGACAAACAATCTCCTCAATTAAGGAAACAGAACAGAATTAAAACCATACATTCTTCTCTACAAATTGAAGGAAATACTTTAACCGAAGAACAAATAACAGCTTTAATAGAAAACAAACGTATTATTGGTCCGGAAAAAGATGTTCTTGAAGTGCTTAATGCTATAAAAGTATATCAGAAATTAGATCACTATAAAGCAACATCCTCTAAATGTTTTTTAGAGGCACATACAACCTTAATGAATGGATTAATTTCGGATGCTGGAAAATATCGAAGACAAGGTGTTGGAATAGTAAAAGGAACGAAAGTAGCACACATTGCCCCTCCTTATGAAAACGTTCCTTATTTAATGAATGATTTATTTGATTATTTAAAAGATAAAGATGAATTAGCGCTAATTAAAAGCTGTGTTTTTCATTATGAAATGGAATTTATTCATCCTTTTTTAGATGGAAATGGTAGAATGGGCAGATTATGGCAGACCGTGATTTTAATGAATGAATATCCAGTTTTTGAATTTTTACCTTTTGAAACATTAATTAGCCAAACCCAAAAAGAATATTATAAATCCCTTGCTTTAAGTGATAGTAGCGGAAAATCAACCCATTTTATTGAGTATATGCTCGATGTAATAAATAAATCTTTAGAAAGTTTATTGAACTACAACAATAGAACAGTAAAAGATGTTGATCGATTGGATTATTTTTCTATGTTAGGTATAAGAGAATTTACAAGGAAAGATTATATGAATGTTTTTAAAGATATATCGTCTGCTACGGCAAGTCGAGATTTAAAAAAAGGAGTCGAACTTAAAATTTTTAAAATTGAGGGAGCACAAAATAAGACAAAATATATTCTAATATAATTCAAATGAAAATGGATTTTAGAAAGAGTACAATTTCAGATTTAAAAGAAAAATCAAAACGATTATTACCGATGTAAGCATAACTGTAAAGCTTTTTTTTGACAAGAAAGGTTTCATCACAAAAGCGGAACAAAAAAAATAAGATTAAGTATTGAACTGATCAATTACAAAATGGAAAAAGTCTGAAATAATGAAATATTTTTTTCAGGTTTCAAATTACTGCAAAACCTAAAATAAAGTAAAACAACAAAAACACCGCAAGTTTCGGATTTTATGCCTGCAGAATCCTATAGATCTTTGTATTATAAAATTGAACGAAAATGAACACACAGGAAAACATCAATTATAATAGGATTGCCGAAGCAATAGATTATATCAAAGTAAACTTTAAGGAACAACCCAACTTAGATGAGGTTGCAGAAAAAGTGCATTTAAGCCCGTTTCACTTTCAGCGGTTGTTTACGGAATGGGCAGGAACAAGTCCGAAGAAATTCTTGCAATACATAAGTATCGAAAACGCCAAAAAGATCCTTAAAGAAAACAATCAGGCTACTTTATCTGATGCCGCTTTTGATACGGGATTATCCGGAACAAGTCGTTTGCATGATTTATTTGTAAACATCGAAGGAATGACTCCTGCTGAATACAAAAATGGTGGCAAAAATTTAGAAATTAACTTTAGTTTTGCCGAAAGTCCGTTTGGGAATATCATTGTAGCATCGACCAGTAAAGGGGTTTGTTTTATGGCTTTCGCCGAAGATGAAGAAACTGGATTTCAAGACCTTGAAAACAAATTTCCAAATGCTACATTTTCCAGAAAACTAGATTTGTCGCAACAAAATGCGTTATTTATTTTTCAAAATGACTGGAGCAAATTATCCGAAATCAAACTGCACTTAAAAGGAACTGATTTTCAATTGAAAGTTTGGGAAACGTTGCTTAAAATTCCAATGGGACAACTTTCTACTTACGGTTCAATTGCACAACAAATCGAGAAACCAAATGCTTCCAGAGCTGTAGGAACCGCAATTGGCAGCAACCCTGTAGCTTTCCTGATTCCGTGTCATCGTGTGATTCAATCTTCAGGAACCTTTGGGGGTTATATGTGGGGAAACACCCGTAAAACTGCTATAATTGGTTGGGAAGGTGCTAAAATTAATTCAGCCATTTAAAAACTTTTCCATGCAAAATATACCATCAAAAATTGCTTCTCTTAATTGGGAAAGCATCACCGAATCTATGCATCAAAATGGTTTTGCCATTATACCAAATATGCTGAATAATGAACAATGCGAAAACTTAAAAGAGAACTATTCGAACTCTGCGCTTTATCGAAAAACAGTTATTATGGAACGATATCGTTTTGGCTTAGGCGAATACAAATATTTTAATTATCCTCTTCCTGATCTGATTCAATCAATTCGAACGGGTATTTATCCTAAATTGGCACCAATTGCAAATACGTGGATGAAAGCACTAAATATAAATACCGTTTTTCCTGAAAACCATACAGAATTATTAGAGCAATGTCATGCCAATAAACAACTAAAAGCAACTGTTTTAATTTTAAAATATGGTCAAAGCGGTTTTAATACTTTGCATCAGGATTTATACGGCGATGTTTATTTCCCGATTCAAATTGTATTATTTCTGAATGAACCTGATGAAGACTTTACCGGCGGAGAATTTGTTTTGACGCAACAAATGCCAAGGGCACAATCGAAAGTCATTGTACTGAAACCAAAAAAAGGAGACGTTTTGGTTTTTACAACCAATTTTAGACCTGTAAAAGGTACAAAAGGGTATTATCGCGTAAATATGAAACATGGTGTGAGCGAAATTCATTCGGGGGAACGACATACTTTGGGAATTATTTTTCATGATGCGTTGTCTTAATTTTAAGGTGCAAAGAGGCAAAGGTACAGAGGTTCAAAGTTTCAAAACACCGTATGTCCGTAGAGGCGCACTGCAGTGCGTCTGAGATCATGTTCTTTTGCCCCGAATTCGCGAATTATTTTTAAAATCTATTCGAATAGAATTAGTTTAATTCGTGAATTCGTGGCGGAAAAAACCCAAAAACGTTAGACGCACCGCTGTGCACCTCTACAGAATAAAAACCGATAATTTTTTCACGTAGATTAGGCAGATTGAGCAGATTTTTTTAATCATTTTAATCCTGTAATCTGTGGCATAAAAAGACAAAGAAATGATACAACATCAAGAAATTTCAGATTTAGATCTTCGAAATAAAATTAAAAATTCGGAAATTTGCTTTGGTGGAAACCGAAAACTAAAAATTTACGGAACGTTGCAATGTTCTTCGGGAAAAAGAATGAAACGAGAAAATCGGGTTTTCTTTTTATCTGAAAATGAAGCGAAACAAAATGGTTACAGACCTTGTGGACATTGTATCAAAACCAAATATCAAAACTGGAAAAATGGACTTATTTAACCCTGAAATAAACGAAACGACCAATTTGCTTCCTAAAGACGGAACTGTAAATTATTACGGAAAACTGTTTTCCAGAGAAAACGCAAATCATTATTTAGACGTTTTGCTAGAGTGTATCGAATGGAAAAATGATGAAGCTATTATTTTTGGAAAGCTTATTATTACGAAACGGAAAGTAGCCTGGTATGGTGATTCGGGTTTTGAATATACGTATTCGAACACGACAAAAAAAGCACTTCCGTGGACTACCGAATTACTGGAATTAAAAACTATTGTTGAACAAAAAACAGGCGAAACATTCAATTCTTGCCTGCTTAATTTATATCATTCCGGCGAAGAAGGAATGGCGTGGCACAGCGATGGTGAGAAAGATCTTAAAAAAAATGGCGCTATAGGATCTGTAAGTTTTGGTGCTGAGCGCAAATTTGCTTTTAAAAATAAGGAAACCAAAGAAACGGTTTCGCTAATCTTAGAACATGGCAGTTTATTGGTTATGAAAGGCACAACACAAACGCATTGGTTGCATCGTTTACCTCCCACCAAAACAACATCAAAACCTCGAGTAAATTTGACTTTTAGAACAATTGTTTCACAATAAAAAGTATTGAACCATTAAGATATTAAGAAAATTAAGTATAAAATCTTAATTTCTATTTCTGTTCAAAAAAAAATTTATAATAATCCGCATTTTTTGTAAATGTCTAAAATTACAGATTCCTTTCCTAGAAGGTAATTATCAATATCATGAGGGAATTTTTTAGCCATTTCAATTTTAATTTGCCCATATCTATCTCTTTCCTCATCATGCATACGAAGATAATTTCGAAAAGTCGTATGTCGTTTTAATTCTCTGGCATCTTTATGACATACATATAAATGATGCTCCATAAGATGTTCTTTATTTTTATAACTAAAAGCTTCTCGGCCTTTTATCCCTAAATCACCAGCATGCTCGTAACCAATAATATTTAGCTTTTGTTCTACTACTGAAAACATATCATTATCGACTACAACATCAATATCAATAATAGGTTTTGCAGATAGCCCGGTCACAGATGTACTCCCAACATGCTCAATTGACAATACTGAGTCGTTTAAAACTGAAAGCAATTCTTTTTCAATTTTTTGAAACTCTTCTACCCAATTAGAATTGTATAGAACCACTACTATATTCCAACTTTCACTACCAATCATGTAAATTCTTTTTTACAAATATAATAATTAGCAGATTATTTCTTTTTTGAGGTAACATTTTGATAAGAAAGCTTTAAAGCATCTTCAAACATTTCTGACCTTACCTTTGAAAGTTCTACAATTGTCCAGCCTTGTTTGCCCCATTTATTCGGAATTGGATAAAAAATCATTTCGCTTGACGCACAAAAAACAGATTGATCGATTTCGTTTAATTTCAATACTGCCCGATTGTTCTTTTCGTCAAAAGTCGCAAATATCTTCTTATTGACACGAAATGAGGTCTTCTCGAAATGTGGTTCTTCGGTTGCATTTTCAAACGCTAAAGCTAATTTTCTAAAGTTTTCAATTGAGACCATATTAAATATGTTTTTTATACAATATCTTACCAACCTTGATTCAATCCGTTTTTCAAGACTTCTTCATATTTGTCTTTATCAAAGGTGTATAGATTTGGTGCTTTGTGCGCAACGTTACTTTTCTTTTCGTCGAGTTTGGTCAGGATTCCAATGTTGGTTATTTTTCTTAAAAAGTTTCTTCTGTCGAGTTTTCGATCCAAAATCGTTTCATATAATTTCTGAAGCTCGGGAATGGTAAATTTTTCGGGTAATAAATTATATCCTATTGGCATTAAATTCAATTCTATTCGAAGCGTATTTAATGCCTTGTCCAGAATTTCTTTATGATCCAGGATAAGATCCGGCACTTCTTTATGATCAATCCATTCTATGATTTCTGTACTGTTTTCTTTATGCGGAATTGCTTTTAAAAAATCAACTAAGGCATAATATCCAATTGTTACAAAACGTTGCGTAAACCATTTCCCATCTTCTTCCAGGATATTAAAATGGGCTAAAACGGCTTTCTCAAAATGATTATCGTTGCGTTTTACTCTTCCAAAAGTGGCAAATTGTCTTAAAAAAATACCCTCCATTCCTGTACGCAAATTCAAAACAGTAACTGCAGCTGTATCAATATCCTGATCGATAGGAACAAATCCGCCGGGCAAAGACCACTTGTCTTCATAAGGAGCTTTAATCAATAAAACTTTAAGCTGATTATCATGAAAACCAAAAATAACACAGTCTATTGAAAGTCCAGGCTGGTAGTTTTCGTTATTATCTAATATTCCTTTTGCCATTCTGTTTTATTAAAATCTATTTTCCTTTTTTTTATCAACTTGCAATTTAGATCATTTTTGCAAACCCGAAACATTTTTTTACAAATAGACTTTATTACTTACTAAAATTCTTAATAGAAATGATACTCTTTGCAAATCACAATTTTTGCCTAAAATTAAAGTTGAATTAGAAAAAATAAGTACATTGCGTCATTATAACACATTAGGTTTTTGGTTTGCTGTTTTTTTAGCAAAACAAATTCTTAGAATCAGATAACGTATTAACTAACAACTTTTAATATTGTTTTTTTTGTAACAAAAGCCAAAAAAATTAGTCTATTTAAGTACAGAAAAAACATTAATGATTTAAATATGAGCATTCCAAATTTAGAAAAAATGAATAAGAGTTTTATGAGAAAGATATACTCTTCTTTTGGATTAGTATCAAAAAATGACCTTTTAGAAGCTTCACTAAAATATAGTGAAGAACAGGAAAGAATTTTTAACGAAATGATTATAGAAACTGAGGCAAAAGATAAAAAAGCAAAACGTGAGGCTTTTGATAAAGCTTTGTTTGCCTCTTATAAAGGAATTGGCGCTATGGATTTTATACATACTGTTTTAAAATAATTTCAAATTACACATCACAAGTATTGATTTTAATTAAATTACTGGTCTAAAACTTACTGAAACCTTGCTGAAAAAGCGAGGTTTTTTTATTTTAATTCCTCTCCTGTAAATTACTATTTATCATAAACTTATAGGCTCTAAAACTTTTTTTATATCCTTAAATTTTAAGTTTAATAGTAATAAAAAGTGAACTTTTTTTTAATTTCAATTGTCCATCTCAATAAAATGACGCAATTTTATTAAGAAAATTAAATTAATTAATTTTAGCAATCTGTAAGTATTCTCTAAGTGCTGCACTTTTACAGCGCAATAAAAAAAGGATTATACTTATACTAAATTATTTGAAAATATTAAAAATACAACGATGGAGAATCTTATTCAATCAGAGAATTACAAAATTCAAAAACCCGCAGAATGGGCTACTAATACCAATGACAATCAACTTATTGAATATATAAAAGAATCAGATTTTGCAAGTAAACAAATCGATGAAGGACGAGACTATTGTTATTTTCTGGATAAAATTTATTACACCAGTGACGACGAAAACAGCGAATATGCTTGTGTAGCGTATACGCTTAACGAACCTTCGAATCTGGAAAATGCTTCGGTTATGGATGTGGTTGTCGAAGAAAACGAAACTTACATTATACACCGAATAAGTGTTTTACGTGAAGGTGTTTTAATCGATAAAATTCCTGATACTAAAATTAAAGTACTGGACAGCGAAAACCAAAGTGATGGTGGGGTTTTGAGCAGCAATAAAAAAATCAATATTACGATAAAAGATCTCCGTTTATATGATGTTTTGATTATGGAGGATTCAAGGGTAAAGATTTTTACAGAACGTGACTTTATGCGCAAGGAGTTTCTGAAATTTGTTTGGGTAAGTCCCAGTACTTATTGGGCTTACGGAAGTTATAAATTTACTTTTATCAACGATCGTAAGAAGTCGATTGCCTACAAAAAAACTTTTTTCAGAGACGAGCAGGGAAATGTAATAGAACCGGAAATTTACTATTTAGAGAAAGGTCAGAAATTTACTATTGATAAAGAAAATTACATCAATTTTGTTGATACAAATCGTGAGGTTGCTCCTTTTATTGACTTTGCTACTGATAGCAACTGGATCGATTTATCTAATTATATTTCACCGTTATACGAAGAGGTTTACGAAAAGGCTTCTTTGCATGAATTTGCACCAAATTTGGTCGAAAAGCTGGATGCGATTACAAACAAAGACGAACAGTTGCAATTTGCAATCGATTATGTACAAAATCATGTCTATTATGTTTATAATGCAGATGAAATGAACGGTCACAAACCGCAGGAACCATCTGTCACGTACCAAAATAAACAGGGAGACTGTAAGGCCAAATCTGTTTTACTAAAAGTTATTTTAGATTATATAAAGGTTGATGCTACTGTGGTGCTGGTTAATTTTAGCACGGATCATTATATAAAACATTATTTGCCATCGCTTCTTACTTTTAACCATGTTATTGTAAAAATCGATTATAAGGATGAAACTTATTTTATTGATGCCACAATTCGTGACGAATTTGGATTAATCGAAAATCGCGGCTTTATTTATTTCATGCATTATTTAGAGGTTAAACCTAATCAGGATTTAAAGATCAAAAAGGCGCATAAATTCCCTTATTATGGGATTAATGAAAAGGCAGATTTTAATGTTCAGAATAATATTGGTCAGCTTTTGTTAACGACAACTTACAAAGGAAATCGTGCCAATTATATGCGTAAATATTTTAAAAACACCAATAAACGAGAAATCATTGACAGCTGGAATAATTTCTTTTTCTACACGCTGAATTATAATAATGACAGAAACGGAACTGATGTTCGAAATATCTTCAAAGAGACTACAATCGAAACATTGAGCGATGATAAACAACTGAACGAATACACTATTCAGTACAAAGCTACGGTTGAAGATCCTTATTTTACAGATGCACAAAAGAATCGCTTTTTGATGTATTTTGATCGAAATGTAATCAAAAATAATGCTCGCGATTTCCTGCTTACAGATATTGCATTCTGGCATAATTTTGACAACGAAAAGTATGAAATCAATCTTTATACGGATCAACGAATTGATGTAGAAGAAAAATATACGGTGCAGGAAAGCTCGATTAAAAATCCGTATTTTGATTATAACAGTCGCAAAAAAGTGACAAAAAACGGTGCATCGATTTACATTGATTACACTCCATTGGTAAATTTAGAAATTCCGACTTCAGATTTCGAAGAATTCAGAAATGCGCATCATGCTGTTGCTGATAGTAATTTTGGACTTGGAATTGATATTATAGAGCAAGGCTTTATGAATTTGATGAAATTTAATTTTAAAAAATTAGTGAAATAATGATAACAAAAAAACTTCTCAAATAGGTATTGATATAGAAGTAATATTAACAAAAAAGAGCTCCTTGAAACTGTAATCATGGAGCTCTTTTTTAAATTCTGGTCAAAGCTTAAGTTAAGTTCCTGTAAGTGGTACTTGTTCTATTAGTTTTCCTTTTTCGTCCCATTGTGTAAATGTATTTTTTATTCTGTCCCGAATAAAATCAACTTTTCCATTTTCATGATAATACTTGTAATAAATTTCTTCCTTGTTTTCTACTTTACTTTCATATTTTAAATTTCCATTACCATAATAAGCATAAAATTTTCCATTCGGAATTCCATTTACAACATTTTCAAAATGTGAAATTTTTCCATTGTCGAAATAGCAAATGATTTTTCCATTATATCTTAAATTATCTTTAAAAAGAATCTTTTTTTTATAAAGTCCTGAAAAAACCAGCCTTCCATTTTCATTAAAATATTCTACGTTATATTCGTCTTTTATTTTTTGGGTATATTTTTCCATGAAGTTGCCATTAAAGTAATGATAACTTTGCGATACGTTTTCTATGAATTTAAATTTTGTTTTTCCATTTATCCAATAATCAGTTGATTGTTCTTTGTCATTATCATACTCATGTTCAAGGCTTCCATTTGCTCGAAAACTTATATTTTTACCAATTTGTATTCCATGACTATCATATTTACGAATACATTTAGGTCTCCCACTTTCGTACCAATCAATAATTTTATCATAAAATTGATTCTTATTTTTAATATTGGCAATTGATTTCTTTTTTCCCGATTCGTAAAACCCAACCATAATATAATCTGATTTTTCTTTGAAAAACCGTATTGTTCTTATTCTTTTATTTTCATAAAAAAATGTATCGATTACATTATAATTTTCTTTATTAATTCCTATTTCATTTAATTCATTTTCAATTATTGTTTTTTTCTCACAACAAGAAAATAGTAAGCAAATTAATACTGGTAATAAAACATTCTTTTTCAATTTTCTCTTTGTTTAATTGGGTTCGCATTTAACTAAAGTTAAGTTTCTTGACTAATGACGCATTTTCAACAACCCTGTATTAATACTAAAAAAAGTTTATGCTTTTTCATCATTTAATCTTTGTAGTTATTTATTTTTTTTTGAAATTCTCTGTTTTTATATTCCATTTCTTTCTCTGCTTCTTTGCGATTACGTGAATTAATTCTCTCAATATCATCTTTTTGAGAAGGATCTACAGTTGTATCTTTTATTTTTTTTTCATGAACTCCTGAAAGATTTCCTCCAAAAATGTCGGTAGCTTTATAATTATATAGTGGCATTAGTATCATTTCAGGATCAGATGAAATTGCATTTTTAGAAACGGATGAATTCGTATTAGGAGCTCCATATTTTAATCTGAGTTCAAACTCCAAAAGCCACGGATACATCATTGATGAATTGGGGAATAATTTGCCCAATAAATAACCTAAATCAATACAAGTATTAAAGTCATGACTTGGCGTATTAATAGATCCGGAACCTCTGTCATTTCCTAAATTTCCACTTCCTGCAATTGGGTCTGCACCAAAACCAAAAACTCTTATTCCATCACTTTGAACTAATGTGCCAATTAAATGTCTAACTACAACTTCACTCAATTGTGTCGCTTTTGTCCAACTACCGTCTTTGTTTCCTCGATATATTGTATTGTCTTTACTCTCGAAATAAAGTTCTCCTTCAGAAGCTATTGTGTTTGGACCATCAGCAAAGAAATTATGATGAAAAGAAAAAAGATTTTCATAGCGATCCTTACTTTTTCTGGCTTCCAGCATTTCTCCAATAGCATCTGTTCTTTCCCATATATCATTATCAAATGGGTTTCTATTCTTATTTTCCCCAAATCTATCTCTAAACATAATAAAAATTGTTGTTTTATACTAATTTGATATTTTGTAAAATAAAATATTTCTTACGATTTCTTTATTAAAAAAAATAAATAAGAATAATAATATTACAAAATTATCTATAAAACAATTACAACTGTAAGTATTTTATTAAATATTAAAAAAATCTGAAAAAATATTTCATAAAACTAATTTTCATAAAAACAAAAAAAAATGCACAATGGTAATTGCGCATTTTATATAAGAGATTCTTTTATCAAAAATATTATTTCCCTTTCAAAAATTTTTCTAAATATTCGACCTTTTCTTTTTCAGCCAAAACCAAGCGTTCGTAAAGTTCCACAACTTTATCAAGAGGATTAAAATTAAGTTGCAAATTGATTGCATTTATGGTCGAGTTATCATTACTAGTAAAAGTATTGTTAATGATATTCAATGCTGTTTCATCACTATAATTTTTAATTGCTTCTACAGAAACCCCTAAAACTTCAGCAATCGCATTTAATTTTTCTTCATCAACATTTTCGCTTCCTTCAATATTAGAAACAGATTGCTGGCTTAAACCAATTGCTTCTGCTAGTGCTTCTTGTTTCATGCCACGAAGCTCTCTGATCCGGCTAATATTTCTGCCAATATGTTTTGGTTTTGTTGCTGTACTCATAATTCAAAGGTATTTAAAATTCTTTAAAAACTTTCTATTTTTGTAAAACACAAGCCAGCATTTGTAATTTACTATTTTAAGTAGTATTTGCTGACTTGCTTTTATTATGTAAAAATACTATTTTTCGCACAATAACAAATTATAAAAAAGAAGATTTATTATACTTTGAATTTAAAGCAATTCAAAGTCAGATTTTAATTTGATATCTGCTGATGAGGCTCCAATCATTACTTCAAAATCTCCTGCTTCTGCTGTCCATTCTAGTTTGTTATTATAGAAAGAAAGTTTCTCTTTGTCAATTGTAAATTCAATAGTTTTAGATTCTCCTGCATTTAGTTTTACTTTTTGAAAATCTCTTAATTCTAAAACTGGTCTTACAACTGATCCAAATTTATCTTTTAAGTACAATTGAACTACTTCTTCTCCGGCTACTTTACCAACGTTTGATAACTGAAATGAAACTTTAATGGTTTCATTGTTCTTCATTTTCGGGGTAGACAATTTTAGATCTGAATAATTGAATTTTGTATAACTCAAACCGTATCCAAAAGGAAATTTAGGCGAGTTTTTAAGATCGATATAAGCAGATACATAATTTTTTGCATCTTCGTCTTTTGCTGGTCTTCCTGTACTAAAATGGTTGTAATAGATAGGCACCTGCCCTACTTCTCTTGGGAAAGTCATAGGCAATTTTCCGGACGGATTATAATCTCCAAATAAAACATTAGCGATTGCGTTTCCTGCTTCTGTACCCAACCACCAGGTGTATACAATTGCGGGAACATTATCTGCAGTCCAATTAAAAATTAATGGTCTTCCTGCATTTACCAAAACTACTACTGGTTTTCCGGTTGCTTGTATTGCTTTTACTAATTCTTCCTGAACACCCGGCAAATGAAGATCGCTTCGGCTTTTTGCTTCGCCACTCATATCGCGTCTTTCTCCTATGCTCAAAATTACAACATCGGCTTGTTTGGCAGTTGCTACAGCTTCGGCAAAACCATCTTTATTGTCTCCGTCTACTTCGCAACCTTTGGCATAAAGTAACTTGGTGTTTTTGCCTACTTTATTCTGCAAACCATCCCATTGCGAAACGATCCATTTATTATAATCAACATCTGGTAATTCTACAGACCAGAAGCCCATATTTTCTTTATACTCTTTTACCATTGGACCAATAAATGCAATTGTTTTCAGGTTTTTAGACAATGGCAAAATTTCTTTTTCGTTCTTTAATAAAACGATACTTTTTTGCGCCACATCAAGAGCCGCTTTTCTGTTTTCAGGATCATTCAGGACTTTATCTGCTCTTTTTTGATCTGAATATCGGTATGGATCATCAAATAATCCCAATTCAAATTTCTTGCGTAAAATACGTTTTACGGCATCATCGATCAAATCAACAGGTACTTTACCTTCTTTGACCAATTGGGCCAGGTTATACCTGTAGGCATTACTTTCCATATCCATATCGCTTCCGGCAGTAATCGCAGCAAGTGCAGCAGCTTTAAGATCTTTGGAGTATCCGTGTGCTACCATTTCGCCTATCGACCCCCAATCTGAGACTACAAATCCCTGAAAGTTCCATTTGCCTTTTAAGATATCACGTTGCAAGTGTGCATTTGCAGTTGCCGGAATTCCGTTTAGATCATTAAATGAATTCATAAATGTAGCTGCACCAGCGTCTAATGCTGCTTTGAAGGGTGGTAAATAGGTTTCCCACAACATTCTTTCGCTCATATCTACTGAGTTGTAATCTCTACCACCTACAGCGGCGCCATAAGCTGCAAAATGTTTTACGCAAGCCATAACCGAGTTTAAATCTCCGAGTTTATTGCCCTGAAAACCTTTTACTCTGGCATAAGCAATTTTAGAACCCAGATAAGTATCTTCTCCGGCTCCTTCCATAACACGTCCCCAACGCGGGTCACGACCAATATCTACCATGGGAGCAAATGTCCAGTGAATTCCACTTGCCGAAGCTTCTGTAGCTGCAACTCTGGCTGCTAACTCAATTGCTGGCAAATCCCAACTTGCTGCTTCTGCTAGCGGGATTGGAAATGTTGTTTTGTAACCGTGAATAACGTCCTGACCAAATAACAACGGAATTTTAAGTCGCGATTGCATCGCCAGTTCCTGATATTGTCTGGTATATTTTGTCCCGATAATGTTCAGCATAGAACCTACAACTCCTGCTTTTATTTCGGCTTGTTTGTTTGGATTTATTGTAATTGGTCCTGTTGCCGAGTTATCGCCTGTATATTGATTCAATTGACCTATTTTTTCCTCTATGGTCATTTTTTTCAATAGAGCATCTACTTTCTGATCGATTGTTTCTTGTTGGGCAGTTGCAAAAAGCGATACCATCAACAAGGTAAATGTGGTTAATTTTTTCATTCTTGTTTAATTAATTTCTATTAAAACAGGTAAATGATCTGAGGGATATTTTAAATCTTTCGAATCACTTAAAACTGCATGCTTTTGTATTGTGAGACCACTATTTTTAGAGATAAAAATATAATCTATTAATAAGGTTACTGGTTCATTGTGTTTAAAATCGTTAAACGTTCCTGATGGTCCAAAAGGTTTTTCTTTAGAAACATCTTTGGTATCATCCATTACTTTTTTAATGTTTACAATTTGTTTGGTATCCGGTTCTGAGTTAAAATCTCCCATTAAAAAAGCCGGATATTTTTTGGTGTTTAATGCTGCAATTTTAGAAAGCACTAATTCTACTCCTTTTACTCTGGCTACTTCGCCCATGTGATCCAGATGCAGGTTAAATACCCAAAACAACTTTTTTGTCTTTACGTCTTTAAATAAACCATACGTACAAACTCTGTTGCAGGCTGCATCCCAGCCTCTTGAAACTTTATTGGGTGTTTCTGACAACCAAAACGTGTTTGATTCCAGTACTTGAAAACGACCTTTTTTATAATAAATCGTACATGCTTCTCCTTTTCCTTCTTCTTCTCTCCCTATTCCAAACTTGTTGTAATCCTGAAAAGCTGTTGCTATATCAATAACCTGATTGGGAGTTGCTTCCTGGACTCCAAAAATATCAGGGCTGTAAAATTGAATTTGCGAAGTAAAAAAATCTTTCCGGTTTGGCCACGCATTTTCTCCATCAGAGGCAACATCTAATCGAATATTGTAGGTCATGATTTTTAAATGCTGACCATAAAATGAAGCACTAACAAAAAATAGCAGTACTACTAAAAAAACTGGATTTATCTTTTTCATGTTTAAAAAAATTTAATTCGGTAAAGCTACCATTTCAGTAGCGTCGCAGAAAAAAATTAACTTTAAAACAATGTTAATTATGTATGCTCCCATAATTAACATTAGCTATATTAAAAGTACTAATTTAAGGGTTTTTCTTTCAAAAAATACCTTCAGAACAGGTAAGATTTTTCTTTTTTTTGAACTTACATCGATGTTTTCATTTTGTTTAAAACCTGACTGAATAGTATAAACTTTGGATCTACAACTTATTATTTCAACATCGTATACTATTCAGGCAAGTTTAAAAATTTATATGCTACTTATTTATATTTTTATAATGGTATGTGATTCAGAAAAGCTGTCAAATGTAATGCTCACATAATAGGTTCCGCTTGCAAAAGAGGTCATATTATAGCTATTATATCCTACTCCGTAAAAAACGGTGTTATTTTGCAAAAGTTGTCCATATTGCCCATAAATTCTAATAACTTTTGGACTGGATGTTTGTGGTGCAACACTTGGATTTATTAAACTTATATCAAAATAAGATGATACGGGATTGGGTGATACTTTAAAATAAGCTGTTGGAGGATTTCCCGGATTAGTTGGAGTAGTTGTTCCATCAGTCCAATTGTAAGTTCTCCAATTTCCCCAACCACAAGAATTTCTTACTCTTACTCTAAATTTTGCCGGATTGTCTGTAGGATTTGCGCCTGTCAGGTAAATACTTCCTTGTGTTCCTGTAGCAGTCGCGCTATTATAGAGTCCGTTATTTAAGAAATAAAAATTTCCTGAAATTTTGTCCCATTCCCAATCTGAACTTACAGGAACGTAACTACCAACTGGTGCAGACAGGTTGTAAATTAAATAATTATTGTTTGCCGGATTATTCAACGCACAAGGAGCACTTTCTGTTGGGCAGGAATAATTATCAATAAGTGGCATTGGAGCCCCTACTGTAACTACTTTTGTTTTTGTGACTGTTTGTCCGCATGGATTTGTTATGAGGGCACTTAATGTAAAAATACCCTGAGTCAACGAGGTAACGGTTACTTGCGAATTTGATGGTGAACTAATAGTGCCAATTGAAGAGTTTGAAATGCTCCATGCAACTGTATTTCCTGCACCGGCATCGATTGAAAATATTGATGCTGTAGGATAGGTACAATAGGAACTGATCCCGCCAATTGTTGCGGTACTTGTAAAAGGCGCAAGACTTACTATTGAACTTCCTGCACTATAATCTACACCGGCTAATTTTGCCTGAACTGTAATATTTCCGGGAGGATAACTCACCGGTGTTAATGTATAACTATTTGATGCCGTTTGATAAGTACCGGCAGCAACATTCCATCCAGAACCAATAATCCACGAATAAACAAGTGTGCCGGGCGAATTATATACATTTGTTACATAAAAAGTGGTTGATATTGTCGAATTACAAGGCACACCAAGTAATGATGGTGCTAATTTAAACTCAGGAGTTGCATTTCTTTTTACTTGATAACTACAAGAAGTATAGCCAGCACCGCCACTACTCGTGTATGTCACAAATAATAATCCTCCTGTAGGATCAAAATCAGACGGAACCACATTAAGACTTGCTGAAACGGTCACTACAGAAGTCGTAACATTTGTTGGCCAACTACCTGACGGAATAGCAATTGTTTGTTTCAATACGGCATTTGATCCGGCATTTTTCTTGATATAAACATAAACGTTACCATCTCCGGTTACAAGTGCATCTGGTTTTGATAATGTCACTCCAAAATTGATTGATGTAGAGGTACTGGCCCCTAAATCTATAAGACCACAACCACCAACATTAACACCTGGCGACCCACTATTGTTATATTGTAAACTTTGTGGTGTAACAGTAACCTGGCTATAAACAGCGAAGCTTAATAATAACGTAAATAATAGTATAATTCTTTTCATAATTTGTAATAGTTTATTAGTGATTAATAGGGTTCATTACTCATTCAAAATCTTATAAAACATTAAAATATCAGAATTAATTACACTTATTTTTTTGGCGGCTTATAGATTTTACGATTCCATTCTATTACTTGATAACATCTTCTTTTTTCCATAATTTTTCTTTTTTTGTGGTTATTAAATCATGATTGTATGTATGCTCAATTAGTTTGAAATTATATTGCTATGCGTCCTTAATAATTCTATTTGCTTAAAAAGCATACAGAAATTACTTTTCTGTTATACCTTACTTTTTACTTCCCGAAAAATCTAAGTAATTCAAATTGAATCCTCCTTTTTCAAAAAACACTTTAATTTTATTTGTTCCTGCATTTAGTTCTATTCCGGACAAAACAATCGTTTTCCATTTCGTATTTCCTCCTGTTACCGGAAGTGTGATTGTTGTTGATTTCTTTCCGTTTTCTGTTTCCAGATAAAGTTTACCTTCTAAATTCTCGCTTGAATATCGGATTGCTACATTGTACGTTTTTTGTTTGATAACATTGGCTGTAAACTGCAACCATTCTCCATCTTCGATAAACGAAACCTGATAACCATTTGATCCCGTATCTTTGCAGGGCAAAATATCGACACCATCATTTCGCATCGTATTTCCTTTATTCCACTCTTCAAATTTTCCGGTTTCTACTCTGTAATTTATAAAATCTTTATCGAGATAAGCCGCTCCGTTTGTTCCTAAATCATATTGAGTTGCGGCAATTTTACCGGGAATCAAATGTTTTTTGTACGGTTTTGTATCATTTGTTTGTACTTGTCTGAACATCGCATCAATTACATCCGGTTTTACGGTCAGGTTTTCCATTTTATAATTATCCGCCATTTTCATTAAGGCCTTTTTCGCAAAATCAGCCGTTGGCTTTTGACCGCCGTCTTTCCAGTATTTTAATAAAACATCGTATTCCGGAATTTTGGTTACTGAGGTTACTCCTGCAATATTTTCGATTTTTTTCATGGGCCAGAAAGCCCATCCTATATTGTTGCTTTCTACTAAAGTTAAGGCATCTTTAAACCAAACATTCGAGTTTTCTCCACTTTCTCCCAACCAAATCGGTACGTTGTATTTAGTTCTGTAATCCAGCATTTTCTGGATCGATTCTTTGGTATTGTAGTTCCAGTACTTATGAAAACTCAATGCCATATTTTCATCCCATAGCGGGAAAATTCCGTTGTAGTTATTTCCCCAGCAATTTCCTTCAATAAAAATTAAATGGTTGGTATCGACTTCGCGAATCGCTTTTGTAACCTGTACCATTAATGCTCTCAAAGGTCCGTTTGAGTTTTCGTCGCAACCGTTTTTATTGGTTCCTGTAAAATTCCAGTTGGGTTCATTTATAATATCGTAAGCTCCAATCCATGGATTATCTCTATATCGGGAAGCCAGTTTTTGCCATAAGGCAATCATTTTTTTCTGATTGGCTTCGCTTTCCCAAAGCGATGGTTTTGTGGTATCGTAGTCTGAGATCGCAGCATCATTTCCTTGTCCGCCCGGAGCAGCGTGAAGGTCCAGAATAAGATACATTTTATTCTCGGCACACCATTTTACTAAGTTATCCGTTATGGTAAAACCTTCTTCTATCCAGGTAATTTCACCGTTTTTTTCTTCCTGGATCGATGGCGTATACAAATTATAATGCATTGGTAAACGGATCGAATTAAAACCCCAGGCTGCCAGCGAATCTACATCTCGTTTTGTGATTCCGTTTGCCTTATAAGCAGCATAAAACTCTTTGGTTCCCTGTTCGCCTGCAACTTCCTGTATTTTTTGTTTGATAACATATTGAGGACTTGCAAAGGGCTGTGTTTGCAGCATATATCCTTCCTGCACCATCCAGCCACCTACACCAAGACCTCTTAATATTATATTTTTTCCGTTGCCATCTACAATATTCTGTCCGTCCCTGTGCAGGAATCCTTGTCCAAAAGCGGTAATCGAAAGTAATAATTGTAATGTGATAAGTATTTTTTTCATGCTATTTCGACATCTTTAATTTTTTAAAGCATAATACCCACAAGGTTTTTTAATCCTTGCAGGTATATAGATTATTTCTTATTTTAATTGAAAATCCTTTTTTTGATTGGCAATTTGAATAGTAAAGCTTCCTTTTTCAGAAATCCATTTCAAATCTTCATTTACAAATTGCAGGTCTTTTTGATTCAAAGTAAATTGTACCGTTTTGGTTTCTCCAGGATTCAGGCTTATTTTTTCGAATCTTTTCAGCGCTTTTACTTCCGGTGTAATACTTGCCACGTTGTCTGACAAATAAAGCAATACGGCTTCTTTTCCTGCTTTTGATCCTGAATTTGTAACGTCTACAGTTACGTTGATGTCATCTGTAGCAATGATTTCCGATTTGTCAATTTTTAGATTTGAATAGGCAAAAGTGGTATATGACAATCCTGTTCCAAACTCAAATTGGGGCGAATAACTTTTCTCGTATTTGGCATCGCTGTTTTGTTCTCCTTCAGAAATACTTTCGGTATATTTTCTATTGTATTTTTCTAGCGAATTAGGATATTTTGGATAGTTGTAAGGCAATCTACCGCTTGGGTTTACGTCTCCGTATAAAATATCTACCAATGCTCTTGCTCCTTCGTTTCCGGGAAGATAACATTGGACTACAGCACTCATTTTATCTTCAAAATCACTTATCAATCTTGGTCTTCCTTCGTTTAACACTAAGACTATTGGTTTGTTTAATTTTGATAAGGCCTGCGCTAATTTTACCTGCGAAGGGCTTATGTAAAGATTGCTGATATCACCCGGAGTTTCTGTATAATTTTTCTCTCCTAAACACAAAACAATTTTCGAAGCGGTTTTGGCTAGTTCTACTGCTTTATCAATTTCGGCATCATCTTCTTTTTCAAGATCTGCACCTTGTGTATAGAGCACATTTTCTTTCCCTAATTTATTTTGAAAGGCTTCTAAAATGGTAAATTTATCCGCCGCATAAGTATCAGAGTTTTCGCCTTGCCAATTATAAGACCAACCTCCGTTAAGGTATTTCATGCTATTGGCTGTTGCTCCTGTAACCAGTATTTTTTCGTTTTTGTTTAATGGTAAGACGGCTGCATTATTTTTTAGCAAAGTAATCGATTCCGCAGCTGTATTATAGGCTTCCTGAATGTGCTCAGGCGATCCAAATTTTGGATAATCTTTTAGATTCGCAACTGAATTTTCGAATAAATTCAGTTCATATTTCATTTTTAATATTCTGGTAACTGCGTCGTCTATTCTTGAAATTGGTACTTCGCCTTTTTTTACTAAATCGACAAGATCTGTATAAAAAGAAAATTCTTCAGGAACCATACTCATATCAATTCCTGCCATAACTGCGATACGAACTGCATCACGTTTCGACTCGGCAACTTTATGTCTGGTATACAAGTAGATAATATCTTTCCAGTCTGTGACTACCACGCCCTGAAAACCTAATTCTTTTTTAAGAATGTCTGTAATCAAATGTTTACTGGAATGCACCGGAGTTCCGTTTATTTCTCCGGAACTTACCATAACACTTTTTGCACCTGCACTAATCGCAGCCTGATAAATGGTGAGATCGTATTGT
This sequence comes from Flavobacterium araucananum, assembly GCF_002222055.1. Classification (GTDB taxonomy): domain Bacteria; phylum Bacteroidota; class Bacteroidia; order Flavobacteriales; family Flavobacteriaceae; genus Flavobacterium; species Flavobacterium araucananum. The sequence continues at coordinate 59,303 of NZ_MUGS01000040.1, forward strand.
CTTAAAAGCCTTTCGGGAATAATACTTGGTGTTCTGTCTTTTCCTGTAGTAGTGCTGCCATAACCTATGTAATGTTTCATACAGGAGGCAACGCTATATTTTGAGCCAACATTGTTATTTCCTTCAAAACCGTCTACCAGCGCCACTGCCATTCTTGAAGACAAATAAGCATCTTCTCCAAAGGATTCCCACATTCTTGACCATGCAGGGTTTCTCGGAAAATCTAAATCCGGCGAAAAAACCCATGGAATTGAGGAGGCCCTTGTTTCATAGGCAGATATTTGGGCACCACGTTTGACCAAATCAGTATTAAAAGTCGCTGCCAAACCTATTTGTTGCGGGAACAAAGTGGCTCCGGCGGTATAACTTGCACCATGAATGGCATCGATACCATATAAAACAGGAATTTTAAGTCGGCTTTTATTCGCTTCGTTTGATATTGCTGTTAGCGTTTCCTGCCATCTTTTTAAGGTTGGAGCACCCGGATTTGGCACATTCAAAATAGACCCAATATGATAATCCTGAATTCCTTGTTTGAGCTTTGCAGCATCAAAATAACCTGGTTTTGCAGGATCCTCAAATATAGTAACGGTGATCTGAGTCATTTGACCTACTTTTTCTTCAAGGGTCATTTTAGACAATAATTCAGAAACTTTTGCGTCAATATCTGACTTTATATTTTTTGCTCCCTGACTCCATGCTGCTCCACAAATCAATAGGGCGAGCACTAGCAATGTATTGTTTTTCATTTGAAACTTTTAAATTAATATTTCATAATTAAAATTCTAGTATTCCAGCGTTTGCATTGCATGTGCCGGTATAGTAATGGTTGTTTTTAGAGAATTATTTACTAAACTGTAAACAATTTCTTTATTGGTTGAATTCATGATAACGGTTACAATTTTTCCATCTGTATTCTTAAACGAGGTACTTAGCAAACTTTTATCACTTAGGTTTGATTCGATTCTTTTTGCATTTGGTCTGATAAATTTTGACAAATGCCCAATATAATAATACATTGGTGTATAAATTAATTCATCTTTTGAAAGGTCTCCGTGAAGGGGTGCAAAACAAAAATTGCCTACATGATTTGGACCGCCATTTTGATCTAACAGAATATTCCAATCTGTCCAGGCAACGGTTCCGTTATTAAAATCATTAATCATATTAAGCCCGTATCGTTCTGCATTGCCCCAAAACTGGAATTTTGTAGCATCAAATTTTTCAATACAACCTTCGGTAAAAATTAAGTTTTTGTTTGGAAATGCTTTATATACCTCGGCAACTGATTCGAATTTTGGTGTTCCGCCATTCCAGGTTTCATACCAGTGAAATCCAATTCCCCACGCATATTTTGAAACCTCAGGATCAGAGAAAACAAGATTGGCTCTTTTTACCAACATATCTCCACGGTTATGATCCCAGATAATTATTTTTTTATCACCCAGATTTTCCTTTTCTAAAGTTGGTCCCAGAAAATTTTTCAGAAAATCCCGTTCTGCCTCAGGAGTATAAATACAGGATTCCCATCTCTGGCTTGCCATTGGCTCGTTTTGAATGGTTAATCCCCAAACTGGGATTCCTTCTTTTTCGTATGCTTTTATAAATTTTGCATAATAATTTGCCCAGGATTGCGCAAATTCAGGCAATAAAACGCCGCCGTGCAAAATATCGTTATTATCTTTCATGAAAGCTGGGGGACTCCATGGGCTAACAAATAAAGTTAATTTCCCGCCGGCTGTTTCCATTGCTTTTTTGATTAATGGAATTCTATATTTTCTGTCGTGATCGATATTAAAGGTTTTCAGCTCTTTGTCTCCTTCCTGAATATAGGTGTAACTCTCACTGCTAAAATCGCAACTGTGTATGTTTGTTCTGGCAAGAGAATATCCTATTCCTTTGTCTTTGTCATAATATGCAGTAAGAAATTCTTGTTGTTTTTTTGGAGACAGTTTGGCAAAAACTTCAGCACTTGCATCTGTAATTGCACCACCAATACCCAAAAATGTCTGAAATGTTTTTGAAGGATCTATAGAGATTGAGACTGCTGAATTTGTTTGTTGGGAACGTGAGATTAGATCATTAGACAATGATAATCTTAACTTGGTGTTTTCTGCAGTAGTATAAACGTTGATTTTTGAATTTGTTTTGGATTTCCCACTACCTGATTGCGCCACAACCTTTGATAAACAACTTAATTGCAGTATTAATATTGGAATTATTAAAATTTTATGGGTTGATTTCATTGTATATTAGATGCTATTAAAAAAAATAAGGGCTAAATAAATAGCCCTTAACTACTAAAAAAATAAATTAATACACTAAGGTTTGTATTGCGTGCGCTGGTATTTTTACCACTGTTTTTTCTGTCGCTACTATTAAATTATAGGTGATTTCATTATCTGTATGATTCATTACTACGGTAGACATCTTGCCATCGGTGTTTAAGAATGATGTGCTTTGCAAATAGCTTCGGCTAACTGCTGTACTTACCCGAACGGCATTTGGACGAATGAATTTTGAAAAATGTCCGATATAATAATACGAAGGCGTATATATTAATTCTCCTGTTGTTGTATCTGCGTGTATTGGGGCAAAGCAAAAATTGCCTACATGATTTGGACCTCCGTATTGGTCTAAAAGAATGTTCCAATCTGTCCAGCCCACTGTTCCGTTATTAAAATCGTTGATCATTGAAGTTCCGTATCTCTCGGCATTTGGCCAAAATTGATATCTTGCTGCATCAAATTTTTCTACACATCCTTCTGTAAACATTAATTTTTTGTCCGGATAGGCTTCATGAACTCTGGCAACATTTTCGAACAAGGGCTGTGCTCCTGTCCAGGTTTCATACCAGTGAAATCCAATTCCCCACACATATTTTGATGCTTCAGGATCTGAGAATATTACATTGGCTCTTTGTACCATTAAATCACGATTATGATCCCAGGCAATGATTTTTATTCTTTCCAGACCTTCTTTTTTAAGTGTTGGTCCTAAATAATTTTTCAAAAAATCTCTTTCGGCTTCGGCAGTATACAAACAAGATTCCCAGGTTTGTGTTGCCATTGGCTCATTTTGTACTGAGGTTCCCCAAATCGGGATTCCTTCTTTTTCGTAAGCTTTGATAAATTTTGCATAAAAATTTGCCCATGGCTGATAAAATTCAGGAAGCAGAGTCCCTCCTTTTAATACATTTTTATTGCTTTTCATAAAAGCGTTTGGCGACCATGGTGTTGCATAGGTTACTAATTTTCCTCCGGCTGTTTTGATCGCTTGTTTTATTAAAGGAATACGATATTGCCTATCATGTTCAATAGAAAAAGTTTTTAAATCCTTATCGCCTTCTTCTATATAAGAATAGCTTGCACTACTAAAATCTGAACTCTGTATGGTTGTTCTTAGTAGGGTGTAGCCAATTCCTTTTTGAGCATCGTAATAAGCATTTAAAAATTCCTGCTGTTTGTCTTTTGATAGTTTCGCAAAAATTTCGGCACTTGCATCTGTAATAGCACCACCGATCCCCATAAAAGTCTGAAACTTTTTTGACGGCTCAACAAAAACCGAAATTTCGGTTTCAACGGGTTGTTTTGATGTTGTAAAAGATAAATTATCTGTAGGGGTTAACCTTAATTTTGTATTATCAGCAGTAGTATATACTGTGATCTTTTTGTTGTTTGTGGTAAATACTTGTTGGTTTTTTTGGTTTTTCTGCTGTGCAAAAACAGCCAGAGAAAAACATAAACAGGTAATAATAAAGCCGTTTTTTTTCATTGAGTATGTTTTTATATTTTAAGACTTTAATGAAATATAGGAGTCAAATTCATAGCCGCCCTGATTTAAAAATAGCCCATACTCATAGTGATTATGGGCTATTTACAACCAAACTTAAACTTAACTTAAACTAACATAACAGTTGAGATTGCTTTGATAAAAGACTACCTAACAGCATTTTCTATCACAATTCTCACTATTAATATTATTAATTATATCCTGGGTTTTGAACCATTTTAGTATTATTGAATTCAGTAACCGGAATTGGGAAAACTTCGTTTTTGTTAGGAGTAAATCCTTTAAAAGCAAGTTTAGCAGCAGCCTCACCTGTTCTTACTAAGTCAAACCAACGGTGCCCTTCTCCGGCAAGCTCTAATCTTCTTTCATTTAAAATAGCAGCAATAGAAACTGGTACAGGTGCTACACCTGCTCTTATTCTAACTGCATCTAAAAGTGCCTGAGCTCTTGCTCCTGTACCTCCCAGTGCTTCTGCTTCCATTAGATAAGTATCTGCCAAACGAATAACATAAGCATTTACCCCAAAATTAAGGAAAGGATTAGAGGCTTTAATATCAGCATTAACCACTGCATATTTAATAAAATGATATCCTGTTTCCTGGTAACTGTCTGTATAACTGATAAGCCTGGTTGGATCAGGTTGGTCAGCTGGAATATTAACATTACCTCTTGCAGCACCTGCATCAAAAATAGTAGATGCATAACGAGGATCTCCCAATAAAGCAGCGTTCAATTGTGGCGTAACCACCATAAAACCCCAACCGTTAATATAATCCGGCAGGCTGGCCCCTAATGGTTTTCTGGAGTACCCTCTAATACCTGTTAACTGAGCAACAAGGTTTCCTTCATCATCACCTCTTTCATAATTACCCCAGTCAGCGTTTGATTTATCGGAGTAGCTAATTTCTAAAATAGATTCTGAATTAAATTTGTTCAAATGATTCCATAGATCAGAAAAATGATCCATCAATTTATAACCATAGATACTAGCTCCTAAAGTAGCTCCGTTTACTTTGGCCAATTGTGCAGCAGCTTCCGGTTTTTTGTTATCGTATAAATAAACTTTTCCTAAAAGTGCTGTTGCAGCTCCCTGGCTTAATCTTCCTGATTCATTTGATGGGATCGTAATTGGTAATCCCCCAATTGCTTCGTTTAAATCTTTTTCGATCTGAGCATAAACATCTTCTGGTTTTGCCTGTACGATTGTAGTAATTTCTGCCTGGGTAACCGGCGCCAGAATCAACGGAATGTTTTTAAACATTCTAACAAGGTCAAAATAGTAATAAGCACGTAATGCTTTTACTTCTGCCATATATCTTGCTTTTAGAGCTGCATCCATAGGAATTCCAGGAAGCTTGGCAACCATGATATTACATCTCGATACACCTTTGTAATAATCTGCCCATATTTGTGGCTTAATATTACCCGGGCTTATCGAATAGTTTGACGCAACCTGAAGTCCTGCCTGGTCATCTGCACCACCACCACCTGCATAAAAATCATCAGAGGCAGAATTTAAAAACAATAGTGGCCCGGTTTCCATGGCTCCGGCAAATTTTCCTAATTTATCATAGGCGGCAACAAGTCCTGAATAAGCCTCTTTCTCGTTTCGGTAAAAATTATCTTCAAGTACAACTCCATCTCCTTTTACCTCTAATTTTTCATCGGTATCGCACGCCCCAAGTGTTAGTAACACTCCAAAGGCGATTAATGACTGTTTAAAACTTATAAGTTTCATAATATTTTATTTTTTTTAATTAAAATTGCAAATTAACTCCTAACATGTATGATTTTGCCTGAGGATAATACCCTCTGTCAACACCTTGCACATTGTTTGCACCAGCTGTAGTAGGGCCTCCAATTTCAGGATCAAAACCAGTATATTTAGTAATTGTCCATAAATTTTCTCCAGTTACATACAATCTCACTTTTTGCAATGAAATGCTTTCTATCCATTCTTTTGGGAAAGAATATCCAAACTGAACTGTTTTAAATCTAAAGAAATCTCCTTTTTGCAATTGAAAATCAGATGGGTTACTAAAGTTTTTATTAGTGTCCAGCGTCGTAACTCTAGGATAACTGTTTGTTGATCCCGGTCCTGTCCAACGATTTAAAACTTCTGTTTGGTAGTTTGCATTTGTAATATCAAGTCTTCTTAATCCTTGGTAAATCATGTTTCCACCAGCACCTTGTCCAAAAACTAACATGTCAAATCCTTTGTAGTCTAAGTTTAACGTTAAACCGTAGGTAAATTTAGGTAATGAAGTTCCTAAAAAAGTTCTGTCATTAGATCCAATTACACCATCTCCGTCTAAATCCTGCCAACGGAAATCTCCCGGTTTAGCATTTGGCTGAATTACTTTTCCTGCAGCATTTTTATAAGAATCAACGTCTGCCTGAGTTTGAAAAATACCATTTGTTTTAAATCCGTAGAATGAATTGTAAGCTTGTCCAACCTGTGTTCTGTTGATTTCGTAAGCAGTAGATTGTACCGTTTCATCACCAACTACATAATTAACTCCTTGAGAAATATAAGTGATCTCATTTTTGATGTAAGAGAAGTTTCCATTAACAGAAAGATTTAATGCTCCAATTTTTTTACGGTATCCTAATTCAATATCGATACCTTTATTTTGCATATCGGCTAAGTTAGCATAAGTATCTCCTGTTGCTCCAACATATCCGGGAACAGGCACTTTCATTAAAATCCCTTCTGTTTTTTTGTTGAATAAATCTACGCTTAAATTAAAGTCATGAAAAAGTGTCGTTTCAAAACCAATATTAAGTTGTTTTGTTTCTTCCCATTTTAAATCAGGGTTAGGAATTGCATTTGGACTTTGTCCTGTATTTACTACTCCGCCAATAGTATAATTTCTTTGAATTCCGATAGTTGAAAGATATAAGAAATCCGGAGAAGAATCGTTACCGGTTACCCCGTAACCTCCTCTAATTTTTAAAGTATTTATTACATTATTTTCTTTCCAGAATCCTTCTTTAGACGGTACCCAACCTAAAGATACAGAAGGAAAAGTTCCGTATTTATGGTTTGGTCCAAAACGAGTAGAACCATCACGACGAAGAATACCTGTAAAAATGTATTTCTCTTTATAATCATAGTTTAATCTTGAAAATAAAGACTCTACTCTATGCTCAACAGCTTGACCATTATAAGCATTTGCAAGCTTGTCTGCGATTGGAATATCAACATTAAAAGAAGCTTCATCATGCGTAGTTGCAGGAACACCCTGATAAGTGATATCATTACCAGAGGTAATGTTGTCTACATAAGTTCCTTTTCCTAATAAGATACCAAAATGGTGATCACCAATTTTTTTATCATAGTTTAAAGTATTCTCCCAGTTCCAGCTAAAACTTTTTTGATACGATCTGAAAAGTTCATTTTTAGTTTTGCTCGTCGCATTGTTCAGGTAATAAACCGGAGTAAAGTTATCTGAACCAAAGTATGCTAATTTTGCACCGGCAGAAGATTTAAATTTTAAACCCGGCAAAAGTTCTGCTTCGACAAAAATATTTCCAACAAAATTATCAGAGAAGTTATTGTTCCCTAATCTTGTTTGTGTATAGGCCAATGGATTTGAAGTTTCCTGAGTTACAATACTGGAAATTCCGTAGTAATTTCCGTTTTTATCCTTCAGAGCATTTGGATTCGCATAATCTGGATTTCCAACTGCAGCACTCGGACTTACCAATACAGGTGTCAAAGGATCTAAGTTTACTGCTGATGATAAAGGTCCTCCAAACTCATCGTTAGTATTACCAAAACCTAGTGTTTTTTCGTTAGAATAACCTAAAGTCTGTCCCAGTTTTATATACTTACCAATTTTATGGTTCGAGTTTAAACGGATGTTTTTTCTGGTGTAATTAGAGATATCACTCGTTACAATACCTTGCTGATCAGAGATACCAAAAGACATGTAGAATGTAGAGGTATCATTACCACCACTAAAACTTAATTCATGAGAAGTACGTTGTGCATGGTCATTAAAAATTACATCTTGCCAGTTTGTTCCATTTCCAACATTTGCAGGTACAGTAAATCTGGTTGGAGTTCCACCATTTACGTTCGCTTCATTTTGGATCGTTACATATTGTTGCGCATTTAATAAATCTAATTTTTTTGAAGCTTGAGATGTTCCTGCAAAACCTGTATAGTTTACAGAGATCTTTCCTGCTTTACCTTTTTTGGTTGTTACCAGGATAACCCCTGCAGCAGCACGAGAACCATAGATTGCACCAGAAGCACCATCTTTTAATACCTCTATAGATTCAATATCAGATTGATTCAGGTATCCTATACCACCATTATCTACGATTACACCATCGACAACCCATAACGGATCATTATTATTTAAAGTAGTAAAACCACGAATACGAATTGTAGATGCAGATCCTGGTTGTCCTGCGTTTGCAGCAATCGAAACACCCGAAACTCTACCTTGCAGAGCTTGCTCTACTCTTGTAATAGGTAAACTTTCTAAATCTTTTGCTTTTACACTGGAGATAGAACCTGTTACAACACTTTTCTTTTGTGTACCATATCCTACTACTACAACCTCATTTAAGGATTGGGATTCAGGTCGCAATTTAATTTCAAGTTTTGTTCTTCCGTTTACTGGTTCCTGAACAGTTACGTATCCTACAAAACTTACTGATAAAGTTCCGTTTGAAGGAACCGTTATTTGAAATTTACCATCAAAGTCAGAAGCTGTCGCTTTACTTGTGCCCTTAATTAAAATTGTTGCCCCAGGGACGGGTAACCCACTTTCATCATTAATTGTTCCGCTTACCGTAACATCCTGTGCAATTGCGATAACTGAAAACAGTAGAGACGAAATACAAAAAATAAGTAATTTTGTTAATTTCATTTTTCTAAAA
>NZ_MUGS01000041.1 GCF_002222055.1 Flavobacterium araucananum
TTGATGGGGATTTTTTGTTTATAACAGTTTTTTGCTTTACTGCTTTAGCCATAAGGATACAAAAGCTTCTGAAACAATTTTAAATAACTTCAGTTAGATAGTAATGACAAACATCTGCCAATAAACATTCGTCACATTTGGGTTTTGGCCTACAGGTTTCACGACCTAAAAATGAAAGCGCCATTCCAATCTCATTCCAAATGGATTTTGACAATACTTGCATAAGATCTTTTTCGACTTTATTTCCATCTTTACTTTCTTTTATAATCCCAATTCTGGGTGCAACCCTGATAACATGTAAATCTGCAATGATACCTTCTGCAGTTTTATTGTTTTCTCTTAAGATAACATTGGCTGATTTTCGACCAATTCCTTTTAGTGCTGTTAATCCTTGCATTGTTAAAGGAATATTGGTATCATTTTGAATCGTTTTGGCAATTTCCAACAGCCATTGTGCTTTTGTTGGATAATTTCGAACTTTGGTTATATAAGGCAGAAAATTTTCTAAGTTAGTTTTAGACAGACTTTCAAGAGTTGGGAATTTTTCGAATAAAGGAGGTGCTACGTTATTTATATTGGCATCTGAATCCTGTGCGGATAAAACCACCATAACAAGCAATTGATAGGTATTATGATATTCTAAAGGATGCTTTTTTCCTTTGTACTTTTTTAGAATGGGCTCTAATTTAGTTTCCCAATCTAATGTTTCTCCAAATAAATCCATTTTGGTTTTCTTTAAATTTTAATTAAGAAGAGATATAACGCTAATAAAGTTAAGTATTTTGGATAAAATCCAGAATTTTTTTAATCACATTTTGATTTCCAAGTACTTTTCTATGTCCTAAACCTTCAGTTAAAAAGAGACTTCCGTTTTGTAAATTTTTATGGATATGGATTCCTGCTGTTGCCGGAACTTCCGGATCATCTTTGTCATGAATTACTAAAACAGGAATTTCAACTTTTTGAGCTGCTTTGTAAGCAGAAAAATCATCCATCTTTACTTTGTATTTATTTTCAAAGCGATCTCGTAACCTCTCGCTAATTTTGGGCTTCAGACCTAACTTAGAAACAAATTCATCTAAAATATCCTGTACAATGTCTCCACTGCCAATAATTACTGCTTTTTTTACTTGCAATCCGTCTTTAATGGCGTTCAAAACAGACATTCCTCCTAAAGAGTGTCCTATTATATTTTCAAAAGGGCCATATTTTTTTTCAATCTCCAGGATTGAATATATAAATTCAGACATTATGGTAGTTTTACCATCTGATTTTCCATGTGCAGGAGCATCAAAACTGACCACTGAATATCCGTTTTTTAAAAGCTCATCGGCAATTTTAAACAATTGCGTTCCTCTTCCGGACCAGCCATGAACCAATAAAATTTTGTGATCGCTTTTTCCATACTCGTAAACAATTATACTTTTATCAATTGCAGGAACCAGGATTTTACTTTTGATACTTTTCTGATCCATTTCAAACTCTCGTTTGGGTACCTTATGTTTTATAGGTGTTGTAAAAAGCCTGGCAGCAAATACAGTAACTAATTTTAAAGAGAAAAAAGCAAGTATCTTGCTGGATAATATAATAATCCGCGGAATTTTTAAAGATTGTGTAGGATTTGTATTCTTTTTTGCCATTTTGATAAATTTTCTTTGAGCTCTTAATTTTACTTATTTTTTCCTAAATTTAGGAAACATAAAAGTAGGATTTTAATGAACGTCTACTAAAAAAATAGTTCACAAATTAATTTTAATAATACGCTTATAAATTTTAAATGGAAATATTTCATATTAGTGCAGAATGCTATCCTATGGCAAAAGTTGGTGGTCTGGCAGATGTTGTAGGTGCATTACCTAAATATCAAAGAAATGCAGGTCATCAGGTTTGTGTTGTTGTTCCTGGCTATGATACTAAATTTAAAAATGAAAATGATTTTGAATGCGTTCATTCAGGAACTGTAAAACTGGGAAATTTTGATTTTCAATTTAATGTTTTAAAAGAAAATACAGATAAGCTAGGCTACGAACTATATCTAATTGAAATTAATGAATTATTCAATCGTTCAAATGTATATGGATATGAAGATGATATCGAACGGTTTTTATCCTTTCAGATCGCCACTTTAGATTGGATCTCTACACGCAAGACAGTTCCTGGTATTATTAACTGTCATGATCATCATACCGGATTAATTCCGTTTCTCGTAAAATACGCTTATAAATACGAACCTTTAAGAACTATCAAAACTGTTCTTACCATCCATAACGGTTTGTATCAGGGATGGTTTGGTTTTGATAAATTACATTATTTACCGGAATTTGATTTACGCCATGTTGGTTTTTTAGAGTGGAATAATTCTCTTAATTCTTTAGCGGTAGGAGTAAAGTGTGCACAAGCTGTTACGACCGTTTCACCAAGTTATCTGGATGAAATTAATATTTCGGCAAATGGTTTGGAAGAATTATTTAATTCAGTCAGAAATAAATCAAAAGGAATTTTAAACGGAATTGATATTGAAGTATGGAATCCGGATACTGATAAAATGATTGCGGAGAATTTTTCGATAGAGACCTTTGAAGTTGGTAAGCAGTTGAATAAAGAGAAACTTTGCGAGCAGTTTGAATTAGATCCTGCAAAACCTCTCTTTAGTTTTATTGGTCGTTTATTTGAGGAAAAAGGGGGTGATTTATTGCCTCAGGCTTCGGCATTGGCATTATCTGAAAATTTTGAAAATATCAATATTTTGATTTTAGGATCTGGTAATTCAGCTATCGAAGAACAGTTGACCCAGTTGCGAAAGGATTATAATGGTAATTACAACGTTTTTATTGGATATAACGAAGAATTGGCACATTTGATTTATGCAGGTTCAGATTATATTTTAATGCCATCGCGAGTAGAACCATGCGGATTAAACCAGATGTATGCTTTGCGTTACGGTACGGTTCCTATCGTGAGACGAACGGGTGGTTTGCGGGATACAGTAGTAGATTTTGGCGACAATGGAAACGGAATTTGTCACGATCAGGCTTCAGTGGGAGATATTTGCTATTCTATAAATCGTGCCGTAAAATTGTATGATGATAAGATAAATTTCAATAAGATAATAAAAAGAGCAATGGCAATTGACCATTCCTGGGAGAGCGTTTGCCAAGAATATATCGACATATACACCTTAATAATTGAGAAAAATGAAATTTAAAAAGAAAAATGTAGTTGCCATTATTTTAGGAGGAGGACAAGGTTCACGTTTGTTTCCGTTAACAGAAACCAGATCAAAACCGGCTGTGCCAATCGGAGGAAAATACAGATTAGTTGATATTCCTATTTCGAACTGTATTAACTCTGATATTTTTAAAATATTTGTACTGACACAATTCAACTCTGCATCATTAAACGCACATATTAAAAACACTTTTAATTTTAGTATTTTTAGTCAGTCATTTGTTGATATTCTGGCAGCAGAACAGACACCGGATAATCCAACCTGGTTTCAGGGTACCGCAGACGCTGTTCGACAATGTATGTCGCATTTTTTAAAACACGACTTTGATCATGCTTTGATTTTATCAGGAGATCAGTTGTACCAAATGGATTTTAACGAAATGCTCGAAGCTCATATTGCTGCTGATGCTGCTATTTCTATTGCAACTTTGCCTGTTAATGCTAAAGATGCACCTGAATTTGGAATTCTGAAAACGTGTCATGAAAGTTTTGTTGAAGCTTTTATAGAAAAACCAGATGCATCACTTTTGCCTCAATGGGAATCTGAGGTAAGCGAGCACATGCAGGAAAAAGGTAAAAAGTATTTGGCCTCAATGGGAATTTATATTTTTAACCGTCAGTTATTAGAAGATTTAATGTCAGATCCGGAAACCAAAGATTTTGGTAAAGAGATTATTCCGCAAGCCGTTGGAAAACATAAAATTTTGAGTTACCAGTACGAAGGGTATTGGACAGATATTGGAAACATAGAATCTTTTTTTGAAGCAAATATTGGATTAACGGCTGATATCCCGGAATTTAATTTGTTTGATAACGACAATAAGATTTTTACAAGACCAAGATTACTACCGCCGTCAAAATTTAGAAATTCAATTATAAATCAATCCTTAATTTCTGAAGGCTGTATTATTAATGCCAAAGAAATTAAAAGCTCGGTAATTGGTATTCGTTCCAGAATTGGAGTGGGTACAATATTAGAAAATTGTTATGTTATGGGTAACGATTTTTATCAGGATTTAGATGAAATGAATCAGGAAAGCAGTATCAATAAAATTCATGTTGGTATTGGTGAAAATTGTTTTATTAAAAATGTTTTAGTAGATAAAAACGTTCGCATAGGAAATAATGTTCATATTAATGGAGGAAAACATCTGGATAATTTTACAAACGAATTATACAGTATAAAAGACGGAATTGTTGTTATTAAAAAAGGAGTTGTCCTGTCGGATAATTTTAGAATAGAATAAAAAGATTTAAATATAATTATTGCCTTAAAATCCAAATATGAATAAAGTTATCACGCATTCTCTATTTACCGAATTTGATATTGATTTATTCAAAGCAGGAAAGCACTTCAGGTTATATGAAAAATTAGGAGCGCATTTGGCTGAAGTTAACGGATTAAAAGGCGTTTATTTTGCGGTTTGGGCTCCAACGGCTCAATCTGTATCAGTTGTTGGTGATTTTAATTATTGGACACAAGGCAAACATTTATTGCAGGTACGTTGGGATTCTTCCGGAATCTGGGAAGGATTTATTCCGGGTGTTGAAAAAGGAGCTCTTTATAAATATAAAATTCAGTCTAATATTGACGGCATTATAACCGAAAAAGCAGATCCGTTCTCTTTATATTGCGAAAAACCACCTCATACAGCTTCGGTTGTCTGGGATCTGGATTATAACTGGAAAGACGAAAGATGGATGCAATCTCGTGCGGATCATAATGGTTTAGACAAACCTTATGCTGTCTATGAAGTACATTTAGGTTCGTGGAAACGTGGTGATCATAATCGATTTTTAACCTACTTAGAACTTGCAGATGATTTGGTAAATTATGTAAAGGAAACAGGTTTTACACATGTCGAATTTATGCCCGTGATGGAATATCCGTATGATCCGTCGTGGGGATATCAGCTAACGGGGTATTTTGCTCCAACTTCCCGATTTGGGAAACCACAGGATTTTATGGTTTTGGTAGATAAGTTGCATCAGGCTGGTATTGGGGTGATCTTAGATTGGGTACCGTCTCATTTTCCTGATGATGCACATGGATTAGGGTATTTTGACGGATCGCATTTGTATGAGCATCCGGATCGCAGAAAAGGATATCATCCGGATTGGAAAAGTTTAGTTTTTAATTACGGACGCAATGAGGTTCGGGCTTTTTTAATAAGCAATGCTGTTTTCTGGTTGCAGCATTATCATATTGATGGTTTGCGTGTAGATGCCGTGGCTTCGATGTTGTACCTTGATTATTCCAGAAAAGAGGGTGAGTGGGAACCTAATATTTATGGCGGAAGAGAAAACCTGGATACGATTAGCTTTCTTAAAGAGTTCAACGAAGTAATCTATGCTAATTTTGATGGAGTTCAGACTATTGCAGAAGAAAGTACATCATTTCCAATGGTATCTCGCCCTACATTTACCGGAGGTTTGGGTTTTGGAATGAAATGGATGATGGGCTGGATGCATGATACTTTAAAATACTTTCAAAAAGAAACTGTTTATAGAAAATACCATCAGAATGATTTGACTTTTTCGATGACGTATGCTTTTACGGAGAATTTTATGCTTCCGTTTTCGCATGACGAAGTGGTTTACGGCAAAAAATCTATTGCTAATAAAATGCCTGGTGATGAATGGCAGAAATTTGCCAATTTAAGATTGCTATACGGCTATATGTTTACGCATCCCGGTACTAAATTACTTTTTATGGGTTCTGAGTTCGGACAAAGTGATGAATGGAATTTTGAAAAAAGTTTAGATTGGCATTTATTACAATATGACTATCACTTGGGCATAAAAAAAGTAATTACAGATTTAAATCACTTATATAAATCTCGTCCGGCGTTATATGAGAAACAATTTACAGCAGAAGGTTTTGAATGGATCAATTATTCAGATCATCAAAATGCAGTCTTATCCTATATCAGGAAAGGAAATAATGCCAAAGAAAATATTGTGGTGGTTTGTAATTTTACTCCGGTAGTTAGGGAGAATTATAGAATAGGGATTCCACAAAAAGGCAAATTGGAAGAGATTTTTAATAGTGATGCTGTTATTTATGGAGGTAGTGGACTTGGAAATCCTAAAATTATAAAAATAGAGGTAAAACCTTACGATGGCAGAGACTATTCTGTCGCATTAATTTTGCCTCCTTTAAGTGTTACTGTTTATTCTTTTGTGTAAAAAACCGCAAGTAATTTTAGCAATGCAAATTTATCATTTTAAGGATTTTAAATTATCGAATTGTTTGTTTTATGCTGTCTATTTTAGCACTCATTCATAAAAAACGTTTTCGTGAATAAACCTTATATTGATATAGCTTTAAGTGGTTTTTTTGTATGTTTGAAAGAGAGATTAGCGTTATTATAATTAATTCATTTAGCGATATGATTACAAATACATCATTAGAATACAAAGGCGATTTATATCCATCAAAAATTGTCTCATACGAACATGAGGGCGATTCGTTTTTTTTTAATACAGATAATAAAGTAATCTTAAAAGTTACTATTCTTAGAGACAGTTTAATCCGGTTTCGTTTTACAACAAAAGGCTATTTTAGTAATGATTTTTCGTATGCAATTGATAAAACGCAACTTCACGGTTACAATGTTCTGGAACTTACAGAAGAAGAAACTTATTTTCAGATTAAAACCAGCAAAGTAAAATGTAAGATTCAGAAATCAGATCTTCGTTTATCGATTTATGATTTAAATGATCTTTTGATTCTTGAGGATGAGCTTGGTTTTCATTGGGAAGAAAGTTATGAATATGGTGGCAATATTGTAAAAATGAGTAAATCATCAAAAGATGGAGAATGTTTTTACGGTCTTGGGGACAAAGCCACACAAATGAATTTAAAAGGCAAAAGATTAGAAAATTTTGCTACAGATCAATATGCTTATCAAAAAGAGCAGGACCCTCTATATAAAGTAGTTCCTTTTTATATTGGATTACAGAACAAACATTCTTACGGAATTTTCTTTGACAATACTTTTAGAACTTTCTTTGATTTTTGTCAGGAAAGAAGAAACGTAACCAGTTTTTGGGCCGAAGGTGGCGAAATGAATTACTACTTTATTTATGGTCCACAAATGCAGGATGTGGTTACGACCTATACAGATTTGACAGGTAAACCGGAACTTCCTCCTCTTTGGGTTTTAGGGTATCATCAATGCAAATGGAGTTATTATCCGGAAAGCAAAGTCAAAGAAATTACCTCAAAATTTAGAGAATTAAAAATTCCGTGTGACGCCATTTATCTGGATATAGACTACATGGAAGGGTTTCGATGTTTTACCTGGAATAAAAACTATTTTCCGGACCCCAAACGAATGGTTGCTGAATTAGCCGAAGATGGTTTTAAAACAGTTGTTATCATTGATCCGGGAATTAAAATTGATAAAGATTACTGGGTTTATAAAGAAGCTCTTGAAAAAGATTATTTCTGCAAAAGAGCCGATGGTCCATATATGAAAGGTAAAGTCTGGCCAGGCGAATGTAATTTTCCGGATTATACAAATCCCGTAGTTAGAGAATGGTGGGCAGGATTATTTAAAGAATTGATTTCAGACATTGGAGTAAAAGGAGTTTGGAATGATATGAATGAGCCTGCTGTTATGGAGGTACCCAATAAAACTTTCCCGATGGATGTTCGTCATTTTTACGACGGAAATCCTTGTAGTCATAGAAAAGCACACAACATTTATGGTACACAAATGGCAAGGGCAACGTATCATGGTGTAAAACGTTTTACGTATCCTAAACGTCCATTTGTGATTACAAGATCTGCTTATTCAGGAGCGCAACGCTATACTTCGTCCTGGACGGGAGATAACGTAGCAACCTGGGAACATTTGTGGATCGCAAACATTCAGGTGCAAAGAATGAGTATTTCAGGAATGGGTTTTACGGGATCTGATATTGGTGGTTTTGCAGAGCAGCCTACAGGAGAATTATATGCACGCTGGATTCAGTTAGGAGTTTTTCATCCGTTTTGCAGGACGCATTCGTCCGGAGATCACGGTAATCAGGAACCTTGGGCTTTTGATGAAGAAGTAATTAATATCACACGTAAGTTTGTAAGCCTGCGCTATCAATTATTACCCTATTTATATACCATGTTCTGGCAATATATAGAAGAGGGAATCCCAATGCTAAAACCGTTGGTTTATTACGATCAGGAAGATACACAAACGCATTACAGAAATGATGAATTTATTTTTGGAAATCAAATATTAGTTTGTCCAATTCTTGAACCTAACGCTGTAGGTAGACGTATGTATATCCCAAGAGGACAATGGTATAACTACTGGACAAATGAATTGGCTATAGGAGGAAGAGAAGTATGGGTTGATACCAAATTTGATGAAATTCCACTTTTTATAAAAGCAGGAGCTATAATCCCAAAATATCCGGTTCAGCAATATGTAGGTGAACTTGAATTTGATGAATTAACGCTTGATTTATACTATAAAAACGGAAAAGAAAAATCAGTTGTTTATGAGGACGCACAAGATGGCTACGATTACAAAAAAGGACGTTATAGCTTTTTGTCTTTTAAAACCATTGGTAAAGAAAAAGAATTAATTATCCAGCTTCATAAAGACGGAAAGTATGATACTCCTTATACAAAATACAAAATAAACTTAATTGGATTGCCTTTTACCGTAACTGAGATTGAAATCGACAACGAAAAAGTTGTCTTTGATAAAATTGCTTTCGAGGAGAATCATTTCTTACTTGTTGATAAAGAGTTCAATGAACTTCATATTATTGGAGAATAAGTAAATTCTGATAAAATATTAAAAAATTATATAAAATATAAAATAATAATAATTGTATTTTTGTGTGTGTTTAAAAAATAATTATCATGAAAAAACATTTAATATTAGGAATTTTTGCAGCTATTTTGTTCAGTGGTTGTGCTACAAATCCTGTAACAGGGAAGAAGAATCTGAATTTTGTTTCGAACAGTGAATTGTTTCCCTCTTCGTTTCAGCAATACAGTACTTTTATAGCAGAAAACAAAGTAATTACGGGAACTACTGATGCAAAATTGGTAGAAAACGTAGGAATAAAAATAAGAAAAGCTGCCGAAAAATATTTGACTTTTTTAGGTCAGTCACAATATTTAAATGATTACCGTTGGGAGTACAAACTGGTAGACAACAAAGAGGTAAATGCCTGGTGTATGCCCGGAGGAAAAATTGTAGTTTATTCTGGAATTCTTCCGGTAACTCAAAATGAATCTGGTCTGGCTACTGTTATGGGTCATGAAGTTTCGCACGCATTAGCCAATCATGGTGCACAAAGAATGAGTGCAGCACAATTGCAACAAATTGGTAGTGCAGCTTTGGATGCTGCTACAAGTGCAAAATCTGATATGACCAGACAAATATTTGCACAAGCTTACGGAGTTGGATCTGAAGTAGGAGTAATGCTTCCGTTTAGTAGAAGTAACGAAAGTGAAGCAGATAAAATTGGACTAACATTGATGGCAATTGCCGGTTACAATCCTGATGATGCTATTTCTTTCTGGACCAGAATGTCTGCTAAATCCGGGGCTGCGGGAACACCTGAATTTATGAGTACACACCCGTCTGATGCTACAAGAATTGCAAATTTAAAATCATTGATTCCTGAGGCAAGAGCAACAGCACTTAAAGTTGGAATTATAAAATAAAAATGTAAGAAGTAAACAATACAAGGAAAGCTATTCTAAAAAGGATAGCTTTTTTTATGTAAACACTGTTTTAAATTGTTTATAATTTATTAATACACGATTTGTCAAAATACTATTTGATTATGATAAAAATTAAATAAATTCGTAGCCTGTTAACAAAACCATTTATATGAAAGATTTACAAAAAGGAGATAAAAAATTATTAAACGCTTGGGCATTTTATGATTGGGCAAATTCAGTTTATCCATTAGTTATTTCATCAGCTGTTTTTCCAATTTTTTATGAGGCTTTATTTTCTGAAAGAGATCATTATATTGATGTTTTTGGAATGAATCTTAAAAACTCAGCTTTAATTAGTTTTGTTACTGCTGCTGCATTTCTAATAGTTGCTTTTATTTCTCCTTTGTTATCCGGTATTGCTGATTATGTAGGTAACAAGAAGTCCTTTATGAAATTCTTTTGTTACATGGGAGCTTTATCCTGCATGGGATTGTATTGGTTTACTCTTGAAAATATTTACGTAGGTTTACTTTTTTACTTTTTAGGATTGATTGGTTTCTGGGGAAGTTTGGTTTTTTATAACTCTTATTTGCCAGACATTGCTTTTCCGGAACAGCAAGATAAACTGAGTGCCAAAGGATACTCGTTAGGATACGTAGGCAGTGTTGTTTTATTAGTGATCAACTTAGTAATGATCATGGGTGCCGAAGGTGGAGTAGCCAAAGTTGAAGCCATGAGATATTCCTTTTTAATGGTAGGTATCTGGTGGATTCTTTTTAGTCAATACACCTATTATTATTTACCAAAAGGAAACAAAACTACGGATCAGAAAGTAACTAAAGATGTAATTTTTAATGGTTTTAAAGAGTTACAAAAAGTATGGAAATTACTTGAAGAGAATATTTCTTTAAAGCGATATCTGGGGAGCTTTTTTGTTTATAGTATGGCAGTACAAACAGTAATGATTGTAGCAACTTACTTTGGAGCGCAGGAAATTAAATGGTCTTCGGAAAGTGAAAGCACATCAGGTCTGATAATATGTATTTTATTAATACAATTAGTAGCCATAATTGGTGCGGTTTTAACTTCGAGAGCATCAGCTAAATTTGGAAATATTCCAACATTGGTTGTCATAAATTGTATTTGGGTAGTGCTTTGTATACTTGCTTATTTTATAACATTACCAATTCATTTTTATGTCATGGCAACTTTAATAGGATTTGTTATGGGAGGAATTCAGGCATTATCGCGTTCTACTTATTCTAAATTATTGCCGGAGACAGAGGATACGGCATCTTTTTTCAGCTTCTATGATGTGGCAGAAAAAATAGGAATTGTAATAGGTATGTGTGTTTACGGAATAATTGATCAAATTACCGGAAGTCCAAGATTTGCAATTGTTATTCTTGCACTATTCTTTGCAATTGGTGTTTTCCTTTTGAGAAGAATACCAAAAAAGGCGCTTTAATTTATAAAGTGCCTTTTTGGAGATTTAGGTTGTCACAAATAGGACAAGTTTTATTATTTGATTGATGATTGTAGCTTATTAGTTTTACTCGTTTGAAGCTCTAAGAAAATAATTATGCTTTTGAAATATTTCCTGAACCCGAAACTTTTACATCGCGTTTTTCAGGATTTCCAGTGTATTTAATATCTCCGGAGCCAGAAACTCTCGCAGTAAGACTTTCGTTGCAGTTAACACGGCTATTTCCTGATCCCGAAACATTTACATCAACATTTTTGGATTTTAGATTAGAAGCGTCAACATCTCCTGAACCTGAAAGTTTGGTGGTAAAGTTATCTGTATTTCCTTTTAAATGTACATTTCCTGAGCCGCTTAAACTTAACTCCAGATTATTTGAATCTACAGCCAGATTAAAGTTTCCTGTACCCGATAGTTTTGCGAGAAATTTATCGTTTTTAATGGTATCTTTTGATTGCACATCTCCGGAACCAGTCAAACTTACTTCGGATATTTTTTCGAACGGAATCGTAATCTGAATTTTTTTACCAAGACTTGGTCGAATGTTTGCATTCTTTTCTACATAAATTTTCAGAGTATTATCTTCCACAACCACTTTTACAGCAGATAATAAATTTTCTTCCCCTTTAAGGATAATTTTTCCTTCTTTTCCCGCTACCAAATCCACATCAAAAGAGCCTGAAATCTTTATAGCATCGTAATCAGCTGTTGTTCTGGTATCAGAAACTACAGACCCATTTCCTTTTATTTTATTTTTATCATTTGATGACCATTGTGCAGTACCAATAGTACTTATTAAAAATGCTCCGTAAACGAATAATTGAATTGATTTTTTCATTGTTGATTGATTTATTGTTTTTGATTGATTTTACTTTTTGATTAAGATTACATTTCCATAATTAGAATTGATTATGACTTTACTTTGTCCTTTTTTCTTATTATAACCGCTTATTTTTTTAGAATTATTTTTAATTTCACTAACTGAAACCTCCAATGAACTATCGTTTTTAATACTTCCGTATTTTGTATTAATATCAAAATCAAAAGCGTAGTTGGTACTATAACCTAATGATACATTGGTATATCCTGTGTTAATATTTACATTTTTGGGTTTTTCATTAAGCGATTCTACATTAATTTTAGAATAAGTAGCATCGATGCTTAAATCTTTCGAAATTTCTGCAATGGCAACTGTCAGATAGTTTCCTGTACCCACAAGTGAATTTATTTTTTGAAATTTAAATTTTCCGTAACTTCCTTGATATTTTATGTTTTGTCCTTCCTGTAACGATACATCACTATAATTTGCATCAAGATTTAAATTTCCGGATTCGTTGATTTTTATACTTGAATAACGGGCTTCAATATTACCGCTTTTAATATAATCTATCGTTGAATTTTTACTGTAACCAATTTCAATTCTATTACTCGCACCATTTAATTGTCCCAGAATAATTTTACCGTATTTGCAGGCAATATCGGTACTGGATTCTAAGTTTAGAGTAGTAATATCACCGTACTTGTTGTTAAGTTTTACAGATCCGTTTTTGGGAATTTTTATCACATAATTGATTTCAAAACTATTACTGCTTCCTCTGCTTTTTAAGGAAGAGCTACCAATATTGGTAACGGCTGATACCATAGACTTAAGTGCCGTAATATCAACATCAATGTTGTTTAGTTTTTGATTAACCCAATCTTCGTTTCCTCCGGAAACTTTAATCGTAATATCAAGATCGATTTTGTCTTCGTCCCATGTACTTATGGTAATATTCCCGTATTTGTTATCAATATCAATTCCGGCATTTGAGTTAACGATGTAGGTTTTTTTGATATTTTTTTGTTTCGAAACATAAGTATCATCATTTGAGAATCCTAAAAAAGGAATCAAAAAGAATAAGATTAATAAGTTATAATGTTTTTTCATGAGTGGTAGTATTTGTAAATTTTTCGTTTTCTTCAATTCGTTGCAAAACCGTTTGCAAAAAAGATATTCTGGTTTGCAAGTTGCTGATCATAGCATAAATAATTTGTTTGTTTTCGCCATTTTTCTGAACCTCCTTGAGGATTTTCTCATAATCAGCATCAAAAACTTTCATTTGTTTTAGAGCGTCATTGATTATTTGTTCATTTTCCGGAGAACTTTTTTCTTTTAATTTAATTAGTTCATTATCAATCAAAATACTAAAAATAGAATCGGTTCTTTTTGTTTCTTTCGATGCAAACTTGAATTCTTTAGGTTTCTCGTTATTGTTATAAAATAGAGATACCCCCAGCAGCACTACAATTGATGCAGCAATTGCCCAAACAGCATAATTCTTTTTCTTGGGTTGCCTTTTATTTAATTTGTTTAAAAAATCAACCTGATGATCAGAATTCATTTTTTTGACATCCCACTGATTCTCAAATTTTTCGAATAATTGATCTAAATCGTCATTTTCCTTTTTCATATATCTAAAATTTATTTTTTACTGGTAAATCAGTTATCACCTTTTTATTTACTGCTGTTTGTGCACACAAACTTTTTGTTATTGGCGATTTCATAATCTCTCTAGTTTTTTTCGTAAAGCTTCTTTAGCCCTGCTTAATGTTGTCCTGCAATTAGCATAACTAATGTTTAAAATTTCGCTAATCTCTTCCTGATCATAACCCTCAATGTAAAATAGTGTGAGAACCATTCTGTAATTGTCTTTCAGGCTTAAAATCACTTCTAATACTTGTTTTACCTTAAGGGAATTCAAATCTATGTTTTCAGAAAAGAAGCTGTCATTTTCTTCTATTTTATATAATGTTTTGCTCAAATCTTCGACTTGGAATGCATTATTTTTTTTATAAAAATCAATACTGTAATTGACAATTATTTTTTTTAACCATGCTCCAAAAGCCACTTCTTGTTTGTAGTCGTTTATTTTTGTAAAAGCCTTAAGGAAACCTTCTTGCATGACGTCTTGTGCAAAATGTTCATCTTTTACAATACGGTAGGCCACATTGTACATGGCTTTACTGTAACGATTGTAAACTTCAAATTGTGCCTTTTGATTGTTTTCTTTACAAAGCGCGATTAATTCTTCGATATTTTGGTTCGTTATACTCAAGTAATGATTGCTAGTTTTTTATAATGACCTTGTTTTTTTTGTTATGTTACACTTTTGCTAAAAAATAATTTTTATTTTTTTTAATAAAATATTTAAAATTACTGTAAGCTAATGTATGTAATGTTTCTCAGTTGCTTAAGTTGTTATTTTTATGATTTAAATGTTTTTGTTAGTCTAAGAAATATTTTGTTAAAAATTTCTAAATTTTAATATTAAATATTTTATTTTTGGTAGACCAAAACATATAAAACTATGAGAAAATTAAAATTCACAATTGTTTTGACATTATTTATGTCATTATTTTTATTAAATTCATGTTCGAGTGATTCTGATGAAGCTCCGGCAGCTTCAACTGGAGACTATTGGCCAACTGCAATTGGCAATCAATGGGTTTTAGATCAGAGCGGTCAAAGTGTTACGATGAAAATTATTTCTTCGGACAATGATTACTTTAAATTCGATCAATTTTCAGGAGTAGGAGATGGTGTAACAGGAACTGGTTCCGTCTATCTAAAAAAAGTAAAAGGAGATTATTCTATTAAAGTAGATGAACTTAAATTTAATTATGCCGAAGGTATTACAGGTTCATCTTCTGGTTATGAATTTATCTTTTTTAAAGATTATTTAGAGGTAACTAAAACATGGACAGGAAGTTTTGTACAAACAACTTCATTTAGTCTCGCAGGTTTTCCCGCTATTAAATCGACAGTAAATTATACTGGAACAATCTTAGACAAAGCTACCAGTGTGGTTGTAAATGGTGTGACTTATAATGATGTTATAAAATTTAAATTTCGCCAGGAATTAAAAGTTGAAGGTCAGGCTGCAACAAGTTCTGATGCAGAATATTGGTTGGCTAAAGATATTGGAGTTATAAAATTTGTTGTAGGAAATACATCAAGCGTTTTGAAATCTTATGTTGTAAAAAAATAATAAACTTATTTAGTTGTTTAAAACCCGAAAATAATTTCGGGTTTTTTTATGTCCTTGTCATAAATTAAATCAAAAATCATTAAATCTTATTTCAAAACTTTCTTTTTTGTTTTTGGCATAATGATTGTCTATTTTTACGGCTTATCTTATAAATGAAATACTTAGTGTAGTTTAATTAAAAACGACTATATCCGGGATTCGATTTAAGGTTAGGGCTAAAAAATTAATGACAAAACGACTTATATACTATTATGTCAAACCATAAAATACTTACTATTGACAATCTGTCACTTCAGGAATTTGATTCAGAAGCAGAATTGATTCCATTATTAACACCAGAGGACGAGGAGGAAATGAACAATGAAGAGCTTCCGCTTTCGTTACCTATTTTGCCTTTACGTAATACCGTTTTATTTCCGGGAGTTGTAATTCCTATTTCTGCAGGAAGAGACAAATCGATTAAACTAATAAACGATGCCAATGCTGGCGGAAAAATTATTGGTGTTGTTTCTCAAATCAATGAAGAAGACGAAGATCCATCAAAAGATGACATTCATAAAATAGGAACCGTAGCGAGAATTTTACGTGTTCTAAAAATGCCTGACGGAAATGTTACGGTTATTTTGCAAGGTAAAAAACGTTTTGAGATCGATCAGGTCACTTCAGAAGAGCCTTATATTACAGCTACTATTAAAGAAGTATCAGAAGATCGTCCGGATGAGAATGATACTGAGTTTACAGCTATTTTGGATTCTGTAAAAGAGTTGGCAATTCAAATTATAAAAGAAAGTCCAAACATTCCTTCAGAAGCAACTTTTGCGATTAAAAACATTGAAAGCCAATCTTTCCTGATCAATTTTGTGTCTTCTAACATGAATTTATCGGTAAAAGAAAAACAAGGTTTACTATCGATAAACGGATTAAAAGACAGAGCACTAGAAACTTTGCGTTACATGAACGTAGAGTTGCAAAAATTAGAATTGAAAAATGACATTCAGTCAAAAGTTCGTTTTGATTTAGACCAGCAACAGCGCGAATATTTCCTTCATCAGCAGATGAAAACCATTCAGGAAGAATTAGGTGGCGTTTCGCAGGAAGAAGAGATGGACGAAATGGGGCAGAAGGCGAAAACAAAAAAATGGGACGAAAAGACACAGAAACATTTCGAAAAAGAATTGTCTAAAATGCGTCGTATGAATCCGCAATCGCCTGATTTTGGAATTCAGCGTAATTATTTAGAATTATTTTTAGAACTTCCCTGGGGCGAATATTCTAAAGATAAATTTGATTTAAAACATGCTCAGAAAATATTAGATAAAGATCATTTTGGACTTGAAGAAGTTAAGAAAAGAATGATTGAACATTTGGCTGTATTAAAACTTCGTAACGATATGAAATCGCCAATTATATGTTTGACAGGTCCTCCGGGAGTTGGTAAAACCTCTATTGGTCGTTCTGTAGCCGAAGCTTTAGGGCGTGAATATGTGCGTATTTCCTTGGGTGGTTTACGTGACGAAGCCGAAATTCGCGGACATAGAAAAACCTATATTGGTGCTATGCCAGGCAGAATTATTCAGAGTTTGAAAAAAGCCGGAACATCAAACCCTGTTTTTATTTTAGATGAAATAGACAAGCTTTCGAGTGGTAACAGCGGAGATCCTTCTTCGGCATTACTGGAAGTTTTAGATCCGGAACAAAATAATGCTTTTTATGACAACTTCCTGGAGATGGGTTATGACTTATCTAAAGTAATGTTTATTGCTACGTCTAATAATATGGCAACAATCCAGCCGGCATTGCGTGACAGAATGGAAGTGATCAAAATGTCAGGTTATACTATTGAAGAAAAAGTAGAAATTGCCAAAAGACATCTTTTTCCAAAGCAATTAGAAGCACACGGATTAACAACCAAAGATTTGGTTATTGGAAAGAAACAATTAGAAAAAATAGTAGAAGGTTATACACGTGAATCCGGTGTTCGTAATTTAGAAACTAAAATAGCTCAGGTTATTCGTAATGCTGCAAAATCAGTAGCAATGGAGGAGGAATACAACAAAAAAGTAACTGACGACGATATTGTTAAAGTTTTGGGTGTGCCAAGATTAGAGCGTGATAAATATGAAAACAACGATGTTGCCGGAGTTGTTACAGGTTTAGCCTGGACTAGTGTAGGTGGTGATATTTTGTTTATTGAATCCCTTATATCCGAAGGAAAAGGTTCATTGACCATTACCGGAAATCTGGGTAATGTCATGAAAGAATCTGCAACAATTGCTTTAGAATACATTAAAGCTAATGCTAAAAAATTGGGATTAGCTGTTGAGCTTTTTCAAAAATATAATATCCATTTGCACGTACCTGAAGGAGCAACGCCAAAAGACGGACCAAGTGCCGGTATAGCAATGTTGACTTCTTTGGTTTCCTTGTTAACGCAAAAGAAAGTGAAGAAAAGCCTGGCTATGACAGGAGAGATTACATTACGTGGCAAAGTTTTACCTGTTGGAGGTATTAAAGAAAAAATATTA
This sequence comes from Flavobacterium araucananum, assembly GCF_002222055.1. GTDB lineage: Bacteria > Bacteroidota > Bacteroidia > Flavobacteriales > Flavobacteriaceae > Flavobacterium > Flavobacterium araucananum. The sequence goes on from NZ_MUGS01000041.1 coordinate 17,956, forward strand.
GCAGCAAAAAGAGCTAATATTAAAGAGATTATTTTGTGTCATGAAAATAAAAGTGATATTGATGAAATTAAAGCAGAATACTTAGAAGGTCTTACTTTTTACTATGTAAAAGAAATGAGCGAAGTTCTGGCCTTAGCATTGACAGATCAAAGTGTTAAAAATGCTAAAACTTTAAAATAAAAATTTTAATACAAGTGACCAACCCGAAATTTACGGGGTAAAAATCCAAATTTCAATAACTGAATATTTTTCAGATTGGAATTTGGATTTTTTATTAAAATTTACTTTCAATAAGATAATTGGAATTTTTTTACCGTAATTTAATTTTAAAATTATTTTATTACTTATATAATTTTATCTTCGCAGTTGCGTTATTCCCATATAGGAATCGCCCCAAAAGC
>NZ_MUGS01000042.1 GCF_002222055.1 Flavobacterium araucananum
TTTTAACTCATTGGGAGTACTTAATTTTAACACATAGAAACATAGACTCTAGCCTCTCAAAAAGGCGTTTCACTTAGCTAAAATGCACAGAGTTTGACTATGTCAAAGAAATGTGTTTCTTTTTGTATTCTTTATTAGGTATAAAATCTATGTTTCTATGTGTTAAATATATATTTTTTGCCCCAAGCGAAGCGAACAGACGAGTATTACACCCAACGGGTTATCTCTATTTATAAAAGAGAAAGTAATGTAAATTCTAATCTATTTTGTTTTTATATTTGTTAGTAAGGATAACTAACTTATCGCTAGCGAAATATGAGAAAGAAATTAATTTATTTTTTAGCGATTTTCATTGCTTTGTTTTCTTCATTTGCTTTTGCTCCAAAAGACAGTTTGCAAACCTCAAAAACAATTGTTTCGCAGCTAAAGCAAAAAGGATATCCTGTAAGCCCTTTTAAGGACACGCTTTTTTATGTGTACAATAAAGTAGGTTCTTTCTCTGCCGAAAATCGGGCAAATGCCATTACCGAAAAAATCAGAAAACTCTATGAAGATTCTTTTTTTCAGGAAGATTCTATTTCAGTAGTCCCTTCAGATATCTCTCAGGATATCCTGTACAAGAACGATTTTGTCATTATGTCGATTTTGGATGTTGATGCAAAAGCCGAAAATCAGACTGTAAGTTATATTGCCAAACGCAATTTAAATCTGATCAAAAAGGCAGTCGTTTATCAAAATGAAAATAATTCATTGCTTCCCAAACGATTAGGGTATACGGCATTGTTGATTTTAATTATTGGTATTATCTTATATTTTGCAGGCAAAGTTTTTAATCGGGTAAAATTGCACATTCTTAAAAATAGTGATCGCTATTTTAAAGGCTTTACCTATAACAATATAAAAATTCTTTCGCCCCAAAAGCAGCAATCCTTATTAATGCGATTGTACAGTTTTGTAAAAGGCATTACGCTGGTTTTAATCGTTTATCTTTCGTTGCCATTATTGTTTAGTATTTTTCCCGCTACAGAGGCTTATACGACCACTTTATTGCGTTGGATCCTTACTCCGGCAAAATTGGCAGTTATGGGCTTTGTTGATTTTTTGCCAAGCTTCGTTACCATTGTCGTTATCGTTTTTATCTTTAAGTATGGTATAAAAATAATCAGATTCTTTTTTGATGAGATTAAAAAGGAAAACATAAAAATTGATGGTTTTTACAGCGATTGGGCAATGCCTACCTTCAACATCATCCGATTTTTATTGTTGGCTTTTATGGTAGTTATTATTTTTCCGTACCTGCCCGGATCAGATTCTCCTATTTTCAAAGGTGTTTCAGTATTTGTAGGGATACTGTTTTCGTTGGGTTCCTCTAATGCTATTGCAAATATGGTTGCAGGATTGGTCATCACGTATATGCGCCCTTTTAAAATTGGAGATTTTATAAAAATAGGCGATGTTAGCGGAGAAGTGATCGAAAAAACGGCTTTGGTAACCAGAATCAGGACACCAAAATTTGAAGATATTACAATCCCAAATGCAACTGTTTTGTCAAGTACTTCTACCAATTATTCGTCGAATACAAAACACGTTAACAATGGTTTATTGATTCATACAACAGTTTCGATAGGGTATGATGTGCCTTGGGTAGCGATACATAAAGCTTTGATAGCTGCAGCGCTAAAAACCGAAATGACAGAGAAAACCCCTTCGCCGTTTGTTTTGCAAACCAGCTTGGATGATTTTTATGTTTCGTATCAAATCAATGTTTATACGAAAGAACCTACTAAGCAGCCTTTGATTTATTCCTCGCTGCATCAAAACATTCAGGACTCTTTTAATGAGGCCGGAATCGAAATCATGTCGCCGCATTATAGCGCACTAAGAGACGGAAACACTACAACAATTCCTGAAAGCTATCTTAATAAAGAGTACGAAACCCCTGCTTTTAATATTAAAAACAAAAAGTAAACTACTAATAATGTGTGAATAATCTTAAAACTTTAACAGCGATTTGTTTTGAAGTTAATATTATAAAAATTAACTTTAGCTAAGAATTTAGCAACACTTGGCGCCAAAGGATAAAAAAGATCTCATTTAATACAATAAAAGTATTTGATATTGTGTTTATTAGATTAAATTACTTTGCAAAGAGAAGTAAAAGTAGAAAGTAATTCTTGTCGTATTTGGATTAATTTTTAGAAGATGATTTATGAAAAAGAATGAATTGAGTCAGGAGCAAAGTTTACAAGTATTTTCCAGTATGATCTCAAACAAGGTTCATAATGGATTTGTACTGGAAGAGAGAAACGATGAATTTCTTTTTGCGGTTCTTTCAAAAGGCGGAAAAGTAGTCAATCATGGTTTAAATTTCATTATTTTTTGTCTAACCTTAGGTTTGTGGTCATTTGCATGGCTTTATCTCACAATCCAGGCTTCAAAGCCCAAAAAGGTATTAGTTGCCATTGATGAAGATGGTTTTCCTTTTGAAGAAAGATGTCTGGTCGCTTAAAAAATTAAATTTGAAAATAGAAAAGCCATAAATTAAATCAACATTAATTTATGGCTTTTTTAAATTATAAATCTAAAGAAATCAATGTACAAAGGATTAAAACCTTTGCACCTTTGCAACTCAGAACCTCAGTACCCTTTTTTCTAAATTTTATCCTTTAAATAAATTCCTGTAACGGATTCTTTTACTTTTACGATATCTTCAGGAGTTCCTGCTGCGAGTAAGTAACCTCCGTTTTCTCCTCCTTCAGGACCTAAATCAATAATCCAGTCAGCACATTTTATAAGATCAAGATTGTGCTCAATTACAATTATCGAATGCCCTTTGTCTATTAAAGCATCAAAGGAGGCTAATAATTTTTTGATATCGTGAAAGTGTAAACCCGTTGTAGGTTCATCAAATACAAACAAAGCCTTGTCTTTTGTCGCTCCTTTTACTAAAAACGAAGCTAGTTTAATACGTTGCGCTTCACCTCCGGAAAGAGTCGATGAAGATTGCCCTAATTGTACATATCCTAAACCAACATCCTGAAGCGGTTGTAGTTTTTGTGTAATTTTGCCTTGATTGTTTTTATCAAAAAAAGCAATCGCATCGTCGATCGTCATGGTAAGAATATCGTTGATGTTTTGATTGTCGAAAGTAATTTCCAAAACTTCTTTTTTGAAACGTTTCCCCCCGCAGGTTTCACAAGGTAAAGATACATCGGCCATAAAGACCATCTCGACGTTTATGGAGCCTTCCCCTTTGCAAGTTTCGCATCTGCCTCCATCAACGTTAAAAGAAAAATGTTTGGCCTGATAACCTCTTATTTTAGATAATTTCTCTTTGGCATACAATTCACGAATATCATCATAAGCCTTGATATAAGTTACCGGATTTGATCTCGAACTTCTTCCTATAGGGTTTTGATCGACATATTCAATATGTTTTATTTGCGAGAAAGAGCCTTTTATATCGCTAAACTGACCTGCTTTTTCGGCTGCATTTTCCAGCTTTTTCTGCATTGCCGGAAATAAAATCTTTTTAATCAAAGTACTTTTTCCACTTCCCGAAACCCCTGTAATTACAGTTAAAACATCCAGAGGAAAAGTAACATCTATATTTTTTAAGTTATTTTCTCTTGCGCCAATAATGTCAATATGATTCTTGAATTTTCGTCTCTTTTTAGGAACCGTAATTTCCAAATCGCCATTCAGGTATTTTGCCGTTAGCGAATCTGATTTCAGAATTTCGTCATACGTGCCTTGTGCTACTAAATTTCCTCCAAAAGTTCCTGCTTCAGGACCAATATCGATAATCATATCCGCAGCTTTCATAATATCCTCATCATGCTCCACCACAATAACCGTATTGCCCAGATCACGAAGCGAGAGCAAAACTTTTATCAGGCGTTCAGAATCTTTAGGATGCAAACCAATGCTGGGTTCGTCGAGAATGTACATAGAACCCACAAGACTGCTCCCTAAAGAAGTTGCCAGATTGATACGTTGTGATTCTCCTCCTGAAAGTGTTGCCGAATTTCTGTTTAATGTCAGATAATCCAAGCCAACCTCCGTCAAAAAGGATAAACGATTATTGATTTCAACCATCAAACGTTTTGCAATTTGCTTTTCGTAAACATCTAAGTCGATGTTTTTAAAAAAAGTGACCAAATGTTTAATCGGCAAATCGACCAGATCAGAGACTGTTTTACCATTTATTTTTACATAAGACGCCTCTTCGCGTAAACGCTTTCCGCGACAAGCGTGACATTTTGTTTTACCGCGATACCGCGATAACATGACACGATTTTGAATCTTATAATTTTTTTCTTCTAGTTCTTTAAAGAAACCATTTAAACCCTGAAAATACTGATTTCCTTTCCATACTAAATCTTTTTGATCCTCAGAGAGTTCGAAAAAAGGTTTATGAATCGGGAAATCAAATTTGTAAGCATGTTTAACCAGTTCGTCCTTGTACCAACTCATACTATCGCCCCTCCAGGGATAAATAGCGTTTTCAAAAACAGATAAGGAAGTATTAGGAACCACCAAATCTGCATCAATACCAATAATGTTTCCGTAACCTTCGCAAACCGGACAAGCTCCGTATGGATTATTGAAACTGAATAAATGAACATTGGGTTCCAGAAAAGTAATGCCATCTAACTCAAAATTATTCGAATACGTAAATTTTCTATCAGAGTTTAGTTCCTGTAGATAACAAATTCCCTTCCCTTCAAAAAAAGCAGTCTGAACCGCATCTGCAAGACGGTTGTAAAATTCTTCCTCGTCTTTGACAACAATTCTGTCAATAATCAATAAAATATCTTTATTGTCCAGTTTATGTACCTCGGCAGGATTAAAGTCATCCAGACGAACCATTTCGTTGTTGACCAAAATACGAGCAAAACCTTGCTGAAGAAGTACTTTTAGTTTATCTTCTAATGGTCTTCCTTCTTCAAGATGAATAGGGGCAAGAAGCAACCATTTACTGTCTAATTCCAGATTTTTTACATCAGCAACAACATCTGTAACCGTATTTTTTTTGACCTCAAGTCCTGAAATTGGCGAATAAGTACGCCCAATTCTGGCGAACAAAAGTTTTACGTAATCGTAGATTTCGGTCGAAGTTCCTACCGTCGAACGGGCATTGGTTGTATTTACTTTTTGCTCAATAGCAATTGCAGGCGCAATACCTTTTATATATTCTACTTTTGGTTTGTCTAAACGTCCTAAAAACTGACGCGCATACGAGGACAAACTCTCTACATAACGACGTTGTCCTTCTGCATACAAAGTGTCGAATGCCAAACTTGATTTGCCTGATCCTGAAAGACCTGTAATGACAACAAGTTTGTTTCTTGGAATTGCGACATCTACATTTTTTAAATTATGTACCTGCGCTCCTTTAATTATAATATTATGTTTTGGGTCTAGTGTAGAAAGATCAATTTGCATAAAAAAAGTCAATTTCTACAAAAGTAATCAATTTTGATTTGAGTTTTGTTAATGCCATTGTTCCAAATCTTAACAGAATTTTTTTTGGCCACGAATTGCACAAATTTTCGCTAATTCTTTTTTTGCCACGAATTACATGAATTATTACTTGTGAGAAAAAAGTTGCCACGAATTACACGAATTTTCGCTAATTTTTTTTTTGCCACAGATTAAAAGGATTTTATGAATTATTACTTGTGAGAAAAAAGTTGCCACGAATTACACGAATTTTCGCTAATTCTTTTTTTTGCCACAGATTAAAAAAGTTTTTTTTAGTCAACTTAATTAGTGAAAATTCGTGCAATTAGTGGCAAAAAACAATTACAATATTAATCCCTTTAATCTGTGGCATATTTTATTTTAGATGCTAAAAAATAATTATACCAAACGTGTCATTACACTATAAAATAAGCTATTTTAGAACAGTTTTTATAATAAATTAATACCACGGCTAAAATTGAAGACTACACTTTCTATTCTGTTTTTTTTGATGAGTTTTGTCCTGTTTTCACAGGAGTTTCCGCCTATTATCAAATATTCATCGGCTGTTTATGGCGCAGGAAATCAAAGTTGGATGATTTCTCAGGACGATCAAAACTATTTGTATTTTGCGAATAATGATGGACTTTTAGAATATAATGGTACAAACTGGCAATTATATCCCACACCAAACGAGACAATTGTGCGATCTGTAAAAGTTATTGCAAACAAAATTTATACAGGTTGTTATATGAATTTTGGGTATTGGACCAGACAAAGCAATGGCAAATTAAAATATACCTCGCTAAGCGATACCATAAAAAACAAAATTCTGGACGACGAGCAGTTCTGGAACATTCTAAAATACGATCAGTGGATCTTGTTTCAATCCCTGAGCCGAATTTATATTTATGATACTAAAACGGGAAAATTTAAAATCATCGCTCCTAAAAATGGAGTTATTAAATCGTTTGCAACAAAAAATGCAATTTATTTTCAAACCTCAAACGAAGGTCTTTTTGAGATTGAAAGCGGAAAAGCCAAATTAGTATCGGATCATCCTGTTCTTAAAAAATTTACAATCGTAAATATGTTTACTACAGATGATGGTTTATTGATTCAGACCCAATTAGACGGTATTTATAAATTGACGGGCAACAACCTGACACGCTTTGCAACAGCTGTCGATGCAGACCTAAAATCGAGTTTTGTTTACAGCAGTCAGTTGCTTCAGGACGGAAGTTTTGCTTTAGGAACAGTTTCGAACGGAATTTTTATTTTATCAGATACCGGGAAACTAAAATATCATATCTCGCAAAGCAAAGGGCTGAGCAATAATACAGCTTTGTCACTTTTTGAAGATAAGGACCAGAATTTATGGACAGGACTCGACAATGGTATCAATTGCATCAATTTACAGTCGCCCGTACATAGTTTTACAGATGATACAGGAGTTCTGGGAACCGTTTATGCCTCGGCTACTTTTAAGGGTTTGTTGTATGTAGGAACCAATCAGGGATTGTTTTGCAAGAACATTCAGAGCAATTCTGAGTTTAAATTTATAAACGGAACAAAAGGGCAGGTTTGGTCTCTTTTTGTATACGATAATACACTTTTTTGCGGCCATGATTCCGGTACTTTTATTATTGCAAATGATGTTGCAAAAAGTCTGTTTTCAGGTTCAGGAACCTGGAAATTTGAGCCTGTACCCAATACTAAAAACCAATTGCTCCAGGGAAATTATTACGGAATTTCGGTTCTGGAAAAAATAAACAACCAATGGACTTTTAAAAACAAAATTCAGGGTTTCGATTATTCGTCCCGTTATTTTGAAATCACGAATGATTTTGATCTTTATGTAAGTCATGAATACAAAGGTATTTTTAGATTAAAACTCGATAAAACGCTCTTAAAAGCACATGGGTTTTATGCCTATAAATCTCCACGAAAAGGCAAAAATGCAAGTTTAGTAACCTTCAATAATCAAATTTATTATGCTTACAAAGGCGGTATTTTTAAGTTGAATAAAAACACAAAACTCTTCGAAAAAGATAATTTGCTAAGTTCTATTTTCGAAAAAGATGAATATACTTCCGGGAAACTAATTGTAGACCATTCAAACAAAATATGGCTGTTTTCTAAAAACTACATTCATTATTTTTCTGCCAGCAAATTAAGCAATCAGTTAAAACAAAATGTAATCCCGATTCCGTCCTCCTTAACCAACTCGATGTTGGGATTCGAGAACATTACACAAATTTCTAAATCGACTTATTTAATAGGTACCACAGACGGATATTATACGTTGAATATCGATGATCTGAGTTTTAAAAATTACACTGTTTTTATAACAGATATAACCGTAAACAAACAAAACGAAACCTTAAAAAATGTTGCCGTACAAAGTGAAGGAAGCTTTCATTCGAACGAAAACAATATTACGTTTAATTATACCGTTCCGGAATACAACAAATACATCAACTCAGAGTATCAATACTCGCTGGAAGGTTTCCAGAATGACTGGAGCGAATGGAGCACCAAAGCAACAGTGAATTTTAAGAATCTTTTGCCGGGAAAATATACCTTTAAAATAAGGGCAAAATATGCCAATACCATTTTGCAAAATACGGCAACCTACACATTTGTTGTTTCAAAACCCTGGTATTTGACCAATCTGGCCTGGTTTATTTATTTGTTTCTGATTTTTGTAACCGCTTATTTTATCAATAAAGCCTATAGAAATTATTATCAAAAACAAGAAGAGAAATTAATCGAAGAGAATAATCTTTTGTTAGAGATCAAAGAATTAGAAAACGAGCAGCAATTAATGAAGCTTAGAAACGAGCAACTTTCGCAGGATGTAGACAATAAAAACAGAGAATTGGCTGTCTCGACCATGAGTTTAAACAGCAAAAATGAATTGCTGGCTTTTATAAAAGAAGATCTAAAAAAGACCTCTCAAAACGATAGCAATAATATTAAATCCGTAATAAGCACCATTAATAAAAATATCACCGAAGAAGACTCCTGGAACGTCTTTAAAGAAGCGTTTGACAATGCCGATAAGGATTTTCTAAAAAGAATAAAACAACTTCATCCTTTACTTACAGCAAACGATTTGCGTCTTTGTGCCTACTTGCGACTGAACCTCTCCTCGAAAGAAATTGCCCCGTTGTTTAATATCTCCGTTCGAAGTGTAGAGATAAAAAGATATCGTTTGCGTAAAAAAATGGATTTACAGCACGAAAACGGTTTAGTCGAATATATCCTGGCTGTATAGTAGGTAAGATAAGGGCATAAAAAAACTATACATTACCTCAACATTAACGGTTAATTGTGATTTTTACACATTTGTGTTAAAGAAATTAACATTCTTAATTTAAGACTAAACAGGGCTTCTTTTTAAGAAATAGTGAATTTAGATCCATTTTTTTTATGATGTATGTTTTTTGTTGTGGTTAAATTTATCGTTTTCCTAAGCGGATACGATAAATTTAGCTTTCAATAAAAACTAACTAATTATGAAATCCAAATTATTACTAACCGTACTAATGCTGTTTACATCCTATGCGTTTTCGCAGTCTTTTGACGTAAACGGGACAGTACTTGATGCCGCATCAGGAATCGCACTTCCTGGCGTTAATGTAAAAGTAAAAAATTCGTCGCAAGCCACCTCTACAGATTTCGACGGATCTTTTAAGCTATTAGCAATCCCAAAAGGAACGACACTTGTTTTTAGTTTTATTGGTTTAAAAACACAAGAAGTTGTTGTTTCAGGAACCAAGATCACCATTAAAATGAGCGATGATGCCAGATCGCTTGACGAAGTTGTAGTGATAGGTTATGGTAGCCAGAAAAAAAGAGAAGTAACAGGAGCCGTTTCTGTACTGGACAGTAAAACGCTTGATATCCTGAAACCAGCAAGAATCGAGCAAGCACTGCAAGGTACAATATCCGGTGTCAATGTTACGACACAATCCGGAGCACCGGGAGCACCGCTGGACATTCGTATTCGTGGTATTGCCACCAATGGCGAAAACAGACCTACTACAATTATTGATGGATATGTGGGAGATTTAAGTTTGCTTAACCCTAATGATATCGAAACAATTACCGTTCTAAAAGATGCTCAGGCAGCAATTTACGGTACGATTGGAGCAAACGGAATTATTTTAGTAACCACCAAAATGGGCAAAAAGAATTCTAAAACCAGAATATCTTTTAACAGTTATACAGGATTTCAGGAAACATCGCGAAAATTACCAACTCTTAATGCTACTGAATATGCCCTTTTATTAAACGAAAGTTACGCCAATGGCGGCAAAGCATTGCCTTACCCAAATGCAAGTGGTTTGGGCAGCGGCACAAACTGGCAGGATGAAGTGTTTAAAAAAGGAGTTCCTATTATCAGTAATGATTTAACAATCTCCGGAGGTTCAGACAAAATTACCTACTCGATAAGTGGTTCACACCTGGATCAGGAAGGAATTGTTGGCGGAGATAAATCAGGTTTTTTAAGAAACACGGCCAGAATAGGATTAGGGGCTGATTTGAGCGATAAGTTTAAATTAAAAACCAATGTAATCTATACTTATTTTACCAGAAACACATTGAACGAGAATGGCTTAGGTTCTGTTTTATTTAATGCCTTAAATGTTCCTGCAACCTTAAAACCTTATAATGCAAACGGTAATCCTACTTTGGTACCAAGTACAACAGGTTTAGGCACAGAAATTATTAACCCGCTGGCACAAATAGCAAATACCTATAACGATTATAATTATAAAAAACTGAATGGAAATTTTGGTCTTGACTATAAAATTTTCAAAGGTTTTGTTTTATCAAGTTCAATAGGTTTTAATACCTCAAATAGCGAATCAAAAACATTTGCCAAACAAATTAGTTATGGCGGCAAAGTGTTTGATGTACAAAGAAGTTCAGTAACACAAGGAGCTGTAAATGATAACAACTACTCCTTTGACCTTTTTGGAACTTATGCTGCAAAAATCGCAGAGAGTCATAATATTGTAGGGACTGTTGGTACTACTATTTTTAAAGAATGGGGCAACGGACTTTATGCAACCGGTTTTGATGTACCCAATAACTCCTGGGATTTTGCCGATATCTCGTTAACAAAAGGAATTTCAGAAACCTTGACAAACAGTTCATACGTTTACGATCAAAGAAGATTATCTTATTTTGGAAGAGTACAATACGATTATAAAGGAAAATATTTATTATCGGCAATGTTACGCCGTGATTCATCGACCAAATTTGGACCCGGAAATAAAGTTGGATATTTTCCGTCTTTTACCGGAGGTTGGGTCATATCTGACGAAGGTTTCTTTGGAAAACCAAAAGCCATTAATTTCTTAAAATTAAGAGCCAGTTACGGAACACTAGGAAACGATCAAATCCCTAATTATGGATATTTAGGACTTTTAACCGGCGAAGCGACGTATGTTTTTGATAAAACACTGGTCAACGGAACCGCTACAGGACAAGTGCCAAATCCGGACTTGAAATGGGAAGAAGCCAGAAAATTTGATGTTGGTTTAGACATGAAATTTTTAAACGATAAAATTTTTGTAGTAGCAGATTATTTTATTGATACCAGAAAAGATTTATTGATCCCTAACATCCCGGTTTCAGGAATTACAGGAACAGGAGCTCCGGGCGCAAGTGCACCAACATTAAACGCAGGAACAGTTAGAAACTCAGGATTAGAATTCTCTATTGATTATAAAGAAAAATTCTCAGATTCATTTTCATTGAGTTTAGGATATAATGTAACGTTCCTTAAAAACGAAGTTCTCGAAGTAAACAACGGAACCGGTTTTATCGAAGGAGGCGCATTTGGAGTAGGTCAGCCTGCACCATCACGTATGGAAATAGGAAAACCATTGGGTTATTTTTATGGATATAAAACCGATGGAATTTTTCAAAACCAGGCCGAAGTTGCCGCACATCCCTCACAAATTGCTTTAGGAGCAAATGCAGCTCCCGGAGATATTAGGTATGTAGATGTAAATGGCGATGGCGTAATCGATACAAAAGACAAAACAAATATTGGAGATCCAATCCCGCAAGCTACAATGGGATTCAATATGCAGTTAAACTACAAGAATCTTGATTTTGCAGTCTATACTTTTGCCTCAGTAGGCAACGATATGGTTCGCAATTACGAAAGAACATTATCTGATGCCAATCGTTTAAATTATGTTTTAGACAGATGGACAGGAGAAGGAACAAGCAATACCACACCAAGAGTTACAACAGGAGCAACGGCAAACAATGTTTTTTCGAACTATTATGTAGAAGATGCCTCTTATTTAAGAATTCAAAATGTGCAGTTGGGCTATACCCTTAATCCTTCGATATCTCAAAAAGCCGGAATCACAAAATTAAGACTTTATGCCGGAGTCAATAATTTATACACCTTTACCAAATACAAAGGCTTTGATCCCGGAGCTTCAAGCGGAGCTCCAATTGGAGGCGGAATCGATTACGGATTCTACCCTGTTCCAAGAACCTATTTATTGGGCTTAAACATTAATTTTTAATTTCAATTAAAATGAAAAAATATTTTTTTACAACCATTATAATGCTAACGCTATTCTCGACAATAAATACTTCTTGTTCAGATGAGTTTGTAGATCCAACACCAAAATATTCGATTGATTCTGAAAATTATTTCAATTCAAAAGCAGATTATGACAATGCATTAGTTGCCGCCTATGATTTGCTGCAATCTTCGTATGTCAATGTTTTATTAGGAGAAATTGCTTCAGATAATACCTTGGCAGGAGGAGAAAGTCCAACAGATGTGATAGGTTTTCAGCAAATAGACGATATGATTCATACACCCGTAAACAGCAATTTAAGAGATATCTGGAATTGGATGTTTGCAGGAGTACAAAGAGCCAATTATATTCTTGAATTTAAGGATAAAACAGATTTTGAGGGAAAAAGCCAACTACTTGCAGAAACACGTTTTCTTAGAGCATATTACCAGTTTGAGTTAGTGAAATGGTTTGGTGGAATCCCGATGAAAGGAGATGCCAGGTTCAAAATTGGAGACGAAAAGACAGTCCCGCGTTCATCAGTTGCAGAAGTGTATGCTTCAATCGAAGCTGATTTAATTTACGCGTCGGCTAATTTGTCTCCAACTGCATCTCAAAAAGGAAGAGTAACAAAAGGAGCAGCTCAGGCATTGTTAGGAAAAGCATACTTGTATCAAAATAAATTTGTACAAGCCGCAACTACTCTTGATGCTGTAATAACTTCCGGCAAATATACCTTACAGGCAGATTATGATGCAATGTTTGAACTCGCTGGCGAAAACGGTACCGAGTCTGTTTTTGAAGTACAATATACAGATGTCGAAGGAGCAGGTTTTACCTGTTTGCAATGTAGTGAAGGTAATGTTGCAGTAGGTTTTAGCGGAGTTCGTAATTATAGCGGACCGCTTTTTTCGTCAGGATTTAGTTTTAATCTTCCAACAAAAGAAAGTGCAGATGCCTTTGAAGTTGGTGATAAACGTAAAAATGTTGCCATACTTGATATTGCGGCATGGGCTGCGGCAAATGCATCTTTTGATAATGGTAAAGGGGTTACTTACGGCAAAGGAAACGAAGACACAGGGTATTTTAACAGAAAGTATTTGCCAAGAAAAAGGAGCGCAACGGCTCAGGGAGATTTAAACCTGACCAACCCAAATAATTACAGGGCCATACGTTATGCAGATGTTTTGTTGATGGCTGCCGAAGCAAACAGCCGCGGAGCAATCGACGATACCAAAGCTAGAAACTATCTAAATCAGGTAAGAAGACGTGCTTTTGGGGATACAAACCATGACATATCAGCTTCTGGAGCAGCATTGACTGATTTTATTTTAGCCGAAAGAAGAGTGGAGCTTTTTGGGGAAGGACATCGTTTCTTTGATTTGGTAAGAACCGGAAAAGCAGCTGAAAAAATTACAGGTTTTAAAGCAAACAAAAACGAATTATTTCCATTACCAATAGAAGAAATTCAATTTGCAAACGGAAACTGGAAACAAAACCCTGGATATTAAAAAAATACTATTATGAAAAAAATACATTTTATTATAAGTTTTTTCGTTTTAACAATACTTCTGGGTTGTTCTGGCGATGATAGCAGTACTATTGATCTGGATGGCATAAGTGCACCGGCAAATATTACGACTTTGACTACTGTAACGCAGGATAACTCAGGCAAAGTTACTTTTTTGCCTAAAGGAGAAGGTGTTACACAATACAAAATAAAGTATGGTGACGGATCTGAGTCTGATTATTTTTCGTCAGGAACCACTGCGACACATGCTTACAAAGAAGGCGTTTATCAGTCTAAGATTATTGCAATGGGAATAAACGGTAAGACAACCGAAATAACCCAGCAAGTTCTGGTTTCTTTTAAAGCACCCGAAAATTTAAAAGTGGTCATTGCAAGCGATCCCGCAATTGCTAAAAAAGTAACGGTTAAGGCAACGGCCGATTTTGCTTTGTTTTATGATGTTTATTTTGGAGAAGCCGGAAAACCGGATCCAGTTTCGGCAAACAATGGCGAATCGATTTCTTATGTCTATCAGCAACCGGGAGTTTACACCATTCGGGTAGTGTCTAAAAGTGCTGCAATAAAAACAACAGAGTACACAGAACAGTATACGGCAAAATTAATCCTTGAGCCAACAGCATCTGCTCCAACACCACCAACCAGACCAGCCGGAAATGTGATTTCGATCTTTAGTTCAAAATATACAGACCTTGCCGGAACAGATTTTTTCCCAAATTGGGGACAATCAGGAACCTATAAAGAATTTAATCTTAGTGGTGATAAAATACTAAACTATAGCAATTTGAATTATCAGGGAATCGCTTTGGCAGATAAAGTAACGATCGATGTTTCTGGTATGGAATATTTGCACATGGATGTCTGGACAGCAGATTTAGAAAAAATCAAGACTTTTTTAATCAGCAAAACAAACGGTGAGAAAGCCGTTACTACAGATCTTACAGCCAACCAATGGACGAGTATAGACATTCCAATTTCGGCATTTACAAGTCAGGGATTAACCGTAGCCGATATATTTCAGTTAAAATTAGAAGGAAATCCATCAGGAAAAAGCGTTTTTATAGACAATATTTATTTCTACAAACAAGCAGCAGAAGCAGTAGCATTGCCTCTTGATTTTGAGTCTCCTAATTTAACTTTTGCCTGGGGCGGCTTTGGTAATATAGACGCGTCTGTAGTAACAAATCCTTATAAAACCGGAGTAAATGTATCTGATAAAGTAGTTAAATTAGATAAAAAAGCAGGAGCAGAAACATGGGGAGGAGCAAGTTTAAATCTTGACAATACACCAGATTTTGCAAAAGGAACAAAAGTACAGGTAAATGTATGGGCTCCAAAAGCAGGAGTTGATATCTTATACAAAATGGAACTGTCGACGTCTCCAAAAGACGGAAACGGTAATCCAACTGTTTTCCTGGAAGTAAAAGTAAAAACAACGGTTGCCAATGCCTGGAATGTTTTGACATTTGATCTTACCACTGCGCCTGGTTTTAGTACCAGTATTAAATACGACAGAGTAATTTTATTTCCGGATTTTGGAACAGCAGGAGCAGGAGATATCTATTATTTTGATGACATAAAACAATCCAATTAAAACAAGAAATCATGAACAAAAAAACAATTATAAAGATAGTATCCTTATTTGCGATTCTCTTGATGGCGGGTTGTCAAAAAGACGATTATGCATTTGGAGCCATAAATACGCCGGCGAATCTAAAAGTTACAGCCGAAATTGTTGGAAAAACAACCGCTGCACCAAACGGAGACGGATCCGGAATGGTAAAACTTACGGCAACGGCAGATAATTCGATCTCGTACAAATATGTATTCAGCGATGGTACATCAGAAAATGCACCAGGCGGAATCTTTACCAAACGTTTTACCAAAACAGGACTTAACACCTATACCATTACCGTTATAGCAACAGGAAAAGGCGGTGTTGCCAGCAATACAACAATAGATGTTACTGTAATAAGTAACTTTAGCGATGCCGAAGCTGTTCAGTTTTTAACAGGCGGATCGTCTAAAAAATGGTATTGGTCAGCCTCTGAGCCAGGACATTTAGGAGTAGGGCAAAATGATGGTGACGCCACCAAAAACTATTTTGCCAACTATTATATGGCTGCGGCTTTTGAAAAAGCAGCATCGTCAAAAAGCAGTTGTTTGTACGACAATGTACTAACATTCTCCTTAGCGGGCGATCAGTTAAAATATGAATTAAACAACGGTGGAGCTACATTCTTTAATAAAGATTTTGGTAGTGTAGCCGGGACAACGCTGGGCGAAGACACCTGTCTTTCTTATGATGCAAGTGGTGTTAAAACAGTTTCATTGAGTCCGTCAGAGTCTGTTATAATGGCAAATCCTAATCATGCAACACAAACCAGAGGAACCACAATGAATTTCTCCAATGGTGGATTTATGGGGTATTATATTGGTCAGAGTTCGTATGAGATTTTGTCTATTACAGCCAATAGAATGGTCGTGAGAGCTGTCATGGGGGGAAATCCTGCACTGGCATGGTATCACATTTTTACAACGACACCACCAACTCAGGCACCCGTTGCAGATTATACAAAACTAGTTTGGTCTGATGAGTTTAATACAGATGGCGCTCCTGATGCTACAAAATGGAATTATGATCTGGGCAGAGGAAGCAATAATGATGGTTGGGGAAATAATGAAAAACAAAATTATACCAACTCAGCAACAAACGTAATTGTTCAGGGAGGAAGCCTGAAAATCACGGCTAAAAAAGAAGCCTCCGGCGGAGTTGATTATTCTTCGACACGATTAAAAACAGATGGCAAATTTAGTTTTACGTATGGTAAAGTCGAAATAAAAGCAAAACTGCCAATTGGTGCCGGAACATGGCCGGCAATCTGGATGCTGGGTTCCAGTTATGCGACAAAACCATGGCCGGCTTGTGGCGAAATAGATATTATGGAACATGTAGGAAACAATCAAAACGTGATTCTTAGTACACTTCATTATCCGGGACACTCCGGCGGTAACGGTAATTCAGGTTCTAAAACAATACCAAATGTGTCGACAGAATTTCATGTCTATAAAACCGTTTGGAGCCCTGCATCGGTAAAAACCTATGTAGATGACCAATTAATTCATTCCGTTGCAAACGACGGTTCTTTACCTTTTAACAGCGACTTTTTCTTAATACTAAATGTTGCAATGGGAGGTAATTTAGGCGGCACTATTGATCCTGCTTTTACACAATCTTCTATGGAGATTGATTATATAAGAGTATATCAATAGATTACAAATTAATTAGTAAGAATGAATGAGAAGGTCAGTTGAGGCTGATCTTCTTGTTTTTTAATTTTAAAGAAAGACAATGAAAAAAATAATGCTGCTATTAATGGTGTCCGGTTTTTGCTTTGCACAAAACGTAAAACGAAAACTCGTCTGGGAAGAGGATTTTAATAAAAAAGACATCAATGAAACCGTTTGGAATTTTGAACTTGGCGATGGTTGCCCTGATTTATGTGGTTACGGAAATAACGAAAGACAAATTTATACCAAAACCAACCACGAAATCAAGGATGGAAACCTAATTATCGAAGCCAGAAAAGAAGGAAACAAATATACCTCGACAAAAATTACGACCAAAGGCAAAAAAGAGTTTAAATATGGCAGGATAGAAGCCCGGGCAAAACTACCTGTTGGTCATGGTTTGTGGCCCGCATTCTGGATGTTAGGCGCCAATATTGATGAAGTAAAATGGCCAAAAACAGGAGAAATTGATATTTTAGAATATATAGGCAGAGATCCGCACATGGTGTATACAACCCTGCATACCCAGGACAGTCATGGCAATACCATTAATACCAAAAGAACCGCTTTTCCTGATATTGAAGATGGATATCATGTTTATGCCATAGAATGGACCAAAGATAAAATAGAATTTTATGTCGATAAAACATTGGTTTATACTTTTAATCCAGCCATAAAAAACGAAGATACCTGGCCCTTTGATAAACCATTTTATATTATTGTTAATCTGGCAATAGGAGGAAATTTTGGAGGTCCCGAAGTAGACGATAAAGTATTTCCTCAAAAATATTATGTAGATTATGTGCGCGTTTATCAATAAAAAAGTATAAGCCTCAAAAAGAGCTGTTTAAGTCAGGTGTAAACAAGTTAATTATTTATTATTGAGTTGTTTATGTCTGATTTTTTGTATTAAAAAACGGTATTTTTTTACTGTTTTTTGATGATTTTAAAGCTCAAATTAACGGAGTGCTGCAATAATTAACGATTTATTGTTAATTATTCTTCATTTTGTTTGCTTTTTAAAATATTAATTTGTTAAATTTGGTCAGAATATTAACATAACGCTACAACCTAAAAAGACGCCTATAAAATAAAACTACTTTTAGAAAAATTACTCCAGATTTTAAAACAGAACTAAAAAAGTAGTATTATGGCTGATCTGCATATTCCAGACGCTCTATTAGTAAAAAATTATGTCGATGGCAACGAAATTGCCCTGGCGACATTAATAAAAAGACACGAGTCTAAGATATATGGATTTATATATTCAAAGATTGCTGATAGAGATATTTCAAACGATATTTTTCAAGATACTTTTATTAAGGTAATTAAAACCTTAAAAAGTAATTCCTATAATGAAGAAGGTAAATTTTTGCCTTGGGTAATGCGTATTTCCCACAATTTGATTGTAGATCATTTTCGAAAAACCAAAAAAATGCCAATGTACAGAGAAACCGAAGAATTTTCGATTTTTTCTGTCATGTCAGATGATTCTTTAACGATCGAAAATAAAATGATTTTTGATCAGGTTGAGGTCGACTTAAAAAAGATAATTGAAGAACTGCCATCAGATCAAAAAGAAGTGTTGGTAATGCGAATGTATCAGGATATGAGTTTTAAAGAAATATCTGAACTTACAGGGGTGAGTATCAATACAGCATTAGGCAGAATGCGATATGCGCTTATGAATTTAAGAAAAATAATTGACAAAAATCAAATTATTTTAACCAACTAATACTATTTTAGGTAATACCTCGTTATACTATAATAAAACATTTTGACAGTATGGCGAAAATTTACTCTAAAAAGGCACTAGCTTCTAAAGATTTAAAACCTAAAAAAGAAGTTGTTTCTTTTTTACTAAATTACTCACAAGCGTTAACCGTTGTGAAAATTGAGGATAAAAGTTTTGAAATTATAGCTAATTAAGCAGCCCACTACATTTGTCGGATGTTTATTTCGAAAGAAAAACCAAATGGTCGTTTTGGTTAAAAGCTCACTATTTGTATGAAAATACAGGTAGTGAGTTTTTTTTTTGGTGTAATCTGAAATGTTTTTTTTACTATTGTAAATTATTAAGACTATTCAATTATTTTATCCCCTAACTATCTCTATTTTAGTAGTAGTTCTAATATTGATCTGTTAAAATTTCATATTTTAATCGATTTTTGTTTATTTATTCAATAATTAGTTTTATTTTGGTTAAAAAGTAAATTTTTATTCAACAGAATCTCCAAATAAGAGAGATTTGTGTATTAAAAATCTTTCAATATTGATAAAAACCAAAAATAGATAAAGTTAAAATAAGCGTTTAACCCCATAACCAGAAAATGTATGAAGAAAAATTACCCGCTGTGTTTTGTTTGTTGTAGATCTTAAAATTCAGAAAGAATAATAAGATTTGTGAGCGATTTTACGAAATATAATTGTGCTGTTTTTTTTAGCATTCCTATTGATTTCGTAACCTCTTCTGGCAAATAACTTTAAAATTTTATTTAACAACCAAACTCAACCAAAAATGAAAAATAACCTTAAAATTTTATCCTTCCTATTATTGATTAACAGTAGTATGTTTGCTCAAAAAGAGGAATTAAAAGAAGCGCAATCCTATTTTGCAAAAGGAAAAGTGCAGGAATCATTGGCAATTTTAAAAAAAATAGAATACCTCGTCATCAATGCGCCTGATGACGTAAAAACCGATTATTTTTTTACAAAAGGAAATGTATACAAAGATCTTGCAACAAAAAATATAGATGCCGCAGCCAATTTTACCCTGGCATCAGGCGCCTATCAGGATGTTCTTTTGTACGAAAATGAATCCCGAAACTATAGATATGCCTTCAAGGCAAGTTCGGCCCTAAAAGAGATGAAATCAAAACTTGTCGACGGAGCTTATAAAGACTACAAAGAAGGAAAATTTAAAGAGAGCTCAGATAAAAGTTACGAAGTGTACCTCTTTGATAAAAAAGACACCTTAAACTTATACAACGCCGCCTCTTCGTCCTTGACCGCCAAAGATTATGTGTCTTCTATTAAATACTTTGAAGAGCTTAAAAAAATACAATATTCCGGAAAAGGAATGCTTTGGTACGCTACAAACAAAAAGACAAAAGAAGAAGAATCTTTTATTTCCAGAAGCGCCAGGGAATCCAGTGTAAATGAAGGACTTTACGAAAAACCAAGAAATGTATTCCCGCCTTCAAAGAAAGAAGAAATATTAACTTCTTTAGGATTTGCTTACTTAGAAAGAAACGATTATTGCAATGCCGAGAAATATTATCAGGAAGGATTGCAAGTCAATGAAAATTGTGTAGACTGCTGTATAAATCTTGTATACGTTAAAATAGAACAAAAAAAGGAAATTGTAGATAAAATGGCAGCGCTGGGCAATAGCACAAAAGAAATGCAGCAATATGATAAGCTTGATGCTCAAAAAGACGAAATTGTACGAAGTGCGATTCCGTATCTTAAAAAAGCATTAACAATCGAGCCTAAAAACGAAAGTGCCATGAAGTCGCTTTTAGGGATCTACAGATCGCTAAACATGACAAGCGAATATAATGCCCTAAAAAGCAGCATGTAAAATAAGGATATAAAATTAGTATATAAAATAAGACAGAAGCTGCTAAACTGACCCATTGGATGTACTTGTTTTAACACATAGAAACATAGTTTTTTTTAGATAAAGAATGCAAAAAAGAAATACATTTCTTTTATATAGTTATAACTATATGCATTTTAAATAAGTGAAACGCCTTTTTTAAAGATCCAAAATCTATGTTTCTATGTGTTAAATATATTTTTTTAGCCCCAGGCGAAGGAAACAGACGAAGTTATTATGTCGAACGGGTTAAAACTTTCTTTTTAGTAACTTCTTCAATTAATGATTTTTTTCCAATCGTTCTGGTGATAATATCTTTATCCAGATCCCAGCCTCTTGCCGGCGAATATTCACGTCCGTACCAAATAATCTGAAGGTGCAAATCGTTCCATAAATCTCTTGGAAATAATCTTTTGGCGTCTTTTTCAGTCTGTGTTACATTTTTTCCGCTCGAGAGATTCCATCGGTACATGAGCCTGTGTATATGAGTATCTACCGGAAAAGCAGGAACCCCAAAAGCTTGCGACATTACAACACTAGCTGTTTTATGTCCAACAGCAGGCAACTCTTCGAGTGCCTCAAAACTCTGTGGCACCTTGCCATCGTGTTTGTCAATCAAAATGTGCGATAAACCGTGAATTCCTTTCGATTTCATTGGCGATAAACCACACGGACGAATAATTTCTTTAATCTCCTCGACCGACATTTTTATCATATCATACGGATTATCAGCTTTTGCAAAAAGTAAAGGTGTAATCTGATTCACACGGACATCGGTGCATTGCGCCGAAAGTAAAACGGCAATCAGCAAGGTATACGGATCTTTATGGTCTAGCGGGATGGGTATAGTAGGGTAGAGTTCTTTTAACGTATTTATAACAAATGTTACGCGAGCTTCTTTATTCATTTCCGTATTTTTAATCTCGTAAAAATAGTATATTTTTTTGGAGTTGTGAATTGTGAGTTATAAATGATGAGTTAGGAGTTAGGAACATGATCTTTATGCGCAATCCAACAATCTAATAATCCAACAATCTAATAATCCAACAATCTAAGAAGTCTAAAAATCTAAAAATCTAAATAAATGATAACATTAAAAGCCGGTGATAAAGCACCAAATTTTTCAGGAACAGATCAGGACGGAAAATCACATACACTGGCAGATTACGCCGGAAAAAAATTAGTAGTCTTTTTTTATCCTAAAGCAAGTACGCCGGGTTGCACCGCCGAAGCCTGCGATTTAAGAGATAACTTCGAGCGTTTTAAAGCCAATAATTACGAGCTTTTGGGAGTAAGTGCCGATAGCCAGAAAGCACAAGCGAAGTTTAAAGACAAATACGAATTTCCTTTTCCGCTATTGGCAGACGAAGACAAATCTGTAATCAATGCATTTGGCGTTTGGGGACCAAAAAAATTTATGGGGAAAGAATATGACGGAATCCACAGAACCACTTTTGTAATCGACGAAAACGGAATTATTGAAGAGGTTATTGAAAAAGTAAAAACAAAAGAACACGCAGCACAGATTTTGAAATAGGTTTTTTTGAGCTTCATAGGTTCAAAGGTTCAGAGTTGCAAAGGTTCAGAGGTTTAGAATTGAAAGAAAATTTACCTCATGGTTCGCAAAGCTTTTTCAATAATTGGCTTTGCGAACTTTGTCTTTATCAAAAATAAATTAACCCGTTGCGTGTAATTAATTTTAACACATAGAAACATAGCTTTTTGATCTTTAAAAAAGGCGTTTCACTTATTTAAAATGCACATAGATAGCTATGCGAAAGAAAGCAGAATAAAATCCGCGACAATCCGCATTTTTGCATAGCAAATCCGCGTCATCCGCGTACCATTTCATCTCAAAGCTTTGCGAACTTTATCTTTATCAAACATAAATTAACCCGTTGCGTGTAATTAATTTTAACACATAGAAACATAGCTTTTTGACCTTTAAAAAAGGCATTTCACTTATTTAAAATGCACATAGTTAGCTATGCGAAAGAAAGGAGAATAAAATCCGCGACAATCCGCGTTTTTGCTTTAGCAAATCTGCGTCATCCGCGTACCATTTCACCTCAAAGCTTTGCGAATTTTAGGATAAAAAATTAATCCGGATCGAAGCGGTAACCAGTGCAAGCGCTTTGATGCTGCTTACAGGGAATTCGATAGTATCGTGTTGCGGGTTTTGTGCTACCAGTTGCACATACTCTTTGCGTTGGGATGGTTTTATATATCTCGTAAAAAAAGTTTCATTGCTGTCATTGTTTATATATATAAGGTACAGCTCTCCCCATAAAATATTGTGTTCATGATTAGCTACTTTTTTGTAGATCACAATATCGCCACTTTTAAGCATAGGATACATACTATCGCCAATAACATACAAAGCGCCATCGCATTTTGAAAGCTTAGGGGTTTTGATATAATCTATAGGAGTTTTATTTTGGCTCCCACTAAATAAATCGATAATTTCAGAAGTATTTTGAAGGTCGTAGAGCGGAATATCCTGATTAATTGCTGTTTTGTCTGTTTTTAAGGTCTCCAGAATCAGATTTTCTTTGTTAAAAACTGTAGGTCTTATCATGTTTCCTATTCCTGTCAAGAGCCATTCAGGATTAATATCCGGATAGTAGTGTAAAATTTTACATGCCTTATCCGTTCCCATATTATCGCTATTATCCAAAAATTTATTTGAAAACCCCAATAATTGGCAAAATTTATACTTGCTTATTCCTTTAAATTCAAGGAATATTTTGACTCTCTCAGTCGCCCCCATCTATACGGTGTAATTTTTTACGTTAAAAATTTGCATTTGTGTAAGATATTACGCTATATTTGTCCCGCCATTAATACAAACATAACAATGGGTAAAAATATAAAAACAAAACCAAGTTATAATCATGATGTGCTAAAGATTATAAAAAGAAGGTACGGGTATTCGTTCGATTACCTGCGCAAGCTTATTCGCGGTGATCGTAATAATATTATGGCCGATGTGATTAAGGCCGAGTATAACAAGCTCAATAATGAGTCACTCAAAGCACTGGAGGATCAGGTCAGACGGTTTGATAATTAAGTTGTTATGATTTTTTAGCATAAGCAAAGACTGTAGCAATACATTTAAAAAAAACAATAGTAGTCAATAGGTTTGCCCTATTATACAATTAGCGTAACATAATGGAGAAGAGTAAGACAAAAAGCTACAATTCGTATGATCCTAAAATTTTGGAGGCATTGTTTTTAAAATATGGTCTTTCAAAATATTACATACGTCAGAGTGTCAACGGATCTGTACACGGAGTTATACCGGACAGTATCAAAAAAGATTATGCTGCGATGGAAAAAGTAAGCAGGGAATTTGTTACGATCCTGATTCAAAAAACCATGAGTTAGATAGTATCAATACCAGACAATAAATAATACCAGAATTATTTCTACTCCTATATCAGCCTGAAAACCCCAAGTTTTATAAGCCGGTTGTATCAAGAATACCTGTTAAGTTATCAAACAGGTAAAAATATTTTCTCTCTATAAGCCACATTGACAAAGATTCAATAGCGCCTATTTTTTTACACAACAATACCACACACATAAACGAATATCCCTAACCGGTATTTATATCGCCATACCTTTTAATCAACTGTTTTTTTTATGATGCAGGGTGAAAAGGATATGGTTTAAAACAATTTGAACAATTTTAAACAATTTTTAAAAAATTAGACAATGAAGAAAAATCTATTTTTTATATGGCTTATGTTATTAGGCCTATTATTCTCGACCAACATCGAGGCACAAATGACCATAGGGGGCAAGAAAGCCCCGGAACCCTACTCGGTTTTAGAGTTAGCCAACAAAGGCGGGCTGCGACTGCCGCAATTGACCACGACACAGCGTAACGCACTGGGCGCTACGGCCCTTGATGCCAAAAGTCATGGTCTGTTTATTTATAATACGACCACGACCTGTATCGAATACTGGGACAGCGTGCGTTGGGTAAGTTTGTGCGACGGTACCTCGCAAACGGTATTAACCCCGGCACCCTGTACAACAGTCAATGCAGATGGTAGCGGGTGTACCTCGAACTTTATTGCTACAGATGTCGATTGCCCAAATGGTCCTTATACTATTGTTATAGTATCTGGTGCAGATTATGCTTCGCTAGCCGATGTAGATACTAGTAATGGTTCTTTTTCGATTGCTTTTAACGAAAATGTTACTGTAAACGATCATACCGTACTGGTACGTGTTACTACGGCATGCGCGGGTATGTACAAAGAGTTTTTGTTCAACCAGAAAGGAGTCGATTGTAGTTCTATGACTTATACACCACCGGTTATTAGCCAGTCGCCGGCACAGTTAGGGTTGTGCCAGAGCGGCGCAGTATATTTATCTGTACCTTCAAACACGCCTAATCTGGATAAATTAATCTGGACCCGCAGTGGTGTCGAGGTAGCCCGTGGAGTATCGTACATTACCGCTACAATGAGAGGAAAATACAATGTTTCTATGGGGGCAACAGGTTGTAATGTAGATGCTTCAAACGAACGTATTGTAGCAGATATTCCTACGCCAATCGCGAGTAATATGACTGTTTTTGCGTCTAATAATGGAGTGCTTTGTGGTACAAACTCTGTTACACTTTCTACATCTGGAACAACTAGTGGTACTATTACCTGGTTTCATGACGGTAAAGAAGACGGCAGAACGGGTACCAGTATTGTCCTGACAGGCGATAGTAGTGCAGGTGAGTGGTTTGCAGTAGCAAAAGATGCAAACTGTTATTCTCTGCCTACCAATTCTATTACAGTAACCAAAAGTGCTGCTACGGGACAAGTGACTATTAACCCAGCTGATGTATTGGTAAACGGTTTGCCTTTAAGCTCTTTTAATACCTTTTGTTTGGGGGGTTCACTGGATTTAAGCGTGGCCAACAAACAACCGGGCATTAGCTATAAGTGGTACAATGGCAATGATGTTATCGTTGGTAACCCTTTTATAATACCGGGTTCTCAAACGACGATTTCGCTGCGTATGATCGCAACAGACGATAGCGGGGTCAATTGCCCTGCCGAAGCGAATATCTTAAACAAAACCATCACGGCAGACACTGCTCCGGCGCAGCCTAATATTACGGGTAATAACACCCTGTGCGACGGTACTACAGATCTTACTATTGTGCCGGCAGTAGCGGGTACCTATACTTATACCTGGTACAAGGACAATATAAAAATGCCGGACACTACGCCAACTATCACAGTAAATAGCCCGGGTGTGGTCTATAATGGTACGGTTACCAATACTACAGGATGTGTAAGTAGTATGGCGGTAAAAGTAATTGCAGCAAATGTATCGAGTTTGCCTAAGCTTACCTGGATCACGCAAGTGGCAACAGCTACTTATGGGGCAAAGGTTTCATTACAGACTGCTATCGAGTTTGGTCCTGCAATTGCCTATACCTGGACCGCAGATAATGGTGCGACTATTATTGGTACAGGATCTAGTGTTACCATACAGCTTCCGGCTACGGGTACTACAGGTACTATATTGAATGTTACCGTTATTGCAGAAAATAATTGTGGTAAGTCAGAAATGTTATCCTTGCCTATTACCATGAACAATGCGTGTCCTACACCGGTAGTGTCGGCACAATCTGCTCTTTCGCAAAGTGTAAGTGCAGGATCAGCGGTTACCTACAAGGTAGGGGCGACCAGTGCAGTAAACCCGTTGTACCAGTGGTACAGCAATACAAACGCCAGTACAATAGGTGGTGGCCTTATTGCGGGAGCAACATCAGCAACCTACACTCCAACTCCTACGGTTATAGGTACTTCTTATTTATATTGTAATGTAACCAATGGTTGTGGTGGTGCAGCTGTTGCTTCGCCCTTGTTTACTTTGACAGTGAATCAAAATCCTGTTATTTTACCGGTAGGTACAGGAACTTTTGGGGGTAATTCTTGTTTTGATGTTGCGGAGTCTAATGACAATGATTCCTGTGGATCATTGGCATCTCGTTTGCCGAGTCAGGCAAATTTTAATTTGACCATTACAAACACACAAACCTATACTTTTACTCCTGTAGGAACGGTAAGTAAAGTGCGTTTTAGTTATATAGAATCACTAGGTGGGGTAGTAATTAAATCCATCACGAGTAGTACGACCGAAAGTGCCATTAATATTAGTACACCTGTTACGGCAACTGTCGTATACAACAGTACCTTAAGCAGTGGTGTTGGTGGGCAGGGTAGTGCTTATGGCAAAACAAACGGAAATGCCCTGACGGTAGATTTGTATGTAATATACAATAATAAAGCCGATGGTAGCGGTATAGATGTACAGTCTAAAGTAAGTGTTTCTATAAAAGACTGTAGTTGTTGTGGTGCTATGATTAGTCCTACCGTTTTTAAATCGTTTATGTGTTATAACCTGGGTGCAGATCAAAGTGTAAGTGCTTTTATACCCTCAGTAAAATTAATAGGAGATTATTATCAATGGGGTAAAAAAGATCCTTATCCTGTGGCAGCCTGGACTGCTCCAGCTACACAGACTTCTAGTTTCTGGGGTGATCAGACTACTCCTCATGTCAAAGGTCCTCAGGATCCTTGTCCTGCTGGTTATCGCGTACCTACAAAGGGTGAATGGGATGGAGTTCAGAATAATAATATAATTACTCAAAAAGGCTCGACTACAGACGTTGGTGGTGGTGTGGCTGTAGGAGGATTACTTGTAGGGAGTTCGTTATTTTTTCCATATGCAGGAATGGCTGATTCTCCAACTGGTAGAAGCTTGTATTATACTGTAAATTTTTTGAGTAGTTCTCTTACAAAGGAGGATGGACAACTTTATATTTATCAAACAAGAGGTAGTGCTTATAGAGTAATGAATTTCAGTGCAACATATTTTGCGACTCCAATTCGTTGTATTTCAGAGAATTAGTATTTTTTGAATTATTGCTTTATTAAGGATGGTGTATTAAGGTTAGCACAATTGTCCTGATCAAATAAAAGACACTGCTTTAATAAGCAATATAAGTATCTAAGAAAAAACACTATAAACAACAAGGCAATGCGTCTTTCGTTTCCTGCTCCGGCAGGAACGAAAGGCGCATCCTTATTATAAACAAGAGGTAATACTATTTCTTTAACAAAAAAAAGTCCCAAAAAGAAATTTTCTTTTTGGGACTTTTTTGCTTTTATGTATTTTGTTCCAGCTCTTTTTGCGGGTGATACCCAAAAAGATGGTGTTCTTTGATAATTTCGGCAATACCGGACGGCAGCATAGGTTCCCAGCCTGGTGTTCCCTGATTGATCATTTTAAGGACCTCGCGGGAGAAAACTTCCAGATTATGCGGGTCATAATCGGCAATATCAACTACTTTGCCATTAAATTTAAAGAATTTGTACAATTCTTTCATTCTTGGGTGTACCTTCAGGTTGTTCGAATTCATCAAAACACCATTGTCGTCTAACATGGGGTATAAGAAAACTTTCATGTCTCTGTAGAATAGTTTTCCAAAAGCTTCGAGAATTCCACCGCTTAAGTGGCGATAGTATTTTTCGTCAAAAATATCTACTAAATTGTTTACCCCCATTGCCAATCCCATTCGGGCTTTGGTGTAATTAGCAAAATATTCGACCACCTTATAATATTCCTGAAAATTCGAAATCATTACCGTTTGACCTAATGAGCAAAGCAACTCAGCCCTGTCCATAAAATCGCGTTCATCGATTTCGCCATCAGAACGTAAATTCGAAAGTGTAATCTCAAAAACAACCAACGTATTGTCTTTCTCGACCTTATTTTCTTCCAGAAACATTTTAAGAGATTTCTCGTACATGTCCATATTTACTTTGGTAACCGGACGAAAACTTCCTCTTAAAGCAAGTAGGTTTTTTTTGTATAAAATAGCAGCAGGCAAAATGTTTTTTCCTTCGGGATTAAACATTACAGCATCTGTCATTCCGTTTTTGACCAGTTGCAAACTCATCAAGCGATTATCAACATCGGCAAAACGAGGTCCTGAGAAGTTAATCGTGTCAATTTCGAGTTGGTCTTTGTCTAAGTGATCGTATAAATAACGAAGTAATCGTTTGGGATCATTGTATTTGTAAAAAGCACCGTAAATTAAGTTTACACCTAAAATTCCCAGTGTTTCCTGTTGTAGTCTGGCATCCGTTTCTTTAAAACGAATGTGCAGAATAATTTCGTTATAAGCTTCGTCAGGTTCAATCTGGTATCGTATTCCAACCCAACCGTGCCCTTTAAACTGTTTGGCAAAATCTATAGTAGCAACAGTATTGGCATAACTAAAGAAAAGTTTGGTAGGATGTTTCTCTCTGCTTAATCGCTCCTCGATAATTTGCCCTTCGAGGGTCAGCATTTTTTTTAAACGCTCTTCGGTTACATAGCGACCATCGCTTTCGATTCCGTAAACAGCATCACTAAAATCTTTGTCATAGGCAGACATTGCTTTTGCAATTGTTCCTGAGGACCCTCCGGATCTGAAAAAATGCCTGACAGTCTCTTGTCCAGCCCCAATTTCAGCAAAAGTTCCGTAAATGTTCTCGTTTAAATTTATGCGTAACGCTTTGTCTTTTATAGAAGGAATCTGTTCGATGACCTTGTCACCCTTGAGTTTTATTTCTGTACCCATTTTATTTTAAATAGATTTGTTACAAAGTTAGCAAATTAGGTTTCTAATGAAAGAGAAATAATCCTATTTTTGTAAAAAAAATAAGTTCAATTGAAGGTATATTTTTTAGGTACTGGTACATCTCAAGGCATTCCGATAATCGGAGTGGATCATCCTGTTTGTAAAAGCACTGATCTCAAGGACAAAAGGCTTCGCGTATCCATCTGGATTACGTGGGACGAGTATTCTTATGTGATCGATTGTGGCCCTGATTTCAGGCAGCAAATGCTTTCTTGTGGTTGCAGGCATCTTGATGCTATATTGTTTACGCACGAACATGCAGATCATACCGCCGGTCTGGATGATATACGCCCGTTTAATTTCAGACAAGGCGAAATTCCTGTGTATGCACATCAGCGGGTAATCGATAATCTAAAACGTCGTTTTGATTATGTTTTCGAAACCGTAAACAAATATCCCGGTGCCCCAAGCGTTAAAACCATCGAGGTGGTCAATGACCAGCCTTTTGCGGTTGGCGATAAAACGGCAATTCCGGTAAATGTGATGCATGGCGATTTGCAGGTTTTTGGGTATCGCATTGATGATTTTGCCTATTTGACCGATGTTAAAACCATTGATGAAGCCGAAATCGAAAAACTAAAAAACCTTAAGGTTTTAGTGGTCAATGCGTTGCGCGTAGAACCGCACGATACACATTTTAATTTGCAGGAAGCACTGGATTTTATAGATTTGGTAAAACCCGAAGTCGCTTATTTAACACACATAAGCCACGTTCTGGGCTTTCATGAAGAAGTACAAAAACAACTGCCGGAGAATGTTTTCCTGGCTTATGACAACTTAGAAATTACAATTTAATTATACCACAAAAATGAAAAAATCCTTAATGCTTTATCTTTTTATCCTTGCGATCCTTATGAATGTTTTTACTTATATGTTTTACAGCAGAGAAGTAAAATTTGGAGAAGACAGGTATGATAAAACAACTAAGAAACTAAGAGACAGTATCAATCTGGTAACAACAAAATTAGCCAATGCTGATTATTTTTCTTTAGAACATAACGAAAATGCGCAAAACTATTTTGATAACAGCGCCAGCGGAGGAAAAGTAATCCTGTACGAAAAATTGATTCCTGTTGTAACAGAGAAGTTATTAGATTTAAATGCCAATCCTGATGGTAATCCTTACACAGGACAAGATAAAATTGGTCCCAATAAATTTATCATCAATAAAGTTAAGATTTTAAACCACAGATGGATTATTGCAGATTACAGTAATGGTGAAATATGGGGAGAAGTCTTGTTAAAATATTTTGTAGATCAGGACGAAAAGATTACTTTTGAAGTAATTCAGACTTGGTTATATCAAAAATAGGCTTAAATAGTCTACCGTATATAAATATTATAAATCAATTTGAACACGAATTTGTACAAATTTTAATAGGTTAACCTTGTTTGTGAAATTAATTTCACAAACAAATTAGTGACAATTAGTGCAATCCGTGTTATTTTTTATAGTGGTGTCCATAGGTTAGCTTAAATAGTTCTGTTTTTTACGATAATCAGGCATAAAAATAGGATTTATGAAAAAGATATTTTTGTTTTCGGTTATTATGGGACTCTCGTTTTCATGTGCTAAAAAAGTATCACAGGAAACTAAAACTCCGGAAAAACAAGAAGCTAAACCTGCTGTAGTGGTAGGTGGAGATTCTGATGCACACGGTTGCAAAGGTTCGGCAGGGTATACCTGGTCCAGCCTTAAAAAAGAATGTGTGCGTATTTTTGAAGCTGGTACAAAATTGGAGCATGCACAGGACGGAAAAACGTATTCGACAGTTGCTTATGTTATTTTTGACGGAAATAAGGCAGAACTTTTTCTGGATACCCAAAAAGAAACCATCCTTCTAGAAAGAAAATCTGAAGGAGATTCCTGGACAAAGGACGACTATCAATTGATTCCCTGGAAAGGTTATGTCCTTAAAAAAGCAGGAAAAATTATTTATACAGGGGAGTAAAGTTTACAGTTTGCAGTCGCAGTTTTCAGTCTAGGAACTGAAAACTGCGACTGAATACTGACTGAAACTCTACAAAGCCAGCCAATTCTTAAAATCAAAGAAATTTTGCGGAGCCACTCCGTGTCCTACAGGATATTCTTTGTACGTAACAGGGATGTTTAGTTTTTCGAGAATTGCAGGAGTTTTTCTGGCCCAATCAACAGGGATAACCTGATCTACAGTTCCGTGAGAAGCAAATATTTTTAAGTTTTTAAAATCATTTTTCTCGTAACCTTCCTTGATGATTTCCTCGTTAAAATATCCGCTCATTGCTATCACTTTCTGAATTTTTTCAGGGTAAGAAAGTGCCACGGCATAACTCAGGATAGAACCCTGGCTAAAGCCAACTAAAGTCACATTATTGGCATCGATTGGATAATTAGCCACCAATTCATCGACAAAAACAGCAATTAGATCACGGGAAGTTTTTGCCTGTTCATTGTCTGAAAATTTATTTTGATCCGCATCAAAATTTATCGCATACCAGGCATAAGCACCGTATTGCAAATCATAAGGCGCTTTGGCCGAAATGATATAATAATGATCCGGAAGTTCCGTCGCAAACGAAAATAAATCGGCTTCGTTGCTGCCATATCCATGTAATAAAAGTAAAACAGGATTTTTATCTAAGATAACTTTTGGCTCTTGTATTTTATATTCTAAAGATAGATTCATTTTTTTAAGTTTTCAGTCTCAGTTCCAGTTTTCAGTTGATCTGGAGAATGTTTGTTTGATTTTGTTATAGTTGAGTTATGTTAAGATAAAATCTGTTTTTATCCTCGTTTTTGCTTGCAAATCCGCGTGATCCGCGTTCAAAATTTATACGCCAATAAAACAGATTCGCTAAAGCAAAAACGCAGATTTCAACGGATTTATTTTTTTAAAATTTAAAAAGTTGAAATGTTATCCAATCGATTTAAACCATTTTTGAAAAAGCCCTCCTATTAACGGAATTGGTCTTGTTTGCCCCTGAATGGCACTAAAAATGCCATAAGTCCATAATATCGAAATACAAATCCACATGGGAAAAGTAATCATGAAGCTATCAAAATTGCTGATAATGGCTCCAAAAGAAATAAAAGCAAGCGATAATCCCAAAGCCTGACGGATATGAAAAGAAGCAAAACTATTTTTATTTTCAGAGTTCATCGACATCGCAATCAAAACACCAATAATTAGAATATAACTGGTAATTGCGATTGATTTTCCCTCTTCGACTGAATTGTTCATTGTAATTATTTAGATGTAATAAGTTGATTTTGATTTAAGATCCCGTACACAGAACCTTTAATTTCGGTTCCTAAAAAGGCAGAATTTTTAGATTTAGAAAGAATGTTCTCTTTGGTAAAAGTTGATTTTCCTTCCGGTGTAAACAAAGTAAAGTTAGCTTTAGAACCTTCTGTAATTGTACTGTTTTCAATTCCAAAAACGGTTTTCCCTAAAGTCAGTTTTTCGATTACAGTTTCAAGAGGTAAAACCGTTAGTAAAGCTCCAAAAGCGCTTTCAAGACCAACAGTTCCGTTTTTAGCCGTATCAAATTCCATTTTCTTAAATTCAATATCAATAGGGTTATGATCTGAAGTAATCATGTCTATTGTTCCGTCTAAAACGGCATTTACAAGAGCAACTCTGTCTGTTTCATTTCTTAAAGGAGGTGTTACTTTATAGCGCGTATCAAAACCTTCCAGTTTTTCGTCTGTCAAGACCAAATGATGTACCGCAACACTACAGGTTACTTGCAAACCTTTTGCCTTTGCTTCTTTGATTAATGCAATTGATTTTGCTGTTGAGATGGTCGGAATATGCAATTTTCCTCCGGTATATTCCAGTAGAAATAAGTTTCTGGCAACTTGCAATTCTTCGGCTAAAGTTGGTATACCTTTTAGACCTAATCTTGTCGAAACGATGCCTTCATTGGCAACACCGTTTCCTTTTATATTTGCATCCTGGGCATAAGTAATCACTAAACCATCAAAATCCTGCACGTATTGTAAAGCGATTTTTAAGAGATTGGCATTGTCGATACTTCTGTTATAATCTCCAAAAGCCACGGCTCCTGCTTTCTTCATATCAAACAATTCTGCCATATCTTTTCCTTCGCTGCCTTTGGTTAAAGCACCAATCGGGAAAAGTTCTGTGGCAAAACCATTGGCTTTGTTCTTAACAAAATTTACCTGCGATTGATTGTCAATAACAGGGTAGGAGTTGGGCTGTAAGGCAATGGCAGTAAATCCGCTTTTTGCAGCAACCTTCAATCCGTTTGCGATGGTTTCTCTGTCTTCATAACCTGGTTCGCCCAGCGAGACACTGCTATCAAACCAACCTTGAGAGAGATGTAAATTATCCAATTTAACTTCGGTTGTATCATCGATATCAAGAATCGAAGTCCCTATTTTTTCGATTAAACCATCTGCAACTAAAAGATCAACGGTCTGGTTGTGAAACGGACTTTTTGAATCAATAATTTTGGCGCTTCTGATGATTATTTTCATATGTTGAGAATTTATTTTAAATTGTAATCGTAATTTTTAAACACATAGAAACATAGATTTTTCTCGTTATTATAGTGATAAATAAATGACACATCATTTTTACATAGCTATGTAAATTTCAATAAGTGAAACGCCTTTTAAAATTTTAAAATCTATGTTTCTATGTGTTTATTTTTATTATAAACTTTAAAATCTCTTAATGGTTCAGAAAAAATAAACTTTAAGTTTATTTCACGAATTTTATAATTGCCATTTCCAGTGCTAAAAATAGCAGTGCAAAGATAATAAACCATTTCCAAATTTGACTGTCCGTTCGCTCCGTTTGTAACGTGTTAAAAATGGTCGAAATCGTGTCGGCAGTTTTAAAATCCGAAATCACATTTGTATTTACCTGACTTAAATCGCTTTCGCTTCGTTTGTAATTGAAACTCAGGTTTTCTACCCATTCTTTTTTATCAAAAACCCCATAATTTCCAGCTGTTTCAGGGAAATCATTAAAGGTTAATTTTACTTTATTATTCAGTATTTGCTGTATAGGAATAAAAGAATCTTCATTTCCCCGAACTTCCAGAATAGCATCCTTGGTCAATAATACATCCACAAAATAGGGCTGATTGTTGCCAATGGTTATTGCATTGACACCGGTTTTTTGATTGTTTTGCCCCATTTTATAAAACAACGGAACAATTAGTGGAGATTGCTGAAAGTTTGAATTCGTTGTATTTATAGGTGCTGCAAAAATGGTAATTCCCGAAACCGGATTTTGAATGGCAGTTACAAATACACTTTGATCTTCATACGATAAAACGGCAGGATATGGACTCGAAATGTCAAATGAATTAGCCGTTTTTGGATACTGAAAATTAGTGATTTTATTCTCGAAAACTCCCGAAAACAAAGGATGATCAAAATTGATTTTGGTAATCAGCTTACTTTTATTTTCAAGGTTCTTAAACTGAATTTTTCCAAAATTACCCAGAAAGGAATTTAGATTAGAAATTGAACTCTTTTCAGAAGGAATCACAACCAGATTACCCCCTTTAGACACAAAAGCTTTTAGAGTGGTTTGTAATGCTTGCGGGACTTCGACTAACTCGTTTAGGATAATAGTATTTTGTTTGTCCAGACTATTATAATCCAGATTGGTAATCGAATAATTGTTATAGTTGAACTCTGCCGGGGTATAAATTCTGGATAAAAAATTACTCTTTTCAGGTTCTCCAATACTAATAACATTTGTTTTTTTGGTTTTCGAAATGCTAAAATAAAGTTTGTTATCATAGGCAAGACCATTGTCTTCGATCGCTACATAACCGTGAAAAGCTGCTTTTGGAATTGTAAAATTGATTTTCTTTTTCTTTGTATCAAAATTGATAATCGTTTTGGCAATTAATTTATTTTGATTGTACAATGCCATAGAAACCGGTTTAAAATCTTCTCCATAAGCAGATAGTTTTACACTTATTTCGTAAAAATTTTCTAAAGTCTGATTGATATAAACGCTGTCAATGGCAATATTATTTTTTTGTTCCGCTTCCGGAATTATAAAATATGGTTTTTCATCGGTATCGATGTTTTTGATATCCTTTTCGGTTAAACCTACTGCATCGGTAATAATTACAATATCTTTTTTATAGGCTGATTTATGTGCTTTTATTTTTGCCATAATCGACGGAAGCTCAAAAGGAGTTGCGCTGTATTTTAGGTTTTGCAGAGCACTTTTGGATGATTTTATATCCGTATTCCAATAATTTTCGGTGTTCGTAAGCAACGAAAACTGGCTGGTTTCAGGAGTATTTTCCAGTAATTCCTGAACAGCACGTTTTAGTAATTCACCTTTTTTTCCTTTGGCCTGCATACTAAACGAATTATCCAGGATAATATACATTTCGTTAGTCGCATTTTTACTGTCTTTGGCTTCAAAAAAAGGTTGGGCAAAAGCCAGAATTATACCTGTTAACAGCAGTAAACGTGTGGCTAATAAAAGTCTTTTTTTGATTTTTGAACTTTTTCGGGTTTGAATCGAAAGTTCTTTTAAGAAACGAACATTTGTAAAATAAGAGATTTTAAAACGTCGTAATTGAAATAAATGAACCAAAATTGGAACAATCAATAAAAACAGAAAGTATAGAATTTCGGGATGTTTAAAATGCATTCTGGCTTAGATTTACTTCGCTACGTTTTGTTTTTCGCGAAGATGCTGGTCAAAAATACAAATTTTTAGCCAAACCTTACACGTATATTAGTTAAACCATATAAGTGATATAAGTTCAAATCACTGAGTACATTTATTTTTAACACATAGAAACATAGATTTTGTTCATTAAAAAAAGGCGTTTCACTTTTTTAAAATTTACATAGTTGCTTATGTCAAAGAGATGTATTTCTTTTTGTTTTCTTTAGTTAACTCCATACACCTGTGTTTCTATGCGTTAATAATTTTTTTTTCAAATAACAGATATTTTTAACACATAGAAACATAGATTTTGTTTACTAAAAAAGGCGTTTCACTTTTTTAAAATTTACATAGTTGCTTATGTGAAAGAAATGTATTTCTTTTTGTTTTCTTTAGTTAAATCCATATACCTATGTTTCTATGTGTTAATAATTTTTCCTCAATTAGGTTTTGCTTATAATTTCTTATATCACTTATAGGGTTTAAAATATCAAATTTAGGGTTTGAAAAATGTAACTTCTGAGTATTCTTTTGTAACAAATAATGAGTTTCCGAAAGATATTATTGAGTATTTTAGCGTATTCAAAAAATAAAAAAAATATGAAGAGATTATATATGCTGCTTTTTGCAGCTGTAGCTTTTGTAAATGTGCAGGCACAAAATAAATTTAATTTATTGATAGGGACTTATACAAATACGTGTGAAAGCAAAGGAATTTACGTTTATGAATTTGATGCGACTACAGGTGATTTTAAACTAAAAAATACATCCGAAAATGTAGTAAGTCCAAGTTATTTATCCGTATCGGCAAATAATAAATTTGTTTATGCGGTAAACGAGAAC
Organism: Flavobacterium araucananum; assembly: GCF_002222055.1. Classification (GTDB taxonomy): domain Bacteria; phylum Bacteroidota; class Bacteroidia; order Flavobacteriales; family Flavobacteriaceae; genus Flavobacterium; species Flavobacterium araucananum. The sequence goes on from NZ_MUGS01000042.1 coordinate 36,659, forward strand.
GGAACTCAAAGTACAGCAAGTGCGTTTGGTTACGATTCGAAATCCGGAAAACTTACTTTTTTAGATAAAAATGATGCTTTAGGAGCAGATCCCTGTCATTTGATTAATGATGACAAAAATGTAATTATAGCCAACTATTCAGGTGGAAGTATTGCTGTTTTTAAGAAAAAACCAGATGGTGGTATTACAACCGTACAGCAATTAGTGCAGCATGAAGGAAAAGGAGTAAATGTAGCACGTCAGGAAAAAGCACACGTACACATGGTTGTTTTTTCGCCGGATAACAAGTTTGTTTTATCGAATGACTTAGGTCTGGATAAAGTTTTTATCTATAAGTACAATCCAGGTTCTACAAACGAAATATTGACACTCAAAGGAAGTGTTGACGTAAAAAAAGGAAGTGGACCAAGACATTTAACGTTTAGTAAAGATGGAAAATTTGTGTATTTGATCCAGGAATTAGATGCTACACTAACTACTTTTAGTTATGATAAATCGGGAAGTTTAAAATTAATTGCTGAAACCAGTATTTTGCCAAAAGGTTTTACCGGAGGAACAGGAGCTGCAGCAATTAAAATTTCGCCCGACGGAAACTTTTTGTATGTTACAGATCGTGTAGATGCAAACTCAATCGCAGTATATAAAATCCTTAAGGATGGCAAAATCGAGCAGGTAGAACAAGTAAGTACTTTAGGAAAAGGGCCCAGAGATTTCGCAATTGACCCAACCGGAAATTACCTTTTGGTAGGGCATCAATATACCAATAATATTGTTGTTTTTAAAAGAGATAAAAGCACAGGAAAACTTACAGATACCGGAAAAAGAATCGATTTGTGTTCTCCGGTTGGATTGGTTTTTACGAAAATATAAGAGGAAGGTTCAGAGGAACAGAGGTGCCAAGGTTTCTTATTGTACGTAAAAATAAAAAAGACTCAAAGNNCTTTGAGTCTTTTTTATTTTAAACTTAGAGCCTCAGTGTCTTAGCAACTTAGAACCTAACCTTTGAACCTTTGTCCCTCTGAACCTTTGTTACTTAAAAGAACCTATTTATTCTTATCTTTTCTCTTTTTGTCTCTCGTTTTCAACATATTTCGATTGACAGATCCGTGGGTTTTCTTTTTGGTTTTTGAAGGTCCTCCAAGATTGACTTTTTTGTTCTTTTTATCTTTTTCATGAAAAGCACCATCACCACTAAGTTTTTGTTTTTTCATCAAAAACTTAATAGGTTGTTTGTCTTTTTCAGGTTCGATCAATTTTAATGAAATCTCAACTTCTTCAGGAAATTCAGCAATTGCAAGTTCCTGGTTCATTAAAACTTCTACCTCAACCTTAAACTCTTCTTCACGAGGCGTGATAAAGCTTATAGCAGTTCCTGTAGCATCTGCACGTCCTGTACGACCAATTCTGTGCATATATAGCTCAGGAAATTCGGGAAGTTCGAAGTTAATAACGTGAGAGATATTCGAAATATCCAGACCTCTCGCCATAATATCAGTAGTGATTAATCCGCGTAGATTTCCTTCCTGAAATTCGGCCATCGTACTCAAACGATAATTCTGAGATTTGTTCGAGTGAATTACACCAAACTGACCTTCAAAATCTTCTTCGATTCGGGTATGAAGCATATCCGAAATCTTTTTATTATTCACAAAAACCAAAACACGTTCCATGCTTTCGTTTGTTGCCAGTAAATGTTTCAACAAATTTACTTTGGTATTAAAATTTGGAACATTATAAGTAATCTGAGTAATATTTTCTAGCGGAGTTCCTGAAGCGGCAAGTGTAACTTCTTCCGGAAAATCAAAAAAGTCATTCAAAACAGCATCTACCTCATCGGTCATTGTTGCTGAGAATAAAATGTTTTGACGTTTGGTTTTCATCATCGCCAAAAGGGCTGTCAATTGTGTACGGAAACCAAGGTTTAACATTTCGTCAAACTCATCGATTACTAATTTTTGTGTTTCATCGAAACGAATTACAGCATCCAGTGCTAAATCCATTGTACGACCCGGAGTTCCAACTAAAATATCGACACCTTCGTAAACAGCTTTTTTTTGTGTATTGATATTTACACCTCCAAAGATACCTAATGTGCTAACCGACATGTATTTGGTTAGTTTTTCGATTTCCTCAACAACCTGAACTACCAGTTCGCGGGTTGGAACCAAAATTACAATTTTGGGCGTATTGGTTGGTGTAAATTTGTATAATTTTAAAAGAGGTAATAAGTAAGCAAAAGTTTTACCGGTACCGGTTTGTGCAATTCCCATCATATCTCGGCCAGACATAATCACAGCAAAGGATTTTTCCTGAATAGGTGTAGGCGTAACAAAGCCTAACTCGTCGATTGCTTTTTGTACTGATTTTGGAAGATTGAATTTTTCGAAAGTGCTCATTTACATTAAATTTTGTGCAAATGTACGTTAAATTCATGGTTTTTTTGTCGATTTTGTGTTTATATCCCATTTTGTCTCTTATAGCGAAGTAGAAGAGTGTACCAATAGTAACGAGGCTTCTCCTGAATTCCAGGTGTGCTCAGCCTGACATTCATTGCGATAATTCTGGAATATGACAGGTTTAAAAACTTAAAACCTTTCGAAAACACCTAATCCAAAAAGGGCGAAATCATATTTTACAGGATCCTGAGCGTCCATTTTTCTCAGTTTAAGATCCAGCTCAGCGAGTGCTTTACCGTCATTTTGTTTTCGGGTCAGGATTCCTAATTTACGGGCTACATTGCCGGAATGCACATCAAGCGGGCAAGACAATGAAGCTGGAGATATGGTTTTCCAAATGCCTAAATCGACCCCTTTTGTGTCCTGACGAACCATCCAGCGCAAGTACATATTGATTCTTTTTGCTGCCGAATTATTCAAAGGATCTGAAATGTGCTTTTGAGTTCGGGGCAAATGATCAATTTCGAAGAATATTTTTTTAAACTCATGAATGCTTTTTTGCAAGCTATCTTTTTCCTGATGTTTTGCAAAAACAGTTTCTAAGCCACCATGATTTTTATAAACGTGTTGTAATCCTTTTATAAATCCGGAGAAATCTTTACCGTTAAAAGTACGATGAACAAAATTTTCCAGTCGGATTAAATCATCATCAGTATGCGACATGACAAAATCATAAGGTGTATTGCCCATTAATTCCATCATTTGATGGGAGTTTTTGATAATCATTTTGCGATTTCCCCAAGCAATTGTTGCGCTTAGAAAACCGGCAATTTCAACATCTTCTTTTTGCGAAAATAAATGCGGAATTTGTACGGGATCACTATCGATAAAATCCTGATTGTTGTATTGAATGACTTTTTCGTCCAGAAATTCTTTGAGTTCTTTTTGGGTCATGATTTTAATTACTAATTAAGCCATCAACCATTACTAATTTTCTGTCGGCCATATTAGCCAGTTCCTCGTTGTGGGTTACGATGACAAAAGTCTGACCAAATTCATCCCTAAGTTTAAAGAATAACTGATGCAGATTTTCGGCAGAGTGGGTGTCTAAATTCCCTGAAGGTTCATCGGCAAAAATTACGTCAGGTTTATTAATCAAAGCTCTGGCAACCGCCACTCTTTGTTGTTCTCCTCCTGAAAGTTCGTTTGGTTTGTGGTTTATTCTGTGTGACAAACCTAAATAGTCCAGAATTCTTTTAGCTTCTTTTTCTGTTTCTGCTTTTGGTTTATTAGCCATAAAAGCAGGGATACATACATTCTCTAAAGCAGTAAATTCTGGTAACAATTGATGAAATTGAAATATAAAACCAAGGTTTAAATTTCTAAAATTAGATAATATTTTGTCTTGTTTGCTTTTCTTTTTAAAATAACGATTCAAATATATTAATACAAATAAAACGGGCAGGAACAGCACTGCAATAATAATATTTCCTGTCAGGCCACTTTCGATTTTATTTTTAAAAAACAATAAAAACAGCAGTAAACAAAGCGTATAAATAGCACCAATCCAGGATATAATTTTAAATGTTTTTTCTTGTTTTGAATTGTCAGTTTCGTTGTCTTGCAATTTTAGAACATTTTCGCCATTGATAGTCAAAGATGATTCGGCATTTCTTTCCGGATTATCCAGGGTTCCTAAAATTTGTAGAAGTGTTGTTTTTCCGGCACCCGAAGCTCCAACAATAGAAACGATTTCTCCTTTTTTAATGTGCAAATCAACTCCTTTTAGAACCTCTAATTTATCGTAGAACTTATGTATATTTTTTGCGTGGATCATTTTGAAACTATTTCTACAAAGAAACAAAGATTCTCCCGATATAAAAATGGGTTAACAAAAAATTAAATTCCAAGTTCAATATCAAAAATGAAATTCAATTAGATTGAGAAAGTGAAATATAAATAGTATGGTATGGAAATTGAGAAACAATTTTATGAAAAGAAATAAACTACTTTAATGATTTCTTTTTAAATTCGGATAATATCTAAATCATAGAAAAATGCAGGAAGTAAATGTAGTAAACGATGACAGGGTTAGAAAGCTTTTAGTGGGAGTTTTGTTGGATGGGATTGGTATGATATCCTTTACGATTCCGCTTTTGGGAGAATTCTCAGATGTAATTTGGGCTCCAATTGCAGCTTTTATTATGACCAGAATGTACAAAGGCAGAGTAGGAAGGGTGGCAAGTGTTTTGACTTTTGTAGAAGAGATATTGCCTTTTACAGATGTAATTCCGTCATTTACGCTTACATGGTTTTATACCTATTATTTTCAAAAAAACGGTGACGCTTAATTTTTGAATAAAAATCCAAGTCCCATATTTTTAAGCATTTTCTTTTCAAAATTCCAAAAGAAGCGAAATTGCCCAAAAACAGTTCCAATTGCAACGAGTAAAACTTGATAAATAGGGAAAATAATCAGCAAACGAATTAAGGTAAACCACAAACCGCCAAAATCTTCTTTGGTAATTCCCAACCACACACAAAAAGGTTTAGACAACCATGCAGATGCCGATCCTGTGATGGCAAAAACAATAAATATAAGTATGGCTTGTAGATTTGAGGTGATTCCCCAACGTTTTTTTAATCTATTCATTTTTACTTGCAATGATTACAAATATAAGAACATTATCTTATAGGAACATACCCTCCGAGCTTTTGTTTGTATGTATTTTGAAAATAAATCATATAATTGTAAATCAAATAATTTACTTCGTATCCGTAATGAATATTTGGTCTGTAATCGATCGTCATTTCGTATAAATTCGGGCTATAACGCTGTGGTTGCAAAACCCGATTATTCCATTCTGTTACATAGAGATAATTCTTGTTTTCGAGGTAAGTCAACGAATAATAATTTCTTGGTAACGCCGTAGATGCCAGCCAGGTGTTAAAACCATTGTCAATAATAATCACTTCGTATTCCAGCGAATCATTTGCAATTCGTACCGTATCATTTACGGCAACTTTTGGTGTATGAACGGGGGTATTTGCTGTAACAGTATTTTTTGAAACGGTAGAGCATGCTACTATCACCAATAAAAGAATCAATATGTAAAGGTATTTTTTCATGATTTTTTATTTCAAGCTTAAATTTACAAATAAATTTTGAGAAAAAGGTTTTTTTAAGAAGGTTCAAAGGTTTTGAGGTTCAAAGGTTCTGAGGTTCAAAGGTTCAAAGGTTCAAAGGTACAGAGGTACAGAGGTACAGAGGTACAGAGGTACAGAGGTTCAAAGGTACAGAGGTTCAAAGTTTTTTAGTTTATCCAATTAAAAAAGCTGTTTACAATTATGTAAACAGCTTTAAAATTATACTTTCCCAGCAGAAACTTTTGTCCCTTTCTAAAATTATGCTTTCCTAAAAGAAACCTTAGCTCCTTTGTATCTTTGTACCTCAAAACCTTAAAAAAGAAACCTTTGTTCCTTTGCACCTCAGTACCTTTGCACCTTCAAAAAGAAAACCTATTTCCCAAACAACTTTCCTAGTAAACCGCTTAATCCGCCGCTTTTTGTTAAAGCTACTGTATCAGCGGCATCTACTTTTCCGTCATTATTTTGGTCCAGACCAAATTGCATTCCGTATTTATTAATCGTTTCCATAATCCCGGATGCTTGTCCGCTGTTTCCGGAAATAGAAGAAATTATATCTGTAATTTGAAAACTACTGTCATTAGGATCTTTTGCTTTGTTTACCAGTGAGCTCAAAATTTGCGGAATCATGCTTGCTGCGACACCAGAAGAAGTTTCGCTGCTTAATCCAAATTTCTGGCCAAGACTTCCTGATAACTGTTGTGTTATTTGCTGCACAACAGGATTCGAACTGTCTATGGGCGATTTTCCGTTAAATAAACTGGCTAGTTGCTCTCCGCCACCTTCTGAAGCAATTTTTTGCAATCCTGCAAATATTGAAGTGCTGGTTTCGTTTATTACAGCTTCATTGTGTTCGTTAGGAACTGCAGTGTTGTTGGTAACAGCGCTGCCTCCGTATTGTTGCACTAATTGGGTTAATTGTTCAAACATGATGTTTACATTTAGATTAGACGACAAATTTAATAAAAAGAAAGGGATTTACTACAAAATTGTAATAAATCCCTTTAAAGTTACTCTATTTTTTAATACCTAGCTTAACAAAGTAATAATTTGTGAAGCCAATTCTGTTCCAATTCTGTCTTGTGCTTCTCCTGTTGCAGCTCCAATGTGCGGAGTCAACGAGATTTTAGTGTGCATTAAAATTGCCATTTCTGGTTTTGGTTCGCTTTCAAAAACATCCAAACCGGCAAAAGCAACTTTTCCGGAATCCAATGCTTTTACTAATGCTACTTCATCAATAACACCACCACGAGCACAGTTTACAATTCCAACGCTATCTTTCATGATCGCCAGTTCTTTCTCGCCAATGATATAACCATCTTGTGCAGGAACGTGAAGGGTAATAAAATCAGCTTCTTTAAATAAGGATTCTAAGGATTGAGAAACGATTGTTGTCGTGATGGACTGACCATCAAAAAACTCAACTTTAATGTCTACAGACGGGATAAAACTATCTGCTGCAATTACTTTCATTCCTAAACCAAGAGCCATTTTTGCAGTAGCTTGCCCAATACGGCCAATACCAACAATTCCAAGAGTTTTACCTCTTAATTCAACTCCGTTTGCATACGCTTTTTTCAAACCATCAAAGTTTGAATCTCCTTCAAGAGGCATATTTCTATTGGAATCATGCAAGAAACGAACACCGGAAAACAAGTGTCCAAATACCAACTCAGCAACAGATTCTGATGATGATGCAGGTGTGTTAATTACGTGAATTCCTTTGCTTTTTGCATAGTCAACATCAATATTATCCATACCAACACCACCACGGCCAATAATTTTAAGTCCCGGGCAGGCATCGATAATATCTTTACGAACTTTAGTTGCACTACGCACTAAAACTACGGCTACATTGTTTTCATTTACAAAATTAGCTACTTGTTCCTGAGCTACTTTTGTTGTTATAACTTCAAATCCACCTTTTTCTAAGGCAAGAATTCCACTTTTAGAAATTCCGTCATTGGCTAATACCTTCATTTTTTTGTGATATTTTGTTTATTTGGTTAATCGTGTAACTGTTTATACGTTTAATAGATGAACCAAGTATTATGTTTTTTCTTTTTTTGGAGCTAATCCCGCTATTCGCTTCAAACGAAGTTCACTGAACTCCGATTAAAATAAATGTTTTAGTGAAGTAATCTTTTATTTTTTTAAAGAAAAAAAATAAAAGGATTTCCACTTCTATCGGGGCTAGGAATTTAGTTTACAGTCTCAGTTTGCTGAAAACGGAGACTGTAAACTGTAAACTAAACTTTAGACTCCAATGCTTTCATTACATCTACTAAAACCTGTACACTTTCGATAGGCATAGCATTGTAAATAGAAGCTCTGTAACCACCCACAGAACGGTGTCCCGGTAATCCTGAAATTCCTGCTTCTTTCCATAAAGCATCAAACGTAGCGGTATGATCAGCATTGTTTAATAAGAAAGTAACATTCATTTTAGAACGATCTTCTACTGCTGCAGCACCTTTAAATAATGGATTTCTGTCGATTTCAGCATAAAGTAAATCTGCTTTTGCGTCGTTTAATTTTTCAACAGCAGCAACTCCGCCTTTTTCTTTAATCCATTGTAATGTCAATAACGAAACATAAACTGCAAAAACAGGTGGGGTATTGTACATACTTTCTGCTTTGATATGTTTTGCATAATCTAACATACTTGGAATTGTTCTTCCTGTTTTTTCGAGGATTTCTTCTTTTACAACTACCAAAGTAGCTCCTGCAGGGCCCATATTTTTTTGAGCTCCGGCATAGATTAAATCAAATTTAGTAAAATCTAAATTGCGGGAAAAAATATCAGAACTCATATCGCAAACAACCGGTACATTGGTTGTTGGGAAGTCTTTTATCTGAGTTCCAAAAATGGTATTGTTACTGGTGCAGTGAAAATAATCTGCATCACTTGGTATTTCGTATCCTTTTGGGATATGGTTGTAATTTTCTTCTTTTGAAGAAGCTACAACAACAGTTTCTCCAAAATATTTTGCTTCTTTTATTGCGGCAGTTGCCCAGGTTCCGGAATCTAAATAAGCAGCTTTACCGTTTTCTTTCATTAAGTTGTACGGAGCCATTAAGAAAGCGGTACTTGCACCACCTTGCAAAAATAGAGCTTGATATCCTTTTCCCTGAAGTCCCAATAACTCTAAGGCAAGGGAACGAGCTTCATCCATAACGGCAACGAAATCTTTGCTTCGGTGCGAAATTTCAAGAATAGAAAGTCCTGAATCATTAAAATTTAATATAGCTTTTGATGCTTTTTCAAAAACTTCTTGAGGTAAGATACTTGGTCCTGCGCTGTAGTTGTGTTTTTTCATGGTTGTTGTTAATAGACGAAAATTTTAAAGAGGCAAATTTCGGCAATAGGAGCTGAAAAAGCGATAAATTATTCGAAATAATTAAACATATTTTTACTTTGTTGTTAACAAAAACGTTATAGTATCTACGTTATCTGCATAATCCCACAATTGAGGATTTTGCGTCTGACCAAATGCAATACTATTTTTAATAAGATCATTGCTTGCGATGCACTGAATTTGTTCAGCATCAGCATTAAGACGACTTTGCAAATCTTCGAGAGAATCGTAAAATTCATAAAAAACGCTCGAAATTGGCGAGGCATAACTCGGATCTTCTTTTAGGGTCAGGAAGCCATTATCAAGCAATTTAAAGTTGCTCATTAAAAATACGGCTTTGTTGTAGTCGTAATTATTAGCATATTTCTCGTAATGAATTACGTCCTGATATTTGAAAATTGCCTGAAAAAAGGCATCAAATGAATAACCTTTTGGCACAAAAAGTTTCGAAACATTACGGCATCCTAAACCAAAATATCTAAAAATATCTTCGCCTAAAGCTTCCAGTTCTTCGTGCGTTTCTTTTCCGTTTAAAACAGCAACAGAATTTCTGTTTTTTCGAATGATCGAAGGTTTATCTTTAAAATAATATTCAAAATAACGTGCAGTATTGTTGCTTCCTGTAGCAATTACAGTGTCAAAATTTTCTAGTTTACCTGTCACAAAAGAGATCTTGCTTTGCAAACTTTCATCAGCAAAAATTAAGTATTTTGCCAAAAAAGGAAGTAAATGCTGATCGTTTGAGGATGTTTTTATCAACGCTTTGTTTCCTGTAATCAATACCGATAAAAAATCGTGAAATCCTACCAGCGGAATATTTCCGGCTAAAATTAAAGCTACGTTTTTTTCTGTTTTATCAGGCTGGGCAAAGTCCTGAGCATACTGAGAAAGCCATTTGTCAATGTTTTCTTCGGTTAGGGCGTCTGCCCATGATTTTATTGCAAAATATACTTGTTCAGGTGTATACCATCCGTTATGGGATTGTGATAAATGAATTAGCTTTTCAAAATCATCAAAAAAGGCTTCATTGTGCAAAACGCCCGCTTTTTTTACGGATTTGTCTTCGGAAAACTGACTTAAAAATTTTCCTAATTCAACAAAAACACTTTTTTTTGTTTCTAATGTCATAATGTTTGTTTATGAATTGTTTTGATTGTAATTTTGCACAAAAATAAGGATAAATAAGTCGAAAGTCAAAAGTCATTATGTCACAATGATAAAAATGCCTTTTTTGTGTTTTTTTTGACTTTATAACTTTAAGACTTTTAATTTTAAGACGATAAAACGATGGCAATAATTATAACTGACGAATGCATAAACTGTGGGGCTTGTGAACCGGAATGCCCAAATACAGCAATTTATGAAGGAGCTGATGATTGGAGATATAAAGATGGAACCAAACTTTCAGGAAAAATAATTTTACCAGACGGAACTGAGGTTGATGCTGAAGATGCTCAAACACCAATTTCTGACGAAGTATATTATATTGTTCCGGGAAAATGTACGGAGTGCAAAGGTTTTCATGACGAGCCGCAATGTGCTGCTGTATGTCCTGTCGATTGTTGCGTACCAGACGATAATCACGTAGAGGATGAGGAAACCTTGTTAAACAGACAAGCGTTTTTGCATGGTGATGAATAATACTTTGTAATTCTAAATATATAAATCCTGAGTTTGCGCTCAGGATTTTTTTTGCTTAAATGTTTTTTTGTAAAATCTTAGATTATTGATTTTTAATGTTTTAGTTTGTGAGTATTTATTTATTCATAAAAAATTAATACTTTAGTTGAAAATTTAATAACGCCTATGAAGAAATACATACTTTTATTTGTGGTATTATTTAGTATGAACGTTTTTTCGCAAAACGAAGAATACTCTATTGTTGTTAAAGACATAGAAACACAATTGCCTATAGAAAATGCAATGGTGGTTATCATGAAAACAAAACAAACATTAATAACGAATGAGGACGGGAAAGTAACTTTTGCATTAAACGGTGCCTCTAGTGTTCAGATTTGCGAAACTAATTATGAAAAAGTGACAATTCGTTGGGATGCTTTAAAACCGGATTTATTTGTAGTTTATCTTAAAAATAACAATAATAAATTAGATGAAATTGTAGTCTCAAAAGAAAAACCAGAAAAAAACCTTCAACGTATTGTTTCTAATTCAAGGGAAAAACTTGCCAATTCATACCGTTTAAAAGTCTATGTGAGAGAGTTTTTTATGCTTGATAATAAATATTCTTACTATAATGACGGATTGGTAAATTTTCAATTTGAAGGAAATCAAAAGAAATCAACTACAACATTATTAGTAGAGCAAAATAGATCTTATGGATTGCTTGAAGCTGATGTTAGTACGGATTTAATGGGGTATAATTTGAATAATATTATGGAGAATTATTCAAATTTAAAATATTTTGATCCTCTTTTAGATTCAAAAACAAAAAAAGAATATGAGTTTACAACAACAGGACATCCTAATAATAAGGATTATTATATAATGTCTGTAACGCCATTGGATAAATCTAAAAAAGCACTTGATACTTTTGAAATTATTTACGATCCGGTAAAAAAGTTAATTGTAGAATTTAGTATTATTATAAAACCCAAAAATCTCGATCAAATTGAAGAAGAAACAAAAGTAGGTTCTAAAAATATTACCAGATCTGAAATTAAGGTAATTTACAGAATTGATGGCGAGGATTATTATTTACTGAGTTCAAATGAAGAAATTGCTTATGATTTAGTTTTAAAAGATAATAAAGTCAAGAATATTCAGGTGCGAAATCATTTTATTACAACCAATTTTAACAAACAAAATTTCACGTACAGCGAAAGTGATGTTTTTAAGGAGAAAACACTTTTTAATAAAAAGAATAAAGTGATGACAAAATATTGGGATATTTCCGGATTTACTGCTACTGACGAAGAAAAAGGACTTATAAACGCTTTAGAATTTAAGCTGTAGTTTTTTTTATGGCTACAATAACATACGTATCATAAGCATAGGTTTTGCGGTCGATGGTTTTAATAATTTCAAAATTATTAAGATATAAAAAAAGCTGAATTTCGTTGAGCGTAAAAACACGAACTGTCGAAAAATCATTTTCGATAACTTCTTTTTCACCATCAAAAAAAGTATAATATTGAGCAGTCCACTCGAGCATAAAATTTTCCAGCGAATTGTTGGTGTCCCAATGACTTTCTCTTATGTATTTGATGTTTTGAAATTCGGCTTCATGAAGTATTACAGGATTTTCTTTTGTAAAAGGAATGAATCGGTTGGCATCAATAAAATCGAAAATCAGAAGACCATTTTCATTTAAGTTTTTATGGACAGCCTCAAAAGTTCTGTTAATATCATCATTCGTAATAAGGTAACTGGTAGATCTTCCGGTTATTAAGATAGAATCTACAATTTTTTCCAGTTTAAAATCCCGCATATCTCCTTGCGTAAAAGTGCCCTTTTTGTTGCGCGTTCTGGCAATAGAGATCATATCGCCGCTGTAATCAAGACCTTGATACTTTTGATTATTTTCAAGAAATCTTTTTGCAAGATTTCCTGTTCCGCTGCCTATTTCGAGAATATGGGCGCTATTGTTATCCGGAATCAGATGGTTGTAAAAAGCATATTCTTCGTCATAATTAACAAAAGTCTGATACATTGCATCATAAATCGCTGCCATTTTTCCATCATATAAATTTGCCATAACTACTAGTTTTTAATTATAAAAGTATAAAAAAGGGCTGTCATTTAAGACAGCCCTTTTAAGTATTTAACAAAGCCGAATTTAGAATTTATAGTTTACAGATAAATTAAACATAGTTCCTAGTTGACTAAAATGGAATCCATCATAAGTCATTCTGGAGTAACGCTGGTTAAATGTAAGCAAGTTAGATTGTTGTTTTGTTTGTGCAGGATCTGCAAGTAATGCGGCTCCGGCAGCGTTTTCTGCTTTAAATTCCCACTCTGGCAAAACATTAAATAAGTTATTTACGTTTAGTGCGATAGTTAATTTTTCGGTAGCGCTAAAGTTAACACCTAAATCAGTAACAATTTTAGGAATGAATTGCGTTTTAAGATTTGGTTTAGAATCATCTCTTACTGAATTTCCATCGGCATCTCTTACCAGATTTCCATTGGCATCTCTAACTTCATTAGAAATTAAACCATCTTGGTTAAAAGTAGTTTTTCCAAAATAAGTGTTATTTAAAGAAAATCCGAATTTACCAATTTCGTAGTTTATTCCAAAAATCCATTTTGTATCAGGTCTTGATGTAAAAGTTAAGGAATTCAGGATATCTCCAAATGAATTGTTGTTTATTGGAGAAATTCTTTCGTTTTGTAATGTAATATTTCCTGATAAGTTAAATCCTAATTTACCTTCACCAATTCCAATATTATTATAATTCGCTACTACATCTAAACCAGAAGTTCTGGAATCGAATGAGTTAGAAAACCAGGCTACATTTCCAAATTTAGTATTTTGTCTGTCCCCTAAAACAATTCTGTCTTCGACTTTGATATTGTAATAATCGATCGTGAAATTGAAGTTTCTAAAAGGTTTTGCACCAATTCCAACCGTAATGTTTGTTGATTTTTCAGGATCCAAAGAAGGAATTCCTAACTGGCGTGCCTGAGGAGAAACGTTATTAATGATTCCGCTAATCTGAATTCCCTGACCGGCTACAAAAGAATATTGTGATTTTTGAGTATAAATCTGGTGCAAAGTAGGCGCTCTGAAACCTGTAGATACAGATCCTCTTAACGTAATTTTGTCATCAAGGAATTTATATCTTGTGCTTGCTTTCCAAACGGTTGCACCTCCAAAATCGCTGTATTCTTCGTGACGAACAGTACCGTTTACTAAGAAGTCTTTTGTAATATCAAATGCAACATCCAGGTAAACACCCACATTATATCTGTTCCATTTTCCTGAATTTTCAGGTCTGTTTCCAGCAAACGAGTCAGCACCAGTACCGTCCCAGGAAGCTTTATCACCTTCGATAACTGTAAAATATTCCGATCTGAATTCTGTACCAAAACCTATACTGATCTGGTCTGAAACGATTTTCGAAACATCAATGTTTCCAACAACGTGATTAAAAGAAGTTCCACCCGGTTTAAACGAAATTGGGCTGTTTTCTCTGTAAACATTGTTTCCATCTGCATCTACAGTGTTTGATCTGTTTACAGAGTTGTTTACTGTATAAACTTGTTTGTTACCACCAACTGTTAAACTTGCGTCAGTATTCCAGCCATTTTTTGTGTTTTTAAACCCTAAAGTTCCATTATAATCTGTCAGATCACCTTCAAAAGTAGGACCATAACCATCATAAGAAGGATTTACAGGATCACCATTTCCAAAGAAATCATTCAGATAAGGATCACCTGACAAAGGTCTCCAATAAGGTGTTCTGAAATTGGCAAATGATTTTACTTTTTTGTAAACATAAGCAGCATTATAATATAGGTTGGTATTATCGCTGATAGCATTTCCACCATTAATTAAGAATTTTGCCGCAGCAGTTTCAGGAGAGCCATTTACGTTTCTGGCATCCGGATGTCTCGATAGAAACTGATTTACCTGAGCGACATCTGCAGCAGATCCGCTTAAAAAATCATTTGCTTCACCTTGAGCATCAACAGTTCCGGGTCTGTTTGCTAAATTTACTTTAGAGAAATCTATCGTATAATTTAAAAAACCTTTTTCTCCAACTGTAGTACCGTTATTTAAGCTTACTCCCAGCATTTCGCCATCGCCCTCAGACGTAATTCCGCTTCTTACTGTTAGGGATCCATCAGTGCTGTTTTTCTTTAAAATGATGTTCATAACCCCGGCAATAGCATCAGATCCGTATTGGGCAGAAGCACCATCACGAAGAATCTCAACTCTTTCGATTGCGTCTGTTGGAATTGCAGAGATATCTGCACCTGTTTCTCCACGTCCCGGAGAAGTTTGTACATAAAGCAATGAGCTTAAGTTTTTACGTTTACCATTGATAAGGATCAAAGTTCGGCTTGGTCCCATATTTCTAATTTCGTATGGATCCAGTAACGAAGTAGCATCATTTACAGGAGTTTGCACCGTATTAAACGATGGGATCTTGTATTGCAGTGCCTTATCAAATGTGGCTTGCCCGGTCGAAGTTAAATCCTTGGACGAAAGTACATCTATAGGTAGTGCACTTGTGGTATTACTTCTGGCAGCTGTTCTTGATCCTGTTACGACAACTTCGTCAAGATTTTGCCCGCTTTCCTCGGCCAGCGTAATATCAATTTTTGCTGCATTTGCCAGCTTGGTTGTGCTGGTGAAGCCCATGTAAGAGAAGATCAGGGACGCGCCTTCTTTTACGGTTATTTTGTAAGAACCATCGATATCCGTAGATACGCCATTGTTTGTACCTTTTTCAATAATGTTGACACCAGGCAGGGGATTTCCTGTATTGTCCTTTACGACACCCGTAATTTGCTTTTGTGCAAAAATAAATACGGTGTTAAATAGAAAAAATAAAATTGCAATTTTTCTCATGTTAAAACTTGTTTTGGTTAAAAATTTGTATGTGGTTTGTTAAATATTGTGATAAAAATAGGTTTATTTAACAAAATATTAATAAAAAGTTTGAATTTTTTTAAGAAAAGTACTAAAAATACATTAATCATCATTTTTTGTTTAGTTGAGAGCTATTAAATCTTATATTTGCAAAATTTTAAGGGCAAAAACTAACATTTTAGCAATAAATTAAAAATAGGAAAAAACAGCTAAAAAACGATTGAGTCAGTTGGTATGTATTTGATATATAATCAGTAACAGTAACGCCTGACGAGATAAAAATCAATAAAAAAACAAATATTATCTAAATATGAAAGCAGGAATTGTAGGATTACCAAATGTTGGAAAATCGACTCTATTTAATTGTTTGTCTAATGCAAAAGCGCAAAGTGCGAATTTTCCGTTTTGTACAATCGAACCTAATATTGGTGTTGTAAATGTTCCGGATCCAAGAATCAACAAGTTAGAAGAGTTGGTAAAACCAGAGCGTGTACAAATGGCAACTGTAGATATTGTTGATATTGCAGGGTTGGTAAAAGGAGCAAGTAAAGGTGAAGGTCTTGGAAATCAGTTTTTAGGAAATATTAGAGAGTGTAATGCTATTATTCACGTTGTACGTTGTTTTGATAATGATAATATTGTTCACGTAGACGGAAATGTAAACCCAATTCGTGACAAAGAAACTATTGATATCGAACTACAGCTAAAAGACTTAGAAACGATCGATAAACGTTTAGAAAAAGTAAAACGTGCTGCAAAAACCGGAAATAAAGAAGCTCAGACAGAAGAGGCTTTATTAAACCGTATTAGAGAAGCCTTATTACAGGCAAAATCTGCAAGAACAATCGTTCCTCAAAATAATGATGAAGAAATTTTGATGGAAGCCTTCCAGTTAATTACTTCAAAACCGGTTTTATATGTTTGTAATGTTGATGAAAGTTCAGCAGTAAGCGGTAACAAATATGTAGATCAGATTCGTGAATTAGTAAAAGATGAAGGTGCCGAAGTAATCATACTTTCAGTAGGAGCAGAGGCTGATATTACCGAATTAGAAAGCTACGAAGAGCGTCAGGTTTTTCTTGAAGATATGGGATTAACAGAGCCGGGAGCATCAGTTTTAATTCGTGCAGCTTACAAGCTATTAAAACAACAAACGTATTTTACCGCTGGTGTAAAAGAGGTTCGTGCCTGGACCATCAACATTGGTTCTACAGCGCCTCAGGCAGCTGGAGTTATCCATACCGATTTTGAAAAAGGATTTATTCGTGCAGAGGTAATTTCATACGAAGATTACGTTCAGTACGGATCTGAAGCAAAAGCAAAAGAAGCAGGAAAATTTAAAGTTGAAGGAAAAGAATATATCGTAAAAGATGGTGATGTAATGCACTTTCGTTTCAATGTATAGTTTTCTGAGAGAGTAAAGAGAATAGAGTAAAGAGAATAAAGAATAAAGAATAAAGAGAATAGACTAAACTGCTGGAGAAATTTAGCAGTTTTTTTATGCTCGGAAATCATTAAGATTACTATTGTCAGGCTGAGCGGAGTCGAAGCCTGCCAAAGTGTAGCAAGCCTTCGACTCCGCTCAGGATGACAGTCTTTTCCAAAAGAAAAATCTGCAAAATCTGCAAAATCTGCAAAATCTGCAAAATCTGCGAGAAAAAAAATAGGCACAAAGCATAAAAAAAAATCCGTTTAAATCCGCGCTTTCGCGTTAGCGAATCCGTATAATCCGCGTGCTATTTTTTAGGACCAGTTTCCAGCTTTACACTTCAAGATTTTTCCTGAATTTATTTTTTGTCCGGCATAAAAAGAGCTTCTTCCAGTCGCTTTTTCATCGCCACAAAAAATATAAATTAAAAAAAAATGCTTTCCATTTCAATCTGGGGTAGTTTTAAAATCAAGATATTAAGAGTTTTGAAGAAAAAAGGAAGATAGAAAAAAGAAGTGTTAAGAATTTTTTGGCTCAAAAATTGGTTACAACAAAAAAGCACTATTTCACCAACCAAAAACAAACCATCAAATGCTAATAAAGATCTTCAAATTTCTAGGCTGGACAATCCTCTCCATTATTTCTTTTCTTGTTTTATACCTTATTTCAGTATATATTATTTCTAAAATTACGGTTAATGCTGATATTGCCAAAGTAAACGAAAAAGACGCAATTCCTATTTACATCCTTTCCAACGGAGTTCATACTGATATTGTAGTTCCTGTTGTGAATGATAGTAAAGATTGGCGTAAAGAAATTAAGTTCAGTCAAACAAAGTCAAAAGACAGCTTGATGCAATATATTGCTTTTGGCTGGGGCGACAAAGGTTTTTATTTGCATACACCCGAATGGTCAGACCTGAAAGCAAGCACAGCACTAAAAGCGGCATTTGGAGTAAGTTCATCAGCGATGCATACTACATTTTTCAAGCAATTAAAAGAAGGAGAGGATTGTAAACGCATTCTGGTTTCAAAAGAAAATTACCAAAAGCTGGTAGCTTATATTTCAGAGAGTTTCCTTGATCCTAACCATCCGCAGTGGATTGAAGGTTATAGCTACGGAACGAAAGATGCTTTTTATGAAGCCAAAGGCAGTTATAGCTTGTTTTATACCTGTAATACCTGGGCAAATTGCGCCTTAAAAGCCGCCAATCAAAAAGCAAGTTTATGGACGGTTTATGATAAAGGGATTTTTTGTCATTATCAATAAAAGTTTTTCATTTTTTATCTTCTTAGGTATTTATGTAGTCCCTACGGGACAAAATTCACCGGTTGGGAATTATTTTTTACCAATATTTAATCTCTACGAGATATATTTCGAGAGATTAATATCTTTTGAATTCTAGAGGATCTTTTTTCGTTTCTTAAAACAGGACTAGATTGTGCGGTCATATCGCTATAGAAAGAAGCGAAAAGAAAAATTAAAAATGCTTTTGTGAAGTTTTCATTCATTTTGTAACGCTTAATATATGTCGTTCCTATGGAACTTTATGTTGATTTTATTTTCAATCAACGGATTAAAATCCGTTGCTGCAAGATAGTTCATTCCTACGGAATTTTTTGAGAGCCTTCGGCTCGCATTATTTTGTAGGGACGGATTTTAATCCATCCAAAATGATCCAAATATTCAAACTTTTGCTAAGTTTTCATTCATTTTGTAACGTTTAATACATGTCGTTCCTATGGAACTTTATGTTGATTTTATTTTCAATCAACGGATTAAAATCCGTTGCTACAAGATAGCCCATTCCTACGGAATTTTTTGAGAGCCGTCGGCTCGGATTATTTTGTAGGGACGGATTTTAATCCGTCCAAAATGATCCAAATATTCAAACTTTTGTGAAGTTTTCATTCATTTTGTAACGCTTAATATATGTCGTTCCTATGGAACTTTATGTTGATTTTATTTTCAATCAACGGATTAAAATCCGTTGCTACAAGATAGCCCATTCCTACTGAATTTTTTGAGAGCCGTCGGCTCGGATTATTTTGTAGGGACGGATTTTAATCTGTCCAAAATGATCCAAATATTCAAACTTTTGTTAAGTTTTCATTCATTTTGTAACGTTTAATATATATCGTTCCTATGGAACTTTATGTTGATTTTATTTTCAATCAACGGATTAAAATCCGTTGCTACAAGATAG
>NZ_MUGS01000043.1 GCF_002222055.1 Flavobacterium araucananum
ATTTTATTACTTATATAATTTTATCTTCGCAGTTGCGTTATTCCCATATAGGAATCGCCCCAAAAGCATGTTAAAACGATTTGTTTTACTTTTTTTTATGTTAATTTGTTCGGTTTCTTTCGGACAAATTGGAGGGCGCTACACCTATCAATTTCTTAATTTGACGACTTCTCCCAGGCAAGCAGCGTTAGGAGGCAAAAATATAACGATTTATGATGAAGATGTCAATCAGGTTATGTCTAATCCAGCAGCTTTAAACGAAGATATGGACAATCACCTGGCGATGAATTATGGTAGTTATTACGGAGAAGCTTCTTATGGAACTGCTTCTTATGCTTATACTTACGACAGGCATGTGCAAACATTCTATGCCGGAGTAAGTTATGTAAACTATGGCTCATTTGAAGGTTATGACGAAAATGGTCAGGCAACATCAGATTTTACAGGAAGCGAAGGCGCGCTATCATTAGGTTACGCATATAATATACCTTATACAGACATACATGTTGGTACAAATGTAAAGTTAATAACTTCAACCTTAGAAAGTTATAATTCTATTGGAGGTGCAATTGATTTAGGCTTTTTGTATATAATTGAAAAAAATGATGTAAATTTGGCGCTGGTAATTCGTAATATTGGTACACAGTTTACAACATACTCAGGAATACAGGAAAAATTACCATTTGAAATCATTGCGGGGGCTTCGCAAGAATTAGAGCACGTACCCATTCGCTGGCATTTTTCTTTAGAGAATTTGCAACAATGGAATATCTCTTTTTCGAACCCTGTTCGTGGAGGAACCAACATAGACGGTTCAACAAGTGAAGAGAAAGTTTCGTTTGTAAATAATGCTTTGCGACATGTTGTTTTGGGTGTGGAGCTTTTTCCAAAAAAAGCATTTAATATACGTTTAGGATATAATTTTAGAAGAGGTGAAGAATTGAGAGTTGATGAGCAACGTAATTTTTCAGGAGTTTCATTAGGGTTTGGATTAAAAATGAATAAGTTAAAATTTAATTATTCGTATTCAAGATATACATTGGCAGCAAATACAAGTCTTTTTGGTCTAATTTTAAATTTTCAATAATTATATGAAAATATTCAGTTTGTTTTTGTTTATGACTGTAGGGGTTTTAACGGGTTCAAAACACTACTATAAAGAAGAAGCTATGACCACTCTGGAAGTAGAAAGAATGAATACCAGAGTTAGTGAAATAAGAAATATGATTAGTATTGATCCTAAATACAATACTAAGATTGCTTTTTTTGTCGACATGAGAATACCATCCGGCAAAAATCGTTTTTTTGTTTATGACTTAGTAAACAATAAAATTCTCGATCAGGGATTAGTGGCCCACGGATCTGGATCAGAAACAGGAGTAAAAGGCAGCTTGAAATTTAGTAACTCTGCCAATTCTAATTGTACAGCATTAGGAAGATATGCGATCGGAAAAAATTACAAAGGAATTTTTGGTAAAGCATATCGATTAAGTGGCTTAGATGAAACCAATAATAATGCTTTATCGAGAGCTATAGTTTTACATTATTATTCTGCAGTACCTTATGAAGAGCAGGATTATTATATTAGCAATAGTCATGGATGCCCAATGGTAAACGAGCAATTCTTTAAAAGAATTGAAAAATATATTGATACTTCAAAATCAAATATTATCTTAGATATTTACTATTAAATAAAGATAGTTAACAGCAATAAAATCAAACTTTACATTGAATGATATTATTATCAGTAAATATTTTTTTACTGATAATTTTTTTTGTGTTTGTTTTAAATTTTCTTTTCGTCTTACATAAAAGAGCCTTAAGTGCCACCACAATAAATTAAAATAAAAAATGAAAAAAATTACCGTTGCAATTGATGGATACTCCTCAACAGGAAAAAGCACTTTGGCAAAACAATTGGCAAAAGAGTTAGAATATGTTTATGTAGATACCGGAGCAATGTACCGCGCAGTGGCATATTTTGCTATGCAGAATAAGTTTATTGGAGCTGATTTTTTTGATAAAAAAGCTTTGATTGATAGTTTACCAAAAATTGTACTGGAATTTAAATTTAATACTGATTTGGGTTTTGCCGAAATGTATCTGAATAGCGAGAATGTCGAAAAACAAATTAGAACTATCGAAGTTTCTAACTTTGTTAGTAAAGTTGCCGAAGTTTCAGAAGTACGTTCTAAATTAGTAGAACAGCAACAGGAAATGGGAAAAAATAAAGCTATCGTTATGGATGGCAGGGATATAGGGACTGTTGTTTTTCCTGCTGCTGAATTGAAAATTTTCATGACAGCAAGTGCTGAAACACGTGCGCAAAGACGTTTTGATGAATTACAGCAAAAAGGGGATAATGTTTCTTATGAAGAGGTTTTAAAAAATGTAGTCGAAAGAGATTATATCGATACACACCGGGAAGATTCGCCTTTGGTGATCGCTGATGATGCTGTAGAAATTGATAATTCTTACTTAAATAGAGAGGAACAGTTTGCTGCTGTATTAGAATTGGTAAATGAAGTTATTAAAACGAATTAAATTTTGTAGATTATTTATTTTAATGGTAGTTTTACCGCTTCATTTATATTTTAAAGACAATTTCATCTTATGGGAATTAAAAACAGGTTGATTATAATGAGCTTTCTTCAATTCTTTGTTTGGGGAGCCTGGCTTATAACAATTGGGAATTATTGGTTTGGAACTAAAAATTGGGAAGGAACTCAGTTTGGTCTCGTTTTCGGAACCATGGGAATTGCTTCTTTATTCATGCCTACACTTACGGGAATTATTGCCGACAGATGGGTAAACGCAGAAAAATTGTATGGCTTTTTGCATATACTTTATGCAGTAGTTTTATTTGGTATTGCACATGTCACTACGCCGGATAATTTTATATATGTAATGTTTGCCGCAATGTGTTGTTATATGCCCACTATTGCTCTAAGTAACTCGATTTCGTATACTTCGTTAAAATTAAATAATAAAAATATCGTAAAAGATTTCCCGCCCATTCGTGTTTGGGGAACTATTGGTTTTATTGCAGCCATGTGGATTACTAATCTAAGTGGAAGTAAAGCTACTGAATATCAGTTTTATATTGCAGGAGTTGGAGCCTTGATCCTTGGTATTTATGCTTTTACGTTACCAAAATGCGAACCACAACGTTTGACTAAAGAAGATGCTTCTTTAACTGAAACATTAGGCTTAGAGGCCTTCAAGTTGTTTGGAAATTATAAAATGGCTTTGTTTTTTGTGTTTTCTATGTTTTTAGGAGGTGCTTTGCAATTAACAAATGCCTATGGAGATGTGTTTCTTGATGAGTTCAAACATTTTCCTAAATATGCAGATTCATTTGTGATTCAGTATTCGACTATTATAATGTCAATTTCTCAGGTATCAGAAACCTTATTTATTTTGGCTATTCCGTTTTTCTTAAGACGTTTTGGAATCAAGCAAGTAATGTTGATCAGTATGCTGGCTTGGGTTTTACGTTTTGGATTATTTGCTTTTGGAGACCCTGTTGGTGGTTTATGGATGATTATTATGTCGTGTATCGTTTACGGAATGGCATTTGATTTCTTTAATATCTCAGGTTCATTATTCGTAGAAAGTAATACCGATTCTAAAATACGTTCATCTGCACAAGGTTTATTCATGATGATGACCAATGGAGTGGGAGCGGTTTTAGGAAGTTTAACTTCTGGTTGGGCAATTGATCGTTTCTTTACAAAATCATTTCACAATACAACTGAATTGGCCGGATTTTTACAAACGGATGCTTCAAATTCAAAAATGCTGGATTTTGTAAAAGGTCAGGGAAATACAATTTCTACAGACGGAATTTTTACAAATCCAATTTTGATGAAAGACTGGCATACAATCTGGCTGTCATTCGCCGCTTATGCTTTGGTTATTGCAATTGCTTTTGCTGTTTTATTTAAACATAAACATGATCCGAAAGAGATTGAGAATTTGAGTCATTAAAGAATAAAAACATATATAATCTTTCTTTAAATCAGATAAAGAAAAGATTAGATAGTATTATAAAAATAAAAAACACCACAAAAGTTTCTAAATTTAGAAACTTTTGTGGTGTTTTTGCTATAGGTAAACACGTGAAATATTTTGAAAGTAAAACAAAATGAAATTATGACCAAAAATGAAATGAAATCGTATTCGCTTTCTGAAATGAAAGATGAAGTTATTGGGAAAATAGGCACACCTGAAAGAGATCAATATGAATATGAACTTAATATGGATATTTTGGGGAAAATGATTAAAACTGCAAGAAAAGAAAGGAATCTTACTCAAGAACAATTAGGAGAATTAATTGGAGTTAAAAAAGCTCAGATATCTAAATTAGAAAGCAGTACTAATAGTGCAACAATTGATACTATAATTAAAGTTTTTAAAGCATTAAAGGCTGAAATAAGTTTTAATGTAAAAATTGAAGATAAGATCTTACAAGTATCCTAAACCTTTGACAAAGATAGAACAAGGTTTCAAATCTTTGTCAAAGTTTAAAACCAAAGTTCCTTACAGCCTTGGTTTTAAACTCTAAAATTATAATCGTATTTAAAACCTAGCCCAAGGTTTCAAGCTTGGGACACAAAGTATATGCGATCAGATATTGCGCCCCAAGGTTGAAACCTCGGGCAATGCTTGTAATATTATATGCAAAAAGGTTCGCAAAGCTATAAATTAATCTTTGCGAACCTTTGCGTAAATCTTAGCTCCCGATAGCTCAATCTCATTAAGTTAAGGAAAAATCTATAGTGCTATTGCTAGAGTCTCCTCCGTCGAATTGACAAAAATGCACAGATTAACTTTAAAATTGAGCTTTTATAAAAGTTCCCTACACTCTTGGTTTAAAACTTTGACAAAGATAGCCGCGAGTAGTAAACCTAAAAGTTTTTATCCCGAGGCTCCGAGGACTATTGAGTTTGTTGTAATAAGATACTTAAAAGTACAAAACTTCTAATGTAGCCCCGATAGAGCGGTTATCCTTTTATGTCCGCCGCGGCGTGCATAAAAGATAGGAGCGAAAGCGGGACTTAAGGTCTTTAAAAACAGGAAATCTTCTGCTCCTGAACAATAGAGTGATAATGATATAGAATTGTTTTGCTATTACAAATAAATGTATTAATTTTGCAAACCTTTTGGTAGAGAAGAGTTTCCATTAGGTATCAACTATTTATGTAAAACAACTTCTGTTTTTTCTATCACTTTAAGAAACTCGAGAAAAACAGAATACAAATTTTTTATCAGCATGTCTGAACAATTAAAATCACAAGAAGAGTTTTTAGCAAATTTTAACTGGCATAACTTCGAAGAAGGTATCGATGCAGTAGATGAGAAAAACTTACAAGAATTCGAAGACTTAGTATCAAAAACTTTCATCGCTACAGATCAAGAAGAAGTAGTAGAAGGTGTAGTTGTTAGAATTACAGATAGAGACGTAATCGTTGATATCAACGCAAAATCGGAAGGTGTTATTTCTTTAAACGAATTCCGTTACAACCCAAACTTAAAAGTTGGTGATAAAGTAGAAGTATTAATCGACATCCGTGAGGACAAAACAGGTCAATTAGTATTATCTCACAGAAAAGCACGTACTATTAAATCATGGGATAGAGTTATTTCTGCAAACGAAACAGGAGAAATCGTTAATGGTTTTGTAAAATGCAGAACTAAAGGTGGTATGATCGTTGACGTTTTTGGA
Source organism: Flavobacterium araucananum (assembly GCF_002222055.1). Classification (GTDB taxonomy): domain Bacteria; phylum Bacteroidota; class Bacteroidia; order Flavobacteriales; family Flavobacteriaceae; genus Flavobacterium; species Flavobacterium araucananum. The sequence continues at coordinate 5,729 of NZ_MUGS01000043.1, forward strand.
ATTGAAGCTTTCTTACCAGGATCTCAAATTGACGTTAAGCCAATTAGAGACTACGATGTATATGTAAACAAAATGATGGAATTCAAAGTGGTAAAAATTAACCACGAATTCAAAAACGTTGTTGTATCTCATAAAGCGCTTATCGAAGCTGATATCGAAGTACAGAAAAAAGAAATCATCGGTCAATTACAAAAAGGACAAGTATTAGAAGGTGTTGTTAAAAACATTACTTCTTATGGTGTGTTTATTGACTTAGGTGGTGTTGATGGATTAATTCACATTACTGACCTTTCTTGGAGTCGTATTAACCACCCAAGTGAAGTTCTTGAATTAGACCAAAAATTAAACGTTGTAATCCTTGATTTCGATGATGAGAAAACAAGAATTCAATTAGGATTGAAACAATTAAACGCTCACCCATGGGATGCTTTAGATGCTAATTTAACTATTGGTGATAAAGTAAAAGGTAAAGTAGTTGTAATCGCTGATTACGGTGCATTTATCGAAGTTGCAGAAGGTGTTGAAGGTTTAATCCACGTTTCTGAAATGTCATGGTCTACACATTTACGTTCTGCTCAGGATTTCGTAAAAGTTGGAGATGTTGTTGAGGCTGTTATCTTAACTTTAGATAGAGATGACCGTAAAATGTCATTAGGTATCAAACAATTGACTCAGGATCCATGGACTGATATTACTTCTAAATACCCGGTAGGTTCTAAACATACAGGTATCGTTAGAAACTTTACAAACTTTGGTATTTTCGTAGAATTAGAAGAAGGAATTGATGGATTAATTTACATCTCTGACTTATCTTGGACTAAGAAAATCAAACACCCATCTGAGTTTGTAAATGTTGGTGAAAAACTTGATGTAGTAGTATTAGAATTAGATGTTGAAGGACGTAAATTATCTTTAGGTCATAAACAAACTACTGCTAATCCTTGGGATCAATACGAAGATTCTTTCGCTGTAGGAACTATCCACAATGGTGAAATTTCTGAAATCGTTGACAAAGGAGCTACTGTAGAATTCGGAGATGATATCGTTGCTTTCATTCCTACTCGTCACCTTGAAAAAGAAGACGGAAAGAAATTGAAAAAAGGGGATACTGCTGATTTCAAAGTAATTGAATTTAACAAAGAATTCAAAAGAGTAGTTGCTTCTCACACTGCTATCTTCCGTGAAGAAGAAGAGAAAAATGTGAAAACTGCAACTGAAAATACTTCATCTAACTCATCTACAAATGCACCAGCTGCAACTTTAGGAGATAACAATGATGTATTAGCTGCATTGAAAGCTAAAATGGAAAAAACAGAGAAAAAATAATTCTTACGTTTTTCTAAATATAGAAAGTCCCACAGCAATGTGGGACTTTTTTTTGCTTTATA
>NZ_MUGS01000044.1 GCF_002222055.1 Flavobacterium araucananum
TCTTTGTCCCATGTAGTAGCGGGAACAGGACTCGAACCTGTGACCTTCGGGTTATGAGCCCGACGAGCTGCCTACTGCTCTATCCCGCGATGTTTCGGGTGCAAAGATACGCCGATTTTCTAGAAATCCAACGAAAACTTTAAAAAATGTTTTATTTTCTGTATTGAGTTGATATGACTACCTTTGCAAATTAAATAATACACAAATGTCACATAAAGCAGGTTTTGTAAACATCATCGGGAATCCAAACGTTGGAAAATCAACATTGATGAACGCCTTTGTTGGAGAAAGATTATCAATCATTACATCAAAAGCACAAACAACTCGTCACCGTATTCTTGGAATCGTGAATGGCGAAGATTTTCAACTTATATTATCGGATACTCCCGGAATCATCAAACCAGCCTATGAAATGCAGGAATCGATGATGAACTTTGTAAAATCGGCTTTTGAAGATGCTGATATCTTGGTTTATATGGTCGAAATAGGAGAGCAGGACTTAAAAGATGAAGCTTTCTTTAATAAAATTATCCACGCCAAAATTCCGGTTTTGTTGTTGTTGAATAAAATCGACAACTCAAATCAGGAACAATTAGAAGAACAAGTAGCATTCTGGACAGCAAAAGTGCCAAATGCTGAAATTTTCCCAATCTCGGCTTTACAGAATTTTAATGTACCGGAAGTTTTTGGACGTATCATTGCATTACTTCCAGAATCTCCTGCATATTATCCAAAAGATCAATTGACAGACAAGCCGGAACGTTTTTTCGTAAACGAAACAATCCGTGAAAAAATCTTGTTGAACTACAGTAAGGAGATTCCGTATGCAGTTGAAATTGTTACAGAAGAGTTTTTTGAAGATGACGCTATTATCAGAATCCGTTCGATCATTATGGTAGAACGCGAAACTCAAAAAGGAATCATCATTGGGCATAAAGGTGCAGCTTTGAAAAAAGTAGGTATGGAAGCCCGTGCCGATCTGGAGAAATTCTTCGGAAAACAAATTCACATTGAACTAGTTGTAAAAGTGAACAAAAACTGGAGAAGCAACGCTAATATGTTGAAACGTTTTGGATATAATCAATAATTTTTTTCAAAAGATTAAAAAGTAATTTATGCAAGTTTCGACGAAGTATTCAATACCAATATGTTGCGGACTTATATTGATTGTGGGTATAAATTACTTTTTTAGTTCAAAAGAGAAAACGGTTGTATCTAAACCTGTTCTTAAAAAGACAGAGTTGATTCAAAAAAAAGAATCAGTTCCTTTTGACACAACAGCCTGCTCTGATGCTGATGTCAAATTGTTTTTAAGCAAATTCATAAAACAATTTAGCACCAATAAAGCTTCAAATATTAATCAATTCGTAAATAAAACTAATGGATTAGCAATATTTGTTAAAGATGGATATTATCCTATTTTAAGCTTTTCTGATCGAATTGATGATTGGATTGAATGGTTTAATTTTAAAATCTATGAGAATGTAGAATTTGGAAAATTTCCTAAATATCTGGGCGATGGAGAATTTGAAAAGACCGGTTTTTATTATGCGAACTATCAAAATAAATTTCGTCTGGATGATTTTGATGATACGTACAGTAATCGGTCGAATGAAGATAAAAAACCATTTCGTCAACTCGAAAAAATATGTAATTACAGAGCCGATGTAATGTCTATAGATAAAAGCAGGGTTTTGACATTGTATTTTAGTATTTACAAAAACAATAAATATTTGGTTGGGATTACTCAGGATGCTGTAGAGGATGTTTTATACACAGATCAGGAAAAAGAGTTTGTGCCTATAGATACAGAAGAGCAAGTCGAAGAGTTTTTATTAAACAATAGAAAGTTTTGTGACGTAGAGAATAAGGCATATATTGATTTTGATAAAAAAGAACTTATATATTATGATTTTGGCGATAAACCTTTTCAGTTTAGTAACTATAAGATAGGTCCTGTAGCTGTTATTTCAGGAAAAATCAAAATTCGCGATATTAAGTTTTTTAATTCAGATGAAGAGGAAGGATTTACTTTGAAATTATCTAATAAAGGTGATTTTAGTTCTTACAGAATGGGGGCAAGACCTCAATATATTTATGAAAAGTGTAAATAATTGAAAAACAATTATTGAAAATCAAGAAGGTTAAAGGTTTGTAATCAGGTTAATAAAAGGATTTTTAGATAATACAAAATTGTGATTTTTGATATTGACTGAAGTTCTTGTAACCCTGAAGCCCTAGCCCTGATAGAAGTGAAAATCCTTTTGTGACGCTTTTTTAGCGGAACAAAAGATTGAAACGAATAGCAGGAAATAGCTCCTGAAAAATATAAAAACATAGGTACTTAGAAACTTAGCAACTTAGCCACTTTTTTAACTACCTTTGCAAAAAATTAAAATAAAGCATTTTGGATTACAAGTGATTAGGTTTTTAGGAAACTAAAAATCTGAAATCTAAAATCTGAAATCTAAAATTTACAAAAATGAATAACATTGTTGCGATAGTAGGAAGACCTAATGTAGGGAAATCAACCCTTTTTAATAGGCTGATACAAAGAAGAGAAGCTATTGTAGATTCGGTTTCTGGAGTTACCAGAGATAGAAACTACGGTAAAAGCGAGTGGAACGGAAAAGAATTTTCGGTGATTGATACCGGCGGATACGTTCGCGGTTCTGATGACGTTTTTGAAGGAGAAATCCGCAAACAAGTAGAATTAGCTATTGATGAGGCTGATGTTATTATTTTTGTGGTTGATGTTGAGGAAGGAATTACACCTATGGATGACATCGTTGCCCGTTTATTGCGCAAAGTGACTAAGCCAGTTTTATTGGCCGTTAATAAGGTAGATAATGCCATGCGTGAGAAAGATGCGATTGAGTTTTATAACCTTGGTTTAGGAGAATATTATACGTTTGCAAGTATTTCAGGAAGTGGAACAGGAGATTTATTAGATGCTTTGATCGAATCTTTTCCGGTAAAACCAGAACCAGTTCAGGAAGAAGTAGTTTTACCTCGTTTTGCTGTTGTAGGACGTCCTAATGCTGGTAAATCTAGTTTTATCAATGCCTTAATTGGCAAAGAACGTTTCATGGTTACAGATATTGCAGGAACTACACGTGATGCAATTGATACAAAATTTGACCGTTTTGGTTTTGAATTTAATTTGGTTGATACTGCGGGAATCCGTCGTAAAGCCAAAGTAAAGGAAGATTTAGAGTTTTACTCCGTAATGCGTTCTGTTCGTGCAATTGAGCATGCAGATATCTGTATCTTGATTATTGATGCTACCCGTGGATTTGAAGGTCAGGATCAAAGTATTTTTTGGTTGGCAGAGAAAAACCGTAAAGGTGTTGTAATCCTGGTAAACAAATGGGATTTGGTCGAAAAAGATACTATGTCGACCCGTGATTACGAAGCTAAAATCAGAGAAGAATTAATGCCTTTTACTGATGTGCCTATTTTGTTCGTTTCGGCTTTAACCAAACAACGTTTATTAAAAGCATTAGAAGCTACCGTTCAGGTTTTCGAAAATAGAAAACAAAGAATCCCAACCTCTAAGTTTAATGAATTTATGTTAAAGGTGATCGAAGCATATCCGCCACCGGCAACAAAAGGAAAATATGTAAAAATTAAATATTGCATGCAGTTACCAACCCTAACACCTCAGTTTGTGTTTTTTGCTAATATGCCACAATACGTTAAAGAACCATATAAGAGATATCTTGAAAATAAGATTAGAGAAAATTGGGACTTTTCAGGAGTACCAATCGATATCTATATCAGAGAAAAATAAAATTAAAAGTCCTCATAATGAGGACTTTTTTTATGCCCTTTTTTAATTGTAGTTTTTTAGGCTGAGGTTAGTGGCATGCTATTTGAATAAATGTTGGATTTACAATAAACCTTTTGGCTCTTTTAGAGTCTTACTGTTTCTAACGAACCATCTTATGACCAAATTTTTCTCTTTTTTAGTGCTTTTCCTTTTTTGTTATTCGGCGGCCAATGCCCAGAATGACATTGTTCTTAGAGGAACCGTTGTGGATATTAATACACAACTTCCGATGGAAATGGCAACCGTTTATTTTTCTACTGTCAAAGATTCTACAGTAATAGAATATGCAACGACGGATAAAAATGGTGTCTTTAGAATAAATACTAAAAAGATAGATAAACCCGTTTTTCTGAAAGTAAATTATATGGGATATCAGCCCTTGGTTGAAGAACAAAAAGGACTTATGGAAAGCAAGGATTTTGGTAAATTATATTTGCTCGAAAGCGTAAATGCTTTAGATAATGTAGTAATCAAAAGTGAAGCTCCACCCATTACAATCAAAAAAGATACTTTAGAATTTAATGCCTCTTCGTATAAAGTTCGTCCCGATGCAAATGTCGAGGCTTTGCTGAAACAATTGCCAGGTGTTGATGTTGATAATGATGGTAAAGTTACCGTGAACGGAAGGGAAGTTACACAGTTTTTAGTAAACGGTAAAACTTTTTTTGATAGAGATGGTGCTTTGATCTTAAAAAATTTGCCCGCAGAAATTATAAAAAAAGTTCAGGTTTCAGATTTTAAAACCAAGAAAGAAGAACTCGCAAAGCAGGAATCGACATCAGATTATTCGAGTATAAATCTAACCATTGACGAAAAGAAAAATAAAGGATTTTTTGGTAAAGTACTTGGCGGATATGGCTCTGATGATCGATACGAAAGTAGCCTGATCATGAATTTTTTTAAAGATCAGCAAAAAATAAGTATTCTGGCTTCGTCTAATAACATCAATTCTACAGGATTTTCGATGGATGATGTATTTGATAATATGAGCGGAGGAAGAAATAGCAAGACAAGCAGTCAAAGCTCAGGAGGAGGCAAAGGAATTACACAATCTAATCTGGCAGGAATTAACTATTCTGATGCCTGGACTAAAGATTTTGATGTTTCGAGTAGTTATAATTTTTCAAACACCATTAATAATAACGAAAGCAAGTCGAACCAGACTAATTTTTTGCCAACAGGAAATATTTTAACTTCATCAGATTCTAAAACCAGAAATGAAAACACAGGTAACAAAGTAAACTTAGAATTAGAATATAAAATTAATCCAAGTACACGACTTTTTATTACGCCAAGATTCAATCAAACGCGATCAAACAGTACATCAAACTCTTCGACATCTTCTGAGGATGAAAATGGGCAGGCTTTGAACGAAAGTACTTCAGAATCAAAAAATGAAAACACAAGTACCAATTTTGCCAATACGATCAATTTTAATAAAACATTCGAAAAAAAGGCCCGTAATCTAAGTTTTGTTTTTGATAACAACAATACAAGAAGCGATGCAAATGCGCTTAACCTCTCAGAAACTATTTTCTATCAGGATAACAAACCAAATGATGAGAGAAATCAAAACAGTAAAAATAATACCAGCTCAGATATTTACTCGGCAGATCTTGAGTATACAGAACCTATCACAGATTCGTTACGAATAAGATTTGGTTCAGATTTTAACTGGACAAAAACCATAAACGATCAAAAAACATATAATTTTGATTCGAATACTGATTCTTATTCAGACTTAAACGAATCGCTGACAAACTATATTACTTCTACTCAGAATTCTGTTAGTCCGAAAATGGGGATTACTTTGCAAAAAAATAAATACACAATTAACCTGAATACAAAGACGTCTATTGTTGATTATGACAATCACTCTTTGTATTTAGGCAATTCGACTGATTTGAATAAAAAATATGCTTTGCCTTTTGCAAGTGCTCAAATGCGATATAAATTTAGTCGCTCTAAAAATCTGACTTTAAAATACGATTATTCAAACGCACTTCCCAGCGCAACCCAACTATTGCCGGTTTTAAATTTGACAAACCCATTGAATACCGTGATCGGGAACCCAAATCTAAATCCTATCGAAAAGAATAGTGCAGGTATCGATTTTAAAAACTTTGATTTTCGTACCAGATCAGGTTACAGTATGTTTGTAAAAGCAGATTACTATAACAACGATGTGGTTTCGACTTCAATTTATGACGATAGCGGGAAAAGAACAACCACTTATGCCAATATATCAGGAACTTATATTGCGTCTGTTGGCGGAAATTGGAACCAATCTATAAAAAAAGATGCACATGTTTTAAGATACGGTTTAGGGATAAATGGTAGTTACTCTTTTGATAAAGGGTTTACCAATGCCGTTTTGTACAATGCAAAGTCAGCAGCAATAACCCCCAAACTTTACCTGACTTATGAGTATGGAGAATTGCTTAGCGTTTCGCCGTCCTATAGTTTAACTTACAATGAAACCCAATACGAGAACTACACGCGCGACGCAAGTTCAAATGTAGTACACAGAATCAATTTGCAAACGACAAGTTACTGGCCTGCAAATTTTATTTTTGGAAATGATTTCGGATATACCTACAACTCTAATATTTCTGATGATTTCAAGAAAGATTTCTACCTCTGGAATACCAGTTTGTCGTATGGTTTTTTTGATAAAAAAGTATATGCAAAAATAAAAGTTTACGATGTTCTAAACCAGAATCAGAGTGCTACAAGAACGATCTCGGCAACTTCGATACGCGATGAAGAAAACACCGTTCTTAAGCGTTATGTAATGTTTTCAGTAGCCTATAAAATTGGAAATTTTGCCGGTACCGAAAAAGGAGGGAAGAGAAGGCAAAGAGAGTAAAAAAGGTTCAAAGATGCAGAGTTACAAAGGCGCAAAGGTTTTAACGTAGAGGCGCACAGCAGTACGTCTTTTATTATTATTATTATTGAATTTCAAAATTGAATGGGCTCCTGTTTAGCTGGAAGAAAAAAAAGAAGAGTTTGCAATGGCTTTCGCAAATTTTAATAATCTCACATCTCAGAAAAAAATCTGCAATAAAAAAACGAGATAGATTTAAAAACCTATCTCGTTTAATGTATTTAGATTAACGAATTGTATTTACAACGAATATTTTAAAGTTATACCATAAGTTCTTTGATCACCTATAACGCCAGCATATTGACCTGTATTTCCACCTGCAGGCAATAATTGCTCGTAGTAATCTTTATTCAGAAGGTTACGTCCCCAAAAGTGAATCGATAAACCCTGAGAAGCACGGAAACCTAAACGAGCATTAAAAATAGCATAACCGGGAACAACTAGGTATTTTGAAGCCGATGGGCTTGATGAAAATTCAGAACGAGCATAAGAATCAAGAGCTATAAAAGCTTTTCCTGAGTTTCCAAAGAATTTTGCATGATTAGAAAGTTCACCTCCTAAAGATCCTGCCCATTTTGAAGCACCTGGTAATTCAGTTCCTGAAACATCCTTGAACGCTACCGGAGCTCCGGTTTCTTCTAATGGAAGTGGTGCATTTGTAAATTTTACATACTTACCATCTGTATAAGTGGCAGCACCATTTATAGTCAAATGCTCACTTACAACAAAACTTGCATCAAGTTCAGCACCTCGTACACGTACTTTATCAGCATTGGCAAGATATCCACGATTTACACCCAACTCAGCAGCCTGAACGTTCGTTTGAAAATCTTTGATGTCTGTATTAAAGAAAGTCAGGTTAAAAACGGAGTTTTTAAAAGGCGACGTTTTTACTCCAATTTCATAATGGTTTACTTTTTCCGGCTTGATTACCGCAAGATCAAGTAAAGGCAATCCTTTTGAATCTGTTGGAAGTCCTGCAACATTTACACCAACCGGTTTGTAACTTTTTGCATAAGTAGCATAAGCATTAATTCTGTCCGAAGCTTTATAAGACACCGTAATGTTTCCTGAAAAATCAGTATTATCAGTACTGGAGTCAAAAGCCTGATCAGAATAAACCAATTTTTTTAAAGCAAGCAATGCCGGATCAGTAGTTTGAAGTCCTCCGTATGTAGTACGCGCATAATGTGCATCTTTTTTGTCGAAATTATATCTCAAACCCGGTAAAATATGCAAACGATCCGTCACAGCCCAATCAATTTGACCAAATACCGCAGCACTTGATGATCTTATATTTGCATCAGTTTTAATTCCGTATCCTTCAAAAAGACCCGGAGTTTTCCATAAGGCACTGGTAGTACTTTGTGCAAATCTCCACTGTGCATTACCGGATTCTTCTGTACCATCTGTTTGAGAAGTCTGGTCGATAAAAAACGCGCCTACTACACCACTTATTTTAGAGGTAAGCTGACCTGCATAACGTACTTCTTGTGTAAATTGTGTTTGTCTTGTTGGGTTTTGAGATAATGCCAATACCTGTAGTCCTGTAAAATCTCTGTCATTTGATGGATCCCAGTTCCAAAAACGCCAAGCAGTTGTTGAGGTAAGTGTTCCTGAACCAATTTTGGTATCAATGTTTAGAGAGATACCACCCATATCCTGTCCCGAACGCCATGGAGTATCATGATCGATTTTACGGTCAAAAGCATTTAAACTAGGCAGTTGATAATTGAAATCTTTAATAATAGCATCAAACTGGCGATAAGCAGGTCTTTGTGTAGGAGCAACCCCTGCAACAACCTGTGCATACCCGTCCGGACGTTGTGTTGTAATATCTGCAGCCAAAATAATATTGGTATTTACAGTAGGTGTCCAAAGTAACTGACCTCTAATTCCCTGATTGTTCAATGTATTTGTAGGTCTTCCTGTTGCAACATTATCAATTAAACCATCACGTTGTGTACCTGAAAAGGATAAACGACCTGCAACTTTTTTTCCTAAAGCTCCCGTTACAGATGCTTTGGCTTGCAAGAAATTATAGTTTCCGTAACTTACTTCAAAATCTGCACCTGAGGTAAAACTAGGCTTACGGGTAGTAATATTAAACGCTCCTGAAGTGGTGTTTTTACCAAACAATGAACCTTGTGGTCCGCGCAATACCTCGATTTGTTCAACATCAATAAAGTCTAATGTAGTTGCTGCCGGACGAGCATAATAAACACCATCTACATAAAAACCAACTCCGGGATCGATACCGTCATTAGTAAGCCCAAAAGGAGAACCAAGACTACGAATGTTGATTCCTGTATTTCTTGGGTTTGAGGAATAAAGCTGTACGGACGGAACCAGTTCCTTGATACGGTTAACATTAAAAGCTCCTGTTTGTTCTGCTTGTTTACCAGTAATAACGGATATCGCAATAGGCACATCCTGAACTTTTTCGATTCGGCGTCGGGAAGAAACTACAACTTCTATAAGTTCGTTTTCTTCCTTAATTGTTAATTGTAGCGGGGTCGATGGTAGAGCAGTAAGTTCTACTTCTGTAGTTTTGTATCCTACATATTGAATCAAAAGTGTTACAGGAAGTTTCCCTTTACTGTCGATACTAAATTTTCCGTTATTATCTGTAGTAGTGTTAGAAGTCGTTCCTTTTATAACAACGTTTGCAGCTTCTAGTGGTATGTTTTCGCTGGTTTTAACTACACCTTCGATGTTTTGTGCAAATGATATTGAGAAAGTTAAAACAGATAGAATTGTAAATATATTTTTTATAGAATTTTTCATTTTTATAGTAAGTATATGTGATTAGTAGAATTTAAATTAAATTTTTTTTACCAGCACATACACATCATAGAAGAATTGTTTTTTACGGTTGTGAATTGACTATTTTGATTTTTTTGCAAAAGGTTTTTAGATACACCCGATCGATTGTAATTTACTTTCATGTGGTTAAAATTTTGTAAATTGGTTTGTTGATTTTTTTTGCAAATATATGTAAATTCTATAGATTTACTAGGAATTAGAAAATATTTTTTTATTTCTTTACCAGTGAGGCGATTGTGATGCCTTGCATCGCTTTAAGAGTTTCATCTCGAATGATCATTAAGCCATGTCTTAAGCTGCATTCTTCCTCAGTTTTACAATCTGAGCATGGTTCGTAGAAGTTTAACGAAGCACAGGGTAAAAGCGCAATTGCACCGTCGAATAAACGGTGAATTTCTGCCAGAGTAATATCATTTTTGGAGCGTATCAAATAATATCCGCCAAATTTTCCTTGCTTACTACTCACAAAACGTCCACGTTTTAGATCTAATAGAATTTGTTCTAAAAACTTTTTAGGAATATTGGCGCCATCAGCAATTTCTATCGTTCTGGAAATGTGATTTTCGTCTTGTTCTGCTAAATAAAGTAAGGCCTTAAGGGCGTATTTTGCTTTATGTGATAACATCTGTTTTTTAATTATTAATTGTAAATTATGAATTATAAATTTTTAGTTTAGAATGTAAAACTAAACAAAACCTGAAACAAAAAAATGAAAACTGCGACTGAAAACTGAAACTTACCAGCCTCCGCTGGAACCTCCGCCAGAGAATCCGCCACCACCAAAACCACCGCCAAAGCCACCGCCTCCGCCAGATGATCCGCCGCCAAAACCTCCGCCAAATCCGCTTCCGCCACTTCTGCCAAGACTACTTAACAGGATTACGTCAAGAAGGCTTGGACCACCGCCGCTATTGTTGCCAGAATTGCCTCCACCGCCTTTGTTTCGAGACAGTAAAATTAATACAATTACAACAATTACAATAAAGGGCAGTATCGGAAAATTATTTCCTTTGGTTTGCTTGCGTTCCCCTTTAAACTTGCCTTTAAAAACATCAATTATAGCATCTGTTCCTTTGTCAAGCCCATTGTAAAAACTTCCTGCTTTAAATTCAGGAATAATAATATTTCTGATTATTGTTCCGCCAATTCCGGCAGTCAGACGATCTTCGACTCCGTATCCGGGATTTATGGCTATTTTTTTCTCATTTTTTGCGAGTAAAATAATAACGCCATTGTCATCTTGTTTTGTTCCGCCAATTCCCCAGGTTTGTCCCCATTTTGTGGCCAGTTGGCTAACATCTTCACCTTTTAAGCTTTCGATCGTGATCACGACAATTTGAGTTGTGGTAGAATCGGAATATCGAATTAGCTTTTCTTCCAGTTGTGCTTTTTCAGACGCACTTAGAATGTTGGCATAATCGTATACTGAAGTTTGTAGACTTGGTTTCTCCGGAATTGTAAATTGTGCAAAAATACAATTGGTGGTAAGAAATGCTAGTAGCAAAAAAGTAAACTGAAAAATTCTTTTAGAATTTGAAATTTTATTTTTGGAAATTTTCATTGTTTATCCTTTTGATATTTCGTTTGATAATTCGTTGGTATCACCTTCAAACCACGGAAAATTAGTTTTTAATTGATTACCGGCACTTAAAATTCCGTCAACGATTCCTTGCTTGAAGTTTCCGGATTTAAATTGTGTTACCATTTTCTCTTTGGTCGAATCCCAAAAATCTGCGGCTACCACATCATTTATGCCTTTGTCTCCGCAAATGGCAAAAGTTTTATCCGCCACTGCAAAGTAAAATAAAACCCCATTTTGAAGTTGGGTTTCGTGCATTTTTAATTCATGAAAAACTTCTAAAGCCCTGTCAAAAGGAACTTTAGAAGTTGTTTGTTCTATATGTACTCTAATTTCGCCAGAAGTATTTTTTTCGGCTACGCGAATAGCTTCAACAATATCTTGTTCTTCTTCTTTGGATAAAAAATCTTCTACTTTTGACATTGAAATAATTTTAGAGTTTAGATTGTTGATTTTAGATTTCAGTTTTATCTGAAATCTAAAATCATTAATCGGAAATATTTTTAGAATTTTACTTCAACCGGTTTATCAGCACCTGCAACAGCCTCAAAGTATGGTTTTTCTTTATAATCTAAGAACCATTTGTTTGGGATAGCAAGTACATATCCGTTGTAATCTTGTACAGCTTCGTTAAAACGGGTTCTTGCTGTCAAAATTTGATTTTCTGTACTAGCCAACTCATCCTGTAATTTTAGAAAATTTTCGTTTGCTTTTAGGGTTGGGTATTGCTCAACAGAAACTAATAATCTTGACAAAGAAGAAGATACTCCACTTTGTGCCTGGTTAAATTGAGACAGTTGTTCCGGAGTTACATTGCTTGGATCGATTGTTACAGAAGTAGCTTTTGCACGAGCTTCGATAACCGCCGTTAAAGTTGATTTTTCGAAATCAGCAGCCCCTTTTACGGTGTTTACTAAATTCCCGATAAGGTCATTTCTTCTTTGGTAAGTCGTACTCACATTTCCCCATTCTTTGTTAACTGCCTGACTTTTTTGCAAACCGGTATTTTTAATTCCAATTGACCAAAAAGCAATAATAGCGATTAATACTACTATAATTCCTACGGGGATTAACCATTTTTTCATATTCGTTTTAATTTAAGTTTGTTTTTAATGTAATAAATATACTATAATTCGTTCTTAATTTCGTTCAACTGTGTTTTTATGGTCTCTAATTTACGTATTATTTCGAATTTATCTAATGTTTTCTTTTGTCCCTCTTTCAAATGTGTTCTGGCACCATCAAGTGTAAAACCTCTTTCCTTGACCAGGTGATAAATTAACTGTAGGTTGGTAATATCATCCGGAGTAAACATTCTGTTGCCTTTGGCATTCTTTTTAGGTTTTAAAATATCAAATTCGCTATCCCAAAACCTTATCAATGATGCATTGACATTAAAAGCCCTGGCAACTTCGCCAATACTATAATACCTTTTATCCTTTGAAAGCTCAATATGCATGATTTTTAATTTTCTATTTTATTCCAAAAATACGACTTTTTGGAGTATTAATCTAATGACTGATTTTCCTGATTTGCCATTTGCGAAATCAATACATATTCTACCGCAGAAATATTTCCGTAATAAAAGTTCAGCGGATTTACAACTTTTCCGTCTTTGTGTACTTCATAATGACAATGCGGACCCTCAGATCTACCGGTACTTCCTACGTATCCAATTACATCACCGCGTTTTACATGTTGTCCCGCCCTGCAATTGTATTTGCTTAAATGGGCATACAAACTTTCGTATCCAAAACCATGACTGATTACCACATGATTTCCAAATCCCGAGGCAGAGTTATCTGCTCTTTCTACAACGCCATCGCCCGTAGCATAAACAGGAGAACCGGTATTAGCAGCAAAATCCATACCGTTATGCATTTTTCGCACTTTTGTAAAAGGATCTGTTCGATATCCAAAACCGGAAGCCATTCGTTTTAAATTCTCATTACGAACAGGCTGAATGGCAGGAATTGCCAATAGTAAGTTTCCTTTTACACTCGCCAATTTCAAAATTTCATCTAATGATTTTGACTGAATTGCTAATTCTTTCGATAATCTGTCAATTCTTTTCGTAGTATTTAATACCAGTTGCGAATTGTTATAACCTTCTAAATCTTTATACCGTTTAGAATCTCTAAAACCTGCTTTACGAATCGAATCCGGAATTTCGGTTTTATTAAAATAAACCCTGTAAATATTGTTATCCCTATTTTCTAATGCCGCGGTTACATCATCAATTTCGTCCATTTTCTTGTTCAGAATAGAATATTGTAACTTCAAATTCTCAAGTTCCCGGGTTTGTAACCGATCTTTTGGCGTTTCAAAGTAAGGAGTGTTGATTAAAAGTACAAAAACCAAAAAACCAAAGAGTGCAGCAGCCAGCAAAAACAGTAATGCGTAACCGATTTTGATTCTTTTTCTGGTTTTTATTTTCGTATAAGCCAGATTTTCTGAGTCGTAATAATATTTTACTTTCGCCATATTTTAAAATACCCTATTTTTGCAGCTTGTAAAATTAGTTAGTCGAACAAATTTAATAAATGTTTCAGTTGTTCTAAGTTTTTTTTCAAGAATAAAATACAATTAGATAATGTGTCAATTTGATAATTAGATAATGTATTTAAAGTGAAATTTATTGTCTGGAATAGTAAGTTTCTACTTAAAAAAATAACATTAACATATTTTCAGATGAAGTAAATTATCTAATTGACAGATTATCAAATTATCACATTATTACATTTCTAATTATAACATGAAATCACAAGACGTACGTAAACAATTTTTAGACTTTTTTAAAAGCAACGGGCACTTAATCGTTCCGTCGGCTCCTATTGTACTTAAAGACGATCCAACCCTAATGTTCAACAACTCGGGAATGGCCCAGTTCAAAGAATATTTTTTAGGAAACGGAACGCCAAAAAGCAAAAGAATAGCCGATACGCAAAAATGTCTTCGTGTTTCAGGAAAACATAATGATCTTGAGGATGTAGGTTTTGATACGTATCACCATACGATGTTCGAAATGTTGGGGAACTGGTCTTTTGGAGATTATTTCAAAAAAGAAGCAATCAATTGGGCTTGGCAACTTTTGACCGAAGTTTATAAAATCCCGAAAGAGAATCTTTATGTTTCTGTTTTTGAAGGAAGCAAGGAAGATAATGTTCCTTTTGATCAGGAAGCTTGGGATATCTGGAAAACATTGATTGATGAAGACCGAATTATCCTTGGAAATAAAAAAGATAATT
Organism: Flavobacterium araucananum; assembly: GCF_002222055.1. GTDB lineage: Bacteria > Bacteroidota > Bacteroidia > Flavobacteriales > Flavobacteriaceae > Flavobacterium > Flavobacterium araucananum. The sequence continues at coordinate 14,373 of NZ_MUGS01000044.1, forward strand.
TCTGGGAAATGGGAGATCAGGGACCCTGCGGACCTTGTTCTGAAATTCACGTAGATTTACGTTCAGATGAAGAAAAAGCTTTAGTTTCTGGTAAAAGTTTAGTAAACAATGATCACCCGCAAGTTGTTGAAATCTGGAATAATGTATTTATGGAATTCAACCGTAAAGCTGATGGTTCTCTGGAAAAACTTCCGGCACAACACGTAGATACCGGAATGGGTTTTGAGCGTTTGTGTATGGCTTTGCAAGGAAAAACATCAAATTATGATACAGATGTTTTTACACCACTTATCGAAAAAGTAGAACAAATTACAGGTTTAAAATATACTCCAAACGATGTCACTCTGAGCGGAGTCGAAGAGTCAGAAGAACAAAATAAAACCAATATTGCGATTCGTGTAGTAGTAGATCACGTTCGTGCGGTTGCGTTTGCAATTGCCGATGGTCAATTACCATCAAACACAGGAGCAGGTTATGTAATACGCAGAATTTTGCGTCGTGCAATTCGTTACGGATTTACATTTTTGAATACCAAAGAGCCTTTTATTAATAAATTGGTAGAAGTTCTGGCAAACCAAATGGGAGAATTTTTCCCGGAAATCAAATCGCAACAACAGTTGGTTACCAATGTAATTCGCGAAGAAGAAGCTTCTTTTTTAAGAACGCTGGATCAGGGATTACAATTGTTGGATAATGTAATTGCTCAAACTAAGGGATCAGAAGTTTCTGGTGCAAAAGCATTTGAATTATACGATACTTTTGGTTTTCCTAAAGACTTAACCGCTTTGATCCTGAAAGAAAAAGGAATGTCTTTAAACGAAGCAGAATTTGATGCATCGATGCAGGAACAAAAAAATCGTTCACGCGCAGCATCAGAAGTTTCAACAGAAGACTGGTCAGTTTTGATTCCTGGAAATGTAGAAACTTTCGTTGGTTATGATAAAACAGAAAATGATGTAAAAATTACCAGAATTCGTAAAGTTGATTCTAAAAAAGATGGGATTTTATATCAAATCGTTTTAGATAATACCCCATTTTATCCAGAAGGAGGAGGACAAGTGGGTGATAAAGGAACATTGGTTTCTGCAAACGAAACGATCGAAATTATTGATACGAAGAAAGAGAACAATTTGATTTTGCATTTTGCAAAACAATTGCCGGAAAATATTGAAGCTGGTTTTGTGGCAAAAGTAAATGCTGATTTAAGAGGTTCAACTTCTAAAAATCACTCTGCTACGCATTTAATGCATTTGGCTTTGAGAAACCTTCTGGGAACTCACGTAGAGCAAAAAGGTTCATTGGTAAACCCGAACTATTTACGTTTTGACTTTTCGCATTTTTCTAAAGTTTCTGATGATGAATTACGTCAGGTAGAAGCAAATGTGAATGCACAAATTGAAGCACAATTGCAATTAGTAGAACACAGAAATATCCCAATTAAAGAAGCATTAGACAAAGGTGCAATGGCTTTATTTGGAGAGAAATACGGCGATAATGTCCGTATGATTGAATTTGGTGAAAGTAAAGAACTTTGCGGAGGAATTCATGTGAAAAACACAGCAGAAATCTGGTATTTCAAAATCATCTCTGAAGGTGCAGTAGCGGCTGGAATTCGTCGTATTGAAGCCATTACAGGCGATGCGGTAAAAGATTTCTATCAAAATCAGGAAAATACTTTATCTGAAATAAAAGAAACATTAAAAAATCCACAGGATATTTTAAAATCAGTAGCTTCTTTACAGGATGATAATGTTAAATTGAAAAAGCAAATCGAGCAATTACTAAAAGAAAGAGTAAATGCATTAAAAACAGAATTAGAGAAGGATTTCCAGGAAGTAAACGGAGTAAATTTCCTTGCTAAACAGGTAGATTTAAGCATGGCTTCGACTAAAGATTTAGCTTCGGCTTTAGGAAGTTCAAAACCAGATTCGTTTGTGTTTTTAGCTTCGATAGAAGATGGTTTGCCAAATATTCATTGTTATATCGCTAAAGAATTAGTAGCTGGGAAAAGCTTAAATGCAAACGCTGTTATCAAAGAATTAGGAAAATATATTGAAGGAAACGGGGGAGGACAGCCTTTCTTCGCATCCGGAAAAGGAAAAAATGCTACAGGAATTACTGAAACGTTAGTTCACGCTGTTGATTTTGTAAAATAACGGCTTAAGAATTTTTACAAAACGTTCTTTTTATATTTCGCGCAAAGACGAAGAGTCGCAAAGTTTTTAAAAGCTTTGCGACTTTTTTTATTTTATCGAAATTAAATTTGTAAGTTTATACTTAATTTTGCAAGTATGAATGAAAATGAAATTTCAGCTATCGTAGTTGATATCTGTTATAAAATGCATGTGAAACTTGGTCCCGGTTTATTAGAATCGGTTTATGAAGCAATTTTACATTATGAATTAACTAAAAAAGGATTATTCGTCGAAAGACAAAAAACGCTTCCAGTTATCTGGGATGAAATTAAACTCGATATTGGTTTTCGAACTGATTTAATAATTGAGAACAAATTGATTTTAGAAATTAAATCAATTGAAAAAATAACAGAGGTTCATGCAAAGCAAGTTATGACATACTTAAAAATCACAAAAATGAAATTAGGCTTGCTGATAAATTTTAATGTGCCTTTAATCAAGTTTGGTATTACAAGAATTGTTAATAATCTTTAAGTTAGCTCAATATTAAAAAACATTATAAAAGATACAGAATCAAATACTTTTCGACTTTGCACGATTTTTTTCTTTTTATTATATTGAGATAGAAACTTATTTATAAAAGAAAGCCGCAAAGCTTTTAAAAACTTTGCGACTCTGCGTCTTTGCGCGATTAAATATTACTTTCTTTCCCCAATTTGCTGACGCCACATCGCATAATACAAACCTTTCTCTACAATCAAATCTTCATGTTTCCCTGATTCAATAATCTTACCTTGTTCAAGTACAAATATTTTATCAGCATGCAGAATAGTAGATAATCGGTGTGCGATTAAAACTGTAATTCTGTTTTGGTCAGATATATTTCTAATCGTAGTATTAATTTCTTCTTCGGTAATAGAATCCAATGCAGAAGTAGCTTCATCGAAAATCAATAAATTTGGATTTCTTAAAATAGCGCGAGCAATTGATAAACGTTGTTTTTCGCCACCGGAAACTTTTATTCCGCCTTCACCAATTGTAGTGTTTAGGCCATCTTCGGCGCGTTGTAACAATTTCTCGCAACTTGCACGTTTTAAGGCATCGTATAAATCTTCGTCTGTTGCATTTGGTCTTACAAACAATAAATTTTCGCGAATCGTTCCTGAGAACAACTGAGCATCTTGCGTAACGAATCCTAATTGTTTTCTTAAATCAAGCAAATCAATATCAGTAGAATCAATTTCGTTGTATAGTACCTGACCTTCAGCCGGTGTATACAATCCCACTAATAATTTTACCAGAGTTGTTTTTCCGGAACCCGAAGGTCCAACAAAAGCAACGGTTTCGCCTTGTTTAATTTCAAAATTAATGTTTTCTACCGCTTTAAATTTTGCTGTTTTATGTTGAAAACTTACATTATTAAAAAGCAAAGATCGAATAGCTCCAACATGTTTTGGATTTTTTGGACGAAATTCTTTTGGTGCACTTAATAAAGTTTTAAAGTTTTCCATCGAAACTTTAGTTTCATTCAGTGCAATAATAAAATTCCCTAACTCTTGTAGAGGGCCAAAAATAAAGAAAGTAAAAAATACCATGGTTAATAAATCACCAACGATTATTTTTTGTCCAAACAAGAAATAGTATAACGTAAATACCACACAAGTTCTTAAAAAGTGAACGGTTGTTCCCTGAATAAAACTCAAACTTCTGATAAAACGAATTTTCTCCAATTCAAGTTGCAGAATTTTAAACGTGTTTAGATTTAGACGCTTTTCTTCCTGATACGTTAATCCCAGACTTTTTACAAGTTCAATGTTTCTTAAACTCTCAGTCGTAGAACCTGCCAAAGCATTGGTTTGATTGACAATTTTTCTAGAAACGATTTTTATTTTTTTACCCAGATACGAACTAATTAAGGCAATAATAGGAGCAGTAACCAAAAAGATAAGCGAAATGCGATAATCGATTCTGGCAACGTAAACAATTACAAATATGAAACCAATGATGGTTTGAAAGATTAATGAAATCGAAAGTGTAATTAATTTTTCAGAGTCAGAACGTACTTTAGTCAGCTTACTTAAAGTTTCGCCACTTCGTTGATCTTCAAATTCAGCATAAGGCAAATCGAGGGATTTTTTGATTCCGTCCGTATACATTTGGGCTCCTGTGCGCTGAATTACGACATTGGTAAAATAATCCTGAAAGTTTTTGGTAATTCTGGAGATCATTGCGGCACCAAGAGAAAGCCCGAGCCAGAATGATAACGATTTTATAAAACCAATTTCGTTTCCTTCGTATTTATGCAGACCAACACCGCAATCCTGCATTAATTTACCCGTAATTATTGAGTCTGATAAGCTGAAACAAATGTTTATAGAGGCCATAATCAAAGCAAAAAGCAACAGCATTTTATGTTTGATTATATAAGAATATAATAATTTCATGTGTGAGTTTAATTTATAGAAGATGCAAAAGTAATGAATAGTTTGCCTTTGTAAAGATGGTTTTTGTTATTAAAAATGTAATTTTTTTTACAGCAGAAATTATTGGTATGTTTTTTTAAGTCTTGAATGTTTGAATTTTTCAGGAAACGTATTTCTTAACATTGAAACAGTAAATTAAAGTAAGAAAAAAACTAATATAATATGAGGTATTTTGCTTTTGGATATTTTTTTTCTAAGATAATTAGTAGTTATTTTATTTGTAATCAACACATTAGTGATTATTGTAAATTGCATTATTTGTTTTATTGTGGAATCCCGTAAGGTTTTGATTTGGGGTTGTATTACGTTTGCATTGATAACAAATTTAACCAATCAAAATGAAAAAAATTTTATGCCTTTTTAGTGCTTTATCAATGGTACTAATCTCTTCTTGTTCTAGTGATGATTCATCATCTGATAACGCATCTGGAACATTATTACCTACAAAAATTACTGAAACAACTGTTGAAAACGGAAAATCAGGAAGTCTTACTTACACATTTACTTACGACGGTAATAAATTGAAAGAAGTTGGAGCTACTGATGCTTCAAGATCTGTTTATACTTATACAGGAGATGTTATAACAAAAGTGGAGTCTTATAAATCAGGTATTTTGCAAGTTACAGACGTTTATACGTATGAAGCTGGAAAATTAGCTACTAGAATTACTGTAAGAGAAGCAAATAAAACTACTCAGGATAAACTGACTTTCGTTTATAATGCAAATGGTACGGTTACTACAAAATCTTCTTCGATAGAAAATAAAATAGAAACTAAATACGACACTACTACTACTTATACTTTTTCGAACGGGAATCTTGTTACTACAGAATACCTTGACGGTGTAAAAGAAAAAATTACAAGTACATTTGATGATAAGAAAAGCCCTTTTACTAATATTACAGGAGCAAAATTGTTGTTAGATTTAGATAATAATTTTGATTTTTCTTCAGTAAATAATACAGTTACAAACGTTACTACAAATTATGATGGTGACGGAAAACTGACTCAAACAGCAACTGTAACGACTACTAACAAATACAATGGCAGTAATTTCCTTACTGAGGTATTTTCAGGAGATGCAAAAGATTCTGAAAAACTTGAGATTGCTTACTAATTAATTTTAAGTAATAATCGAAAATCCCCAATCATCTTAACAGTTGATTTGGGGATTTTTTTAATAGAAAAAATTGACTTTTTGTTAGATAAAAAGATTTTGTTTTTTTTGAAACTTTTATCCCTTAAAACTTACCTGATTTAGAAGACCATTTTATAGTTTCATTGAATATTAAGACAAGACTACCGTCATCTTTTAGGTGTAATTTTGCTCCGGGAAATTCTGAAGTATTACTGGTCCATGTTGTGACTAAAGGTGAGCCAATTGAAGTAGAACTTTTGCCTTTTATTACAATGTTTCCATTGTTTTCTAAATAACATGAAGACATTTTATCATATCTTTTATTTCCTACCTGCCATATCAAATTATCATTTGTATCAAGGATAGACAGAGTACCACTATAAAAAGCTAGTCTATATTTTCCATTAGGCGATTTGATAGCTTGTGTCCATGGTATATAATCAAGTCTTTCTTCAGGTTCTACAATTGATCTAATAGTGAAGGGATACCAATTATTTATAGAATGCATGTCAACCGATGATAATCCATACGTTGCACTTACACCCACACCATTGGTTGTAAGAGATGAAGGTATAAGATAATGCATGATAGAAAGAGGATCATATTCGCTATAATTAGTACTACTTTCTTTCTTGATGACCCATCGATCTGTTTCTTCATTTGACCACCCCATAAGTTCGCTATAATATTTATAAACCTTTGGTAAATTCCATTTAATATTTGCAGAAGGATTTTGTGTCTCATGATGTAAGCCTAATGCATGTCCAAATTCATGTAATATTGTTTGAGCTGCCCATTCTTCTTTTGCAACTTTTAGAGTTCCTAAGCGCATTGTTTGAGAAGATGTTTCACTACCAGGGCTTTTTCCCAATTGCGACCAAGCACCAGGGCTGCCCACATCAAAACCAATTCGAATATGGGCATATTGATCTTTAGAGACATATTCAAATTTTAGATTTGCGTATTTTATCCATTCAGCTGCATATTTTTTTACTATTTCATGTTGCCAGCTTTCGCCATCTAAGAATTTAATTTTTATAATCTGACCAGTTTCCCATCTGGGCCAATTTATAATCGCTGCACTTGATTTTGAAGTTACATTCTTTTGTGAATTTTTTAAATCAAATGTACAGATTTCTGTTTCGTCGGCAGAAGAGAATGAGTTTTGTGTAGTTTCGTTATTCTTATCACAAGAGAAAAAAATAAATGTAAAAGCGGCAATTACGAATTTTAGTTTTTTCATTTTATATCGATTAAGTTAGCTTGCAATTTACATGTAAAAAGACTACAGAAAAAGGATAAATCTTTAATATGTCTTAAAGTGTTGTAATTAAAACTTATTGTGGATACGGTGCTTTTGGAAAAAGATTTCTTTTGTGTAAGACCTAAAACAGATATTATGAAAAAGAATTTATTTTATTATTTACCGTTACTGCTTTTGCTTTTGAATTCTTGCTCTAGTGAGGAGAATAATGATTATCCTAATTTAATTTTACCAAAAAAAATAATATATAAAGATCAAAATAATAAGATTTATGAAACTACAACTTTTACTTATGATGGTAATAAAATTGTAAGTGTTGTTAATTCAGATTTATATATTGATTTTACTTATGATGGCAATCGAATAGTAAAATCAATTCAATACCGCAATTATGGCGAAAGCTATACTGAAAAATTATATAGTTACTCAAATGATAAATTACATAAAGTAAATTTATCTTATTCTGATAGAGAACGTGAATATATATACACTTATAATAATGACATAATTACAAAGCAAATTCACAACGTGGATAATAAAATTGGATCAGATGAAAATACTGAAGATGTATTTATTGTCTTGAATGGGAATATAGTTAAATCAAAATGTAATTTTGGAAACGGGTATGATGTTATTAGTAATTCTTATTATGAGTATGATACAAAAAACAATGCTTTTAAAAATGTTACAGGATTGAATTTACTGATCGATCAATTTAATTTTGGTGATGAAATAAGTTCTCCTTCAGTAAATAATATAACAAGATACAAAGTTTATTATATTCAAGGTTCAAAATCAACAATTGTATTTGAGCCTTCCGGGAATGTTATGAAATATGAATATAATTTGGAAGGGTATCCAATAAAAAAAACAACTTACGATTATGCTGATCAAATAATTGAAATAATAGAATATACCTATTAAGCAAATATTCTATTTCTTATAAAAACCAAATACTTCTGTGTTTGGTTTTTTTTATTGGTAAAAATTGGTGAAATTCGTGTTTAAAATAAAAACCATGCAATTCAGAACCCAGATTCCAATTTCTAAAGCCAATAATCCTATTGATTACAATTCGAAATTAATTTCGATTGGTTCTTGTTTTGCAGAAAATATGGCAGAGAAATTCGATTATTTTAAGTTTCAAAATACTACGAATCCTTTTGGGATTATTTTTAATCCGGTTTCGATCGAAAAAATAATTAGCCGGGTAGTAAAGCAGGAATGGTATACAGAGAAAGATGTTTTTTTTTATAACGAACGTTGGCACAGTTATGAAGTTCATTCGGATTTAAGCAATTCTGATAGGCAGGAATTGCTGGAAACATTAAATAAAGCTGTTTCAGAAACCTATAATTACTTACAAGAAGCCACTCATATTATCATTACTTATGGAACTTCCTGGATTTATAGAAACATAGAAACTGACGAAATTGTTGCCAATTGCCATAAAGTTCCTCAAAAGCAATTTTTGAAAGAATTAGTATCAGTCGAAATAATTCAGAAAAGCATTCAAAGTACGATTGGTTTAATTGAGACCTTAAACCCAAACATAAACTTCATTTTTACTGTTTCGCCGGTACGACATATAAAAGATGGCTTTGCAGAAAATCAATGGAGTAAATCAAATCTGTTTGCAGCACTTCATTTTAATCTGAAATCTGATATTAACAATCTAAAATTAGAATATTTTCCTTCGTATGAAATCATGATGGATGAACTTCGCGATTATCGTTTTTATGCCGAAGATATGTTGCATCCCAACCAAATTGCGATCGATTATATTTGGAAACTTTTCAGTGAAAGTTATGTTGCAGAAAATAGTATGTTGACGATGCAGGAAGTCGATGAAATTCAAAAGAGCCTTCGCCATCGAAGTTTCAATCCGGAATCTGAGCAACATAAGAAATTCCTAGTTAAACTTCAGCAAAAAATAGCGCTTTTAGCAAGCAAACAGCCGCACATTAAATTTTAAATTGAATAGCCGTTGGTTTTAACCAACGGATTAGAAAAGAAAATCTCTTTGGCTTTAGCCAAATCAACTTTCTATTTCGGCTAAAGCCAATTTAATCATAATTTGCTTTCCGTTGGTTAAAACCAACGACTACTCAAAAAAAGATAAACTTAATTTATTGTTTTTTTTATTGAATTTTTGCGATAGTTAAAAAAGAAAAACTTCGTGTCTTCGCGCCTTCTTGGCAAAATAAAAAGTAAGAAAATAATTATTTGTCCGTAAAATTTTAGAATAATTGCGTGTAATTATGTAAATTGTTAAGGTTTAAAATTCACAATTTTGTAGACTGTAGCAATACACTTTTATAATACCGCAACTTTAATCTAAACGTGTTTTATTGACTTATGAATAAGAAACCAATTCATTTTCTTAAAAAAACACTACGTATACTACTTTGGTGCGTGGTTTCTATCATTGCACTTTTATTGCTTCTAATTGTACTCATACAAGTTCCGTCGATTCAAAATTATGTAAAAGACAAGGCGATTACCTATTTGCATGAAAAGATAAAAACGAAAGTTTCCCTGGATCATATTTCGATTAAATTCCCGAAAGATGTAGTTCTGGAAGGTTTTTATTTTGAAGATCAGAAAAAAGATACTCTACTTGCAGGTAAACGTTTAGAGGTCGATGTCGATTTGTTTAAACTCGTTAGTAGCGAACTGGAGATCAATTCGGTTTCGCTGGAGAATGTTACCGCAAATATTTCGCGAAATAAAGATGGCGCATTCAATTTTGATTATATCATAAAAGCTTTCGAATCAAAAGAACCAAAAGTACAGGATCCGGATAGCAAACCCTTTAAAATATCTGTTGTAAAAGTAAATCTTGATAAAGTTAAATTCAACTTTAAAGATGATTTTTCTAAGAATGATATCAAAGTAAATCTAACGCATTTTGATACCAAATTTAAGGAATTCGACTTGGATAAAATGAATTTCGATATTCCGAATATTAATCTAAACGGATTAAAATTAGTGCTGGACCAGGATGTTGTCGAAAAAATTGCCGAAGTATCGGTAAAAACCGTTGATACTATTTCTAAGCGAAAAGACTTCAATTTAAAACTCGCAAAAATCAGTTTGTCTAAAATTGATATTGCTTACGACAATAAAGATTCGAAACTTGATTCAGGAATTAAATTAGGAAATCTTGATCTTACGGTCAATAAAATAGATCTTAATAATCAGGTATTGGATTTTGACACATTCGAACTAAAAAACCTTAGAGGAAATCTGCGATTAGGTGCAAAAGACAAACAAATTAAAACACCAAGTTTAGATTCAACCGCAATAAAACAAGCGGGCTGGAAAATAAAACTGAATGATGTTGATATACAAGACATCGCTTTTAGATTTGATGATATGCAATCAAAACCGGTTTTAAAAGGAATTGATTACAGCCATCTTGATTTGGATAAATTCAACTTCAAGGCACAAAAACTATATTATGGCAACGATACCATTTCTGGAAATATTAAAGCATTAGCAGTAAATGAAAAAAGCGGATTAGCGGTTGAGTCTTTAAAAACCAATTTTTTTTACGGACCTAAAAATGCATATTTGAATGATCTGTATTTAAAAACACCACAAACACTTTTGCAAAATAAGATTAAACTAGCATATCCGTCGCTTAACGCATTAAAAAAAGATATTGCAAACCTGACTTTGGATGCGAATCTAAATCAGTCTAAAATAGGTTTTAAAGATATTTTGCTTTTTGCCCCTGATTTGCAAAAAACAAATCCGTTTAAAAGTAATCCAAATGCAATTTTGTATTTGAATACACGATTGACCGGAAAAATAAAAGACTTAACTATACCGCAGTTCGAAATGAGCGGAATAGGAACAACAAAAGTTGCGCTTTCAGGAAAAATAACTGGTTTGCCAGATGCTAAAAATGCTTATTATGATTTGGATATCAAGAAGTTGTCAACTACTTCTAAAGATATTTATTCGTTTATTCCCGCAGGAACAATCCCTAAGAATATTCAGTTGCCATCTCAACTGAATTTGCAGGGAAAATTTAAAGGATCACTTCAAAATTTTAAAACAAGTCTGGCTTTAAACAGTAGTTTCGGAAATGCAAAAGTGGATGGTTTATTTGATCAGCGTGTTAAGAAAAAAGAGAAATATGATGCGACCGTTTATTTGTTGGATTTTGATTTAGGGCGATTGATCAAAAATGATTCAATCGGAAAAATTACGCTTAAAGCCAAAGTAAAAGGCAAAGGTTTAGACCCAAAAACAGCTCAGGCACAATTTGACGGACTGGTTCAGAAAGCAGTTTTTAATAGATATACATATCGGGATTTAGCTTTGAAAGGAAATATCGAAAACGGATCCTTTGACGTAAAATCAGGAATGAAAGATCCTAATTTGCATTTTGATCTTGTTGCCAGCGGAAACACAAAAGACAAATATCCGTCAATACAATTAAAATTAAACCTGGATATTGCCGATTTAGAAAAGCTAAATCTTCATGCCGGACCAATGAAGTTACGAGGTAACATCGACGCAGATGTTGCAAATAGCAATCCTGATTTTCTAAACGGAAAAGTGTTTCTTTCGAACATTCAGATTTTGCAGGACGCAGAACCTATTGTGCTGGATTCTATAAGAGTTGTAGCTTTTGCAGATAACAATAGAAATAATATTAAAATTTCGTCTCAGTTTTTAAAGGCAGAAGTAGACGGAAAATATAAACTGACCACACTAACGGCGGCAATAAAAAAATCATTGTCAAAATACATGGATCTAAAAAATCCAAAGGTAAATGGAGAGTCTGATGAGCAACGTTTGGCTTTTACGCTAAAAATTGATAATGACCCGATTCTTTTTAAACTGGTTCCAAAATTAACAGGTTTAGAGCCTGTTACGATTACCGGAAAATATAATAATACAACAGATTCACTAGAAGTAAAAGGAACGATTCCGAGGATTGTGTATGCAGATAATACTATTGCCGACGGAAAAATAAATATCGAAGCAAAGGAAAATGCATTAGAATATTTGGTTTCTGTAGCGACCATCGAAAGTGGTTCTCTCAAAATTCCGTTTACGAGTTTATCAGGAAAAGTCGAAAATAATCTTTTGACGTATGCACTTGAAGTAAAAGATGTAAAAGACAAACAACAGTATTTTATTGCCGGAGAATTTAAAACTGAAGATTCTAAAAACATTTTCAAAATTGACGCAGAAAATTTTGTGCTTAATTATGATAAATGGAGTATTGATCCTGAAAATGCAATTGAATTTGGAGCGAAAAGGCTTTATATCAATAAATTTTATTTAGCAAATTCAGGAAACGAATTAAAAATTCAGTCTCAGGGAGATCAGGATAATGCACCATTAAAAGTTGATTTTGTAAACTTCAAAATCGAGACGATTATGAACATTGTAAAAAAAGATAAACTCTTAATGCAAGGTTTGATTAATGGAAATGCGGTGGTCGAAAACGTAATGATGAAACCAACTTTTACTTCTGATTTAAAAATAGATCAATTTGCGTTTAGAGGAGAACCGGTTGGAGATATTGCGATAAAAGTAGATAATAAAACCAATAATTTATTGGCGGCAAATGTTATCCTGAGCGGAGAAGGAAATGACCTGAATCTTACAGGGAATTATAAAATTGACGATAGTAATCTGGATTTTAATTTAGATATAAACAAACTGAACATTAAAAGTATTCAGGGTTTTAGTATGGGTAATATTACTGATGGAACCGGATTTTTGGCGGGGAACTTTAAAATTACGGGAAAAGCATCTGAACCAAAAGTCAACGGAGAATTAAACTTTAAAGAGACCGGTTTCAGAGTAACGAAACTCAATTCTTTTTTTAAAACCCAAGACGAAAAAATCACGCTTCAAAATGAAGTAATTACATTCGATAAATTTACTTTTCATGATGAAAATGATAACGAATTAACCATAAACGGAACGATAAAATCAGCTGATTATACCAATTTTGATTTTGGTTTAACGGTTGTGGCAGACGATTTCAGAGCCATACATTCTAAAGAAGCAGACAATGATTTGTTTTATGGAGATTTGATCCTGGACACCAAACTAAACATTAAAGGAACTCTTGAGAATCCTGTTGTTGGCGGAAATATAAAAATAAACAAAGACACCAAGTTTACGGTTGTTTTACCACAATCTGATCCTTCGATCGCAGATAGAGAAGGTATTGTAGAGTTTGTCGATGAAGATAATATGTATCTGAAACAAACAGTTGCAATGGAGGACAAACTAAATCAATCTCAGCTTATTGGTATGGATGTTAGTGTTGAAATCAATATAGATAAAGAAGCTGAACTTACCTTGGTGATCGACAAAGGAAACGGGGATTATCTGAACCTAAAAGGGGAAGCGCAACTTACAGGAGGAATAGATCCGTCCGGAAAAACGACTTTAACCGGTAAATATGAGTTTTCTGAAGGAGCTTATGAAATGAACTTTAATATGATTCGACGCAAATTCGATATTCAAAAAGGAAGTTCTATCACCTGGAATGGTGAGCCTACAATGGCGAGTTTAAACATCACGGCTGTTTATAAAGTAAGTACCGCACCAATAGATTTATTGGGGAACCAATTGCCAACAGACAACCCTACGGTTAGAAATACATACAAACAAAAAATTCCGTTTCAGACCTTATTGAAAATGAATGGGGAACTTTTGAAACCGGAAATTACTTTTGATATTGTGCTGCCTGACGGAAATTATGATGTCTCTACAGATGTTGTCTCGCTTACACAAACAAAGCTGGAACAATTGCGACAAGAACCGGCAGAATTAAACAAACAGGTTTTTGCTCTTTTATTATTGAACAGATTTATTGGTGAAAATCCTTTTTCGAGCGAGAGTGGCGGAACAAGTGCAGAATCTCTGGCAAGACAAAGTGTGAGTAAAATACTTTCGCAACAATTAAATGATCTTGCGGGAGAATTAATTACAGGGGTACAGTTAGAATTTGATCTGGAATCGACAGATGATTATACTACAGGGACAATGCAAAACAGAACCGATTTGAATGTTGGTGTTTCTAAAAAACTATTAGACGACAGACTAAAAGTAACTGTAGGAAGCAGTTTTGCAGTCGAAGGGCAGGAACGAGCCAATGAAGAAAGTACCAATATTGCAGGAGATGTGGCATTAGATTATCAACTAACCAAGGACGGGCGATATATGGTTCGTGCGTATCGAAAAAATGAATATCAGGTTGCAGTAGAAGGACAGGTTGTAGAGACGGGAGTTGCTTTTATTATTACCATGAGTTACAACAAATTCAGAGAGCTTTTTCATCGTAGTGCAGCCGAAAAAGAAATGATCAAAGAAGAAAAGCTACGCAAAGAAAAAAGAAAACTCAAAGAAAAAGAAGAGAAGAAAAAAGAAGAAAATCAAATAGAAGGAAATGAGCAAAAGACATAGCAATATAAAGATCAGATATGTAAAATATTTTATAGCGCTATCCTTGTTTTTTACTTTTGGATGCAGCAATACAAAATATTTACCGGAAGGAGATTTATTGTACACAGGAGGTTCTGTAACAGTAAAGGATTCTATTATCAAAAAGAAAGACAGAAAAGCGCTGGAGAAAGAACTGGAAGATTTATTGCGTCCTAAACCTAACAAACAAATACTGGGGTTACGACCTAAATTATGGATTTACAATCTTGCCGGTGAACCCAAAAAGAAAAAAGGAATTCGCTATTGGCTGCGCAATAAAGTGGGTGAGCCCCCAGTACTTTTCAGCAAAGTCGATCTGGATTATAATGCATCGGTTTTACGAAATTTTACAGAGAATCGTGGTTATTTTAAAACCCGTGTCAGCGCTGATTCGACTGTGAGAAACAAAAGAGTCACAGCAGAATATACGGTTATACCCAAAAAGCAATACATTATTAAAAGTGTCACTTTTCCTGATGATTCCCTGGCAATGTCAAGGATAATTGGACGATCAAGCCGAAGAAGTTTATTGAAAGTTGGAAAGCCGTATGATCTCGAAATTATAAAAGCAGAAAGAGAAAGAATTGATGCAAGGCTTAAAGAACGAGGATATTTTTACTTTAACCCTGATTATATTTTAGCACAGGTCGACAGTAGTAAAGGCGATCATGAAGTAAAAGTGAGGTTGGTAATAAAAGCTGATACACCGCCAAAAGCCCTAACGGCTTATAAGATTAATAAAATAGTGGTATATCCAAATTTCACTATTTCAAAAGACAGTACAAAATACACCAAAAAAGATATTGTTCAGTATAAAGACTTTACAATTATTGATACCGCAAATACGTTTAAACCAAGAGTTTTTGACAGGGCAATCTATTTCAAAAAAGGGGATTTGTACAGTCGAAAAGATCATAATCTGACTTTAAATCGTTTTGTGAACCTTGGAACTTTTAGCTTTGTAAAAAATGAATTTAAACCATCTGACAGCTTAAAAAACACGTTAGATTCATATTACTACCTGACACTTTTGCCTAAAAAATTTATTCGTGTTGAAGTTTTAGGGAAAACAAATTCAGCAAGTTATACCGGAACAGAAATTAATGTAAATTGGAACAACCGGAACTTATTTCGTGGTGCCGAATTGTTTACGGTATCTGTTTTTGGTGGTGCCGATTTTCAGCTTTCAGGAACAAATAATGGGAAGAATATTTATAAGTTGGGAGCAGAAACAAGTCTGACCTGGCCAAGATTTATCGTTCCGTTTTTTCATGTCGAAGGTTCCAGCGAATATGTTCCAAGAACCAAAGCAACATTGCGATATGAATTTCAAAACAGGACACAATTGTATGCTTTAAATTCGTTTAAAACCTCTTTTGGTTACCAATGGAAAGAGAATATTAGAAAAGAACATCAATTCAATATTATTGATATTACTTATGTGAGCCCAAATAATGTTACGGCAGAATATAAACAAGATATTCTTGCAGATGCTTCACTAGGAAAAGTCATTGAAAAACAATTGATTTTTGGACCAACCTATTCGTATACCTACACCAACACCATGCAAAAACGTAAAAAAAATACGTTCTATTTTAATGGCGAATTAGATTTGGCTGGAAATATAACAGGTTTGGTTACGGGTGCAAATGCCAAAAAGAACGATACCATAAAAATATTTGATGTTCCGTTTAGTCAATTTGTAAAAGTTAAAGCAGACTTTAGACATTATTTAAAATTGAGTAAAGAAAGCGAGTGGGCGAGCAGAATTATTGTTGGTGCAGGACTTCCTTACGGGAATTCAGGTGCTTTGCCAACATCCAAACAATTTGTTGTGGGAGGAACCAATAGTATTCGTGCCTTTAGAGCAAGATCTCTGGGACCTGGAAGTTACCTTAATAAAGAAACAGATAATTCGTATTTACCGGATCAATCAGGAGATTTAAAATTAGAGTTTAGTACAGAATACAGGGCAAAACTATTTAGTATTGTTCGAGGTGCCGTATTTATTGATGCTGGAAACGTCTGGCTTTTAAATGCGGATAAGGATAAACCCGGAGGAGAAATCACTAAAGATTTTATGAAAGATATTGCAGTGGGGGCAGGAGCGGGATTACGTTTTGATTTGTCTTTTCTGGTCTTAAGAACCGATTTGGCATTTCCGCTAAGAAAACCTTATTTACCACAAGGCGAAAGATGGGTAATAGACGATATTAATTTTGGAAGCGGACCGTGGAGAAAAGATAATCTGATATTGAACATCGCAATTGGATATCCATTTTAGTTTTGCCACGAATTTCACGAATTTACACTAATATATATTTTGCGCATAATATTCAATTTCACAAATTTATAATTCGGAAAATTCGAATTATAGATTCCTAACATTAGTGTAAATTCGTGAAATTCGTGGCGGAAAAAAAACTTCTTGGCGAAAAAAACTAAAAAAAAAGAAGTAAATTGCTCTAATAAAATAATAGAATGCAAAATTTAATAAAAAGAATAATAGTTTTAGCTGCGGTCGTACTTATTATAGTTTTGGCTTTTAAATACTGCGAGTTCAAAAAAGACGACGATTCTACAATCGATTATAACACCAACCTGATTCAGCAACAAATCCTGAATGTTGGTAAATTGGTCGTTACCGAAGGACATTTTTCAGAAGTCATAACCTATAAAAACCAACAGAAATATTTGATGGATATGGTTTCTTTTGAGAAAAAAGCATTGGTTGTAGTCAATGCAAATGTTACCGTTGCATACGATTTGCATAAAATGAAGTATGATATCGACGAAAAAAATAAAACAATCACCATTCTTAATATCCCAAAAGAAGAAATTACAATCAATCCCGATATTCAGTTTTATGACGTAGAGCAAAGTAAACTGAATCCGTTTACGGGAGAAGATTACAATAAAATCAACAAATCTGTAAAGGCAAATTTGGCTAAGAAAATCGAAAAATCGACCTTGAAGACAAATGCCCAAAACAGATTAATAAGCGAATTGTCTAAGATTTTAATTCTAACCAATTCAATGGGTTGGAAATTACAATACGAAGGAAAAACAATCGAATCTGATAAAGATTTTAATGAGGATTTGAAGTTGTAAGTTGAGGAAGGTTCAAAGGTTCAGAGAGGCAAAGGTTCAAAGGTTTTGTTTCTCGCAGATTTAGCAGATTTTAATATCGCAAAGGCTCAAAGTTTTTTATTTAAAAATAATCCAAGAAAGATTAAAAAAATAAAAATCTGCTCAATCTGCCAAATCTGCGAGAAAAATTCACACAGTATAAAAAACTTTGCGACTTAGTGCCTTCGAGGCAAATGTCTTAAACCGCTTCTTTATCAAAAATCAAATCCAGACCACCAACTATTAAATGTGCTACTTCTGGACGTTTTACTTTCAATTGATCCAGATAAACCAATACTTGCTGCAAAAGTTGCTCGTCATTTGATTCTTTCAAAAGCTCTGCAATTTCAATCGTTAGCAACCAATCGTTAGAGTGGTTTTTTTGAAGTTTTTCAAAGACAGATTTTAGTTCATTTTTAGAATCTTTATTCTCTCTAATCATACGAACGGTTTGATAAAGAACTTCAAGATCATCACGTTCGTCTGAATGTTTTGCTTTTATGGTAGTTGTTTTGGGTACTGTGTCGATCAAATCAAAACTATTAACATCGGCAGGTCCGGAAAAAGCAGAAACTACTTTTTTACCAATCGCCATATCATAATTTCCCCATTCAGGCTGAAACAAAATCGTTTCGCCATGTGTTACAGTACAATTTCTAAAACTAATCAGGATAATTTCTCCGTGTAAGTTTCGTGAACCCGTAATAATTTCACCCTCAACAATAATATTACCTTCAAACTCTAATCTTACAGTTTCATTTTCAACTATGCTGTACGCTTGCAAGTCTTTAGGGCTCATATCTTCGATTGCTAAATTAAAGCCTTTTAGTTTCCCAATCGGACTTCCAAATCCTTCCGGATGTGTCAAAGTTCCGTGACCAACCAATTCTTTTTCGCGATACGATAAAGCCGTTTTTCCGGTGGTTTGTATGTAAACCGGCTTTCCTTCGTCTTGAATAACATTTGTAAAAAACCCTGAAATTTGTAAACCGGTACTCAGTTCAATTGTTCCTAAAGCATTTGAATGTATTAGTTTTTGAATCCCTGAAAGTCCTCCGGTTCTTAAAGCCATTTTATTAGCAAATTCTTCTAAAATTAAGCTTAAATAAGCAAAATTAGGCGTTACATATAGTTGAGGTTGCAATTGTGTGATATCAAAATTTTGATTGGCAGCCGAGATATCATAAGGAATTTTCTTTACGTTATCTGTCATACACCACGCACTTTCCCCGATAGATGAAAGTAATCCGGCGCCATATATTTTTGGATTTTCAACCGTTCCAATCAAGCCATATTCAACCGTCCACCAATGCAGATTTCGAATTTGCGCCATTTCAGATAATTCACCCATATTATTCTGTAAATCGGCAACCGCTTTTTCGGCTTCGTCTATTTTTTCCTGTGGTGTATCTTCGGCTTCTTTTAAGATTGAAAGCAATCGAATCGCTTCATACATCTGATAATCTTTGTGGGAGGAGATTGCTTTACAGCCAATTTCACCAAACCTGCGTAAATATTCGGCATATTCAGGATTGGCAATAATAGGAGCGTGTCCGGCACCTTCGTGAATAATATCCGGTGCAGGAGTATATTCTATGTGTTCTAACTGGCGAATATCTGATGCGATCACCAAAACATTGTACGCCTGAAATTCCATAAAGGCATTTGGCGGAATAAATCCGTCAACGGCAACAGCAGCCCAACCAATTTCAGTCAGGATTCTGTTCATACCATACATACTTGGTATAGCATCAATTTCGATTCCCGTTTTGCGCAAACCGTCTAAATAAGAATGATGAGCAACTTTTGATAAATAATCTACATTTTTGCGCATTACATAACGCCAAACCGCTTGATTTATAGGAGTATAATCGCTATAATCCTGAGGTTTAATAAATTGCTTTAAATGTTTAGGCAATCGCTCTAATAATGGATTTGTTTCAATACTTGCATTCATTTCGAAAACGTTGTAGATTAGAATGTAAAATTACGAATTTAGACCGCTAAAATAATTTTTTTTACGATAGATTTTTAATAATAAGATCGTTTTATTACACAATCTTTAATTTAATTCTGTCCTGCCAAAATTCAGAATCAACCTTATTTTTTGTTTTTTATATAAAATGCAACTACAAAATAATAATAAAAATAGTTAGTTTTACAATTAGTATCATTTGGACTCATACAAACATGAAAATTTTCTTTATCGTTTTAGCAATAGTTATTTTAGGCTTTTTAAGCATTCGGTTTTTTCTATTTAAAATAGGGAAACCGGTAAATCTAAAAGTGTCAAATTCATATTTTCATCATTACAGAAAAAATCTAATTGTTTATTCGCCTATGGGCAATTGGTTTGAATTAGGATATTTTGAATCTGAGGCAGATGTTGCTACTTTTCAACCTATTAATGAAGATTTTGGAAAAGATAAAAATACTATTTTCTGGAAAGGAAAAAAACAATGGGTTGATTATGATACTTTTAAAATCGATGCTTCTGTCATCAAAGACAAAAATCATGTGTACAATAGCAATGGTAAGAAATTTGACGTGCTCGAAATTATTGAGGATGCTGATCCAAAAACATATCAGTTATTAGATCCATCGATTAAAGATTACCAAAAATATAATTGGTTTAAAGATGTAAATGCTGTTTACTATAAAAATAAAAGAGTAGAAGGCGATCCTGCTACTTTCAAACCTTTGAATGATGCAATTGCTGTTGATGCCAATTTTATTTATGCTATTATTACTTATAGAGGTGAAGGTCTTGAAGTGATGGAAGTAAATGACGTTGTCCGCAAACATAAAAGGATAGATGGAGAAATTCATTCTATAAACGAAACGTATGCTCAGATTGGCAATTCTATTGTTTCTGCTTTTACGAAAGCTGAATTTGAACTTAACACATTTGACACGATTGCAACAGTAAAAAAGATAGATTATTGGAAAATAATTGTGAATGATGTTTTAATCAACAAAGGCATAATAGTCCCTGAAATTGATGTAAAAACTTTTGAAATATTAGATTACAATTTCTCAAAAGACAAGAACCACGTTTATTATGATTGCAAAAAAATAAAGGAAGCCAATTATTCAAGTTTCAAAATTATTTCAGAAGAATATTCGAAAGATAGTAAGCATGTTTATTTTAAGGATGTTATTATAAAAGAAGCAAATCCTGAAACGTTTAAAGTGACCTCGCAATATGGTATTTGGGAAGATGGAGAAAATCAATTCAAAAATGGAGAGATTTTATCTTCAAAATAAAAATCTATTTCTCTAAATTTCTAAAATATTCAATTTTATAATTGAACATATAAGCCATATTTGCAGCGCGTATTTTAGCTTCTTCGGCTATTGTGCCAACAAATAAACCATCAACCGTTGAGGTAAAAATTTCCATCCAATGGTCAAAATGCAGTTGATTTACAGGCAATTGTTTGTGCGGAGGGAATGGGCTTCCGGAATACGTGTGCTCTTCTAAAAGAATGGTTTGCCAAAAACGATACATTTTTTCCAAATGTTCCGGCCATCTTCCTAACATCCTTTCGTTGAATATTGGACCAAGTAAATCGTCCTTTTGTACTTTATCATAAAAAGTATTTACTAAAAGTTTTATATCGTCCAGTTTCGAAATATCTTGAAGTGCCATTTTTTTATATTTAAAATCAACTGCAAAAATACAATTTAAGAACCTTCTTAAGTACTGATAATTATCATTTTCTAAATATTCATTTTCTAAATATTCATTTTCTAAAGCCTATTATAAAAGCAGCGCTATTAATGTACCAGAGCATTGGAAATTAAGACTTGTATGTTTTTTTAGAAAGCAATAAAAAATAAAGTAAGATTTTTAGTAAATTAAAAGAATTTAAGACGTTGTTAATCAGTTATTTGAAAAATATATAGATAAGTTTTTGTAAAGGTGAAATTTTGATATGATGTGTATTTGTAAAGCTTTAAAATTATCAATTCAGAGAAAATTAACATAATATTGATGTGAATTAGTAAAATTAATCTTAAAAAATAAGAAAAATTTAATTATCAAAACCTCAAAAAAAGATGAAAAAAACTACCCAAAATCGAACCACACCATTAAATGTTACTATAATGATGTATGTCATTATTATGATTTCGTTTGCTAAGATGAATGCTCAAACGGTTACTCCATGGATTACCAGCGGAGATCAGACAAGATTATTGCAACAACAGACCACTGTTAATTTCGGTTCTAATTCAGGAACGAATCCTTCGACGATAACGATTAATGCCGGAACAACTTATCAAACCATGGACGGATTTGGTTATACCCTTACCGAAGGAAGTTGCGAAGTGATTAGCGGAATGGCAGCAACTCAGCAAAATCAATTGTTAAATGATTTGTACAATCCTGCCACAGGTCTAAATGCCAATGTGGTTCGTATTAGTATAGGGGCTTCTGATTTAAGCAGCTCTTCGTACAGTTATAATGAAACTTCGGGAGATGTTAATATGAATAATTTTAGTCTTAACGGACCAGATTTGACATATTTAGTTCCAATCCTAAAAAAAATTCTGCTTATTAATCCAAATATAAAAATATTGGCAACCCCTTGGTCAGCTCCACGCTGGATGAAAACCAATAATTCGTGGGTTGGTGGTAGTCTGCAAACACAATATTACGCTGCCTACGCAAGATATTTTGTAAAATATTTTGCAGCAATGCAGGCGCAGGGAATCTCAATTTGGGGTATCACACCTCAAAACGAACCAGAAAATCCAAATAATGAACCAAGCATGTTGATGAATTCTACAGAACAAAAGAATTTTATAAACACTCAACTTGGACCTCAAATGGCAACTGCGGGTTATGGAAATATAAAAATCATAGCTTTTGATCATAATTGTGATAATACTGCTTATCCTATAGATGTCTTAAATAACAGCAGCTATGTAGATGGAGCAGCGTTTCATTTGTATTTAGGAAATATTTCGGCAATGTCTACAGTTCGAAATGCAACCAATAAAAATGTTTATTTTACAGAACAATACACTAGTTCTGGTGGCAGTTTTGGTGGAGATTTTGGCTGGCACATGCAAAACGTAGTGATTGGAAGTACAAATAACTGGGCAAAAACTGTGCTGGAATGGAATGCAGCAAATAATTCCAGCTTAGGGCCACGCACTCCTGGCGGATGTACAACCTGTTTGGGCGCGGTTACGGTGAACAACAGTACGAGTTATACTAAAAATGTGGCGTATTATATTATTGGGCAAATATCAAAATTTGTAAAACCGGGTGCCGTAAGAATTGCTTCTTCCAGCACAAGTGGTACTATACTTTCTACAGGATTTAAAAATCCTGACGGATCTATTGCACTGGTGGTTTATAATTCAGGATCTGCAAATACAATTAGAATCGTTTCCGGAGCAGCTGCATTCGATTACTCAGTTCCGGCTTCGTCAGCCGTTACATTCAATTGGGCATCAGGAACGCCATCATCATCATTTCCGGGATACTATAATATTATATCAAGAAATAGTAACAAAGGATTGGATGTGGCAGACAATTCGACAACAAGCGGAGGCAGAATTCAGCAATATGATATTACCAATGGAGGCGGAAATAACCAACGCTGGAAATTTGTTTCTGACGGAAGCGGTAATTATTACATCATCGTAAAATCGACCGGAATGTACTTGGCAACTGAAAACAATAGTACTGCTGATGGCATAAAAGTACAGCAAAGAACATTCTCTGCTTCGAATGAATTTAAATGGACGGTTACAAGTCTTGGTGGAGGGTATTATAAAATCATTAATCTAAATAGTGGAAAATCATTAGATGTAGAAAATGTTTCGACTGCAAATGGTGCCAATATTCAGGTTTGGGCGTATACAGGAGGATTAAATCAGCAATGGCAGTTGGTACAAGTCGAAACTTCGACAGCAAAGAAAGTAGCCGTAGAAGAAGTTAACACCACCAATGATTTTTCTCTTTACATCAATTCTACAAATGATTATTTAAAAATTAATACACCAAACTCAGGTTTGGGACAAGTAGAAGTTTACTCGGTTACCGGTCAAAGTATTTTAAAAAGAAACATTGATTTTATAAATGGAAATGAAGCCGAAATAGAAATTTCTAAATTACCAAAAGGACTTTATGTTGTTAAGGTTATTGACAGTAAGAGATCGTATTCTAAAAAAGTGCTGAAGCAATAAGCTGGAAATCGGAAATTCAATTAGTAATTTTATTTTTGATTTTAAAAGGCTGTCTGATTTAATTCAGGCAGCCTTTTTGTTTTTATCCTATCAATTGGGTAAATAAATCCTGATTGTCGTTCAGGTATTGAAACTCAAAACCATTTTGGGTCATATTCATTTTAATCGCCAGAATATCATTTTTATTTTTAAGTTCTAATCCAACCACAACAGAACCTACTTCGCGACTATTTTTCTTGGCAAACTGAAAATAAGTGATGTCATCATCCGGCCCTAAAATATTGTTTACAAATTCTTTTAAAGCTCCCGGACGTTGCGGGAACTGAATCATGAAGTAATGCATCAAACCTTCGTAAAGTAAAGAACGTTCTTTTATTTCGGCAGTTCTTTCGATATCATTATTGCTTCCGCTCACTATGCAAACAACATTTTTGCCTTTAATTTTGTCTGCATAAAAATCTAAAGCAGCAATTGTCAAAGCTCCCGCAGGTTCAACAACCATTGCTTCTTCATTGTATAAACGCAAAATTGTGGTGCAAACTTTTCCTTCAGGAACCAGAATAATGTCTTCGAGATTGTATCGGCAGATTTCAAAAGTTTTGTCGCCAACTTGTTTTACAGCAGCTCCATCTACAAATTTATCGATTGTTTTTAAGGCAGTGTTTTTATTTTCTTCGATAGACGTTTTCATTGATGGCGCCCCTTTTGGTTCAACACCAATGATTTTAGTAGTAGGGCTTAAATGCTTAAATACTTCAGATAAGCCGGAAGCCAGTCCGCCACCACCAATAGGCACAAAAACATAATCGATAGGTTCTTTATAGCTTTCAAGAATTTCTAAACCTACCGTTCCCTGACCCGCAATTACTTTTTCGTCATCAAAAGGATGAATGAAAATTTTATGATTTTTGATGGCATCTGCTGTAGCCGATGCATAAGCATCATCAAATGTGTCTCCCGTTAGTACAATTTCTACAAATGATTTTCCAAACAACTGAACCTGTTTTACTTTTTGCTTTGGAGTTGTTTTAGGCATATAAATTTTGCCCTGTATTTGCAAAAGATGACAAGAGTATGCAACACCCTGAGCATGGTTTCCGGCACTTGCACAAACAATTCCAATAGCTTTTTCTTTTTCGTTCAACGAAGAAATCTTGTTATAAGCACCTCTGATTTTATACGAACGTACAATTTGTAAATCTTCTCTTTTTAATAAAATAGTAGATTCAAATTCTTCCGAAAGATTCAGATTTTGTGTAAGCGGAGTAGCGGCAACTACATTTTCGAGTTGCTTTTTGGCAGCAAGTACTTCGTTAAATAGATCCATAATTTTTAAATTGTTTGTTGCCACAGATTAATGAATTTAAAAAGACTTTTAATCTGTGAGAATCTGTGAAATCTGTGGCAAAAAATATAATGTTTGTTTTTTTGCCACGAATTCCACAAACTTTCTCTAATTTTTATTGCTTTCAGCTAAAAGATTAATTCGTGAACATTCGTGAAATTCGTGGCAACTTTTTTTTTAACAATCCGCCATATTTACAGCAATTGCCAATCCGCCTTCAGAGGTTTCTTTGTATTTAGAATTCATGTCTTTTGCCGTTTGCCACATCGTATTGATAACTTTATCGAGTGGTACTTTTGCATTTTTAGAATCAGTTTCAAGAGCTAATTCTGCAGCATTTATAGCCTTGATGGCGCCCATTGTATTTCTTTCGATACACGGAATCTGAACTAAACCGCCAATTGGGTCACAGGTTAAACCTAAATGATGCTCCATAGCGATTTCGGCAGCCATTAAAACCTGAGCAGGAGTTCCGCCCATTAATTCGCAAAGTGCTGCTGCTGCCATTGATGACGAAACACCAATTTCGGCCTGACAACCGCCCATTGCAGCAGATATAGTGGAACCTTTTTTGAAAATACTTCCAATTTCGCCTGCAACCATCAAAAATTGTTTGATTTCTTTTTCGCCTGCATTATGGTTTTCAATAACCAGATAATACATTAAAACAGCCGGAATTACACCAGCACTTCCGTTTGTAGGAGCCGTAACAACACGACCTAAAGAAGCATTTACCTCATTTACGGCAAGTGCAAAACAACTTACCCATTTCAGGATCTGACGAAATTTTACTTCGGTTTTTCTAATCTCTTCCAACCACGTCTGAGGGTTCGAATAGTTTGATAAACCTATTAAGTTTTGGTGCATATCAAAAGCCCTTCTGCGAACATTTAATCCGCCCGGAAGTATACCTCCGGTATGGCAGCCAATATACATACATTCTAACATTGTGTTCCAGATTCGCATTAATTCAGTGTGAATTTCCGGCTCTGAACGCATCGATTTTTCGTTTTCGTAAACAATTTCAGAGATTGTTTTGTTCTCAGAAACCGTATAATTTAACAGCTCAACAGCATTTTGAATGGGGAAGGGGAATGCACATTTTATTTCCTCTTTGATCTTGGCATTTGTACGTTCTTCTTTTACGACAAAGCCACCACCAATAGAATAAAAAGTAGATTCGTATTCAGAATCATCCGCTTTAAAGGCTGTAAATTTTAATCCGTTTGCATGAAAAGGTAGAAACTCTTTATTGAAAACAATATCCTGAAGAAAATAAAACGGAATTTTGTATTCGTTTGCCAGGACAATCTCATTGGTGTCTTCGATCGTTTTAATGATTCCGGCAATATTATTGACCGGAATATATTCAGGATCTTGCCCGCTTAAACCTAACATTACAGATAAATCAGTAGCGTGGCCTTTTCCGGTTAAAGAAAGGGATCCGTATAAATCGACTTTTACTCGTTTTATTTGTTCTAAAATTGATTCGTTTTTTAACTCTTCTAAAAAACGTTCTGCGGCTCTCCAAGGCCCTAAAGTATGCGAACTTGAGGGACCAACGCCAATTTTAAGCATATCAAAAACAGAGATACATTCTTCCATTGTGCAATATTTATTAAGACAAAGATAATTGAATAATGCAATGAACATTTATTTTCGTTTGTTAATGTTGCAGTTTTGTTAAAAAAAATATTAAATTTTAATAATTTGACAACGAAACAAATTTTATTGCTTAATATGCGGTTTTCGTGAGAAGTTCGCATTTTTTTTAGGTATTTTTGTAATGAAGCAATCACTAAAGAATCCGATTTTTTTTAGCTTTAGAATAAATCGGTCAACCATAACTTCTGAGATCTCATTTTAATTGAAATACCACTTTTTGCGAAAAATTAAAATACCACAAAGAAGATAAAATTACATTATGATAGAATTTTTCAAGCATTTTTTACAAGAATTCGAATTACCACTTACAAACCCAGTATTGATTTTTTCGTTAATACTTTTCATTATTCTCTTGTCGCCTATTTTACTTAAAAAAATAAATATTCCGGGGATTATCGGTCTTATTATTTCGGGCGTAATCATTGGGCCACATGGACTTAATATTCTGGCAAAAAACTCAGCAGTAGATTTATTTTCGACAATCGGACTTTTGTATATTATGTTTATTGCAGGTCTGGAACTGGATATGAATGAATTTAAGGCCAACAGAAATAAGAGTTTACTATTTGGTTTTTTTACTTTTATTTTTCCTTTATCGATTGGATTTCCGGTTTGTTTCTATTTATTAAACTACGATTTTAATGCCAGTTTCTTAACCGCAAGTATGTTTGCAACCCACACTTTAGTAGCATACCCAATTGTGAGCAAACTGGGTATCGCAAAAAATCAGGCAGTTGCTATAACGGTTGGAGGAACTATCTTGACAGATACAGCTGTTTTGATTATTCTGGCGGTAATTATGGGAAGCAGTCAGGGAAATCTGAATCAGGCTTTCTGGATAAAACTAACGGTTTCATTGGCAATTTTCTCCGCTATTATGTTTTTGGTGATCCCAAGGATTGCAAAATGGTTCTTTAAAAAACTCGAAAGCGAGAAACACGCTCATTATATTTTTGTGCTTTCTGTAGTTTTCTTCGCTGCATTTCTTGCCGAAGTAGCAGGAGTAGAGCCTATTATTGGAGCTTTCGTTGCCGGTTTAGCGCTAAATCCTCTAATTCCGCATTCATCTGCTTTGATGAACAGAATTGAGTTTATCGGGAATTCATTATTTATCCCTTTTTTCCTGATTTCTGTAGGGATGCTGGTAGATATTAGTGTAATTTTAAGCGGACCAACAGCATTGATCGTTGCAGGAACTTTGAGTGTTGTTGCTATTTTTGGAAAATGGATTGCAGCCTTTTTTACTCAGATTGTTTTTAAATATACAAAGACAGAAAGACAACTTATTTTTGGATTAAGCAGTGCACACGCAGCGGCAACTCTGGCCGTTATTCTGGTGGGATTTAAAGCTAAGATCCTGGACGAAAATATCTTAAACGGTACGATCATCTTAATTTTAATTACTTGTATTGTGGCTTCTTTTGCTACTGAAAAAGCAGCTAAAAAAATTGCGATTTGCGAAGAAGAAGTGTCACATGAAGAAGCAAATAGCGACCAGATTTTAGACGAACATATCATGATCCCGTTAGCCAAAACTTCGGCAACAGCCACTTTATTAGATTTTGCGCTTTTGATAAAAGATAAAAAATCAGCTAATCCGGTAACCTTGTTAACGATTGTTCCGAATAACGATCAGGCCGAAAAAAATATTTTAAAATATCGAAAAGCAGTGGATAAATTTGTCATTCAGGCATCGGCTTCAGAAGTTAAGATCAATACGATTGCCAGAATTGATCATAATCCGGCGAGCGGAATTGCCAGGACTTCAAAAGAAATCATGTCGGATATTGTGATTGTAGGATGGCCTAGAAAAACAGGTTTTCTGGATAAAATTTTTGGAGAAAACGTAGATTCAATTATCAACAATGTCGATAAAAGTTTATTCATTTGCAGATTTCAAAAAACATTTATAGAAGAAAAAAGACTGGTTTTTATATGTCCGCCATTTTCTGAAAGAGGAGTAGGATTTCATCTTTTGCTACAAAAAATCTGCCGTTTGTCGCAGGAATTAAGTATTCCGATTGTGATTTATGGTGAATATAAAACGCACCAAACGATTCAACAAATTGCTACAAATTTAAAATTAAATCCAAAATTAGGCTTTAAAAGCATTATGGATTGGGATGATTTTGAAGCTATTTCAGACGAGATTAAACCAACCGATTTGATCGTTTTTAATTTATCCCGAAAAGGTTCTGTTTCATACCAATCTATTTTTGATAAATTGCCTCAGAAATTCGAAAAATCATTCAGTGAAAACAATCTGATTTTGGTTTATGCACAAGACGACCGCAAAGGAACTTCGATGGATGCTTACGAAGATTTTACGGCAACTCCATTGACAAAAGGTCTTGAAGCCATTGAACAAATTGGTAGAGGTTTGGGGAATATTTTGAAGAAAAACTAGTATAAAATAATTATTTACAATTGAATTAATGACACTCAAGTTTCCCTTAATTACATTGCTATTTTTAACTTTTACAATAACGGCACAAAACAAAATGAAAACCGCTGAAGAACTTATTGACAAAAAAGACCCCGCTTGGGCAACTGTCGAAGACTGGATTAAAACGGCAAAAAACAAAGTAGAAGTTTTACCCGTTGATGCTGTAAAAGCAAAAGACGCCTTATATAAAACACAAGTTACAACCCATTCGCCAATGGGAGCAATTATTTTTATGACAGGAGGTCTTTTAGTCGATGATGGCTGGATTCGAATCCTGGGTTCCGGAAATTCAAAATTTGACCGTACACTTCCGGACTGGAACAAAGGAAAATCATTTAAAGAATTTGGCGAAACGCCATCCTTTTTCTTAATTGCAGATGACGCAATTGGAGGTTTTTATCTTTTGAACGGTGGTGGATTAGGAGCTGATTTAGGGAAGGTTTATTATTTTTCTCCTGATAATCTGGAATATGAACAACTCGATATTACGTATTCTGAATTTTTGGAATTTTGTTTTAATAATGATTTAGATAAGTTTTATCAAGGCAACAGATGGAAGGGGTGGAGAGAAGAGGTTTCAAAATTAAAAGGGGATGAAGTTTTTAATTTTTTCCCGTTTCTCTGGACAGATGAAGGAAGTGATATTAATAAAAGTTCCAGAAAAATAATTCCCATTCAGGAACAATATAGTTTAAATCTGGACTTGAGAAAGCAACTTGGTTTTGATAAATAAAACTTGGTTTTGAGATTTGATAAATTTGAAAATTATGAAACACAAAGCAACATCAATCAGACCTTTTATTGGAGCTAAAGATTTTGAGATCTCCAGAAGTTTTTATCGCGATCTGGGCTTTGAAGAAGGCGTTTTAGAACCCAACTTTTCTGTTTTTAAAACCGGAGATTTGGCTTTTTATCTTCAGGATTATTATGATAAAAGCTGGAACGAAAACACTATGATTTTTCTGGAAGTCGAGGATGTTGACTACTACTATAAGGAACTTTTGAAACTCAATCTAACAGAGAAATACGGTGTAAAATTAACGCCAACACGCCATCTTGATTGGGGAAGTGAATGTTTTTTGCACGACCCATCCGGTGTATTATGGCATTTTGGGAAGTTTAATAAATAATTTTTTGTCACGAATTTCGCAAATGAACACGAATTTTGTTCAAATTGACATAAAATTTAAGCGTATTTCAATTAATGGAAATTAGTGAAATTCGTGGCAAAAAAAGGTAAAAACAAATCATATCATAAACTTTGCTAAATGAATTGTATTACTTTCACGCTGATACCAATCATTATAAACTAATTCCAGATTTTCGACGGTGAATTCTCCAAAATTATAATCGCGAAATTTTTCGACAACTTGTATTAATTTGGCAGAATCCTGAATTTTTTCCTGAAATCTTAAAACAGTAGAATGTGCTGTTGCAATGGCATAACGGCTATCGATACTTTGTTGTAAAGCTGATTTTCTAAAATTCTCTCTCAGTTTATTTCTAAAATTATCCAAAGATTTATTGGTTGGAAAACCTTGAATCATTACCGCAGAAGGCGAAGCTGTAACGCCTCGAAATTCAATTTTAATTTTATCTAAATGCACCAGACTTTGCTGAATTACATCTGTATAGTCCCTAATATTGATTTTGTCTAAAGTAAAATCCTTATAACAGGAAATAATCGACATTACGGTAATATGCAGGTCTGAATCCGGATAATAATACTGATTGGGATCAATTGCTTTTAACTCTTCTAGAAACAACTGAATATTTGCTTTAATACTTTCGCTTGGGCGAATGAGCAACGTGATTCCAAATCGGGAATCTGATGCATCATTTATTTGTGTATCAACGTTATAATTCCCTGCTAAAATTGCTTCAGAAGATGTTTTGTAAAGTTGCTTATAATGTTCCGTTAAATCCATATCAAATTAGTGTTTTTTTTACAGGTTTGGCGGCGAACTTGAAATATGAAACAGGAAACGTTTCTATGCCAATCCTTTTGGGAATCTATCCAGAACCAAATTCAATTGAATGTTATGCTCCAAATATGCTTTTGCTCCAGCTAAAACTAACGTAAAACCTTCTGTTGAATTGCGTACCTGATCGATTATTTTGTCTGAATCTCCTTTTAAACCGGAATTGGTAATGCTTACAAAAGTTTCATTTTCGTTTAGCGCAGTAAAAACCCATTCGACTATAGTCGTTTCATCAGGATTTCCCCATTCGATTACAATCTTTTTATTTTCCTGCAATACAGTAGTCGTTGCTGTTAGTAAAATAACATATTCCATACAAGTTTTTACCTGTATGGAATTTAAAATCTAAAAAGAACATTGTTATTCTCTTATAGTTGTTTTATCGTTCAGCGCCATTTCGGCAATTTCATCTTTACGTTTAAAGCTCACACCTTTATGTTGTTGCATGTATCGAACAAGATTGTTTGCTGCTTTTACCATTTGTGGAGTTCCGCCAATACGATCGTGAAAACTAATCGACATTTGTCTGCGTTGTGTTTCACTTTCTGCATACAATTGGTCAAATTCCATTTTGACCTGATTTAAAAACTGATCAGCCGAAAAGTTTTTTCCCTCGATCAAAACGATATCATTACATCGGAGCGTATAGGGAACTACGGCAAAATCTTTATTTTTTACCTGAATAATAAAAGGTTCATCTCGGCTTATATCGTCGATATGATATTTAAACCCAAGTTCCTGCAGGATATTGAGCGTGTTTGTGCCGCGGCGCAGCCAGTTTGCATTATAACCAACAGCGGTAAATCCTGTTACATTTTTGATGGCATCGACACCATCTTTTATAAATTTCTTTTCTTCGTCGTAGGGCATTGTATATTGAGTGCTCCAATTCATGCCGTGCGCTGCAGCTTCGTGTCCTCGTTGTACAATTTCTTTGGCGAGTTCCGGATTTTTCAAAACGGCGGTTCCTACCATGTGCGAAGTCACTTTTATGCCCAGTTTATCCCAATTGTCCAGCATACGCGGAATCCCTTCTTTATAACCGTAATTATACCACGTTGCAGCAGGCAAATCGATATATCCTTTTTGGATGTTTTGAGGAAACGGACTTTCGGCATTTTCCGGTTGTCCGCCAGCTTCAAATTGCATCGAAATCGAAACTACTAATCGTGAACCATCTGCCCATTTTGCTTTTTGGGGCGTTAAAAATGATTCTGTTTTTGATACTTCAGAGAATGTTTCTATTGGATTGATCATTCCCACCATTCCAATAATTCCTGTTTGTTTTATAAAATTTCTTCTGGAACTCATGTTCTTATTTTTTAATTAATAAATCAATTGCCCAACTATTCGAATCAATAAAATGTAGTAATAAGGCAAAAAAAGCAATATGAATTAATTGCGAAGGAACTGCTTCCCAGTTCTCTATCATAGCGGTCCCAAATAATAAAGCCAGCATGACAAATCCTCCGGCTATCAGGGAAGGTTTTGTAAATAAACCTAATAAAAGTAGTAAACCAATACTAAATTCTGCTATTGGTAAAATGTAGCTAAAAGGTGTTACGATGAATTTAGGCAGCATAGAATTTTTGAAACTGCCAATCATCCAATTGCTAAAAGTGGTTAATTTAGGGAGCCGCACAAGCCCGTGCCCAAACATGCTTATGGCAATAGCAAGACGTACTAATAAAAAGGAGGTTGTTTCCATATTTTGTATGATTTTATAATACAAAGTTGAGAAGAATGCCTTTTTTAAATTTGTACAATCATTGGAATAATTTGTATTTTTGAATTATGGAAATTAGAAACTTATACCATCCTTTCGAGCTTCAGTTTTTAGAAGTTCTTGAATATGAACCTAAGGAGCGCAAGAACACGTTTTTTGAAATGGTTTTTATTCTGGAAGGAAAAGGAGTTCAGATTATTAACGATCATAGATTGCCTTATGCCTGCGACAAACTGTTTTTAATTTTCCCGCAGGATACACACAGTTTTGAAGTTATCGAAAAGACTAAGTTTTTCTTTATCAGGTTTCAGGACAGTTATCTTAAAACGCAAAGCAACAATTGGATTCAGAAATTAGAATTTATTTTTCATAACCACAATCATCTGCCGGGTTGTATTTTGAAAACCGTTTCGGATAAACCTTTGTTACGAGCCATGATCGAAGCTTTGATTCGAGAAGAGAACACTAATTTTCCGCAGCAGCAAGAAGTAATCAGGCAAATTTTGAATACTATAATAACCATTGCTGCCAGAAATATATCGCTTATTGCACCGCTGGCAGTTGCTCCGGCGAATGCAGAACCAAGTTTGGATTTACTTAATTATGTGCACCAGAATATTTATCGACCGGAAGCCTTAAAAGCACAAAAAATGGCAATGGAATTTAATATCTCACCTACTTATATCAGTGAATATTTTAAGACTAAAACCGGACAAAGTATCCAACAATATACGATTGCCTACAAAATTAAACTCATCGAAACGAGATTAAAATTTACCAATATGCAAATCAATGAGATCGTTTATGAATTTGGTTTTAGCGATGCAAGTCACTTGAATCGGTTGTTTAAAAAATATACAGGATTGAATCCAAGTGACTATAAAAAACAGTTTAAAAAATAGAATAATCAGGTAGTTTTAAACTTTTTTGGTATCAATCCATTTTCCAACGGTTGGCGGAACATAATTTTTCATTTGATTCAATAAATCATCAATATCATCACTTACCAAAAGCATTTGTTGATTAACATCTTTCAATAAACCTTTTTCGACCATAACTTTGGTTAATTCGATCAGAGAATCATAAAATCCATTAATGTTCAATATAGCGATTGGTTTTTTGTGTAAGCCTAATTGTGCCCAGGTCAGCATTTCAAAAAGTTCTTCGAGTGTTCCAAAACCACCAGGAAGAGCAATTACACCATCGCATAAATCATTCATTTTGGTTTTTCTTTCGTGCATACTTTCCACCAAAATTAATTCGGTTAAACCAAGATGTGCAATTTCTTTTGATCTTAAAAAGTTGGGTAGAACCCCAATTGCTTTTCCGCCATTGTTTAAAACTCCATCAGCTACAGCACCCATCAAACCTACGTTTGCTCCGCCATAAACCAGTTCTATATTTTGTTTGGCAAGTGTTTGCCCAAGTAAAGTCGCTTGTTCTTTGTAAATTTCTTCGGTACCAAAACTTGATCCGCAAAAAACGGTTATTCTTTTCATTGTTTAATTTTTAAAAGTAAAATGCATATTAATTATGAATTATGAATTATGAATTATGAATTATGAATGGATTTTTTATAATTCATAATTTTCAGCCTTCAACTCATATTCAAAATGCGGGATATCAACGCCATTGCTGGTAACATTCATTTCGGCAACTTTTAAACCGCCCAGTTTTGCTACTGCTTTTTGCGAACGAATATTATCTGCACCAATATGAAATAATATCGAATCGACATGTTGAAAAGCATAATCTATCAATAGTTTTTTATTGGATTTATTGTATAATCCGCCCCAAAATTTTCGGGCAATAAAGGTAAAACCAATTGCAATGCTGGATCTCTCCGG
The DNA here is from genome assembly GCF_002222055.1 of Flavobacterium araucananum. Lineage (GTDB taxonomy): Bacteria > Bacteroidota > Bacteroidia > Flavobacteriales > Flavobacteriaceae > Flavobacterium > Flavobacterium araucananum. The sequence continues at coordinate 49,205 of NZ_MUGS01000044.1, forward strand.
ATTGTAATCATAATAACGGGTGTTGCCAACAATTTCATTTGTTTTTTTATCTAAAATCAAAAAGGCACTTTTTGAGTTGATGGCCGCATCAAAAAAAGAGCGGAAAACTTCTATTTTATATCGGTCTTTCATGGGGTGTTGTTCCCAAATCAAGGGGTCTGAAGCGACTTTATAAAGGGCATCAAAATCACTTTCCTGCAACGGAACTAATTTTGTAATTTCGTCTTCGAGAAGCGCAGGTTGTAAGTTAAATTCAGAATTATTCATTTTTCAGAGTTTTTATAGTTTTTGTTTGCCATGAATTGCACGAATGGCCACGAATTTAAAATAAAAATTTAAATCCTTTTGATCTGCACACAGGAAACATTCTCCATTTTAATTTCATTTCCCACTTTTTTAAGCAATCCTGTTTTTGTATTTCTTTCAAAGACTATTACGTTTCCGGAAATGACATTGGTTGCAATTAGAAATTTTCCACTTTCATCAATGGCAAAAATTCTCGGATGATTTCCTAAAGTCGATTGATAGCCAATATTTTTCAAGAGACCATTTTTGGCAATAGAAAAAATAGCGATATTGTTTTCTTTTCCGCGATTTGTAGCGTACAAAAATTTTCCGTCCGGCGAAATATGAATATCTGAACTTTCAAAACCCGTTGTTATAGTATCGGGATGCGTATTTATGCGCTGGATTTGTTTTAAGGTTCCGTTTTGGTATTGATAAACACTTATGGATCCAGTCATTTCTTCGATGCAATACCCGAATTTTTCATTAGGATGAAAAGTAAAATGCCTGGGTCCGGCTTCTAAATCGGTTTTTGTAAACGGAATATTCGTTTCTGTAAGAGGTTGCTTTAAAGTTTCATCAAAATGATAACAGCGAATTTTATCAGCACCTAAATCAGGCAGAAACAAGTAATCGTTTTGAGGCGAAAATACGGTCGAATGCACGTGTGATTTTGTTTGTCGTTCTTTATTTACGCTCCCGTCTGCATACTGAAAATTTTGTGTAAGCGAATCAATCTGACCATTTTCGAGTAATGGATGAACGGAGACACTACCTTCAGTATAATTACCATTTACAAGCCATTTGCCGTTTTTATGAACAGACAGATAAACCGGATTTTCTCCACCACTGGATTGTTTGTTTAAAAAAGTAAGGGTTTTATTTTTGGGATTAAATTCAAAACTACTCACACTTCCTGCATTTGGCGTTTTGGTATCCGTACAGGCATAAACATATTTTCCGTTGGGTGATAAAGTCAGATACGATGGATTGATACTATTCGTTGCCGAAGTTACTTTGGTCAGGTTACCCTTTGACAGATCCAATTGATAAACCTGAATAGATTCTGCCGCTTTATCACGGTTATACGATCCTAAAAATACATAGGTCTCTTGTGCAAACATATTGAATGTGAACAAAAAAGCAATCGCAAAAAAAGTTGTTTTTAGTTTCAAAGGTTTATTTTTTAGTTTCGGTTTTCAGTTGCAGTCCCAGTTGCAGTCGCAGTCGCAGTCCCAGTTTTCAGTTATTCAATCTATAATCTTTCCTCTTTATTCTATACTCTTTACTCTTTATTCTATAATCTTTATTCTATACTCTTTAATCTTTATTCTTTCCTCTTAATTCTTTATTCCACCCCATTCCACCATTGTTCAAATTTCTGGTTTTCGTTTTTAAGTTCGACTAGTTGCCCAATCATTGGTGTAATTAGCGGAATTGGGTTTGCTGAGGCTGCGTTTAATTCAGTTACTTTTTTTAGAGGTTCGTCCCAAGAATGAAGTGACAGTGAAAATTTTGAAGAATGAACCGGAAACACTCTTTTTGCTTTTATATCTGTCATGGCTTTTATAACATCTTCGGGTAGATTATGAATGTATTTCCAGGCAGGATTATATTGTCCGTTATCGATAAGTGCAATATCAAAAGGACCAAATTTAGTACCTATTTCTGCATAATGAGTATCGTAACCGCTATCACCGCCAAGGTACATTTTAAAATTTTTGGTTTCCAGCACAAAAGACATCCAAAGGGTATTGCAGCGTTTAAAACTTCTGCCGGAAAAATGTCGTGACGGAGTGGTATAAAGTGTTAAGTTCTGATCGAGTTCTATTTTTTCATGCCAGTCTTTTTCTATGATGTTTTCAGTTGCAAATCCCCAAAATTCAAAATGAGAACCTACACCAAGGGCACAGATTATTTTTTTTGTTTTAGGCTTTAATTTCAGGATTGTTTTATAATCCAGATGGTCATAATGATCGTGTGTAATCAGTAAATAATCAATTTCCGGCAGATCATCGACAGTATAAATATCAGTTCCTTTAAACGATTTTGTAGTACCTGGAACAGGTGAGGCGTTGCCGCTAAAAACGGGATCGATTAAAAAACGTTTTCCCTCAAGCTGAATGTAATATGACGAATGTCCAAACCAAACCAGAATATCCTGATCGATAGAAAGTTCGAGTAAATTGGTTTTTTGGGACGGAATCAGGTCTGTTGGAATTTTTCGTTTTACTTTTTTAAACAAAAAATCAGAAATTACCGTAAAGTAGCTGTAGCCTTCTGCAAGTTCTGGTGTAGCAGAGCTGTTTTCGAATTTTCCGTTCTTGAATTGTGGTGATTTTTGTATTAAGGCTAATCGTGCTCCGGAAGGTTTTTTACCAAATTGCGGATGCTGTAAAAAGAGAATAAGGCTTGCAACTAAAAGTAGTATAAGGGTAATAATCATGATAATTTTTAATTTGAGGAATGTGTTTTTTTTGTTTCATCATCGACAGCATTAATAAAATCAGCAACACTGTTTTGGGTTTTGGTAGTTTTATTCTTTGCCAATGTCTTTTTTATTTTTGAGTTAACAAATCGCTTTTCAATAAAATATTTTTAATTTTAAATTCTGAAGCATAGAACAAATCCGGATTCTCGTTCATTTGATTTTCTAAAACAATCAGACTTACATCGCTTTCCGGAAAATACAAATTTACAGAAGAAAATCCATCGCCCAGACCTGTGTGACCTATATATTTGAAGGTGTCTTTTTCGATAATCCGAATCCCGTAACCGTAACCTTCTTTTTCTTTACCAAAGAAATTATGTTGCGACAAAACATTATATTTTAGCATTAACTGATACGTTTCAGGTTTCAGAATTTTTGCTTTATGAAGATTATTATTCCAAATTGCCAAATCCTTTACAGTCGAAACAATCCCATCTCCGCCTAAAGTTTCGGGTGTAATCTGAGAATCTTTTTTTACTTCAAAAATACCTTTAGAATTATAATGCCCTGAAACCAGATTTGAAGCTTTTGCGGGAGAATAGGCAAAGGTATTTTTCATGTTTAACTTACTGAAAAGTGCATTGGCTACTACAGAATAACTTTTTTGGGTTGTAAATTCGACAATTTTACCCAACAAATTAAAACTTAGATTCCCGTATTTAAAATCAGTTCCGGGTCTAAAAGCCAATGGTTTTTGCAAATCAACGATGCCGTGTGTATGGTTTAAAAGTTGATGAACCGTTATAGAATCTGCCCAGGTTTGGGTAAGTTCCGGCAAATATTTTTTGATGGGTGCGTTAAGATCGATTTTTCCTTTTTCGACTTCCAGCAAAATCAAAACAGCAGTAATTAGTTTGCTATTTGACATGATTTCGAATTGGCTATCGATTGTCAAAGGTTTTTTAGAATTAAAATTGGCAAACCCTTCTACTTTAGAATATAAGGTTTTTCCGTTTTTAGAAATCAGGACAACACCATTAAAAACCGGCTCGGTATTTTTAAGCAGACTATCAATCTGAAAAGAATAATTGTCTTTTTTTTGAGCAAAAGAATTACAATTTGAAAATATAAAAACTAAAGGCAGGAAGTAGCAAAATCTGGAAATAAAATTCATTTTTTTTAAAGGTTTTTTTTAAGTTTTCAGTCCCGGTCTCAGTTTTCAGTCTCGGTCTCGGTCTCAGTATTCAGTCTCAGTCTCAGTTTTCAGTCTGGGTTGTAAGCTGCGACTGCGACTGAATACTGCGACTGAATACTGCGACTGAATACTGAAAACTGTATACAAATCTAGAACATTCCGTTTTCGTTAATGGGTTCTCTTGGTATAGGTTGTCCTAAATCCCAGAATTCGACAATTTTATCCAGTTTAAATTTAAGAATATGCACAACGGCAAAACCCAGATCAACAGGAGTTTGTTTTAAATGAGAATGTACGGCAACCAGATTTCCATCTTCGAGGATATGGTGAATTTTAAAAACTTTATTCGGGTTTGTTCTCGTAGATTCTTCCATTGCCAGCATCAAAGTATCGGCATCACCTTTGAAATAAGCATTATGATGTTTAAATTTTTTACTTACATACAGTCGAAACGCTTCATGTGAATGCCCTTTTGCAGCGAGATTTAAAAAATTTTGGGCTATTTCTTTCCTGGTCATAATCTTAAAATTTAAAAGCTAACTAAGTTATAAAATAAGTATGTAGCAAAATCAAAAATTAACCAATAATTTCAGAATTATTAACACATCAAAACATCGATTTTATAAATGCAAATTGGCGTTTGGCTAATTAAAAATCACATCGTTTTTTAGGCAATAATAATTCTGAAGACCTTAATCTTACCCCAGCATAAAGTTTACAATAGCTTCAGAATGTATTTTTGTGGTATCAAAAACAGGAATAGAAAAATGGGATTGATCCATCAATAACGGAATTTCGGTACAACCCAAAATAATACCCTGAGCACCGCGCGCAATGAGTTCGTTGGCAATGTTGATATAATTTTGCTTAGAATCCGGATTGACGATCCCTCTGCCTAGTTCTTCTTTGAGCACGTGTTGCATATAATCGCGGGTTTCCTGTTTTTCAGGAATAAGAACCTCTAAGCCAAAACTTTTGAGGTGATCTTTATAAAAATCCATTTCCATTGTAAACTGAGTTCCTAAAAGACCAACAGTTTTAATTTTTTCCTGCGTTATGGCTTTTGCAGTTTCGGTCCCGATGTGAATCAACGGTAATCCAATTTCTTTTTCGATTTCGTCAGCATACATGTGTGCCGTATTGGCGCACAATACAAGGGCATCGACACCGCTTTTCTTTAAACTCAGGCAGGCATTCAATAAGATTTCGTATGATTGTTTCCAGCTCTTTTCCTGTAAATCGCCAAAATTTATAGAATAAATCAGGCACTCTGCAAATTGCAGTCCGCCTAGCTTTTTATTTACGCCTTCGTTAATTAATTTATAATAATCAATTGTCGAAATCCAGCTGATTCCGCCTACAAGTCCAACTTTTTTCATTGTTATTTTGAGATCTGTTGTTGTAAAAATGCCTTTATAATTTCTTTTTCTGAACCAGTTTGCTTGCCAGAAAAGCTGTTGGCAAATAAGCAAAAATTAAATCTATTGCAGAAAACCAGACAGGCGAAGGAAGTGTATATACATTTACAATACCACCTAATAAAAAGAAAGCGCCAATTAGTAAGGCCAATTTTGTTTGGTGACTGGCAGCAATTAATACAGTTGTCAAAGCGCCTGCAAAAGTCCCGATGGCATGTGCTAAAAATGGAAAAATAAAATGTTTGGGTTCAAACAAATGCATCGTCGCTTTTAATCCTTCCATTGTGGTAACGTCAGCACCGTTTGGAGGCGGAATCACGGAACTACTCATTAAGATAATTGCCATATTGACAACGCTTCCAACAAAAAGACCAATAATAACGGCGAGCGTATTCTTGAAAATAGAATTCATAATTTTTATTTTAGAAGAACGAATTTACTAAAATTATGACTTGTATTTAGTTAAAAGATTGTCTGAATTCTATTGGAGAAACATTTGTTTTGGTTTTAAATAATTTGCTAAAAGATTGATGATGTTCAAAACCCAGATCAAAAGCAATTTCGCTTATTGACAAGTTTGTTGTTGAGAGTTTTTCTTTGGCTTTTTCGATCAATTTATCGTGTATGTGTTGTTGTGTGCTTTGACCGGTAAGCGATTTTAGTAATCCACTTAGATAATTGGGCGTAACATTCAACGTTTCGGCAATATAATGCACGCTTGGCAACCCTTTTACAGACAATGACTGACTGCCAAAATAGGCTTCGAGTAAGATTTCTAAACGTGCCAGAATCTCATGATTGCTTATTTTTCTGGTAATAAACTGGCGGTTATAAAAACGTTCAGCATAGGTAAGCAGCAATTCGATTTGAGCAATAATTACGTCCTGACTAAATTTGTCGATATTCGATTGGTATTCTTGCTGAATATTTTTCATGATGCCAATAATCATTTTCTCTTCTTTGTCTGAAAGATGCAAAGCTTCATAAACCGAATAACCAAAATACTCGTATTGTTTGATTTTTTTTGCCAGTGGCGTATTCCACAAAAAATCAGGATGAACAATTAATGCCCATCCTGTATGTTGCAACTCCGCATTGCCCTCTATAGAAAAAACCTGACCGGGCGAAATAAACAACAAAACACCTTCGTTAAAATCATATTCCTGCTGGCCGTATCGCATCTTGGCATTTGGGCTGCGTTTTAAGGCAATCGAATAAAAATCAAGCAGCAAACTTTTGGGTTCATCTTCGTTTAAGCGTTTAAGATCTTCAAAATTATAAACGCTTACCAAAGGATGTTCAGGTTTTGGCAAATCTCTAAATTCGTGAAATTCGCTTATTGTTTTTATGCGGTGTGGTTGATTATTTGCCATAGCCTAAGGTACTTATTTCTGGTTAAAGATTGCAGCAAATTCCGGAGCATAATCTGCCAGTTTTACTTTGCCCATAACCGCTGGTTTGTTTCGTGAGTAATCTTCGCCCAATAAACCATTGTAAAGTCCGGCGTACATCTCGACCAATCCCTGCGCAATTTTAGGCTGCATACCCACATTTACCAAACCGTTTAAGGTTTCGTCATCGCTGATTAAAACCCATTTTAAATCTGGTTTTCCTATGGCTTCTCCCAAAATTCGGGCAGTTTCGTCGCCTGTAACTTCTTCGCTTACGACATAACGAACATTTTTCCCGTCTGGCTCAGTAATTAATTCTTCGGCAATTGCTGTGGCAATATCATTAGGAGAAACAAACGGAATCATCCTGTCGGCACCATAATTTGCAGCAATTATTCCCTGAAATTTAATCATTGGTATATAAGCCAGTAAATTATAAAAGAAAGAAGTTGGACGCATAAATGTAATCGAAACATCCTGAAGTTTGTTCAAAACACCTTCGATCTCATTGTAACGCTGAATAATTCCTGAGTTTTGTTCCAGATGTGCGCCAATACTGCTTAAAAACACCACACGTTTCACGGCTGATTTCTGGATTGCCTGCGCATAATTATTCCCAATTTTTCGGGTAAAAGCGTCCAGATCAAGATTGGGGTCAAAATAATTGGCACGCGGGATCATACAATAAACCGCGTCTGCGCCTGTAAAAATTTGGGTCAAAAAAGCGACATCTTCTACAGAGCCAATGGCTGCGTGAGCTCCCAAAGATTCAATTTCGGCTTTTTTATTATCGCTACTGCTAATTACCGTAACCTGATGCCCTTCTTGCACTAACTTCTGTGTCAATGGCTTGCTGATGTTCCCTAAAGAACCTGTAATTATAATTTTCATCTCTATAAATTTTATAGTACAAAGTTGCGCAACATTCAAACAACACATTTAGCCAAAACTATTATTATCGCAGTCTAATTTTTATTTTCAGGAGCAGAAGAAATATTTTCAAAAGACCTTTTGTCCCGCTGTCCGCTTTATCTTTTTCTTTTTGCTATCGCTTAAAGAAAAAGGATGCCGCTGCCATCGGGGCTAGAGTAGCGGTTTATATTTTTATAAGAACTTTTTTTTCCAAAAGAATCGATGGCAAACCTAACAGGTTTTAAAAACCTGTCAGGTTTCTTTGTCAACACCCAAATAGAATGATATAAAGCAGTTTAAAACCGTAAAATTAGTGCGCATTGAGATTAAACGATCATTGCGAAGTAATAAAATCAATAAGCAATGTAAAAACCTTACAAGATACAGCGGTTTTTGGTATCTTCGCAGTCCTAAACGTTAAACCATGATATTAAAAAAACTTTAGCCCGTGTGATATGGTGATGGTATTGGAAACAACCGCAACGCTCTTGCAGCGTAGGACACCTAAACCATGCGGGCTTTTTTTTTAAGAACATTATAATTTATTAACCCGTTGGGTATAATTAATTTTAACACATAGAAACATAGCTTTTGGATCTATAAAAAAGGCGTTTCACTTGTTTAAAATGCACATAGCCTAGCTATGTGAAAGAAATGTATTTCTTTTTGCATTCCTTTTGACTAAAAAAAGCTATGTTTCTATGTGTTAAATATATATTTTTTGACCCAAGCGAAGCAAACAGACGAAGTAATTACACCCAACGGGTTAATTTATTAAAATCAATTAAAAGAGAAATTTTACGTTTTTATCAAATCCATTCTGCTTATTTTTTGATCCTTTATTTCAAAAATAACTACTTGTTCTTTTTTTTCAGGACTTCCGTTTCGACCCGAAACATATTCATGAACTATTGCTTTATTATCAAAAAAGATGGTTTTTATAATTCCGGCATTCAAATCAGGAGATTGCTCAAAAAGGTTGCGAAACATTTCTTCACATTCTTTATAGCCATTAATTGCGAGTGTATTTTCGGGAAAACTGTATATTTTAATAGGCTCAGTATACAAAGACATCATACTTTTTAGGTCTCTGGTATTAAAAGCTAACATTTGCAAATCGATAATTTCTTCTATATTCATTTTATATTCAAATTCGTTTTATTCAATTCGTTTTACCACATTATCAAGATCATCAACGACTAGTTTAAAGATGATTTTATCGTTGGGGAAATGTTTTTGCATGTCGTTTCGCAGCTCAACAAAAGACAAGTAAGAAGCTAAATCATTATGGATCGATTCGTTGCAGGAAATAGATATTTCGTAGCTTTTATCGGTTTTCTCCAGGTAAATATATTTAGTAATGCTTTCGTCAAAAAAGTTTTCTTTCTTAAAAGCGTCGGCAATTTTATCAGCTTCATTTTCATTAATATTGCTTTGATAAGCAATTTCATGATTCATAGTGCCATATTTTTTTGTAGACTCGGTAAGTCTTCCGTTGGCGGCTTCGTTCAAAAACGAAACTCCTAAAAGCACCGCAACCGTAACAATGCAACCCAGAAGAGAAATTCCTGCCGTTCGCCACCCGCCAAACTCTTGGCCGCCATTTTTTTTATGCTCGTTTATTTTTTCTTCCTGAAAACGTTTTGCCAAATAACTGGCAACCGACATGTAAATAATTGGAAATATAATGTTTGGAATATTTATATTTTCCGGAATTAAAAAGATTAAACCAAAAATGAAGATGGTGGAAAGTACGGTAATAATCCAGGTCTTTTTTACTTTATCAAAATCGTTAAAAACGCTAAAGTTTTCGGCAATAAAATACCCTGCAACCAATGGTCCTCCTAAAAAAGTCCCTATCCGAATTGCATTTTCAGAATAGATTTTTTCTGTTGGCACTTCTTCAAAAACCGATTTTTCGATTACTGCTTCTTCCATCGTTACTGTTATTTAAAGTTTTATGAAACGAAAATACAAATTATAACCACAACATTCTGCGGATTTTTTTACTTTAAAAATTAGAAATGTAAATTGAATATAATGATCCAAAAAGTTATTTCTGTAATAAATAATTCAAACATTGAGACTAAAAAAGGAATATTTTTTGCGATTTTTAGATTGGTACAAAGTTAATTGTTATTTTTAACGACCTTTCAAATTTAACTTACTTATGAAGAAAACATTTCTCGCGACAGTATTGCTGTTAACCGTTTCTTTTTCGGGTTTTGCACAACTAAAAACACCATCAGAATTTATTCCCAATTACGGAAAACAAATTAGCTATTATCATCAGGTCGAAGATTATTTTAATTATCTGACGGAACAATCGCAATCCATCAAAAAACAAAAATACGGAGCAACAAACGAGCAACGGGATCTTAATGTTTACTATATCTCTACGCCTGAAAATCTGGCAAATCTGGAACAAATCAGGAATAATAATTTGGCCGCAATTGGACTATCTGATAAAAAAAATCCGGCAGTCGAAGATAAAATTATTGTTTGGCTAAGTTTTAATGTACACGGAAATGAATTTGCAGGAACCGAAAGCGCGCTAACGGTTGCTTACGAACTTTTGAATCCGTCGAATGAAGCGGCAAAAGAATGGCTAAAAAATACAATCGTAATTCTGGATCCTTGCATAAATCCTGATGGATACTCTAGATACGGGAATTGGTTAAGAGAAATCTCGGGCAAAAAAACACATCCGGGATTGTATGATCGCGAGCACATGGAAGTCTGGCCGGGCGGGAGATACAATCATTACCTTTTTGACCTGAACAGGGATTGGGCGTGGCAAACGCAAATAGAATCGCAACAACGCATAAAATTGTACAATCAATGGATGCCGCAGGTACATACAGATGTGCATGAAATGAGCTATAATTCTCCTTACTTTTTTCCGCCCGCAGCAGAACCTTTGCATGAGTTTATAGAACAATACCAAAAAGATTTTTATAATGTTTTGGGTAAAAATATCTCTCAAAAATTCGACAAACAAAACTGGACATACACGACTCGCGAACGATTTGATTTATTTTATCCCAGTTATGGCGATACATATCCTACCTACAACGGTGCAGTGGGCTTAACGCTGGAGCAGGGCGGGATAGGAGCCGGGCGCGAAGTTACGATGGAAAACGGTGCAAATGTTACCATAAAAGATCGATTGACACATCATGCAACTGCAGTTCTGACGGTGGTCGAAAGTGCCGCTTCGCAAAAAGACGTTTTGATAAAAGGTTTCAGGGATTTTCATACCAATGCCAGAAAAAAAGCAAAAGGGGTTTATAATACTTATGTCCTGAAAAGCAATCCTAAAATAGAACAACTGACAGCGTTATTGAAGAAAAATGATATTGAATTTGCTTATGCAGATGCTTCTGCAAATGAATCGGGTTTTCATTATCAAAGCAAGAAAAACGAAAGTTTTAAGATAGATCCCAACGATTTGATCATAAAAGCAGATCAGCCAAGATCTGTTCTGGCTCAGGTTTTGTTTGAACCCAATCAAAAATTAAATGATAGTTTATCGTATGATATTACAGCCTGGGCTTTGCCTCTGGCGTATGGTATCGAAGGTTATGCGGTAAAAAATAATCTTGTGATAAAAACGAAAACCAAAATCGAAGTACCGGAAAAAAATATTCCGGCAAGTGTTTATGCTTTTTATGTACCCTGGAATAACAGGGTTTCGGCTCAGGTAGTTTCCCTATTGCATCAGGCAGGAATAAAAGTGAGATCGGCAATGAAAAAAGCAGTTTTTGGTACCGTTTCCATCGAACCAGGCGGCTTGATTATAAGCAGGGCCGATAATCCTAAAATTGCTGATTTTGAAAAAACAGTAAGCGATATCATCAAGATCAAAACCGATTATAGTTTTATAACCACTGGTTTTTCGACCAATTCTAAAGATATTGGCGGGGAGAATTTTGTACTTCTAAAAGCGCCAAAAATTTTAATGTTGTCCGGCAAAGGAGTGGTTTCTACAGAGTTTGGTGCGACGTGGTTTTATCTGGACGAAACAATTGGTTATCCGGTAAGTATTGTCGAGACGGCTAATTTTGGTCGTGTCAAATTGTACAACTACAATACGTTGATTCTCTCAGAGGGACAGTATGATTTTGCCGATGATCAGAAAAAACAAATCGATGAATGGGTAAAAAATGGCGGAAAAGTAATTGCAATGAGCAGTGCTATTTCGCTGTTTCAGGATCGCGAAGGGTATGCTTTGAGTTTATTTGCAAGTAAGGAGGACAAAGAAAAAGCAGAGAAAGAGGACAAAGAGACCGAACTTAAAAAACGCTTTCTGGATTTTGAAGGTTCAGAGCGAAGAGGGATTTCAGGCTCTATTCCGGGTGCGATAATCGAGAATAAATTAGATAAAACCTATCCTATGGCTTTTGGGTTGGGTAATACTTATTTTAGCCTTAAAAGCAACGAAAGATCATTTTCGCTACTTAAAAATGCCATAAATGTAGCTTATATTCCTAAAGGATATTTAAGTTATGGTTTTGTGGGTAACGATATCAGGAAAAAACTAAACGAAACGGTGAGTTTTGCCGTCGATAAAAAAGGCGACGGAACGGTAATTTATATGATGGATAATCCGCTTTTTAGAGGTTTCTGGGAAAACGGAATTCTGCTATTCAGTAATTCGCTGTTTTTAGTCAATTAGAAAAACAAATCAATAGAAATCTGCTTTTCAGTTCTTGTCCTGAAAAGCAGTTTTTTTATTTTATACGAGTGTAACTAGATCCAAAACAGTCTGCACATTCATCGCTCAGGTACAAATTATTTCCTTCGATTTTAAAAGATTTTGGGATAAAATATTTATCAGGATTATCGCTTACAATCATTGGTCTGTCTTCTCCAAAAATAGATTTTTGAGTTTTTATCGCAAAGGTATTCTCATGAGTCAGTTTGCCGTTGCTATATTCTTTAAGCGTAGAACCAGAAAATTCAATATAAATAACAGCATTCAACGATTCAGGAGTATCGGTTGATCCCGTAATTCCGCCGGAAGTTTGCACTAAACTCCATTTGCCTTCTAATGATTTCTTAATAGATGTATCAGAATCATCGCTATTGCAGGACATAAATAATATTAAAGCAAGTATTAAGTAAAGTTTTTTCATGGTTTAAAATATTACATTGGTTTAATTAATAGATGTAAATTTAGTTAAATGGTTGCTTTATAATTGCTTAAATAATTATTGTATAGGTTCATCCAGCTTAAATAAAATAAATTCTCCGTGTCCGGATGCTCCTCTTTCTTTTTCTATAAATCCTTTTTTTATATAAAAAGCTACGGCTTTGGTATTATTTTCTAAGCATTTTAAAGTAACCGGAAAATGGGTTTCCTTAATTGCAGACTTTAGCAATAATGTTCCCAAACCTTTATCCTGATAAGTTTGGTCTACATATAAATTATGAATAAAATTATTGGGCATCCAGATCGAAATAAATCCTACAGGAACATCCAGATCAATTGCTACAAGAACCAATTCTCCTTTTGTATCTCTTTCAAAATCTTCTAATTTAAATTCTGAAGGATCAAGCCATGAAAACGTCGTTTGTCTTTCTTTAAGGTATAATGTTCTTAAAGTTGGATAATCACTATTTTTAATTTCTCTTATTTCCATACTTATTTAAAATCAGGTTAAAAGGGATTTTTTAGATTTCTATTTCAGTTCTAAAGGCTATCACGGCATCTCCTTTTATTTGAATGGGACATTTGTAGCGTGTCTGCAAATGGGTAAACAGGCAAAATTGATACTACTTCCTTGTTAGATCCGTAATGAGCAAAGGATTGTTTTCTTTGAGCTTATTGTATAATTCTTCGGCAGTTTCCGGATTTTCTTTTAGATAGTCAAATTCGGCCGTAGTGATGCCAACAATTTGCAAAAAAGAAACTTCGCCGTGTGGGGTTTGTATTTTTTCCAGTTCAGGATCTGCAACAATCAGCAAAGCTGTAATATCAGTCTCGGTATCAAGACGAATTGGTCCGTTTGCAGGCATATAATGAAACTCTTCGAACCAGTTACCGCTGTTAAACACATATTTGGCAATATTTTGCAACAAGGCAATAGGCCAGCTTGGGGTTTCGCTATCATCCTTAAACGGTTTTAGCCTGAAGGTAAGTTCGAATCCCCATTTGCTAAATTCGCTTTCCAGTTTTTCTTCGTCATAATATAATTCCGAAAAGCCATAAGTGATATAGTGATAATGGTCTGTTAGTTTTTTACTTTCATAAACACTTATTCCGTCAAGCGGATCTTCTCCGCCAAGCATATAATTTATTGGAGGCATAAAATGTTTGGGTTCCTGATTGGGATAAAGGCGTTCGAATTCCTTATCAATTGATAGCCAGCCCACTGCATCTTCGTCTGTAAATTGTTTTTTGTATTCGTCTAATGTCATGTTTCCTTTTATAAATAATTGATATATAAAAGTATCATTTTTTGTTAAAGTGTGCCGCTAAAAATTAAAAAATATGAAGGCACAAAAAAATCCGATACAGTTTGCATATCGGATTTCTTTAGAAGAATATTTTTGGTTCGAAATTATAACTGTGTTACTTTTCCGGTATGAACATCATATCGCATCGAAACAATTTTAGTTTTATATTCTTTCAAAATCGAATTCTCTTGTATGAGTTTTGTCGAGTGTTTGATATTGGCATCAATTGCACCCAGATAATTGTTTACTTTGGGCTTTACTTTATCGGCTTCGATTTCTTCATTTTCCAATGAAATAGTTTCTACGATATTATCGATATGATTAAAATGCTTTTTGTAGGCTCCGTCTTTATCATTAATGTAGGCTTTTATAGCACCACATTCTGTGTGTCCCAACACTACAATTAATTTTGTATCCAAATGCTCTACAGCATATTCGATACTGCCCATATCAATATCTGATATTAGATTACCGGCATTTCGTATTACAAACAAATCGCCAATACCCTGATCAAAAACAATTTCTGGAGATACCCTGCTGTCTGAGCATGTTATGATTACGGCAAAAGGTTTTTGTCCGTCCTGATTCTTTAATACAGATTCTTTGTTTTGGTGGGGATGTATAGAGGTTTGATCTAAAAAACGTTGATTACCGGCAGTTAATTTTTCTAAAGCACTCAGGTTTTTACTTTCCTTGACAGGATTGTTTTTCTGAGGCGTATCTTTTCTACATCCAAGGATAGAGAAAAAGATCAACAATAAAATTGCAATTTTTACTTTCATAATTCAAATATTTAAGTTAAAATTCTATTATATCTTAATAGAAGTGCAAAATTACATGTCTTTTTTCATCGAGATAGCCACGAAAAGTTTTTTCTGTATAAAAAAGGTTTAATTTTCAGGTAGTTAGAATGATTTACGGATGTTTTCAATTTTCTTGATTTGATCATTGTCGTATAATTATTTTAAAACACAGTATTTTAGTTGTCTAAAATATTTTAACACATAGACACATAGAATTAGGTTACTCAAAAAAAAGGCGTTTCACTTGTTCAAAATAAGCATAGTGGTCTTTGTGAGAGAAATGTGTTCAAAAAAAAAATCCGACTTGCTTTCACAAATCGGATTTCTAAGGTATGTTTTTAAAAAACTTCAATCAAATGTTGCCATTTGAGTTGCTCTGCAAAGTCCTGAGCCGTTTTGTTGTTGTGTGTTTTGGCATTTACATCAGCACCGGATTCTATAAGAGCTTTTACAATTGTGCTATTACCTGCAATTGCTTCGCGGTGCAGGAAAGTATATCCTGATTCGTCCTGCGCGACAAGTTCATTAGGGTTTGCTTTTACAAACTCAACCAGACTATCCTTCATGTTTTTGCTCATTGGGTGTTCGATCAGGTTCTCCGGTTTTTCTTTTTGCTCATAGGCAACCAGAATATCATTAAAATCACCAAAGTTTAATCCCCAGGCTTCGTCATGTTCTTCTCGCTCAGTTTCGCTCATTTCTGATCGCATGGCATGTATCGTAAAACCACCATAGGTTTTGTCCTGACTGGCAAACAGCCAATCGCTAATCTGGTTTACCGGAATCTCGACATAATCGCCATTGCTTACATTTGTTAACTCATCCGGATCGTTTACCAAGGTGCCTTTTATCTTTTCGCCATCAAAATTAATGTCGTTTATCCACATGTGTTCTACTACAGTATCATTGTCTATTTCCTGAGTAAAGGCCAATTTTACGCAAGCAACATCAAGTGCAGGAACTACACGGCGATATTCCCAGGAGATTTCTCTCCAGAAATATTTAAAAGTTTCCTGAGCTTTTTTGAATGCTTCGATCATTTTTGGACTTTCTCCGTCTGCAAAAAATAGGGGTGTATTTTCCATCCTTTATATTTTAAATAACTAATTTTTATAACGTAAATATAGTTTTTTTGCTACAAAATGAAAAACAGTTTCCGTTGATTTTAAGATTTTTTTATGGTGTCAAGGGCTGTATATAAACAAAAATCCGATCTGTTTTCACAAATCGGATTTTTTTAAATTGAAAATTATATATAACCTCTAAAAGATGCATCTGTCGCGCATCTCTACAACTATTACAAGTGAATTACCTCGCCATAAGCATCAGCTACAGCTTCCATAACAGCCTCGCTCATGGTTGGGTGAGGGTGAATAGATTTAAGGATTTCATGACCTGTAGTTTCTAGTTTACGAGCTACAACTGCCTCAGCAATCATATCTGTAACGCCAGCACCAATCATGTGGCATCCTAACCATTCTCCGTATTTAGCATCAAAGATTACTTTTACGAATCCGTCAGCAGCACCGGCAGCTTTTGCTTTTCCTGAAGCCGAGAATGGGAATTTACCAATTTTTAATTCGTATCCTTTTTCTTTAGCTTGTTTCTCTGTCAAACCTACAGAAGCAATTTCTGGAGTTGCATAAGTACAACCCGGAACGTTTCCGTAATCGATTGGGTCTACGTGTAAACCTGCAATTTTTTCGACACAGTTAATTCCTTCTGCAGAGGCTACGTGAGCCAAAGCTTGCCCTGGAGTAACGTCTCCAATTGCATAGTAACCCGGAATATTAGTTGCGTTAAAAGCGTTTACTAAGATTTTATCTCTGTCTACAGCAATTCCAACTTCTTCAAGACCTATGTTTTCGATGTTTGTTTTAATTCCAACTGCCGATAGTACGATGTCTGCTTCAAGAATTTCTTCTCCTTTTGCTGTTTTTACGGTCGCTTTTACTCCGGTTCCGGTAGTATCAATTTTCTCAACAGAGGAGTTGGTCATAATTTTTACACCTGCTTTTTTCATTGAGCGCTCCATTTGTTTCGAGATATCCTCGTCTTCAACAGGAACAATGTTTGGCATAAATTCTACAATAGTAACATCAGTTCCCATTGAGTTGTAGAAATGTGCAAATTCAACTCCAATAGCACCTGAACCTACGATAATCATCGATTTTGGTTGCGTTGGTAATGTCATTGCCTGACGGTATCCTATTACTTTTACACCATCCTGAGGTAAGTTTGGTAACTCACGAGAGCGGGCTCCTGTAGCAATGATAATATGGTCAGCGCTATATTCAGTAACTTTATTGTCTTTGTCTGTAACGTCAAGTTTTTTACCTGGTTTTAGTTTTCCAAAACCTTCAATAACGTCAATTTTGTTTTTCTTCATCAGGAACTGAACTCCTTTGCTCATTCCGTCAGCAACATTACGGCTACGTTGAACTACAGCTGGGAAATCTTTATCAAATTCAGAAACTTTTAATCCGTAATCAGAAGCGTGTTTTAAGTAATCAAAAACCTGAGCTGATTTTAGTAATGCTTTTGTTGGGATACATCCCCAGTTTAAACATACACCACCAAGGTTTTCTTTTTCAACTACAGCTACTTTAAAGCCTAATTGTGAAGCTCTAATCGCTGTTACATATCCGCCAGGACCACTTCCTAAAACAATAACGTCGTATTTCATTTTTTTGGTTTTTAGTATTTAATATCGAAAAAGAAGTTTTATAATTCCGAAACTCAATTTCGATTTCTCACGTTTATTTTGTGATTGCGAATTTAAGGAATTATTTTAAAAAATGCCTTAAATTTTATTTTTACCCACACCAATTTTGATCTTTTCACAGAGATCAGTCTAATTGTGAATTGTAAATTGTGAATTATGAATTGAAAAATTAGATTTGAAGGTTAAATCTTTAGTACAAATCTTTGTCTCTGTCAAAAAAAAAAATAACCACAGATTACAAGATTAAAAGGATTAAAAAAATCTGTGTTAATCTTGTAATGTGTGGCTAAATAAATTTTTGGCTTATAAAGATCTCAGTTTTTTAAATCTTAAATCTTAAATCTGCAATCTAAAATCTAAACCTTAACATGTCCCCAATTTTCGCCGCTGGCGATACGTCTTATTTGCATTTCGCTTACGCCAAATTGTTTGGCGATCATTTTAAGACGTGTTTTTTGTTCCGGTCGGGCCAGGATTTTCTTGATTAACATGACTTTGGTAGTTGTTAATTTTCTTCCGTCGGCCTTTAAGTTGTGTTCTATAAGATTCTTTTTTGCCTGGATAACGCGTGGGCTTTTACGACTATGGGCCATCATTTCGGCTTTTGTAGCCCAACGCAAATTATTTACATCATCATTACTTCGGTTGTAATCCAAATGAAGTACATAAGTTTGTTCTTCAGATGTTTTTGTGATAAAGTATTGGGCAACTAATTTGTATAAAAAGAGATATTTATTAACGATCTTGTCGTCTTTTTTTACTTTAAATCTAAAAGTTGGATAACCATCGCTTAAACCGCCTTTTAAAAGACGTCCGTCTTTGATATCATCGGAAAAACTTATTAGGCGACCTTTATTTGAAATTGCATATCTAAGTTGTAATGAGGCGTTTATTTCTATTTCTTTGAACTCTTCGTTAGGATAAAATCTATTTTGTGGCATTTTCTTTTTCATTTGAATTTTGTCTCTCAAAGATAAATAATTCAAAAAAAAGTAATACTATGCTTTGGGGCGCGAAGCACTAGTTTTATGATTCCTATAACGCTAATTTAACTTTTTTAAGAACTTTTTTAGCATTTCAAAATCTAATTCGCCACAGCAAATTGCGAGTCATAGAGGTTTTTATAGAAACCATCGGTTTTATTAAGCAATTCGTGGTGCGTTCCCTGTTCTACAATCAGGCCTTTATCCATTACCACAATTTTATCCGCATTTACAATAGTAGCCAATCGATGCGCAATGATAATCGAAGTTCTTCCTTTGGTAATCGTTTCGGTAGCGCGCTGGATCAATTCTTCAGAGTAGGTATCAATTGATGATGTCGCCTCATCCAAAATCAAAATACTTGGATTACTTACATACGAACGTAAAAAAGCGATCAACTGGCGTTGTCCTGACGAAAGCATCACCCCACGTTCCTTTACATCAAAATCATAATTATCCGGCAAACTCATAATAAAGTCGTGTACACCAATCTTTTTGGCAGCATCCAGAACTTTCTCCCGTGTTATTTGAGGATTGTGCAAAGTAATATTGTTGTAGATCGTATCTGCAAACAAAAAAACATCCTGCAAAACCACTGCAATTTGTTTTCTTAAGGAAGCCAAAGTATAGTTTTCGATATTATGACCATCAATAAAGATCGTACCGCTATTGATCTCATAAAAACGATTGAGCAAATTGATAATAGTCGATTTTCCGGCTCCTGTAGAACCTACAATGGCAATAGTTTGTCCGGAAGCCACAGAGAGATCGATTCCTTTTATGACTTCTTCCTCCGGAATATAGCTAAAACGCACTTGATTAAATTCTATTCTTCCGTCAAAAACCGGCGCTTCAAGGGTTCCCGTATCCTGAATATGATCCTGAGTGTCTATAATATCAAATACACGATTGGCAGCGATCATCCCCAATTGCATCTCGTTAAATTTATCTGCAATCTGACGCAGCGGGTTAAACAACATCCCTATAAACATCGTATACGAAAATAAATCTCCAAAAGTTGTAAAATGATCTCCGTTCAGAATTTTAAAACCGCCATAAACCACTACTAATCCCAGAGTAATAGAAGAGATAATATCGGCAATTGGAAAAAATATCGAGTTGTATAAAATCGTTTTAATCCAGGCAACTCTGTGTTTATCATTGATTACCCTGAAATTTTCGGCTTCGATTTTCTCCCTGTTAAAGAGTTGTACAATCTTCATTCCCGTAACACGCTCTTGTACAAACGAGTTCATGTTGGCGATTTGTGTACGGACTTCTTCAAACGCAACTTGCATTTTGCGCTGAAAAACACGGGTAATAACAACCAAAATAGGCATGGCAACCACCACAATCCAGGTTAGTTTCCAGTTCATGTAAAACATAAAAAGCAAGACCACCAGCATTTTCATCAAATCGCTTATGATCATAAACAAACCCTGACTAAAAATACGGGCAATCGATTCAATATCAGATACAGATCTGGTCACCAATTGTCCTACCGGAACCAGATCAAAATACTTCATTCTAAAACTCAGGATATGCTTAAAAAGTTTGGTTCGAATATCTTTTACAATATCCTGCCCGAGCCAGTTTGCCCAATACACAAAATAAAACTGAGAGAAAACTTCAAACAAAAGAACCACCCCCATTAAAACAATATACATCAATAACCCCTCTTTATCGTGTGTCTTGATATAGCCGTCGACCGTTTGTTTTAACAAATAGGGGCGAAGGGCTGCAAAAATCGATAAAGAAACGGCAAAGAGAATAACGCCGTAATAGCGCCATTTATAAGGTTTGGTATATTTTAAGATTCGTTTGAATAATCCGGTATCAAATGCTTTTGCTTTCATTTTTATTTTTTGGAGCTATTCCTGCTTTTCATTTCAAGTTTTTCTCAAAAATATGTTTTTGTACTGTTTTTATCGAAGCTTCCGTTGGTCGCTTCATAAAAACACAAAAACAATATTTTTATCAAAAAAGCTTTTCACTGCAATCAGGGCTATTTTATGATGTAATCGTAATAAATTTCGGTTAAATACAATCCGTGTGCCGGAACCGAAAATCCGGCTTTTTCTCTGCTTTTACTCGCGATAATATCTTCAAGATCTGTTAGAGAAATTTTATGCAGACCAATGTTGATCAAAGTACCTACTATTGCGCGAACCATGTTTCGTAAAAACCGATTGGCCGATATGGTAAAAACCAGTTTGTTGTTTTCGATTTTCCAATATGCCTCAAAAATCGTGCAATCAAATGTGTTTACATCTGTATTTACCTTCGAGAAACATTGAAAATCGGTATGATTGAGTAAAATTTGTGCGGCTTCGTTCATCAAAGCTACATCTAATTTTTGATTAAAATACCAACTCAATTCCTCCAAAAACGGATTTTTAACAGTATTGATATGGTATTCATACGTTCTTTTTGTAGCGTCAAAACGGCAATGTGCATCGTCATGAACCACAATGATATCAAAAATGGCTATGTCTTTAGGCAAATAAGAGTTGAGTTTGTGCACCAAAACCGGAATGTCGATCGCGGTATCAAAATCAAAATGTGCATACATTTCCTGTGCATGAACACCCGTATCAGTTCGTCCCGCACCCATTGCATTTATAGGAGCATTTAATAAAACCGAAAGTGCTTTGTTTAAAGTTTCCTGAACAGATGATGCGTTGGGCTGAAATTGCCAACCATGATAATGCGTTCCGTTATAGGCGAATTGAATAAAATATCTCAAGGTGAAGGTTCATAGGTTCTGAGGTGCAAAGGTACAAAGTTTTTCTTTATAGGTTCAAAGTTACAGAGGTACAGAGGTTCAAAGGTACAAAGGTTTCTTTGTAGGCTCAAAGCAACAAAGTTTTTCTTTATAGGTTAAACGTTGTATAGGTACAGAGGTTCATAGGTTTTTTATAATGGTATTGTAGAGTCGCACAGCAGTGCGTCTCACGTTTCATAGATTTAAATAAACAAAACGATAAAGAATATAACATTGACAGACCTAACAGGTTTTAAAAACCTGTTAGGTCTCTATTGATCATAAAAAACCTTTGTAGCTTTGAACCTCTGCACCTTTGTATCTCAATAAAAAAACCTTTGTACCTTTGTACCTCAGAACCTCTGTAACTTCTTCAAAAAACTGTTAATACTAAAAATACCAATCATAGTTTAGCCAGCAAAAAATCGTGTCAGAAATTGACAATTCCAACGATTTAATCAAAGGGGTTTTTTAACAGTATTTAATTAAAATTAACAAAAGTTAATTTTAAGATTTTTTCATTTTAATAGGAAATATTTCTGTTATGTTTGTAGTCTAATATAACCAAAAATTATGAATGAAATTACTTCTTATTGGTGGATAATTTTAATCTTATTCTCCATAATCTTTTACAAATTTATTTTACGTGTTTTCTTCGGAATGGTAATGGTTCCTGAGGATAAAATTGGTTTAGTGACCAAAAAATTCGTTTTGTTCGGTGCAGATAAATCACTTCCTGATGGTCGTATTATTGCGACAAAAGGAGAAGCAGGTTATCAGGCAAAAACGCTTGCTCCGGGTTTATACTGGGCAATGTGGATCTGGCAGTATTCTATAGACATGTCAGGATTTACCGTTATTCCGGAAGGCAAGATTGGATTGGTTTTAAGTAAGGACGGGCAGGAAATCCCAACCGGACGAATCTTAGCCCGAAAAGTAGATAGTGATAACTTTCAGGATGCTACTTTTTTCTTGGACAATGGCGGACAAAAAGGACGTCAGACGGCTTTTATTACCACAGGATCGTATCGTATTAATACGTTTTTGTTCGAAATTGTTATGGCAGACCAAATCAAGATTTACGAGAACATGATTGGTATTGTAACCGCTCTGGACGGAGAACCAATTCCGCAAGGACAAATTGCCGGTAAATTTGTCGAAGGGCATAACAACTTTCAGGATTTTGACAAGTTTCTGGATACCGGCGGAAACCGTGGATTACAGCCTCAGGTAATGTTGGCAGGATCGTACTACATTAATACCTGGGGAGTACAGATAGAACAAAACCCAATGACCGATGTGCCTATTGGATATGTAGGTGTTGTGATTTCGTATATTGGTGAGGACGGACAAGATGTGACCGGAGATACTTTTAAACACGGAAATATAGTTTCGAAAGGACAACGTGGTGTTTGGATGGAACCTCTTGGACCCGGAAAATATGCTTTGAATAAATATACAACAAAGCTGGAAGCTGTGCCTACAACAAACCTGGTTCTAAACTGGGCAAATGCCAGAAGCGAATCGCATGATTTAGATAAAAATCTTTCTACGATTACCGTGCGTTCAAAAGATGGTTTCCCGTTTAATCTTGACGTGGCACAAATTATTCATGTTCCGGCAGCCGAAGCGCCAAAAGTAATTGCTCGTTTTGGAAGCATGAACAACTTGGTTTCTCAGGTTTTAGAACCTACAATTGGTAACTATTTTAGGAATTCAGCGCAGGATAGCGATGTTATATCTTTCTTGTCTACAAGAAAAGAACGTCAGGAATCAGCTAAAAATCATATCAAACTAGTACTTGACGAATACAATGTAAATGCAGTTGATACTTTGATTGGAGATATTGTTCCGCCAGATTCGTTGATGAAAACCTTAACAGATAGAAAGTTAGCCGAAGAAGAGCAAAAAACCTATCAAACCCAAAGAATGGCGCAGGAACAACGTCAGGGGATGGAAAAAGAAACGGCGATTGCAGACATGCAAAAAGAAATTGTTCGTGCTTCGCAAAGTGTCGAAATTGCACAGCGTACAGCAGATGCAACAGTTAAAAAAGCCGAAGGGGATGCAACCAGTTTAAAACTGAATGTAAACGCTGAAGCCGAAGCAACAAAAATGCGTGCCAATGCTGAGGCCGAAGCTACAAAAGCAAGAGCAGGAGCACAGGCCGAAGCTACGAAGCTAAACGCCAGTGCCGAAGCAGAAAGAATCTCTAAAACAGGTTTGGCAGAAGCAGAGAAAATTATGGCAATTGGTAAATCGACTGCAGAATCCTACCAACTTCAGGTGAGTGCGATGGGCGGTGATAATTTTACCCGATATAAAGTAACCGAAGAAATTGGAAAAGGTAATATCAAGGTAATTCCTGATGTCTTAATTTCCGGAAACGGTGGTTCTGATGGTTCAATCAGTGGTCTCTTAGGGTTAAAGCTAATGGAAATGATGGATACCAAAGATTCTAAAGATGGTAAAAGTCCTAAAAAACAGTAACTGTAATAATATTTAGATTTTCTAACAGGTTTTTAAATTCTGTTAGGGCTGAATTCTAGATGTGGGATTAATAACAATAATAAATAATAATACCTAACAGGTTTTGAAAACCAGTTAGGATAGGATAAAAAATCCGATTTGTGAAAATAGATCGGATTTTTTTATGTTTAAAAATAAACAAACCCACAGTAAAGACGTATTGTTGTGCGCCACTGAAAAAAAACTCAGAACCTTAGCACCTCAGAACCTTAACGCCTTTTAAGAAAAACCTATGAACCTTTGCTACTTTGGACCTTTGCACCTGTTTTTAGAAAAAAACCTTTGTACCTTTGCGCCTCTAAAACTTTGAACCTTCTCAAAAAAATAATGAAAAAAATCCTCCTCCTTTCTGATACCCACAGTCATATTGATGATACTATTTTAAAATATGTTAATCAGGCAGATGAAGTTTGGCATGCCGGTGATATTGGAGATCTAAATGTGACCGATACTATAAAAAAGCTAAAACCATTGCGTTGTGTTTATGGAAATATCGATGACGCACAAGCAAGATTAGAATTTCCTTTGCACAATAGATTTTTATGCGAAAATGTTTCTGTCTGGATCACGCATATTGGTGGTTATCCCGGAAAATACAATCCGGCAATTAGAGAAGAAATGGCTGCCAATCCGCCTAAATTATTTATTTGCGGACATTCGCATATTTTGAAAGTAATATTTGATAAAAAGAATAATTTATTGCACATGAATCCGGGTGCGGCAGGAAAGAGCGGGTTTCATCAGGTACGAACCATGTTGCGATTTGTAATAGATGATGATAAGATAAAAGATCTGGAAATTATTGAAATTGGCAAAAAATAAGCTTTAATTAGTGTGGTAGCGGAATCTTAATTTTTATGGTAGTTCCTCCGCTGGCATTTGAAACAATAGATAAGTTTCCTTTGTATTTTTTAATTCGGGCCCTAATTCGGTTCAGACCAAAACCTTCTGCTTCATTTAATTTGTCCGTTTTAAAACCTTTTCCATTATCCTGAATCAGAATCGTAAATTGACTGTTGTGTTCAGATAATGAAATTTGGGCTTTTTGGGCATCACTATGTTTTATAATGTTGTTAAACAACTCAGATACAATAAAGTAAACTTTCATCTCAAATTTTTCGACATATCTTTTATCGGTTGCAATCGAACTCGAAAATTTAAAATCAATACTCGAATTAGAGTTTCTTTCGCATAAATCCTCTAAAGCATAAATCAAACCAAAACGGACGAGAAGAGTAGGAACGAGGTCATGCGACATGTCCCGCAAAAGGTCATGCGCTTGTGCCAGTATAATTTTTGCTTTCTTGATTTCTTCAGAGTTTACATTGTTTTGTGCTGTATAAGTATTTAAATGTAAACCTACCGAAGATAAAAGAGAATTGATATTGTCATGTAAAAAAGAGGCTATTTTTTTGCGTTCGACTTCCTGGCTGTCAATACTGGCATTAATAACGTTGAGTAATATTTTTTGCTTGATATCTTTTCGTTTAATCTTTTGTTTTAATTTATTATTCTGATAAAAGAAATAAAATAAAAAAAACAGTATGATAACCATTACAATCAACAAACTGATTACTTTTTTGTTTTGCAACTGAGGAGGGTTTGAAGTGTGAGAAACGTTGATCGCAGTTGGTTTTGTTGCTAATAAAACACTTGATTCTTTTAAGGCTTCAGGTAGGTTTTGCTGACCAAACAAATGATTTTCACTTATAGCAGTGAAAAAAAGAAGGATTATAAAAACTCTGATAAAAGCCATAAATTAATTAATTTTAGTAAACACATTCCAATTCTTTAAATAAGACTAAGGTTTTATCAGATTATTTTTCATGGCATATTTTACAAGACCAATGGTGTTTTTGATTTGTAATTTTTTCATGATATTTTTTCGATGTGTTTCAACGGTATGAGCGCTAATAAAAAGTTCTTCGCTTATTTCTTTGGTACTATATTCAAGCGAAATCAGGATAATAATTTCAATTTCACGAGAACTTAAAATAGGATTTTCAAGATCGTAAAGAGATTGGTTTAATTTGGGATTCTTATGTATAAAACTATTAAAGATTTTCTCTCTCACGGCATCACAAAAATATTCCTGCCCCTGATATACAGCTTCTATGGCTTCGATGATATTTTCGCCTGCACATTTTTTAGTAAGATAGCCTTTGGCACCTAATTTCATTACTTCTTTGATAAGTTTCAGGTCATCGTAACTCGATAAAATAATTATTTTACAGGGATGCTCTTTTTCATGAAATTCTTTCAATACTTCGATACCATCTTTTTTGGGCATACTGATATCCAATATCAAAATATCAGCATGGTTAGTACTGACATCATCATAAACAGTAGTTCCGTCTAATGAATTGCCTGCGACTTCAAAATTGCTTACGGTTTGCAATAAATTGGTAAGACCATCAATAAGTACCTGATGATCATCTGCAAGGTGGATCCTTATTTTGTTTGCCATAACTATATTGGAACTAAAAAAACAAATTTATGAAAAAATTATCTTACAAAGTTGTTTTTGGGATGGTTTTAGTCATTTTAAAATAATGGTAAAAAAAGACACAAAAAAACCCGAATTATAAAATTCGGGTTCTCTTCGCACAAAAAAATTAAGTTTATAGGTTTATCTCAAACGGTCTGCAGATTTTACAAGATCTTCATCCTTCTTGATGGCCTTATTAGCTAAAACTAATAATACGATAGCAACAATTGGTAGAAACATCCCAATACCTTTCTCCGAAACAGCAACTGTTTCTCCAGATAAATTTAGAGAGCGATATACAAACAATCCTAATAAAATTAAATTTAATATTATGTTCAGTCTGCCCATTACAAACTGATTTTGTCTTTTTTTATATGAAATGATACTAATAATAGTGAGCATAGTACTTAATCCCAACAAAATCGTGTAAAACTGATCTTGCATAAAGAAAAAGGGTTTGCCATTGTTTAATGTCCAAAGCGGAATAAAAAACAGTATTACCCCTGTTATTAAAAAGGTAAGAATTAAATATACAGTTTGAATTCGTTGTATCATGGTCTAAAATTGTTTTACAAAAATATATTTTCTTTTTTTAAAATACTATTGTATGATTAAATTTTATTCGTATTATTGCATCATAATACCGTAAGCACTTCATACTGCGGTCAATTGAAAACAATTATCTACCTATTCTTTTTACAGTATTTCCTTTAAAATAATTAAATTCATAGAATATTCATGTTTGATATTTCTGCATTAAAAGAAATGAAGCTTTCTGAGCTTCAAGAAATAGCTAAGTTAGCTAAAACTATAAAGTTTAATGGTGTCAAAAAAGAGGCCTTAATTAGCCAGATTTTAGCGCATCAGGAAACCACTGTAGCACCACCTGTTAGTGCTGTAACTCAAACAGAAGCGGATAAAGCTGATGATAAACCTAAAAGAGCAAGAATTGTTCCTGTAAAAAAGGCGGCTATCAGTAAAAATGCTCCAATCTTAGAATTTGATACAGTAGAGGAAACACCAGAAAAAATAGAAACTCCGGTAGTTGCAAAACAAACTCCGGCAGCCAAAATAACTCCTAAGTCAAAACAAACTCCCGTTGTTAAGCAAGTTGAAGAAGCGAACCAGGTTGAAGAAACTCCCGAAGTTCAGGAAACATCAGAGCCTGTCGAAGGAGAGAAAAAAGGACCCAAAATCGTAAAATTCAGTAAATCAGCTTACGAGAAAAAAGTCGCTTTGCAAAAAGAAAAAGAAGCCACAAAAGAAGTAATTCAGGAAGGCGAAGCTGTAGCAGAAACTTTGACTGCTGAAAAAACAGAAGCACCGGTTCCGGTTAAAAAGGTTAATCCAAACCAGGTTAAAAACCCGAACCAGAACCCAAATCAAAACGTAAACCCAAATCAGAACGCAAATCCAAATGGTAACGGAAATGTAAGTAATGGGAATCAAAATCCAAATCATAAAAATAAAAAGAATAATTTCAGAGATTCAGACTTTGAGTTTGACGGAATTATCGAAAGTGAAGGTGTTCTTGAAATGATGCCGGATGGTTATGGTTTTTTACGTTCATCAGATTATAATTATTTAGCGTCTCCGGATGATATTTATTTATCTACTTCTCAAATCAGATTATTTGGTCTTAAAACCGGAGATACTGTAAAAGGAGTGGTTCGTCCTCCTAAAGAAGGCGAGAAGTTTTTTCCATTAGTTCGTGTACTTAAAATCAATGGTCACGATCCGCAAGTTGTTCGCGACAGAGTTTCTTTTGAACACCTGACACCTGTTTTTCCTTCTGAAAAATTTAAATTGGCCGAAAAAGGCAGTTCCGTTTCAACTCGTATTATCGATTTATTTTCTCCAATAGGAAAAGGACAACGTGGTATGATTGTCGCTCAGCCTAAAACGGGTAAAACAATGTTGCTTAAAGACATTGCAAATGCAATCGCAGCAAATCATCCTGAAGTTTACCTAATCGTTCTTTTGATCGATGAGCGCCCTGAGGAGGTTACAGATATGCAACGCAGTGTACGTGGAGAAGTTATTGCTTCGACATTTGACAGAGAACCGCAGGAACACGTAAAAATTGCCAATATCGTTCTTGAAAAAGCAAAACGTTTGGTAGAATGTGGTCACGATGTTGTAATTCTTTTAGATTCGATTACACGTTTGGCAAGAGCCTACAATACAGTACAGCCTGCATCCGGAAAAGTTTTAAGTGGTGGTGTGGATGCAAATGCATTACAAAAACCAAAACGTTTCTTTGGTGCCGCCAGAAATGTAGAAAATGGTGGTTCATTGAGTATTATAGCTACAGCATTGACAGAGACAGGTTCTAAAATGGATGAGGTTATCTTTGAAGAATTTAAAGGTACCGGTAACATGGAGCTTCAGTTGGATCGTAAAATTGCAAACAAACGTATTTTCCCTGCTATCGATCTTACATCGTCAAGCACACGTCGTGATGATTTATTGTTAGACGAGAAAACGTTGCAAAGAATGTGGATTATGCGTAAATATCTATCAGATATGAACCCTGTAGAATCTATGGATTTTGTAAACGACCGTTTCAAGAAAACCAGAAACAACGAAGAGTTTTTGATTTCTATGAATGATTAGAGGAAGGTTCAAAGATACAAAGGTTTAGAGGGACAAAGGTTCAAAGGTTTTAAAACTTAATTTGAGACTTCTAAATTTTAAAATATATAAACAAAAAAAAGGATGAGTTAAAACTCATCCTTTTTTTGTGATTTAACGTTTGGGAAAACCTCTAAACTAAACCTCTGAACCTTTGCGCCTTTGTGGCTTTGAACCTTTGCAGCTTAAACCTATTTTTTATCCACTACCGGTCTGTTCTCTCTATTGGCTAAATCCCACGCGATAGAGAAGGCTAATTGTGTTCTTTTGGTCAAAGCATCATATTCGATTTTTTGAGGCTCATCGCCTTTTTGGTGGTAGTCTTCGTGAACTCCGTTGAAGAAGAAAACTGCCGGAATACCATGTTTTGCAAAGTTATAATGATCTGAACGCTCATAAAAGTGATTAGGATCTTTTGGATCATTAAATTTAAAATCTAAATCTAATTTGATGTATTTCTCATTTTGAGCCACTACAATGTTGTGTAAATCTGTCGAAAGTCTGTCGGCTCCAATTACATACACATAATTGTTGGTTTTCTCATGTTCTACATCACGGCGACCAATCATATCAATGTTGATATCTGTAATGGTATTAGCAATGGGAAATAATGGATTTTCAGAATAATAACGAGAACCATGCAATCCGTGCTCTTCGCCTGTTACGTGCAAAAACAGGATAGAACGTTTGGGTCCGTGACCGTCTTTTTTAGCTTTTGCAAATGCTTTTGCCATTTCTATTACGGCTACAGTTCCGGAACCATCATCATCGGCACCATTATAAACTTCGCCATTTTTTATTCCCACGTGATCGTAATGTGCAGAGATTACTAACACTTCATCAGGTTTTGTAGATCCTTCGATGTATGCCCAAATATTTTCTGAATCCGGTAAGTTTTCATTTCTTCTGGCATTCAGGAAAGAAGCGGGAATATGTTGGTAATAATCTGTTGCTCCTTTAGGAAACGAAACACCATTTTTTTTGTATTGCTCGATCATATAAACGCCAGCCTTTTTTTGTCCTTTAGATCCGGTCTCACGGCCCTCCATTTCGTCAGATGCTACAACGTACAACATTGTTTTTAAATCTTTTTCAGAAATGAGTTTTATGTATTTGCTGGGGTCTGAATTGTCTTTTGATGCAGCCGACTGAAGGTTTTTGCATGAAAAGGCAGTACCAATTAATAAGAGAATTACAATTTTTTTCATATTGTGTTTAATGTAAATTTAAGAGTGTATAGAATGCGCGTATCAATAGTAAGATACTATTTTTTTAATACTTCGTTTAAGAAAAGTTGTAAATGCTCGAAGGATCTTTTTGCTGCAACGGCATTGTATGCTGCCCCTTTTGAGTTATCACTTCCAGCTTCCGGATTTGTAAAAGAGTGAACAGCATTGGCATAATAAATCATTTGCCAATCGGCTTTTGAGTCACGCATTTCCTGTTGGAAAGCAGTAATTTCTGCTGCAGATTCAAACGGATCATCTGCACCGTGACATACCAAAACTTTTGTTGTAATTGGCGTTACAGCCCGGCTTGCATCTTTGCCTAAACCCCCATGAAATGAGGCAACACCTTTTAAATTCAAATGTCCGCGGGCGGCTTCAAGTACTCCGGTTCCTCCAAAACAATAGCCTATAGCGACAATATTATCAGCATTTGCTCCGGACTTTATTAATTCCTGCAAAGCGGCATTGATACGTTTTTGGTATACTTCGTAATTTTTTTTATAATAACCTGCTTGTTTTCCGGCTTCGGTAGTGTTAGTAGGATAGTTTCCTTCGCCATAAATATCAGCAATGAAAACATTATAGCCTGATTTAGATAAGTTTTCGGCAATATCTTTGGAGGCTTTATCAATTCCCAGCCATGCCGGCAACAGTAAAATACCCGGATTTTGGCTGCTTTTTTTGGCCGATTTTGCAAATAATCCGTTTAACGCCTGAGTGCCATCTGTATATTTTACAGCTTTTAATTGTGCATTTATAGTGTTAGAAAACAGTATAATAGCAAATAAGAGAAGGGCTGAATTTTTCATAGTTTTACAATTTTAAACAAATATCAGAAATATTATGTTAGAAAAAAACCTCGAAAGACATTTCTTCCAAGGTTTCTGTATGGTATTTGTACGATAAAAATTATTCGCCGGGATGGTATGTCTTTTCCGCATTTTCAATAACATCTTCTTTATAAAATAAGACATCTTTAAACTGTCCTTTTTGGTACATTTCTGCCTGATCATTAAAATGTTTAGATTCGGGATCGCCGCTGTTTCCGCCTGCTAATAATGATTTGGCTCTCACTTTTATTCCAAATTCTACAGCACAAACAAAACTGTTTCCGTTGTAACCGTATCGTTTTTTAGAATCTTGCTGGTAGCTGCTTTTAAACGAGGGTAAACTTCCCCATGAACCGGGACCAAAAGTAATTGGTAAACTGGGTTTAGAATCGTCATATTTTAAATCAAGGTCTCCACCGGAACGCTGAAAACGATTTACCTCACCCCAGGCAACTTTCCAGGTTCCCCATTTTGATTTTAGATCTTTTAGTACTTCTTGTAATTGTGGTATAAGTTGCTGTGTGGTTGCAGTTGCAGCAAAACTTTTAGTATTTTCTACCTGATCCGGTTCTCCTTCATCAATGTAGGCTTTTAAGATAATAGGATCTAATTTATAAGCCCACTCAACTGCCAGTGTTGTGGCAACGGAGTTTTCCTTGGCATAATAATCCCATTTTTTCAGGATCGAAATCGGTTCAGTCAATTCAGCATATTCCGGATCTGTAGGTTTAATATTTTTCTCGAAAACAGTAAGTAGACTTGGAATCAGAATTTCGAAAATCGATAATTTAGTATCATATCCGTCAGCAATTACTTTGTCTAAAGTATAGTTGTCATCATTGCTAAAAATACGTACAGCATTTATACCTCTGAAATTTTCTCCATCTGGTGCCATATAAGGTAAGTAATCTTCTTTTTTGGGGCTATTTTCTCCTGCAACGGTATATGGTGTAGAGTTACAGTTTTGGAGCCAGCCATTTGTAGGGTTGTAGATATGAACCGTTTCGTCGACTTCATGCAGACCTTTCCATTGTGTCGATGAAACAGATCCGTCTACAACTTTTGACCAATTGAGACTTTTATCTCGTATGGGAATAAAATTCCCGTGCCAATAGGCAATGTTTCCCTTGCTGTCTGCATAAACAGTATTATTTGAGGTATTCGCTTTTAGATTCATCGCTTTTTTATAGTCCTCAAAACTAGTTGCTTTTGTTCTCACCCAACTTTGTATCAAACTGGTCATAGAGCGATTGTTGGATTTCAGGCTAATCCATTTTCCGTCTCGTTTTGCCATAACAGGACCGTTATTGGTAAAATAAGTTTTGAATTTTTTTGCAATGAGTTTTCCGTCTTCCGTATATTTAATCGTAATCTCTTTTTGGATAACGGGCAATAATTTTTTATCGAATTCGTAGAACAGTTTGTTATTTTTGGTAATGATTTTCTCGGCATACATATCAGCAACATCAACGTTTGATGAGGTGTGCATCCAGCCGCAGTTTTCATTAAAACCCTGATAAATAAAAAATTGTCCCCAGGTTACAGCTCCATAAACATTTAAGCCTTCTTCGCTGGTGATCTGAACTTCGGGTCTGAAATAAAATGTGGTGTGCGGATTGATATACAAAATGGCATTTCCGTCAATGGTTTTCGAGGGCGAAAAAGCAAAACCATTCGATCCTGTCTGCACATTTTTCTCTCGTTCAACATACGCTACTTTATCAGTGTTTCCGGAATAAAAAGCTTTTAATTCTCCAGTCGAAAGATCGGCTGTACTTATGGCACCAATGCTTCCGTCTGTCCACAGCAACGGAAACCAAGGCTCAAAATGTGTCAGAAGTGCGGGTTTTACCTCAGGATGTTTGTAGAGATAAAAATTGATTGCATCAGCATAACTGTTCAAAAGTTTTTGGAGCCAGACAGGTGCTTTTTTATAATCTGATTTTGCTTCTTCTGGATCAATTAAAAGACGAATTTCTAAATCATTGTATAAAACCGATTGCCCTTTTAATTCAGAAAGACGTCCTAGTTTTTCGATATAATTCATCTCTATTCGCTTAAAATCGTCTTCACATTGCGCATATAACAGACCAAAAACAGCATCAGCATCGGTTTTCCCGTATATGTGCGGAATTCCCCATTTATCCCGAATAATGTCGACTTTTTGTGCTAATTTCTCCAGACGATTAATTTCCTGTAATGTACCTTTTTGTGCCGAAATCTGAATACTAACACAACAAAAGATAAAGGTTAGTTTTATAATTTTAGTGTAATCGAACATGCTTATTTGATATTAAATTTTTGTCCTGCGGTATAAATGCTCATCTGTAGATTCTCGATCGAAATGAGATTGTTTTTTTGAGCCTTCAATATTCCTTTGGGATTTCGAACGACAATAACTTCACTTTCTCCGGCAACTTCAATTTGATTGTTTCGAACTATAATCGCAGTGCTTTCATCAATTCCTATTCCGGTCAAAGCAGGAAATTCGACTAATGCCGAAAGCAGTCGATTGTAACGGTTTCTCTTTAAAAAATGCTGATCGATTATAGCAGTTTTTAATAATCCCAAACCTTCTGTAGTTTCAAGATTATCATATCGAATATTATCAAAAGTTCCGGAGTATTGTTTCTGTAATTTCTGATTTCCGGTGATCATTTTCTCAGACATTACAGCTGCTCCGGCACTTGTTCCGGAAATGGTACTTCCGTTTTCGTATGCTTTTTGTATGGCTGTTTTTACAGGAGTGTTTTGAACCACATTCATAAAACGAACCTGATCGCCACCACTTATAAAAATTAGTTTTGCTTTTTGCAGAGAATCCGTCAATACCTTATTTTGTGCCGTTGCGGCAGTAAAATTGAGCATTACAATCGGATTTGGTGTAAGTTTTACCATTTGTGTTTTAAAGTAAACAAACGAACTGTCAGGTTCTTCGCTTGACATGGGTAAAACCACGATATAATCCTTTTTTGATAAATCAGCAACATTTAAAACTTGTTTCATCAATGCATCAGATCGATCTCCGCCACCAATAATGAATAATTTTCCTTTGGGTGTTTGTGCTTGCAAAAAGCCGCTAAACGATAGGGACAGAACGACTATAATCCGGGCAATAGAAAATCTGAGAATAAGATGTTTTTTCATGTATTTAGATTTAAATAATAGCTGATAACGCAAAAAAAATCATGATTTTATTACATAACATATGTGCTTAAAAACTCATTACAATGTAATATTTCGTTTAAAAGCACAACCCAATTCAATAATAGAATCCGTTTTTGCAATGCCCGGAATACTATCGATTTTTTCGTAAAGAATTCTTCGCATGTGTTCGTGATTTTTTGCAATAATTTTGATGTACAATGTGAAAGAACCCGTTACATAATAACATTCTGTAATTTCAGGGATTTCTTTTAGCGCCTCGATTATTCGATCAGAATCAGAATCTTTATTCAGGGTTATTCCTGTAAAAGAAGCCCAGTCATAGCCAATTTTCTTCTCTTGAATAATGGGTTTTATCCCACCAATAACACCTTGCTCGATCATGCGATTAATGCGTTGATGCACCATCGTATTTGATATTTTTAAATTAGCCGCAATTGCAGAAAATGCCATTCTGCCATCTTTTTCCAGTTCTTTAATGATGCTAATATCAAATTCGTCTAATATGTCCATTATTTTAAATTGAGTTATTTTTGATGTTTATTGTGTTATAGATGTTGTCCTTACGGGACATTTTTAAGGGAATGTCATTAAATTAAGGAAAATTAAATAAAGCGGTTGCACCCATTTTTCCGTTTCTTTAGTGAAGTTTTCATTCATTTTGTAATGTTTACTATATGTCGTTCCTATGGAACTTTATGTTGATTTTCATTTCCAATCGACGGATTAAAATCCGTTGCTACAAGATAGGTGATTCCTAAGGAATTTTTGAGAGCCTTCGGCTCGGATTATTTTGTAAAGATGGATTTTAATCCGTCTAAAACGATACAAATATCCAAATTTACAAAAAAACAAATATCTCGTTTAACGGTTTCGCGTGAGAGACAGAAGCCAATGACATTGCCCGTAGGGACTACATATATCTTCTTTTTATTTATTCAAACCAAAGAACATAATATTCTATTTATAAAAGTAATGCCCATTTTTCCGTTTCTTTAATGAAGTTTTCATTCATTTTGTAACGTTTACTATATGTCGTTCCTATGGAACTTTATGTTAATTTTCATTTTCAATCAACGGATTAAAATCCGTTGCTGCAAGATAGGTGATTCCTACGGAATTTTTAAGAGTCTTCGGCTCGGATTATTTTGTAGAGATGGATTTTAATCCGTCTAAAACGATACAAATATCCAAATTTACAAAAAAACAAATATCCCGTTTAACGGTTTCGCGTGAGAGACAGAAGCCAATGACATTGCCCGTAGGGACTACATATATCTCCTCTTTATTCATTCAAACCAAAGAACATAATATTCTATTTATAAAAGTAATGCCCATTTTTCCGTTTCTTTAGTGAAGTTTTCATTCATTTTGTAACGTTTACTATATGTCGTTCCTATGGAACTTTATGTTGATTTTTATTTTCAATCAACGGATTAAAATCCGTTGCTACAAGATAGGTGATTCCTACGGAATTTTTGAGAGCCTTCGGCTCGGATTATTTTGTAGAGATGGATTTTAATCCGTCTAAAACGATACAAATATCCAAATTTACAAAAAAACAAATATCTCGTTTAACGGTTTCGCGTGAGAGATAGAAGCCAATGACATTGCCCGTAGGGACTACATATATCTCCTCTTTATTCATTCAAACCAAAGAACATAATATTCTATTTATAAAAGTAATGCCCATTTTTCCGTTTCTTTAATGAAGTTTTCATTCATTTTGTAACGTTTACTATATGTCGTTCCTATGGAACTTTATGTTGATTTTTATTTTCAATCAACGGATTAAAATCCGTTGCTACAAGATAGGTGATTCCTACGGAATTTTTGAGAGCCTTCGGCTCGGATTATTTTGCAGGGATGGATTTTAATCCGTCTAAAACGATACAAATATCCAAATTTACAAAAAAACAAATATCTCGTTAACGGTTTCGCGTGAGAGACAGAAGCCAATGACATTACCCGTAGGGACTACATATATCTTCTCTTTATTCATTCAAACCAAAGAACATAATATTCTATTTATAAAAGTAATTATTTTTTTTAATAAAACAGGATAAAACTCTTTTCGAAATAAGTAGAATTGATTTTATTAAGACTACAAAATGATATTTTTGACTTGTAAACAGGTGTAAAAAGTCAAAATAATACTTTTAAGTCCTGATAATAAATAAAATTTAATACTTTTGCACTTTAAAAGAAAATAGATCATGATACAAGCTGACCAATCACTTTCGTCAAAATCAGAAGTTTTGATTGAAAAAGAAAATAAATACGGTGCTCATAACTATCACCCGCTTCCGGTTGTACTGGAAAGAGGAGAAGGGGTTTATGTTTGGGATGTAGACGGAAAAAAATACTATGATTTTTTATCTGCTTATTCTGCGGTAAACCAGGGGCATTGTCATCCTAAAATTGTAAAAGCAATGGTGGATCAGGCGCAAAAACTGACGCTGACTTCACGTGCTTTTTATAATGACAAATTGGGAGATTATGAAGAGTTTGTTACCAGGTATTTTGGTTTTGATAAGGTTTTACCAATGAATACTGGTGCCGAAGCTGTCGAAACGGCGCTTAAAATATGCAGAAAATGGGCTTATGAAGTAAAAGGTATTCCGGAAAATCAGGCGCAGGTTATTGTTTGCGAAAATAATTTTCATGGTAGAACCACTACAATCATTTCATTTTCTAATGATGAAGGTGCGCGTAAAAACTTTGGTCCTTTTACAGATGGTTTTATAAAAATTGAGTACGATAATCTAGAAGCTCTTGAAAAAGTTTTAGAATCGTCAAAAAATATAGCGGGATTTTTGGTAGAGCCAATTCAGGGCGAAGCTGGTGTTTATGTGCCTTCTGAAGGATATCTGGCAAAAGCGAAAGCATTGTGTGAGCAACATAATGTTTTGTTTATTGCAGATGAGGTTCAAACCGGAATCGCACGTACTGGAAAATTATTAGCGGTACATCATGAAAATGTGCAACCGGATATTTTAATTTTAGGAAAAGCTATTTCTGGCGGAGTTTATCCTGTATCGGCAGTTTTATGCAATAACGAAATTATGAATGTTATTAAACCGGGGCAACACGGATCTACTTTTGGTGGAAATCCTGTAGCTGCTGCTGTTGCAATTGCTGCCCTTGAAGTAATTAAAGAGGAGAATCTTGCCGAAAATGCAGAACGTTTAGGAATAATTTTAAGAAAAGGTCTAAACGAAATTGCAGAAAGAAATAATCTAATTACGTTGGTTCGTGGTAAAGGTTTGCTAAATGCGATTGTAATTAATTGTGGTGAGGATTCAGATCTGGCTTGGGAAATTTGCCTGAAATTTAGGGATAACGGATTATTGGCAAAACCAACTCACGGTAATAAAATCAGATTAGCGCCACCATTGGTAATGACCGAAGCTCAAATTGAGGAATGTCTGGAGATTATCGAGAAATCATTGAACGATTTTAGAGACTAAAAAATTGTAATCAGGGATAAGATTTAAAAAAGTTGCAAGAGCGTTCTTGCAACTTTTTTTGTTTTAAGGCGGCTGTCATAAATTATATAATAAACAAGATTAATTGTATAAATTTTTTCATCAGGTTCAGCCGTAGTTTTGAATGTCTTTAAAAATGAAATTATACAAATCTTTAAAACAGGTTTTTATTTCAATTTAAAGTAACGAAATAACAAAGACCGTAAATGGTTTACTAACTTTTATAAAAATAATCTACTATAATGGCTTACTCAAATAATGATCTGACACGTTTTTTAGAGGCACAAAATCAACTCTATCTAACTGCTTTTTCTGAAATAAAAAAAGGAAAAAAAGAAACACATTGGATGTGGTTTATTTTTCCTCAAATAAAAGGATTGGGAACAAGTAATATTTCAAAATTCTATGCGATTGCTGACTTAAAAGAGGCTGCTGAATTTCTGGATCATCCTGTTTTAGCAAAACA
This sequence comes from Flavobacterium araucananum, assembly GCF_002222055.1. Classification (GTDB taxonomy): domain Bacteria; phylum Bacteroidota; class Bacteroidia; order Flavobacteriales; family Flavobacteriaceae; genus Flavobacterium; species Flavobacterium araucananum. The sequence goes on from NZ_MUGS01000044.1 coordinate 87,403, forward strand.
TTTGATAGAGATTTCAAAAATGTTGCTGACTTTTAAAAGAAAATCAGCCGAGGGGATTTTGGGAGATTTAGGAGCTCGCAAATTATGTTCGTCTATGACGTTGTTTTCTCAGGTTGAGGGTGCTCATCCTATCTTTCAGGAAATATTAGATACGTTTTTTATGGGCTATTCAGATCAGCGTACTTTGTCTATTACCGCTTCACAAGTAGTGTCGTCAGCTGTTGCAGCATTATCATAAATTCTATTAAAAATTAAAAAACCATTCGCCGCAGCGAATGGTTTTTTGTTTGTAGATGATTTTTTAAGTCGCTAAAAGCGCCTAATTATCATTTTGTTAATTACTATATCCCGGATTCTGAGTGATTTTTTTGTTTGCATCAGTTTCTTTTAATGGGATAGGGAATACCAGGCTGTTGGCATCAAAAAGAAGCAAATCAGACCCGTCTCCATCTGTACTGATGTCAATCGAGCGTTTTGTTCTTTTTATATCATGAATTAAAAATCCTTCCATTCCTAGTTCTAACTCGCGTTCTAATAAAATATCGTCCAGCGTAACGGTCAACAAATCATCTGCTTTTGCTCTGGTTCTAATAATATTGATATCATCAAGTGGCGAGTTACCAATGGCAGTTCCTTCTCTAAAATTGGCTTCGGCTCTTATTAAATACATTTCGGCAAGGCGAATAATTCCCACATTGGCAAACTGATCTGTAAATTTTGAAGTCAATATTCTTCCGTTTGCCTCATTTTCATAATTAAAAGTTGCTCTGTCATCCGGATCGCTAAATTTTTCTAAATAATGATCTCTGATAGAAAAATCTCCGCCACGACCTCCGTTATTTTCAGACTCATAAAAGGTATTTACATCATTTACTCCGGTTTGTTTTGTTATTTGTATGGCAAATACATCTTCGGTCTGATCTGTATCGTGATTAAAAGCGCCCGCATAGGTTGTCGATAACCCATGGCCGCTGTTCTCGATTACATCATTGGCCGCATCTCTTGCCTGAGCATAATTGCCTTGTTGCAAATATACTCTGGCCAATAATGCCTTTGCCGCATATTTATCAGCATAAAAACTGTTTTCGGCTGGTAGGTTTGCGTAAGCAAGATTTAAACCATCAAGGATTACTTTATAAACTTCATCAACGGTACTTCTTTCTTTTGAGAGGTCAACGCTGAAATCATAAATTGCATTGGGTCTGATCACAACTCCCAATTGCGAATTTGCCTGACCACTAACGTATGGTTTTGCAAAAAAACGAACCAGATCAAAATAAGCAAGAGAGCGCAGGAAGCTGGCTTCACCAATCATTACTTTTTGTTTTGCCGGATCTTTTACCTTGTCGATGTTCTCGATTACGGTATTCGAAGCATTAATTATTTCGTAACATCTGGCATAAGTACCTTCGATAATCACATTGTCAGACAACATGGTCTTGATGTACATTTGTCTTAATTCGCCAAAAGTTCCCCTCCATCTAAAATCGGTTGTATTTAGTGCACCACTAACGCCTAATAAATCTGCATAGAGTAAAATTCTTCCGCCGTATGCATTACCATTTGCTGCCAGGGCATAAGTTCCGGTAAGCACATTCGATACACCGCCTTCTGTGCTTAAAGTTATAGAAGCATCTTCGGTTTGTTTAGGATCTATATTTAATTCATTTTCGCAACTTGCAAAAAAGGCTGCGAAAAATAGATATAATATTATTTTATTTGCTTTCATCTTGTTCGTTTTAAAAATTAATATTTACTCCCATAGCAATTGTTCTCGCTGGCGGAGCTGAGTAGAAATCTTCTCCGGCTCTTGGGCTCGTTCTGCTAATATCATCTCTTCTTGCTTCCGGGTCAGTACCTTTGTAACCGGTAAAAGTAAGTAAATTAACAGCTGTAATATAAACTCTCAAATTGCTCATTCCCATGTCTTTTACTGTTTGTTTTGGTAAAGAATATCCTAAGGTTACATTTCTTAAACGAACAAAATCTGACTTGCCTAAATAACGTGTTGATTCCTGTGTTCCGTTCGAGCCTTCGAATCTGGCTTGTGGTACATCTGTAATATCACCTGGTTTTTGCCAACGATTTAACTGGTCTGCTGTTTGATTGTCAAAATAATCAGCAGCGGTAGATTGGTATCTTCCTGCCGAATTGTAAATGCTGGCGCCCCATTCTCCTTGAAAAGTAAAGGTAAAATCGATGCCTTTATAGTTTATCGTGTTTGTTAAACCGGACATTAAGGTTGGAAATGGATTTCCGGCAATAACTCTTTTTGCCTCACTATAATCATTTGTAGTGCTTCGGTCAATAGTTCCATCAGCATTTTTGGTATTTTTTACAAAAAGAGCATCTCCATTTTGCGAATCAACTCCTGCATATTCGACTAAGTAGAACGAAGAAATATTTTCGCCAACTCTGTTTATCGTATAATCTGTAATAATATCGGTGTTGTTGTTTGGTAGTGATTTTACTTTAGATTGATTGGTTGTTAGATTGAAACTGGTGCTCCATTTAAATTCTTCTGTTTCGATATTTTTAGTATTCAAAGTAAACTCAAAACCATCACTTCTAATTTTTCCGATATTTTTATTAATCGTAGCTTCACCTGAACTCAGCGGCAAAGGCACTTCAAAAAGTAATCCGTCAGTATCTTTTTTGTAATAATCGACTTCAAGCGAAATTTTGTTCAGGAACCCTATCTCAATACCAACATCTGTCTGAGTTGATTTTTCCCAGGTAAGATCGTTGTTTCCTGCCTGATCAAACGTAAGACCTGATTTTAGGTTATAAGGATTTGGTCTGTATAGTTGGCGCGAAGCAAAATTTCCAATTTCAGCATTTCCTAATTTTCCCCAGCTTCCTTTTACTTTAAGATAACTCAAAACAGGATTGTCTTTCAGAAAGCTTTCTTCAGAAATTACCCAACCTGCAGAGAATGCAGGAAAAATTCCGAATCGGTTATTTTTTCCAAAACGGGAAGAACCATCACGACGTACACTTGCTTTAAACAAATATTTGCCGGCATAACTATAATTTAATCGTCCAAATTGAGATACAAAGGTATAATCAGTTTCGCTACCGTGACCTTCGTTAACTTCGGCTCCGCCATCTACAGTCTGAAAATTGTCGTTAGGGAAATAAATACTGTTTACATCCTGATATCTTCTGTTGTATTTATTAAACTCCATACCTGCAACGGCATTTATGCTATGTTTTTCTGCAAAAGTTTTGTCGAAAGTAAAATAGTTACTAAAAACGTAGTTTTCGGTATTTACAGAAGTCGCAAAAACAGAACCATCAGTAGCCATAAACGGAGCATTTTTTCCTTGCCAATAATCTTCTGTCTGGCTTAAAAGGTCATAAGAGAAATCAGAATTAAATTTTAAAGCGGATAGAATTTTTAATTCTCCAAAAACTTTTCCGGTAACTCTTCTCATAATTGTTTTCCAGAAAGTATTGTCTTTTGCCAAAAGGTAATTGGCATATTCTGTATTTGGGTTTGCAGTTCCGTCTTCTAATCTGGCTTGCGAAATTGGCGCTTGGGCAACAGCTTGCAAGGGTGTTGTAAAGGAGTTATCATCCTGAACCCTGTCGATTAATGATCTTGAAAAACCAATATTCATTCCGGCTGTAAAACGCTCCGATACTTTGTGTGACAGGTTGCTTCTTGCGGTTAACCTTTCTAAGCTATTACTATCCACAATTCCGATTGTTTTGTTGTAAGAACCGGAGAAAAAGTATTTTGTTTTATCATCGCCACCGGAAACAGAGAAATCAGCATCTGTAGTGTAACCGGTTTTCAAGGCCTCGTTTTGCCAGTTTGTGTTTACCGCTCCGTTTCTCCAATCTGTTCCTTGCGATAAAAACTCTAATTCGTCTTCTACAGATTGCAGATCGTTAACATTTGTTCCGGCTTCCTGTAGCAACTCAACATATTGTTTTGCGTTTAGCCATTTCTTTTTATGAGTAGCTTCGCTAACCCCCTGAGAAAAATTGATCGAGAAAGTACCTTTACCGTCTTTTCCTTTTTTGGTGGTAATAATTACAACGCCGTTTGCACCACGAGCCCCATAAATAGCCGCCGAAGAGGCATCTTTTAAGACATCTATAGATTCAATTTCGCTCGTACTTAAAGTTAGTAATGGATTGGTTGGTGCACCATTGCTGGATTCATCGTCAGAAATTAACGGAATCCCATCCAGTACATACAAGGGCTGAGATCCTGCACTAATACTTGCCGCTCCACGAACTCTAATGTTTATTCCGCCCTCGACTTTACCGTTTGTTTGCGTAATCTGTACTCCTGCCAATTTACCAACCAAAGCATTCTGAAGGTTAGAAACCGGTATTTGCTGAATATCTTTTGCGGTTACACGGGCAATATTATCTGTTAAATTCTTTTTGGTTTGTGTTCCGTAACCTACCACCAGAACTGCTTCAAGCTCGTTTTGAGTTTCTACCAATTCTATGTCCATTGCGTTTGAGGCAGGTATTTGTAGTGTAGCAAGACTTACATAACTCACAATCAAAATATCTCCTTTATTTGCTGTTATTTTAAATTTTCCGTCAAAATCAGTCTGAGTGGTGACTTTTGTTCGTTTCACAACGATATTTACTCCGGGAATAGGGACTTTTTTTGCATCGGTAACAATACCGGATATAGATCCTTCTTGTGCACTGGCTATTTGCACAAACAATACCAACAAAAGCCACAAAAAATGCTTTACGTTAATTTTCATTTTAAAAAAAGTTTAGGATTAGTTCTCTCAAATATCTTAAATATATGTTAATGATCCTTGTTTTTTTAACATTAATAATCACAAGATCAATTATTTTTGTAGTATTTGTAACATTAGTAGGCAAATAAATCGCTATTTCTAAAAATAAATATTTTTTTTTACCTATAATGTAATTGTTTTGCGTTTTATGCTGGATTTATAATAATGTTTTAACATTTATACGGCTTGTATTGCAGGTGTTTATTTGTATTGTTTGATTATCATGCAAAATAAAGTTCATTTTTAACTAAAAAAAGCGACTGTTCAAGAACAATCGCTTTTGGTTATAATTACTTAAAATATCAAAAAAAGTAATTATGTGGGGGAGAAGATTTACAAAAATACTTCTCCCGAATTATTTTAGAATCTAACTTTTTTAAGTTCCCATAAAGTTTTTATAAAAGTATCGACATCCTGAGTGGTATTATAAAAAGCCAAAGACGGACGAACAGTAGTTTCGACTCCCATTCTTCGCAAAATAGGCTGTGCACAATGATGTCCGGTTCTTACTGCAACCCCTTCTTTATTTAAAGCCTGGCCAACCTGATCGTTTGTATAACCTTGTAAATTAAAAGAAAGTACGCTTGCTTTATTGGCAGCTGTACCAATCAATCGAACACCCGGAATTTCTTTTAGCAACTTTGTCGCATATTCCAGCAATTGATGCTCGTATTGCCCAATAGCATCGATACCTAGTTTTGTAACATAATCGATGGCAGCTCCAAGACCAATGGCATCAGCAATATTGCCTGTTCCGGCTTCGAAACGATTGGGTGCTTTGTGGTATTTGATTTCTTCAAAAGTTACATCCTGAATCATGTTTCCGCCAGCCTGATACGGTTCCATTTCGTTTAGCAAATCTTCTTTTCCATACAAAGCGCCAATTCCGGTTGGGCCAAAAAGTTTATGTCCGGAAAAAACAAGCCAATCCGGATTTAAATCCTGAACATCGACTTTCATGTGCGAAACAGATTGTGCTCCGTCGATTAAAACTTTTGCACCGGCAGCATGTGCCATTTCAACCATTCTTTTTGCAGGAGTAACCGTTCCTAATGCATTCGAAACTTGGGTAAAAGCAACCAGGCGGGTTTTCGAATTTAGCAGTTTTGCATATTCATCCAGTAAAATTTGTCCATCGTCATCTACAGGAATTACACGAAGTTTTAAACCTTTTTTATCTGCCAGTCGTTTCCAGGGAACAATATTTGCATGATGCTCCAGATTACTGACAATGATTTCGTCTCCGGCAACCAAATTATGATCGCCCCAGCTTTGTGCCACAAGATTAATACCTTCTGTAGCACCGCGAACAAATACAATTTCGTTTACAGATGAAGCATTCAGAAATGCTTTTACTTTTTCGCGGGCCGCTTCATAAGCATCAGATGCGCGAGCTGCCAGTTCATGTGCAGCACGGTGAATATTCGAATTTTCGTGTTCGTAAAAATAAGCGATACGATCAATAACCGATTGTGGTTTTTGAGTTGTGGCAGCATTATCAAACCAGACCAAAGGTTTACCATTTACTGTTTCTCTTAAAATGGGAAAATCTTTTTTTATGAGATTAGCATCAAAATGAGAACCTGTCAATAGACTAAATTCTTGCAGTTCAAAAGTATTTCCTACTTGCAAATTGGGATTTCTTTGATCTAAAGCAAACGGATTTTGTTCTAAAAAATAATACGAATTTGTTGTTTCATTTCCGTTTAACGGAAAATCAATACGTTTTGTAAATTGTGTATCAACAAAAGCTAACGCAGCTTTTAATTCGGTTTCAAAAGAAGAACTCTCCGTTTGAAAAGGCAGATACTGATTGTTTAAGGGCAATTTCGAAAAAAACGTTTCTTCATTCAATTGCGCTGTTCCGCCATTTTTAAAATTTGTATCGTGAAATCCTGTTTGCGGATTGTTGACATTCACATTATTTCCGTGTGGAATTCCTAACGGAGAAACTTCACCTTGAGGGTCAAATCCCGCTCCGGCATTAGGATATAAAGCCGAAGCTCCTGAACCGTAATTGGCAACAGTTGGCGATGCTCCAAAACCGCTAAATGCAGGCAGGCCGGAAGGCGTAGTTGCTACATTTTGTGATTGAAGTGGTGTCGCGTTGTTCCTGCTTAAGTTCCCGGCATTCAACAAAGTTTCTGCAATTTTTGTAGCACGAGGATGTTCCTTGTGATCCGGACTTAACGAGACTTCCTTAGGAAACTCATTAGGCAATGTCTTGAACAATTCGTTGGCCAAAAGCTGCAAATCATCAATGTTGGGTAAACCGTCGTTGTTAATATTTATACTCATGGTACTTTGCTATTTCTACATCTTCAAGAACAGCGATGGCGTCATCTACTAATATGGCCAATGAACAATAAAGAGACACTAAATAAGATGCAATTGCTTTTTCATTTATTCCCATAAAACGAACAGATAATCCAGGTGATTGCTCGCCTTGTAATCCCGGTTGAATTAACCCAATAACACCCTGACGACTTTCGCCTGTGCGCAATAAGATAATTTTTGATTTTCCGTCTTTTATAGGCAATTTATCTGATGGAATTAGCGGAATACCTCTCCAGGTCAAAAACTGAGATCCAAACAAAGAGGTTGTAGGTGGCGGAACACCACGACGGGTACATTCGCGACCAAAAGCAGCAATGGCTAAAGGATGCAACAGGAAAAACCCCGGTTCTTTCCATACTTTTGTCAATAATTCGTCTAAATCGTCCGGAGTTGGTGCACCCGTTCTGGTTTTAATAATTTGCGATGGTGCAACATTGCTTAATAAACCGTAATCTTTATTGTTGATTAATTCGCTTTCCTGACGTTCTTTGATCGTTTCGATCGCCAGACGAAGTTGTTCAGAAATTTGGTTGTATGGTTTGCTGTACAAGTCAGAAACACGAGTGTGTACGTCTACAATAGTTTGAACAGCCGCAAGATTATATTCTCTTGGATTATCGATATAATCGACAAAAGTATTTGGTAAAACTCTTTCGTCACGTGCAGAACAATCTACTTCGATATGGCTTCCGTCTTTTACTTTATTCAAACGAAATACACCGGATTCTACAGGTGTCCAATGCAAAAGATGCGTTAACCAACGAGGTGAAATTGTCCCAATTTGAGGAACCGTACGTGTTGCAATCGCTAATTGTCTTGCTGCAACATCTCCTAATGCTGTCTGTTGTTGTTTTGTTTCAGCCATGGCTTAGTGGTTTTAATGTTAATTATTTTTGGTTAAAAATGCTTCTAAGTAAATTTATATTAAAAATAAAAAAATAGGAAATAAAAGCGGTTTATTTTACTGTGAAATAAATGATAATTTGTTGAATTACAGTTTATGAAAGCGGATCAAATAAGGCATCGACTGAAAGATATCTTTCGCCCGTATCATAATTAAAAGTCAATACAACGGCATCTTTTGGGATTTTATGGATTTCTTTTGAGATCGCTGCCAATGATGCGCCTGTCGAAATACCGGCAAAAATGCCTTCTTCTTTTGTTAGTCTTTTAGCAAAATAAAAAGCGTCTTCTTTTTCTACGGGAATCACCAGATCGACGTAATCCCTATTGAAAACTTCGGGAATAAATCCGGCTCCAATACCCTGAATAGGGTGTGGGGCAGGAGAACCTCCGCTTAAAACCGGCGATAATGCAGGCTCGACAGCATAGGTTTTAAGATTAGGGAAATGTTGCTTCAAAATTTTTGAAACTCCCGTAATGTGTCCGCCCGTTCCAACTCCCGTGATGAGGTAATCGATGCCTTCCGGAAAATCTTTTAAAATTTCCTGAGCGGTTGTTTTCTCATGAATTTCGACATTTGCAGGATTTGTAAATTGTGACGGTAAAAATGAATTAGGGGTCAAAAGTGCCAGTTCTTTTGCCTTTTCTACAGCTCCCGAAGTTCCTTTTTCTCTGGGTGTCAAAACAAATTGGGCACCATACGCATTCATAATTTTACGCCTTTCGATACTCATCGATTCCGGCATAACCAGAATAACTTTGTATCCTTTTACCGCAGCAACCAATGAAAGCCCGATTCCCGTATTTCCCGAAGTAGGTTCTATAATGATCGAATCCGGATTTAAAAGCCCTTTTTGCTCTGCATCTTCAATCATCGCCAATGCAATTCTGTCTTTGATGCTTGCCCCCGGATTAGACTTTTCTATTTTTATCCAAACCTGACGATCAGAGAAAATTTTGTTCAGTTTTACGTGAGGTGTGTTTCCTATGGTTTCTAATATATTTTGATATTTCATGATGTTTTTTTATAAAGCCTATAAGTGATGTAAGTTCATTTTAGTTGTAAACTATTGCAATCTATTTTTATTAAATAGGCTAGATTAACCACTTTAAAAACTCTTTTATATGCTCTTAATATTACTTATCTGATTTAAATTCATCTTAAATCGTATAAAAAATAGGTTCAGGAAACGGATTGTTGTCCTTTACTTTGATTTCATTTTTATGATACACGACAGAGTTTGACGGAACGGTGTAGGTAAGCCAGACATTGCCTCCAATAATTGAATCCCTGCCCACTACGGTTTGACCGCCCAGAATAGTGCTGTTAGAATAAATAATAACATTATTCTCGATTGTAGGATGCCTTTTTATAAAAGCTTCCTCTTTTTTTACACTCAAAGCACCAAGCGTAACGCCTTGATATATTTGTACATTATCGCCAATAATGGTAGTTTCGCCTATAACAATTCCGGTTCCGTGATCAATGGCAAAATCATTGCCTATTTGTGCGCCGGGATGAATCTCAATGCTGGTTTTAATATGCGCATATTCTGAAAAAGTTCGTGCCAAAAGTTTTAGATCCTGTTTCCATATTTGATGCGAAAAACGATAAATTGCTATTGCAAAAAAACCGGGATAAGCATAAAGTACTTCTTCTATAGATTTGGCAGCAGGATCTTTAGTAAAAATAGTATCGGCATCGTTCAACGTTTTTTTATACAAATCCGGCAATGCTTCAAAAAATAGTTTAGTTTGCTCGAAACTGTCGTCTTTCCTGGAAGAATAGTCAATTATGATTTCATTAAATTGCTTTTCTAAAACTTCAAATTTGTTTTTGATAATGGATAAATCTCCAAAACGTTTTGAAGTATTCGAAAATAAAACAGAGAATAAATCTTCAATAAATTGATGAATTACCTTTTTTTGAGGAAGGATCAATAGACTCTGGTGGTTATTTGCTATTTCTTGATAAAATGAATTCATAATTGGTTATTGTTTGGGATGATTTGTTTTTATGCGTGATAATCCCTTTTGATGCAATAAAATGCAGCAAAATGATTCTGTAGTATTCAGTAAAAGACCTTTGAAGGGTAGATGAATTCGTTATTTTAATTCAGATGCTATAAATGAAAGCCAATTATAAACGAAAAGGGTATGGGGAAATTAACAACAGAAGCACATATAACAAAAAGTGTTACAAGTATATTTTTCAGGAAGAATATAAGATGTTATGCTTGCAGTTGTTTTCAAGATGTAGTTCTTTTAATTTTAAACTCTACTAATTCTATAGACAAAGTTAAATTTAATATGGTAAAAACCAAATGTTTTTTAATTTTTATTTAATAAAGTAGGAGGGAAAGACTTATAGAGTGTTTGTTTAAGGTGTTTAATATTTTGATTTTCAATAGTTTGAAGCTTTATTTGGAGCAAATAAAAAAGACAGAAAAATAAGTGTTAAAAACTACGATCTGAGTATAAGAATAAAAAGGAAACACGAATTGAACGAATTGACACTAGTTTTAATGCCTAACTTAAGTTTGCAAAATTAATTCGACAAACTAATCTGTGTCAATTCGTGCAACTCGTGTTCCATTATTTTTTTAGCGGAGCTCCGCCGGGCATTACCTCCGTTTTTAATTTGAATTTACTGTATTCTACCACTCCGGTTTTATCTGCCCAATCAAAATAAGCAGCCGAAAGTTTGTTTACAATTCCGGGATTTTGTTGTGCGACATTGGTTGTTTCGCCACGATCAATATCAATGTTATAAAGTTCCCATTCGTATGAAGGGTAGATCGAGACTAATTTCCATTTTCCCTCTCTTACGGCTCTGTTTCCGGCTCTTTCCCAAAACAAAGGTGCGCCTCTGTTTACTTCAGAAACATTATCGAATAAAACGGGCAACAAACTTTTTCCCGGTAACGGATTTGAGTTTACGCCATTATATTCTTTTGGATATTCTATTCCTGCCAATTCATAAAAAGTAGGAGCAAGGTCAATAATATGTCCGGTTCCTTTATCGATTCTTCCTGCTTTTATTTTTGATGGAAACCAGGCAATAAACGGAGAACTGAAGCCACCTTCGTGCATATTATTTTTATATTGTTGCAATGGCGTATTAGACAAATAGGCCCAGTTTTGTTCCTGATAATCAAACGATCCGGATGTTCCTACAGGTCCGTCATTGCGAACCAAACCTCTCCCTAACGGATTGTAAGTATTAAAACCGCCTTGCGCACCATTGTCTGAAATAAAAATAATAAGCGTGTTTTTATCTTTCTTTAAAGCTTTTAATTTTTCCAGAACTTTCCCCACATTTTGGTCCATATTATCGACCATTGCGGCATAAACTTCCATTTTGGCTTTCCAGAATTGTTTTTCATCATACGATAATTTGCTCCATTCCGGGACTTCAGGATCTCTTGCAGAGACTGTTTGATCTGCCGGTAAAATTCCGTTTGCCTTTAGTTTTGCGATTCTTTTTTCTCGTAGAATGTCCCAGCCTTCATCAAATTTTCCTCGATATTTGGCAATGTCAATTGGTTTTGCCTGCAACGGCCAGTGTGGCGCTGTAAAGGCTAAGTATAAAAAGAAGGGTTTGTTTTCTTTGTTTTGTTCGTCTAAAAAAGTCACTGCATTATTTCCGATTTCATCTGTAAAATAATACGAATCATCTTTTGGATGCAGTTCTTCATTATTGCGAATTAGTTTTACAGGATAAGGTGTTTTTCCAAATGGTAAAGGTTTGGTATCAAAATAATTCGATGCACCTTTTAAGATTCCGTAAAATTTATCAAAACCTCTCTGATTGGGCCATTGCGACTGATCTTCAGAACCTACGTGCCACTTTCCTGAAAGCAAAGTGCTGTAACCGCCCGAACGGAAAACTTCTCCTAAGGTCAAAGATTCTTTGTTTAGATATCCCTGATAAGCCGGCAAACCTAAGTTGACATCAAAAAATCCCATTCCGGCTTTGTGCTGATATTGTCCCGTTAACAAAGAACCGCGGGTTGGGGCACAAATAGAATTGTTATAAAATTCACGTAAGCGTAAACCTTCGTTGGCCAATTTGTCCAGATTAGGGGTTTTAATTTCTGAACCATAATTTCCTAAATCAGAATAGCCCATATCATCAACCAAAATCAAAATAATATTGGGTTTTGAAGTTTCCGGAACCGTTTTGTTTTGTGCATTTAAGACAACTACAGACAGTAGAAGATTTAATGTAATAATTGTTTTTTTCATTGTAACTGATATTGTGTGTATGCTAAAAGTTAGGTTTCTATGTGTTAAAAAAAAGCTTATTTACTAAACAGTAAAAAGGCAATAATGAGCGTAACATATACATTGAATAATTGTGCGATCAAAAAAGCATACAACGGTTTTCTAGTATCATTGCCAAGCAAATCTTTGAATTTGGTTTCGAGACCAATACTCGTAAATGCCAGGGCAAACCATATACCCTGAAGGTTTTTTAGGCTGTCTTTTACTCCATCCCGAACTTCCGGGCTAAGTATAAAAGAAAACAGTAACGATGCAGCAATAAAGCCAATGACAAACTTTGGGAAACGCTCCCAAATAACGCTCAATGTAGGTTTTGCTTCTATAACTTCGGCTGATTTGTTGTGGGTATAAGTCCAATAAACAGATATTGCAAAAGCGGCAATGCCCAACAATACATTCTGGGAGAATTTTACAATTGTACTAATTTTCAAGGCCGTTTCGCCAACCAAAGATCCAGATGCTACAACGGCACCAGAGGTATCGATACTGCCGCCTAACCAGGCTCCGGTAACTTCTTCGGGAAAGTTGAAATATTTGGCAATCATAGGCATAAAAATCATCATAGGAATTGCGGTTACCAGAACAATCGAAATAACATACGACAGTTTTTTTGAGTCGCCTTTGATCGCTCCAGAGGTCGCAATAGCGGCAGAAACGCCACAAATCGAAACGGCACTCGCAATCATCATGGTCAATTCGTCGTCGACTTTTAGTTTTTTGCACAACCAGAAAGCAAAGTACCAAACGGATAAAACCACTACCAAAGCCTGTATTAATCCTAAAGAACCTGCTTTTAAGATGTCCGAAAAGATAACACTGGTTCCCAATAAAACCAATCCTATCTTGACAAATACTTCTGTAGAAAGTGCTGATCGAAACCAGTCCGGAAGTTTAAAAAAATTACCAATGGCTAAACCTATTATTAAACTAAAAATTACAGCTTCGAGATTCAATCCTTTTACGGCTGTATTTCCTGCAGTGATCAGGGCAAGAATGGTTAAGATATAAACTATGGGAAAACCCAATAAAAAGTTTTTTACTGATTTCCCAATCAAAAAAGCGCCCAGAGTTCCTATAGCAATTAGATATATAAATTGTAATCCGAGGATTTTCAGGTTTTCGAAATCAAATACATCATGGAATAAATTTGTTCCGGTTGACCATTTGAATACAGGAATTTCGGGAAGAAATACAAACAGGGAAATCCCAATTATTATAAATCCCAGAATAACGACGGTCCAGTCTTCGTGAATGCTGAATTGTTTGGTTGGGGCTGACATTTGAATTTTATTAATTTGTTTTCCTAACAGGTTTTTAAAACCTGCTAGGTATTTATATTGGTTTATTAAAAGTTTTTTTTTTGAATAGCCTCCAACTTCAGTTGAAGGTTATCGTTTTCTAATTGATATTGGCTTTAGCCTAAGCTTTATATTTGGCTAAAGCATTAAAGATTATTAAATCTGATCTCTTTAAAACTAAATACCTAACAGGTTTTTAAAACCTGTTAGGATATCAGAAGGATTACAAATCGACAAAGTATTTTTGTTTGCCAAAATCAAATTCATAATGCGTTAGGTTGGGCCATAATGGTTTTACCAATCCTTTTTCCCAGTTTTGCAAAGCAATGTGTAGTTCTTTTACTTTATCCGGGTTTTTGGCAGCCAGATCTGTGGTTTCAGATTTATCTGTCGCTAAATTATAGAGCCATTCTTCATGGGTTTTTCCACTAATGATTAATTTCCAATCACCACTTCTAATGGCTTTTGCATCGCCGGAACGCCAGTATAAAGTTTTGTGTGCTTCTTTATTTTCGTTGACGGTACGAACCAGATCTACACCATCATAGACCCTGTCTTTTGGCAAATCAGAATGTATCGCGGCAGCAATTGTACTAAAAATATCCAGAGTACTTACGGGAGTTTTATAAATGGTATGCGGTTTTATTTTTCCTTTCCATGACAAGGCAAAGGGTACATTGACGCCGCCTTCAAAATGAGAAAACTTTCCGGCTTTCAGAGGTGCATTTGTCGTCGCAAAAGTATAATCGGCACCACCGTTGTCGCTGGCAAAAAAGATAAGGGTATTATCTTCCAGACCTTCTTTTTTTACTTTTGCCCTGATTCGTCCAACGGCATCGTCCAGGGCGCTAATCATGGCAAAATATACCCGTTTGTTTTCGTCTTTTACATTTGGGAAACGATCGTAGTATTTTTTACGAACCTGAAATGGTGTGTGCGGCGCATTAAACGGAACGTAAAGTAAAAATGGTTTTGTTTTATTTTTATCAATAAAAGCTTCGGCTTCGTCAGCAAATGTTTCGGTCAGATACGCTTTATTGTGAATAATAGTAGTATCACGACGAATTTGTCCAATGCCAACACGACCATTTCCCCAAATCATTTTATCGGTAAAATCTTTGTGATGGTGGTTGATAATATCCGGATTATCATCTTCGGGCGTATAGAGCGAAAATGCCTGATAAAATCCGTAATGATAATCGAAACCACGGTCTAAAGGAAAAAAACCTTTGTTGTGCCCCAAATGCCATTTTCCGATAATTGCGGTGCTGTAACCTTGTTTTTTGGCAAGATCAGCAAACGTAATTTCAGATTGTGGCAAACCTTGCGTGGCGATCGAGGCTTCGTTTGGATAATTTATTTTGTCATTTAATCTCCAATTATTGGTATTGATCAAATACTTGAAACCATAATATTCGAGGTTGTTTTTTGGATATCGGTCTCCGGGCTGAAATTCATGA
Organism: Flavobacterium araucananum; assembly: GCF_002222055.1. Taxonomy (GTDB): domain Bacteria; phylum Bacteroidota; class Bacteroidia; order Flavobacteriales; family Flavobacteriaceae; genus Flavobacterium; species Flavobacterium araucananum. Next base: position 102,466 of record NZ_MUGS01000044.1, read on the forward strand.
CCAAATCGTTCCTGATAACGCCCCGTTAAGATACCGGCACGCGAAGGCGAACAAATAGAAGCCGAAACATAACCGTCCTGAAAAGTAACTCCTGAGGCTGCCAGGGAATCTATTTGTGGTGTTGGGGTCGACTTGCCTCCGTATAACGAGATATCATATTTTCCTAAATCATCGGCAAGAATAATAATGATATTTGGTTTTTTGAAAGAACTGTCTGTCGCAACTTTTTCAGCCAGAAATGCTGCTTTTCCTTCCAGTAATTTTTGGTTCGGTTTTATCAATGTTCCATCTGTATTGATAGGCCAGAATAAAAATAATGCCAGTAGAAAAAGTAGCACAACGATCGGGAGAATGATCTTTTTTGTTTTGGATAAAGCCATAATTTTTATTTTAAAGCCAAAGCGACATCAACATCGTTTTTCAAATCGCCCAAACCGTCTTTTTTGAAAACAATTTTGCCTTTTTGATATAAGATCAAAGTAGGGAAGACCTTTACCGTTTTTAAGTCGGCAATGACCTGTGGACTTTCTTCTAATTCTATTTGAACAATTTTTAGCTTTTCGCCGTATTGGGTTCTCAGGTTTTCTAAAATTGGTTTTACGGTTTTGCAGGTAGCGCAATATTTTGAGCCAATGTCTACCAAAACATACTCATTATCGGCAATAATTTTTTTGTATTCAGGAAGTGTTAATTTACTTTTTAAGTTGGTGTAAAAAGATTTTCCTCCACCAATCCAGGCAGCAATTCCGCCTTCTAAAATATATACTTCAGAGAAGCCTTTTTTGATTAATTCTGTCGATAAAAGTCCGCTTCGATAAGCTGCAATAGAATAAATAAAGACAGGTTGCGACGGATTTAAAGCGGCTACAGCTTTCTCGTAGTTTTCTGATTTAAGGTTAAAATTCAAAGCACCTTCGATATGGTTTAAGGCAAATTCTTCAGGACCTCTGGCATCAATTATTTGTGGATTTTTCTGCGCTTTAATTTTCGAATAAAAAGCATCCAGTAATACAATGCTACTGGCGCCTTTGTCTTGCGAAAAACCAGTAAGTGTAAAAAGCAGGATCAGGGTTGTAATCCCGCTTTTAAATATTTTATTTTTCATGATTTTAATTTTAAAGTATACCAATCTTCCATTAAAGTTTTGAAGTTTCAGGATCTGACAATAAGCTGACAAATCTGATTTTTTCTCCTCCTGACTTTACGATTGAGCCTGTTCGTATAAAGCCGGACTTGCCGTAACATTTTGGGTGTTTACTTTTATTGGTACTGCCAGAACTCCTTGGGCAAGAGCGCTTCCTTCTTTTTTAGATTTAAATATTGGCCACAAAAATTGTGCGTACCATTCTTCTTGTTTGTACGATTTCATTCCGTATGATTTAGGGAATTTACGGGTGATCAAACCTGTTCCAAAAATGATATCCCAGATAAAAAACATGTTTCCAAAGTTTCCTTTAAAATGTCCAACACCATCACCACTTGTATCTGCATGATGGGCATGATGTGTTGCAGGAGTAGAAATAAGGCGTTCTAAAACCCATGCAATCGGGTGTAAAGCTCTGTATTTGTAAAATGGTTTGTCCCACGCAATACTGGAGTGTGCGCCAAGAGTGATAAAACTTTTTATAACCAGGACAAACAAAGCCGGTAATCCTAAACCTAAATAAGTCAAAGTAGCTGTTAGGTAAATTTGAGAAAAGAAAACAGTATAGATAAAGTTTTGTCTGGATGCCATTGCCATTCCCATATACGGTGCGGAATGGTGTGTTCTGTGAAAACGCCATAAAAACGGTACCTGATGGTGCAAACGATGGTACCAATATTGGGTTAAATCATCGGCAATTGCGATAAGGAAAAATCCGCCCCAAAACGGAACCCATGAAAGCGAATTTGCCAAATTTGGAATTAAATAAGGTAATGCTGTTAAGCTAAAAAAAGCAATTACCGGTGGCAAAAGTACTTTTGGTGCCAGGAAACAAACGATATCAATTTTGCGTTCTTCACCTGTCCAGTCATCATCATATAAACCTGCGGCAAATTCTATAACTCCCAAAATTAGCATGAAAGCAATTAAACCCCAGGTACGGATGTGTTCGAAAGCGGGTTTTGCAAATTCTAAAAAGGACGGCAAAGTAAGATGCGACTCTGCTATAACGCCATTTGACAGCTTAAAATAAAGAAATATTGCCACTACAGGCAGTGAATATATCAGCAAACTGATGCTCAAATCTCTTGTTAATCTACTTCTTGAATTGTGATTTATGATTGCCATGATTTTTTATTTTAAAAATTTACTAATTAGTGCTAAACCTCCCGCCAAAATGACCAGCGGAACTAAAAAAACAATCGCTCCAACGATGATTTTTTTTCCTATAATTTCAAAGTCTATTCTCTTCATGATTTATAATTTTATGTTTATAAGGGTATTGAAAATCAATGCATTTTGTAAAATGTAAAAATAAATAAAATAAACTTCTATTTCTATAGATTTAGTAGAGTTTTATTTATAAGATTTTTCAAAATTTGTTATAATACGTCTTGATTGTTATTTTATTTTTTGAATGGTTGGAAGCGCTTCTACGGTTAGATTGTCCCGAAGTTGATCTGATGGTAAATACAAACGAATGATTAAACTTGCCTTACTGACATTATTAACAGGCAACCAATTTTCTTTTTTCTCAGAGCCGGAGAGGTTAATTTTATACGAGGTACTGTCTGCCTCATATTTTACGGTTTCCAGATTATAGCTGTAGGTGTTGATTGGGTTTTTAATCAGGAAACCATTTTCGTCGTAGGCTGTAATACTCCAATATTTTGCCTCTAATTTTTTCCCGCTAATTACATAATCAGCTTTTGGATCTATCGTGTTTCCCTCGCTGTCTGTATTAGTGCTCAGGTAGATGACTTCTTTTTTGGTCAGGGCATAAGGTCCATAAACGGCAACTTGTGCAATTGTTAGTAAATCGGCAGAGTTAAGGTCTTTGTCTTTATCAACCGTTTGCCAATTGCCAATAATGCGTTGCGAATCGCTTTTTCCGGATTTGATGTTGTAGACACCAACGGCACTCCCAAATACGATTGCCAGAATGATCAATGCTACTGCAAGACCTATCTTTCTTATTTTTTGATTTAAAGCCATTTTTATTTGATTTTAAGTTGAATGTTTTGTTTTTTTCAGGAGCTAATCCCGCTATTCGTTTCAATCTTTTGTGTCTCTAAAGAAGCGCCACAAAAGGATTTCCACTTCTATCGGGGCTAGGATATTCTTTGTCGAATTACTAGCGGAGATCTCTCTTTTTTTTCGAATTAAAATAAAAAAATCCGTTTAAATCAGCGTCTTTGCAAAGCAAATCCGTGTCATCTGCGTCCCATGATAAAGCTCACGCTTACTTCCCTAATTTCTCTACCGTAACACCGTGCTGCAATTGGGCCAATGTTTTTACCGGATAGGCTTTTGAAACTAAATAGCGAAACAAAATCAATCCTTTGGTTGTTGGGCTGTAGATGATTTTCTCTTTCGGAATATTTTTCAAAACCTCGGCTGTACTTCCTTCCGGTGCTAAATAGTATTCGAATTTTGCTTTTATTTTTTCTTCGTTTTCTACAAAAAAGTTAGTGGTGTTTTCCTGATAGGCAGAGATGGACCAATAGGTTGAATCGGGAACGATACCTGAAATTTTCAATACATTTTCGTTCAGGTCATAATTGATTGTCGAATACAAAAAATCAGGATTTGGTAACGGAATTACTTTGCTGTTTTCAGCATTGGGCTGCTCTCCAAATTGGGGAGTATTGATAGCGCCCAGACTTTTTTCGGCAAATTTATGTTGCACATAATAGGGTGTTGCCCAAATGGTCAGGTAATAAAAGCTTACTGCAATTACTACAAGAATCAAGGCAAAAACGCCTTTTTTGAGGAGTGGTTTTGTTGCTGCCATAATTTTACTTTTTTAATATCAGAACCACTAAAAATGCCTTTTGCAGCATGTTTAATAGCTTTGAAGGGTTATTATTTATTTTTTTATGGATTTTCTGCAAGGTTTTCATAACCTTGTGGGCATGTTGAAATCTATATCTGAGAATTAAACCTGCAAGGTTTTGAAAACCTTGCAGGTTGTGACAATCAATATTAATTAGAACTTCCGGTTTTTGCAGCGTTTTCTGTATTTCCGGGTTTGGTAACTTGTTTTACTAAATCCTGAAGTGTTTTGCCTTTATCTGCGCCGGTGTTGTGTATTCTTCTGTTGTACACATCCTGCCAGTCGATTAGTGGGTAAACGTTGTTTTCTTTGGCTTGCTCATCAAACAATTTTTGAAGCTCTGCCAATTTTTCAGGATACTTTTTAGCAAGGTTGTTACGCTCGTTAAAATCTTCGTTTAGGTTGTATAACTCCCAAACATCTGTATCAAAATTGCTCTCGGCTGGTTTTTCATTTTTGCCTAGTGCTTTTTTAACAGCAAATGAATCCGGCAAATGGGCTGCTCCGGCTTTCCAGCCCTCTTTATAAATCGCTCTGTTTCCAAAAATGTAGTAGTACTGAACTTTATGCAATGATTCTGCCTTGGCATCATTTAAAGAAGCATATAAAGAAGATCCCTGAATAATATCCTGTTTTACGTTTTTGATATATTCCGGAGCTTTAATTCCGGCAATATCCAATGTAGTAGGCAATAAATCGGTTACGTGGCTGTATTGATTTCTGATTCCGCCTTTTTCTTTAATGCCTTTTGGATAAAAAACAATCAATGGGTTGTGTGTTCCGCCTTCGGATTGTGCATCTTGTTTCCAGTTCTTAAACGGTACATTTGTAGCTTGTGCCCATCCTAAAGGATAATTGGTATTTAGACCTTTTGGCGTACCAATTTCGTCAATATTGGCTAAGTTTTTCTTCAGGTTTTCGTCGTCAGAACCTCCTTGCGAAAACAAACTCTGGTTAATGGTTCCTTCTGTAGTTCCTTCTTTACTGGCTCCGTTATCGCCAATTGCTACAAAAATTACGGTATTATCCAGTTGATTGGTTTCTTTTAGATAATTAACCACTCTTCCTACTTCATAATCTGTATAGGTCAGGAATCCGGCATAAACTTCCATAAAACGGGCATATACTTTCTTTTGGTCCGGAGTTAGTTTTTTCCAGTCTGTAATTAACGGATTGCGTTCCGGTAATACAGCATTGGCAGGAATCACACCTAATTTCTTTTGGTTTGCAATTACTTTTTCGCGGTAAGCATCCCAGCCGTCATCAAATTTGCCTTTGTACGGATCACTCCATTTTGTAGCTACCTGATGAGGTGCGTGTGCTGCGCCTGGTGCATAATACAAAAAGAACGGTTTTCCGGGTGCTGCTTTTTGTTGTTTCTGAATAAAACTAATCGCTTTATCTGTAATTAATTCGTTCAAATGCCTTCCGTCAGATTTGATATGTACCTGATCTTCTACTAAATCAGGATTGTACTGATCTGTTTGTGAACCTAAGAATCCGTAAAAATGGTCGAAACCTTTTCCGGTTGGCCATCTGTCAAACGGTCCTGCATCTGTAGCATCTTCATCCGGAGTTACCCCATATTTACCAACGGCAAAGGTATTGTAGCCGTTATCGCGTAAAATTTCGGCAATTGTTCCTTTGTCCGCTGGAATTCTGCCATCCCAGCCCGGGAAACCTGCGGATAAAATCGTGTGCGAAAATCCGCTTACGTGTACTCTTCCTGAATTTCTACCGGTTAAAAGAGCCGCACGGGTTGGCGCACAAATAGCGGTTGTATGAAAATTGGTGTATCGTAAACCATTATTGGCAAGAGCATCAAAAGTGGGTGTTTCTATCAGACCTCCAAAAGCACTTGAAGCTCCAAATCCTACATCATCCAGTAAAATCCAGATAACATTGGGGGCACCCACAGGGGCTTTTACCGGATCTGGCCAATATTCTTTAGAATCTGCCAGAGTTTTACCAATAACTCCTTTAAAATTTGCATCTTGTTTTTCCTGGGCAAAACCAATTTGAGCAACAAGCAATGCGGTAATCAAAAGCCCTTTTTGCGAGCTTTTGATTGTACTGCTAAATTTGAAATTTTTCATTAGATTAAATTTTTAATTATTTAATGCGTAATCACTGTTTAACTCTGCTATTTCAACTCGTTGTGTGCAATTTTTTAACACATAGAAACATAGATTTTATATACTCAAAAAAGGCGTTTCACTTACTTTAAATACACATAGCTATGTGTAAGTGATGTATCATTTATTTTAATCTTCTTTAAAAAAAGGAAAAACCTATGTTTCTATGTGTTTAAATAAAATATTTATGAATTTTACACCCAACGAATTATTTTATTTTATTCCAATCTTCAACACCTACTTTTACAGACCATTGCTGGTGTAATTCAATTAGGGTTTGGAGCAGTTTTGGTTCTGATTTTGCTACATTTTTTGTTTCTGTTCGGTCAGTAGCAAGATTGTACAATTCCCAAGGCTCATTGTTTTCGGCTACAGCCTTCCAATTACCTTTTCTTACTGCTTTGCTGCCTTCATGTTCCCAAAACAAGGCTTCATGTGTGTTGGATTGTTGTCCTTCAAATTCTTTTTTTAAACTAATTCCTTCTAAGGGTGTAAGACTTTTTCCTTGAAAGTTCTCCGGATATTCAATACCGGCATACTCCAGACAAGTGGGCAAAATATCAATCACATGACTTACTCTGTTACTGACTATTCCGGCTTTAATATGCTTGGGATAATAAGCAATAAAAGGAGAAGCAATTCCGCCTTCGTTCGTATTCTTTTTGAATAATTGAAAAGGCGTGTTGCTCACGTTTCCCCAAGGACTTTCGTAACTGTCAATTGATGCAACTGAGCCTGGCGTTCCGTTTTTTTGAGTAACATAATTCCAGTTTTTTACATCATCGGCACTTCCTCCATTATCCGAAAGAAAAAGTATCAGGGTATTATCTTCTTCTCCCAACAATTTGACTTTCTGGAGGATTTCTCCAATTCCTGCATCCATTCGATCGATCATAGCGGCGTAAATTGCCATTCGCGTATCCCATTTTTCTTTTTCTTCGGCGCTTAATTTTTCCCAATCGGGTACTTTTTCAAAACGATTGGATAAATCCCAATTTTTATCAATGATTGCCAGTTCTTTTAATTTTTTAAAACGGCTTGCTCTCAATTTATCCCAACCTTCAAGGTATTTGCCTTTGTATTTTGCAATATCTTCCGGCAAAGCCTGAATGGGCCAATGTGGGGCATTATAAGCAACATAAAGAAAAAAAGGTTTTTGCTGATTGTGCTGTTTTTCTAAAGAACTAATAGCAAAATTGGTAATTTCCTGAGTGAGATAAGTAGCAGTATCTGTGCGAATAATTTCTTTATCTCCTTTCAAAAAAGTAACTTTTCTTCCGTCGTTGTATAAAGGTTGCGAGTTAAAATAACTGCTTCCGTTGTTTTGTAATGTAAAAGAATCATCAAATCCTCTGTTAACCGCCCAGGCTGATGGTACTAAACCAACATGCCATTTTCCAGAAACTATAGTACTGTATCCTGCCTTTTTTAGTGCTTGCCCAATCGTGATGCAATGCTCGTTTAAATATCCCTGATAAGCCGGAAATCCTTTGTCCTGAACCATGTCTCCAACGCCCGCCTGATGCGGATACAAACCCGTGAGCAATGAGGCACGAGAAGGACAGCAACGTCCTGCATTGTAAAATTGCTTTATAATAAGCCCGTTTTTGGCGAGCTTATTCAGGTTTGGGGTATTAATTTCTGAACCAAAGGCACCAATATCTGAGAAGCCTAGATCATCTGCCAAAATGACGATGATATTAGGTTGCTTTTTCTGTGCCAATAGCTCAGATTGTGCAACAATCAATAGGGCGAGGATGAACAGTTTTTTAATCATTTTATTAATAACCCGGATTTTGTGGCAACCCAACCGGGTCAATATTTCGTTCGCTTTGCGGAATTGGATATAAATTATTTCTTTCTGAAACAGAGTTTTTTGCTGTTACTTTTTTTACTTCGGTAACCAGTGTTCCCCAACGTACCAGATCGTACCAGCGTTGTCCTTCCTGTACAAATTCTTTTTTGCGTTCTTCCTGAATCGCAGCTCTAAAAGTAGTTTGTGTTAAGCCGGCGAGATCTACTGTTGCATCTGGTGTTGCAATTGGTTTTGCAAAAGCTCTTCGTCGTACCTGATTGATTAATTCATAAGCTTCCGGAGTGGGTGCTCCCTGCTCATTTATTGCTTCTGCCAGAGACAGTAGAATATCGGCATACCGAATAATGGGAAAATTAATGGCTACGTTACCCGGTGTTGCCAAATTGGTAAAATCTATATATTTTTTAAAGATTGGTTTTGGAAAAGTATAGGTGTTTGCCGTTCCTGCAATAGGTACTGTTTTGGCATAACTTACATCTCTTCGGGTATCTCCGGCAGCATAAATATCATAAAATAAGGCTACGTCTGAGATAATATCCGCTGGTTCTGTAGCGGTATATCCTATAAACGATGTCGATTGAAAAGTACTTCCGCTTGATCCGTTTCCGGCTTGGTTTGCCTCAAACTGAACAGAGAAAATATGTTCTTTTCCGTTCTTTTTGGTTTTGTTAAAGATATCGGCAAAACTTTCAAAAAGGGCATATCCGTAACCACCATTGATGACTTCTCTGGCTTTTAAAATGGCATTGGGATAATCTTTTCTCGTTAGGTAAACTTTGGCTAAAATTGCTTTTGCTGCTCCGGATGTTGCACGTCCGGCGTCTGTTGAAGCATAAGTTGACGGCAAACTTTCGGCATCTTTCAGATCTGTAATAATTTGCGTGTATACTTCATCTACGGTAGCTCTTTTTGATTTTAAACTTTCTAATTGTATAGAAGTTGGTTCGTGCAAAACAATAGGAACTCCGCCCCAAAGACGAACCGCCTGAAAGTATAATAATGCCCTAATGAATTTTGCCTCAAGGATCAATCTGCTTTTTATGGCATCTGTACCTGTTACTTTTGGGATATTATCAATAGAAACATTGGCTCTGTTGATTCCTGCATAAATTTGTCTCCAGGCTACCTGAACACGATCAGAAGTAGCATCATGAGTCAAACTGCTCAGAGCTCTTACCTGCGGATTGGTGGCTGATACTCCGGCTGCGGCATAATCAGATCCCATATCTGTCAGGAAATAAAGGTTTCTGCCAAATAAACTTTGTTCTCCCGGATCCAGACTTAAAGAAGCATAAACAGCAGATACGCTTGCTATGGCATCATCCTGGGTTTTAAAGTAATTATCTTCGGTTACAAAAGAGGTAGGTGTTACCTCCAGATCTGTGCAGGATGCAAATAAACCGGCACTTAGTAGTATTGTTAGTATAATCTTTTTCATTGTGTATGTTTTTTACTTAGAAAGTTACGTTCAGACCGGAAGTGAATGTTCTGGAATTTGGATAAGAACCAAAATCAATTCCCGGATATAAGTTATTTTGTTCGTATGAACTTACTTCTGGATCATAACCAGTATATTTTGTCCATGTAATTAAGTTTTCGGCAGAGACATAGAATTTAACGCTCTTTGCTCCAAGTCTTTGAGAAAGGCTTTTAGGTAAAGTATATCCCAGTGTAATTAATTTTAGCCTTACAAAAGAAGCATCTTCTACATAACGCTCTGATACTATACCAAGTGGCGAGCTTGTCGCTCTTGGTATTTCATTACTTGGATTAGTTGGTGTCCAGCGATCTTCAAGCGTTACATTGGCATTTGTTCCTAAAGTAGAGATCTCTAATTGTTGGTTTAAAGCATTGAATATTTTACCACCGTAAGATCCCTGAAAAGAGAAATTAAGGTCAAAATCATGATACGAAATTGTGTTGCTGAAACTTGCCACAAATTTAGGCTGTGAGCTTCCCAGGTTGCCTTTGTCAAGAGCAGATATCACACCATCTCCATTGGTATCTACATATTTTCTGTCTCCTATTTTTGTGTTGGCCAAACTGTTTATTTTGGGTTGTGTATTAATTTCTTCCTGAGTCTGGAATATTCCGTTTGTTCTGTATCCCCAAAAAGTTCCAAGGGGTAAACCTACTTTTACCGTTACAGGTTGTTGTTGCAATAAAGATCCGTTGGGTACTACCGGAAAAAACTGATCTACTCCATTTCCTATTGAGACTACTTTGTTTTTGTTGGCAGAGAAGACAATGTTAGAATTCCAGGAGAAATTTTCTGTTTTGATGTTTTCAGTGACCAAACCAACTTCAACACCTTTATTCTCCACACCTCCAATATTTTGTAGTACGCTGGCATAACCGGAAGTAAGCGGTACCGGAACACTGATCAATAAGTCGTTTGTTTTTTTGTAGTAGACATCAAATACAAAGTTTATTTTTCGGTCTAATAAGGATAGGTCTAAACCAACATTATATTGATTTGTTTTTTCCCATTTCAAATCCGGATTTGCCAATCGGGTAGGAGCAAGTCCGGTGTATAATGTTCCTCCAAAAGAATAATTTACAGAACCCATTTGAGCCAGAGAAAGGTAATTTCCTATTTCCTGATTTCCGGTTGTTCCCGCAGTAATTCTCAATTTAGCTTCGGTTACACCTTTAAGGTTTTTAGCAAAATCTTCGTCGGTAATATTCCATGAAAATCCTGCCGAAGGAAAATAACCCCAAAGCGATTCTGATCCAAATCTTGACGAACCATCTGCACGGGCAGATAAGGTAAAGTTGTATTTTCCTTTATAAGAATAGTTTATTCTCGTTAACCATGATTTTAAAACACTTTCGAAAGCATCACTATACGGTTTTACCGGAACACCATCTTGCAAAGCATTATAGGTATTGGCATCATTTACAAAAGTTTGCGCTCCTGCATTAACCACCTCACCTTGCGTATATTGAAGTGTATATCCTCCCAGAGCCGAAAACTTATGATTTTCGCCAAAAGTAGTATTGTAATTCAGCGTGTTTTCATTCAATACAGAACTCACCAATCGATCCCCAACCGAAGCCAGTCCTTTTGTACCTGCGCCGGTTGTAGTCGTTGCCGGGGCATAATAATTTTGTTTGGTATTGATGACATCTCCACTAACCGATACTTTTGCAGTAAGTTTTTTGGTGATCTTGTACTCACCAAATAAACTGGTCAGAATTCTGTTAATTTTAGTTTCATTTGTGGTACTTACCAAATCATTAATAGGGTTTGGTATAACGCCATTAGTAGCAGTTGCATACGGATTATTGGTTAAATTATAACTTCCGTCTGCATTTTTAATAGGGACTACAGGCGGCTGATACAAAGCAACAACCAATGGGTTTGGTGATCTTCCGGCAGCAGAACCGCCATTGGTTCCTGTACCATTAGAAATTGAATTACTGTAGTTGGCATTTATGCCAAATTTAAAATTCTGAGAATAGTTTCTTTCATAATTGGCACGAAGCGAAATTCTTTTAAAATCAGAAGCAATTACGATTCCGTCCTGTTGAAAATAACCTGCAGAAATAGCATATCTGGAACGCTCGTCTCCACCGGAAAAAGACAACTGATGATTTTGAATTGGTGCAGCAGTTCTAAAAAGAGCCGACTGCCAGTCGTATCCTCCGGAAGTTTTTAAGGCTTCGATTTGCGCAGCAGTAAAAGAGGGTGCCTGACCAATACTTGCCTGAACATCATTACGCAGGCTTGCCCATTGACTGGCATTCATTAAGTTTAATTTTTTTGAAACATCCTGAAATCCAAAATAGCCCTGATACGAAATATTATCTTGCCCTTTAACCCCTTTTTTGGTAGTAATGATGACAACTCCATTGGCACCACGAGATCCGTAAATAGCGGTTGCCGATGCATCTTTCAGAACTTCAATCGACTCAATATCGCCGGGATTTATGGTCGATAGTACATTGACTGTCGCACCCGCATTTGTAACTCCGGCAGTACTGTTGTTATTGTCGTTGTAAATCAGGATGCCATCTACAACATAAAGCGGCTCATTTCCTGCCGTGATAGAGTTTCCTCCTCTAATACGAACGCTCGAAGAGGCTCCGGGACGTCCCGAACTTTGTGTGACTACCACACCTGCGATTGCACCTCGCAACAAGTTATCTGCCGATGAAGTAACCTGAGTTAAATTAGCTTTTGGAACCGAAGCTACAGATCCTGTAATGTCTTTTCGCTTTTGGGAACCGTAACCTACAACTACCAATTCGTCTAATTCCTGACGTTCTTCTTTTAAATTGATCGTTACAGGATTTTTTTCAACAATTATTTCAGCTTTTTTGTACCCTATATATGTTACAATTAAAGTATAAGGAAACTTTTGTCCGGTTTGAAAATAGAATTTTCCTTCGGCATCCGTCTGAACGCCGTGAGTTGTACCTTTTATAATAACCGAAGCACCAATAATGGGTTGGTTTGTAACATCGTCTACAACAGTTCCGTCTAGTTTAGACTGTATAAGAGGTGTCGTATTTTGAGCATTAATTCCTGCCGATAGGAGCAAGAGAAACAGGAATGAGTATATTTTTAAATTTTTTTTCATTTCTTTGTACTGGTTTTAAGTAATTAACAAGGCGCCTTGAAAGTTGATTTTTCAACTCTCTGCCGGTATTCTTGATTTAGTGATAAATGTTCTTTAAGCCTCGCCATTTCTGTTGCCGCAGAAATGGCTTTTTTTATTTACAGCAACAGCTTTGCATCTTTTTCATTTTAGTTTTTTTAGTTATTGGTTGTTTTCTTTTTAATTTGCAGATATAGTTTCAACGATCTTTTTGAACCTAATTAAGGTATCAAACAGACTTTTGTAATTTCAGTAAATAATCTTGTGATGTTTTTTTTAAAGGTTCGTTTTTAAATCAATTCGATGTAAAAGGAGAATCGAATATAAACGAAAAAAATTGCTGAGAATTAGCAACAGAAGCACATATAACAAAAAGTGTTATAAGTATATTTTTTAGGAAGAATGTAATACGATATGCTTTCGGTTGTTTTCAAAATATAATTCTTTATGGTTTTAAATATTTTTATACTCTACTAATCCTATAGACAAAGTTAATTTTAATATAATAAAATCCAAAAATTTGTGCATTTTTTTTTGAAAAGATGTAAAATAAGGGTTTTTAAACTACTTAATCTTGTGTTTAAGTAATTGATAGTCAGTATTTTGATTTAATTTTTAAGTATCAAACAAATGTTAAAAAAACTTTTAAACAGGGAACTAAAATGTAGTATTTTATACTTAATTTTCTAGTTTTTAGGTCCTTAGCCAATTTAAAAATAAAATAAAAACGTCGAGTAAAGTTCTGTTCAGGGGTTAAACAGATATTTTAAAGCACAATTTATTTTATCAGAAACCTATCTATAGAAATTGCAAGGAAGTAAAATGAGCTCCTTGGTAA
>NZ_MUGS01000045.1 GCF_002222055.1 Flavobacterium araucananum
TCGAAGCCCGCGCAAAGTAACCAGCATCTTTGTCATTTCGACGCAAGGAGAAATCTTCGTAAGAAGCTCCACAAAGCATATAGTACAAAAAGAAAGAAATATCATTCAATTTATTTTATCTTTAGCAAAAAAATGCAATTACAAGAAGGCTATCACACTTATTACATATACATAATAACCAACAAATCTAAAACTGTTTTTTATACTGGAGTTACAAATAATTTAAGGATTCGTTTAAGTCAACATAAAGATAATATCATGAAAGAAAACAAAACCTTTGCATCAAAATATAATGTTACATACTTACTATATTATGAAAAATTCACCTGGATTCAAGAAGCAATTTCTCGTGAAAAAGAAGTAAAAGACTGGCGCAGAGAAAAGAAAATCGAATTAATAAAAACTATTAATCCAAATTTAGATTTTTTGAATGACATGTTTGCATGATTTTAACATCCAATATTTCCACTCTTTGTCGAGTTTCTTGCGAGGATTTCTCCTTGCGTCGAAATGACAAGATTGCGGATAATTGGAGATTTTAATACTTTGGGCGTCTCCCTCTGGGTCGGGCTTTCGGCTATATCTTTTACTGCGTTTCACTTCACAAAAGGATACCGCCTCTATCCCTGACGCAGGATTGTTTTCACAAAACATATAAAATCAAATAATTATTACCTGAAAATTGCATTACAAAATTATTCTTCCATAAAATTAGACTTATACTCTTTTTACATACATATATTTTAAGTTTAAAATGTATTTACTATGATTGATTATGTATATCTCAAACTAATCAATGATTATTTTTTTCTTACAAAAAGTCAATCAACGAATTGTGGCAAAAAGAAACATAAAAGTTGTAAAAGAATAAAAAAAGTTTGCTTTTATATTTGTTTACATTCGTTTTCGCTTATTTGAATTTGTATAATTCATTTTACTTTCTTACATTTGTAATAAGATTTTTTTGGTTATAAACAAAAAACCACCAGACCCTGCCAAAGTATCTAGTGGTAAATGAATTAAATTATTACTTGGTTTTGTTTTCGTGATACTTTCGAAGTTCACGTAGAGCCTTACCAACTACTCCAATAATCAAAATAACATAGGATATGTACTCCATAATTCTATAAATTAAGATGGTTAATAAATCAGTCTTTGAAGAAACGAAGTTCCGAGGCTTCGTTTTTTTTTGACCCTATCTAATCAGTAACAAATTTAAACTATATATTCGGGACTACAAAATTGCTAAATTTTTTTTGATATAATTTAAAGCAATCTTCCCTGTATTCATATATGTGTAAAGATATAAAAATATTAGTTATTTAGAACCATTCTAAATAACTAATATTTAAAATTTTATTTAGTTTTTAATTTCTATTATAAAATAGTTAAGATTTTAACACATCCCAAGATTTGTAAAATAGTATGAAAACTATAATAATATCTTTCTTTTATAAAAATCACCTTAATATATCCCGATAGCAGAGATTTGCAATCCGTGCCCACAAAGTGAGTCAATTTTTAAATTTAAGAAAATCTACACTATCAATTTTAAAAAACTAAAAAAATATTCTATAAGAAAATCATGTTTTTTACCAACATCAATTTTTCTCAAGAATTTTAAATACCTTTGAATTATGAGCACAGCAACAAAACCAAAACACATTGGCAAAAATATTAGCCGAATCAGGGAACTTCGTGGTATGAAACAAGAAATACTTGCAGAAGCTATTGGTGTAAGCCAACAAACTATTTCCAGCATTGAAACAAGCGAAGAAGTTGATCCTAAAAAACTGGTGGAAATTGCAAAAATTCTTGGAGTTACGGTAGAAGCTATTGAAAACTTTTCGGAAGAATCTGTTTTTAATTATTTCAATACTTATTACGATACAAAAGATAGCATAATTAATGCGGGGAATCTATGTTCAGCTAATAACTGCACATTCAATCCTCTTGATAAAGTGGTTGAGCTTTACGAACGTTTGGTTCAGGTTGAAAAAGAAAAAAATGAATATTTAGAAAAATTACTAAAAGGAAAATAATTCCTTCAAAATATAAATTTTACAAAAGCACAAGTTTCGACTTTGTGCTTTTTTTATGAACCAAAACCCCGCTCGTGAACATAAGCCTGTCAAATAATGAAATTAAAGAACTTGCAATCATGAGTAAGGCGCCATGAGTATGCGAAACTTTTAAAAATTGGCTGAAAGCCCTAAAAAACAATAGCGTAGTGCGACGCACTACGAATTAAATCAAAAATAGGAATTGCCCTGAAAGGGCAAAAGAAATTGGAGAATAAAGATTCAAAGAAAAAGGGGTTTTTTAAGAGAATATCATGTAAAATATGGTAAATGTGTTTTTTAAATTATACTTCTGCCCTTACAGGGCTTAAAATTATAATCGTTTTTCAATCATAGTGTTCGCACCATGCTATTGCTAAGGCTCTTTCATAGCAACAAGGTTCGAACAATTATAGCGAGACGCTCGCGCTGGCATGCTAATATTTTTTTTATTCTTAACCAAAAAATCAAACTCAACAAAATCAAATAAAAAAACTATTTTAGCTCAACAAACAAAACCCCAAAACCATGAAAATTACGATTCCCCTGTCGGCATTATTTTTCTTATTTACTACTACTATATTCAGCCAGACAATCGCAGATTTAAAACTAAAAAACAAAGAAATTCCTAAAGGTTATACTGTTAACGACGGTAATATCTGCGTTACTCCTCAGGCTTGTAATTTTTATACTGATATCGAAACGTACAGCAACATTGTGGGAATCGTAAAAAGCAAACAAATTCAAAGTTTTAAGAACAGGGCCGATAGCGGATCGATCATGTATTTTGAATTTGAACACACCTTTAAAGGGGATCGATTTCTGCAAGGATTACTTTGGGGAAAAGAAGGTGAGCCAAGTGATGAACATCCGGAAGAATATCTGGCAAAAGGAAAATTTTTAATCATCTGGAGTTTTCATCCTGACAGTCCCATCAAAGAAAAATCAGAAGCTAAAATAGAGGCGATTTTAAAGTAAGCATTACAATCAAAATTGAGGTGTAAATTCTTTAACCATCAGAAAAAAGCTGTTTTTAGTACGTAAAAAAAGTCCCTAAAAACGAAACGCTACAACAATCAATTCCTTCAAATTAAAAGAAAATTGAAATGACCAATGAAATTCAATACAAAAAATACCAATTAACAAATCAAACCTAATCTTTATTAGTGTTTTGTAAATCCTACTAAATCCTATTTGTTGCGGCGAATAGGATTTTTTTGTTTACTTTTTTACACGGCTATACAGTTAATCAAACTAAAAGCCATACTTAAATTAACTGACGAAGTAATAAATTTAACTCAAATAATTTAGGCCTTCTAGCATCAAAAAAAATCTTCCCACTTGTCTTATTCTAATACTTTGATAACTTTTAGAGGTATTCACCTGTTAAAATAAACATAATATTTGTGTATACATTAAAGCACGAAGTTATTGTATTGGGTTCTTACTATTTCTTTTTTAATATTTTGATAATTTTTAAATGAGAGAGCTTAGACTCTTATTTTGTTACGAATCAATTTAAAATTTGTTTTATGAGCAGACAAATTAAATTAAAAAAATAAAAATATTTTTCGCTTTTTATCCTGAAATTTTGGCGTTTTAGAGCCAGAACAATTCATTGTTTAAAGCAAATCAATCATTTACCTGACAAATGCACATTACTGCTAATCAGTAACCTTAATGATTTCAGAACCTGTTAACTACTTCTTCATCATGTTTTAATAAAACACTTACAAAAGCGGAATATCATTTTTACTATTGTTACAAACAGTACAATAACAGGTTGTAAAAATAAATACTAAGAGATTCCGAAATCTGTAATAAATTGAAAAATAGCATTAGTAATTAACAACCTTTTATTTATGATTAATTTTACACAAAAATTTCAACATTTTTTTATATTGACATGGATTGTCATCATGGGGTTTCCTTTCTATGGAGTAGCACAAAATCCAGGAGGTGTTTTAGGACAGGCAGTATGGTATAAAGCAAATACAGGTATTACCGTAAGCGCAACTAAAGTAACACAATGGACTGATTTTAGCGGAAACGACAACCATGCAATTCAAAGTACTGCAACGAGCCAACCTGCTTATACTGCCAATAGTATTAATTTTAATCAGGCAGTTACTTTTTCGGGCAGCAATTATCTGACAGCTCCAATAAATGATTTGCCTTCAGGCAATGATTCCCGTTCTGTATTTGTAGTCGCTACTGCCGCTGATGCACAAGTAGGTAGTGGTTGGATATATGGATATGGTGGTGGTCCGGGAAATGCTTTTAATATTGGCAAATCAGCAACCATATCTGCTCTTTATGCTAGTGGTTTCAGTGATGATGCACAATCATCTAACGGATTCTGGGTAAATAATGTACCTAAATTAGGTACGATAACTTACAGTTCTCCCACAGTATCCTTTTTTGATGCCAGTTCTCCTTTTGGCACGTCTACCAAAGCTTGGAATACAGTACTTACACCTGATAGTGCCAGAATTGGTGCTTTTGTAAATAGTTCAACTGAATTCTGGAATGGTAATATTGCAGAGATAATAGTTTATCCATCTGCAATTACGGGTAGTGCTGCAGCAAGTATAGAAACCTATCTTTCTATAAAGTACGGTATTCATAAAACTGATGGTTATCGTAATAGTATGGGGGTTATGGTTTGGAATATTACAAACAATGCTGCTTACAACAATGATGTTTTTGGTATAGCACAGGATGATGCATCCGGATTATTGCAACCACAATCTAATAGTACAAATACTGGTAGTGGTGATGGTACAGGACAAAGCGGAAAAGGAAATATAATCATCAGCAGCCCATCTGCTTTGGTTAATAATCGTTTTTTAATGATAGGACATAATGCCACTACGCTTGCAGAAGCAGATGTTATTGTTGCAGGAAATCTTACTAAAAGAGTACAAAGAAACTGGAAAGTTCAAGCTACCGGGACTCTTGGTACTGTAACATTGAGTTATGATATAAGCGGGTTAAATTACTCTGGACAGATTGCCAGTGATTACACGCTTTTGGTTGACCCTACAGGTTCAGGTGATTTTACAGGAGGATCTGTAGTAAAATATCCTGCCGCAGGGCTTTCAGGAACAAAAGTTTCTTTTAGTAATGTTACTTTACCTACTGGAGCTGTATTTACTTTTCAAACAATCTCTGTACCTACCATTCAGGCAAGTAACCTTGTTTTTACAAATACAACAACTACGACAACTACAGCGAGCTGGACAATTGGTAACGGTACAGAAAGAGCCGTTTTTATATATGCAGGAGCAAACGGTAGCGCTCTGCCATTGAATTACACGACTTACACGGCAAATGCTGCTTTAGGATCAGGCACTCAAATTGGTACCAGCGGTTGGTACTGTATTTATAAAGGTACAGGTACAACAGTAGATATAACGGGCTTAACTCCCGGAACAACCTATCAGGTTATGACAATTGAATACAATGGTACTACAGCGGGCAAAGAAGTATATCAAACTGCGATAGCTACAGGAAATCCTGTCGCAGTAACAACGATAAGCAATATTGCTACACTAAGTAATTTAACCCTGAGTTCAGGTCCATTAGATCCTGTCTTTGCAAGCGCAAAAATAGAATATACGGCGACTGTAGAAAATGCTATTAGCAGTGTAACCTTGACCCCTGTTGTAACACAAGCAAATGCGACAATAACAATAAATGGTGTAACTGTAGCAAGTGGTAGTGCATTTGAGCTAAATAATTTGCTGGTTGGACCAAATGTTGTAACTATTGAAGTAATGGCTCAGGATGGCATAACAAAAAAAACCTATACTACAACAATAACAAGACTACCATCTACAGATGCAAGTTTAATAAACCTATTGCTTAGCGAAGGAAGTTTAAATCCGTCGTTTACTACAAACGAAATAGAGTATAGCGCAGTTGTAAAAAATAATATCAGTACAATTACTGTAACACCCGTATCTACAGATGCCAATGCAACTATAACAATAAATGATGCAATTGTAGCAAGTGGCAAAGCCTCAGATCCAATTGATTTAATAATTGGTCAAACTACAATTACTACAGCAGTTATGGCTCAGGATGGTGTCACAATCAAAACCTATACTATAACTATAACAAGACTGGCTTCTAGTGATGCAAGTTTATCAGACCTGTCTATTACTGATGGAGATTTGAAACCATCATTTTCTGGTGATAAAACAGATTATAACGTTACTGTAGAAAATGCTATCGATACATTTACAGTTACACCAATAGCCAATGATGCAAATGCAACCATGACTATAAATGGCGTTCCTGTAGATAATACAGCATCCGGTACAACAATACCTTTAAATGTTGGAGACAACACTATAACTATAGTGGTAACTGCTCCTGATGGCACAACAATACAAACTTATACGATACACGTTTACAGAGAAGGAGCTCAAGTTGTAGCTACCAATGTTATTACTCCAAACGGTGATGGTATAAATGATTTCTGGGTAGTCAAAAATCTTAATGCTTATCCTAATAATTCCGTTAAAGTATTTGACAGAGCCGGAAGAGTAGTATATTCAAAAAACAACTATAACAATGACTGGGACGGTTCTTACAACGGTTCTCCATTAAGTGGCAATACTTATTATTACTTAATTAACCTGGGTTCTAATTTGCCTAAAATAAAAGGATTCATTACCATAATTAGAGACTAGATCATAAAATTGTTATACAATAATCTTAAAGACATATGAATACAATAAAAATAAAACACAGAAGATCGATTTATATTCAAATAATAATGTTCTTAGCTTTATTAGGAACGGCAACTACTGCAAACGCACAATTAAATGAATTTCAGTCGATGTACTTTCAAAATAAATACCTGATTAATCCTGCTATGGCAGGAACAGATAAAGGTTTAATTTTAAATCTGGGCTATCAGGGTCAATTCGATCCTGTTCCTGGAAACCCTAAATTAATGAGTGCAACCGGCGAATATAATGCCGGAAACAGAGTTGGTCTGGGACTTAATTTTGGCAGTAACCAAGCAGGTTTAATTACCAACACCAGAGTAGTAGGTACTTTTGCCTATCACTTGCCTATTGGACCCGAGGATCAAAAACTTCATTTTGGAGTTTCTGTAGGAGGCACTTTTGCTTCTATTGATTATAATAAAGTAAGTGGTAATGTTAATGATCCAACCTTACAGAATTTTAACGAAGGAGGACGTTTAGATGGAGATTTTGGTATTGCCTATACTGATAAGTTATGGACCATACAGGCTTCGTTGCCCAACCTGAACCAACATATTGGTAATGACAATAATTATAGTGCGAGACAGTATATAGACAGATCTGTATTTTATTCGGCAATTAGTTATAAAATATACGTTTCAGATCGAATCAATGACTTTAACCTGGAGCCAATAGTAGCCTACAGAGGTATAAATGGATTTAAAGATATTTTTGATGCCGGAGCAAGATTTAACATGCCGGAATATCATATGAATGTATCTGCCCTTTATCATACCAACGAAACTATTGCTGCAGCTATTGGGGTAACAGTAGATAAATTAAATATCTTCTTAGCTACGGCTAACTATATTGGTAGAAAAGGTGTGTATGCAAATAATACTTTTGAAATTGGTCTTAGCTATAATTTCTTAGAATAAACCATATTTTTTTCATTTGAAGCGTCGGTGTAGAAATTTCTATACCGACGCTTTTTTTATGTACATTTTATAAATAATGCCCGATTATAAAAATAACCAGAGTTTTCTTTTTGAAAGATAATGAACAATTAAAAAAGATTTTTATAGAATGCTCAATTTACTCACATTCTCTTTATTCATTGACGCTTGATTTTAAATACTTAAACCATTTATCTTCCATAGCCTTTCCGATATCAATATTATGATGATTTGCAAATAATAGCACCTGACCCAGAAGATCGGCTACTTCATTCGAAATATTTTTTTTTAATTCTTCTTGAGTTAGATTTCTATTCCTTCCTCTAAGTGTATAAGAAAGATAATTTTGCGTTAATTCTCCTAATTCTTCCTGCAGTTTTAAGATATACCAATCATCATCTCTTTTTATATTACAGTTTTTTTCATATTGATCAGACACCATTACAACTTTTTTTGTCAATTCTTTTAAATCCATTCGTTCTATTTTTGATATATTATGCTAACTGATTACCTTTTTATTTTCTCCTCATTTCTATAAATAAAAAAATAAATTAGAGGTAGATAAAGATAACCATAATGTCTTGTTTTTTCCGTTTATACTTATAGTTATTGACAAAAAATAAGAAAACAAAGAGTAGAGAAACGACTTCTAATGAAAAGAAAAAATCTGCTCCGTCAATTTAAAAACCTGATTACTAAGTGCTCCATTTTGTAGTATTAAAAATAAAAAATTATAAGTCTTTTTTTATATTTTTAGCAAAATATTTTACTATCAATAAAAAACTTAAACCAGTAAAAACTATAAAAAAATAAATTACAAAATGGAAAATTTTAAAGATGTTAGTTTAGATAATGCTATTAAATTGATCAATGAAAATAAGTCTGTATTAAAAGATGAAATTGTTGATGAATTAAATGCTTTTTATGAAGTTGCCGGAAAAATTGTGTTGTATTCCGGAGAAACCAATTTAGAAAATCTAATCGTAGGGAATGATATCGTTATTGTAAATGGTGATCTTAATGTTGCTAATATAATTGAGGATTGCGATAAAGTAGATTCGTCATTGCTTATTGTTTTAGGAAATGCGAATTGCAAAAGTTTAATTACACTATCAAGTATGTATTTTACAGGAGATCTAAACGCGACAAATGTGATTTTAGGAGATTCTCTTTGTGATTATGTATTAAATGTTGGAGGAAATATTGTTACCAAAACAATATTAGATTACGGTCATTCGATTATAGCAGAGAAAAAAATTACCGCTACAGATGTTTTTTCATTTAATTCAATTGAAGATGAAAATGGTGCTGTTGAACAAAATATGGAACGAAATGAACTTGTAGATGAAATTATCGATCTGGATGATGATGACAAATTAGAAAGTTTAAGTAAAACCTTTGATTATATAAAAGATGGTGGCGAAATATTTAAAAAATCATAAACCACGATAAGCAAAAAACAATCATTAAAAGCGTTTCTTTGTTGTCAAATAATCCAACAAAAAAAATATCAAAATGAAAATACAAATACGAATTCTAATTTATTCAATACTCTTTTTTTTATATCTTTCTCTAACTTCATTTTTCCTTTCGATAGGACAACTACTCAAAACTGATCCTTATATAACTTTAGGATTTGGTTTTGCTCTTTTAAATATGGTTTATGCTTTCTTGGCACTAAAGTGGACTCCTTTATTAAATATAATCTGCTCTATTGCGATTGCATCCCTAAGTTTATATTTGGCATTGAAGTTTACAAACTTACATCTGTTCTTTGATTATGATCCATATCAGGTCAAAACTGCCATATTTTCTAATGCTGTTTTTTCGATTATCTTTTGGGAAATTGTTTATCAGGTAAAAATCAGAAAATAAAATTGCGCGAAAAATTATAAAAATTTAAAATAGTACTTAAGCATCAACTCTGTTTGAAAGGATTTAGTTGTGATTAACGTCCATCAAAACTTTTTTACAAAACATAAATTTCTATTCTAGCCCCGATGGAAGCGATATCCTTTTTTTGTTTGCCTTTGCAGGCAGAAAAAGATTTAGCGTACAGCGGGACAAATGGTTATTGTGAAACCGAAAATATGTGCTTCTAAAATTTCAAATTTACATTATCTGAATTCAGCTAAAACAGATATATTTACAGCTTTAAATTCAATGGATTTTTAGTATGAAAAAAATTACTGTACTGTTTTCTATATTATTCTTAGCCCTTTCGTCTTGTGGTGTCAAAACTACTCAATCATTGTTAAGCGATGGTAATTATGATGGTGCAATAGACCGCGCTGTAGAAGGATTGAGAACCAAAAAAGATTCGAAAGGAAAACAAGACTATGTTTATTTACTCGAAGAGGCTTTTGCAAAAGCAAAAGACAGGGATTTGCGTAATCTTGATTTAATGATAAAAGAGGCTAATCCGGCCAATTCTGAGCGTATTTATAA
Organism: Flavobacterium araucananum; assembly: GCF_002222055.1. Taxonomy (GTDB): domain Bacteria; phylum Bacteroidota; class Bacteroidia; order Flavobacteriales; family Flavobacteriaceae; genus Flavobacterium; species Flavobacterium araucananum. The sequence goes on from NZ_MUGS01000045.1 coordinate 10,186, forward strand.
TACGTATTTACAACTGAATAACCGTCAGGAAAAAATTAGACCTTTACTCCCATTGCCTTTATTAAAGCAAGGCAAAAATGCTACTTTTATGTTTGACAACTATTCAGACCAGATTGTGAGCAGCAAAAATGCACTTTCGAAATATTTATATGAAAATGCTTCTACGCTTTTAAAGTCGAATAATAAACTGGATTTCAGAAAAGCTTATGATGATTTTTTCTATCTCGAAAGTATCAATCCCGGATATAAGAATGCTAAAAAACTTATGGATGATGCACAGTTTAAAGGAACTGATTTTGTAGATGTTTATGCTAAAAATCAAACCAATATGGTGATCCCAAAACAACTTCAGGATGATTTGCTGGATTTTAAAACTTACGGATTAAACGACAAATGGACGGTTTATCATAGTCTTAGACAAAAAAATGTAACCTATGATTATAGCCTCATTATTAATTTTGTACAAATAAATATTTCACCTGAACAAATTAAAGAGAAAGAATTCATTAAGGAAAGAGAAGTTAAAGATGGTGTAAAAACACTTTTAGACAGTAGAGGAAGACCTGTAAAAGACAGTCTGGGCAGAGAAATAAAAGTAGATAATTATAGAATACTTCGTGCAAATGTTTATGAGTTCAGACAATATAAAGCTTGTCAGATAACGGCAAAAGTAGATTTTGTCGATGTAAAAACAAACCAGTTAGTGCAATCGTTTCCTGTAACCAGCGAATTTATTTTTGAAAATATTTACTCCACTTACAAAGGAGACAGAAATGCCTGTGAGGACAATTATTTTACTTATTTTAATAAACGTGCAGTGCCGTTTCCAAACAACGAACAAATGGTCTATGATACGGGAGAAGATTTAAAAGCCAGACTTAAAGACATTATTGTTCGAAATAAATTTAGGGGATAAAGCTGTCATTTATAAAGCCTGTATTAAAATTTGATATTGAAAAGCTACAAAATAGTAGCACAGCAAAAAAACATAAAAATTATAAACGGACTTATGAAAAAAATAAAATTTATTACTGTACTGCTCCTACTCATCACTGTTAGTAAATCTTTTTCGCAATCAAAATCAAAAGTTGTAACACCTACAAGAGAGATTACCGAAGAATTTTATGATGCTGTTCTGGCTAACAATACTCAAAAAGCAATTAAAATGCTGGGCACTACATTTCCTGCAAAATATGAGCCCAAAGGCAAAATCACACCTCTTGAGGCTGCAATTTGGCAAAATAATCTAACACTTGTAAAAGCCCTAGTAGAAGGCGGTGCAAATATAAATAATACAGTAGAGGCAGCTAAAGGCGATGACAGCACAACATCTGCTGTTGAATCAGCAGTAGGAAAAGATACAATAGAAATCTTAAAATATTTACTCTCAAAAGGTGGAGATATATCCGGTAGCGCTTTTAATACGGCATCGTTTGATCATTCTTACGATTCTGCAAAGCTACTATTATTAAAAGGTGCCAATCAGGACAAAGGAGATATTCGAGGAAAACTCTGGATGTATGAAGAAGCAGTTCGAAAATCAGATTACGAGGTTCTGAATGCTTTAAAACTAAATAAAGACGAATTAAATTCTCATAATTACGATGGACAAACACCCTTAATTATAGCAGTAAAGAAAAACAACTTAGAAATGGTAAAATATTTACTTAAAAGAGGTGTCGATAAAAACAAACCTGAAACCTTTGATGCGGGAGACGATATTTCGTACGGAAAAAAACCAATTCAAATTGCAACCAAAATGAAATTTACTGAAATGGTGAAACTCCTTAAATAAGATTTTTTCTAATTTGTGTTGGAGTCATTAAAAACATTGTTTGGTAACGATAGTTGAATTTTAAAAGATTAAATAATAATACTCTAAATTTGGTATCAGATGAAAAAAATAATATTTATATATTTAGTGATTTCTTGTTTAACAAGTTGTATTGTTCATTCGCAAACCCCTAAAAACAAAACATCCATGAAAGAGCAAAAGCATTATCCCAAGGCATTAGTTGATTACTCTGATTTCAAGAATCTTGTATTAGAAGTAGAAAAAGAAAGGGTAAATCGTTTGGTAAGTCTGGAGGATTTTCTTAAAATGAGCCAGGAATACAATACTATTGTTTTAGATACCCGTTCTGATTTTCGCTACAACCGAAAACATTTAAAAGGCGCTATACATCTTGATTTTACTGACTTTACACAAGAAAATCTTTATAAATTAATTCCTGATAATAACACCCGAATATTGATTTATTGTAATAACAATTTCGATGGCGATCAGATCGATTTTGCTTCTAAGATGTTAATCCCTAAAAATGCTCCTGAAACTCAAATTCTGGCAAACAGAAAACCAATCATGCTAGCGCTAAATATTCCAACCCATATTAACCTTTACGGATATGACTATAAAAATGTTTATGAATTAGACGAATTAGTGAATGTAAATGATGCGAGAATAAAATTTGAAGGTACAGAAGTAAAATAAAGAGGTCTGGAATTGCTACAGTTTTGCTTATGCATAAAACGGTGTGCTATGGGGATCTTACCTTGCAATATTAAAATAAAAAAAATGCTAAAAGTATTTAACGTATTTACTTCCGATTTATGGAATAAATACTTTATCAAAAACTGGGATAAGTAAGCATAGACTTAATACCATCCTGATTTTTTCAGGCATCTAAAATTACTATAATAAGAAATTACGGCTTCGTATCTATACAATTTAATACCACAAAATGAATAAAATTATTACCCTCACTTTCTTACTCTTTACAACTACACTGGTTTTTAGTCAAAACAATAAATCTAAAACGCAAGATACCAGCAAACCTTTTGTTTTGGGAGTTATTGACGAAATACAATCTAAAGAATTAGGCGAAAAAAGAATTCTGAATATTTACTTACCAGAAGGTTACAAAGCCGAAGATGCTACAAAATATCCTGTAATTTATTTATTGGATGGCTCGGCTGACGAAGATTTTATTCATATTGCAGGATTGGTACAATTTAATAGTTTTGAATGGATCAATCAGGTTCCTAAATCAATTGTTGTAGGGATCGCTACAGTAGACAGAAGAAGAGATTTTACATTTCCGACAACTATCGAAAAAGATCAAAAACGATTTTCGACTTCAGGGCATTCTGATAAATTTATTGCTTTTATCGAAAAAGAATTACAACCCTATATAGATAAAAAATACAAAACAAATGACTCTAAAACCATTATGGGGCAATCGCTGGGCGGATTATTAGAAACTGAAATTTTATTAAAAAAACCAACCCTTTTTAATAAATATGTTATCGTTAGCCCAAGTATTTGGTGGGATAATGGTTCTATCTTAAATCAGGACAGTACTATATTTAAAGAGAGCTTCACGCAGCAAACCGCTATTTATATTGCGGTTGGTAAAGAAGGACTTACACCAACAGAAATACCAAGAGTAATGGAAGTTGATGCAAATTTACTTGCCGAAAAAATTAAAGCTACAAAAAGTAAAAACATAAAAGTTTATTTTGATTATTTGCCTAAGGAAGATCACGCTACTATTTTACATCCTGCAGCTTCAAATTCTTTTAGATTCTTTTATCCGGTACAAGACAAATAAAAAAAGTTTTTTAGGTATTGAAAAATACATTTTATCACAATGAAAAATACAGAAGAAAATAAATTAGACAATCCGGTTTTGAACTCCCTGGCAGAAAGTCATGCAATATATGCTATTGATTATGATGGAACCCAATTTTACGATCCTGATTATTGCCCGTTTGGAGGTTTTATAAATCCCGAAACTACTTGGGCGGCTATAGATCAATATGCTGAATTAGCCCAAAATTTCTTTATTGTTGGTGAAAAACCTGAAATATCAAATTCTTTAAAAATTGTAAAAGAATTAATTTGTCTGCAAATGATTATTTACGACAAAATAGAACAACCCATAACTTCTGAAATCGTAAAACTTACTAAAGAACATCACGATGAATTAATTGAGTTGGTTAATTTAGTTCAGCCTGGATATTTTAAAAACAAAACTACATCACTTGGTAATTACTACGGTATTTTTAAAGACAATCAATTGGTTGCGATTACAGGAGAACGTATGAAAATGACCAACTTTACAGAAGTTAGTGCTATAATTACCCATCCTGATCATACCGGAAAAGGGTATGCAAAACAATTGATTACCCATGGTGTAAATACTATTTTTAGCCAAAACAAAATTCCTTATTTGCATGTAGTCGAAACTAATCTTGGAGCAATTGCTTTATATGAAAAGTTAGGTTTTGTGACGAGAAGAAAAATAAGCTTCTGGAATATTGCTAAAAATCAATAATCATATCCTAAGCCTTAAATTAGCCCAGCCATCCCTCACGATCGAGACTTCTATACTGAATAGCTTCGGCGATATGCTGAGAAATTACAAATGGTGCTGCATCCAGATCTGCTATTGTTCGTGCTACTTTCAATATTCTGTCGTATGCACGGGCAGACAGATTCAGTCGTTCCATCGCCGTTTTTAATAATTGTTTTGATTGGTCGTCAAGCGCACAATACTCTCTGATTAACTTACTGCTCATTTGCGCATTATAATGTATGTTTTCGAGTTCTTCGAATCGCTTGGTCTGAATTTCCCGCGCTGCTGTAACACGTTTACGAATCTCGACACTACTTTCGGCTTTTCGATCATCAGATAATTTTTCGAAAGGAACAGGTGTAACTTCTATATGAATATCGATTCTGTCTAATAAAGGACCTGAAATTTTACTGAGATAACGTTGCATTTCATGCGGAGAAGAAGTGTTTGGCATACTGGGATCGTTAAAAAAACCACTGGGACTGGGATTCATACTCGCTACCAACATAAACGAAGAGGGATAAGTTACCGTAAATTTAGCACGAGAAATAGTTACTTCACGATCTTCAAGCGGCTGGCGCATAACCTCGAGAACATCACGTTTAAATTCTGGTAATTCGTCTAAAAAAAGTACGCCATTATGGGCCATCGAAATTTCGCCCGGTTGCGGATAACTACCTCCGCCAACCAGCGCAACATTCGAAATTGTATGATGCGGACTGCGAAATGGTCGCTGATTCATTAAGCCTACTTCTTTTAATTTTCCGGCAACACTATGAATTTTAGTTGTTTCTAAGGCTTCACGCAAAGTCATTGGCGGCAAAATACTGGGTACACGCTTCGCAAGCATTGTTTTTCCTGCACCCGGAGGACCTATTAAAATAATATTATGTCCTCCGGCTGCTGCAATTTCCATACAACGTTTTATACTTTCCTGCCCGCGAACATCAGAAAAATCAAATTCGGGAAAATCCAGCGTTTTATAAAATTCAGCTCTTGTATCGATAATCGTAGGTTGCAGTGCTACTTTTCCGGCAAAAAAATCAATTACATCTTACAAATTTTCGACACCATAAACATCTAACCCAACGACAATAGCAGCTTCTTTTACATTTTGAATCGGAAGAAAAAATCCTTTATATCCTTCTTCCTTCGCTTTTATAGCAATAGGCAAAGCACCCCGAATGGGTTGTAAACTTCCGTCTAAAGAAAGCTCGCCCATAATAATATATTGTTCAATTTCCGGCGCTTTAATTTGATCTGAACCTACTAAGATTCCCATGGCTAAAGGCAAATCATAAGCAGATCCCTCCTTTCTCAAATCTGCTGGCGCCATATTGATCGTTATTTTTTTTCCGGGCAACCTGTATCCATTATTTTTCAGAGCAGCAGCAATTCGGTAACTACTCTCTTTTATTGCATTATCAGGCAAACCAACTAAATGATAGCCAATTCCCTTATCCATATGAACCTCTACAGTTATTGTAGTAGCTTCAACTCCAAAAACAGCACTTCCGTAAACTTTTACTAACATAAACTCTTTTCATTAAATGTTTTTAAATCTAATGAAAATTATCAAATTATAGCTTTTTTACTACAATAAATATTGTTTTTAAAATTCTAAACCAATTTGATTTTTAATTTCTTCAACAATTTTACTCAAATCCAAACTATTTTTATGCGACCAAAGCCTGCTTTCGATTTGATTATTTCTAATACAATTATGACATTCAATTGCTTCATACGCATACCCTTTTCCTAAGTTTGGCAAACTAAAACTGGCTTCTTTTTCCTGATTAAAAATAGAATATCCGTCTGCGATAAACCAGGGAGCATTTAGTTCTATTCGACCACGAGATCCGCCAATAGTAGCTTTCATATCCGTTTCGGAAACTATCGAAGCCTGCAAAACTGCCTGAGCCTTTTCATATTGCAAGATCATGGATGTTTGCAAATCGATTCCGTTTTTATGATAGATCGATTTCGCAACTATTTCTTTAGGAATCCCAAGTAAGACATAAGAGAGAAATAATGGATAAACACCAATATCAAACAAAGCGCCACCACCAAGATTTTTATCAAAAAGTCTTCCTCCGTTCTCTTCATCTCCATAAAAAGCAAAATCGGCTTTTAGAGATCTAATATCCCCTATAATTCCCTTATTCACTTTTGCCAAAACATCCTGGACCGCTGGAATAAAACGAGTCCAAAAAGCTTCCATAAAAAATTTATTATTATTTTTTGAGGCCTCTGTCATTCGAACAGCATCATTATAAGATAGTGCAAGGGGTTTTTCGCATAAAACATGTTTGCCATTTTCTAAGGCTTTTATCGAGAGTTCTGCATGCGAATCATGTGGAGTCGCAATGTATATAATATCAACCTGATCATCTTCAAAAAGTGCCTCATAAGAATCATAAGCTTTAGTGCAATTGTATTTTTTAGAAAACTCAATTGCTTTCTCCTTATTTCTTGAAGCAACTGCAAACAGTTCTGCATCTTCCAGCAATAATAAATCAGTAGCAAATTGATTTGCAATATTTCCCAAGCCAATTATTCCCCATTTTATTCTATTATTATTATTTTTCATAACATTCTGTAAGTACTACCTATCAAGGGTTTAGTTAAATATTTTATATAAATAAAGAAAAAACATTTTACTAAATAAATTTTAGATAACATATATTTCATATTTTTAGCAACAAATTTGCAAATAAACTATGAAAAAAGCCCTACTCTTACTCTTTTTGAGTGTATTTTTAACAAAAACATACGCTCAAGACTATTTCCCTATTAATGAAAGTGTGCAAAACAAAAACAAGAACTATACTGTTTTTACAAATGCTACTATTTATGTTACGCCAACTCAAAAAATCGAAAAAGGAACCTTACTCATTCAGGATGGTAAAGTCGTTTCTGTTGGCAATAATATTTCAATTCCTAAAAACAGTATAACTATTGATCTTGAAGGAAAAACAATTTACCCTTCGTTTATTGATATTTACACCAGTTTTGGAGTAGAAAAACCAAAAAGTAACCTTGGAGGTCGCGGTCGTGATCGTAACCCTTTATACGATACAAAAAGAGTTGGTTATTACTGGAACGAAAGTGTTCGTCCGGAAATCAATACTTACGAAACTTTTAAATATGATCAACATAAAGCAGAAGAATTACTTAAAGCTGGTTTTGGCGTTGTAGGAACTCATATTCCTGACGGAATTGCCCAAGGAACCGGAATTTTGGTTGCCCTGAACAATACTGAAAGCAGTAAACAAATTATTGCTAATAAAGTTACCAATCATTTTGCATTTACAAAAAGTGCTTTAACCAATCAGGCCTATCCAAGTTCATTAATGGGTATGATGGCACTATTACGTCAAATGTACCTGGACTTAGATTGGTACAAAAAAGGAAACTCTGAAACAAAAGATTTATCATTAGAAGCTCTTGCAAGCAATGAAAAATTAGTTCAGATATTTGCTACAGAAGACAAACTTAATAGCCTTAGAGCAGCTAAAATTGCTAAAGAATTTGGTTTAAGTTACATTCTAAAAGGTAGCGGGAATGAGTTTGAAAGAATCGAAGAAATTAAAAACACAAACGCCAAATACATAATTCCGATAAGTTTTCCTGAGGCTTATGATGTTTCAAATCCTTATTTATCAAATCAAATCGAACTTGCTGATATGCGTTTCTGGAATCAGGCGCCTACAAACCTAAAAGTGCTTTCAGACAACGGAATTGTTTTTGCATTGACGACAGATAAATTAAAAAAGACAGAAGACTTTAAGCCTAATTTATTAAAAGCTATTAAATATGGTTTTGACAAAACAAAAGCATTAGAAGCTTTGACTACAATTCCTGCTGCTATCTTAGGAAAAAGCAATGAAGTTGGAAGCTTAAAAACAGGCACTTATGCCAATTTTGTAATTACATCAGGAGAAATTTTTGATGAGAAAACAGTTTTATATGAAAACTGGGTTCAGGGAACAAAATATGTTGTTAATGATATCAATGCAAAAGATATTCGTGGAAACTATGATTTAACAGTTGGAAAAGACACTTATAAATGGAAAATTGACGGAACAGCTGATGCTCCAAAATCTGAACTAACGACCGCTGACGCAAAGAAACTAAAAAGCACTTTTAGTGTTTCTAAAAATTGGATTTCACTTTTAATTAAACCTGCAGATTCTATTAAATCTAATTATACAAGATTAACAGGATTTGTAGAAAAACCAGAAAGCTTATCCGGAAAAGCAGTACTATCCAACGGAAATGAATTGGTGTGGACAGCTGTAAAAACAAGTGCATTTGTTGCAGTAAAAGATTCTGCTAAAGCAGAAAAACCAAATCCGATTATTCCAACAACTTATCCTAACGTTGCTTTTGGTGATTCTAAAAAACTAACTGCTCAAACTTTATTATTTAAAAATGCTACGGTTTGGACAAACGAAAAAGAAGGTATTTTAACTGAAACTGATGTTTTAATTAAAGACGGAAAAATTGCTGCTGTGGGTAAAAACCTTTCAGATGCAGGCGCTACAATTATAGATGCAAAAGGCAAACATATTACAAGCGGAATTATCGATGAACACTCTCATATTGCCATTTCTAAAGGGGTAAATGAAAGCGGACATAACTCTACTGCCGAAGTTACGATTCAGGATGTTGTAAACTCTGAAGACATTAATATCTACAGAGATCTTGCCGGAGGAGTAACCATTTCTCAATTATTGCATGGATCTGCAAACCCAATTGGAGGTCGCTCTGCAATTGTAAAATGGAAATGGGGTTCATCGCCGGATGAAATGTTATACAAAAACCAACCTAAATTCATCAAATTTGCATTGGGTGAAAATGTAAAACAAGCCAATTGGGGGATTGATAATCCAACTCGTTTTCCGCAAACCAGAATGGGAGTTGAGCAGGTTTTTACCGATTACTTTCAGCGTGCAAAAGAATACGATGAAAGCTGGAAAAAATTCAATTCTAACTCTAAAAAAGGAAAAGCACCAAGAGTAGATCTGGAATTGCAAACTCTAGCCGAAATTATCAATAAAGAACGTTTTATTACTTGTCACTCTTATGTAGAATCTGAGATTTTAATGTTGATGAGTGTTGCCGAAAAATTCAATTTTAGAGTAAATACTTTCACTCATATCCTTGAAGGTTATAAAGTAGCTGATAAAATGAAAGAACACGGAGTTGGAGCTTCGACCTTTTCTGATTGGTGGGCTTATAAATTTGAAGTAAATGATGCAATTCCGTTCAACGGACCTATCATGCATAACGCAGGATTAGTTGTTGCTTATAATTCTGATGATGCCGAAATGTCAAGAAGATTGAACCAGGAAGCTGCAAAAGCAGTAAAATACGGGAATATTTCTGAAGAAGATGCCTGGAAATTTGTAACCTTAAACCCTGCTAAATTATTGCATATCGATGATAAAGTAGGAAGTCTTAAAGTAGGTAAAGATGCTGATGTTGTATTATGGAATGATAATCCTTTGTCTATTTATGCTAAAGCCGAGAAAACAATTATTGATGGTGTTGTATATTTTGATCTTGAAAAAGATGCCGAAAAACAATTGGCTATTACGAAAGAAAGAAGCTTGTTAATTGGACAGATGTTGCAAGAAAAAAATAAAGGAGCAGGCACACAACAACCTACAAGAAAAGAGAAAAAGGAATATCACTGTGATACATTAGAACAGTAATAAAGACTTTAGAAAATTCGAAAAGATAAAAATACATAACATGATACATAAAAACATATATATATTGTTGCTCGTAGTTTGTGCTTCACTACAAATAAAAGCGCAACAAATACCAGCACCAAAACAAACCAAATCAGTTTTAATTTTAAATGGAACTGCCCATTTAGGTAACGGAACCGTTATTCAAAATAGTGCTATTGCTTTTAAGGACGGAAAACTTACCCTTGTAGCAGATGCAACAACAATAAGACTAGCTGCTAATGCTTTTGATATCACTATTGATGCCAGCGGAAAACACATTTACCCGGGATTTATTGCTCCAAACTCTACTTTAGGTTTAGTAGAAATTGATGCTGTAAAATCATCCGATGATGAAGAAGAAATTGGAAGTTTTAACCCGAATGTAAGAAGTATAATTGCTTATAATTCTGAATCTAAAGTAGTAGAAACAGTTCGCCCAAATGGAGTTTTAATGGCACAAATAACTCCACGCGGAGGTAGGATTTCAGGAACATCTTCTGTAGTTCAACTAGATGCCTGGAGTTGGAAAGATGCTATTATAAAAGAGAATGATGGAATTCATCTTAATTTCCCATCTAATTTTAAAAGATCAGGATCATGGTTTGAACCCGGAATAATTGAAGCAAACAAAGACTATCCAAAACAAGTCGAAGAAATAACTGCTTTTTTAGTCAATGCAAAGGCTTATAATCAAAGTGCTACAAAAGACAGAAACATCGTTTTAGAAGCTACTAAAGGATTATTTGACGGAACTCAAACTCTTTATGTGCATGCAGATGAAGAAAAACAAATTGTAGATGCAATACAATTAGCTGTAGATAATCAAATTAAAAAAATTGTTATTGTTGGCGGATTTGAAGCTTATAAATCTGCTGATGTATTACAAAAATACAATGTTGGTGTATTACTAAGACGCGTTCACGACATGCCAACAAGCGATTATGAAGATGTAAACCTACCGTATAAAATGGCTAAAATACTAACTGATAAAGGTATTGTTGTTGGTCTTGAAAATAGTGGCGATCATGAGAGAATGAGCGTAAGAAACCTTCCGTTTCTAGCAGGAACTTGTGCCGCTTTTGGCTTAGATAAAGAAATCGCTGTACAGCTTATCACATTTAATACCGCAAAATTATTAGGTATTGATGCTACAACAGGAACATTGGAAACCGGCAAAGATGCCACCTTGTTTATTTCTGAAGGTGATGCCTTAGACATGAGAACAAATAAATTAACGACTGCTTTTATTCAGGGACGAGCTATTAACTTAGAAACTTTCCAAACCAAACTGAATGATAAATTCAAAGCAAAATACAACCAGAAATAAGTAAAAACTTTTTTCTAAAAAAGGCATCACTTGAGAAATTCATTTGATGCCTTTTTTATTTACAATTAAAACAGTTTCGCATAATTATTTAAATTTATGGCCATAATAATTCTTAAAATCAGGATTATTATCTTGTTTTTTTGTTAATAAAACTCAATCACAACAGATTTTCTGGTTTTAGAATTAACAAATCACAAATTTTAAGTTCATTTTAACAAATACACTCAAAATATAGGGGTTTAAATCTAAAAATTAACAAAAATAAAGCCTTAGACTCTATTTTTTATAGGGGTGTCAATTGATTTTATACTTTTATAAAAAATTTAAAACTAAATAACTATGCGAAAAATTATTTTAAGTGTGATTCTTATCACGATTTTGGTACTAACCTTTATATCTAACTTTATCTTAACAGACAATCCTATTCCGGCAGAAGCTGTAAAGTTTGATACAGGAGATACAGCTTGGATGATCGTAGCAACTGCTTTTGTATTGCTTATGACACCAGGTTTGGGATTTTTCTACGGAGGTATGGTAGGTAAGAAAAACGTTATCAGTACAATGCTGCAAAGTTTTATGGCTATGGTAATTGTTACTATTTTATGGGTTATTGTTGCATTTGGATTAGCATTTGGTCCTACTATTGGAGGAATCATCGGAAACCCTCTTCCTAATTTATTCTTTCAGGGCGTTGGTACCAATACTGCATGGAGTCTTGCACCAACTATTCCGTTTATGTTATTCGCATTATTTCAAGCAAAATTTGCCATCATTACACCTGCGTTAATTACAGGTGCATTTGCAGAACGTGTACGTTTCTGGGCTTATTTGTTATTCATGGTTTTATTTATCTTAATTATATATGCTCCTTTAGCGCACATGACATGGCATCCTGATGGGGTTTTCTTTAAAATGGGAGTATTAGACTTCGCCGGAGGAACAGTAGTTCACATGAGCGCAGGTTGGGCTGCACTAGCAGGAGCTATATTTCTAGGTAAAAGAAAAATTCAAAAAGTAAATCCTGCCAGAATTACTTACGTATTACTAGGTACAGGTTTATTATGGTTTGGCTGGTTTGGTTTTAATGCAGGATCTGCACTAGGATCCAACGGATTAGCAGTTCAGGCTTTAGGAACTACAACTGTTGCAGCTGCGGCTGCGGCTATGGCGTGGGTTTTCCTTGACAAAATAATAGGACACAAATTATCTGCATTAGGCGCATGTATTGGTGCTGTTGTAGGACTAGTTGCAATTACTCCTGCCGCAGGATTCGTAAGTATTCCACATGCAATTTTCATTGGGGCATTTGCTGCTATTGTAAGTAATCTTGTTGTAAGTAAATTTCCTAAAGGAAAAATTGACGATGCATTAGATGTTTTTGCTTGTCACGGTGTTGGTGGTATGGTAGGTATGTTGTTAACTGGAGTTTTTGCTTCTAAAGCAATCAATCCTGCTGTTGGAGATAATCAAGGCTTAATTTTTGGAACTCCAACTTTATTTATCAATCAATTAATTGCCTTAGTAATTGTTTCGATCTTCGCTTTTGTTGGTTCTTACATTTTATTTTTTGTAGTTAATAAAATTACACCTCTAAGAGTTACAGAAGAAAAAGAAGAATTAGGTTTAGATATTTCTCAACACGGAGAATTTTTATAAGATATAATTGCCCCTTTTTGCCTTAATATAAAATCCCTCTAAGCTTAAACTTAGAGGGATTTTTATTTGAAATAACTTTGAACCAATCCTGTTTTAATTCATTTTTAATCCTTAATTAAAGTAGTTTTCTAAAAATCAACACACCATCAATCGCATCACTTCAAATCCTTGATAAACAAAGAAAATCCCTTATTTTAAATCATAAGACCCTACAAAAAGTAGCCAAATACAAGTATTCATCAGATAGTTTGAGCATCTCCGCCACAGCGGATTGGACTTTGCACTAACTCTTTTGTGACAAAAGATATTAATAGCTTCACGAGGGAGTTTTAAGGTACCGAAAAAGGATATTGCCCTCATCTCTAACGCAATTTACGTTAGCTAGTAAATCTAGTTTTTCACAAGAAATCCTAAAATACTAAAGATCAACCTTATAAATTTTTACAATTTTAAAGATCAAAATTATTTCAAAAGCTTTTGTATTCTTATGGCTCAAGCAGTAAAGCAAAAAACTATTAAAAACAAAAAATCCTCATCAAATACATGATGAGGA
>NZ_MUGS01000046.1 GCF_002222055.1 Flavobacterium araucananum
ACTTTATCCAGAATATCCATGTAGAGAAAGTAATCGATGCTTTAGAGGCAATTTTTTCGGCTTTGCTTACACTGGTCAAAGATTTAATACAGTTTTTAAAATTTCTATTTTCATGGGATGATATTACTCGAACCAAAGATGTGATGCAAAATATCCTGATGATGTATATGGATTATGGGGTTACCAAACTAGAGGGAGTCAAAAGTGAGGTAAACAATGAAATAGCACAACTCGAAAAAAGTATCAATGCTTGGGCAAGTATCTCTACAGATTCTGATGAGATGGACAATGCCAACCAACCCATGAGTTATACACAGTCACAAACGGATTATACGGGGGTTTATACCTCGCCAAATAGCTATCTTCAAGACCATTTTACCAATAACATTGCCAATGCAAGTTCTAGTGTAGAGAACACTTCTGAAGTTTTGGCAAATTTAATAAAAGAAAGCCTTGTTGATCTAACCAAGGCATTAAAAGACGAAACCAAAAACTTTCAAATGGCTATTGATCGATTTCAAACTGAATTGTTTGACAATGATCAATACAAAACAATGTCATTGATTGAAATTCTTCAAACGAGTTGTGCTATCATTGCAGACTTGGTCTTGGATAGTGTTGCCACCCTTATTGATCTTGTAATAGATTTTATCGTTACTATTTTTGAATCCATTATTGACCTTCTTTCGGTTCCTATTTGGATCCCCATAGTCTCAGATATTTTAGAAGAAATTTTTGGCTTTGAATTTCAATTTTCGTTGTTAGATATTATTTGTTTAACTTGTGCTGTACCCGCAACATTGATTTACAAATTGTTAAACCAAAAAGCTCCTTTTACCGAAGATGATGGGTTTAGTACTCAAATCATAAACGCCAAAGATTATGAGTCCCTTGCAGCAGTATTAGGCAAAGGACCAGAAACAACACCTGATTATTCTAAAGAATTCGATAGCAAGTTTTATTTGCCTGAAAGTGCTAAAAATGTCATTTTTGAAGCGGCACATATTTTATCAGGTACAGCTGCTGCTATTTTTGGTGTATTGGTAGTCGTTGAAGACATTGCTGAAATACCTTGGGTACCTTTTGTAAGCCAAGCCAAATCTCTTTCGTCTGTTATTCAGTCCTATGCAAATACAGCTGCAGGAACTTTTGCAGAACCCTATCCTATAAAAGATAATACAGTAGCTAATTTATCAACAGCTATTTCTAATATTGGGATGCTATCTACGGTTATATTTACCTTAGCGCCACTTTGTACTAAAACCCAAGCTACCAAAATCGCACTAACAGAAATTGGAGCAGGCGTAGATATTGCGATAAACCTAACAGCTATTGCCCCCGTTGCATACCATTTCGTAGAGTTATCTCAAACAGATTCAAACAATATGCGAAGCTTGGCGATCATTAATGAAACTGCGAATATTTGCAACAATTTATCCAGCATTTGTGCCGATATTGCTAAATTTAATCCAGAACCTACAACTAGTGTTGTTACAGCAGGGGTTAGTGCAGCAATAGCGTTTCTCAATGGCGGATTGCAAATTGCCGAGAGTATTGTAGATAATCAAGATTAAAATTAGACTGGTCAAAGTTTGTGGTAATAAGTGTTTTAGTAAACCTATTACCGCAAATTTTTGCTTAACGTAGTATGTTTAATGATTTTAAATTTTCAGTATTTCATTTTTATTAGTCATACCTCTATCGCCAGTCCGAAGCCGTCTTGCCAAACTTGTCCTGAAAAACTTTTGAAAAATACGGAAGACTCTCAAAACCAACTTCGTAAGCGACTTGCGAAACCGTTTTTTTTCCTTTTTTAAGCATTTCAGCAGCTGCTTCTAAGCGGTAATTGCGCACAAACTCGGTACTGGTTTGATTGGTAATGGCTTTTAATTTTCTGCGCAATTGTACAGGCGAAAGCTTCATTTCATGGGCAAAAGTAGTCGCATCAAACTCGCTTTTGCCTAAATAATTATCGATAACTGCTTGGGCTTTTTCTATAAACAAATCTTCTAGTGTCGACTCGGTTACCATCACCTTTTCGGGCTTAACGGCAATGGTTTGCGTAGCGTATTTCTCTCGCAAGAGTTGCCTTTGCTGAATCAAATTGCTCACTCTTAAAGACAACTCTTCTTTATTAAAAGGCTTAGACAAATAATCGTCGACACCCTGCTGCAGTCCAATCAACTTATCATCTATACTGGCTTTTGCGGTAAGCATAATTACCGGAATATGGCTAATTCGCTCATCCTTTTTTAGTTTGGCACAAAAACCTAATCCGTCTAATTTGGGCATCATCAAATCCGAAATTACAATATCGGGAACAAACTCAATTGCCTTTGTCAATGCTTCTTCGCCATCTACTGCCGTTATCAATTGGTATTGATTTTCAAAAATAGACCTTATGTACATGCGCAAATCGGGATTGTCTTCTACGATAAGCATGATTTGGTCATTTTCGTTTTTCTCTAAATCGTCAGTGTTGGTGTTTTTTTTATCAAAAACCACTTCGGGTTTAAATTTAAGAATAGGTATTTTGACATTTTGAGATAACAAAAACAAAGGGTCGTAAGGTAAAGTCAACACAAAAGTAGTACCTTGGTTTAGCACACTTTTTACCTCAATTGTCCCCTCCAAAACATCGATCAATTCTTTGACCAATGCCAATCCAATACCAGAGCCTTCGTGCAAACGCTGGTTGGAGTCGTCCACCTGATAAAACCGATCAAAAATATAAGGAAGCCGTTCAGGTGCAATACCAATACCAAAATCCTCAACGCTTATTTGCAGTAATGGTTTTGATTTTAAGCCTCTTTTGTTGTTTTCAGTCTGCTCGTTATCAAAACTAATTTTTACCACAACTCGCCCGTTTCTAGGCGTAAACTTGAAAGCATTCGAAAGCAGGTTGTTCATTATTTTTTCTATTTTATCCAAATCAAAATTTCCAAAAATGGCTTTCTGACTTACCGAATAATTAAAAACAATGTCTTTGTCCTGCGCTAACGACTCAAACGAAGCGGCTATTTGTATCAAAAATCGACCAATATCTGCTTCTTCTTTGTTGATAGTCATTTCGCCAGCCTCCAATTTTGAAATTTCGAGTATTTGATTAATTAGATTTTGCAATCTATTCAAATTGCGCTGCATTATTTTTAAAATGCCTTCATTGGGGTATTTTTTTTGCAAATCGTCAATTGGGCCTACGAGCAAAGTAAGCGGCGTACGAAATTCGTGCGAGATGTTAGTAAAAAACCGTGTTTTTAGTTCATCTAGTTCTTTCAAAAATTTATTTTGTTCTTGATTGGTTCTAAGATTTTCTTCGGCACTTATTTTCTTTACCTCAATTAACCTGATGATTCGCCCTAAGAATAAAACAAAAGTTAAAAACTCAGATACAAATAATAAATAAGCAATAACGTTTACCGGACCTATATTTATTTCTGTAAGCAGTCTAAAGTTAATGAGTAAAAAAGTTATAATACCCAATAAAAACGGAATACTGTAATAAATATTTGTTTTTATTTTTTTTAATATAGAATAAAAAAATAATCCCACTAAAAATGTATTACAGACTACAATAAGAAAAGCACCAGCCATTAACCAATACCATTGATAGCTTATACAAAGGGCCAAATTAATTATAACTGCACTTGCAATAAATACAAATAAAACAAACTTAATCCATTTAATTATTTTACAAATTTCAAAAGCCCAAAGCGTAAAAATGCAGCTGCCTACAACGGTTGAGTAAATAGATACATTATTGATAATGGCTGCTGTAGTGGGATTGTCACAAAAAAGAGGTCCTAAATTGTTAAGAATGCCCCAAAAAGCGACTGTCTTTATTACAATTTGAATAGAATAAGCTCTAAATACAGCCTCCTTTATAACAAAAACGCCTAATAAAAACACGAGTAATAATCTAAAGATAACAAAACCATTGAGCATTCCTTGTAATGCAAAATTATCATATCGAAAAGTAGTAAAAGCTTCATTAGGAAAAAGACTCAGGCTTCCGTAATTTGCTCTTTTAGATGTTAATTTGATATAAATTGTTTTGGATGTGTGGGGGAGGAGTTCAAAATTAAAATGTGGGGCTTCTGAATAAAGTTTTTTGAGTTTATTTTTGGTTAAAAGGACATATGGAGTATGCTTGAAATTGCTTCTGTTACTATCTGATATATAAAAATCGAGTTGCTCGACTAATGGATTATCCCATAGCAAAACCCATTTTTTAACACTAGAATTTGTATTTCTGATTTGTATTCGTAACCAGTAAGATTGATTAGAAAACGGAAAGACAAAATAATTTTTGTGCAAAGGGTTGAACTTTTCGGGAATAAGTTGTTTTATGGAATTAGTTACAAACAAGTCTTTATACTCGCTTGCATTAAAAGTAATATTTACAGGGAATTGCGTATTCGCCGATATTGTAGTTTCTTGACTATGCGTAATAAAACAACAAAAAAAGAATTGAATTGCTAATATCCAATTAGATAAAGAAGATTTTTTATAATACACAATTTAACTTTGTTTTAATTTACAAATATATAATTTAAAGATAAAATAGTACTATTTTTGAGTGTTTCTGTTAAAATTTTATGGTTATTATGGTTGTTTTGCCCGAAGGGTAAATTTTATTGTTGTATTTTGAAGTTTAAATTAAGTATATCTAAATATAGTAGAAATCGTTGCAGAAAAATCAAAAATAAGTTTTTGTGTTTCATAAACCAGTGGCAAAATACCAATATTATGTTTTTATTTTTACCTTATTACTATCTTTCGTAGGTAATAGTGTTTGAGAAAGAGACATCAGAAACGTAAAATTGAGAAAAAAATATTGGATGAGTTTAAAAATATTGTCACTTGTTACGAAAAATGACTTCTAAATAAAGCTTTTTTGGGGTTGTTTTCGAGATTTTAAAAGCATTTACTGACCATCCATCAGGATTTATCACGGTAAGGTTCAAATCGTTTTGTTGTTTTTTGTCTTTAAATGCGGTTAATAAATAACTAGCATTTTGCTTTTGAGCTGTTAGGTCTAAAGGCAAAGTAACGGTTTGATTTGTAGCTGACTTAATTGTATATAAAGCCTTTAAATATAGAATACTACGCCCGTTTCCTAAACATTTTTTAGACATATCTCTAACTTCGTTTTGGTCATTTACTCCAATAACGGTATAATTTCCTGTTGTTTTTGGAATAAAAAAGCCTTGCCAATGGGTTTCGGTTTGAGTCATTACTATTTCTGTTTTGCTACCAGAAGCATCTATTAAAAAGATTTTAATAGCCTTTAAGTTGTCTAACTTTGTTCCTTTCTCTGGAGCTTCTTTACCGTATTCGGCTTTTAATAATTGTATTTCTACTTTGTCGTTTATTTTGCCTGACCCTTTTATTTGTAAATAGGTATTGTGCGCATTTGCAATTGTTGTTGCCAACAGAAGTACAACTCCTAGAGTCAATTTTGATGTGATTTTTTTCATTTGATTGGTTTAAAAATTAGTATTAGAATGAATACCCCATGGTAAGCATAAAGTTTCTTGGAGCTCCTGGGCCAACCATATTAGGATTAGCTTGAGATACTACATATTCTTTGTTTTGAAGGTTATTCAGATTTAGTGAAAATTTGAGTTGTTTCATTTGATAATATAGTGCCGCATCTATAAGGGAGTAGCCCGGTAGTGTAAAATAGGCCAATCGGGTGTTTTGTTTGGAAGCAAAGTTGGCACCTAAACCAACTCCGAATCCTTTGATTCTTCCTTCAAGAAGGGTGTATTTTGCCCAAAATCCGCCTTGATGATGCGGTGCTGCTTCTTTCCAACGCCCCATATCGGCTACAACGGCTGTTTCGGTAATTCGGGCATCATTGTAAGCATAATTGGCATTGATAGATAAATTAGGTAATATGTTTCCCGTAATATCTGCTTCTATTCCTTTGGATGTTTCCTGACCTCTTTGCTCTAGTAATTGGGTATTTGTGGGGTTATTGGCACTGACTAAAATGTTGTTTTGATAGATTTTGTAAGCGGCAACAGTTACGGCTAATTTTTTGTTAAACCAATCGCTTTTGGCACCCACTTCATACATTTTGCTTGTTAATGGATCAAATGGGCCTCCGTAAATTTCGGGCGCACCAATAGTTCCTGCGCTTTGTGGCTGAAAACCCTCGACATAAGTTCCATAAAGATTGATTTGAGGAATTAGACTGTAAACTAATCCTACTCTAGGAATCAAAGCATGTTGTTTGACTTTGGCTTCAGTGTTTTTTTTGTAATTGGTAAAATCGGTGTAAAACTCTTGTCTTAATCCTAAAAGAAGTTGTAGCTTATTCCATTTTATTTGGTCTTGAAGGTAAATACTTTGTGAGTAGTATTTTGTTGCTGCAGTAGCTGTTCTGGTGGTAAAGTAGCTGTCTGGGTTGGCTGCCGAATAATCTGGATTGGCTAAATTATAAAAAGGAACATTTGGTACTGGATTTCCATTAGCATCTAACAAGTATAAATTCTTTTTGGCCGGATTATAGGTTGCTATTGATCCTGTATTGGTTGCATTTCGATAACCTGTTGCGGTTTCATTCGTGCCTCCTATGGGTACTGTACTTACAATATAATCTGCTCCCAGTACTATTTTATGCTCTATTTTTCCTGTATGAGTGTCATAGTTTAATTAGGTTGTAAGATTGTCATCATAACGGCTGCGTTTGCGTCCAATAGTACTTTGTAATAATAATGATGGAATTTCTTTTCCTGCGGCATCCATTGCATAGGCATTACCCCCGCGATGCTCAAACATATCTTCAAAAAATTTGTACTTTAGATAGGATACATTTAAAGAAAGTTTGCTATTGAATTTATGGTTCATAATAGCCGACATATAAAACGTTTTTTCTTTTAAATAGTCATTACCTCTAGACATACTTTGAGAAATAGGAGTAGTAAATAATAGTGATGCGCCATCTGTCGAAGGGCCATATAAAGGCTGTCCTCTCTCTGTTTTTCCGTTGATAATACTGTAAACAAAATCGACATCAATTCTCGTTTTTTCGCTAGGAACAAAAGAGAGGGTTGGTGCTATTGACAAATCTTCTCTATCTTGTAAATCTCTAAAAGTTGTGGTGTTTTGATACGCCACATTCATACGGTATAAAACGGTTTTAGAATTATTTAAAGGCCCTGTTAAATCTGCAGTGGCTCGTATGGTTTGAAAACTTCCTATACTAACCCCTGCAGTATTTCGATTAACAGTCAGTGCTTTTTTTGTTACATTGTTAATAGATCCTCCCGGTTCGGTATTTCCATACAATGCAGATGCGGGACCTTTCATTACTTCAACTCGTTCTAAATTGTTTAAATTTAAGGAGTTAAAAGAGCGTCCGCTTACTCTTAATCCATTGATAAATTGATAGCTGTTTCCTGCAATTCCTCTTATAGAAAAACGGTTTTCAAAGTTATTAAGACTCACACCGCTAACGTTTTTTAGAACATCATTAACACGAAAGGCTTGCCTGTCAATAATAAGTTCTTTGGTTACATAACTTACCGATTGCGGTAGATCTTTTAGCGGAATAGTAGATTTTGATGCAGCAACCGAAGTTTCATTTCTATAAGTCCGTTCTCTATAACCCGAAACAATTATTTCATCGAGTTCACCAATACTTTCTTTTATTGTAAAGTCTAAAGTATAATTGCTTTGATTGTTATTTATTTCAATAGTTTGAGTTTGTTTTTTTAGACCAATTCCTGATACGATGATGGTATAAGTACCTGGTTTAATGTTTTCTATTTTGTATTCGCCTGCTTCATCGCTTATTGCTCCTTTGTTTGTTCCTTTGTTTGTTCCTTTTAGGTCAATATTAGCAAATTCAGCTGCTTTGCCTTGGTTGTTTTTTATTACCCCTTTTAACGTCCCTAATTTTTGTTGGGTAAAAAGGCTAATTGTCGAGAAGAGAAATAAACAAGTTATTAATATAACATGTTGTACTCGTTGATTAAAATAAGTCATTGGTTTTAAATTTGATTAATTTATTCTTATTTATAACAAATAAGAATAGTGTAAATATGAAATTAAGATATGTTTAACTAAAAGTTATTTAGTGTATTTATATTGATAAGGCTGACTTTTATCAGATTATTTTTTTTTAGAATATATGCTGTTTATTCAAAAATAAACTTTACTTTTTTTATGAATAATAAAAATATTATCAGTATGGAAATGCTGGGATTCGATTACAATAAAGTTTTATTCGTTTTTTGATTGAAATAAAAGATGTTTAAATTATTAATTTTGTTAAAAAATTAGACATATTGAGGTTTTTTTAGACAAAACACACTACGGATCTATTAGTATTTATTTTTATTGTTTGTATCATAGTAAGTGTTGTTGTTTTGAGAGTATTCGGGTTTAAACCCTAAAAAAAATTTGGCTTAATTTCTTCTAATCATGAACTGCTCACAGAGTTGAGAAAATAAGTTTTCTATCCTCTTTCTGGATTTTTTTATCATGAAAGGCTGATCTTTGTAATTTTTTTGATTCTTTCTCATTGGAACTTCAAGATTAATATTTTGTGATCTAAACGAGTTTAATTAATATCCTGCTGATAAATATCCTTAATATCTCCCAAAAGCGAACGATCTTTAATGATGCGTTTATTTGAAAAATGTAAAAACAAAATTGTGTATGCACTTTATATCACTATTGCTGCTTTGCAAGCAGACTTACCGTTTTTTGTAATTTAAGCAAGCAATCTTCATAATATTGTACCGCTCTGTAAAGTGTTTTTAAGGATGGCGCTCACACAAATTAAAATGTTCTGCTCCGAAGATTTAATTGAAATGTACCTGAATAATATTGTTTTTCTATAAGAATTCCTAATATAATGTTATCTGCACTGCTTCCCATTATTTTTTTATCCAATAACCTGTATGCTTTTTGTCCCACTTCAAGAGCAAAGGTAATTCTATTGTTTATTTCTTAGTTCGATCAAGAGAAAGAAAAGATCAATATCAACGAAATTTAAATCAAAACAAATGATTCATCTGCATTGTAAATATAACAATTTAAGCTAATATTACTTTCACAATCAATATCTGTGAGTAAGCCGTAATATATTTATTGTTTTCAATCGAGAGTATCACTTCTTAATTACTAAATGACTTAGTTCAATATCATTTAGTAGTCTTTCCTTTTCTGCATAAATAATGTCCTTGATGTCCTTTTTTATCTGCAGATAATTCCGCTGTACCATTGCATTATCAACTTTGCGAATAATAGGAATATCGACATATTGATCCTGTTCTTTTTTTAATGCTTCATGGTCATTTATTATTTCAGAATGAAAGGTTTTGAGTTCGATTTTACAATCAGGATCATCCGCTACCATACCTACGAATTCACCGGAACTAAGTCCGGAAATTTTGGATGGAGGCACAGCGGATTCCAATTGTTTGGACCGGCTTATAGAAGTATCTCCACTATTAATGGAAAGGCTTTCGCGGTCCTGCATAATTTTCCCAAAACGTTCCGATAATTGCTTGGCAGTATCTCCTGTAACCTGTCCACTAACTACGTTTCCAACAATGTTCATAATCACATCCGCCTGTTCTCGTCCATAATCTTTACGCAGCTGACTAAAATCCTGAATCCCCAAACAAGTTGCTACTTTATTGCTCCGGGCTGTAGCAATTAAGCTGTCCATATTGTTGAGGTAAATAGTTGGAAATTCATCGAATATCAGACTGCTTTTATGTTTGTTTTTTTGGTTCACCTGCTTTACCAATCGGTTTACGTAAAGTGACAATACAGCTCCATATATTTGGATTTTCTGCGGATTATTGCCCATACATACGATCTTAGGATCGTCCGGATTATTGATGTCCAATGTGAAGTCACTACCCGACAAAACATAATACAATTGTGGAGAGGAAAGCCGTGCCATGGCAATTTTTGCAGAAGCAATTTGCCCCTCTAATTGGTCCATAACATTATTTAAGTAGGCATTCACAAAGGGATTAATAAGTAAGTACTTCGATTTCTTTTTCGGTTCTAAGCAGCGTAAAGAGACTATCGTAATCTTCCTGCATGAGTTCAATTACATGGGGAAGTGTGCAGAATTCTCCGTCTTTGTATTTTCGTAAATACCATATTATGGCTGAAAGAAAATTAATCGGTGATTCTACGAAAAAATCTCCCTGTCTTTTTATCCATTCCCTGTTGAGTCCCAACAAAATAGTACGTGCTGATTCGGAAGCATCCGTTATATCACTCATGGCTGACGGCTCCAACGGATTGCACCTGTTGGTCCGGGTCAGGTCGTCAAAATTAATGACATAAAACTGAGGTAATTTTGGATAGAGGTGTTTGTTTTTGAGCCAGGTATTATAGGCTATTCTGGAAAGATCATCAAATTTGAAATCATAGACGAACATGGTAAATCTTTTGCGAATGTGCTGGGTAATAACATGACGTATAACAAAATAAGATTTTCCGGATCCGGGAGTACCGGAAACCAGTAAACCGCGAAAGGGATTTATGATGTTAATCCAGCTGCCCCTTATCTTATCCTTTAAATGATAACGGGCGGGAAGGTTTATGGAATATTCATTATCCAAAAGTCTTTCTTCTTGGGGGAAAGTTTCATTTTCATTATTAAAAATATCCTTGCTGTTAAGTCTGTTTTTTATAATACGAGATAATAGCGTACCTCCGGAAAGCATCAGAAGAAAGCCACTGGAAGTTATGGTCATATAGGCAATTGCTGCCAGCATGAGTTCAATTTTCAGGTATAGTGAAAGACAACTTATAAAGTAAATAAGGAGACCTGTAATGATGTAAGCAAAAGCTGTTTTATAACTCAGTTTTTCATCTTTTCTCCCTTTTGCTCCAATTAATGAGAGTAATAAAAATACTAGTGCAAAGAGTTTGGATTTATGAAAATTACTGAATAATCCCGTTTGGTAAATGTTACCCATAATTTTATTGCTGAAACCGCTAACCAAATGCCACTGCTGAAAGGCAGCATAGCAGTAATAATAAAAATGGATGGTTAAAATAATAATGCTGATAAGTCTTGTCATATCCAAGATCTTTCTCAGTGCCTGTTCGTTTTCTCCTGTCTGCATAGCCATAATTTCAATATTTATCGATTATTGGATTGTCCTCTTCTTTTTTTCTTTTTGTTTTTCAGCTCGTATGGAAGATAATTAGCTGTCTGTTCAGTTTGCGTAAGCATCTCTGCTAGTTGCCCCATTATTGTGCTGGATCCTACGTATTTATTATCCTTAAAATCATCACCAAAAAGTGTTGCAGCTATTTCTGACTTTGGTGTTTCAAATGTGATTGTGTGTGATTTTTCATCCGCTAAACTTGTGCTATTTTGCTTTGTTTGCTTACTTTGTGCACATCGTTCCTGAATTGCTTTTGCACTGTATTGTTTACCCAGTTTACTGCCGTTAAAAACACATTTTGTAGTATGGTCTACGTAGGTAATACCGTAAAGCAATCCTTCCTGATTTTTTCTAAAAAGGGTATTGATACCCTCTTTTTCCAATAGTTGAACCAGTTCCTTAAGTGAAATTTGCGTTCTTAAAAATGCCATATCAATGGCGTTTTTTACCCTTTTTATATCTGATGCATTATTAGTGAAATTAGATGCAAATTTTTCTTCTAAAAATTTAAGTGTTGGCTTGTTGTAAAAGAGACTGGCTTTTATGGGAACTCCAATCGGTTTTCCATTATCATCGAGTATACGGTACATTAATCCTTTTGCCTTAAACATTCTTGAATCTTCATTTCCCCGGTCTGCTATAACATTGTATTGTCTGAGTACTGCATTGAGTTCTGGCAGGCTGGCATATTTATAGGTTAAAAGCACCTGACACAGTACATTTGTTATAGCTTTTTTTGATTCGTTTCGCCCGTATTGAATCTTTCCTGAGATGATGGGCTTGAGCTGGAAATCCGGACTGTTTTTATTGCCTTGCGCTTTGACAAGTCCAAAGCGTTCTTCGATTTCTTTTCGTGCCGGTTCAGATCGGTTTTTACCAATATTCTGCATGTCAATTCGTGTACCATCCCTTTGAACATTTATGGAGACCAGATGGATGTGCGGATGCCCGGAATCGTGATGCTGGTATACCAGATAAGGCTGCTTGCCAAATCCGATTTTTTCCATATAGGAATCAGCTACAGCCATTAATTTTTCCTTGGAATAGTTTTCCGACGGATCAAAGTTGATTGATATATGGACACTGTTTCGTTTTACATTTTCATTTAATTCCAGCTGTTTCAGAAAACGGTTCAGTTTTACAGTAATGCTCATCTTATCGGCATCAATTGGATAATTTCCTGCACCTATACACTCAGCGACACCTTCTTTTACTTTGTTTTCGTTGTAATAAAAAACCTTGTGAAGGGAATGTCCGGTCTTTATGATCGCAACCATCTTTCCGAGATTTTCTGGATGTAATTTTTGATTTCATCAATCTTTTCGAATAGGATTTTTTTATCCAGTTCGGCGCTGATAATCCATACTTTAAATTCCGGAATCTGATTCAGTGTATGCAGTTTTTTTACTGCCTGATTAAAGTTGTTTCCTATGCCGTTTAACTGCCTGAACAACGGCATCATTTCATGAGTCATATCATCTAAAGACTGATTCCTATAAGTGGTTTTTATTGGTTTCTCAAATAGATGCCTGCGGATATAATCACTCAGCTTACGGCAGGTACTGGCTTTCCATTTTTTTTCCATTTTCGCATACTCTTCGGGAGTAAACCTTAACCCGACTATGCGTGTTCTGTTTGAATTTTCTCTTTTCATCATCTTTCCTTTTCATTATTATCAAATTCTTTTTAACCTTCCAGTTTCACTGCTAACGAGTCCCGAGTGTAGAGCAGTAAGAGGCTGTTGTTTAACAACAGGACATCTTGCTGACTGCAGGAACGGGGCAGTATTTTAGACCTTTAAAAGGTAAGTGCTAAATTAAATAGAATATTTGAAAGTAGACTAACATGGACATATTTTGACCATGACAGTTATTATAGTTAGAAAAAATATACGGTTATTTTTAGTTTGTTTTCTTTAAAAGAAAAAGTTAATCAATGAAAAAAATATCTAATTATCGTCGCTAATTTTTACTTGTAAAGGGCAAATATTTCAAAAGGAATTCTATGTGATATAAATAAAAAGAATGTACTACGGGAATCCGTAAGAATATCTTTTGCAAGTTTAATATCTTTGAAATAATGAAAGACAGATACCAAAATACAATCGATAGGGAAAAAGCCAAATTAAGTTTTGAGTTGGCAAAAATTGATCATCGTTATAGACGAACTATATTTACTTTGTACATGACTTTTTTGATCATTCTAATTTGTTGTGTTTATTTCTTTTTTATCACTTTTTAACGAACTTGTATTTTAGGAAAAACGGTTCATGCTTCTTATTTTACTTTAAAGTTTTTTGGAGTTAAATTCAAGTATTTTAACGTAGATGGTTTCTGTCATTGAAGATAAATTTAATTTACATTTCAAAAGAAAAAAACGAAAAAAAAGAAAGCAATCTACCATTGGGCGGTTAGGCATAGGAAGTGCTATAAGTCCCGAAGGGGTTACAAGGCGAGGAACGAGGTTTGTTATTATGCGCACTTTTTTGCCGATGCCCAATAAATTAGCTTGCTTTTTATTCTTTTTTGAAGAGTTCTTTAAAGTCTTTTGAAAGTGTACACTTCTTAAAACCAAATGAAAAAATAACAAAAGAAGAAGTGTACTTTTTCAAGCCATAAGACTTTTATAATCCGCAAAATTCTGAATGTTTTTATGAAGATTTTTGTGGGTGTTCTGAAAACATAAATACAATCTGAAATTCTATTTTTACAGTAAAGTAATTGTGTCCGTTAGATTATTAACAGAGATATAATCCAATACAAAATCTTCCGCTTCTTTTTTGTGTTCAACAGAAGTCGAAAATGAGTTGAGATAAAAATCTTCATTTTCATCTGCAATGTGAATAATTTCAGTGTAGCCTTTGGTAATTAAAGAACCTTTTAGTTTTAATATTTTAAGCTCATTACTTCTGTCAATTTCTTTTTTTACTCGGAGCTTTATAGTTTTATCCATGGTGTCAGTTTTTGGTAGTTTTATGATGTAAATCAAATAGTATTCCAAAACAAAAAAGAGACAGAAAGTCTGTTTGTGTCCATCAACTTGCGTCCTAATAAGCAAAGTATCAATTTTTGTTCTTTTATTAACTGAAACTACAACATTTTTTTTCACTATTTCAGTTTGTTTTTCATTAGGGGCAAGATCATAATTGCGAGGTACTCATCAGAAATTAAACATAGTACTTTGTCATTTTTTATTGAACATATTGATACTCAGTTATATTTTGAGGATGTTTTTTTTAAAACTTTAACTAAAATATCGGGTTTTGACAAATTGATGCCGGATTTTGATAACATGTTATCAAA
>NZ_MUGS01000047.1 GCF_002222055.1 Flavobacterium araucananum
ACTAGAGACCGGCGCACGGGTGCGTAACGCGTATGCAATCTACCTTTTACAGAGGGATAGCCCAGAGAAATTTGGATTAATACCTCATAGTATAATGACTCGGCATCGAGATATTATTAAAGTCACAACGGTAAAAGATGAGCATGCGTCCCATTAGCTAGTTGGTAAGGTAACGGCTTACCAAGGCTACGATGGGTAGGGGTCCTGAGAGGGAGATCCCCCACACTGGTACTGAGACACGGACCAGACTCCTACGGGAGGCAGCAGTGAGGAATATTGGACAATGGGCGCAAGCCTGATCCAGCCATGCCGCGTGCAGGATGACGGTCCTATGGATTGTAAACTGCTTTTATACGAGAAGAAACACTACTTCGTGAAGTAGCTTGACGGTATCGTAAGAATAAGGATCGGCTAACTCCGTGCCAGCAGCCGCGGTAATACGGAGGATCCAAGCGTTATCCGGAATCATTGGGTTTAAAGGGTCCGTAGGCGGTTTAATAAGTCAGTGGTGAAAGCCCATCGCTCAACGGTGGAACGGCCATTGATACTGTTAAACTTGAATTATTAGGAAGTAACTAGAATATGTAGTGTAGCGGTGAAATGCTTAGAGATTACATGGAATACCAATTGCGAAGGCAGGTTACTACTAATTGATTGACGCTGATGGACGAAAGCGTGGGTAGCGAACAGGATTAGATACCCTGGTAGTCCACGCCGTAAACGATGGATACTAGCTGTTGGGAGCAATCTCAGTGGCTAAGCGAAAGTGATAAGTATCCCACCTGGGGAGTACGTTCGCAAGAATGAAACTCAAAGGAATTGACGGGGGCCCGCACAAGCGGTGGAGCATGTGGTTTAATTCGATGATACGCGAGGAACCTTACCAAGGCTTAAATGTAGTTTGACCGTTTTGGAAACAGAACTTTCGCAAGACAAATTACAAGGTGCTGCATGGTTGTCGTCAGCTCGTGCCGTGAGGTGTCAGGTTAAGTCCTATAACGAGCGCAACCCCTGTTGTTAGTTGCCAGCGAGTCAAGTCGGGAACTCTAACAAGACTGCCAGTGCAAACTGTGAGGAAGGTGGGGATGACGTCAAATCATCACGGCCCTTACGCCTTGGGCTACACACGTGCTACAATGGCCGGTACAGAGAGCAGCCACTGGGCGACCAGGAGCGAATCTATAAAACCGGTCACAGTTCGGATCGGAGTCTGCAACTCGACTCCGTGAAGCTGGAATCGCTAGTAATCGGATATCAGCCATGATCCGGTGAATACGTTCCCGGGCCTTGTACACACCGCCCGTCAAGCCATGGAAGCTGGGGGTGCCTGAAGTCGGTGACCGCAAGGAGCTGCCTAGGGTAAAACTGGTAACTAGGGCTAAGTCGTAACAAGGTAGCCGTACCGGAAGGTGCGGCTGGAACACCTCCTTTCTAGAGCCCCGAATGTTAGTGCTTGCACACGTTGGGGAAAAAAGATGTTTATCTGGACATTTCTGAATCGCATGATTCGATTACTCTTGCTGTTAGTTCAAATAATAAAATTTAAGAATAAGAGTGTCTCGTAGCTCAGCTGGTTAGAGTACTACACTGATAATGTAGGGGTCGACAGTTCGAGTCTGTCCGAGACAACTATTTTAGTCTTAAAAAAAGGAAATTCTAGAAGTTGGAATTCACCAAAAGAGATTAGAGAAGAATTTAAGAATCTAAAATCTGAATTCTACAATCTAAGATTGAAAAATGGGGGATTAGCTCAGCTGGCTAGAGCGCCTGCCTTGCACGCAGGAGGTCAACGGTTCGACTCCGTTATTCTCCACAATTCAACGTTTAATCGTTGATTTGTTTAAGCGGTTAACCGAATTTACGGTTTAACGATTAAACGAAATAAAGTTCATTGACATATTGAGATAAGAAAATAATAAAAAGTAGAAAGCGTTTTTTGTTAGGAGTATTAATACTAAAAACAAGAAACAAAAAAAAACGGTCATAATTGATTTTATGATTGGTACAATAAGCAAAATAAGGGCGTATGGGGGATGCCTTGGCTCTCAGAGGCGATGAAAGGCGTGATAAGCTGCGAAAAGCTACGGGGACGGGCACACACCGATTGATCCGTAGATACCTGAATGGGGCAACCCACTATGTTGAAGACATAGTACACCGATAGGTGGGCAAACCCGCTGAACTGAAACATCTAAGTAGGCGGAGGAGAAGAAAACAAAAGTGATTCCGTAAGTAGTGGCGAGCGAACGCGGATTAGCCCAAACCAATGATGTTACGGCATTGTTGGGGTTGTAGGACCACGACATTTTATGTACAAGGAACCGGAACTTACTGGAAAGTGAGACCATAGAGGGTGATAGTCCCGTATGGGTAACGAGTATAATAGATAGTGGTATCCTGAGTAGGGCGGGGCACGTGAAACCCTGTCTGAATTTGGCGGGACCATCCGCTAAGGCTAAATACTCCTGAGAGACCGATAGTGAACCAGTACCGTGAGGGAAAGGTGAAAAGAACCGTGAATAACGGAGTGAAATAGATCCTGAAACCATACGCTTACAAGCGGTCGGAGCCCTTTCGTGGGGTGACGGCGTGCCTTTTGCATAATGAGCCTACGAGTTAACGTTGCTGGCAAGGTTAAGTGGTTAAGCCACGGATCCGTAGCGAAAGCGAGTCTGAATAGGGCGCTTTAGTCAGTAGTGTTAGACGCGAAACCGTGTGATCTACCCATGGGCAGGTTGAAGCTGTGGTAACACACAGTGGAGGACCGAACCGGTTGACGTTGAAAAGTCTTCGGATGACCTGTGGGTAGGGGTGAAAGGCCAATCAAACTCGGAAATAGCTCGTACTCCCCGAAATGCATTTAGGTGCAGCGTTAGTTATAAAGTTATATAGAGGTAGAGCTACTGATTGGATGCGGGGGCTTCACCGCCTACCAATTCCTGACAAACTCCGAATGCTATATAATGTTCACTAACAGTGAGGGCTTGGGTGCTAAGGTCCAAGTCCGAGAGGGAAAGAACCCAGACCATCAGCTAAGGTCCCCAAATATATACTAAGTTGAAAGAACGAGGTTTGTCTGCCCAGACAGCTAGGATGTTGGCTTGGAAGCAGCCATTCATTTAAAGAGTGCGTAACAGCTCACTAGTCGAGCGGACGAGCATGGATAATAATCGGGCATAAGTATATTACCGAAGCTATGGATTTAGAGTTTACTCTAAGTGGTAGGGGAGCATTCTAACAGGGTTGAAGGTGTATCGTAAGGTATGCTGGACTGGTTAGAAAAGAAAATGTAGGCATAAGTAACGATAATGCGGGCGAGAAACCCGCACACCGAAAAACTAAGGTTTCCACAGCTATGCTAATCAGCTGTGGGTTAGTCTGGTCCTAAGGCGAACCCGAAAGGGACAGTCGATGGCTAACGGGTTAATATTCCCGTACTACTAATTACTGTGATGGGGTGACGGAGTGATGAAAGCGCCGCGAACTGACGGAATAGTTCGTTGAAGTACCTACCTATAAGATGCGCAGGCAAATCCACGCGTCTTGGGGAAATACGATAGTACTCGGAGTCTTCGGACAAAGAGATAGTGCGCCTAAGGGCTTCCAAGAAAAACCTCTAAACTTCAGGTAATTAGTACCAGTACCGTAAACCGACACAGGTAGTTGAGGAGAGAATCCTAAGGTGCTCGAGAGATTCATGGCTAAGGAATTAGGCAAAATAGACCCGTAACTTCGGGAGAAGGGTCGCCCTGTAGCAATACAGGGCCGCAGTGAAGAGGTCCAGGCGACTGTTTATCAAAAACACAGGGCTCTGCAAAATCGTAAGATGAAGTATAGGGCCTGACACCTGCCCGGTGCTGGAAGGTTAAGAGGAGATGTTATCTTCGGAGAAGCATTGAATTGAAGCCCCAGTAAACGGCGGCCGTAAC
Organism: Flavobacterium araucananum; assembly: GCF_002222055.1. Classification (GTDB taxonomy): domain Bacteria; phylum Bacteroidota; class Bacteroidia; order Flavobacteriales; family Flavobacteriaceae; genus Flavobacterium; species Flavobacterium araucananum. The sequence continues at coordinate 3,930 of NZ_MUGS01000047.1, forward strand.
TATAACGGTCCTAAGGTAGCGAAATTCCTTGTCGGGTAAGTTCCGACCTGCACGAATGGTGTAACGATCTGGACACTGTCTCAGCCATGAGCTCGGTGAAATTGTAGTAACGGTGAAGATGCCGTTTACCCGCAGTGGGACGAAAAGACCCTGTGCACCTTTACTATAGCTTAGTATTGACCTTGGATAAATGATGTGTAGGATAGGTTGGAGACTTTGAAGTGGCGTCGCCAGGCGTTGTGGAGTCATTGTTGAAATACAACCCTTTGTTTATCTGAGGCCTAACCCCATATTGTGGGGGACATTGCTTGGTGGGTAGTTTGACTGGGGTGGTCGCCTCCAAAAGAGTAACGGAGGCTTCTAAAGGTTCCCTCAGTACGCTTGGTAACCGTGCGTAGAGTGCAATGGCATAAGGGAGCTTGACTGAGAGACATACAGGTCGATCAGGTACGAAAGTAGAGCATAGTGATCCGGTGGTTCCGCATGGAAGGGCCATCGCTCAAAGGATAAAAGGTACGCCGGGGATAACAGGCTGATCTCCCCCAAGAGCTCATATCGACGGGGGGGTTTGGCACCTCGATGTCGGCTCGTCACATCCTGGGGCTGGAGAAGGTCCCAAGGGTTGGGCTGTTCGCCCATTAAAGTGGCACGCGAGCTGGGTTCAGAACGTCGTGAGACAGTTCGGTCTCTATCTACTGTGGGCGTTAGAAATTTGAGTGGATCTGATTCTAGTACGAGAGGACCGAATTGGACAAACCTCTAGTGTATCTGTTGTTCCGCCAGGAGCATCGCAGAGTAGCTACGTTTGGAAGGGATAAGCGCTGAAAGCATATAAGCGCGAAACCCACCACAAGATGAGATTTCTTTTAAGGATCGTGGAAGATGACCACGTTGATAGGCTATAGATGTAAAGGCAGTAATGTCATAGTCGAGTAGTACTAATAATCCGTAAGCTTATGTACACCCTTTTCCCCGCCTCGGCGGGGAAGAAACTTTCTAAAAATAGTAAATAAAAGTACTTTTCTTTATCTCAGTATGTTAAGATATTTGCTCGACGCAAGAGCAGTTGATGGTTACTAGTTGATAGTTGCTGGAGAAATCCATCAACCGACAACCAAAAACCAACAACTAACAACCTTAAGGTGGTTATTGCGGCGGGGCTCACCTCTTCCCATCCCGAACAGAGTAGTTAAGCCCGCCTGCGCAGATGGTACTGCAGTTATGTGGGAGAGTATGTCGTCGCCTTTCTTTT
>NZ_MUGS01000048.1 GCF_002222055.1 Flavobacterium araucananum
ATTTAATTCAATGTAATTCATAATAAAAAGTATTAATAATTAAAAAATAAAGCCAATGTTAAAATAATTAAATTATAAAGGGAATGAATTATTAATGTATTTAAAAAGCATGTTTCTAATCGAACCTTAGTAAGTATAATACTAAAAATAAGTTGAGGCATAAAAAGAAAGACTAACTCCAAATGATTTAAATGATTTAATTCTTCCTCATTATAATTATCAAAATGTATCATCACAAAACTCATAATCGAAAAAAAAAACAAGTAAAACCTTAGTTAAGCCATGATAAATTATGTTTTCAAACTGATTAACTAAAATCATTACTATGAATAATGAGATAATAATTTGATGGTAAATAAACTTTGATGATAAAAGGAAAACAAAGCAAATAACAATACTAATGACAAAATACTTACTTTTTTTTAATGATAATCTAAATGCAAGTTCTTCTAATAATGGAGAAAAGAAAATCGCCCCAATACTACTCCAAATTAAATTATTAATAAACCTTTCCTCTATTTTACTGCCTTTGGGTTCTTCTAAATTCAGAAAAAAACTTATACTTTCTATAAAAAGAACAATACCAATGGATAATACTAAATACTTAAAAATGTAAATAATATTTTTTTTTCCAAAAGTCTTTAAGAAAGAGTTCATTCTCTATTTTAATTAATTATAATTACCAACTCCCACTTGATACCTGACTATCTGAAACGGAATTCCATCCAGATTTAAAATCTTCTATCGCATCATATACTGCAGCGGCATCAAGTAGATAGGAAACAACTCTAAAAATACCTCCTCCTTCAACTTCCTGAATCTCTTGAGCGTTGAGCTTTAATAAATTTAAATTTTCTAATTCCATAATTTAAAGTATTAAAAGGTTAGTTAATAAACTTCAACAAAAATTATTTTGTCGGGTACTTTTTTGTTACAACAAACTTATAAGACTTCCGTCTAATAAAATTGGACGGAAGTTTAAATTATCTATTCTATTTTAAAAATAATTCTTCTTCTATTTCAGGATATTGCGACTTTTCAAATGTGATTATTTTAGTGTTTTTTACTACAAAAATAGCATCACAATCTTTATAAAGACTTTCAAGAATATGAGAGGAAATAAAAACAATACTAGTTTTGGATAATTGCCTGATATAGCTCATCAATAAATAATTTGATTCTAAATCCAATCCATTGAAAGGTTCATCAAAAACATAAATGGAATATTTTTTTTGGAGCAACGCATTCAAATAGGCTTTCTTCTTCATCCCTGTAGAAAATTCCTTGATAAATTTATCCTGAGGTACATCAAACATTTGAAAATTATTACTCTCAATATTTAATAATTCCTGGTAAAAAATTGCAAATTCTTTTGCAGTCAATTCATCATAAATTACAGGTTCAGTAGGACACCAAGCTATTTTGCCATGAAGAGAGGATTCTGTCGCATAAGCAATAGAACCATCAAAGGCAGTTAAGCCCATTATACACTTAAATAAAGTAGTTTTTCCCTCTCCGTTTTTCCCTACAACACCATAAATTCCATTTTTAGATATCGAAATCGAAATATTCTGCAAAACGGTCTTATTTTTATAGGATTTATTTTTTATATCAATTTTAAACATGCTGTATAACTTTAATTGTTTTAATTGATTTTAAATACAAAAACGGAATAGCAATAACAGATATTCCCAATGGAAGCATACTTAAAAAAAGAGTAAACATAAGTTGATGTTTAAATTGATTATTAAAAAATGAATATTTGAATATGATATTAAGTATTGGAATAGTAAAAATTAGAGGAGTAAAACATAAGAAAACCCATTCTTGAAATAAGCATAGCACAATAATTAACGGTATCGTTATGATTAAAGAATTCACAATTGCCGTCTTGAATTGTTTATAGAGGTAATCCTTCCCGCAATAATGACTTATTTTTATGCTTTCATAACCTTCCCTTTGAAAAGAAGGTAGAGCACTAAATAATGAAGCTACAAAAAACGAAGCTCTGATAAGATTTTTATTGTGGTATAAATCTCCAACAACGACCAAAAAAATAGTTATAGGGAGAAATAAAATTAATTTATTTCTCCGCCAGCACATATGCCAAAATGGATCAAACAATCTAAATGGGTACTTAATTATTTTACCGTAAAATTCCGGAGCAATAATAATGTAAGTAACTGTTAAGGCAAGATATATTAAAGCCAGCAAGTACTCTTTATTAATAAAAAACAAAGCCAAATAGAAGGAACTATAAACAAAATATTCTCCAAATAATATTAATTTCCATTTTCTATTTAGTTTTAGTAATTCAATGTCTTTTCTGTTTATATGATAGAAAAAAATATCTAAAGAGAACAAAAGTGAGTAGTTTCTTATGACTTGAAATTTTTCATTCAAACAGAAAAAAAACAGCAAATAAGCAAACAGAAAAATTACTAAAGCTAATTTATCCTTAGGAGGGAGAAATTTTCTTAGACGAATTAATAACAAAGTTTGAACTACATTTATCATATTTTATAGTAAAAAAAGGAGCGAATCACTAAATAGTAAATACGCTCCTTTAAATTTCCCGCAATTAATACGCTTGATGTGTTCCCCATAATAGGAAAACTGCAATCACTAATGGGATAATCCCACCGTCGATCTCCTGAATTTCTTGAGCATTAAGCTCTACTAATCCAAAATCTTCTAAATTCACTAATGCTAATTCCATAATTTCAAATATTAAAGGGTTAGTTAATAATCTTTAACAAAAATTATTTTCTCGAGAACTTTTTTGTTATAGCAAACTTATAAGACTTCCGTCTAATATAATTGGACGGAAGTTAGAACCTCCAAAAATTTCTATTGATTCATCATCTTTAATGGTTTTTAACGAAAAGTGTACTATCAACTCAAAAGAGGTTTCATAATAAAAGCTTTCTCTTTTTTTACAATATTTTACTGGGCCATCAAATTCTTTAATAACCTCTAATTCATTATAAAGCTGGCTTCTGCTTAAGCACAACTTTCTTGCAAACATGCTGGGTGTACCCGTTTGTTCAGAACTAATTAACTTGTGTATTCTTTTAATTCTTTCAATTTGTTTAATAAAATTCATAGTTATTGACTTTAAAATTAATAAAACACAAAACCTTTTAAGAATTTAAAAACAGTTATGTTAACTAACTGCAGATAATTCTTTTTATATTAAAGTTGAAATTAAAATAGTTGTGATTAGGAACCGTCCATTATAAGTTTTAAAAGTATCAGGATGGGACAATTGCATTTGTCTTTAAAAAGAATTGACATGGATTTTTTTGATGATACATTCATAAGAGCAAATAGAATGTCCGGCGGGATCAGGACAAAAATTCATCTATAGATATAGCTTTATTATTAAAAGTTTTTTCTCAATTGCTCCCTTTACAAGAAATCGAATTCCTGGATGATATCAATAAAATATCTATTCAGGAGTCGCAGTATTCAACTTAAATAGGTAAAAAAATCATCTTAATGTTATTTATTTAAGAAAAATAGTATAATAAAAAAATATAAACTACACTTGTAGCAACTAAAATCTTACTTTAATTTTTTTAAGCAAAATGTAAGTTGCAGAAAATTAAATTGATGTTGGTTATTTTAAAACAACTATTTATTAATTAAAATTTAGAAATTATGAAACTAGAAAGTTTAAAATTAGAGAAGTTTAAAGATTGTACTTTAAAAAAAGAACAAATGTTTATGCTAAATGGCGGGGGTATTAAATCAGACCCAGATAATATTTGCGCTGAGCATGGAGCATCTGGTGAGTTAAAGAATTTTGATTATGGTTATGATTCTAATAGAAATGGAGTTATGACATTTCATGACCGAAGCAACGTACAAGATATTTGTTAACTAAAATAACTTGTAAATGAGTTAATTTTTTTCAATTATGGATTGCCTCAAATACAATTCAGAATTGTTTTTTGAATACTTTCAATAGTTACTTATTTCGTTTTAACCTAACAAATTATTATTTTGAGAAAAATAGATACAATATCCCTAATTCTTTTAATAAATATTGTTTTTATAAATATATCATTGGGACAAAGCCCGATAAAATATAAAACCTATAATCAAAACAATTTCGAAAAAAATAAAATATTTGAGGAAGTATATAATTTATGGAATGAAAAAATTTATTGGGTTCCCAAATCAAATGACAGCACATCTTATTTTGTTGATGACCGGAATTATAAAGGAACAATTAATTACGGAGTAATATTTCGAAGCAAGACTTATAAAAATTTTCATTATATAGAACATTTATCCATGTGTTTTTTAAAAGTAGAGATCAGTAAATGTACTTATAACCCAAAAGATAATAGTATAGCTATAGAAGGTTTTGTGAGTGGAAATGATGATTGGGGTTCGAACGTACTAATTAAAAGAAAAAAAATAAAAAATTATATTGACATTTTTATTGGAGAAAAAACAGATACTATAAAGGTTCGTTATCTAGGTAAAATTGTAAATAAAGATAGTATAAAAGTATCACTAAAAAACAAAGAAATAGATCAGACTTCTACAATTCTGGACATATTTCCTGCTTTTTATTTTAAAAAACATTCCCCCTACAGAACAATTCTTGGGACAAAACAGCCTTTTAAAATAAGCGGAAAAGTTACAAAAAACACTTTGCTTGCATTTGGTTCAGTCTCAAGTTATTCTGAGATTTTTGATTTGGGATCTATGATTTATGATCCACAAAAAAATCAACAAAAAAAAGTAATCCAAAAGGAAAAACCTGAGTGCAGACCTATAATTACTGCTAACAAGTTAATAGCAGATATTGAAAAAGAAAAGACACAAAAGCAAGAAATCACTTATTATACCGCTACACAAAAAGCCGAGAATTATATTCTAAGCAGGCAATATGCGAAAGCTAAAGAAGAATATAATTTGTTGAGTCAAAATTATCCCATATTGTTTGCCAGAGATATTCATAACGCTGTTCGTTGCGCGATTTTGTCCAGAGACATCAAAGCTGCTTTTGTATGGAGCGAAAAACTGGCTCTAAAAGGAATTGAATTGCCGTACTTTAATGCTAAGATTTTTAATAGTTTACGAAAAAATCCGGAATGGAAAAATTTTAGTCTAAAGTACGACTCAATCTGTAAATTGACCCAAAGCAACTGGAACCTTAATCTAAAAAAAGGACTAGATGACTTAGTCAACGAAGATCAGGCTGATTATGGATTGGAAAACCGAAAAAAACCGAAAGAATTATATGAAACCTCAGAAAGAGTAACCGGTAAATTTATTGATTTATTAAAAAAAGAAGGTTACCCATCCGAAGAAAAAATAGGTGCCTATATAAAAAGAGATACCACTTTGATATCTTTTCCTGATTTTAATATTCTAATTATTCATGCTCTGCAACAAAAGCCCGAAAATCTGGCTGTTTTAAACGAACTGCTGCATAAAAGCATTTCTTCTTTCGAATATGACAGCAAGAGAAGTGGTAATAATGGCAACGAATTTGATTCTTGTTTTCATATTTACAAAGGCAATCTATACAATTCAAAATCATGTGGAACAAGAAGTGATGTAGAGATTAGAAAAATAAGTTTCAAATTCAGCAATCCTAATAGTTTTATTATGGATTATGGAAATTTTTTGATTGAAGCATACAATCCTAAGAATCCAAAAGTCGCAGATGATTATTATGCCGAAAACTTCAATCTCATCATGAAACTTACTGACGACTGGGAGTTTTATGACAAATAAAAACAGACTATGATTTTGATATACAGCAAAGATGTCGATGATTTTGTTAATAATGTTATGGATTGTTTAGACGAAGATTTTGTAAGGATAGGAGAATCTGATAAAGTGACCATTGAAGCTATAAAAATTGATTTTGAACACCAATATGATGAAATAATTGACGAATATTTTGTTTTTTTAATTAGTAATAGGCTTATTTTTTTTAATTCAAATCCAGCTTTATTTCCTAAAATGAGTACCGAATGGAATTCACCGAGTTTGATAACAAACATCATTATTGATTATGATGAAATCATTCATGATTTTAGTGCTTTAATACCTCAATTTGAGTCATTAAAATGTTCTTATATTCAACTCCGATTTTATAAAAACATACGCATTGATTACATAAAAAGTATTGTTGAATTATTAAGAAAAGAAAAATCAAGAATTGTGTCTATCGATTTTATATTACCATATTCTGAAAACTTAAATTTAGAAGAATTAAATCACAAAATAAAAACCTTTAAAACAAAACATTATACCATCATATTGCATATCGCAATATGCAATATTAAATTATTACAATATAGCCTACTCCTCATACATCTCCATCCACAACCTTGTCTCTTCTAAATCCAGTTCTTTCTCAATCTTCCTGAAAATCTCTTCATTGACAGAACCGGATTTGTGCATTGATTCCAGTTTACCGCGTTCTACATTCAAGAGATCAATTTGTAGTTTGGTAAAATCGTTGAAGATCTCCCCACCCATTAATTTTCCTTTTCCGAAAAAATTGGCTGGAAGTTCGGTTTTTTGAAGGCGGTTGAATTTTACTTCGTATTTGCTTTTTATATTGTGCAGTAAATCATCGTTGAGTAACGAAAAATTATCTTCGATATGGGTGATGGTTTGCGAAACGATCATGTTCCGAATTTCGTATTCTTCGGCAATTATGGAATATGGTTCTACTTTTAATTTCTTGATCAGCCATGGCAAAGTAAGTCCCTGAATGACCAGGGTAGATAGTATCACGCAAAACACGAGATAAATAATCAGATTTCGCAATGGGAATACTTCTGATTCGTTCATCATTAACGGAAGTGCCAAAGCTGCTGCCATCGACACCACACCACGCATTCCGGACCAGCCAAAAATAATCATGTTCCGGAAATCGAATTCTTCCTGCAAACGGATTTTTTTACTGATAAATCTCGGAAGCAAAGTTGCCGGAATTACCCATAAAAAGCGCACCAGAATAACGACCAAACTCACCGAAGCCCCCCAAATAAACAAAGACCAACCGGAATAATCGCCGATTCCTAACATAATTTGTCGCAACTGAAGCCCGATTAAGATAAAGATCAAACCGTTTAGGATATTCGTTAGAACACTCCAAATTGTTCCCGTCATGATTCGGCTTTCGTGTGTAAAAATTGTTCCTGATCGCGCCGAAAGAAAAAGACCGGTCGCCACTACGGCAAGAACACCCGAGGATTCAAAATGTTCTGCTATTAAATAAGAAGCAAAAGGCGTTAGCAAGGTCAGGGTAACTTCGATCACCTCATCGCAAACAAACTTTTTATGAATATAACTCATGATATACCCAACGGCTAAACCTATGGCGATTCCTAAAACCGACATGACAACAAAATTTAATCCGGCTTGCCAGAGCACAAAATTTCCGGCTGTAATTGCCGTCAAAGCATATTTGTAAGCCACCAGACCACTCGCATCATTGACCAGACTTTCGCCTTCGATAATGGCAATCAACCTTGGGTGCAAACCCAATCCTTTTGTTATAGAAGTGGCCGAAACCGCATCAGGCGGAGAAACAATTGCCCCCAATAAAAAAGCCAACGGCCAGGAGATATCAGCTATCAACAGATGAGCGGCAACGGCTACAGCAACAGTCGTAAAAAGCACCAATCCTACAGCTGCCAAAGTAATGGGTCTAATGGTTTGTTTAAAATCTGACCAGCTGGTGTACCACGCTGCATGGTATAAAAGAGGTGGTAAAAAGACAATAAAAACCACTTCGGGACTTAAGGCAATTACCGGAAGACCCGGAATAACGCTAATGATTACACCACAAAGTACCAGTACAATTGGAATTGGGAAATTGTATTTTTTACTTATCAGGCTCAAAAAAGCCACCCCAAAAAGTAACATGATAATAACAGTAATATTTTCCATTTCGAATTGTTTAGTGATTTTGGCGGTAATGAGAGTACGAATATAATATTTTTAAATCTTTGAGAAAACTATGAATGTACAGAGTCTTTTTTTGCCACAGATTAAAAGGATTAAAAAGTTTTTTATCTCAATGCCGAAAATAAGAAGCATCATATACCCCAACTATGCGGATTTATGTAAAGTGAAACGCTTTTTTGGGATTTGCTAAACCTATGTTTCCAGGTGTTAAAAGATTTTTTCTCGCAGATTAAAAGGATCTAAAAGATTTTTATCTCAATACCGAAAATAAGGAGCATCATATAACCCAACTATGCGAATTTATGTAAAGCGAAATGCTTTTTTTGCATTTGCTAAACCTATGTTTCTATGTGTTAAAATATTTTTTGCCACAGATTAAAAGGATTAAAAAGATTTTTTTTTAATAGCTTATCTTTTTTATTTGAGATCAAAACATGTAGCAACTTTATCAAAAATCATTATAATTCATTTATCCCGATAGCTATCGGAATGGTAAAAAGAAACTAGGTGACAAAATCTCTTTTAACCAAATTTTATCATAGTTTACATCATAAATAACCTAAAAAAAATTACATTTGAACCTTAAATTCATTGCCTTACATTATGATTCAGAAAAGAAATTTTATTGGTATGCTTGCCTTACTGGCAGTCTTTTTTTATGCACCACTAACCTACTCTCAAACCACACCTAAAAAAACCGAAACCCGATCAAAACTATTTGAAGAATCTGCTACAGACAGCGATTATTTAATGGCAATCGAAAAGGTGGGTGAAGTTTTAGAATCTGCTCACAATGACGCCGAGTTTGACGGAAACAGTCATCACTTATTTGGCGAAATCAAAAGAACACAAAGCAAACTTGATCTTATTCTGGCAAGTTTAAAAGGAGCGAATCCTAATGTGCGCAATCAGCAAATGTATCGCATTGTGCTCAAAGAGATTCAGCAGGAACTTGACGATCAGAATGCAGCAATCAATTTACGCAATCAAAATCTTGAAAAAATTAAGAGGCGGGTAATCGATTTGCGCAAGGACACAACCCTAATGGCTCTTTTGAAGGATACGGTTCGTCGCAAGCAATTTAGCAAAGAATTCGCGAATCTTAAAAAGAGATACCTGACTACAGACAGTCTGATGACTAAAAATCAGGGAATTCTAAATACGAATAAAAGGATTACAGTACAAAGAAAAATTTCGGTTTCGAATGCCTTAATCGTAGTAGAGACCAGACTTGAGCAATCCGGAATTAGCATGCTTAAAAAAGAATATCCTGCCTTATGGAGTACAAGCGATTCTGTCAATAAAAAAGTAGTAGGGCAAAATATCAAAGCCAAAGTAATCATCGAAGAAAATGTAGCTGCTTATTACCTCAGTTACAGAGCTGGCGGTCTGATCTCTTTATTTTTATTAATGGGATTACTGGGTTGGTACATTTCACGCAATTTAAAATACCTTAAAAGCAACGGACATACTGAAAACCTGGCTAAGTTTAACTTCAAATATTTAAACAGAGGTATTATACTTCCGGTCGCTGTTATTGGGCTTAATATAGCCGTAGTAAGTAATTTGTATGCTCCGGCAATGTTTATCGAAATTATTCAGTTGGTACTTCTGGCAGTTATTACTTTTCTTTTTAAAGACAATTGGTCAAAAGGATCGATGCGCAATTGGGTCCTTTTGTTAATCTTATTTTTTATCCTGTGTTTCTTAGACCTTTTTATTGCAGTAGGATTTATACAACGTTGCGCTTTTATTGTGATCAATATTTTAGGAATTCGTTATGGTTTATTTCAGATCAAAAGCATCAAAGACCAACTTTATATTAAAGGATTTTTAAAATGGGCCACTATAATTTTTATAGGTCTGAATGTTTTGGCAGTACTTAATAATATTTTCGGACGGGTTTCGCTTGCCAATATGTTAAGCCTTACCGCTTTTATCTCTATCACTCAAATTGTCGCCCTGAGTGTACTTTTGAAAATAGTGTTAGAGATTATACTTTTACAAATTTACACCACAAGAGTTAAACGTGGCATCGAAAAGATTTTTGACTACGAAAGCTTGTCAGATACACTGAAAAAGCCTTTTATAATTGTCATTAGTTATATGTGGATTATCGTTATCGCAGCAAACCTGAATATCTGGGAATCGTTGCGTACCGGATTGGCTACTTTATTAACACATCCTAATACGATTGGAAGCATCACTTTTACGTTAGGAAACATTGTATTGTTTTTTATCATCATCTGGGTTGCCCATTTATTACAAAATTATGTCGCTTACTTTTTTGGGGAAGTTGATGATGAAAACGAGGAAAACATCAACAAAAAACAACACTCTAAATTACTCATCACCAGACTTGTTGTGTTAATTTGTGGTTATCTTCTGGCGGTTGCCGCATCCGGAATGCCATTAGACAAACTAAGTATTTTGCTGGGAGCTTTGGGTGTAGGTGTTGGACTTGGACTACAGAGTGTGGTTAATAATTTTGTTTCCGGTATTATTTTAATTTTTGATAAGCCTATCCAGATTGGTGACGTTATCAATGTGAGCTCTGAAACCGGTCGTGTAAAATCGATGGGATTGCGTACCACCAAAATCAACTCAGCAAATGGTGCCGAAATTATTATCCCGAATGGTAATTTACTATCTCAAAATATAACGAACTGGACCTATACGGACAATTTTAAATTGGTAGAAATTGCCATTGAAGTTACCGGAGACGTTTTGCCTGAAGATATTAACGCACTTATCTTAGAATCTCTTGAAACTATGGAGTTGGTGAATAATACCAAACCTCCGCAAATTTATTACAACTCGATTTCAGAAGGGCAATTTAAACTGCTGGTAAAATTCTGGTGTAGTATTTACCGTACCGAAGAAAGCATCAGCAGCGCACGTCAAGTACTTTTTAGTAGTTTTAAAGCCAAAGGTTTAACCCTTTCAACATAAAAAATTATAAAACAAACCCGTTGAGTGTAATTACTTCGTCTGTTCGCTTCGCTTGGGTCAATATATATAACACATAGAAACATAGATTTTTTTAGCTAAAAAGAATGCAAAAAGAAATACATTTCTTTCACATAGCCAGGCTATGTGTATTTTAAATAAGTGAAACGCCTTTTTTAAGGTCCAAAAGCTATGTTTCTATGCGTTAAAATAAAGTACACCCAACGATAAAACCTGTTTAGATTATATCTTAAATCCTTCAAATATTTAATTTGGAGGATTTTTTTTGAAGCAGATTTCCAACATAAACATTAAGATCACTAACTCTTTAAATTCAAAGACGTTAATTTAAGAACAAATCGATTACAGAATTAACCCTAAAAGCGTTAAAATTATCGGTATGCCCTTGATTACTTGTAATAGAATTAATCCTATCTTAGCAGAGTTAAATGAATTTTGGCATTAAATCAGTCTTAAAAAAAGGAGAAATAGCCTCTTAAAATTTTAGGTATTGCGCTAACCTCAGAATAGTTTAATTTTAAACCTATAAAAATTAGCATATTCAAAATGAATAAACAGCATTACAATCTATTACTAGCCGATGATGATGAAGATGATTGCGCTTTTTTTAAAGAAGCCCTTGACGAATTGTCGCTTCCTGTATCTCTTGTGACTGTAAATGACGGAGTACAACTGATGGATTTTTTAGCCCATAATTTCTCTACTAATTTGCCGGACATACTTTTTCTTGATCTCAATATGCCCCGAAAAAATGGTTCAGAATGCTTGACTGAAATAAAAGAAAAAGAAGAATACAAAAATCTTCCTGTTATTATTTTTTCTACCTCTCTCGACAATGACATTGTAGATCAGATGTTTAAAAAAGGTGCAACCTATTACATTCGCAAACCGGGCGAATTCTCTAAATTAAAAAAAGTGATCGAAAATGCGCTAACCATAGCATTCGAAAATAATCTTAAACAACCTCTAAGAGAACACTTTATACTGCAACCCTAACTGATTTTTAGAATGAGTTTTACAAATAATACACATTATTTTTTGACCGATGGAGGCGAAATGGGAGCTCAGATTAGGGCCAAAGACTGGAGTAAAACATCTTTGGGAGATCCTGAAAACTGGCCACAAAGCCTTAAGACTATGGTTGCTGTAATGCTCAACAATCCGTTTGGAATGTACATTGTATGGGGACAAGATTTTACGCAATTATACAACGACAGGTACAGCCAAATTCTGGGCTCAAAACATCCTAAAGCTTTAGGAATTAGTTCGCAAATTACATTTGCCGAAGCCTGGAATACTATTGCTCCTATGTTTGAGGATGTAATAAAAGGAAATTCTGTTAGTTTTCCTGATTTCAAATTGACATTAAGCCGAAATGGATATGATGAAGATTGTTATTTTGATTTCTCGTATTGCCCAATCAAAAAAGAAGATGGCGAAGTAGGCGGTGTTTTGGTTACCGTGATCGAAACCACAGAAAAAGTAAAAGCCACAACAGCCCTCAAGCAAAGCAATACTCAATTTAAAAACAACATCATGCAGGCTCCCGTTGCCATGTGTGTCATGAGAGGTAAAGATCACGTTGTAGAAATTGCAAACGCTCAAATGATTAAATTATGGGGAGTAGATGCCAGCGAAATTATTAATAAACCTGTTTTTGAAGCTTTGCCCGAAACCAGAAATCAATATCTCGAAGATGTTCTAAATAATGTTTACCATACCGGCGAGAAGTTTATCGCCAATGAACAATTGGTCAAATTACCCCGTAACGGTAAAATAGAAGATACTTATCTCAATTTTGTATACGAAGCCCTAAAAGAAACTGACGGCAGTATATCTGGTGTTGTAGGCGTTGCGATAGAAGTTACAGATCAGGTACTTTCCCGGTCGAAGGTCGAAGAAAGCGAGCAAAAAGTAAGAGAGCTGGTAGAAAATGCCCCTTTTCCGATTGCTTTGTATGTAGGCCAAGAAATGATTGTAGAACTAGCCAATGACTCTATTATTAAAGTATGGGGAAAAGGCAATAATGTTATCGGAAAATCATTTAAAGAGGTTCTTCCCGAACTTGATAATCAATTGGTTTTTGAACAAATTAAAGAAGTTTTAAATACCGGAAAATCGTTTCATACCCAAAATACCCCTTTAGATCTTACTGTAGATGGAAAACTGGGCACTTATTATTTTAATTACAGCTTAACACCCATCTACGATTTAAACGGGAATGTTTATGGTGTAATGAATACCGGTGTTGACCTGACTGACTTAAACCTAGCCAAGAAAAAAATCGAAGAAAGCGAGCAAAACTTACACAGTATGGTTTTGCAATCACCAATTGGTATTTGCGTTCTTGATGCAAACACGCTGGTAAGCGAAATTGTAAATGATAGTTTTGTTGAAGTTGCAGGAAAACCGCTTGAGCAAATTGCCGGAAAATACTATTGGGAAACTTTTGCCGAAGTAAAACCTTATTATGAAAAAGAACTTCAAAAAGTAGTCGATAAAGGTATTCCTTTTTTTGCCAATGAAGTAGAAATGATCCTCATCAGGCATGGCAGAGCAGAAAAAGTATATGTTACATTTGTTTATGCCCCGCTAAAAAATACAGAAGGAGAAGTAACCAAAATTGCGATTTGGGTTCTCGATAATACACCACAGGTTATTGCAAGACAAAAAATTGAGGAAGCAGACAAACGTTTTAGAAATACAGTAAAACAAGCTCCTGTTGGAATCACCATTTTGCGTGGTCCGGAACATATTGTCGAAATGGCAAATGAAACCTACCTAAAACTTGTAGGCAGAGAAGAATCTACATTTGTAAACAGACCTTTGTTTGATTCCCTGCCGGAAGTAAAAGAATCTGTAAGCGATCTTTTGGATGGCGTTTTTACTACCGGAATTTCGTTTCATGGAAACGAAGTACCTGTACCCATAAACCGATATGGAAAACAGGAAATTTTCTATTTTGATTTTTTATACCATCCTTTAAAAGAAGAAAACGGAGAAATTTCCGGGATTATAGTAACGGTTACAGAAGTAACTGAAAAAGTCGAAGCCAGAAAAAAAACAGAACTCAATGAGGAACGACTTAATATTATAGTCGAAGCCAGCGAATTGGGAACCTGGGAATTGAATGTAAAAACAAAAGACCTGCAATATTCTAAACGGTATCTTGAAATAGTTACCGGATTTAAAAACGAAGAAAGTCTAAGCCATCAACAATTGCTTAATCACGTACATCAGGATGATATGCACATACGGGAACGTGCGTTTAAAGAAGCCATTTCATCCGGATATATTCATTATGAAGCCCGATTAATATGGGACGATCAATCAATTCATTGGGTTGAGGCAAGAGGAAAAATGTTTTATGACGCTGAGAATAATCCCGAAAAATTGTTGGGAACCGTAAGAGATATTACAGACGAAAAAAATCATCAGCAGGAACTTGAAGCAAGCGAAAAAAGATTCCGTAAACTAGTCATGGAATCTCCTGTGCCAAAAGCGATCC
This sequence comes from Flavobacterium araucananum, assembly GCF_002222055.1. Lineage (GTDB taxonomy): Bacteria > Bacteroidota > Bacteroidia > Flavobacteriales > Flavobacteriaceae > Flavobacterium > Flavobacterium araucananum. Next base: position 14,432 of record NZ_MUGS01000048.1, read on the forward strand.
TGAAAGGAAAAGATATGGTTATTGAAATGGTCAATGCCGCACTTTTGAAAAATATATGGCGAAAAAATGAAAGTGATGTTCAGGGCAAAAGTATATTAGAGGTGTTCCCGGAACTTAAAAAACAAAAATATGCCAAACTCCTAAATGAAGTTTACGCCAGCGGAAATGTACACTCGGAGTCTGAATCATTGTTGTATTTAAACACAGATAACAGTGAACATAAAATGTATATTGATTTTGAATATGCACCGCAACGCGAATTAGACGATACGATTTCAGGAATAAAAATGACCCTGATTGATGTTACTGAAAAGGTCGAAGCCAGAAAAAAAATAGAAGAAAGCGAAAAAAAATTCCGCTCCCTAACCGAAAGTATTCCTCAACTTATCTGGGAAACAGACGAAAAAGGAAATGCATTGTTTACTTCTGGCAAATGGTTAGAATATACAGGCGTCGTACCTGCCGGTGAAGCCGAATGGAAAGCCATGATTCATCCTGATGACTTTGAACAAAACAAGAAAATATGGAGCAACAGCCTGGCAACAGGAGAAGTTTATAAAACAGATGTCAGGGTTTTAAGAAAAGACGGGACTTACAGATGGCATTCTGTAATTGGAGAACCTGTTTTGAACAAAGACAATAAAATTATTAAGTGGGTGGGCGCTTTTACAGATATCCAGACAGAAAAAGCATTTACTCAGGAATTAGAAAAACAAGTTACGGCACGAACCAAAGAACTCGAGCAAAAAAATGTTGAATTGGAGCAAATGAACAAAGAGCTTCAGTCTTTTGCCTACATTTCTAGTCATGATTTGCAGGAACCGTTACGAAAAATTCAAACCTTTGCAACGCAAATTATCGAGAGAGAATCAGACAAGTTATCAGATTTTGGAAAGGATAAATTTCAACGTATGCAAAATGCCGCACAGCGAATGCAAACCCTTATAAACGATTTACTTTCGTATTCGAGAACCAACATTCAGGAAAGAAAATTCGAAAAAATCGATCTTTCTAAAATTATCGACGAAGTAAAAGAAGATTTAAAAGAAGAACTCGAGCAAAAAGGCGCTACAATCGAAATTAGCAAAACCTGCGAAGCCAGTATAATTCCATTTCAATTCAGACAATTATTGTACAACCTCGCCAGTAATTCGTTAAAATTTTCGAATCCTGGTATTCCTACAGTAATAAAAATAAATTGCGAATTTGCCAAAGGAAAAAATTTAGACCATGATTCTTTATCACCGGAAACAAATTACTGCCATATTAGCCTTTCTGATAATGGTATTGGTTTTGAACCCCAATACAGCAAAAAAATATTCGAAGTATTTCAGCGTTTACACGGAAAAATGGAATACACCGGAACCGGGATTGGGCTTGCAATCGTAAAAAAAATTGTAGAAAACCATAACGGAATCATCACTGCAAAAGGCGAACAAAACAAAGGAGCTACTTTTGATATTTATATTCCTGTAGTTTAGTTTTATTGGCAACACTAAAAAATAAAAAACGGAAATAACTTTTGTAAAGTTATTTCCGTTTTTGTTTTAATTCTCCTTAAGAATTAAAGATTTTACTTTGGGTCGATTATCTTGTATAAACAGTAATAATACCAGTAGTTTTATCTTTTATTTTCAATTCTTTGTTTGTAAGGTTCATGATGTCGCTAGTTGTACTTGTAGCACCAATACTAATTGTTAAATCATTATGAGATCTAGCATAAGTTCCTGTAGTTTCTGTCAAGGCACAATCACTACCGTTATAATCCCCTATAACCGCAGCATTACTCAATCTTAGATCCAGATAATCTCTACTACATCCCGCTGCATTTTGCGGAGCATCGATTAATACTTCCTGCCCGTTGATAATTGTTCCTGTCTGACTTAGGTTGTATTTACCTTGTATTGGAATGATTGTTTCCCCTTCATTGTCATCGCTGCTACAAGATCCTGCAAATAAACCGATGCTCAATAATAATCCGAATAATATTCTTTTAGTTTTCATGTTTGATTTCTTTAAAATTATTTATGCTAAATTAGTTTTAAAGTCTTCCAACGATGTTCTATAATTTTCGGTTTGATTTACATAATTACATTCATTTTTAAAGAATTGTTTTACGAAACCGTATTTATATTATCAATACGGTAGTAATTATCTCAAATTATATTCGAGTTTTACACTTTATTTACTTTTTACTTTCTCACGTACTTATTCAAAATATAATGTGTCACAGGTCTTAACGGACTATTATTTTCAGGATGCCTGCCATGAACATTAAAAAAATCAATTCCGTTTGCCGTTTTCGCATACCATATAATAGCAACTCCGTTTTTATCAAAACAAGTTGTAGTATCGCACACTTTTACTTTTTTAAGATTAACAAGAGTTGGATCTAAAATTTCAATGTTACTATAAGTTCCGATACCTTGTATTTTCAAATCACAATCTACAATTTCATAATGATCATCCGACCATTGCATGCACTCTTTATTTGGAAAAGCAAAAAAGATTCCTGCAAGTCCTAAAACCAAAATTATTGCAACACCTATTATAACAGGTTTCCAATTTACTGGGGGTTTTGTTGTTACTTTCTCTGGTTTAGAATTCCCAAATAAAGTAATGGGTTTTGGCTGGATTACTTCAACACTAATTCCTTTTACTTTCTCATTTCCTTTTTCATTTTCATCTTCTGTACCTTTTTCCTTTCCTTTTTCTCTTTCTTTTTTAGTTATAAACGATTCCAGAATTCGGGAACTATCAGTTTGATCCTTTTGCGATTTGTTTCCAGTATCAGTTTGGGTTTCATCTTCATATAAACTCTGAATTCTAAATTTATTAAAAGGTCTTGCTTTAAAATCTACCAGGATTGCAGCAAGATTTACCGCATCAATATTTGCGGGATCAGTTTCTCCTTTAAAAAAATTATCAATAGGTCTGAACTTATCAATTTGTTCATCAAACTTGTTCTTTCTGTTAATATCAAAAGGCAAACCTAATAAAGAATTGAAAACACTTAAATCATCTTGAGTTCTATTTTGTTGCTGAAATAACTCCCAACAAAAATTACGAAGTTTTGCTCTGGTGGGATTATTCAAATAAACAAAATGCTCGCCGTTTTTTTCTATCTCATATTTATTTTTAACGGCTTTTTTATAATCTTCAAAAGTATTGTTTGGCATAAGCTTTAGGAATTTTAAGGATTTCTTACTCGGATTTTTAAGGACTTTTACGGAATTATCAGGACTTCAAAAAATAGAACGGAATTCCCGGAATGCCCTGTCAATGCAGGCTCATAAGCGTTGTTACTTTGCCTCAGAATTAGTTCTTGTTCGATATCGAATTAAAACAAAAATACAAAACTAGTTCTATTAAAAATGCGGAAAACCGTAAGACGGAGTTTATCTGGGAAGTATAAACAAAACTCTTACTGTTCTACGCACCACACTTCCCAAAACAATTTGGTATTGCATTAAACCAACATTCGGAAAAGTTCCGAACAGCAATACCCATGTCCAATTTTAAATCATATAAAAATGAAAAAATTACTTATTTTGGGAGCGTTTGCGCTATTGAGCACTACTTTATTTTCTTGTACTGCTGATGATTATGATGATGTTAAAACAACTACTAAACCTGCAATACCTACGTATGCTGACGGACCTGGTGATGCTCCAATACCTGTTCCACCACCACCAGTAAAAAATTAATAATATTAAATATTTATAATTAAGTTGTAAATTCGGGGAAAGTAACTTTTATGCTACGGTCCCCGTTTTTTTCGTTTATTATATTCGTTTTTTTTCTTTCATGCAAAGAAATAACAACTCCAACTATTAAGTTTAAATCGACTTCAAAAGAAGCTACTATTTTAAGATCTAAAGGAATAACTAACTTTCAGACGAAAAATTTTAATAGTGCTTTTTATTATTTTAATAAATCAAAAATAGCATTTGAATTTACCAAAGACAGCAGTAATATTGTATACAACCTTATTCAAATGGCGACTATACAGCAAATAAACGGCGATTATTATGGCAGTAAAGAAACTTTAACTGAGTCATTACCCTATATTAAAAAGAAAGATGTTTACAGCGCCGCTATTAATAATTTGTTCGGAATTGCAGATAAAGAACTTTCTCTATACAATGATGCCATTTTTTATTACAAAGAAGCTCTAAAAGAATGTACTGACGAAGCATCAAAACAATATCCATTAAACAATATTGCAGTTGTATATATCCAGCAAAAAAAATATGATGAAGCCATTAAAATTTTGGAAGCTATATTAAACAAAAAGCTTGTTGAAGAAAATCCTTCCCATAAAGCTAGAATTTCAGACAATTTGGGTTATGCTTACTTTAAAAAAGGTTTACATGAAAAGGGACTTTTATTAATGCAGAATAGCTTTAATTTAAGAAATAAAATAGACGATACTTATGGCAATATTGAAAGCAATTTGCATCTGGCAGAATATTACTCGAAAACAAATTCTGACAAATCTCATCAATATGCAAAAACGTCATACCAAATCGCTACAAAATTTAATAGTATCGACGAACGCTTAAAAGCTTTATCCTTCTTAATTTCTAATGATTCCGGAATTAAAAACACCCAATATGCTCAAAAATACATTTCGCTAAATGATAGCATTATTAAAATCAGGAACAACTTTAAAAACAAATTTGCCAAAATTAAATATGATTCTAAAAAAGAAAAAGACGAAAACCAGAAACTTCGCTTAGAAAAAGTTGAAAATTTATTATCGATTCAGGAAGCAAAATATCAAAGGATCTTTTTTATAATCGGAATTTTTTCTTTGATTCTTTTGATATTGTATTTGATAAAATTTTTCCAAAATCGAAATCGAATAGAAAAAATAAAAACGGCTTATGATACCGAAACAAGAATAGCCAAAGATATTCATGATGAACTGGCAAATGATGTTTTTTATGCCATTACGTTTGCACAAACACAATCTTTAACAAAAGAAGAGATAAAAGAAACCTTACTACAGAAATTGAATCATATTTATACTCGCGTTCGCGGAATTTCAAGAGAAAATAATGAAATTGATACCAAGGAGAACTATTCTGTAAACTTAAAAGAAATGCTTTCTACCTATAATAGTACCAATACAAATGTTATTATTAATGGTATTGAGAAAGTAAATTGGGATATAATCGATACAATCAAAAAAGTAACGATCCAGCGCGTATTGCAGGAATTAATGGTCAATATGAAAAAACACAGCAATGCTCCTGTAGTTGCTTTAAAGTTTGAAAGTACCGCAAGTACGGTCATTATCAACTACTCTGATAACGGAAAAGGGTGCGAAAAAGATAAAATTACTAAAAATGGTTTGCAAAATATGGAAAACCGTATTTTATCCATAAAAGGAACTATTACTTTTGACTCTGAACCGGAAAAAGGATTCAAAGTAAAAATAACACTACCTAAATAAAGCCTATGTTTAAAAAAGTAATAATAGCCGAAGATCTTGATGCTATCAGTTTAGGAATTGAACAAGTTTTAAAAGATTTAAATATTCTCGATTTTCAACACTCAAAATATTGCGATGATGCGTTTTTGAAAATGCGTGCTGCCATTAATAAAAATGAACCCTATGATTTATTGATTAGTGATCTGTCTTTTAAAACAGATCATCGGGAAGTAAAAATTGCTAATGGTGACGAACTCATTCAAAAAGTTCGGGAATTACAGCCTGATATTAAAATTATTGCCTATTCTGTAGAAGATAAAAGCTACCGCATAAAATCACTTTTTGATAATGCCGATATTGATGGCTTTGTACTAAAAGGTCTAACGAGTATCGAAGATCTCAAAAAAGCAATTCACATAACCTCAACCTCAGATCAAAAATTTATTTCGCCCGAAGTTGCTTCTGCATTACAGGAAAAAAGCAATTATGAAATTGATGATGTCGATATTAAAATCCTAAAACATCTTTCTGACGGAACTTCGCAAGATGAAATTGTCGAAATTTTTAAAAAATCCAATGTCAAAGCCAATAGCAAAAGTGCATTAGAAAAAAGACTTTCCAGATTAAAAGACTTTTTTAAAGCTAGTAATACGGTTCATTTAGTTTCGATTACAAAAGATATGGGGATTATCTAAAACCTTATCTTACTCCTATTCTCAATTTTAAGAGGCTGTCCGAAAAGTAGTTTTTAGACAGCCTTTTTTACTATTATTTGACAATTTTAGAAAATAGAATAGATAATTGCTCCAGCGGAGCATCCTATTTATAGCAAATTTAAAGGGTTTTGGTCAAAGCTACAGCGTAGCGCTATTTTGGTTTTTCTTCAGATTGTTAGATATGTCACCCGCCGCAGCGGGTTCTTGAAATATAAATATTGAAATTTCTATAAATATGTCGTCCTTCCAGGACTTAGAATATCATAAACTTACAGTCTGATTATTGAAATAGAATGTGAGCAATTGGAATTAAGATTGTTTTAAATAAGCAAAGAGGCTGTCTGAAAATTACTTTTCGGACAGCCTCTTTTATTTCTCGAATGTAAAAAAAAATTGCATTATGGTTTTCCGTAAAATCCTGGTTTCAAATAGGTTTAAGTTTGAATTGTTAAAACGAAATAATAACAATTAAAACCAAAAAATCATGGAATATAAAGTAGTACCATTCGCAGCGTCAATCGATCTAAAGAAAAACACCTCAGTACATATTGCAGAACAATTAGAAACAGCAATTAAACATCATACCTTAAAAGGTTGGGACTATGTTAGAGTAGAAAACATTACAACATTTGTTAATCCAGAAATAGGATGTTTTGGGATTGGTGCAAGACCAGCACAAACCATTTTTACTCATTTAATAGTTTTTCAAAAATAAATGAAATATTTAATACTAACTGTTATTAAAATGTATTGGAATTTTATTCCTCAATCAAAAAGGAGAAAATGCATATTTAAAAAATCCTGTTCCAACTACGTATTTGATATAACTCAAAAAGAAGGTTTTCTAAAGGGGTTAAAAGCTTTTCAATTTCGATATAAAAATTGTAGAGGAAACTTTCAATCTTTTAAAAATCCAATAAATAATCGGGTACAAATAATTCTTCCTTCACAACTAGTAATTGATAGCGAAGAAATTGCAGATCGGTTAATCAATTAAAACCAAATTATCATATTATGAACGAACAAACTAACATGACTATCGAACTAAAAAGCCATTTTTTAAGATTATATCAAATGGCACTAGCAGATGATCAATTTGATGTTTTAGAACTTCAAATGTTATATCATTTTGCAGACGAACGCGGAATTCCCAGAGAAGAACTGGACAAACTTTTTCTAAATCCAATCAGTACAGAACTGATCATACCAGAAAACTTAAAAACCAAAATAGAATACCTGTACGATTTTACAAGGATCATTTGGGCAGATGGTAAAATAACTGATGATGAAGAGAATATGCTGAAAAAGTATTGTCGAAAATTTAATTTTCTGGATGAAAACATCAATGATTTATCCAATTATCTCATTGATTGCGTGCAGAAAAATATTGGAAAAGAAGAAATTATTAACCAATTAAACGCCTAAAAAATGAAGTCACTTACACAACTATTTAGTTTAAAGAAAAACGAGGATTCTCACATCAAAACTTTAGACGAAAATGAAGATGATAGAGAACAAATCAGAATAACCTATTATCAAAGCGGATTCGCAGCATCAGTAAAAGCAACCGGAAAACCTATTGTCTTAAAAGCATGTTTGCAAAACCTGTACATGAGTTTTGAAGACCAATGCCGAAAACAGAAACAGGAACAAGACAAACTAAAACAACCCTACAAAGAAGAGCAGGAAAAAAACAGAACCGAGCTTAAAAAATCTGAAGCTGCAATTGGAATCTACGAAAAAAAAGAGCAGGATGTAACGGATGATATCGATCAGATCAAGAACGAAATCATCGAGGTAAAGCGAAATCCTGATAAATACGGAATCGAAGATGGCAAAGGATTAAAAGCGCAATTTTATATTGGTTTGTTTTTATTACTTCCTATAACACTTTATGTATTAGTTTTTTACATCTCGGCATCGTATTCTGCTTTTTTTAAAGAATTTGCAAATGATAGTTTAACCGCTGCCATTTTTGATGCAAATGCTTTAACAAATTCGTTTAAAGCAAGCTGGCTCGAAGGGGTTTTAGTAATTACGATTCCGTTTGTCTTTATGGGGCTGGGGTATGTAATACACATGGTACAAAAAGGTAAAGGAATTAAAAACGTTTTTAGGATGATTGCCTTATTTGTAACAACATTTTTATTCGATGCACTCCTGGCGTATCAAATAGAAAAAAAGATATATGAATTTAATAAAACCACAGATTCATCACCCTATAACCTCAACATCGCATTAGGGGAAGCTGAGTTTTGGATGATCATTTTTGCAGGATTTGTAGTTTATATTATCTGGGGACTTGTATTTGATTTTGTAATGAAAGAATTTGAAAACATCGATAAAATAAGAGCTTTCATTAGAGGTAAAAGGCAAAACCTAATCGATTTAGAAAAACTAAAAACAGATTATAACAATAAGGTCAATGATTTTAAACAGCAAATAGTTAACATAACCGGAAAAATCTCGGAGCTTCAGTCTAAAATTGACGGTTTTGTATTTCCTGTAAAAGAGTATCTGCATTATCACCATCAATACAAAGAAGGATGGTTTCAGGCAATTAATACCGAAATCGCCCTGCCGTATACAGAAAAAACCGAATTGTTGCAAGACTGTGACCTTTCGTCAGAAGAACATTTAAGCAAGCTGAACCTTATTGATCCTGATTTTCAACATTTGGTCTATTCTAAAAACTAATCGTCATGAAAAATATTTTACCCATAATGGCAATTTCGTTATTGCTTGTTACTACTTTTTCCTGCAAGCAGGAATCTGATAAACCCGAAAAAGAAATTTTGACAAAAAGCCCAATCTCAGAAAACTATAACATTAGTATTCTCCTTGATTTATCGGATAGAATTAGCCTTAAAAAAAATCCAAACCCAACGATGCAATATTACCAAAGGGATTTAGGCTATATCAAGTCCGTTTCTGAAGCTTTTACACAACATCTAAAATCGAAACGAATAAGGCAAATCGACGATAAAATGCAGTTATTTTTTAACCCGGAGCCACTCGATCCGGAAATCAATACGATTGCTAAAAATTTGAGAATTGTTATGGATAAAAACAATGCTTCAAAGAATTTACTAAATTCAATAAACTCAAATTATGCCGCACAGACGTCAAAAATATACGAATCTGCAATCAAGGACAATAAATATGTAGGATCTGATATATGGAGTTTTTTTGATAGTAAAGTAAAAGATCAATGCGTCGAAAATAAATATAGAAATATTCTTGTTGTATTGACAGATGGTTATATGTTCTATGAAGGCACAATCATGAAAGAAGGAAATCGAACCACTTATATTACTCCTGAACTTATTCGAAAAAACGGACTAAATAGTAAAGATTGGGATAAAAAAATGCACCAACAGGATTTTGGATTTATTAAAGCAAATGACGACTTATCGAATCTCGAAGTTTTAGTGATTGGTATTAATCCAAATCATAACAATCCCTATGAAGAAAAGGTAATTAGAGCATACTGGACAAAATGGTTTACCGAAATGAAAATTGGTCATTTTGAAATCAAGAACGCAGATCTGCCATCAAATATGGAGAACATTATCAAGGATTTTATTCTAAACAAACCATAATTTTTACACTACAACTAATCTAATGAAAGAGGAATTTTATTGTCCTCTTTTTTCTGTTTATAAAATTCTCTTCAAATTCTCTCCCTTTACGGATTTCCATAAAATACTGCTTTTTATTGGTTTTACATTTGAAAAAAATAAAACCAGTCAATAAAATTAAAAGTTGGAAACATAATAAATAACTAATTAAAATTTAAAAAAATGGCAGATCTACATGAAATTAAATGTATAAATAAATCAGATAGATATAATATACATGAACGTATTTTAAGCATTGGAGGGATAAAATCTGATGGAACAAGATGGAAATTATCTTTAACTGATGCAATTGATGGAATTGAAAGTAATAAATGGACATTTTATGTTAACAATTCTTCTGGTCACAAGGTAAAAGTACTAGTAGCAAAAACTACAACTGGTAATAAATACCTGAGAACTGAAGCAGATACCACTGAAAAAAATAATTTATTAGAATTGCCTGAGTGTCCATAATAAATCAGTGGATTTCAAAAATAATTAGGTTTGGAGAACAATTTTGATTTACTACTAATAAATCTAAAATTTCTCCAAATTTAATTTCGACAATCGACGACATTTATCAATTTGAGAAAGAATTGTTAGAAACTGTCGCGCTTTATGAAATCGTATAAAGGTAAAAAATCAAGTATTATTACGCATTTTCGAGAACATTTTTCTAATTAGATTTAACAATTCAAAGTCTATACTTTCTCAAAGATCATAAAAAATAGCGGTCATACTTTTTAAACTTTTTATTCCAAAAGCCTATGTCAAAAAACTACTCTGTTCTATTTTTATTACTCGTAACACTTTCGTGCAAAAAAGTTTCTGCTCCTCCTCTGCCAGAAATTAAGTCATTTTACAAACAGGTCGTTACGGTTGATGATCGCAAAACGATTACGCCCGAAGAAGCAAAAACGTATCATGTAAACAACACGTACAAATACGAATACAGAACCGGAAATCCGGGACAATATGAATATAATTATGATGTAAAAGGAATCAATATTGAAGGCGATTCGGTTTGCGGAAATATCAATGTGCTTGGAAAATACGGTGCCGGAATTTTAATAGGCTTCGCCGTTGCCGATATTGAAATTAATACCGAATGGATCTCCTACGGAAAATTAAGAGCCTGTGATAAAAAAGGAAACGAATATCTATTAATTGTCAAATAAAAAAAGTGTCATGAAATATATTTTACTCGTGTTATTTGTTTTTTTAATGTCCTTTAGACCTCTAGAAGCCAGCGTCTATATTTGTGGTTCTACCGGAGCAAAAAAATATCATTTTAATGAAAACTGCCGCGGTTTATCGGCTTGTAGTCATGGAACGGTAAAAACATCTATAAAACAAGCCCGTGGTTTGGGACTTACCCTTTGTGGCTGGGAAGACTAATACCTTTACACCTTTTTGAGCAATTTATTACTTAAGCTCACAACAAATTACAAAATATTAATCTACTCAAAAACAAATCTTTAAACATAGTTTCGGGATGTTTTTGAGTGGATTTTTTTAGTATAAAAAAGAATCCCTTATCTTAATGTTCCATATTCTCATCCTATATTTTAACAAAAATTTAGCGGGTAAATTATTATAAAAATTAAATACATGTAGTAATTTTGCAGAATATTACTACAAAAAATGCTATTTAAAAGAATCAATAAAAGCTCAAAAATTCAGAATAAGACATCCTTTGTCCTGTTCTTTGCTTTTATATTTTTATTCTTTTTAGGATTTCGCTTATTCTCAAATACACAAACTTCTGTTAGATCAGCGGATCGTTTCAAAAAAGAATCTACTGTTTATAAAACATTTTCTGTAGCTGATAATGATGTTAGTGATGTATTTTCTTTAGAAGATAATGACCTGGATAATCCTTGTCTTATTGCATACACAACCTTTATTAATTTTCAAATTGATTCTTTTGACAATCGCTCACAAATCCTGAAAGAGTATCAAACCAGAATTCAATTTCACCTCCCACTTTTCCTGCGTTATCACGCAATAAAAATCCTGTAATATTTTTTTTGCAGCATTTCGGTGTATCCACATCCGAAAACACATTCTTGTATTATTTCAACAATTTAAAAATAAAAACATGCACTTAACTCCAAGAGAAACCGAAAAATTGATGGTTTTTTTAGCCTCTGAAGTTGCTTTAAAAAGAAAAGCACGCGGCTTAAAATTGAATTATCCCGAAACTATTGCCATCATTACAGCTTATGTAATGGAAGGTGCCAGAGATGGCAACAGTGTAGCCGAATTGATGCAAAGTGGCGCCAAAGTACTTACCAGAGACGATGTCATGTCCGGAGTTCCCGAGATGATTCACGACATACAGGTAGAAGCTACTTTTCCTGACGGGACAAAATTGGTAACCGTTCATAACCCAATACGTTAATCTTAAAAAACACAAAATGATACCAGGAGAAACATTTATAAAAGAAGGCGACATTATTTTAAATGAAGGTCGCGAAACTACCAGTATAACAGTAGTGAACACAGGAGATCGCCCGATACAAATTGGGTCCCACTTTCATTTCTTTGAAGTAAACAAAGCCATGAAATTTGATAGGGAAAAAGCTTTTTGTATGCGTTTGAATATTCCCGCAGGAACAGCTGTTCGTTTTGAACCGGGAGAAGAAAAAGAAATCAATTTAGTAAAAATTGGTGGCACCCGAAAAATAATAGGACTTAATAACCTTGTAAACGGCGATGCCAACGTAGCACAGAATAAAGAAAAAGCATTAGAATTAGTTGACAAACTGAACTTTAAAAACATATCAAAATGAGCGTGAAAATAAGTAAAGATAAATATGCCAATCTTGCCGGACCAACAACCGGAGATAAAATAAGATTAGGAGATACTGATTTAATCATCGAGATCGAAAAAGATTATGCCGTTTATGGTGATGAAGTAATTTTTGGTGGAGGGAAAACAGTACGTGATGGTATGGGGCAATCTACCACTACGCTAAGAGATCAAGGGTCTTTGGACCTTTGCATTACAGGAGTTACAATCATTGACCATTGGGGAATCGTAAAAGCTGATGTTGGTGTTCGCGATGGCAAGATCGTAGGAATTGGCAAAGCCGGAAATCCTGATATTATGGATGGTGTAGATCCTAACCTGATTATTGGTGCGTCTACAGAAGTTCATGGAGGCAAAGGTTACATACTTACCGCAGGAGGAATTGATACACACATTCATTTTATTTGTCCGCAACAAATAGAAACAGCTTTATACAGCGGTATTACCACCATGATTGGCGGAGGTACAGGACCAAACGACGGTACAAACGCAACTACGATTACACCCGGAAAATGGAATCTTGAAAAAATGCTTCAGGCAGCTGAGGAATATCCAATGAATCTGGGATTTTTTGGTAAAGGAAACTGCTCAACTCCACAACCCTTAATCGAACAAATTGAAGCTGGAGCCTTGGGACTAAAAATTCATGAAGACTGGGGCGCAACACCTGCCGTTATCGATGCTTCGCTAACTGTAGCAGACCAATATGATGTGCAGGTTGCCATACATACAGATACGCTTAACGAATCTGGTTTTCTAGAAGATACCATGGCGGCTATTAACGGTAGAGTAATACATACTTTTCATACTGAAGGTGCTGGTGGCGGACATGCTCCGGACATTATCAAAGCAGCTATGTACAAAAATGTTTTGCCGGCATCGACCAACCCAACAAGACCCTTTACAAAAAACACGATCGACGAACACCTGGATATGTTAATGGTTTGTCATCATTTAAGTAAAAATATCCCTGAAGATGTTGCTTTTGCCGATTCGAGAATCCGTCCGGAAACTATTGCAGCCGAAGATATTTTGCAGGATATGGGAGTGTTTAGTATCATGAGTTCAGACTCTCAAGCCATGGGACGTGTTGGCGAAGTAGTAACCAGAACCTGGCAAACCGCCAGCAAAATGCGCTCACAAAGAGGGTATTTAGAAACCGATACTGAGAATGATAATTTTCGTGTAAAAAGATATATTTCTAAATATACCATTAATCCCGCTATTGCGCACGGAATCTCTGATTATGTGGGTTCTATAGAAGTGGGTAAAATAGCCGATTTTGTACTTTGGAAACCTGCTTTGTTTGGAGTAAAACCAGAGATAATCTATAAAGGCGGATTTATTGCGGCAGCAAAAATGGGAGATCCTAATGCTTCTATCCCAACACCTCAACCTATCATTTACAGAAACATGTTTGGTGCACACGGAAAAGCCAAATATGGTACCTGCGCCACTTTTGTATCCCAAGTATCCCTTGATAAAGGAATCGTAAAAGAATATGGTTTGAAAAAAATCGTCCTTCCGGTAAAAAACTGTCGTAACATCTCTAAAGCAGATATGATTCATAATAGCGGAACTCCGGATATCGAAGTAAACGCAGAGAATTATAAAGTATATGTAGATGGCGAACATATTACCTGCGAACCCGTAGACAAATTGCCTCTGGCACAATTGTATTTCATGTTCTAAGAAATTAGTTCAGGACTCACTAAACATAAAAAAGGATCACATGCTTATTAAAGAAATAGTAGGTAATACCGCCCAACAATCTTTAGGAACCCTAAAAATTGATGTATTGGAAATTGAATGGTATGAAGCCACCAAACGCATACAACGCAAAACCAGTAATGGTGGAACAGATTTGTCTATAAAATTCTTGAGAGAGGGACAGCGTTTACAAGAAGGAGATATCCTGTGTCAGGATAATGAAAAAGCAATCGTTGTGCACATAAAACCATGTGATGCCATCGTAATTAAGCCTGAAACAATGCTGCAAATGGGAACCGTATGTTATGAAATTGGCAACAAACACATGCCTCTTTTTATTCAGAACGAACTCGTTTTAATGCCTTTTGAGATGCCAATGTTTCGATGGCTGGAAGCCGCAGGATATCAACCTGCCAAAGAAAAACATCAATTATTGAATTTATTAAAATCGAACACAGAGCCTCACGGGCACTCCGGAAGTAATTCTTTATTCAGTAAAATAATTAATATCGCCTCAAAAAATGATCAGTAACTTTTTAGGCAGCCTATTGCACATCGCTGATCCAACATTGCCCATTGGTGGATTTTCGCACTCTAATGGTTTAGAAACGTATGTGCAAAATAACAAAGTGAATAATACGGCTACAGCAGAAATTTTTATCGAAAACATGTTGCAAAACAACATCAAATTCAACGATGCCTCATTTATGCGAATAGCCTACGAAAAAACATTAAACAATGATTTGCAAGCCCTGATTATTTTAGATCAGGAATGTACCGCATTCAAATCCCCCAGAGAAATGCGGGATGCCAGTCAAAAATTAGGGCTGCGTTTCATTAAGATTTTTCGCCGGCATAAAGAATTTGATCTCGCAACACAATATGAGCAAAGCATTCATAAAGGCGATGCTACAGGACATTATGCCATTGCATTTGGTATGTATGCCTGCTTAATGAATATCCCTCTTGAAGAGTCCTTATTTGCTTTTTTTTATAACAGTTGTATCGGAATGATTACCAACAGTGTAAAACTCGTGCCTTTAAGTCAGTTAGACGGACAGGATATGATGTTTCGCTTTCAGCCCAAAATAGCCAAATTGGTGCAAGAAACCCTTTTTCTGGATAAAAACCTGATCGGAATGTGCAGTATTGCATTCGATATCAGAGCTATGCAACACGAACGACTGTACTCAAGACTTTATATGTCTTAAAAATAATAACACAATAAAACTTAAAATGGAAGATAGAAAATATATAAAAATAGGTGTTGCGGGCCCGGTTGGGTCAGGTAAAACAGCACTTCTGGAACGACTTTCCAGAAAAATGACGGATCAATATAATATCGGGGTAATTACCAATGATATCTATACCAAAGAAGATGCAGAGTTCATGACTAAAAACAGTCTTTTGCCAAAAGAAAAAATCATTGGTGTAGAAACTGGCGGCTGCCCGCACACGGCTATACGCGAAGATGCAAGTATGAATTTAGAAGCTGTAGATGAGCTCGCAAAACGATTTCCGGATATTGAGCTTATCCTGATAGAAAGTGGCGGTGATAACCTTTCGGCTACTTTTAGTCCTGATCTGGCAGATGTTACCATTTTTGTTATCGATGTATCCGGAGGAGAAAAAATACCCCGTAAAGGTGGTCCCGGGATTACACGTTCTGATCTTTTGCTAATTAATAAAATTGACTTGGCTCCAATGGTAGGTGCCAATTTAGAAGTAATGGAAAACGATGCCCGCAGAATGCGTCAGGGAAAACCATTTGTTTTTAGCAATTTAAGATCAGATGAAGGCCTGGACAGCGTGATAGGCTGGATAAAAAAATATGCCCTTCTGGAAGAAACAGAAGAGCCAAAGTTATACCGTTAATGAACGCCGAATTAAATATCGTAACGGGCTGCAGAGACGGAAAATCTTATTTGAAAGATGTTTTTGTAAGCCCTCCTTTTCGGGTCATTCCTGTGGGGCAACTAAAAAAAGATGGTGGTGCTTATTTGATGATAACAAGTTCATCCCCCGGTATTTTAAGCGGCGACCATTATGCTATGAATATTTTGGTCGAGAAAAATGCACGGTTACAACTGCTGTCACAATCCTACCAGCGTTTATTTAATATGGATGATCGTGCCACGCAAAATTTTACTGTAAAAATGGAGCCTGATACTTCTTTTTTTTATGTACCTCATCCAATAGTTCCACACGAAAATTCAACTTTTATAAGTACCAATACAATCTATATCGAAGACAATTGCGATTTTATGATGGGCGAAATCATTACTTGTGGCAGAAAACACCATGGGGAAGTATTTAAGTACGCACATTTTCAGAATAAAACAGAAGTCATTCATAAAGAGAAATTAATTTTTAAAGACAATATTTTATTACGTCCACAAGCGATTCCGTTAGATTCTATAGGCTCACTGGAAGAATTTACCCATCAGGGTACTTTAGTTTATTTAAACACAAAAAAAAATACTGTAGAACAGGTCATAGAAGAAATCTTTGAGATGATGTCTCCAGAAAAAGAATTAGAATTCGGGATTTCATCTTTACAAAATGATGGTTTTGTATTACGGGTATTAGGTCTGGGAGGTGAACAAATTTTTGATTGCTTCCAGAAAATACAGGAAAAAATGTGGCATTTTAATCCTAAACTACTTTAAAATGACAGAAACATTATGGGCTTTATCGCTCACCGCTATTTCTATTAGTTCTATACATACAATGTCAGGACCAGATCACTATTTGCCTTTTATTGTCTTATCCCGTTCCAGAAAATGGTCCCCATTTAAAACCTACATACTAACTATTGTTTGCGGATTTGGGCACATACTAAGTTCCGTTATTTTGGGTCTTATCGCAGTGGTTCTGGGATGGCAGATGAATAAAATAAGTTGGTTTCAGGATCTGCGCGGAAACATTTCCGGTTGGGCGCTCTTAATCTTTGGTCTTATATATTTGGTTTATGGCCTATGGCAAGCCTATAAAAACAAGCCACATAAACATTTTGACATTTTGGGCGAAGATGTTTACGTTTTTGAACACAAACATGGCGAAATCGTTATGCCCGATAAAAGAGTAAAAGTTACCCCACTGGTTCTTTTTGCCATTTTTGTAATGGGTCCAAGCGAGCCGTTGATTCCGTTATTATTTTTTTCCGGAACACACCGGTCTGTAACTGAGATTACCGTTTTGATAAGTGTCTTTGCAATTTCGACTGTTATTACCATGCTCTTTATGGTGGTCTTAGGCCGCTATGGATATAATCTAATAAAAACAGAAAAACTGGAACGTTATTCTAATGCTATAGGTGGTTTTGTAATTACTTTCTGCGCCTTCGGGATGGTATTTCTGGGTTGGTAAACCAGTGCAGCTACAACGCTGAAAATACTAAAAAACAATAATTATTTCTTAAATAAAAAATCATTAAATCAATAAAAATGAATCAGGTAAAAGGATTTAAATTTCACATTGTAACCAACGTTTTTAAAGGTATTGGGCAAATAATGCTACAGGAAAACAGTTTGACAGGGCTGTTTTTTACTCTTGGTATTTTTTTAGGATCAGTATCAATGGGAGTTGCCGTACTTTTTGCAGCTTTGACAGGTACACTAACGGCAAAAATTTTAAAATACGATCAAAAAGAAATTAGCAAAGGCTTGTACGGATTCAGCCCGGCATTAGTAGGTGTTGCCTTAATTTTTCTATTCAAAAATGAAGTCCTCATCTGGATCTGTATTTTTCTGGGATCTATATCCGCCGCCATGTTACAGCATTTTTTTATCAAAAGAAAAATCGCCGTTTTTACCTTTCCTTTTATTCTGGTAACCTGGGTATTTGTAACACTATTGCATCAATTTACCCATATTGCTCCATCTGATGCTTTTATGAGTGTTCCGGATCTTTCGGATATTGATAATTTTACCTCTGAAACCAATGGTTTTGGCGAAGTAATTTTTCAGTCAAGCATTTGGGCAGGACTACTTTTTTTTATTGGCGTTTACATTAATTCTCCAATCGCGGCTTTGTACGGGTTGCTGGGTTCTGCAATAAGTTCTGCACTTTCTTTTCATGGACATGAACCAATAAACGAAATTCACATGGGGCTTTTTAGCTTTAATGCTGTTTTATGTGCTATTGTTTTCGCAGGAAACAAAAAGATAGACGGTATTTTGGTACTGCTCTCCGTTTTAATTTGTGTAGCTATTAATATCGGGCTTGTAAATGCCAAAATAGAAATACTTCAAAATGCCGGCGGAGCATTTACTTTGCCCTTTGTTATAGCAGCATATTTAGTATCACATCTTCAAAAGAGAAAAGACAAACTACAAACCAGATTAAAAAAATATTTAATATCATAATCACAAAGCCGCTTTAGAGTACATCAGTCTAAAGCGGTTTTTTTTGATCATTATACCAAAAAAGGCAATCCTATAAAAATACTTAACATTTTAATAATCTTTACATTACGATAGATTCATACTAGTTTTATTAATTTGAATAAAACTAAATGTTATGAAATTCTTCCATCTAAATTTTCTCGTTTCATTCAAAGAATGGCTGTTTTTAAGAGCTATGCAATCGTCTTTCCTTCATTAATAAAATACATTTAAAAAAGGAAATACTTATTTGAATGAATAAAATTGAGAACTCGTTTTTAAACAAAAACCAATTTGGAGAGGATTTCTTGTGGGGTGTTTCAACCGCCGCTTTCCAAATTGAAGGGGCTCATGATGCCGATGGAAAAGGATCTTCTATTTGGGATGTTTTTACATCTCAGAAAGGAAAAATTAAAAACGGACATCACGCCATTACCGCTTGCGATTTTTACAATTCGTACCAAACCGATATTGATCTGATACGCGAATTAAACATTCCTAATTTTAGATTTTCTATCAGTTGGCCCAGAATTATGCCTACAGGAGTTCATCCCGTAAATCAAGCCGGTATTGAGTATTACAACAAAATTATCGATTCTTTGCTCGCAGCCGGAATAGAACCCTGGGTCACATTATATCATTGGGACTTACCTCATGCCTTAGAGACAAAAGGTGGTTGGACCAATCGGGAATCTGTTTCCTGGTTTTCTCAATATGTCGATGTTTGTGCACAATATTTTGGAGATCGTGTCAAAAATTGGATGGTTATCAATGAACCATCCGTTTTTACAGGTGCAGGTTATTTTCTGGGCATTCATGCACCGGGAAAAAAAGGCATTACCAATTATCTTAAAGCCATGCATCATGTGACATTAGCCACAGCAGCAGGTGCAAAAATATTACGAAACAAAATTCCTGACGCCAATATAGGAACTACTTTTTCCTGTACTCATATTGAACCTGCGACTCAAAACCAAAAAGATATTGAAGCCGCAAAACGCGTTGATACTTTACTCAACAGAACTTTTATAGAGCCCATTTTGGGATTGGGTTATCCTCAGGCTGATTTGCCTGTGCTTAAAAAACTCAATAATTATATTTTAGAAGACGATCTCAACAATTTGTCTTTTGATTTTGACTTTATAGGTCTGCAATGTTACACCCGCGAAGTCGTAAAAGCAGCAATGCTAATTCCGTATATTGGTGCTGAACTAATAAGTGCCGAAAAAAGAAATGTAATTTCTACCGATATGGGATGGGAAGTTTATCCTCCTGCCCTTTATCATGTTCTTAAGAAATTTAATGAATATAAAGGCATTAAAAAAATTATAATAACCGAGAATGGCGCCGCTTTTCCTGATCTCTTAACCAACGGAAAAGTATACGATATCAAACGTACTCATTATATTCAGGATCATTTAGAACAAATTCTAAAAGCCAAAAAAGATAGTTTGAATGTCGAAGGCTATTTTGTCTGGAGTCTCACGGATAACTTTGAGTGGGCCGAAGGTTATAACGCACGATTTGGGTTAATTCATGTTGATTTCGAAACGCAGCAACGAACTATTAAACATTCCGGATTGTGGTTTAAAGATTTTTTATCTTAGGATTTTAAACGGCAACAAAAAAGTTTTACCAAGATCAAAATATCAAGGAAAAAAGTGGCTTTATTACCCTCAAAAATTAGCACCAGACGACGAAAATTTTCATAATAAATTATCGGTTTAAAAGCAAAAAAAATGATTATTTCCCCTGTATTTACTAGGTTTATTGATTATTTTTTCTTATCTTTAAGGTATAAATAAAAGTAAATGTATGATAAAAAACAAACTTTTTGTACTCTTGGATTACCCCTCAAAAAATTATTCTTTTTACTTCTTTAAGCATTTTATTTTTCAAAATGCTTCCCCGTTTCATTTCGAAACTATTCTATCTAATCTTTTTCCTGCACAAAGTATAAACACGCAGAAAACAACAGAGCAATCGCTCCAATTACTATTCTAATTATTTTTCCCGGATATATCTTCTAACCTATTTTTTTTAGAAAATATAACTCCCAAATTAAAGAAAAGATTTCCTCTTTTAGGATTCTCTTTCGACTCTTCATTTTTATTTTCCAAATACTAAACGTAATTCTATGATTTATTTCTCGCTTTACAATGATTTGATTTGTTCTAATAGTAATAATCAATTTATTGATTTCTTCAATTCTACTTTTTTATCTTTTTTTTAATAGTCCAATCCAACTTTTTTAAGACTTTTTGCCTCTATTATAAATAGAGTTTAGATTGGTTTTATATCAAGTAACAAGTTCTATCAGATCTAAATTTACTATGCCTTGTATTTTGTTTTTAGGAATTCTTGGGAATCTCAGGAAAACGCGGGAATTCTGGGAATCCCCTATCTACAAGGGCTTAAAAGCTCCTTTCCTTTGCAATAGAAATTAGTTCAAGTTTTGTCTGCAGATTAAAACGAAAAATAAAACTAGTTCAAATTAAGTGTAAAAACCGTAAGACCGATCTTATTCGGGAAGTATAACTAACGTCTTACAGTTCTACACGATTTACTTCCCAAAAGCAATTTGGTATTGCCTTAAAAAAGCTCCGGATAAATTCCGGACAGCAATACTTATGTCTAATTTCTAAATTAAATCAAAATGAAAAACTTATTATTATTTATCGCTTTTGCGTTATTATTTACTATATTTTCTTGTACTCCGGATGAGTATGAAACTCAACCTAAACAGGAAATACAAAAGACTGTCAATCCCATAAAAGCAACTTATGCTGATGGTCCCGGTGATGGAAACGGTTCAACTTCGCCACCTCCTACTGCCGACTAAAAATATATTTTTAGTATCTAATTAATTACTATTTTCGGGGAAAGTAAATTTATATGTTACGGTCCCCGTTTTTTTATTTTATTATTCTTCTTTTTTTATTTTCATGTAAAGACAAAAAGACTGTTAATACTAACACAGAATCGATACGAAAAGAGGCGCTTAGCTTACGAAATAAAGCAATCGAGAATTACGATAAACAAAACTTTAATACTGCTTTTCATGAGTTTAATAAATCAAAACAACTTTATGAAACTTTAAAAG
Organism: Flavobacterium araucananum; assembly: GCF_002222055.1. Classification (GTDB taxonomy): domain Bacteria; phylum Bacteroidota; class Bacteroidia; order Flavobacteriales; family Flavobacteriaceae; genus Flavobacterium; species Flavobacterium araucananum. Next base: position 36,221 of record NZ_MUGS01000048.1, read on the forward strand.
ACAGTGCCAATATCGGTTACATATTTATTCAAATGGCGGCAATTCAGCAAGTCAACGGAGATTATTATGGGAGTAAAGAGACCGTAACCGAAGCATTACCCTATGTTAAAAAAAACAGTGAGTATACCGCTTCTATAAACACTAAACTAGGTATTGCAGACAAAGAACTTTCTCTTTATGATGATGCGATTCTTTATTATAAAGAAGCTGTTAATGGATATGAAAATCCTATTAAAAAGTTAGACCCTCTAAATAATATTGCGGCCGTTTATATCCAACAAAAAAAATATGATAAGGCAATAACTCTTTTAGATTTTCTTTTAAACAAAAAATTATTAAATGAGAAAGTTCAGGCAAATAAAAAATCCCTGATTCAGGATAATTTAGGTTATGCTTATTTTAAGAACGGAATGGATGAAAAAGGATTCTCTTTAATGAATGAAGCGCTACAGATAAGAAAGGATATTACCGATATATACGGTAGTATTGAAAGTTATTTACACCTTGCCGATTATTATGCTATAAAAGACATTAAAAAATCAAATAACAATGCTCTTCTGGCATACAAAGCAGCCACAAAACTAAATAGTGTTGATGAAAGATTGGAAGCACTACAAATTCTAATTTCAAATGACCACAGTGCTCAAAACAGCCATTATGTACAAAAGTATTTTAAACTAAACGACAGTATTATTAAGGTTAGAAATAATTTCAAAAATAAGTTTGCTAAAATCAAGTACGATTCTAAAAAAGAAAAAGACGAAAACTCAAAACTTCGTTTAGAAAAAGCAGAAAATTTATTATCACTTCAAAAAGCCAAATATCTACGAATTGTATTTGTAATTGCATTTGTTTTTTTAATGATTTTAATAGCTATTTTAATTCGTTATTATAAAAATAAAAACAGGGCCATAGAATTTAAAACTTCCTATAACACCGAAACCCGAATTGCCAAAAAAATCCACGACGAATTAGCAAACGACGTATTTCAGGTAATTGCTTTTGCCGAATATCAGCCCTTATCTCAGGAAGGTAACAAAGAGAATCTACTTCAAAAATTAGATGATATATACGGGCGTGTAAGAGGTATTTCAAGAGAAAATAATAAAATTGATACCGGTATCGATTTTACCAAGAGTATAAAAGAAATGCTTTCGGCTTATCATACCAATAAAAGAAATATCATTGCCACTAATCTGGAAAGTATAAACTGGGAAATTATCGATGATATAAAAAAGATTACCATTAGTCGGGTTTTACAGGAATTAATGGTGAATATGAAAAAACACAGTGAAGCAAATCTGGTGGTTATAAAATTTGAAAGTGATCAAAAATCGCTCTTAATAAATTATACTGATAATGGCAAAGGTTGTGAAAAAACTACGATCGTAAAAAATGGTCTTCACAACATGGAAAACCGTATTCAGGCGGTAAAAGGAACTATCTATTTTGATACAGAACCGGATAAAGGGTTCAGAGTAAAGATGTCCATGCCTAAATAAACAGAAATTAAAGTCTAGAATTCAAACTAGAAATACCTGACAAGTTTAAAACGAATATTAAACCCCTGGTAAAAAGAGAACAAAAAGCCTTTCAAGGTTTAAATCCTGATAGGCTTTTTGTCTACAAATTAACGGGCAATATTATTTCCAACCACCGCCTAAGTCTCTATAAACATGGACTGCAGCATTCAATTGTTCTTTTTTGGTATCTACCAATTCTAGTTTGGCTTCTAATGCATCACGTTGTGTCATTAAAACTTCGAAATAATCTACTCTGGCAGATTTAAATAAATCATTAGAAACATCAATCGAAGTATTTAAAGCGTCTACTTGTTTCGATTTAAGATCGTATCCTTTTTGTAGGTTTTCAATCTTCGAAAGCTGATTTGAAACTTCTAAATAAGCATTCAAAATTGTACGATCGTAGTTATACAACGCCTGAAGTTGTCTTGCATTTGCACTTGCAAACTCTGCTTTGATTGCATTTCTGTTAATCAATGGTGCAGCAAGATCTCCCGCTAATGAATATAAAAGTGATTCTGGAAAAGTAAACAAATAAGAAGGTTTAAAAGCATCTACACCTATCGCTGCAGAAATATCCAATGATGGATAAAACTCTGAACGGGCAACTTTTACATCCAATTTTGCAGCAACCAATTCTAGTTCTGCTTGTTTAACATCCGGACGATTTGCTAATAATTGAGACGGAATTCCTGAACTCACAACAGCAGGCAATAAACTCAAGAAGTTAGTGCTGTCTGTTCTTTTAATTTCTTGCGGATATCTCGCCAACAAAAAGTTGATTTTATTCTCGGCTTCTTTTATTTGTTGCAAAATTCCAAACTCTAAACTTTGTGAAGTTAAAACCTCTGCTTCGAATTTCTTAACCCCAAGTTCTGTTGCTCTTGCAGCTTGCTTCTGAATTTTTACAATTTCTAAAGCATTTGTCTGCAATTTGATGGTTTGCTTTACAATTTCTAACTGATTGTCCAGAGCTAATAATTCATAATACGAATCAGCAACTTCGGCAATAAGGTTTGTGATTACAAAGTTTTTACCTTCAACGGTAGCTAAATATCTGTTTAACGCTGCTTTTTTAGAATTACGTAGTTTTTTCCAGATGTCTACTTCCCAATTTGCATAAGCAGATATCGTAAAATCTCCAAGCGGATCAGGAGTTTCTTTACCCGGTTTGATCTCTGTAGTAGCATCACCGGCACCCTGACTTGTGTATCTACCTACTTTTTCTACTCCAGCTCCGGCACGAACACCAACTGTAGGTAATAAAAGCCCTTTTTTTACACGAATATCATTTTTTGCAATTTCGATTTCCTGCAAAGTAATGTTTAATTCCTGATTGTTTTTTAAAGCTACATCAATTAAATCTACAAGGTTTTGATCTTTAAAATAATCTTTCCATTGCAACGCTGATGTATTATTGTTTGCATCCTGAGTTTGGGCTGTTGTGCCAAACGACTCAGGAACTGGTGTACTTGTAGTAGGTGCTGCCTCAGGCGCAGGGGCTTTACACCCTGCAACCGTAAGACATATACCTAATGCAATACCATATTGATATGATTTGAATTTATACATGATTGTTATCAATTTCTTCTGTTAATGGATTCTCTTCTTCATGTTTTACCAATTTATGTTTCTCTGCAATTTTGGCAAAAATGAAATACAAGCCCGGAATTACAAATACCCCACAAATAGTACCTATAAGCATACCTCCGGCAGCAGCAGTACCAATAGTTCTGTTACCAATTTTTCCTGGACCAGTAGCAAAAGCAAGTGGCAATAATCCGGCAATAAAAGCAAATGAAGTCATCAAAATTGGACGGAACCTCGCTTTAGCTCCTTCCATTGCGGCTTCAAGTACTGATCTTCCTGCTGCATGACGCTGTATTGCAAACTCTACAATAAGTACCGCATTTTTACCCAGCAAACCAATAAGCATTACCATCGCTACCTGAGCATAGATGTTGTTTTCTAATCCTGTTAATTTCAACAATAAGAAAGCTCCAAAAATACCGGCTGGTAAAGAAAGAATTACTGATAATGGTAAAATAAAACTTTCGTATTGCGCTGCCAATACCAAGTACACGAATCCTAAACAAATCAGGAATACCCAAATTGCCTGATTCCCTTGTGCAACCTCATCAGCAGAAATACCTGCCCAGTCAATATCATAACCTCTTGGTAATTTTTTAGCTGCAACTTCCTGAATTACTTTAATCGCAGTACCAGAACTAAACCCCGGTGCTGCAGAACCACTAATTTGTGTAGAAGTGTACATGTTATGTCTTGTAATTTCAGAAAGTCCGTATACTTTTTCTAATCTCATAAAAGCAGAAAAAGGAACCATTTCATCACGGTTGTTTTTTACATACAACTTTAAGATATCGTCTGGCTGAGAGCGATACTCCGGAGAAGCCTGAACAATTACTTTATAGTTAATTCCGTATTTGATAAAACTAATTTCATAGTTACTACCCACAAGAGTTGACAAAGTATTCATGGCGTTTTCGATAGAAACTCCTTTTTGCTGTGCCATATCATTGTCTACTTTCATCATGTATTGAGGAAAACTAGAACTATAAAAACTAAAAACGTTCGATAATTCCGGATGTGTATTTAACTCCTTAACAAAATCGTTATTTACCTTCTCCATTTTTTTATAATCTCCAGAACCTGTTTTATCTAGTAAACGAAGTTCAAATCCTCCGGCAGCACCATATCCCGGTACAGCAGGTGGTTGAAAAAATTCGATATTAGCTCCTGCAATGTCTTTAGATTTTTCTTCCATTTCGGCCATAATCTCAAGAACAGAATGTTTTCTGTCACTCCAATCCTTAAGGTTGACCAAACAAGTTCCTGAGTTTGAACCTGTACCTTCAGACAGAATTTCATAACCTGCTAATGAAGAAACTGATTTTACTCCGTCTATTGTTTCTGCAATTTTTTGCAATCTTTCTGCGACATTATTTGTTCTTTCTAAAGATGAACCCGGTGGTGTCTGAATAACCGCATAAAACATACCCTGATCCTCATTTGGGATAAATCCGGAAGGAACAGAACTACTAATCAACCATGTACCGGCGCAAAAACCAAGAAGTGCAATAATCGTTACGGCTCTTCTGTTTACAATTTTGGCCAATAGATTTTGGTACTTACCTTGTGCTAAATTGAACTTATTGTTAAATCCATCTATAAATACATTTACAGGCGTTTTCTTTTTAACCTCACCGTGATTGTTTTTTAACATCATCGCACAAAGTGCCGGTGTCAAAGTCAAAGCTACAATACCAGAAAGGATAATAGCCGTTGCCATCGTAACAGAGAACTGTCTGTAAAACACCCCAACCGGACCGGACATAAACGCAACCGGAATAAATACGGCAGCCATTAAGAATGTAATTGCTATAATTGCTCCTGCGATTTCATGCATCGCTTTTTTAGTCGCTTTAAGTGGCGAAAGATGCTCTTCCTCCATCTTGGCGTGGACAGCTTCGATTACCACAATCGCATCATCGACGACGACTCCAATAGCCAGAACTAAGGCAAATAAGGTAATTAAGTTCAATGAAATATCAAAGAACGACATAAACACAAACGTACCTACCAATGATACTGGTACTGCAATTGCCGGAATAACCGTCGAACGCCAGTCTCCTAAGAAAAGGAATACTACTAAACCTACCAGAATAAAAGCTTCAACCAGCGTATGGATTACTTTTTCGATAGAAGCATCCAGGAATTTAGAAACGTCATACGAAATTTCATAATCCATTCCTTTAGGAAATCTTTGTTTGATTTTTTCTAATTTGGCTTTAACCTCTTCAATAACCTGATTCGCATTACTACCAAACGATTGTTTTAATACAATAGCCGCAGATGGTTTACCATTTAAGTTGGAATAAATATCGTACATCGAGCTACCAAATTCTACCTTGGCAACATCTTTTAGACGTAAAAGTTCGCCGTTAGCGTTTGATTTTACTACAATATTTTCGTATTGTTCTTTGGTTGTAAAACGTCCTGAATATTTTAATACATACTCAAATGCCTGAGAACGTTTACCAGAACTTTCTCCTGTTTTACCAGGTGAAGCTTCTAAACTCTGACTAGATAAAGCATCCATGATCTCATCTGCAGAAATTTTGTAAGCCAACATACGATCAGGTTTCAACCAGATACGCATCGCATATTCACGTGTTCCTAAGATATCTCCCGAACCAATACCGTTTACCCTTTTCAATTCAGATAATACGTTGATATCAGCATAGTTGTACAAGAACTTCATGTCAGTATTTTTGTCTGTACTGTAAAGATTCACGTACATCAACATACTAGGCACTTCTCGGGTAATTTTAATTCCCTCTCTAATTACTAAAGGAGGTAATTTATTAGTAACAGAAGCTACACGGTTTTGAACGTTGATCGCAGCCTGATTAGGATCTGTTCCTAAGTTAAACACTACTTTTATAGTAGCTTCACCATCATTTCCGGCATCAGAAGCCATATATTTCATTCCGGGAACACCATTTAAGGCTCTTTCCAGAGGAATTACAACCGCCTTGATCATTAATTCACCGTTAGATCCTGGATAATCTGCGGTAACATTCACCATTGGAGGTGAGATTGTAGGGAATTGTGTAATAGGTAAATTTAATACCGACAATACCCCTAAAAAGACAATTATAAGCGATATTACTATCGACAGTACAGGTCTTTGAATAAATTTATTAAACATTTTATATTTTTTTAATGATTAAACCAAATAGGAGTAAAACATGATAATAGGTGAAATGTATACTGTAAAATGTGAAAAGCAAATTGCTACTAAACACCACAAACTCTTACTGAATACTGACACTGAATACTGCTACTTACTCTGCTTTTACGCGCAAATGATTCATTACCTCTTTTGGAGATTGAAATTCATATTTAATTTTGTCATTCTCTTTTACTTTCTGAACTCCTTCAAGTAAAATTTTGTCATTTTGAGTAACTCCGCTTTTAACCACATACAAATCAGGAATTTCGCCTGTAATTGTAATTTCTCTGGAATTTACTTTATTGTTTTTATCGATAACAAAAAGATACTTTTTATCCTGAATTTCATAAGTTGCTTTTTGCGGAATTATGATGGCATTTTTAAGAGGAACTAACATTTTGACTTGTCCTGTTTCTCCATTTCTAAGTAATTTTCCTGAATTTGGGAATCTTGCTCTAAAAGCGATATTTCCGGTTTCGTTGTTAAATTCACTTTCGATAAGTTCTACTTTTCCTTTTTCTTTAAAAGTATCTCCATTTGCCAAAACCAGGCTTACTTTGTTATCAGCACGGTCTTTTACATCTGTTTGGTATTGTATATATTCCGGCTCAGAAACATTGAAGTAAGCAAACATCTGACTGTTGTCTGAAAGACTTGTCATTAATTCGCCTTCGTCAATAAGACTTCCTAATTTTAATGGAATACGGTCGATCGTTCCGTCAAACGGAGCTCTTATTTCTGTAAATGATAAGTGAAGTTTTGCTAATGCAACCTCAGCTTTTGCTGATTGTAGTTTTGCCTGAGCAACACTTAATTCATTTTTAGAAACAATATTTTTATCTGCTAATAATTTTGAATTTTGCAATTCAATCTCTACTGATTTTTGTTCAGCCTGTGCTTTTAGCAATTCTGCCTGATACATGTTTGGCATAATTCTGAACAATAATTGTCCTGCTTTTACAAACTGACCCTCATCTACATAAATATTTTGTAGAAATCCTTTTTCCTGAGCACGGATTTCGATGTTACGTACAGATTTAATCTGAGAAACATATTCTTTTACAAACGAAGTGTCCATTAATACCGGATTTGTTGCGGTAAATTTTTCCACTTCTTCTTTTTCTTCTTTTTTAGTTGTACAACTAGTAAGGCACACTAGGGCTATTAAGCCTGTGAACAAGATAATTCTTTTCATGATTTAGTTTGAAAATTAAGCGATTGAATGCTTGGAATACAGAGATTCCTTTAGATGAAAAAATGCATCAGGTAGCCTTAGTCAGAGTTTAACTTTCATATAAGATGAGGTAGAGAAAAAATTACATCAACAAAATATGCAGGATCACAACTTAGGTAACCGATGTATACTGTTGAATCAAATTCTTAAAACCTGTTGGGTAATGTAAATAGGATTTGACTGGCCACAAAATGGCACGAAGATTTTAAAACGATTGTAATCATTTACAATAGTCTGACTTGAAAAGGAAAGGTACCAATTGTCAAGTAAACTGTAATTTGTTGCAAAAAACTTATTCGTAAGTGCATCTTTAAGATCATCACTTCCAAGATATTCTTCTTCAAGATCGACATCGGCATCTTCAATGATTGAACTGCCCTGATCCTGATTCGTAAATTTTACCCGGTGCTTTTTCTCAAGAGTGTGTTGATGAAAGTTTTGTGGAGTACCAGCATTGAGATATTGACCTCCGCCGAACAGAAGCAAATTCATGAATACTAAAAATACTATTAACTTTCTCATTTGGGTGCGAAAGTAAGGAAAGTATCGAAACAAAAAAAGATTTTTTTATAAGCTTTAACATTTAGTAAAAACGAAAACGTTTTCATTGTTTTATTATTTACAAAATGTATTAAATCGCTACTTTTTTATGCCTAATTATCTTAAAAAAGCATCCCGAAACAATACTATTTCCTGAAAGAAACGACTCTCAAAACAAAAATCATCAAAATCGTAATTATTTGATCCTGTATATTTTATTCTATA
>NZ_MUGS01000049.1 GCF_002222055.1 Flavobacterium araucananum
GGAGCCGGTTTGGCCAGGGGATATTTAAATCTTTTGGATCTAACCTCGGAGCGTTTTATAAGCAATCCATTTGCAACGGAGCAGGATTTATTAAAAGGTTATGACAGGTTGTATAAGACAGGCGATTTGGTACGCTGGCTTGCTGATGGCAATCTGGAATACCTTGGCCGTAATGATGACCAGGTAAAGATTCGTGGTTACAGGATAGAGCTTGGAGAGATCGAGCATGCCCTATCGGGTATTGAAGGTATTAGTCAGTCATGTGTTTTGGTTAAGGAAAGAGAGAGTTTGTCCGGTGTTGTTAAATCGCTGGTTGGTTATTATGTTTTGGATCAGGGAGAAGTTGTTTTGGAAGAGTCTTTGATTTTGGAAGAGCTTGGAGCGGTTTTACCTGAATATATGGTTCCTGGCGCTTTGGTTGTTATGGATTCTTTTCCCTTGACAATCAATGGCAAACTGGACAAGCGTTCATTACCTGATCCAGATTTTAGCGGATCAATGGAAGCTTATATGGCTCCAAGGACAGAATTGGAGATC
>NZ_MUGS01000005.1 GCF_002222055.1 Flavobacterium araucananum
TTGGTAGATAATTTTTTATGAAAAAATCATATTTATTATTACACTTCGCTGTAATACTTGCCGGCTTTACCGGCGTTTTTGGAAAACTCATTTCGCTTAATGAAGGTTTATTAACATGGTACAGAGTATTATTTTCTGCTGTCATTTTGTTTCTGATTCTAAAACTTTTTAGAATAGCTGACCGTACTACATCAAAAGAAAAGTTTAATATTGCTAAAATTGGCTTGCTAATTACCATACATTGGGTGTTCTTTTATGCAAGTATTAAATATTCTAATATTTCTATAGGTGTTGTCTGTTACTGTTTGACAAGTTTTTTTACTGCGGTTTTCAAACCTTTGATTGACAAGTCGAAGTTTAAATTCTCTGAATTATTGTTAAGTGCACTGACATTGTTAGGTATCAGTCTAATTTTTCATTTTGATGCTTCTTATCAGTTAGCCATCGTGTTGGGTGTTATTTCATCGGCTTTTGCGGCACTTTATACAATTTACAATGAGAAACTTGTGAAAATTTACGATAGTAAAATTATTAATTATCATCAAATGATAGGCGGGACGATTGGTTTAGGGATTTTACTTCCTTTTTACCTTTATTTTTTCCCTGCGAAAAGTATTATTCCTAATTTGAAAGATACTTTTTATCTAATTTTATTATCATCTTTTTGTACTGTTGGCTTGTATGTTTCTTTTGCCGAAGTATTGAAAAAGATTCCTGCTTTTACTGTTAATCTTAGTTTTAATCTGGAACCAATTTACGCAATTATATTAGCATTTATTTTTTTTGATGAAAGCAAAGAAGTAAATACTTCATTTTATATCGGATTGTTTTTTGTAATGATTTCAGTTGTCTTGCAATCGATAATTTCTTTAAGGAGAAGCAAATAGATAACAAAATAATTTACGCAAAAGGCACAAGAAATTAATACTTGTGCCTTTTGATTTATAAACTATAAAAGCTCGATAGGAGTCATGTCTAATTCTTAGATTGCAAATCTCTGATTTTATTTTGACATTTTCCCCCAGGTTTTTGGATTGGTCCCATACTATGGCTTTTAAAAAACATGCGAATTGTAAAAATATAAAGCATAAAAAAACTCCTTAATTTCTTAAGGAGTTTCTTGGTGGGCTGTCAGGGATCACAGTCGAACACCTTGTACCGATTTTAACATTTTTTGAAACTCTAAAATAAGTAAAAATATGAAACTGCAACACCATTGTCTTCCAATGGCGTTGCTCGTCTTCGTTTGGAATATAAGGGATCACATGTAAAACACTTAAAACCATTTGACATTTTTTGATACATAAGATAGACCTCAAAAACAATTTAATTCTATCATGATAACTAATATCTACAATTGCGAAGCTTTACATTATTAAAGTATTTACATAAAAATTATGTTATAAGCACTTAAAAATATCTTCAACCTTAGCAACGTAATTTTCTGCTGTACTCTTGTCAATAATAGCACTAGTACAAACACTATCACTATAAGTGTGTCCAGCACAATTTCTCAAATTTAAAATATTTCGACATGTATTGAATAATCCTTCTGCTGTATTATAATCTGCCCAAATATTTTTTAGATAATCTGAAAATGCCACCATCAAAGGAACAGTGTTATAATTATAAGTTGCATTTTTTGTTGGAGAGATATAAAAAAATAATTCAAAGATTTGGGTTAGATTCCCAAATGTATAACTCGTAGCACTGTTGTTAGTAAAATTTTTTAAATGATGAAAATTTATTTTCTTTTCATTAGCTGTTCCTAAACCAAAACTAATCGTATCAAGATTTGATTTCACTATACTTAAATTGGTAAAAATATCATCTAATTCATCTTTATAATTAATATCTGCACTCCATAAGTTTTTATCTGTAGAACTAACCAAGTTTTTAAAACCGTTCACCCATTTAATCATCTCAAATTCAACTGCTCGGCCATATTGTATAATAACCGGCGCAAAATCAGCATTATTGTCTAAATTTTCTAATAGAAATTTACCTGTTGATAGATACTGAAGTGTTTTTGAATTGTCAATCTTAGTTTTATCTATAATGCTTTCAATTTCAATTACATATTTTGAATAATCTGTTTTAGATGTGTATTCATCAATTTTCTCTTCTTGCCTTTTTAGCAGTTCTTGAAGTTCTAATTCTTTGTACTCTTTCTCTTTTTTAATTCCATTAAGTTGCTCTTCCAACTCATTTTTTCCCGAAGTTGCAGTTACTAGTTCTATACTGATTTTTTCTATTTTAGTATCATAGTCTTTCAGCGTTTCATTAGATTTTTTCAGTTCTTCTTTAATTGTTTCATAATCTTCAATAAAGCTATTTCTTTGAATATTAAACAAACTTAATTTCAAATTAGTCTGTTCGTCAAAAAAACCTTTTCCAAAATACTTGTTATAATCGATACTTCCATCTTTATCTATCTGGACATTACTAATGTACTCATTTTTCACCCCTTGTCTAACATCATTAGGATGATTGAAGTAATACATCTTAACATTGTTTGGAGAAACTATTTTTCGACCTATATATTCTTGAAATTTATAAATTAGATACTCGCTATGCGTTTCTATAAGGAATTGAATATTGAACCTCGATGCGGCATCTATAAATAACTCCGCCATTTTTGACTGTAAAGAAGGATGTAGATTAGCTTCAGGTTCTTCGATTAATAATGTGGAAGGATTAAAATAGATTGTTTCTCTATGGGAACCATCTTGATGATCAAAATCATATTCATAAGGTAATTGATGTTTATAAGCAATAATAGCTATCTTCATAATAATTGGCAGTAACTGAGATATTCCATAACCTAAGTCAACTAGAGGAGTTTTTGTTCCGTCAAAATTGACTAAAAAAATCTTGGTTAATCCTATTGCTTCATCTCTAAATACAAAAAGTTCTTTTCCTATTTTGAAGCCCTTTTGTTTCTTCATTCCATTTTCGTCCACTTCATTAATCTCTCCATTTCCAATCCAAAAGTTTACAAAATTTTCGATCTGTGGATATTTTTTTAAATATATAGCAGAGAAATCTCTCACAATCTGAATATCTTCACTATTTTGCTCATCAATAAACCATTCTCTATTTTTACCTCTTGTAGTTGGTAAAAAATAAACTTTGTTTAAACTATCAATTTTTTTCTGAACAGCGTCTGAAAAATCTTTCTCTATTGCTTCTAATAGGCTCTTAAAAAGTTCGCTATTAGCAGTTGTTTGAAATGAGTTTTTAAAAAGACTTCGCAAATTCTGTTCTTCGCTAGTTTCCGGTTTTTCATCAGGTTCCTTTTCTTTTAGTTCAGCACTTACAATGTCTCTCTCCATCCCATCTATAATACTAGAAAAACGATGTTTGAAACATTCAAGAATTTTAGATTGGTTATTATTTTTTCCTTTAAAAAGTTCACTAATAATCTTTTTTTCTATAGCTAATAGGTTTAATTTGTCTTTTTCTGATAATTCTGAATAATCAGAAAATAAACTTTGACCTTGTATAAGTTTTTCTATAAAACTTTCATATCCATCTTTTTTATGTTTAGGAAAAGGGAAGTCAAAAAAAATGCCTCCATATTTTTTAATTCTACTAAATAAATCAATAGTAAAATAGTTTTCAGTATTTTTATTTGGTTTAATTCCTTCTTTTATCTCGACAAAAGGTGTGTCTGTGATAAGTTGAATGATTTTTTTTAAATAAATACTTGTTGACATCTCCCATTCACCAGGTTCATCGTGATATTCTCTGAATACGATAATATTAGACCAATGTAGATATTCTCCATTTTTTACAATAGCGATATTTTTAATATCATGGTAAACTACTAAAGCTTCTTTAGTTGAATTATGAGGTATAGATCGTTTCAATTCATACCTAATCTCCATAGTCGCAGATATTTCTCGACTGTTTCCAAACTTTATCGGAAAAGCAAATACTAAATCTTCATTCTCTTCAAAAATTGGCAGTTCACTTGAATAGTTGTCATTCTTTTCATGATAATCCGAAAGTCTAGAATACATACTTTGACTGTTTTGGATTTCTGAGTTTTTAAAAACTTCCATTGTAACTCGGTTATAGATACGTTCAAGATTTCCAAGTTCATGTTTCATAGCCTTAAAATCTAAGGTTTCTAAAACAATTCCATCTTTAAAATTATCAACTAAAAATTGTATTGCTTTAAAAACAGAACTTTTTCCTGCATTATTTGTACCCGTGATTAATGTAATGGGGGCAAATTCAAGATTTTCTTTTTTTTGGAAAGTCCTAAAATTCTGTAACCCTAATCCTTCTAAATTTGGCATAATTGTAGATTATTCTTTTTTATGTGTAATAGATTAATTGAGCGCAGACGCCTCATTTGCATATATCACAAAATCATATCAATTCAGCTAATATGCGGTGATGAGAATGACAAACTAAATTTATTTAATTTCCCATTCTTGCTGAAACTCCTCAAAGGCTGCTAAATAACCTTCATATTTAGCAGCAATTTCTTTACTCTTGACTGTTTTCTCAAAACCTATAGCCGAAGTTCCCGCCTGAATATGAATTGAGAATGCGAAACCAGGTGTCTCCATGAACTCTTTTTTGTCTTGTTGATTTAGTAGATAATTATTCTTAAAGAGGTTTGGGTCTTCTTTGTCAATTGCTCGCCAATAATTTGTAAATCTACTGTTGCCGTTTTGCCTCTTCATAATGAATATTTCTAAATCATGAATTGCAGCATCAAATTCTCCAATAAATTGATTTAAATAAATTCCTATCAGGATTGGCTCTTTTAGATGATCATAATATCTAATCTTATAAGCTTTCCGAAGTATAGATAAAAACACCGGATCAAATGATGCATCTATGTCATAGATATTTGACAAAACATTTTTTAGCTTTTCAATATTGTCAAAATGATAACGATAGTTCTTTTTCTCAGTCGAGTGATAAACTAATATAGATTTTAGATACTTTTCTACGGCAGTACTGGCAAGAGTAAGTCCTTGTAATATAAACTCATTATTGAGAAGAAACCTTGCTGCGATATAATCTCGATACGCTAAATCATTTAGAGATGCGCTAATAGAACACCTTTCGAAAAACTTATGGGAATTGCTCATGATACTAAATGAAGTTGATTTGGTTGACACTAAACTTGCAGACACCGCTACTTATATCTAATATCTATCTCTTGATAGATGTATAAGCCCTACTAAAAAAAGCGTACAGTATTACAATAATACACAAAAAAGGAATACTACGCTGTGTGTTTTTGAAACAATACAAATTACGTTAATAGATTTTATGAAGTATAATTACAAAAACAACGCCATTGGATTCCAATGGCGTTGTTTTTGTAATTATTGGCTGTCAGGGGTGTATCGAACACTTAATACCAATTTTTAACATTTTTTGAAACTCTTAAATAAATATTTAAGCAAAAATATTAAACGTTACCCTTTTCGACTAGCCATTTTGCTAATCGTAAAGTGTCAAATTTTCTTTCAATGGGATGAGCTCTTTGCGTGTAAAAATAACAACTTTCGACTTCCATTGTTTGTGAAATTTTAATTTTATAGACGTAATTCTTCTTTAAATAATTTGTCAAATTCGACCAATCCTTCGGTACAGATTTTTTCTAAATGAAGAAAATAATTTTCATATGAAGTACAAAAAATAATATTTAATTCTCTCATATAATGAGGGAGAAAATTATCAAACATTTCTATGTCAAATTCTTTGGTCTCTTCATTTTTGTAATCAATATTTGCTGAGGCAAAAACGGGGTTAAAATATTTTTCCGTCAAGTAGTGATATTTTTCAAGTTCATCTTGAGAAAGTTTTGAAAGTTGTTCTTTAAAGAACACCATAAAACCGACACCAACATAATCATATAAAGGTTTTGTCGTCTTGGAAATGGCAATTAATTTTTTTCTGATCCATTCTGCCCTGAAGGTATTTTCAAATTCAGGCCAATTGACTAATTGAACATTGGTGTTTTTAATTGCATTAAATGCCCCACTCTGAAAGCCCATCTTTGAAATTATAAGTCCATAATTGGCTCCATAGTCATTTATAACTGTACGAAAGGAGTGCACAACATGTTTTGGAACTTTTTTTTTCCAGAATTTACATTCACAAATAATTACGCTTCTAGACACTTGGTTGCTTATTTCTGCATACACATCAACATTAACTTTTTCCCTCACCGTAATTATGTCTTTTTCTGTTTCACACAGATAGCCACATACAGTTAAAATCTCCGCAACTTTGTTTTGTAAATCTTTCCATGTTTTTGGTTCATTTTCGTATATAGTCATTTATTTTATATAAGTTTCTCAAGATTTATAAAAGTCATTTTATGCATCATATCAATCTAGTTTTGAACAAGTGTATTCCAATAAACAATTTGTAATATTTAGATTTAATTGTACAAAAGATTAGAAACAATAATATGCTTTATTCTTCCCAAACTACACTTATTATAGTTTTAAGTTGCTTATAGGGAATACAATATTCGAAAAAATCGCTATCATCCTCATCATCTTTTAATTCGAACCATGTAGATTTATATATTGATTGCGCTTTATCTTTTCCTGAATATAAAAAATCATATTTAGCATCAATATATTCTTGAGCAACAGAATCTTCAGGAGGAGATAATTTAGTAATTTCTTTAATCTTTATCCAATAACCATCTGACTTACTCCAATATTTAACTTGACCATTATTAATAAAAACAACAAATAAGGGATAGATATTTAATGATAATAATCTATAAATAATTGAGGTTAAACTGGTTTTGAATCTTTCTGATAATTCTTTTACTAAATCTGGAGAGAATTTTTTTTTAAATGCAGCTTTCCGTATTATATCTTCCGGCATTAAAAGCTCTGATGCAAAATCGTTAGCTTCCCATTCCTGAATTCCTTTTTTTGCTTGCTGCTCTGCATTATTAAACCAGTTTAGTGTATTGGGTGTTTCATCGTGAATTTCTAAATCTAGTTTGTCATGTAGTAAAAAATGTCCGATTTCATGGGCGACAGTAAACCTTTTTCTCTCTTCAAACTGAATATTGGAGTTTACTTTTATTAATGTTTTGGAATTACCTCTGATAATTTTACCGTCCGAGCTTGGCAATTTTTCTTCGATTAATGTTGCTCCAAGTCCGGCAACAAAAATATCCAAAGGAATATCAGTAATTTCATCGAAGCCAATTTCTTCCAATAGCGCTTTAGCTCTATTTGAACCTCTACTATTTCTGATCATTTTCCAATTGTTCCAGTAGTTCTAATAAATTTTGATCTTTAATAATTTCTTTAATCTCATCAATTCCTAGATTATCTAAATTTCTATATTGTACCTGAAATTGATTATTTGCAATTAAAGATTTTAAATAACTAATTGGTTTGTCAATATTTTTCTCGATTGCACTTTGTAGTAATGCAGAAGCTTTTTCTAATAAATCGTTGTCTCTCTGCTTATTAATATAACCTTTTAAGAGAAATGAATGTTTACGGAAATTTTTAAGAGCATAATTTTCAATATCATTAATATCGAAACCTTCCTCTTTAAGAATTTCATCATAGGTACTAGAATCTCCGTCAATAATTTGGGAGATAATTGCCTCGTCTATCTTTTTGATGAAGTTATTTTTCATAATTCAACACTTTCAATTTTTCTTTTATAAATGGTAACTTGCGATCTAATCGCTTTTTAATATTTGTCAGTTCATCGATACCAATGCCTAGTAACTCTGACAAGTCGTTTCGTTTCATACCATTAATTATATATGGTTCGAACAATAATAATTCATCATCTGTGGCTCCCATAGCTGTTAATTCATCATGGCATATAGATAATAATGATTGGTAATCGGAATCGTCAAAAGACATTTCGACATCATTATCCATAATTTCAAATGTTTCATTTGCTTTATCAAGCTCGGCGTTTAATGTGTTTGAAATAACACTATCTAACGCACTTATTACTTGCTTTCGGAAATCAGGAAACTTATCAAGATACCAGTTCCGACCCCCTTCTCTTAAAAAGGCTTCGATCGTATCATTAATCATGTCTTCAATCATAATACCCCTAAACCCCTTTTGATAATTGTATTTGATTCCAAAAACAGTCTTAAGCCTTATGATAGCGTGTTTGAAAAGAATAGCATAAAACTCCGAAGTGTAAACCTCCTGAAGCGCTCTGCATTTCTCATCAAAAGTTGCAACCTCTCTATTATTTGACTTCATTTATATAGTAATGCTTAAATTTTTTTAAAATTTTCCATAGCGATGGCAATTTATGAAATTTATATAGCATTACAATGTATATGAGAGGTTTAACTTAAACAAAAAAATATGAGCAAATCAGCAAATTATTTAATATCTGGCGTGTGGAAGGATTCAAATGATAATATTACACATGTAATGTTGCATCCGGTAAATGACGGAGATTCTTTCAACATGGGTATTAAAACTTCAGAAGAAGATACCATAGGATTACTAAAAAAAGCGAATATTATTAAGACGGTAGTATGGGGTTATCCTGGATGGAGTATTAAATCTAAGGTAACATATGTTCAGAGTGCTGGAAAAGAATATTTAAGGAGCGATGCAAATGCTACAACAAAAGATAATTTAGACAATTTAATATCAATGAAAGCAATTAAATAATTATAAATATGGATAAGAGTTTACACTTAGATTCGGTAATTAAAACGCATCAAATTACCAAAGAGGAGGAGCTTTTAAATAAGCACAAAGACAAAAACAAAGAAGTTAAAGAGGCTTTAGAGCAGAAGTATGAAAGTAATATTTACTCTCCTTTTAATTCTGGTTCCTATGCAAAAAATACTGCTATGAATACCAAATTTGATTTTGATATGGTATGCCCTTTTAAAAGAAATGCGTTTGGTTCTAATGGCACATTAAAGCAGATGTACGAAGATGTTTTTGATTTTTTATATGAGAAATACAAAGATGAGGCAAATGTCAGAAAGCAAAAAGTTTCTATTGGGATTGAGTTTTTTGCAGATGAAGACGGGGATGTTGTAAAAATTGATGTTGTACCAGGGCGTGAATTAAATCGAGATCAATACAAAGATGATGAAAACCTTAATCTCTACGTTTACTACAAATATGGAAACTTTGACCAAGGCAGTGAGAGAATTAAAACCAATGTGCAGGCCCAAATCAAAAATATTAAAGATAGAGCAACAAAAGAAAAAGATTCCATTAGAAAGATCATCCGTCTGCTTAAAGTCTGGAAGAATACCAAGTATAATAACCCTGCGAAATCCTTCTTTTTAGAATTGATTACAATTAAAGCTTTTGACAATAAAGATGTGTCGGGGAATTTATGGAGTAAGCTAGAAACCGTATTGCAATATATCCGAGACGAAGTTACCGGTGAAAGTTTTACATTGAAAGATCCAGGAAATGGTTCTAATGATTTAATCGATACTTTAACGACAACAGAGAGACAGACTCTGTCTGATGATATGAAGAATATGCTTGAAAGAATTGAGGATAACGATGAAAATATCAAAACGTATTTCCCTGAAAATTCAAAATTTCTTGAGGAAGAAGGAAGTGACAACAAATACGAAAACAAAGGAAACGGATTCTATTCTAATCCACCAAAAAATGAAAGATTCGGTTAAATGATAGACAAAAGACTAAATACAATCCAGCAAATTTTTTCTGAACTAAATGGGATTTCAATTGAGACCTCATTTAGTTCAGATTTAGAATTTAATATAGTTGGAAAAATTAAAGTTCCAGTTGAGTCAACAGACGATTGCTTGTTTTTTGATGTTAAGATTTATCCTGAGTACCCATTAAAAAGAATGGATACAGAATCTATTACTTTTTCCAACAGCGATTATTTAGAATATGGTCATGTGATGGGAGATGGATCTATATGCAGACACACTTCTCACCAGACTGATTTAAAGAAAAAAATTGAGATCGATATTAATTCACTAAAAAGATGGATGTGGAAATATTACTTAAATAAAGATAATGACAAGCATTATGAACATTTGATTTTACAGCCTAAAGAATTTAAGGGCAATCATTTTTCTTTTTTGTTTACTGAAGTCGACCATATTTTCAGCAATCAGCAATTTGGTTTTTTCGAGTATTCAAAAATAAATAACGGACTGTATCATGAAAAGGTTATTTTTAATAATATTATTCAGGAATTTAGAGATTCTTTAAGTAAAAAGGTTACAGAGTGCAAATGGAGTACTGCCATAAAACAATTGCCAAACAAAGACCTTGGTATATATGTTTTATTAGATAGTCCTCCTGCTAGGATGGGTAAATTTATAATAAGCAATTGGGGAGATTTTGAAGATTTAGTTGATCAAAATCTGCATAGTTTCCTCTATAGTGTTCAGAAAACCAATTTAAAACTGAATGGAAAACCAATTCCTTTTTTAATAGGTTATAGGATATCAGATAAAGAAATACACTGGCAGGTTGCTATTTTAGAAATCGGAAAATTTCCAATTGAGTCTTATAAAGTAGACAAAGTATGGAAAGGTGGATTTATTAATGAAGATATTGTATGGGGTATCACTAAAAATTGTTCTTATGATTATTTCTTTGGAAGAGGTAGATTAACCGAAAATATTACTAAAAGCAAAATACTTATTATTGGGATAGGCGCAATAGGTAGTATGGTTGCCAAGACATTGACAAGATGTGGCTGTACAAGCATTGATGTAGTTGATTATGATATTAAAGAGCCTGAAAATGTATGTAGATCAGAATACTCATTTTTGTCAGGAATTTGTAATAAAGTAGATGATTTATCAAATGAATTGTTCTTAATATCTCCTTTTGTTGAAGTCGGAATAATTAATCCAATATTGTTTCATGTTGATTCAAAAATAGCACAAGGATTGAACAGTACTAATACTGAATTGCAAAAAAAACTGCTTCATTATGATATTATAGTAGATTGTTCTACGGATAATGATTTACTATATATTTTAAGTAAATTAGAACTTAATCGACTTATAACATTATCAGTAACTAATAATGCTAAAGACCTTGTTTGCTCAGTTGAACCAAACAGTTATAATTGGGTAATGAATCAATATGAAAATGTTTTGGAGAATGAGATGGAAGATTTACATAATCCAACTGGATGTTGGAGTCCAACATTCAAGGCTTCATATAATGATATCAGTACATTGGTTCAATTTGCCATTAAACATATTAACATGAAATTGAGTGATGACAGTAAGAGTTTGAGAAACTTTGTTTTAAGTACGAATGAGAGCAATATATTTTCAATAAAATTAAATGAGTTTTGATGTATAAAATAATTGAATTAGGGTTAACAATGGAGATAGATGATAAATTATTATCTACTATTATTGAAGTAGGAATACAACATTATCCAAATGAGTTTGGAGGTTTCTTAATTGGTAATTATTCACAAACACAAACCCATTTAAGAATAACAGATACAATTTTACCAAATAAGTTTAAGGGGACACCATATTTATTTGAGAGAGATACAATAGGTATAGATGATAAACTAAAAAAATTCTATACTGAAGATCCTAAAAAATATTATCTTGGAGAATGGCACACTCATCCAAACAATTTACCAATACCCAGCAGTACTGATATAGATGCCATTAATTCAATTGCAAATCACCCTGAAGTTTCAATTAAAAATCCTTTAATGCTGATTATTGGTTATGATAAGACCAAGGTTGAACTTGGTTTTTATGTTCAATTTAAAAATAAATTATATAGATATGAGTAATAAAATAAATATAAGTGACTTATTTGCTGGATTGCAAAATCAAATGGTTGCGCAATTAAATACTAACAGAGAATTTATTTTGCATCCTGGATCAAAAGGAGATTCTTTAGAAAATGTTTGGATAGAATGGCTGAGAAAATATTTACCTAATAGATATTGTGTTGACAAAGCAATTGTAATTGATAGTACAGGAAGTTTAAGCCATCAATTAGACTTAGTGATTTACGATCAGCAATACACACCTTTTGTTTTTACCCAAAACGGCATTCATTATATTCCTGCTGAAGGTGTATATGCTGTTTTTGAAGTTAAGCCTGATTTTCAGGGTAATGCGGCGGGTGATAATTTTTTTGAATATGCAGGAAAGAAAATTGAAAGTGTAAGGAAATTAAAGAGAACATCGGTTGGTATAATTAATGCTGGAATACCTCAAAATCCTAGAGCACTGACAAAAATAGTTGGAGGTATATTAGCTAGTACTAATACCTATGCAAAGAATAATAATACTATTGAATCACATTTAAAAAGTTTAACTGGATTACAAAGTATTGAAATGGGATGTGCAGTAGACTATGGGAGCTTTTATGTGAATTATGATGGTGAGGAAAATATATCAAACACAAATTTTGAGGAACGTATAACAAATTACTACCTTGAAAGGACTTTTAGTAGCACAACATTTAGTGAAAAAGAAAATTCCTTAGTCACTTTTTTTCTTCAACTCACAAGATATTTGCAACAGTCTATTGGAACAGTAGCAGCCATAGACTTGAACGCTTATGCAAAGGCTGTTGGATTTGAAATTGATGAAAAGATATAAGTATGAATAAAGGAAAAAAATATGCTCAAAATGGGGCTTTAATATTTGGATTAGGAAATGCAATTATTAATACATTTAAACAACTCAATAGTAATGACCCAAACAGCGAATTTGATTGGAGTCAACTTTGTGTTGCCGCAGGTAAGGGTGCCTTAGTTGGCGGAACTGGAGGATTAATTTTAGGTGCTATACGTGATAACAAGATGAATAAAGTCCTTTTGGAATTTAATAGTGTCCCAAATTATCTCCATAAAACATTGAATCATTACAAAGATGACAATACCTTACTTTTGAACAAAGCGGAACAATTAAAATCAAACTTTCAGTCAAAATTTAAATCGGAGTTGGCATTGAAGCCTAAAATTACTGGTTCAGTTATTAAGGGCACATCTATTTATGGCTCTGATGTAGATATTCAACTTTGTTTTAAAAAAGATTATGGCTCTATTGCTAGTGTATATGATACTATTTCTGATTATATCTTTGACGAATTAAAAATCAAAGAAATTAAAGAAATAAGAGAACAAAAACATTCTATTGGAATCGGAATCCAACTCGAAAACGAGGTTAAAAGAATAGATATAATTCCAACTCGTTTAATTGAAAATGGAAAAAATGACGTTCAGTTATTTGTCAATAAAATTGGTTTTTTTGAAAAACCAACATATAAAAAGACAAATCATGAAAAGCAAATGTTATCTCTAAAGTTAAATTATAGAGAGCAAAGAATTGTAAGATTACTTAAAATTTGGAAGGTTGAAAATAATTTAAAAATTAAATCTATTTTTTTAGAATGGTTAGCTAAAAGATCTTTTGACTCAAAACCAATTACAAATAAAATTGAGAAGGATTTAACCAATGTAATTTATTTTATTGCACGAAATGTTGAATTCATAAGAATTGTTGATACAGCAAATTCAAACAATGTTATTTCTAATACACTTACATTTGAAGAAAAGAGCAATATTAGTCGTTTTTGTTTTAATATGCTAGATGATTGGAGAGTCGATAAACGAAACATTATAGATTATTTTCCTAGTTTGGAGTCAACTATGTAATTTTTTATGGAAACTTGAATCCCAACTGATTGCTTATCAATTAGCTTTTTGAATTGAAGTTTCCATCCAAAATTAATGTAGCGTAATATTATAATAAATATTAATTAGTTCTACATATTCATTTGTTACTAGATAAAAACTTTAAAAAGTCATATCAAACAGAGTTAATAATAAAGTGATTAGAATAAATTTAAACAATGATTCAAGATTTACATATCTTTCATCCATTCTAACATGTTAGCTTGGAGTCTAATTTGTTCATTGTAAGTAATCATGTTTATTCTTCCATTGGGGGTCTTTTTAACATCCTTTAGATGACGGTGAGTAGACCACATTGCATTTTTGATTAAATCCTCATTGTCGGATTTTATTTTTCCTATAAAATCCTCAATTACTAAACTTAAATTATGCTCCATTTCATATCTGGTTTTTGGTGGAGGCATTCCATATTTATTTTTATTCATTTTCAATGTTTGGATTAATTTTTTCTCTATCAAAATTAACACTCATAGCTAGAGTCCTGACCATTTCAGTTATTGTATTTAGATTTACCCTTTTATTGGGCGAATATCTAACTTTTGTTAAATCTCGTGTGCTCTTTCTTGTACCTTCTGTAAAAAACATCTTCCCATTTCTCAAATTTTCTCCCAAAATATTCAATTCTCTCTCAAAGTCAGCTCTTGAATCTCTATTACCTTTTCTACTCTCAAACATAACGGTCATTAATTATTTCGTTAATTAATTCAATATTATTTTCATCGATTCTATGTGATATGGCATTATTAAGTGCGTGTCTTAACAAATACTGATATCTTCCGGAGAAATCCTCTTCACTATAAAAACTTCGTATGAGATATTTATCAGATTTGGCTACTTCCGCTTTTTTTAAAGAATTACAATAATCATCAATAAATTTATTCAGCTTTAAACAAAATTTTTCATCTAATAATAATTCCTCATTTAGGTCGTCAATTTCATATTGAATCAAATCTAAATAATCTTCCTCTAAGAATACTTCACCTGTAAGTACAATTGATTTTGGGATCGTACTTTGAATTTTTAAATGCAATTGATTATATCCTTTATTATTCAAATTTACAGCAACATCAATTAAATTTTTCTTTATCGTAAAATGCTCAATTTTAGAAATTTCATCCAACATATCAAGATTTTTATTTAGAAAATCAATAATTAAATTGGGATTTTTATTTGATATTTCTACTAGAATTTGACTAGATATTTCTGTTGAAAGTTCAGGTTTGTTAGAGATGCAAGTATCTATCAAATTTTTAATTACTGAGGAATAATAAATAGCTAATTGATCTAAAATAGCCGAGGTTCTATTTCTAATGTAGCTATCAGGATGATTTAAATGCCAAATGATAAAATTGGTCACTAATTCATCAGGATTTTGATTATTAAAATCATTATTAAGCCAAGTATATTTTTCTTTTACTTCATCATCTGGTCTTACTATGTAGTGAAAATGCTTATTCACAATTTCGTATATTTCAGAAATTTGAAAATCATCTAATTTGCTTTCAAGAAACCAAATCAATTCTTTACATATAACCCAATATTCATTATCAAATTTTAAGATATTTTCTTTTAGATTTATCATTACTGATTTATCATTTTCTAAAAGTAATTTTATATTGTCTTTTGCTTTATCAGTACTATTTGACCAGTTATTAAACCAAATACTTTTCCTTTCTTTTTCAAAAGCTTCTAATCCTTCCTTTAATAATTTATTCTTATTAAATACTTCATCATTATTTACTTCATCATTAAATAAATCAATGCTACCTTTTTCTTTGGGTTTCCCAATAGAATCCTTATTTTCAATATCTTCATTTAACCCCCATTGTATATTATGATTTAGCAAATCTTCTTGAAGTCTCTTAACATTAGAGATTGATAGATGTTTGCCAATTTCTAACAGTAAACTCCTCCTATCATCATTTTCTATAAAATTTGAGGCTACTAAATCTGAAATACTATTGCTTATGGAATTAATATTTCCATCTTCTAGTTTTTCTATTTCATTTAGTGTATTTGCAATTTCCCTACCATAGTCTATTATGTATCTGAAAATATCATCATTTACAGTGAAAATTTCACATAAAGACCATTTTAAATATGGATTTATAGTTGCATTTTCCAATACACTCAAAATTCCACTTTGTTCTGTTATGTTTCGGGCTCCTAAAGAATATCCGTCGCCAATTCTTGGGGCATCAAAATTGCTTACTTCAGCATTTCTTATTATAACCTTTGGATTTGGTAAAACTTCAAATTTATAGTATTCCAATGCTTCATTTAGTCTATCATTTATTATTAACGAACTAATAAAATCTTCCTTGTTATGTTTTACATATTGCTGAAATGTCATTTCCCCGGAAGCATAATCCAAAAGAGAAGCAAAATTTCGAATAACATCATTACTTGGCTTGGATTTTAAAATTTTTAAAGTTGTGTTAATTGGAGTAAGTTGTGATTCTTTATACCAACTTGGCCCCATAGAAGTATTTAACATTTCTTGAAAAACATTATTTGATTTATCCTCAAAACCTAGTATGCCATATATTTCATTAATTTTTAATAATTCTTCTGTTCTTTCCCATCTGTTTTGAACGCCATGCAGAATATGGTCCTGCCATAATTCCACCAATGGCAAAATTTTCACTTTATCATACTCGATTAGTATTAATGATTTGATAATTTCATTTAATACCTTTCGATAACCTTCAGTATATAGACCTAATTGATTTGTTGACTTAATTATCACAGACTCTAAAAATAGTTCTAGCCTTTCATAATCAAACTCATGAACTAAATTAATTAATTTAGAATATACTAATGCAAAAACTTGTTCCGGTATTTGATAAGCTCTTTCCCAATGACTTCTATAATCAAATGTAAAACCAATACTTTTTATTATTAATTCTAATTTGGTTTTAATTAAACCTGATTTTTCTTTTAGTAGATTAGCAGATTTATAATAGTATAATTTCCCTTCAAAAAAATGTATTTCCTCTATTAATTTAATTAAATCATTTTCCCAACTTGTATGATTCCAAAATTTATGCGAAATCTCCAAATCATTATCTTCATCTAAAAAACCTAAACAGTTATGATGTAAACATAAATTATTATATTTTAAATGTTCAAAATCAACACCGTTCTCGTTTTTGATATCAAGTACTTTATTGAAAGACAAATATTCACTAATAATTGGTTTTAATATATCTGGCCTTACTGTGTTGTTTAGTAGTGCTAAAATTATATTTCTAATAACATTTTCCTCCTTTTGATATCCATAATTTTCAATTAACAATTCAATGTCTTTTATTAATGTTTTCTCATTATCATTAGAATAAAGATTTTTTAAATTGAAATTATTTATCTCTTTTTTATAGATTAACAATGATATAGCATAGATTCCGGTCCAGGTCTCATTTATTTTTATTCCGGGAACTTTTATCATCCCTTCGATATCCATATTAATATTGAATTTTCTCAACAAATATGCGTTATACCAAGCGCAACAATAATCTCTTACAAACTGTATAGTTTGATAATTTTCATTGTCAATATGATTATTTGGATCATCTGAATATTTTGAAAATTTTCTTAATCTGTTTAGATAGTCATGTAAACCTTCTTGAGAGTTTTTAAGATTGTTATTACTGTCTAATATTATTGTTTGTGCCTTTACAATAAAAGTTGAAGAACTTATCCCTTTGCCTTTTAAGCCTTCATCCATTAATTTTCTATACTCACTATCTAATGCGTTGGTCAAAATATCTATTTCTTCATAAGCCTCATTTTCATAAAAATGTTGTAAGAAATGGATAGCGTCTGTAATACTAATAAGCAATGTGTCTCTTCTTACAATATATTTTATCGCTTGATTATATTTTTTATTAGCAATTAATGCTAATGTGATTTCATGGGCGTATTCTACAAAGACACTATTATATCTGAAGTCTATTCTTTGAAGTAGTAATAATAGCCTAATTACTTCTGTTGTTTGTCCTAACTCAATTGATAATCCAATTATAGTCTTAATATCTGCGACAATCAAATCTGGTTCTATATGATGAATAGCCATTTTATCTGCCCATAATTGGTCGCAATTACAGACTGCTTTCTCGGGAAAGTTTGATAATGAATAGTGATAAAGGTTGTTGGTTATAGAATACTTATTGTCTGGTTGTTTCTCACAGAAATCCACAATTAAATCGTTGCAATCTTTCTTTAATAAAGGAATTTTGTTTAAAATAAAGTCTTTGAATGAGTTGTGATAAATTTCGAGTAATTCATTACCTTTTATTAAATAACTAATTTTCGGAAAAATGGAATAAAAATTACTTCTTATTTCAGGTGTAAGAATTTCAAAAAAATCATCTTTTTCTATAGCTTGTCTTAATTGTGATAATAATAGACAGATCCACAACTTATTTTTGTCTTCATAAATCTTGTCCCAAATTGTATTGTAGTAATTTACAATATCACCGCTAATAACAGGGATGCTGTCGATCCATTTATTTAACTCGTCATCATCTTCAGCAATATCCGATAGTTTTATGAAATCTATTAAATAGCTTAAATATAAAGGATGTCCTTCTGATTTTAAAGCGATTTTCTGGATGCTTTCATAATTAATTTTGTCTTTCAGGTTTCTTTGAATATAAAACTCGCATTGACCTTGATCGAGTGGTGTAACCAAGATGCTTTGTTTTGGATCAATTTTATTTTTTATATTGCTAGGCAATATTTCTTTAGATGTACAAGAGAATACTATTTTGATATTATTTGGAATATTTTCCGGTATAATCCCTAAAAAATCTTCTATGTAGGTTATCTCATCTATACCATCAATAAAAAACACTCCAGTTTTCTCTATTCTTTCTAGATATTAACCTAATTCTATGAATAAATAGCCTAATAATTCTATTCTTTTATTGAAAGTTTCATTGCTTCTTGGCGGAATATTACCAGTCAGTGTTAACGATATTGTTTCTTCAAACCAATTTAAAAAATATTCTTTAGAAATTCTTAAACTTTTAGGTTTGTCATCATTAGGAACTTTGGTAAAGTATTTACCTAAAATAACATTTTCTTCCTCAGAAGTGTAAGAAGCTACATTAAAAGTTTTTCCTGTTCCAGGATTCCCTTCAAGTAAAATCCAATTTCCACTTTCTTTAATACTCTCATCCAATCGATTAATAACATCATAATTTGAGATGATGTTTTTGATGTCATCTTCAAGTTGTTTGGGAATTTCATTTATAGATTCCTCAAATTGGATAGGTATGTTTTGTTTTTGCAATAAATCAATAATTTTGGATATAGAAATAACACCGATTTTATCATCTAGCTGTTTTAATATGACACCTATAACTTTATTTCCGGAAACAACTGAAGAGCCGGAAAGTCCATCATAACTGTAATCAGTATTTATATCATGACAATTAATAGTAAAATCATATTTTTGATTTTCAACTAATTGATTTATTGTACCATATATTCGCAATCCTTCTTGCTCACCTTGATAGGGAAAACCGTAAGACTCCCAATTTTCATTTATTCTTATGGGTATTTTATTTAATGGTAAATAATATTGGTTTTCATATTCACAACTTAAAAGGCAGATATCATTGTCTTCATCAATCGATAATACTCTACATTTTTGTATAGAATAATCATTAAGGATTATTTGTATGCTGTCTTCATCAATTACCATATCCAAAAGCGTATGATATGCTGTTATAATAATGCTTTTGGTTACAAAAAAGCCAGTTCCCTGTTCTTTTTTATAAATAATTTTTACTGTTGAACTTTGAATTTGCTGAGGATTTATTATTCTATTCATTTGCTAAAATTAATTTCTATTGGTTTATCTTCAACACTTTCAATTATTGTAAAATTATATTCTTTCATTAAATCATCTTTTTTAAAAGAGGCAATTGCTTGTGTCGGGTAGTTAAAATATAAATTCCTTTTAAATACTGTTTTTCTAGATATTATTCTAGCAATAGTTTCTTCATCGGGATGGTTATGACTTAAACCATTTGTAGAAAAGATAAAATTTTCTGAGTCGATGTAATTAAGCAGTTCTGGACTTGTATTGTTTTTACAGCCATGATGAGCTACTTTTATTAAGTCAAATTTAATTGGAAATTCTTCTTTTTTAAAATGTTTATTTAAATTCTCAATAATGATTGATGGATGAGAATCCGCTAGAAAAAGAATTTTCAAATTTTCACATTCAATGATGAATGATATTGAACTACCATTTGTAACTGCATCGTCTTCAATAAATGGATCATTCAATAATTTTTCGATATCGAAAGAACCGGATACATTTTTTTTACGAAGTTTTCTTTTCTCTTTTTCTAAAGATAAAATGTATTCAAAAGCGTCTTCATTGAAATCGGATAGATTTTCATCGGAAGAAAACCCTTTTATATATAATTCTTTTTTCCAGTATTTCTTTAATTCTCTTAGTTTTTCATTATTTGGAGAGAGGATTTTAAAAGTCAAATCTTTATTAATAATTTCGGATTTAGAATCAACAGAAATAGCCTTATTGTCAAATTCGGAGTTCCATTTATGATTATATTTTTTTAAAAAGGAAGCTAATGTTGAACCCTGAACTGCAGATATATTTTTATCTTTTGAATCATTACCTTCCTTTAGAAGATAATTTATAGATAATTCGGAAATGTCCTTGCCCTTAAAAACAAGACCATCGTCAATATCTACAATATGTTGAAATGAATTATGCCAAACATTTTCAACTACAATAAGTTCATCGAATTTATTTTCTTCGATTAACTTTATGATTCCAGAGATATGATCATTATCAATATGTGTTACAATTAAGTGAGATATTTTTTTGTCTTTTATTCCTAATTCTTTAAGTTTGGGTTTAATGTGTTTTTTATATGTGTCAACATAACCTCCATCAATAAGTATAGTTGAAATTTCGGTTTCCAAAAGTATAGAGTCGCCATTAAAAGCTGGGAATATGGATATTTTCATAGATTTTATTTAACATCGATTATTTAATATCTACTGATTTATTTTTTATCAAGCATGTACTGCTCAATTTCTAAACTTAATTTTAAAGCAAGCCACCATGTATAAAAACCAGGAGCTAAACCTAACCTAGAAATTCCACATAGTCCGTGAGATACATCATTTCTTAAATTTTCACCGAATGGTTCATTTAGAAGTCCTTCAAGATCAAATATTAGGTCTTCATGTAAGATGTTTTTTAAATTGTTTAGGTTAGTAGTTAGACCATTTTCTGTTTGGACCTCATCTACAAGTTTTGTTGTTATAATGCCTCTATTATTCAGTATGAATCTAATGCCATTTTCTATTTGGGGAAGTAGCAAGTGGACCGCCACTACAAAGTTGCCACAAAAGCCATTATAAAGGCCATGAGTGTAGATTCCCAATCTGTCTTTAGGTATAAATTTACTATGTGAAATCAATTCATAGACTTCCAATTCTGAAATAGCAAAATTGTCACAAAACTTGTCATAAAGAGGTTTTAAAATCATTTTACAAATGATTTCTCTTCTCATGGAAGCATCCCTGTATATACGCTTTTCACTATCCTCACTAATACCGATTGTGTTTCCTTGTGAGTCTGTAATAGTTGAGCTAAGAAACTGCAAATGCATAAATGTATTTTTGCTTTTTTCAAACTCT
This sequence comes from Flavobacterium araucananum, assembly GCF_002222055.1. Taxonomy (GTDB): domain Bacteria; phylum Bacteroidota; class Bacteroidia; order Flavobacteriales; family Flavobacteriaceae; genus Flavobacterium; species Flavobacterium araucananum. Next base: position 21,391 of record NZ_MUGS01000005.1, read on the forward strand.
TCAACAGATTCCGACTTTGAAGCAAGATCAAATCCAATCAACCAGTAAACAGCCTGATAGATATTGTCAAAGTCAGGAAACTCTATTGTTTCCACATTTATGGAAATAGGAAGGTTTATAGCCATTCCATTGAGTTGAGCGGCGGCTTTTTTCTGTATATCAAGTAATTTATTGGCCAGCAGTTTTGTTTCTGCATTTTTTACATTTAAGAGCTTGAAAATCCTGAGTCCTTTTTTGTAAAGCTCGGCGATTATGTGTTGGGAAGCATTTTCCTGGAGATCAAACTCATTTGCTTCCATAATATATCCACGTGCTATTTCTGTACGATGAAAAATCGAATCTTCTTCTTTCAGTATTGCAAGCACTTGGTGACACTCGCGATAATGTTTAAATTCCGATTTTGCGAGAAAAGACCCAATACTGTTTTCTATCTTAATAATAAAGGGCTCATAGAGGATTGGTTCCAGGTTTAGTGCATTCATTTCCTTGACGAGTTCTGTAATAGAATAGCATTCCGTTAAAATTTCCGCGCTAAGTACATCATTTTTAATTGTGTCAAAATAAATAGGTATAAGCGCTTTATTGCCTTTGCCTAATCCTTTAAGGATATTAATAATTCTTATATAATAATCTCTTTTAGAACTCAAATTGTCGCGAACCTCACAAATCTTCAAATATGTGTCAATTGCGAATTTGGCATTAGCGAATTTGTTTATTTTATTACATTGAAGTATGTCAAACAATAATCCTCTTATGTAAGGATTTGAAATATCATTTCCCCAAGTAGCGATAACATTTAATGTTTGCTGACCAGGTCGGTGTTCAGATATACTGTTGGAATTACTGTTCGAATCAAGTAGACTAAGTCCAGAAATCACGTCAATGTAAGAGATAATTAGTCGATCTATTTCGTCTAAACTTTCTGAGTGAAGCAAAAATTTTGATTTATTCCTGATAGTTCCCAAATCATAATCTGCTAGAAAGTGTTTATTAATGATTTCAGACATAAGTCATTTTTATTTTGTAGTGATATGCTGTCAGAATATTTATATTTGTGACTCATCAGCACTTTTTATTTTTTTAAACTTTCTATATAAAATGACGTTAAGCAATAGAGATGACATCAACAGAAGCAGCGTCAACCAAAGTAAACTACAATTTATATAAATTGAATTTGCAGCGGTTACGATTCTTGAATATGTGTTAGCAGATTCTTTAGAGGACTTTTCAATAAAAAACAGCAAAAGCAATCCCGAATATAATAACAATACAATTATTGCCCTTTTAAAATATTCCTGAGCCATAACCATGTTATTCACTTTAGAATTTGCCGTGTCAGTGTTCTGGTTGGTTTTGTTTATTAATTGAACAATCAACTTTTTACTGAACTCAATTTTTTCGTCTCCCAAAAGATAATTATTATGATGCATTGTATGGAAGCTTCTTCTCTCCAATACTTTAATAGAAAACCATATTGTTCTTATCATATATACAATAAGAACAAATAATAGAACTACAATTGATAATAGAGATATGCTGAAATCGTTCTTATTGATTAATGCGGTGGTCACGGCAAGTACTACTGAAGTAACAACACTCAGTGTACCGATAAACAAAGATGATTTTGTTTCTACCGAAGAACCCCTGCTCAATTCTTCATCAAATGTCCTTTGGGTAAGATCAAGCACCTTATCAATATTCTCGTTGTTCACATTGATGTCTTCTAAGGTATATATCCTCAACGTTTTGGGTTCTGCCTTGTCCAATAAAGGCCAGAAAAATTCTCGAATTCGTTTCATATTTCGTTAGTAAGTAGAGTACAGATTTCCTGAGAAATCTTGTAATCCAGTTGTCTTTCAATCCATGCCCACTGTCCATTTGGATTGATCTCCAAAAAGATAAAATCATTGTTTTTATCTTTGACAAAATCAATTGCCCCGAAATTAAGGCCTAGGTTCTGGGTTAGCTTTACACATAAGTCTTCTAGGGGTTTTGGCAGAGTGATTTTTTCATACTTCAATTTCAGATTTTCACCATTCCTCCAATCTACCTTTGTTTCAGCAAACTCCTGTGAAAGAATTGAAGCAGGAAAAACTTTGTTTCCCACTACTGTTACCCTTACATCAGCAACTTTATCAACAAAATCCTGAAAATATGTTGGGCATGCGCTAATTCTTTCTATATCATCGGAACTACTAAAAACCGATGTAAATATTACTTTACTTCCAATTTCATCATCAATCAAACCCGTTTTGATGGGTTTGATAATTTTCGAAGTTGTTCCAATAAATTCCAAAGCCTCTTCCGGGTTATTCGTGATAAGGCTATCAGGGATTTTAAAACCCAATTTTTGTGCTGTTTGTAATTGAAATATTTTGGACTCGGCTTCCCTAATCGCAAATACTGGACTGATCCAGAAGGCGTTTTTTAGTATTTTATATAGACCTTCAATCCAATAAGTGATTTCATTTAAGATAAATGCCTGTTCCCCTTTAGTTAAGCTTTCGGTACTAAAATCTGGTGACAACGGCCTCCTATAATAAACCGACCGAATTTCTAAAAGATCTATTTTTAAACCCGCGGCCTTATCAAATAATGTAAATTGATCTTCTTTAAAATTAAAGCTTAAAGCATTCTTAGTCAGTAAATCTTCGGTGTTAAGTCTGTAGAAATCTATACTTTGCTCCGCTAATCTCTTAACTACAAAATCGGTGGTTACATCCGCTTTATTGGTAATCAATAAAACTTTAATCATCGCTTTCCTGTCTTACCATAGTTTTTGTCGTCAGTTCAAGGATATTGCTTGGCGTGTCGTCTGCTTCCTGTATTACTCTGGTTTTGGTGGTCATCTCCAGAAGTGACTGGTTGTAGCCATCATTCTCCATATTATTTTCATTGAGGACTTTCGTTGTGGTGGTTAGATTAACGCTGTCATTATGATAATCAATAAATGGGATAACTGTATTGTTTGAGTGTATTACATTCAAAGAAAGTGACTCGTCATATTCAAATAGTGCTTTATATTCTCCGGTACGTTCTACCGAGTAATCCAATATTAAAGGCCTCATAATTAGTTTAGTTTAAAGTTAGTCTATTTTCTATCTGTTTTTATTATAAATATTCAAGTTCTGAATAAAGATCTCTAAATACTTCATCAAAGTCATAGTTCTGGTGAGGCATATTGCTGTACAGCGTGCTTAATTTTTTTTGAAATGTACCCTTTTTATCAGACTCCATTACCAAATCCCACACACCATATTTTTTGAATGCCATTTCTATATAGTCCCAGTATTTGTTATGATGCTCTATTGCATTATTAGCCAGAGACACCCAGTTACTAAATCTATATCCTACAATTTTTTTGCCAGCGGCAGACTGTAGTGTAAATAATAGTTGGTAATATTTAAAGACATCATCAACTAAACCCTTATCTGATAGCCATGAGCACATTTTGTATAAAAGTAGTCTATCCATATCGTCACCTGCCACCTGCTGATAGAGATGTTCATCTTCTTTTGTGATTTTATAACCACGTTTTAAGAGCAACTTTATAATAAAGTCATTACACAAATTATTATTGCTTAATACTTCCTGAAATAAGTTTGGTATTGTTATGCTTTCAAAATTTAAGTTTATCTCAATTTCTTTACAGGATAGTAAAAAATGCAAAAAATAGTCATATTTGTGATTGGAATTTTTAATCCAGTAATTTAGTATTGGCATTCCGGCTCTATGTCTATTTATTAAGTTTAATTTAGAATTAAATATTCTGAGCTCGAAATCACTTAATGCGTAAATGTCGAGTTGCAAGTCACTATAATCCAGACTACAACTTGATTTTCTAGCGGTTATCGAACTTATGATCCTAGCGGCCTTTTCATTGGCAATAGTTTCATTTAACTCCTGCGCATTCTTTTTTTTTAGGAGATTCTTTTCTGTAAGCTTATCCTTTAAATCATTCTCCACCTTTGTTTTATTTAGAGAATAATTATAATAATATACCTGAAATATATCATCATCAAATTTCAACTCGTCAAGAGACACAGATCTATTAAGCCATTTGGTAAATACTCTGTCATCTTCCGTTATGAAAGGAAACTTATAATCGCAAACCATCTTAAAAGTAGCAACGGATTCATCTAACTTGAAAAAATTTTGATACTCTGTCAGGTATTTTATATCCCTTTCAAGTGTTCCCTGACTATGTATGTCGAAATTATCCAAAACCCAAATCAGGAACATTCCGTGTTTTTTGTAAAAGTTATATCGGCTTAAAATATACCTGAGTGACAGATTCGATAACTGAATCTCAAAGACAAGCTCTTTGTCAAAATATTTGCAGTAAACATCAGGTTTCCTTTTTTCATTATCCTTGATGATGAATCTTGCGTCTACTGAAATACTAGCAACATCTACTCCCGGAACAGCCTGTAGTAGGTTACCAATTTTGTTTTTTAAGTCTTTATGCCTGTCACTTTCTTTTGCAATTAATATTTTTGAAAATTGTTCCTGCTCTTTTGGAGACAAGTTACCGTCGGTAAGAATGCAAAAGTCATGAGGAAATTTATGCTTGAAGTAGAGCCGGTCATATCTGCTAACAGAAATATTTAAGTCTTGGCCACACTCGCAACAATTCCATGATACATTTCTATCTTGGAATTCTTTTCTAACAGCAAAGCTATCAGTTTTGCTTTCATCAAAAAGATCAGAGGCATTAACAAGTTCCCCTGTTGATTTATCAAATGCTATTTTAATTAATCTTTCAGATTTAACCATTTATTTATCGTTTTGCATTTGCTTGACTTTTGATTTTTACTATTTATTCAATTTCTATTTCAATTTTATCTACTAATTCCAAAATTCAATTCTATTCTTTACTAAATCAAAATTATCTCTTAGATATATCGGCAGACAATTTAGAATTTCTGAATAGATTAAATAGTTTATGAAAACTTCTCTTTTCTTCGGACTTAAAAATTTTATAAATATTTATAGAACATTTTGAATAGCTTGGATAAACAATGATTCATATTGGTTGAAGATTGATTTTTTTCTGATTGAGCTACTTGTAGCTTATCTATATTATCAATACAGATTCCAAATCATTTATGAATAGCTTTAGATATTCTCGATAGCTTTCTGAAGTTTCTAAAGTAAGGTATCTTCATTAGTTTTCGGTTTAAGTATTTGGCTAATTATGTATATAAAAAAACTCTGCACAACTAATAGTTTAGTATAATAAAAACAAATTAACGACAAACCTAGAAAACCATTCTTACAATACTTTACGGTTTTCCATACTTTATCATTAAAACAGCAAAATAATTCATTTAATGATGAAATGACTACCGTATAAATACCTGTTTAGCACTATTGAATATAAAAAAAGATGCCCAGTGGCACCTTTAAGCTCACCTAAAATTATGAGACTATATGAATTACTTTATAATAGTTAAATAATCTAATTTATTAGATTTCCAAAGTATCATTTCTTTTTCACTCAATGGATTTATAGAAATTATCTGGTAAGATTTCTTTGAAATTTCATTCACACTATTACTTCCTTGAGATTTTATGTTCTTGAACAATTTTATCCTCATTCGAACAATGTCATTCTTTATAATTTCTGAAGGAAATAGATCTGAATAAGATTTTAAATTAAATACGTTAACTATCCTATTGACAAGGCGAATATTATACTTTGATCTTTCTTTGAGATTTTCAACTTTGCTTACAAATCCTTCTGATAAATCCAGTTTTTGAGACAAAGACACTTGTGAAATATAAGGTGTTGCATTAACTCTCATATCTCTTACTTTTTCAATTAAATAAAAATCTAACTGTGAAATTATTATTTCTATTACTTCCTCTTGCATGTTTTATAAAAGATGAAAGAACCGCTTTTTTTAAAAAATATACACATCCACCTGTAGATGTATGTATTTTTTTATTATATTTGGGAATAATTAAATGAATTACTTAATAATTGATATTAAGTAATGATTGTGTAAATTTGCGATACTTCTTATAAAATATATGAAGCATTCGCTTGGAGTCTCGTTTCCGAAAACTGCTAATTTTTAATCACGCGAGATGACTAAGTGTAAATGCTCACGCCTCTATAAAAGGGCGTGGGCTCACTTATTCGTGTGAAAAGGTTCTTAGCAGTACCTCGGAAGCGGATTTGTTGAGTACCCGCGCCTTTTTTGTTTTTCTCAACTTTTCAAGCTACTTCAGTATAATAAAAAGAATTGCATTGGTTTATTTAACCTTTAGCCATTCGACTATGTATATCATATAATTTCCATTGATGATGCCTGGCCCGTATTAGTATTCTCGCTGAGTTAGTCGGGGAAGGGTCAGGTTATTATATTATCATCTTCGCCATTTAGAATTTACCTACAGAAGCGCAGATCCGAAACCACACAACAGCTATTAATTTATTTAATTAACCAAAAAACCAAATTATGCCTATGATGAATTAATTAACAAAAAAAGCCTTCTATCTCGCGTCGAAACTAGCATAGAAGGCTGGGAAAAACAAACTCTCGTTTCATTTAACCTTTTTAAAATTATGAAAAATCTTTCATTAAACAAGGGCAGGCCTTCCTGTCTTTGCATTTTTATTTTCGCAATACTGTTTTCCAATCAGATTTATGCCGCCAAACTAACGGTTAGAACCTATACGAAGCAGTCGCAACATCAAATTACAGGTACAGTTATCGATGCTGCCGGACCGCTTCCAAGCGTAACCGTTATTGTTAAAGGAACTACTACCTCGGCCGTAACAGATGAAAAAGGTACTTTCTCAATCACGGCCACTTCAACTGACATTCTCGTATTTTCTTTTTTAGGCTATACCACACAGGAAATCCCAATTGGAAGCCAAACTTCAATAAAGGTTACATTGTCCGAAGACAGCACGCAGCTTAAGGAAGTCACGATAAATGCGGGGTACTATTCGGTTAAAGATAAAGATCGAACTGGAAGTATTGGACGGATTACGTCAAAAGATATTGACAATCAACCCGTTAATGATGTACTATCAGCTATGCAGGGCAAGTTAAATGGTGTTGATATCGTTTCCACCACAGGCTTGCCTGGAGGTGGCTACCAAGTGCGTATAAGAGGCCAGAGCAGTATATCCGCAGGTAATGAACCCTTGTATGTAGTTGATGGAGTGCCATTCGATTCCGGTAGCTTAGGAAGCAGGGATGTCTCTGGCGGTATACTGCCAGGAGGGAATATCAATCCTTTAAATACAATAGATCCTTCTCTGATCGCTTCTATAGAAGTACTAAAAGACGCGGATGCAACCGCAATTTACGGATCCCGTGGCGCAAATGGCGTGATATTAATCACTACCAAACGAGGTCGTGCAGGCAAAACAAAATTTTCAGTTGAAGCCTTCACCACATTAATTTCGACCACCCGCATACTAAAGCTTTTAAATACAGAACAGTATCTAGAAATGCGGCGCGAGGCTTTTGCAAATGATGGCATAACAGAGATTCCGGCTTGGGAATACGATGTCAATGGAACTTGGGATCAAAACCGATATACCGACTGGCAGAAAGAACTTGTAGGCAATACTGCCTACAACAACACAGTGAGGCTGTCAGCGACAGGAGGAAGCGAATCAACCCGCTTTATTCTTGGAGGAACCTTTATGAAAGAAACAACTGTGTTTCCCGGAGACTTTAACTATAAAAAAACAACAGCGTACGCTAATATTACCCATCATTCGCCAGACGAGAAGTTAAGTATACAATTCTCCGCCAACTATGGGCAGGATCAAAACTTCCTTCCATCTTCAGACCTTTCCCGCATAGCACGCATACTGCCCCCAAATGCCCCTGAATTATATGACGAAAATGGGCAGCTAAACTGGGAAGGCAGCACTTGGACCAATCCGCTCGCTGCGCTCAACAGCAACTATCACAACCAAACCAACAACCTTATGGCAAATGCAGTGATAAGTTATGTTGTCATGCAGGGTCTTGAACTAAAAACAAACTTAGGATACAATTGTTCAGAACTAACCGAAATACAGGTCAGCCCAAATACAATATATGATCCCGCTTTTGGACTTACGCCCGCCTCATCGAATGCTACCCGTAACCAAAACATCAGGAATTCATGGATTGTGGAACCCCAGCTTGATTATAAGCATGATTTTTCATGGGGAAGCTTAAACCTGACCTTGGGCAGTACTTTTCAGGAGAAGGAAAGCGACCAGTTGACGCTGAGCGCCAATGGCTTTGCCAACAACTACCTAATTACAAATTTTAGTGCTGCCACTACAGTGAGGTTTATAAATGAGCAGACAACACAGTACCGTTATCAGGCAGGCTATGCACGGGTCAATTTTAATTTACGTAGTAAATACATTGTAAACTTCACCGGACGCAGGGACGGTTCCAGTCGCTTTGGTCCGGACAATCGCTTTGCAAATTTTGGAGCCATTGGTGGTGCCTGGCTCTTTTCAAAAGAAAAATTCAGTAATGCCCTGACATGGCTACACTTTGGTAAACTCAGGGCAAGCTATGGAATTACAGGCAATGATCAAATTGGGGACTATCAATACCTCAATACCTATTCCATCACAGACGGAGGTTATAATGGAAACCTTGGCCTGACACCTTCACGCCTTTTTAATCCCAGCTTTGCATGGGAAAAAAACAAGAAGATTGAAGTTGCCCTTGAAGCAGAATTTTGGAAAGGAGCAGTTAACCTTGAGGCAGCTTATTACAACAACAGATCAGACAATCAGCTGTTGGGAATCCCTCTGCCGGGATCCACAGGCTTCAACTCTATTAACGCGAATCTTAACGCAACAGTAGAAAATTCAGGTTGGGAAATAAGAATCGGCACAAATAATATCCAAAATGACAGATTCAAATGGAACACTTCCCTTCAATTTACGGTGCCTAAAAACAGGCTTGTCGCCTTCGAGGGACTAGAAAATTCTTCATATGCCAACCAATTGGCCATTGGGCAACCATTGTCTATTTATAAGCTGTATCAGGTTAAAGGTGTAAATACCGAAACAGGGTTGTTTAATTTTACCGATTACAACGGCGATAATACCATTACCGTTGCAGACAGGCAATTTGTTGCAGATCTAACACCTAAATTTTATGGATCGCTAAGCAATACGCTCCAGTATAAAAATTGGAGTCTTGATGCAACCTTTCAGTTTATGAAAAAAAAGGGACTCAATGAATTTTATACTACCGAGCCTCCCGGAACAATGCTTAACCAGCCTCAAACTGCTTTAGACCGATGGCAGAATCCCGGTGATAATGCGTCAATGCAGATTTATACGACTGGATGGAACTTTGATGCCTATACTGCCTATTCCCAATTTACACAAAGCAGCGGTGTAATCTCAGACGCATCATTCATACGGCTGAAGACTCTGGCGCTATCATACAAGCTTCCTCTTAAAGAAAAAGGGATTGCCGGCTGTACCTTATTTGCGCAGGGACAGAACCTTTTAACCTTCACAAAATTTAAAGGCGGTGACCCTGAACAGGCACCCGGATTCCTCGCCCCAGTGAGAAGAATATCTTTTGGGATCAGGATTGAATTATAACAGTTTAAAATTACAATTATGAAAAATACTTTAAAAAATATTGTCAAAGGTTCTACTGTAGCATTGATGATCTTACTTCTTTGTCTTCCTGTAGGCTGCGAGAGTTTTGTAGAGGCAGATGATCCTAAAGGCCAATTGCCGCAAGCCACTATATTTGAAAATGAAGAAACAGCAACTGCAGCGGTCACAACCTTATATGGCAGGCTTCGTGACGATGTATTGCTTACCGGAAACTTATATGGATTAAATGCGCTAATAGGTTTTTATTCCGATGAATTCGATTATTATGCTGCTCCCGGCCAGCCTGTGGCAACTTTTTACAATCACAATGTTATAGCTTCAAACGACATCATCAAGACATTATGGAATGGAACATACAGCGCAATTTATATGAGCAATTCGGCGCTTGAAGGCTTGGAAGCTTCTGAAAATCTTTCCGCAACCACAAAAAACCAATTAAAAGGAGAAGCGCTATTTGTAAGGTCATTATGCCATTTCTACCTCGTGGAGCTCTTCGGAGATGTACCCTATATTCAAACGACAGATTATACTGCCAACCAGCATGTAACGCGGATGAGTGAAGAACAGGTTTATATAAATCTTGTGCAAGATCTTATTGAGGCGAAAACATTACTTGATGAAGACTATGTATCTGGAGAACGTATCCGGGCTAACACATTTGCCGTTTCAGCACTACTGGCAAGGGTTTACCTGAGCATGGGTCATTGGGAGGACGCACAAAATGAGAGTTCAGCAGTAATCAATGCTCCAATGTACCAGCTTGAAGCCAATCTAGCAAATGAATTTTTAAAGGAAAGCACATCGGCAATCTTCCAATTAAAGCCAAAAAATGCTGGACAAAATACACAAGAGGCTGTCACTTTTTTATTCGTGACAGGACCACCCCCACTTATGGCTCTAAATTATGGACTGGAAGAAGCCTTCGAAACTAATGATCTGAGAAGGCAGCAATGGGTTGTAGAAATATCAGATGGCAATCAGTCATGGTATGCTCCTTACAAATACCGCCAATCAGCAAATACTGGCACATCGCAGGAGTATTCAATAGTTTTAAGGCTTGCAGAACAATATTTAATTCGTGCTGAAGCTCGCGTCAATCTTGGCGATCTCAGCGGTGCGCGGGAAGACATAAATCAGATAAGGCACCGTGCAGGACTATCCGATACACAAGCCTTTTCAGTGGCTGAAATACTTCAATCTGTTTTGCGAGAAAGGAGAGTTGAGCTTTTCTCAGAGTATGGACAGCGGTGGTTTGATCTCAAGCGTTTCGGACAGGCTCAGGAAATTTTATCCCCAATTAAGCCTAATTGGAGACCAACAGATGTCCTGCTTCCTGTCCCAGAAACTGAATTATTAATGAATCCTAATCTGGCACCTCAAAATTCAGGATACTAAAGAAAGCAAAATGAAAATTTTATATTATTTAGGTATAATGCGTGGATTATACTTTCAGATGTTATTAATTGTTACGGGTTGTTGCATAATACAGCAACCTGTACTTGCGCAAGATAAAACGCTAAAAAAAAGGTATACCCGCGAACTGGATTCATTATGGAGCAAGAATGTCTATATCAACGCGCTTAGCAATGACGGACAATGGATTGCATTCGAGGAAGCATATCATAATAAGCAAAGCACGCTCTACTTGAGAAATACACGGGGCACAACATCGCTGAAATTTGCTACATCGGGTATTTTTAATTTTTCTAATAACAATAAATGGTTTGCTTATACAACGCCTGACAATAAGCTTAAGGTAATTGATCTAAGCAATCTTCATGAAGAAGTTTATAATGATATACAATCATTTAGTTTTTCTTACACTGGTAATTTTATTGCTGCAAATGCTGTTAAGCCTGACATTTCGGCTTCGCTTCTTGTTATTGATCTCGTACATAATAACAGCCGTAGTTTTTCTAATGCAGGTGACTGTGTTTGGCACCCTAACGCAGATCTGTTAGCTGCCCAGTTCATGAGCGAAAAATCGGGCGAGTCAGTACTAATTGATGCTGTTAAGCTACAATATCATGTCATCTATAAATATCAAAACAGTGTCTGCTTTGATTTAAAATGGACTGGATCCGGAAATGCTTTGACTTTTTTAGAGACTGCAGGACACCAGCATAAAATCCATTTTTATGATGTTGTTAAAAAAGAGCATAAGATGCTGGATAACGATGTTCTAAATAAACATTTCTTAAATGCCGTTATAAGCAACAGGGGACTTTCCATTTCAGACGATGGAAATAATGTTTTCTTTTACAGAAAATCCAGCCGTGAGGTTCCTGATATAGAAGCAATGGAAGCATGGGATACTGACGAACCTTGGATTTATCCGCAAATGAAAGATTACAAGAAAAATGAACTGCCTTTCCTGCTTACAGCATGGGATGTACGAAGTGATCGGATTCTCGAAATTGCCGACAAAGAGACCCCAAGCGCACTTTTTAACCCTAATCATCCATATTCTTTAGTTTTCAATAAATTAGTGTATGAGCCTCAATACAGACAGTTTTTAGAAGCGGATATCTACAGCATAAATAATAAGTCTGGCAAGAAACAACTGGTTATAAAAAAACAAAGCATACAGCCGGAATTAATTGCATTATCACCTAAAGGAAACTATGTAGCCTATTTTAATGACAGTAATTGGTGGATATTTAATGTAAAGACTCGAGAATCCGAGAACGTGACCAGCAAGCTTAAAGAGGCTTTCCGGGATGTCAAAGGTAGCTGGACCAATGAGAATATACCATTTGGAAGTCCTGGCTGGTCAGAGGATGAAAACCTCATTTTGTATGACCAGTACGATATATGGCTAATGGATCCAACAGGGATGAAATACCAAAAAATTACATCTGGAAGGGCAAAGAAAATTAAATTCAGAATCAACAGGGACAGCAGAAGAAATGATGCAAAGTATTTAAGCCACTTCTCCAAGAATACAGGAATCAGCTTTGATCTGGATAAAGGCATTTTGCTGGATATGACAGGGGAAGACTTTAGCAGCGGTTTTGCCTTTTTTAAGAAAAAAACAGGAGTAAAAGAACTGTGTTTTGCTCCGATAAAGGTCGATGAGCCTCTTATATCTCTTAACAAAAATATTTTGGCATTTAAGACCTACAGGTACAATTTGCCTCCCTCTATTCATGTTTTAGAATTAAATAATAAGCTTTCCAAAATTTTATATCAAAGTAACACTGCGCTGTTGGATTACGATTTAGGCCAGGATCAGGTAGTACATTATCCTGGTCAGGATGGGGATATGCAGAAGGGTGTTCTAATTTATCCTGCAAATTTTCAGGCTGGCAGGAAATATCCAATGATCGTATATATTTATGAGCAAACTGCTGAATTCGTTAATTCATATAATTCGCCGACGCAATATTCCTATACTGGTTTTAACATCTTGAACTTTGTGACAAAAGATTATTTTGTTTTATTGCCTGATATCATATACCGTCAACAGAATCCCGGTTATTCGGCATTACAATCAGTAAGGGCAGCAGTCAGCGAGGTATTAAAAAATAAATCGGTAGACAAAAATAGAATCGGGCTGATAGGTCATTCCTTTGGAGGATACGAAACAGCTTATATCGCTACGCAAAGCAATATTTTTGCCGCCGCCGTAGCTGGAGCGCCGGTAACGGATTTGGTCAGTTGGTATCACGATGTCGCATGGGATTGGAAAAGAGATCAGATGTGGAGAATCGAAAGCCAGCAATATAGGATGGGAGCTTCCTTTTATGATCTAAAAGAACAGTACAATAAAAATTCTCCTTTATATAATGTTCAGCAGCTAAATACACCGCTTTTACTCTGGGCTGGCAAGGAAGACTACAATGTCAACTGGTCACAAAGTATTTACATGCATATGGCAATGAAGCGGCTTCATAAAAAGGGTAAATTATTGCTTTTTAAAAATGAGGGACATAATATAATGAACCTAGACAATCAGGAACTTTTATCCAAAGAAATAGAAGAATGGTTTGATACTTTTTGTAAAAAGGGTATGGAATGATAATATATCATTCCATACCCTGAAAAACTACAAGCCGTTATGGAATAACATCGCAGCACAGCTTGTACCATTGTTCACCGACCATACCTGATTGCCAAGGTAGGTACAGGGAGTGGCACTGATGTTGTTACAGTCTTTTGGAGCTGGTCTACACTGACCTGCCTGAAAAATGTAACCTGTAACAAAAGCTTCTTTCTCTGAAGCTTTACTCTCAGAGGCAAAGGCGAGACCTATTGCCATCATAAAAACCCCAACGGGTAATCCGAATTTAAAAAATTTACTTTTCATAATTCTAAAATTTTAAAGTTAACGGCCTACTTTTTTCTACAGGTGTTCGGCCTTATTCCTGAAACTACGTAGTATATCTTAAAATATTTCATTACTTAATACGGTAAATCCATAGTTTGTCTTGTGCAAGGGCTATGACTAAATCTTTATAGACTTTAAATTCTTGTAGTCTTACATCACGCTGGTGGTAGAGATAAAAGCTTTTTAAATATGTTTTTTCCTTAAAATTGTATACATCAATTATGCTGGCTGAGCGCAGAACTTTCTCATCCTCGTATTTACCCAGCCTATCACTATGTACATATAATAAATCCCCATACGCTGAAGTATGTTTGTTAACTACGACAGTGTTTACTCCTAATTTGTACTGATCTTTATTTTTGTAATGGGCAACATCTAATTGCGCCCTGCCAATAGTATCAATTGTTTTACCTGTAGAGAAAGAATGAAATTGCGCATCAGCCACAATATATTGGTTGCGGTAATAATATACATATAGGATAATGCCTTTCCCATTATTTGTCAATACTCCATCTGTATCGAATTTTCCATCAATCTGTCGCTTAAGGATTGTATCATTTAGCTTGAGATTTAAAGAATCTGCCTGACTTGTGACCAAACCCAAAATATTTTCTCCAGTCTTGCCACTGTTTGTTGCAATAGCTATTTTGAAAGGATCTAAAACTGAAAATTGTGTAAAATATGCATTGTCTATTGAAAAAATTCTTGCATTCCAATTACTTACTGAACCTTTAAATAATACAGGAACTGTACCGTCTCCAAGGAAAAAATAAGGCGGTCTGACATCTATCCTTACCCTTTTATATGAAAGATCGGTTTTATCTATTGATATCCGATTCTCATATGCATTACCATTTTTTATATTTATTGATTTTACATACAGAGGTGCCAAATAATTGCCCAAGTAAACAGTATTTTCATCTGCACCGGCAATGTAAAAGGAGTTAGATTCTAATGGACATTCGCCTACTTTTTCCAAAGCATGTGGAATATACTTCCTAATGAACGCGTTATTTCTTTTAATTTCCGTGTCCGAGAGCATAAATAGAAAAGCAACGACACCAATACTAAAAAAGACAGTCAACATAAGAGCACTGGCGATAACAGCGGGTTTTGAAATTAGGGATACCTTTGGTATCCCACCGGCCGATATCAGGATACCCGCTGCCGCCAGGACCATGAAAACTGCATTAAAAAAGAAATGTTCCTTCCATCCCATTTTCTCCAGAATACCTCCGCAGGAACATGGAACAGAGGAACTGTAATTTAAAATAATATAGATGTACGCGGTAAACATAACCATCAAACTAAATGCTGCAAAAAGACCAATTAATCTCCATCTTTTAAAAACAATAAGTAGTGCAATAAATAATTCAAGTACAGGTACAATCCACGATATTAATCCTGCAAAAGCACTTAATAAAGGTGACTGTCCCAATTGTACACGAAAGTCCTCAAAGTCAAGTAATTTGCTTACAGCCGCGTATACAAAAAGCAGGATATAAAGCAGGCAGATTATGTCGGCTATAGTGTTCTTAAAAGATATTGATGTTTTCATTTCATTGCTTTTAACGTTTACAATGTTTTATAATCTTACTTGAGGCATATCAAAATAGGCTAATAGATGTGTTTCTTTTATAATATCCACTTTATAAGTGTTTTATAAATCTAAATTAGAACAAAGCTGCCAAAGGATTAATGTGAAAAACGATCCAAAATTTGTAAAAAACGATCCATTTTTCACTTATAACGTTGTCTGAATTTTATTATAATGCAATTGAGAATTTGTAATATAAAGTTCTGTAAAATAAATAATTAACTCTTGTCAAATCAGGATAATCATATGCCAAAAACGGATTAAAAATGCCATTGGTGACTATAGCTGAATAACAAACTTTCAAAATCGAATGTTTTGCTTATGGATGTATATACTAATAGCAGAATATAAATCCGGGCAAATCTGTGAATCATAATTGACATGGCGTGCGGGCATACCAATTCACCCTAGCTTGCACTGCTAAAAATTAGCTAATAACCACATCTTTAGCATATTGTAAAAGCTAAATTAAAACAATATTGTGGAAGAGTTGTTACGAAAAACGAGCCAAAATTTGCAAAAAACGATCCATTTTACTGGCCTACTAAAAAAGCTAAAACACATAAAAAGGCTAGCAAATACAGGCCTTATGGACAAAAAGCAATAGTTTTTTCCTTTGATACCTAAAAAAACCTTAGAATTATGGAGTATAAAAAACGTCGTAAACCTGAAAGGATGTTTAAAATGATATCGATACTAAAAAATCAGGTGAACTTATAAAGAGGAAAGCTAACACTGAAAACATTCGATACAACTAATTAAAAAAACGACTTTGGAGTTTTTTTTACAGCCCCTGCAAGGGCAAGTGGTTTTGAGCTGCGGAAAGTATTTCAAGCAGCTCAGAACACAACTTGCCGTTGTCCCGCGACAACTTTTTAGAAATGGATTTAATGATGCCTTTTTTTGAGGGGTATTAACAAACTATAAGCGAAAATTAATTCGACAATTAATTTAAAAACCGTTCGATTTCAAATCTATAGAAGTCGTCAACTGAGTTTTTATATGCTTCAAATTCAGGAAGTGACCTCAAATTATTATAATCATCGAAGAATAGGTATTGTAATTGGTTGTCATTTTCGAGTCTAGAAATCAAACTAACGCTTAAGCCAATTTTTGAAAGGTCGATTTTATACTGGTTGGTCGTACCGTAGATGTATTTATTATAATCATCTAGTGATATCAGCTTATAATCATATAACATAATTATAAATTTATTCAGTTTGAAGCTTATAAAGTCATCTTCCATCTTCAGTTTGATGATTGCTAAATTTATAAGTTCAACATCACTTTTTTTACCCAGATTAATGTAGAGTTTTGCTTCTTGTTGGCTTTCTGTCCTGCCCACCTCGCCGTAAGTCTTTCCGAAAAAAGTTAATGGATTTTTATCTGCAACGCGTTTCTTAAAGTAATTAAACATATGATTGACATTTTCCTTTAAAGCCTTTTTCTGACTCACCGTAATATGAAAGTCGTAATATGTTCGAGCTTGTGGATATTGCAGTCGTTTAAATTCTGCATCTTTGACATCAACATTATTTATGAACACATAATTAATCTTCCCCATCATATCAAGTGTATTCCAAACAGGATTGCTTTTTACATTGTCTAAACGCTGGTCGAGTATTTGGCAAATTTTGTCAAGATCCTCATAAAAATGCGAAATTCCCGATTCTATAAGATATTGTTTAACCCTTTCAAAAGAGTTTTGTGGCACTTTAGTTAAAAACGTTTCATCTTCTTTTACCTGATCATATAATGTCTTCTTACGTTCTCGCTCACTTTTTGTCAATTTGTCCAAATCGAATTTGTCGAGTGTAGGATTGTGAATTACATCTTTAAAAATACGACTACGCAACAATCCAATTTTTGCTGCCATCTTTCCATCCTTTCTATTGAAAAGTTCACTATTGACAAAATGAACCGTTGGGAGGAGTTTATTAAGATCATTTTTAGACCGCGAAAAAATAGTATTAAGACGGTTAACCCTACCAATAAGATTTGTTAGTTCCTTTCCCCCCAACGAATATGTATTTAAAATATAAAGATTGTCAATTGGCAAATTCATTCCCTCTAATATGACAGAGTTTGCAATGATATATTTTATTTCTATTAAATCTTTAAACTTGCTTTCAAGATATTCTTTTATAAGGTCAGGAAGTTTGCCATGCAAATAAACAATTCCGTGTTTTAAATAGTCTACAGCATAGAATTTTTCATGTACCTCTTGCTTCAAAATTTTAATCAATTGGTTAATAGGTTCTGAGTTTCCAATTTCAGGCAAATGCCTTGCTAATTCTTTTGCAGC
Source organism: Flavobacterium araucananum (assembly GCF_002222055.1). Classification (GTDB taxonomy): domain Bacteria; phylum Bacteroidota; class Bacteroidia; order Flavobacteriales; family Flavobacteriaceae; genus Flavobacterium; species Flavobacterium araucananum. The sequence continues at coordinate 39,242 of NZ_MUGS01000005.1, forward strand.
CAACTCTATGCTTACAGGACGGTAATTGTATAGGAAATTCTTTGTGGCAGATGTTGAATTGATATAAACAAACATATCTTTAAATTGCCCGATGTGGTATTGTTCATTAACGAACCTATTGTATTTGGTTACATTTCCATCTGTACAAAACTCATATATTTCTGGCTCTTTGATATTAAACGGTATTTTATGCTGATTAATACTTTGCTCTTGTGCAATTTTTAAGCTATGTGCATCCTCAATAAGAGGTGATAAATAAACGACATTTTGATTAGGGTTAAGTATACGATTTTTAGCTAAAAGTCTCGAAAGCAAAATACTTCGGGGATCATCTTTTAAGATATTATGTGCCTCGTCAATAAAAAGGACATTAAAATGAATGTTATTTTTGCTTAAGAGGCGTAATGCCCGCTCTTGTGTAAAGATTGCTATAAAAGAATCTTGGCCTTGGAACATCTCGTCGTGAATGATAATTTTTTTACCAAGATTAGCATTTCTAATCATCCGGTATGTTTGCATCAGTAACGATTTTGTCGGTACAATTATTCCAATTTTGCTGTTTAAAGCGGTATATTTTTTTATATAGTCCACAATTATCGAACTTTTACCAAATGATGTCGGAGCAATATAACTTACTTCCAAAGTTTGATCAGCAAGTAACTGTCTTTTACTGTTGAATTGATGGACAGTTTCTATATATTCCTCATGTCTATAGCGTTCTAATTCAATTCCAATACAGCAATCTTCTAAGGATTCCTCACTTAAAAGAGCATCATCTAAAACTGCCTTAGTCACGGGGTAATAACCAAAATTGGTAGAAAAATCATAAAGCGGCGCGTAATCATTATATTGAGTGCTGTATTTCAGTACTATATAGTACGCGAACTCTGCATAGCTGGTGTATCTGTTGTCCTGCTCATAATGTTTTAAAAATATGATGGCACAGCCTAATATATAAACAATTTCCTCATGGGTCAATTCAGTACCAATCGTTAGTTTTTCCATGATAGTCTGGAAAGTCTCAATTTTGTTGATATCTGTAAGCGCTGTTTTTTCTATTTGATTCATGAATAACTAAGGTGTTGTCAAGTATTGCCAAAAAAGTTCTAACGATTTTTTTGTCACGCAGACAATTTTTATTTTTTTAAAATTGAATTTCGAAATTGCTTCCTCAATCTCTATTTCTAAGGCGTTAGCATCGGTAGCATTCCAAGTTCCATTTAAGAAAATTGTCGAGCCTGGAATTATATTGAAATCATCAATCTTATGATAAACTTTGTTGTCAAATTCGGTGGTAAACTTTTTAATGTTTGCTCTGACACCCAAGTTGGCACCTACGTCAATGTGAGATGCATGGTTGTAAGCCTCTCGCCATGGATTATTCTTGACATCCCCAGCTAGTTTTCCTTTTAAGTCATTGTAAGATTCTTTTACTTTTGAACCATGTGAAATTCCTGCTGTTGAAATTAGACCTGACTTACTCTCTAGAATCCATTCCTCGGCATTATGAAAGTAGTAACCATCAAAACCTTTTTTTATCGAATTTTCTTCTAGATTAAAAAACAGAAATTGAGGTTCAAAACCCACTTCATTTAAATACAAGTGAATAAAAAATTCTGCAATTGCACCCATTTCAAGGGTCTTGCCTTTTTTTGGGGTGAGATAATGCACGACTCGTTGCTTAACTCCGTTTAAATCAACCGATACATTTCCCTCGCATATTTTAATGAACTTATTATCCAGAGCAACTTTTAAGGTTGCGTCGATATTTTCAATGTCTATGACGCATAGATCACTGCCACACTTCAATTTTTTAATAGTTGATTTCAATGCTGTTTTAAAATTAGAAATGTTAGAGGATTAAATACTTACTTAAGACATTCGTAAAAATATTAATAATAATAACACTATCTGCCTATAAATACATTTAAAAAAATAGTAACTATTTAAGAAATACTGATACGAGTAATATTAGTGAAACTAATTTTAAGGGAAAGGATTATCGGAATCCGCTTTGATAATTAAGAATGTCAATAAACTTCGGCAGCCATGAAGGCTGCCCGCCGATGTTCTTTATAGCTGAAAGGATTTCCATTGTAGATGAGATGAAGATTAAATAGGTGTATTTTAGTGATATAGGTTGCCGGAATGGTAACTCATGTACTTATGTATTTCCGTATTCACGCTTTTATGTTTGTATGCTTTCATGGTTTTACGTTTGCATGTATTCACGCTTGCATGTTTTCATGTATGCTAATCTGCAAGCCTGTATTTAAATAGATATGCACTATTGTATGAAAGTAAATTTTTAAGCGCAATTGCACAGGTATAATTAAATCTGTACAAACACCCAGAAAAATATATTATTTCAAAAGAAAACAGAAAAACCGGAAAAAAGAAAAAGAAAGCAATTCTACAGGATGGGTTGTGGGCAGGCCAAAAGGAAACGGAATAAGTCCCGTAAGGGTGGATTGCGAGTATGCGACCAAGACATTATGCCGTAGTCTTTTGGTTAGCCAAACAACCCGACCTACCTTCGTTTTCTTTTTATTATTTCTTTGGAAAAATATAAATTAAAAAAAATCTCGTGTTTAATAAATTTAAGAGGCAGAATTAAATCCAGTGCTAGGGTTTATCCTTGCGATTTAGGTAGCAGTACATTTCTTCCTTTTTGAGTTCGGGAAAGAATTTAAGGGCTTCTTCAATTGCATAGTTGGGCAGAAAGTAAATCTCTTCACGAACAGCCTTAATTACTTTTTCACGGCCATAAAAACACACGATTTTGTCAATTTGATCCTGACCTTCGCGCTCAACAATACGGGCAATTACCATTTTATATCCGCCGTCCCAATCAATATTGTCAAATCTAAAATCCCAAAAGAATTTAGGGTGAAGATCAGGTATATTTTTAGTTAATTCTCTATTGTTTTTTTAATAATGGTTAGTATCAAATATAAGCATTTTTTGCTGAATTACTTGCGAAAACCTCTCTTTTTGGTGGGATTAATCGGTAAATCCTGGGATTTAAATTTATATAAAGGATTTTTTTACTGCCAGTTCCAGACGTTTTTTAATGTCTGCTCTTTTTCTTTTAATACATCTACGCCTTTCAAAGGTGGTATCTGATATTAAAGGTTTGAGGCAGTGTATTGGAAACAAATAAGCCAAATGCTTCCAAGTGCTTCCAAGCACTTACAAATTGGAGTGTAATTGCTGATTATAAAATATATTGGGTTTTTATTAATACCATTAATTGAAGTCATGGAAAATGAACAAAAAACTAACCAGCATAAAGGGGGCAGACCTCCTAAAATTGATCCCGCCGTCCATCGCTATTCCATCAGTCTTAATGATGAAGAAAATGCCCGTTTCCTAACTCTTTTTGAAACATCCGGAATGCATGTAATGGCTCGCTTTATTACAGCGTGCATTTTTCAAAAAGGAATAAAAACAGTTAAGATCGATAAAGCAACAATGGACTATTATATGCGCCTGACCTCCTTTTACAGCCAGTTTAGGGCTGTCGGGGTTAATTACAATCAGGTTGTCAAGATTTTATATCAAAAATTTTCCGAAAAGAAAGCTTCTGCATATCTCTACAAACTGGAAAAGCAAACAATAGAATTAGCTGTTTTATCTAAAAAGATTATACAGCTCACAGAGGAATTTGAATTAAAGCATCTTAAAAAATAAATATTTTACAGTGTTTTTAAACTATTAACTAAGCCAAATGCAGTCACATTGTTCCATAAAAGGCAAAAAAAAAGGAAATGCATTATTGTATTTTAAATTCGTCTTGGTGCTGTGAGAAACGCGGTATTTTAATTAAGTTTAATAATATTTGATATGGAAAATTTAGAAGGTGAACAGTTTGACAATGATGATATTATATCAAAAAATTATCAAGATTTAGAAAGAGAAAAAGAACAAAAATTTGTAAATTTCATGATTGAAATTATGGTGTCATTAACATTAAAAGAATTATATGAAGAGGGCGATTAGATATTTAAGGTTTAGCCAGCTGGGGCAAAGTAATGGCTCTATTGAAAGACAGGAATTGTATACTGATCAGTATTTGCAGTATAATAATATACAATTGGTAGATACCTTTGTCGACAGAGGGAAAAGTGCCAAGACTTTTGATCGTCCGGATTTTATAAAACTGCAGGCATTTATTGCGAAACATTATAAATCTGTAGACTATCTACTTGTAGATCAGCTTGACCGTTTCAGCAGGGATGCTGGAGAAGCCATGAATATGGTAAAGCAGTTCCAAAAAAAATATAGTATTCAGATTATCAGCGTGACTGAAGGCATTGTTTTTGATTATGATACGCCTGGAAGTTTTTTCAGGGCAGGGTTACAATTGTTACTTGCTGAAGAGGATAATATCAATAGGAGCATAAAAGTGCGTGGCGGGCTTTACACTGCCCGTGCTAAGGAAGGTCGTTTCCTTACCAGAGAAAAACCTTTTGGCTACAGCAAGGTTGGAGAAGGAAAACAGCGACATCTTGAAGTAAATGAAATAGAAGCCAAAGTGGTAAGAAATATTTATGATATGTTCCTGCGTGATGTGCCGTTATATAAAATCAAGGAAATCGCATACGGAGCAGGATTTGACAGGAAAGGCAACATGGCCATTGACCGAGTGCTGGCAAATCCTGTTTATGCAGGACTTGTCAGAGTTGAACCTTTCAAGGATCTGCCGGGAGGTCTTTTTCCTGCTATTCATGAACCGATAGTTGATAAGACGACATGGACAATGGTACAGTCCAAAATGAAAAAGGTGGATAAGGTAAAAGTAACTGTAGACGAGGAAATACCTCTGAGAGGCGTTGTAAAATGCCACTGCGGAACTCCTCTGACAGGCGCACCTTCTCGTGGTAAATCTGGAAAATATTTTTACTATTATAAATGTAAGCATTCGAAGCATAACAACATAAGTGCTGTAAAAGCACATGAGCAGTTTTTAAATGCCTGCAACCTCATGAGTGTTCCTGAAAGGAAAATTAAGGAAATAAGGGCTGGATCTTATGCTTCAATTGAACAGGAAGTAAAAGCAAACAAGAAAAAAGTAACAGAAAAAAAGCATGAACTTGACGAAGTGCAACACAGATTAAATAAGGTAGAAGAAAAATGGTTTAAAGATGAAATAAATAAAGACACCTATGAAAGATGGTATTCTACCTATAGTGATCATATTCTAACACTTACTGCATCAATCGAAAGATTCAGTACAAATCACGGTAAAGCTTTTGAGGTTCTAGATAATAACTTGGATTTAATGGGGGATATCAGGCATGTATATACAAAATTAGATGTTTTGCAAAAACATCAGTTTGTAAACATGGTGTTCGATGGCAACTTGTACTACCAAGGCGGTATATATCGAACACCTACAATGATGGAGATATTTTCTCATAATGCCAGTAAAATGGAGGAAAAGGGATATCTTATATATCAAAAAAAGAGGGATAACATTTCTGTTATCCCTCACAGTGGGCGATGAGGGGTTCGAACCCCCGACCCCCTCGGTGTAAACGAGGTGCTCTGAACCAGCTGAGCTAATCGCCCTATTTTACTAGGTTGCTATCGTTTGTGATTGCGAGTGCAAATATAAGCCACTTTTTTAGTTCTGCAAAGAAAATACGTTAAAAATTTAAAGTTTTTTTAAAGTTTTTTCTATCTCGTTGTAATTGAATTTATTATAACGGAAGTTTTTTTAGTCTTTCTCGAATAATTTCAAGTTCTACTAGTTTAATGGCAATTCGGCAACAACAAAAGTGCTTCCGCCAACGTAAATAAAATCGTTTTTAGCCGCATTTTGCTTTGCAGCAGAGAAAGCTTCGTCTACAGATTCATATTTCTCTCCTGATAAATCATATTTTTTAGCAGTTTCTTTCAAAATTTCGGTAGGTAAACCTCTTGGCGAATCGGGTCGGCAAAAATAATAGTGTGCAATTTTAGGAAATAGAGGTAAAATAGAATCCAGGTCTTTGTCATTTACAACGCCAAGAACAATATGTAAGTTTTCAAAAGTTTCTTTCTGGATTTGATTCATCACAACAGCCAATCCGTGTTTGTTATGCGCCGTGTCGCAAATAATTTTTGGGTTTTCACCCAATTGTTGCCATCTTCCTTGCAAGCCGGTATTTTTTACGACATTTAACAAACCGTTTTTTAAGTTTTCATCAGAAACTTTAAACTCATTTTGAGCATTTAAAACAGCAATAGTTTGTTGAACAGTCTTTTTATTATGAAATTGATAGTCTCCAATTAAATCCGAAGCAAAAACATCTGAAACTAAATCCGAAGCAAAATAGATTGGCGCTTTGTTTTCTTCGGCTTTAGCCAAAAATACAGGTTGCGTTTCTGTTGTGTATTCTCCAATAACAACGGGAACATCAGGTTTGATAATTCCGGCTTTTTCACCTGCTATTAATGCGGGAGTATTTCCTAAAAACTGAGTATGATCTAAATCGATGTTGGTAATAACAGCAACTAATGGCGTGATAATATTGGTAGCGTCAAGTCTTCCGCCAAGGCCAACTTCGATAATGGCAATATCTGTTTTTTGGGCAGCAAAATAATCAAACGCCAAACCTACAGACATTTCGAAGAAACTCATATCGTTGGCTTCAAAAAAGTCTTTATGTCTGGCGACAAATTCGCAAACAAAATCTTCTGAAATTTCGGCTCCATTTATTTTGATTCTTTCCCTGAAATCTTTTAAATGCGGCGAAGTATACAATCCAACTTTATATCCTGCTTCCTGCAAAACCGAAGCTAACATGTGCGAGGTTGATCCTTTGCCGTTTGTTCCTGCAACATGAATGCATTTTAACTCATTTTGTGGATTATCAAGATGGGCTGCCAATAGTTTAATATTGGTCAAATCTTCCTTGTAAGCCGAGGCGCCTTGAAGTTGATACATTGGGAGTTGATTAAACATCCAATTTGTAGTTTCCTGATAGTTCATGTATTTTGGATAAAAGTGTTGTCGATTGAAATAATTTTCGTTTTTTTTAGTTTTATATTACAGCGAAAATTATCTTTATTGCAAATTTCAAATATTTTTTAGAATTAATTATTAAAAACCAGAATTAATATATGTTTAGTTTTATTCAATTACAAACGGACACCATTGCAAATGCCGCATCTAACGTAGTTATCGAGAAAATTGCACCAAATACAGAGATCTCAGTTTTAGGATTTATCTTAAAAGGAGGTTTTTTTCTTATTCCCATCGCTATCCTTTTGTTCTATACCTTTTATGTTATCATAGAACGTTATTTATATATTCATAAAGCTTCGAGAATAGATGCCAGATTAATGCAGGATGTAGGAGATAAGCTAAATGCGGGTAATATCGAGTTGGCGAGAACAATTGTAGAGAGAAGTAATACTGCTGCCGGAAATATATTAAAAGAAGGGGTTTTGGTAATTGGAAGGCCTATTGCCGAAATTGAATCAAACATGGACCGTGCTGCCGATATTGAAATTGGTGAAATGGAGAGACGTTTAGGACATCTTGGTCTTATTGCAGGTATTGCACCAACGTTAGGTTTTATTGGAACCATTTCCGGAGTAATCAAGATTTTTTATAGCATCTCGGTTACAGAGAATATTAGTATCGGGAATATTTCCGGAGGTTTATACGAGAAAATGATTAGTTCAGGTTCAGGGCTTATTGTTGGTATTATAGCCTATAGCGCTTACCATTTATTAAACGGAAAAATTGATGATTTTGCTTTAAAAATTCAAAAACAAATATTAGAATTTGTTAATATAATTCAAAGATCATAAGGTATGTCTATTAAGAGAAAAAGAAGATTTCATGCCGAAGTGGCGACTTCATCATTGAGTGATATTATGTTTTTCTTGCTGTTGTTTTTCCTTATTATCTCAACACTTGCAAATCCTAATGTCATTAAAATGACTTTGCCAAAGGCGAAATCAAATGAAAAAACCAACAAACAGTTAATTAGTTTGTCCGTTACCGAAGATAAAAAATTTTACATAGACAAAGAACCGGTTGAATTTGAAAATCTCGAAACCAGTCTAATGTCAAAAATAGGAGCAGACAAAGAACAAACCGTTGTCGTTCGAATTCCGTTTAACTTGCAAGTACAGGATTTAGTCGATGTATTGCAAATAGGAGTAAAGAACAACTTGAAGTTTGTTATTGCTACCAGTCCTAAGTAAAAAGCATTAGGGTGTGACCGTAATAAAAAAATGGGACTATCAGCATAACGTTGATTGTCCCATTTTTTTATTGATGTAAATTCGTGTTTTAATCCAAACTAAAATTATAAATAATCTTCCCTACTTGTTTTGCCGGTGCATCGCTGTCCGCATCCCATTTGGTATTCATGGCAGCAATTTTGGCCTGATCTAATAAACATCTTGCTGTATTGGTTGTTCCTTTAATTCCAGCCGTTGCGCTTATTGTTTTTCCGTTTTGGTCTACTGTAACTTCAACTACTACCTTTCCGGCTTCATCACAAGTATATTTTGGTGCGGGTTTAGATAATGCCCTTCTGTTTCCTAACGAATATCCAGATCCTCCTCCAGAGCCACCGCCGCTTCCGGGACCGTAACCACTTCCGGTACCAATACCATTTCCTGTTCCGTTTCCTCCGCCCGTTCCACCACCAGAGCCTCCGTTGCCGTAATAGCCATTAGAGCCTAAACTTCCGCCGGCTTTTCCTTTATTTCCTGCAACTTTATCGTCGCCATCACCACCTTTGTTGGATCCTTTTAAAATACTTGATAAAGCATCGTTTGTAGAATTAGAAACTTTTGGTTTTTCAGGAACAGGTTTTGTTTCCGGTTTTACAACAGGTACTGCTTTCTTAGGCTTTTCTTTTACGGGAATAATTACATCTTCCTGAGCAGGAGTTGCGTTTTCTTGTGTTATGATCGCTTCCTCCGGAGTTGCTTTTGCAGGTGCTTGTTTTGTTTCGTTTTTTACATTCAAAACCTCACTTTTATAATTGGCCCCTGATCCTAAATCACTGTCTCCAAAATTTACCGTTACGCCACCACCTCCGCCACCTGAAGCAAGTGCCGAGTTGTTTTCAGGATTATAAGGAGGCCAAAAACGAATGAAAAATAAAAGCAATAATAAAGCAGCATATAGAGCTGTTGAGATTAATAGCGATTTCTTTTTATCTGAAGAATCCGTATAAGTCATTTTGATTCTGAGTTTTGTAATAGTATTAAATAAAAACGTTTAAAAGTAGTAAAAATTGTTTAGAAACGAAGAGCTACAGCTATTTTGTAATAAGTTGTTTTTTGCACGCAGATTTGGCAGATAGAGCAGATTTTTTCTTTTATATTTTAAAATTATCTGCATAAATCCTTCTAGATCTGTGTTATCTGCGTGAAAATCTTACCGTAAAGATTCGCAAAGCTGTAAATCTGTGGATTAACTTTTTTTGCACGCAGATTAAGCAGATTTTTTCTTTGCCATTTATCATTAGTAATAGCCACAATTTTTAAAATAAATCTGCTCAATCTGCCAAATCTGCGAGAAAACTTTATTAGACAGCTTGAAAATCTTTTTAATCCTTTTAATCTGTGGCAAAAAAACATAAAAAAAACGAGCCAAATAATTTAACTCGTTTAGAATAAAAGTATAAATAAAATTATACTAATTGTTTCAATGCAATTTCAAAAGCAGTTGCACTAATGTTTGTTTTAGAAGGATTTAAAGCATGGGCTTTTACAATCGCATTTTTTATAATTTCAGAGGTGTCATTAAAAATAGCCTCATCTGTCATTTGAACTTTTTTCTCCATAAAATAAGCAAAAACCCTTGCCATTCCGCAGTTCGAAATAAAATCCGGAATCAGACTTACTTTACGGTCCACTTCTTCCATAATAGGACCAAAGAAAATTGCTGCATCAGCAAAAGGAACATTTGCTCCGCAGGAAATAACTTCTAATCCGTTTGCGATCAGGCTGTCAATTTGAGTTTGTTGTACTAATCTAGATGCAGCACAAGGAGTAAAAATCTCAGCACCAATAGTCCATATTTTAGAGTTGATTTCTTCAAACGGAATCATATTATCAGCAACCAATTTGTTTCCGTCTTTGTTTAGAAATAAAGTTTTGATTTCATCAAACGAAAAACCTTCTTCTTTAATTAGTCCGCCATCGCGGTCAATGATTCCAATAACTTTTGCACCCATTTCAGCCAGATAAAAAGCAGCAGCAGAACCTACATTTCCAAAACCTTGTACGATTGCTTTTTTACCTTTTATGTCTCCGCCATAAGTTGCATAAAAATGTCGGACAGCCTCAGCAACGCCATAGCCTGTAATCATATCTGCAACAGTATATTTTCTGGTTACATCTGGTGAGAATTTAGGGTTTTCGATTACCTTGATAACACCTTGACGTAATTGTCCTATTCTATTAATTTTATCTGCTTCAGTTGGTTTAAAATGACCATTAAAAACACCTTCTTGCGGATGCCAAACACCACATTCTTCTGTCATTGGAATTACTTCGTGAATTTCATCAACATTCAAATCTCCACCAGTTCCGTAATAACTTTTTAGTAAAGGCGAAACCGCTTTGTACCAACGTTGCAAAACACCTTTTTTACGAGGATCATTCGGATCAAAATTTATTCCGGATTTAGCGCCTCCAATTGCTGGTCCGGAAACTGAAAATTTAACCTCCATTGTTTTGGCCAATGATAAAACTTCATTCATGTCTAAGCCTTTTCTCATTCTGGTTCCTCCACCGGCAGCTCCTCCACGTAGTGAATTAATAACAGTCCAACCTTCAGCTTCTGTTTCAGAATCTTTCCAGTTAAAAACAATTTCAGGTGCTTTATTTTCAAATTGCTGTAATAAATCTTTCATTTTGTTGAGATATGTTTAGTTTGCGTAAAAGTATAAAATAGAATAATGCGAATAATGTATTTAGTCTCAATTTTTATGAAACAAAAAAAGAAAGCCGAAAACAATATGTTTTCGGCTTTCGAATATTCTTAAAATTTAAGAATTATATCCCTAATAAGTGTTTTTTTAAAGTATCATCAACTGGTTTATCAGAAAGCCAGATTCCGAATAATGCTTTTTTGAAATCAAATCCGGAAACTTTTCCTTTTAGAACTTCATTTTTATATACGTTAATAGTTTGGTCAAGTGGATTGTATCCTAAAACAAATACATCTTTTTCAGTAATTGCATCACTTAAAAGTGCTTTAAATTGTTCAATTCTTGGTCTTAATTCTTCAAGATTGCTTCCGGCAGATTTTTCGAACCCGGCATTCATCGCTTTCGTTAATTTGTTTGAAGAAACCATAGAAGAGGTAATTTCGATTCGAATCGCCATTTCAGTATCGCTATCAATAATAAATTGAGGATCCTGACTTAATTGCGATAAATATAATGCCTGCACATAAACTTCAAGCCACATTTTAGATCTTCCGCCAGCTCCGTTAAGTTGCAAAGTTTTATTTTGAAATTCAATTTTTCTGGGAACTGTAACACCATTAACCTCTAATTGGGTTTGCGCCGAAACGGTAGAAAATTGTATGCTTAAAAGGAGTGTAAGTAGTAGTAAAATCTTTTTCATGTTCTATCAATTTTATAATTTTTAGGCAAAAATAATGTTAATTTATCAATTAAACGTCGTTTTTTGATATGTTTTTTTGTTCTTGATTTTGATTCATTGATTCGTATGATGTTAATAATCAAATTAGTAAGACTAGTTTTACGTAGTTTTACCTGTTTTAAGATTTGTTTAACCTTTTTAAGATTAAAAATTAAGGCTGACTTTAAGTTTTATGCTATTTTTATGTGTTTTTATATTCTTAAATTTTAAAGAAAACATTGCAAATTTTGTGGCAGTATTGCTAAATTACACGATTATTACGAAAACGATATCGTAATTATTGCTGATCTATCAAATTTATATGCATGCATTGTTAATTTGACATTTAAAAATTATCTTTGGAAGCCTTTTTCAAGGAAAAAAACAATTCAAAAAACAAAAATAACCGTCGGCTAAACAAAATATTTTAAAATTTGGTTTAGAAGAAAACAATTAAACAATATAACTATGGATTTCAATCTTACCGAAGAACATTTAATGATTCAACAAGCTGCAAGAGATTTTGCTCAGAACGAATTGTTGCCAGGTGTTATTGAGCGTGACGAAAAACAAATTTTTCCAACAGAGCAAGTAAAAAAAATGGGGCAATTGGGCTTCATGGGTATGATGGTTGATCCTAAATACGGAGGTAGTGGTTTGGATGCGATTTCGTATGTAATTGCTATGGAAGAGATTTCTAAGGTTGATGCATCTGCATCTGTAGTTATGTCTGTAAACAACTCATTAGTTTGTTGGGGTTTACAGGAATTTGGAACCGAAGAGCAAAAACAAAAATATTTACCGGGTTTAGCGTCTGGCGAAATTCACGGAGCATTTTGCTTAAGCGAGCCGGAAGCCGGAAGTGATGCAACTTCTCAAAAAACAACTGCGGTTGATATGGGAGATCATTATATTGTAAACGGAACAAAAAACTGGATTACAAACGGAAATACAGCATCTGTTTATTTGGTAATTGCTCAAACACATCCGGAATTAAAGCATAAAGGAATTAATGCTTTGATTATGACCAAAGATATGCCGGGCTTTTCTATTGGTCCAAAAGAACAAAAAATGGGAATTCGTGGTTCAGATACGCATTCTTTAATGTTTAGTGATGTAAAAGTTCCAAAAGAAAACAGAATTGGTGAAGATGGTTTTGGATTTAAATTTGCAATGAAAACCCTTGCCGGAGGACGTATCGGGATTGCATCTCAGGCTTTAGGAATAGCTTCCGGAGCTTATGAGTTAGCTTTAAAATATTCTAAAGAGCGTAAAGCTTTTGGAACAGAAATTTGCAATCATCAGGCAATTGCTTTCAAATTGGCAGATATGGCGGTAAATATCGAAGCAGCGCGTCATTTGTGTATGAAAGCAGCTTGGGATAAAGACCAGCATAAAAATTATGATGTAAGTGGTGCAATGGCAAAATTATTTGCTTCGCAAGTGGCAATGGACACAGCTGTAGAAGCGGTTCAGATTCACGGAGGAAATGGTTATGTAAAAGAGTACCATGTAGAGCGTTTCATGCGTGATGCAAAAATTACTCAGATTTACGAAGGAACTTCTGAAATTCAGAAAATCGTAATTTCAAGAGCTGTAATTGCAGGATAATTTTCTTATAGAATAAACAAATAAAACCCTTTGAGGCCTTTGTGTCTCAAAGGGTTTTTTGTTTGCTTTTTAAAATTGTTACATTTACATAAAGAAAGTTAGATATGTACGAAGATTTAAAATACTGGTACTTGCGAGATCATAAATTGTTCCGGACTTTGAGCTATTCTCAAATCAAGCAATTGTGTATTATTACAGGTTTTAAAAAAGCTTCAAAAGGAGAAATCATTTATTTTTCGACCTCAGATGTCCCTCGAATCTTTTTGCTGAAAAAAGGAAACATCAAAATTGTCGCTATTGATGATGATGGTAATGAAACCATAAAAGATATCATTCAGAAAGGAGATTTATTTGGCGAATTAACTTTAGAAGCAGATAATAAGAATGAGGAATATGCTAAAGTCCTCTCAGACGATGTCGCGATTTGTAGTTTTCTAATGTCTGATTTTGAAGATTTATTGCTTAAAAATCCAACATTGGCACTTTCGTATACCAAGTTTGTGGGCTTAAAAATGAAGCGTATCAAAAATAGTTATGCCAATTTAATTTCTAAAGATGCTAAAACCAGATTGCATCAGTTTCTAAAAGACTGGGCAGAACAAGAAGGGGTTCGAAATGGAAATGTAGTTACCATAGAAAACTATTTGACCCAAAATGATATTGCCCAAATTATTTGTACTTCAAGGCAAACAGCTACACAATTATTGAACGAAATGGAAACGAATAATCTTTTGGCTTACAATAGAAAGGAAATTATCATTCCCGATATTACTAAAATATAATTATTTTAGGCGAAGTGTAAATTAGCCGACATTTTCTTTTTTCATAGCAAAGTAATTTTACATCATCAAAAAGATGTAACACCAAAAGCTATGAAAAAATTAATTCCTATTTTTTTAGTAATCCTCACTACGGTTACTAACGCACAAAACGCGATTCCAAAATCTGCGACAGATATTGCTCCTTTATTAATAGGAGAGAAAATCCCTGACATTACTTTAAAAACAGCTGAAAACACAGTTGTCAAAATTTCTGATTTACTTAAAAAGAAAAAGACAATTTTAGTTTTTTATCGAGGCGGTTGGTGCCCCTATTGCAATATGCATTTGCAGGCTTTGGCTGATGCCGAAAAAGAAATTCTTGACCTAGGATACCAAATTATTGCCGTAAGCCCTGATGCTCCCGAAAATTTGAAAATTACAGCAGAAAAAGATCAGATAAAATACACCTTACTTTCTGACTCCAACGGAGAATTTATTAAAGCTGTTGGTATCGCTTTTACGGCTCCTGAAAACTATAAATCAGTAATTAACGTACATTCTAATGGAGTCAATATGAGTTTGTTACCAGTTCCGTCTGTTTTTGTTGTAAACCCCGAAGGTGATATTTTATTCGAATACATTTCTCCTGATTTTAAGCATCGCATAACGACCGAATTACTTGTTTCTGTATTAAAAACTTTCAAATAAAATAAAATGAAAAAGCTAGTATTATTTGTATTGATTTTGATTTCAGGAATTTCATTTGCCCAAAACGAGACCAAACGAATCGATCAATATAATTTAGAAAATAAAGTTGCAATTCAGGGTTATGACCCGGTTGGGTATTTTAGCCAGGGAAAAGCAATAAAGGGGAAAAAAGAAGTATCAGCATCGTATCAAGGTGTGGTTTACAAATTCTCGTCAAACGAAAATAAAGAGGCGTTCTTAAAGAATCCTTCAAAATATGAACCTCAATACGGAGGATGGTGCGCTTATGCAATGGGAAGCACTGGTGAAAAAGTCGAAATAAATCCGGAAACGTTTAAGATTATCGATAATAAACTTTATCTATTTTACAATGCTTACTTTAATAATACACTTAAAAGTTGGAATAAAGAGGAAGCCAACCTGAAGTCTAAAGCTGATAGTAACTGGAAAAAAACATATAAATAACCTTAGCCATGAAAAAGGAAATTATAATATGGATTTTCAGAATAGTTGTTTCGGTAATTTTATTGCAAACCCTGTTTTTTAAATTCAGTGGAGCGGCAGAAAGTATTTATATTTTTTCGAAGCTGGGAATAGAACCTTACGGAAGAATTGGTTCCGGAATCGCAGAGTTGATTGTGGCAATTTTAATTCTGATTCCAAAAACCACCTGGATTGGTGCTTTAGGCGGATCTGCAATAATGGGCGGAGCAATTTTGTCACATTTATTGGTCTTAGGAATAGAGGTCGAAAATGACGGAGGATTTCTGTTTCTATTGGCCGTTATTACTTTATTATGTTGCTTAGGATTACTTTACTTTAATAAAAACAAATTGTTTAATCTTCTAAATTTTAAATAGCCATGTTACTAAAATCATTACGTCATAGTTTAGATGAATTAATTTATCTATTAGATCAATTGTCTGATAAAGAATATTCTAAATCTTGCGAGGCTTTAAGCAACGCAACAATTGGTGAACACACACGACATATAATCGAGATGTTTCAATGTCTTGATAACGGTTATGATTCAGGTATTTTGAATTATGATAACCGGGAAAGAAATTTCCAGATTCAAACTGAAACTGAATTTGCGAAACAATGCATTATCGAAATAAAAACGGGTTTGAAAAGCGAAAACAAAACCCTCTATTTAGAGCAGGTTATCGATGGGCTTGCCATCAGGATTCAGAGTAGTTATTACAGAGAATTACTTTATAATCTGGAACATTGTATACACCATCAGGCTTTAATAAAAGTTGCGGTGATGCAATTTGAAAATATTTTGATCAATGAAAATTTTGGCGTAGCGCGTTCGACCATAGAATATAGAAAACAATGTGTACAGTAAGTTATATCAATACAAACGGAGTTGTAATTATAACTTCAAATAGAGATGAAAAAGTAATTCGGCCGGCCGCTGTTTTGCCTAGAAATTATTACCATAATGGCAAGAATATTATGTACCCCAAAGATCCAAAAGCGGGAGGGACCTGGTTTGCAGTCGATGAGTACGGAACCGTGTTGGTGCTCCTCAATGGTGCAATTGTAAAGCATGATGTTATATTTCCCTATCGAAAAAGCCGCGGGTTAATTGCTTTGGATCTTATTTCGGATAATTCGCCAAAGGATTTTTGGGAACAAATTAATCTGGAAGATATCGAGCCCTTTACCTTGGTTTTGTACCAGAAAGGTGCTTTGTACGAATTGATCTGGGATGGTTTTGTAAAAAGAACAACACAATTAAACGAATTGCAAAACTACATCTGGTCATCAGTTACCTTATATCCGGATGAGGTTAGAAAAAAAAGAGCGTCGTGGTTCAGTAATTTTTTAAGAAACAAAACAGAAGTTTCGGCGCCTGAAATGTTCGACTTTCATCGCTTTACACATCGGGATGATTCGGAGAATGGCTTGATTATCAATAGAGAAAATACCATAAAAACACTAAGTGTTACACAAGCAATAATCGAACAAAATAAGAGGGTTATGCGATATTATGATTTAGTGAATGCACAGGATTTTTCGACCTCATTTATAAGTATTTAAAAAAAAATAACGATGAAACTATTTTTTCATAAAATCACGAATTGGGAATATTGGCCGTTTCAGGTTTTATATGTTCCTATTTATTTTCTTTGGGCGTATTATGCTTTCAAAGCACGATCTGTTTTTTTCTTTAATGCCTCAAATCCAAAAATTAAAAATGGAGGTTTTTTGATGGAAAGCAAAAAGCAGATTTATGATTTGCTGCCTAAAAAATATTATCCCAAAACTATTTTAATAAAAGAAAATACAGATTTAAAAAAGATAGTGAATTTGATTGTCGAAAACAGTATTTATTTTCCTTTAATAGCCAAGCCTGATATTGGTTTGAGAGGTTCTGGTGTAAAAAAAATCAAAACCGTTAGCGAATTAAGTGAATACGCCAGCAAAGCAACGTTTGATTTTTTGATACAAGATTTAATTCCGTTCAAAAACGAAGTAGGTATTTTTTATGTCCGTCATCCGCTTCAAAAAGACGGAAAGATTACCGGAATTGTTTCAAAAGAGTTTTTAATCGTTACCGGCGACGGAATTTCGACAATAGAGAACTTAATTAATAAAACACCCAGATTTCAGTTTCAGCTCGAAGCCTTAAAAGAAGAATATGGAGATCAATTGCAGCGCATTTTGCACAAGGGCGAAAGAATCAATTTAGTTCCGTTTGGGAACCATGCCCGAGGTGCAAAATTTCTTGACGGAAGCGATTTGATTACCAAAAAACTAACAGCAATGATTAACGAAATTGCAACTCAAATTCCGGAATTTTATTTTGGACGCTTTGATATCATGTACAATACTCTTGAGGAATTAGAGCGCGGAGAAAATTTTCAGATAGTAGAGCTTAATGGTGCCGCAAGTGAACCCACACATATTTATGATCCTAAACACTCTGTTTGGTTTGCCTGGAAAGAGCTTGCGAGACACATAACCTATATGTATGAAATAAGTGTAGAAAATCATAAAATGGGAGTTCCGTATTTAGAATATAAAGTTGGAATTCGTGAATACAAATTGCATTTGGCGCAAAATAATAAGATTGTAAATTTTTAAAGATGAAACAACTTAAAAATATCTCAGTAGGATTTCTGGTCAGTTTCCTTGGTTCTATTCCGTTGGGATATTTAAATCTGGCGGGATTAGAAATTTATTCAAAATCAGGATTCCATAACCTGGTTTTCTTTTTGTTTGGAGTTGTTTTTGTGGAGACTTTTGTAATTTATTTTACATTGCTTTTTGCCAAAAGGCTCGTAAACAATAGGAAGTTGATGAAGATCATTGATTTTTTTGCCATCGCATTTATGTTTATTCTGGCGTTTGTTTTTTATTTCAGGTTTAATCAAAAAGCAAATTCAAATAATGATTTACAAGAGTATTTAATGTATTCGCCATTCGTGATTGGTGTGATTTTAAACGGTTTCAATTTCTTGCAGGTCCCTTTCTGGACCAGTTGGAATTTATATTTACTTAACGGAAAGTATATTACAATAGAAAAAAAGTTAAAATATTATTATATTGCAGGAACTTTGATGGGGATTTTTTTAGGAATGTTAAGTCTGATTGTAATTTTACAGCGTCTTTTCGAAAAAACAAATCAGTTTTCAAAGTACATAATGCCTGTTTTTATTCCGTTGTTCTTTATTGTTTTAGGAAGTATTCAGGTTGTTAAAGTGTATAAAAAATATTTTAAAACCACAGCTTTAGAAGTTTAAAAACCTAAAGTTAACTCCAATTTTCATTTATGAAAAAACTTTACTTTCTTCTTCCATTTGTTTTTCTGGGTTGCAAATCAAATCCATCTGCAGTTAACGAAAAAGCAGCAAAGGAAAACTCAAAACCTATCGGGATTACCTATAAAGTAGCACAAAATGATGTATCGGATTTTCTCCAGTATCTTTCTTCAGATGCGCTAGAAGGTCGGGAAACCGGAACAAAGGGTATAGAAAAAGCAGCTGTTTTTTTAGAAGATTTCTTCAAAAAAAATAATGTAAAGCCTTATTTTACTTCGTATCGTGATACACTTACTAATTTTAAATCTCCTGCTTATAATATAGTTGGTGTTCTGGAAGGAACAGATCCTGTTTTAAAGAAAGAGTTTGTTGTTTTAAGCGCACATTATGATCATATTGGTCTGGAGAAAAAGAAACAGGCAGACGTAATTAATAATGGAGCAAATGATGATGCATCCGGAGTTACGGCTGTTGCAGAAATAGCAAAATATTTTAGCGAGACAAAATCGAACAAACGAAGCATTTTGTTTGTGTTTTTTGCAGGTGAAGAAAAAGGATTACTGGGATCTAAAAGTTTAGTGCAGAAACTAAAAAAGCAAAATTTTAATTTATATGCACAATTAAATATCGAGATGATCGGTGTGCCTATGAAACGAGATTACCTGGCTTATATAACAGGTTTTGATAAATCGAATATGGCTGAAAAAATAAATGAATATACTGGCAAAAAAACAATTGGTTTTTTGCCCAAAGAAGCAGAGTATAAATTGTTTTACAGATCAGATAATTATTCGTTTTTTGAAGCTTTTGGAAAGCCATGTCAATCGGTAAGCACTTTTGATTTTGAAAATTTTGATTTTTATCATCATGTGTCAGATGAATTTAAGGTGATGGATTTAGTGCATATCACTTCTTTTATTCAGGAATTTTTGCCTGCCGTGACAAAAATTGCCACTACGCCAACAGAAGAAATTACGATGAATAAATAACGGATCATTTTAGAGGATTTGCTTATTTTTGCTTTATGAAAAATATTATTGTTACCGGAACCAGTCGAGGAATTGGTTACGAATTAGCATTACAGTTTGCGAATGCTGGTTATCAGGTTTTAGCCATTTCGAGAAAAATACCTCAGGCACTTTTAGAACATCAAAATATTACTTGTCTTTCAATTGATCTGGCAGATGAGACAACTTTGGTTCAGGTAGAAAAATTTCTTTCTTCGAGCTGGAAAAAAGTAGATGCAGTAGTTCATAATGCAGGAGCTTTGCTATTAAAACCTTTTGCAGAAACTACTCAGGCTGATTTTGAAAACATCTATAAAGTAAATGTTTTTGCTGTGGCAAATCTTACCAGAGTTGCTTTGCCCTATCTTCAAAAAGGTAGTCATGTAGTTACGATAAGTTCTATTGGCGGGGTAAGAGGTAGTCTTAAATTTGCTGGATTAGCAGCTTATAGTTCAAGCAAAGGTGCTGTAATTACCTTAACAGAATTATTGGCAGAAGAATATAAAGAACAAGGAATCTCGTTTAATGTTCTGGCTTTAGGTTCTGTTCAGACAGAAATGCTAAACGAAGCTTTCCCGGGTTATCAGGCGCCAATTTCTGCAGAAGGAATGGCAACATATATTTATGATTTTACACTTAATGGTAATAAATATTTTAACGGAAAGGTTTTAGAAGTTTCTTCGACAAATCCGTAAGTAATTCATAACTCATAATTATTGTGAACGAAACACTAGCACGATACATACCGGAACATGCTGTTAAGCCAGTCTTTGATTTGATTGTCGCTAATCAGGTTCATCTTAAAATCGTAAATGAACGCCAGACGCGTCATGGCGATTACAGGAGAGGGCCAAGTGGTAAACATGAAATCACGGTAAATGCCAGTTTAAACAAGTATCGTTTTTTGATAACACTGATTCATGAAATTTCGCATTTGGTAGCCTTTGAAAAGTTTGGACGCAATATAAAACCTCACGGAAATGAATGGAAACATACGTTTCAGCGTATGATGATTCCTTTTATTCGTCCGGAGATTTTTCCGGGACAATTATTACCCTTATTAGCGAGGCATTTTAAGAATCCATCTGCCAGTAGCGATACAGATACGACTTTGTCTCTGGCTTTGAAACAATTTGATGCAGGAAATGATAAAAACTATGTTTTCGAAATTCCATACGGAAGTGTGTTCCGAATCAAAAATGGTAAAATATTCAAGAAATTAGCCGTTAGAACCAAACGCTTTGAGTGTATCGAAATAAGCTCCGGAAAAACATATCTGTTTAATCCAAATGCCGAAGTTGAGCTAATAAATTCAAATTAAAGTAAGGGTTTTTAAAAACAGCCATAAATGAAAAATCCAAATTCTAATCTTAGTAAATTAGAATTTGGATTTTTTATATTTGAGCTTAAATGAAAGACTATCCCTTAAGATAAGCTTCTCTTACTTTTTTGAATAAATTAGAAGAGTAAACAAATTTGACAATATCTTTATTATCTGTTCTGAAGATTTCTTCTTTAGTTCCCTGCCAGGCTTTTACCCCTTTTTTCAGGAAAACAATATTTTCTCCAATTTCCATTACAGAGTTCATATCGTGCGTATTAATTACGGTTGTGATATTGTATTCTTCTGTAATTTCTTTAATCAGATTATCGATCAAAGTTGAGGTATTTGGATCTAAACCAGAATTAGGCTCATCGCAAAATAAATATTTAGGATTGTTTACAATCGCACGGGCAATCGCCACACGTTTTTGCATCCCTCCGGATATCTCAGATGGTAATTTTTTATGGGCATCGACTAAGTTCACGCGTTCTAAAACAAAATCAACGCGTTCCTGAATTTTAGCTTTGTTATCGTTGGTGAACATTTTTAAGGGGAAAGCAACATTTTCTTCAACAGTCATCGAGTCAAATAAAGCACTTCCCTGAAAAACCATTCCAATTTCTGTTCTTAATTCTCGTTTTTCATCCGGGTTTAATTCTGAGTAAACTCTGCCGTCAAATTCAATGGTTCCTGAATCCGGGGTATGAATTCCTAACAACGTTTTTAATAAAACAGTTTTTCCTGAGCCACTTTGTCCAATAATTAAGTTGGTTTTTCCCGTTTCAAAAACGGTAGAAACACCTTTTAAAACTTTACTATCACCAAATGATTTTTCTATGTTTTTTACTTCGATCATTATCCTAACAGTAATTGAGTTAATATATAATTAAAAAGAATGATACAAACAGATGTCCATACAAATGATACTGTACTTGCTTTACCAACTTCTAATGCTCCACCTTTCATATAATATCCATGAAAAGACGGAATTGTAGCCAATAACATTGCGAATATTAAAGTTTTAATAAAAGCGTATGTAATGTGAAACGGAATAAATTCCATTTGAGCACCCTGAATAAAATCTTCACTAGTCGAAAATCCTCCGTAAGCACAAGCAAGCCATCCTCCAAAAATACCCAGGAACATACTAATACCTATTACAAAAGGATACATTAATAAGGCTACTATTTTAGGAAAAACAAGATAGTTTAATGAATTAACTCCCATAACTTCCAGCGCATCGATTTGTTCTGTAACACGCATTGTACCAATACTAGAGGTGATGTAAGATCCCATTTTTCCAGCCATAATTACCGAAATAAAAGTAGGAGCAAACTCTAGAATTACAGATTGACGTGTAGCAAAACCAATTAAATATTTTGGAATTAAAGGATTCGTTAAATTCAGTGCAGTTTGAATGGCAACAACTCCTCCGATAAAAAAAGAGATAAAGCAAACGATGCCAAGAGAGTCGATTATTAAATCATCGATTTCTTTGAAAATCAATTTTTTCATAACAGGCCATTTGGTCTGTTTGTTGAAAATTTCTTTCAGCATTAAAAAATATCTTCCTATTTGAGATATATAACGTATTAGCATCATAGTTTTAGAAATATTGGCTAAATTAAGGATTAGTTTACAGTTTACCGTTTCAGTTTGCAGTTTTTTTAAGTTTAAAAAACTAGAAAAGCTTTTGTTTCATTTTCTGAAAACGATAATTTTTTATAAATTTAGCTTGTTCGGATGTTACTAATAAGGGAGTTTTAGCTTTTTTAGCTTTCCAAAATCCTCTTATGTAATCAAAAAATAAAAATGGTTTTTTCTTCATCATCGCCAATTTTGCCGATGCGATTGCGGTAATCCAAAAACCGTACCCTAGTGTATAAAAGGCTTCTCCCTGTTTATAACGTGCTGTTTTGTTGTAGTTTGCACCTGTTGGTTTAAGGTGTTTTACGTGCAAGGATTCGTCTGTAACTATTTTCCAATCATAGTATTTGCAAAGTAATTCGTCTACCGTATCCCAGCCCATAGCAGGTTTTAGACCACCAATTTGCTCGTAAGTTGCTTTGCGATATGCTTTTAATGCGCCACGAATATGATCTTTATCGGTTAGGTTTTCTAGTATCCAATCGCCATTTTTTTCGATGTAACAAAATCCGCCAGCCATTCCAATTTTAGGATCAGATTCAAAGTGTTTAATAATAGTTTCAAAATAGTCAGGCGGAAAAATCAAATCACCGTCTATCTTTACAATAATATCATAATTTGAATCCAGTGTTTCAAAACCTTTCTGGTAAGCCTGGATTACTTTGCTTCCGGGCATGTGGATCGCATCAGAAGTTTTATTAACTACAGAAATAAACGGGTTTTCCTTTGCGAACTCTAATACAATTTCTTCGGTTTTATCAGTCGAATTATCATTAACGACAACCACTTTTGAGGGTAAAACCGTTTGCGAGATCAAAGATTGTAAGGTAAGGCCAATAAGGTCTTGCTCGTTGTGCGCGGGAATAACGATGTAATATTTCATGTAAAAAAATTTAGATTTTAGATTTTGGACTTTAGATTGTTGGTGTTATCTAAAATCGGTAAATCAAAAATCGTTAATCAAAAATCTTTAGATCTTAATTTTCTCTGCGACAACAATATAATATCTTGGAGTAAAATATCTTAGTAAGGGTCTGAATCCAAACTTTTTTACGGGATGTGTAAATTTTTGACGATCCGTTATTTTCCAGCCTGTTTTTTCTAAAAGCCAGTCTAATTGCCAGTCTTCAAATTCGTGATAGTGTCTGTCCCACATATCTGTTTTTGAACGATATGCCGGTGAAAACCATAAACGTAACGGAATTGAAATTAACAATTTATCACATTTTACATTTTCGAGAATGGTGTAAGGATTTAACAGGTGTTCGAAAATCTCAAATGCAGTAAAAACAGTATATTGTTCTGTTTGCAAAGCGGTTTGATCGTTGTCTAAATCTTCGCCTTTTGTGTTTTTTACGGTATAACCATTTTCTTCCATTATTTTAGAGAATGGATTTGGGACACCAAAATCAAAAATAGTCTCTGATGTTTTAACGTGTTTTTGTAAAAACTCTAAAGTAAGTTTGAATCTTTTATTCGGAAACGTTTTTTCGTACATAGCGTTGCGAGGAACGAAACAATCTCTCGTTCTTGATTTTATTATTAGGTCGCAAATATACTAAAAAGTCCGCATTTTAAAATGCGGACTTTTTAGTTTTCGGTATTCAGTCGCAGTTTACAGTTTACAGTCGNNGACTGTAAACTGTAAACTGAATACTGAGACTGTAAACTAATTTAATATCTATAGACAAAAGCATTAACGTTCATTCCTGCTCCAACAGAAGCAAAAATAACAACATCGCCTTTGTTAATTTCATGATTTTCGAGTTTGCCCTGAATCAATAAGTCATATAAAGTAGGTACAGTCGCAACGCTGCTGTTTCCTAAATCATGAATACTCATTGGCATAATGTTTTCTGGCGCAGTTCTATCGTAGAGTTTATAAAAACGTGCAATAATTGCTTCGTCCATTTTTTCATTGGCTTGGTGAATCAGGATTTTCTTTACTTCATCAATTCCAATTCCGCTTTTGTCCAGACAGCTTTTCATTGCACAAGGAACCTGGCTTAAAGCAAATTCATAAATCTTACGACCGTACATTTTAATGTATTTAATGTCTGGATCTAAATCAGGATTGTATGATTTTCCAAAGTATAAAAAGTTTGCTTCCTCATTAGCATAAGTAGCACTTTCGTAAGATAGTAAACCAGTTTCATCATCAGAAGCTTCTAAAATCGAAGCACCTGCACCATCAGAATAAATCATAGAATCACGATCATGATCGTCTACAACTCTTGACAGGGTTTCAGCACCAATTACCAGAACGCGTTTTGCCATGCCTGATTTAATAAAAGCATTTGCCTGAAGAACACCTTCAATCCATCCCGGACATCCAAAAAGAATATCATAAGCCACACATTTAGGGTTTTTGATATCTAATTTGTTTTTAACACGAGTTGCCAAACTTGGTAAAATATCAGTTTGGTGTGTTCCGGATTTGACATCGCCAAAATTATGGGCGAAAATAATATAATCTAAAGTTTCACGATCGATATTAGCATTTGCAAGCGCTCTCTCGGCAGCAAAAAAAGCTAAATCAGATGAGGTATGTTGATCTTCGGCATAACGGCGATTTTCGATTCCGGTAATACCTTTAAATTTTTTTATTACAACTTCGTTAGGGTAACCAAAAGGAGTTCCGTCTTCATTCAAAAAAACATGATCACCAAAGTCAGTATTGCTTACTTCTTTGTTTGGAATATAGCTTCCTATGCCTATTATTTTTATTTTCATTATTCAGTAATTATCCGATAAATTTATTGCTAAAGTATAAATAAAATCATGATAACTATCATAAAAAATACTATGCATGCATATAATTATGAAATAATAATTATTTGTCGGATATATTGTTTATTTTTTAATGAATTTTGAGTTTAACCGAGATTTCAAACGTTTGAAATAAAAGCAAAGAGAAATTTTTTTTGTTTCAACATTCAAGTTTTGGGTTCTGCCACAAAGTGAAATTTGAATGTTGAAACAAAAAAACAAAAAATAAACCCGACAGGTTTTTAAAATCTGTCGGGCTTGGTAATTTATGTAGAGAAAACTATTTCTTAGTTTTCCATATAAGCTTCAATAGGAGCACAGCTACAAACTAAGTTTCTGTCACCGTATGCATCATCTACACGACGAACTGATGGCCAGAATTTATTTTCGGCGATGTATTCTAATGGGTAAGCTGCTTTTTCTCTTGTGTAAGGGAAAGCCCAATTGTCTGTCGTTAACATTGCCAATGTGTGCGGTGCATTTTTCAATACATTGTTTTTATCATCGGCTGTGGCAACTTCAATCTCTTTTCTGATTGAAATAAGAGCATCACAAAAACGATCTAATTCAGCTAAATCCTCAGATTCAGTAGGTTCGATCATTAAAGTTCCTGCTACAGGAAAAGAAACCGTAGGAGCATGGAAACCATAATCCATCAAACGCTTAGCGATATCACCAACTTCGATTCCGTTTTCTTTAAACGAACGACAATCTAAAATCATTTCGTGAGCTGCTCTTCCACATTCTCCGGTATAAAGAATTGGGTAGTGTCCTTCAAAACGGGCTTTCATGTAGTTGGCATTCAAAATAGCATGTTCTGTAGCACTTTTTAATCCTTCGGCACCCATCATTGTGATATAACCATAAGAAATTAAACATACTAAAGCAGATCCGTAAGGTGCAGATGAAATTGCTGTAATAGCTTGTTCTCCGCCTACTTTAAGGATTGGGTTTGTTGGTAAAAAAGGAACCAGTTTTTCGTTTACACAAATAGGTCCAACTCCAGGTCCGCCACCACCGTGAGGGATAGCAAATGTTTTGTGTAAGTTTAAGTGACAAACGTCAGCACCAATTGTAGCAGGATTTGTTAATCCAACTTGTGCGTTCATATTTGCACCATCCATATATACTAATCCGCCATTGTCGTGGATTAATTTTGTAATTTCAATAATCGAAGATTCGAAAACTCCGTGAGTCGAAGGATAAGTAACCATTAAACACGATAAATCGTCTTTGTGTTCAATCGCTTTTTCTCTCAAATCTTCTACATCAATGTTTCCTTCCGGAGTCGTTTTAGTCACGATGATTTTCATTCCGGCCATAGCGGCAGAAGCAGGATTGGTTCCGTGAGCCGATGAAGGAATTAAACATACATTACGGTGACTTTCGTTTCTTGATAAGTGGTAAGCGCGAATAGCCATTAGACCGGCATATTCTCCCTGAGCTCCAGAGTTTGGTTGTAATGTTGTTCCGGCAAAACCTGTAATTACATTTAATTGGTGCTCTAATTTTTTAAGCATCGTGATATAACCTTCAGCTTGTTCTACTGGTGCAAATGGGTGAATGCTGTTCCAGTTTGGCATTGATAAAGGCAACATTTCTGAAGCTGCGTTTAATTTCATTGTACAAGAACCTAATGAAATCATTGAATGATTCAACGATAAATCTTTACGCTCCAATTTTTTGATGTAACGCATGATCTGACTTTCTGAGTGATGATTGTTAAAAACATCATGCGTTAAGAAAGGCGATGTTCTTTCTAATGAAGCAGGTAATTGATTTGTAACTGCTAATTCAGAAACAGTAATAGTTTCTTTTCCTAAAGCCTCAGCAAAAATGGCAACAATTTGGTTGATGTCAGTAATTGAAGTTGTTTCGTTTAACGAAATAGAAATCGTATCGGCATCAACATAAAAGAAGTTAACCTCGTTTTTCTCTGCAATAGCTTTTACTTTTTGAGCATCTGCTTTTACCAAAATAGTATCAAAGAAAGCCGTGTTGGTTTGAAAAACTCCTAGTTTATTTAAAGCTTCAGCAGTAGTAACCGCCGATGCGTGAACTTTATTTGCAATATATTGTAATCCTTTTGGTCCGTGGTAAACCGCATACATTCCAGCCATAACCGCCAGTAAAACCTGAGCGGTACAAATATTTGAAGTTGCTTTTTCACGTTTAATATGCTGCTCACGGGTTCCTAAAGCCATACGTAAAGCGCGGTTTCCATTTACATCAATAGAAACTCCAATAATACGACCTGGCATAGATCGTTTGTATTCGTCTTTAGTGGCAAAAAAAGCAGCGTGAGGACCACCATAGCCCATTGGTACACCAAAACGTTGTGAAGTTCCAACTACTACTGCAGCTCCCATTTCTCCCGGAGAAGTTAGAGTCGCTAATGATAAGATATCGGCAGCAAAGGCAACTTTGATTTCGTTTTCTTTTGCTTTAGCAACAAAAGCGCTATAATCGTTTACCTGACCGTATTTTCCCGGATATTGTAAAATGGCTCCAAAGAACTCATTCGAAAAATCAAAGTTTTCGTGGTTACCAACCACTAATTCAATCCCGATAGGAGTCGAACGAGTTTGAAGGATTGATAAAGTTTGTGGTAAAATCTCTTCAGAAACGAAGAATTTGTTTGTATTATTTTTCTTTTGGTCACGTGTGCGAACGTCAAATAACAAAGCCATAGCTTCGGCAGCAGCAGTTCCTTCATCTAATAAAGAAGCGTTTGCAATTTCCATTCCTGTAAGTTCGATAACTGTAGTCTGGAAATTTAAAATTGCCTCAAGACGACCTTGAGCAATTTCTGCCTGATACGGCGTGTAAGCAGTATACCATCCTGGATTTTCGAAGATATTTCTTTGAATTGGAGCAGGAACGATAGTAGGATGATATCCCAAACCAATATAGGATTTGAATACTTTATTTTTCTTTCCTAATTCCTGAATATGATTTGCAAATTCGTATTCCGTCATTGCAGGGTCCAAATTCAAAGGTGCTTTTAAACGAATGTCATCCGGAAGGGTTTCGTAAACAAGTTGTTCGATCGATTCAACTCCAATGGTTTGTAACATGTGTTGAAGATCTGTTTCTCTTGGGCCAATGTGTCTTAAAGCAAAAGCATCTGTTTTCATTTGTAGCTATCTATTTTTTAAAGGCAATGCAATTTGCAGAGTGTATTTTTTGACTTAATCAAGTGTTACACAACGCTTATTACATTTTATAGTAAATGTGTTGTTTTTTTGTGGCGCAAAATTAAGTATTATTAATAATTTAATAGGTATTTTTAACTTCAATTTTTATGAAATTTACAACTAAAGAGTTGATTTGTTAATAATTGATTAGATTTAAGAAATGAAACTACTCAAACAGATATTCGATTTTTACCTCAATAGCAGTATTCATGTGGCTTTGTCCTGTTATGCTTTGGTTCAGATTACATTTCATGTGTTTCATATTCAATATGATGAGCCAATGGCGTTGTTCGTTTTTTTTGGAACAATTGTGGGGTATAATTTTGTTAAATATGATGCATTAGTTCGGGTGCAGCAAAAACCAATAGGAAATCAACTCAAAATTATCGCTCTTCTAAGTTTAGTTTCATTGTTTCTGGTTGGGTATTATTTTTTCCATTTAAAGCGGATCACCCAAATTATTTCGGTTATAATTTTTGTCATAACAGCTCTTTATACACTTCCGTTTTTTCCTAATCGTAGAAACGCCAGAAATTGGGCAGGCGTAAAAATTTATATTGTTGCACTTTGTTGGGTTGGGGCAACATTGGTTTTGCCTTATATAAATGCCGAAATCCCCTTTACCGGCAACTTTTATATAAAATGCATTCAGCGTTTTGTATTGGTTTTTGTACTGATCTTAGTTTTTGAGATTTTAGATTTGGCAAATGATGATCCGCATTTACAAACCGTTCCGCAAACAATAGGAGTAAAGCGAACCAAAATTTTAGGATTTTCACTTTTGGTTCCGTTCTGGATTGTGGGAATATTAACCTTCAGTTTTCATGATCTCATTATAAACCTTATTATGGTGGTGATGCTCATGTTGTTTATTTTATTCGCAAACTCTAATCGATCCAAATATTATACGTCTTTCTGGGTCGAAAGTGTCCCAATTTTTTGGTGGTTAATGATTGTTTTTCTCTAATAAAAGGCATCGAAATTTCTAGAATTATTTGGGCGTGTTTCGCCAAAAAAGGCGAACCGGGCTTTCGGCTATATCTTTTATTCTGCTCCGCTTCATAAAAGGATAGCGCCTTAATCCCTCACGCAAACGTAAAAGGAGAAATCTTATTTTCAAAAGAAAGTAAATGAATCAGTTTAGTTATTGAATTGTCTCCAGCTTTAGCTGGAGGCTATTCAAAAAAATGACATTGTAAAATCTGCCTCCCGATAGCTATCGGGACTGCCTAATCTGCGAGAGAAAAATTTAAAACAATTATTTTGTTTTTTGTTCCGCCAATGCTTTATTCAAATCAGCTTTAGATTCGTCTAGTTTTTTTCTTTTTTTGGCAATTTTTTCTTTGCTTTCCTGATCTTTAATCGCTTTGTTTAGATCATCGGTTTTCTCCTTAACTTTTTGTTGTTTTTCTTTTACCTTTTTGTCAAGATCAGTCGTTACTGTTTTTGTTGTGCAATTCTTTTTAGTTTTCGAAATGGCATCTTCAACCCCTTTTATTTGGTTTTGATTTCCTGCTTTTTTTGCAGCAACCAATTTAGTGTTTAATTCACATAATTTTCTTTCGCAACCTTTAAGAGTTGTACAATTACTTTGCGCAAATCCTATAAAAGAAATGGCGAAGAAAGCCAGCGATAAAATTTTAGTTTTTAAAGTCATATCTTTATTTTTAATGAGTTATTAATTGTCTGAACTATTATAAAAGTAAGAAAATTATTTTAATTCTGTTTTTCAGAAACTTCTTTAAGGGTTTTATTTCTTTCTAAAAGAAAATTTATAAGGTGTTTTTTCAGGAACAAAGAATCAAAAGCCTGACCAAAGATTCCAAAAGGAGTTTCATATTGTAGTTTGTCTTTCATGATTGTGATGCCATTTTGTTCTTGAAAAAAATGTTCATGTTTAAAGAATTTGAATTTTCCTTCTTCCATTTCATCCACAAAATAATCATAAAATGTCATTGCGGTAATCCGGCTTTTGTGCGTGAGGTAAAACCCAAAATGTTTACCGCGCCAGGTTACCGTTTCGTTTAAATTAATCAATCCAGAAGTTATTCCTGCAATGGCAATTTCATCTGATTTACTGGCAGATTGTTGGTGAATATCGATATTTCTTGAGGCATCAAAAACGATTTGTTTTGGTGTTTTTATTTTTGTTGTGAGATGGATTGTTGTCATAATTAGTAAGAATGTTTTAAGTCCCAGCGGGACGACATATTTATAGAAACATGCAAGAAAAGATGATTGAGCCCCGGCGGGGTGCTATATTTATCGATTATTACCAAAAATATATCGCTCCGCTGGAGCTTAGGGAAGAACCTATTGTGTTTTTTCTATAAATATTTTGCTCCGTTGGAGCTATAAGATAGAAGATTTGTTTATTTGCCCTTGGCAAAGTTGTTTAGCGCAGTAAATCTCGAAAAGCGGTATCAATATCCCCAAACTTAAATTCAAATCCATTTTCTAAAAGCTTTTTAGGAATCACATTTCTACTTTTCAAAACCAATTCAGTTTCTGTTCGAATAAAGAAAGATCCCATTTCTAGTAGAAAAGCATTCATCGGAATCCCGAAAGGAAAGCCAACGGCTTTTCTAAGTCTTTGCATAAAGTCAGCATTGCGAGTGGGTTGCGGAGAAACAATATTTATGACGCCGGTCATTTTTTTTTCAATAATAAAATTAATTGCATTGGCGAAATCATCTTCATGAATCCAGCTTATAAACTGATTTCCTTTTCCTTGTTTTCCTCCAAAACCTATTTTTGCCAAAGTTTTAAGCGGAATAAAAGCGCCGCCATTTTTACCTAAAACGATAGAAGTTCGCAAAGCTGTTTTTAAAGTATTTGGAGTTTCAGTTTTAAAGAATGTTTTCTCCCAAGAAAGAGCCACATTAATAGAAAAGTCATTTCCAATTTCGCCATCAACTTCATCCATTTGTTTGTCTAACGAAAATCGATAAATAGTTGAGGTAGATGAATTCAGCCAATGTTTGGGTGGAGTTGCACAATTCAACACCGCTTTGTTGAGAATCTTGGTACTTTCGATACGAGATAATAAAATTTCTTTTTTATTTGCTTTGGTATATCGACAATCAACAGATTTTCCGGCAAGGTTAATTAAAACCGTAGCATTTTCTAATTCACTTTCCCAACCAGAAAAAGTTTTGGCGTTCCAGTTTACATATTTTATTCCGTCAATTGCTTGAGATTTTCCCCGGGTTAGAATTACAATTTCCTCAAATTTATTTTTGAAGTGATTCACTAAAACCTGTCCTAAAAAACCGGTTCCGGCTGCTATGATGAGTTTTTTCATTTGAGTTTTTTTAGCCACAACCCGAGCCGATAGCGAACAGGCGAAGCAATTACACAAATTAGCACAAATTTTTAAATGTATAAAACAATTGCAAAAAGTAATTCGTGAAAATTAATGTAATTCGTGGCAACCTATTTTTTTAATTAATTTAAGATGAGGAGTAAAGCAAGAATTCGATAAAGTATCCATGTATAACAAAGATAATATGGAAGTTTTAGAATTTTAATTCTTCTAAAATGTTCTGTAAACATGATCAAAACTGTTATCGCAAACCAACCTAAAATGATAATTGCCGGAATATTTATAAACTGACTTACAATTAAAATTGGCATCAAAATTAAAGAGCCCATTAAAGAAACGGTCATTAAATTTCCTGCATAATTGATGATAGTTTGTTTGTCGAATTTTAAAAGAAACAAGCTTTGAAAAACGATTTGACCAAAAGCTAAAGCAACTTCTCTAACTATACTTGTTTTAGGTAAAACAGGAATCAAATTAGAATAACCAAATAAAACAAACGTCGTTATCGTTAAGGTAAATGCGATAAAAAGAAAACGGTATTTGTAATTGAAATCCGGAACGCATTGCAACTTGTTTTCTGCCTTTACATTTCCGGGAATTATTACCTTTCTATTATAAGAAACAAAAGAATACATTTTTCTAAGAATATAATGTACGGGTTTTATAGTCGCTATTTTTTCGATTAACGGGAAAGAAAATCCAACCACTTTTATTAAACTATCAATTCCGTAAGTAACAGTTTTGGTTTTGTTATTGACCAAAGCAATTTCGTTTGGCGCGCGTTTTAAGTCTACAAAATTTTGTTCTTCTTCAGACAATTGACAATATGATTTTCTTCCGTTTTCATCCAGCATACCACTTTTTACAAATCCAGTTGTGTACAAACTGCAAAGTGGGCAATCTTCATCATAAAGCAAAGTTTGATTTTCGAGCGTTTTCATGATTTTTGGTTTTTAAAGATTATGAAATGAATTAGGATTTAATAATGCATTTTTAGATTAGAGAAATAGATTTTAGTTTCTTTTTATTCTTAACCACAATTTCAGAGCCTTTCGCTAAGAAAACTGAAGTTGGTTTTGTGGTTTGAAGAAATTCAAAATCAGTTCCGTATGTTTTATTAAAGTCAATATCAATATTGTAATTTAAAACTTCTAATTGTTCCCATCTCGGGTGTTGAACTTCATATTCAAAAGTGGTTTTTAGGTTTATTTTAGTATAACCAAAATAATGCTCAGTAATAAATTCAGCTTCAGAATCAATCTCAATTGCTACGGGATTTTTTTTAGTTTCTATTTTAATCGTGTTCCAATTTTGATTATTTTTCCATTGATAAATAAAAGTATTGGTAGTTTTGTTTTCGATTACTTCATGTTTCATTTTCTGAGTTTCATAATGTTCCTGATACAAAGTATTGGCAACAAAAGTGATGGCGCTTTTAGGAACAATTTCTTTAATAAAAACTACGCCTCGTTTCCATTCGCCGTTTTCGAAACGTTTTACATAGAATCTCAAATTGACTTCTTCAAAATCGATATGGAAGGGGATTTTAAAACCAAGAACTTTCGTGTTTTCAAACATAAACCCAACCAGACTTACATAACATTTGTCATTCCAGAAATCTATTTCAGTTCCTGTAGGAAGATATTTTTCTAATATTTTAGCATCAACTTCGTAATTGAATAGTGCTAAGTTTTTCCATTCGGCTTTTAAGAAGTTCATTTTGTTGTTTCTTGTTTAATTAATATTTTGATGAAGTAAATTGCAGTAATATTTGGAATTATGCTTACAAAAACAATTTGCAAAAAATCATTCCACATTATTACGTTGAAAAATGAAAATAGTAACGTGAAATTTAAAATTGTTATGACCCAATATTTTGTAATGTCTTTCTTTATAATTTCATTTTTTGGTTTCGAAAAGATTTGAATAGTCAAGAATATTGCTGAAATTACATTCGTTATAGAGAGAAATGATTGTCCTACAAATCTAAAGTAGCAAGTCAAATAAAGCAAGATGCAGACTATACACGCAAAAATGTTAAATTGTTTTAAGCTTATCATAGTTATGGTTTGTTTTAAACTTTCAGAAAAAAATGAAAGTTATGATTAAATTTTTTTAAGTTGAGGTTTACTTCATGATTTTTAGAACCAGACGTCCTAACCAGTTTTCGTTAAACTCGGTCATTTTATCTAACATATTATCTGCTTTTAAAACGAAATCATATAGTTTAGAAGTTTGATCAACAAAGTGTTTTTCTTCGGCTGAATTGTTGGCATCAATGGTAGAAACTTCTTTTAAAATTTTAAGAGCAGGTTTGATTTCTCTTTTGCTTCTTTCTCTTGCAATTTTTACGGCTAGTTCATCCAGATCTTTTTCGGCAGTAAAAAACTCTCTTCTTTCTCCGGCTTTGTATTCTTTGTATACAATTCCCCAATCCATCAAAGCTTTTAAGTTCATGCTCGTATTTCCGCGGGAAATTTGTAGTTCTTCCATAATATCTTCCATAGAAACAGGCTCGTTCGAAACCATCAATAAAGCATGAATTTGCGCCATGGTTTTATTAATCCCCCATTGAGAGCCTAATGCTCCCCAGGTTTGTACGAACTTATTTTTTGCTTCTTTGAATTTCATTTGTCAATTTTATTGTTTTTTCAATGGTCAAATGCAAATCGCATAAATGCTCATTGTCATGAAACAAATGTAAATAAAAGTTTTTAAACTTTCAAAAATAAATGAAACTTTGTTTGCTCAATTTTATTTAATCCTTTCAAATTGGTCTGAGCGGGTATTTTTACGCATCAAATTTTTCCGTACCATTTTTTATCTGATTCGTGCCTAATTATTTCGGTTCTATAACATTTTATCAATTAAGCCTTTGTATATGATATAGATTTGATGGCAAAATAAACCCCTTTATGTATTGTTTAAGATGTTGAAAACAATACAGTTAAAAAATCAAACCGGTGGAGCAGAACCCACAAGAAAAAACGAGGCGCCCCCGAAAAGCCTTATGAGTAGGAAACCAAAATCAAAAAAGTTATGTCAGATTTGTTAGCAAGTGCTTATCTAGCAAAAGAATAGAAAATGTTGGTGCACCAAGTGCTCCAATCGCTTCGCTTAGTAGTTGTATTATCACAAAAATCATTATCAGGAAAGATAGTAATTATGCAGGCTATAAGTGTAGGGCGATCTTTTTTTTAAAATGAAGTGTTAACTCTCTTCTCGATTTGAGATTTTAAGAGTCCTGTTTTCTAAAAAATTAAACCTATAGAAAAATGAAAAAAAAATATGTAATTATTAGTTTGCTATTAGTTGTCGTAATAGCAGTTGCCGTGTGGTTCTTTCTTTACAATAGAAATAACGATACTTATAAAGATGGAGTTACTTCTTCGTACGCAGGTACATCATCTGCTCCGTGTGAGTGCGAAGCTTCCTGGTTTCCGCACGAGCAAACTCCGCCGCCAAAAGAAGGTGACGGAAGCCCGTTTGATACTAAAAGCACAACAAATTGTATTTTTCATCAATGGTCATGGCAAAAGTTTTTGTGGCTTACGAAACCTTTGGCAAGCGGAAATCCTTTGTTTTTAGATTCGCTTACAGTTGTTAGTCCGGAGATGGCGCCCGTAAGTCCGGAGTTGGGTTTAAAATTAGTTTTAAGCTCTGTTAATCAGGCTGGTTTTGAAGGTGTTTTAGTTTCTAATGCAAAATTTGTTGCCGGAAAAAAGGCAGGAGATACAGTATTTTATTCCATTCATGTTAATAAAAAATTCATGGATAAAGCAATTTTGGCAGCTTCTTATATTAATAGCGGAAAAATTCCGGCAAATAATTTAGAGACATTTCCGGTTGGTTCCCTTGAGCTAAAAGTTTCCTGGATTAGTACAACTGCAATTCCTAAAGAAAAACTGGGAGAATATTATGTAACCAAAGCTGCTGTTCGAAACAGTAAAGGACAATATGTATCTAAAACTGTAGCACTATTAGGGATGCATGTGGTGGGAGTTGTAAAAAATCATCCTGAATTTATCTGGGCAACTTTCGAACATAAAGAAATGGCACCGGTTTATGATTGGAAAAAGAATGAAGTTTCTTCTGAAACGGAGAGACTGCTTTACGAGAAAGGAAAAACTTCAGGATTACAAGGTATAATGTGGGACACTTCTACTAATAAACCATTTCTTCAAAACAAAGCATTTGTTTTGTATGAATATGGTGTGCCAAAGGTTTTAGGTACTGATGCTTATATGAAAACAAGCCAATCTGAACCGGCAAACTTTGATAATATCGATAAGATAAATAAATGTGTGGAGAGCAAGCTGAAGGATGTTTTCAAAAATTATTTTTATAACGGATCTATTTGGTTAAACACAGATGGATTGACTCCTGAGCAGCAGGCAAAAACGATTGTAAAAAGTAAAATATCAAGCGTTCTGCCTGATTCATTGGCAAGAGGTTCTTCAAATCTAGCTAATATTACAATGGAAACGTATACGCAGACTTTTAAGAAAGATGTACATGTTATTAACGCAGCTAATTTGGTAAACTGTTTTACCTGTCATCAATCTAAAAACTTTGATACCATCCGAAAAGGAAAATCACCTTTGTATTTAAGCCATGTTTTTGAGTCTTATTTATTGGTTACAAAACCTAAATTACAAGGTAAAAGCAGTGTGAAAACGGATCGTATAGAAGAAACAAAAACGCTTAAGTTTAAACAATTTGAAGAGTTTATTCGCGCTAATAAATAGAGAAAACACAAGTGGTTTAAAAATATAATCGAATACTTCTGTACCTGAGATTTTGAATTCATGCACACCAGAAAAATACAGTACAACTGTTCAGGATTATATTTTTAAACTACAAATGTTGGAATAAAATGCTGCTTGTTTTGAGGTATACTAAATGCATTAAGCAATACCTCGTGTAGTATTGTATAATTAAAAAGAAATAGAATTATGATTGATATATTGATTAAAAACGAAACAGGAATTATCCCTGTAGCTTTGGCCATAAGCGAAGATCAGATAGATAGTGAAGATCTGACTGTAATAAATCTTGACCCGGTAAAGCTAATTTTGGTAGGATATGATTATATTGTAGGCCTGGACGACGGTAGCAATATGATAGGTCGTACCTGTGTTTCAGTAAGAGGAACTACTGCAACATTTGCAAAATAAACAGGTATTATAGTTGATTATACTATAACATAGTTTTTATAAGACAAAATTCTTGTAGACTTAAAAAATCCGAAGTTTAATTTACTTCGGATTTTTTTTATCGTTTATCTTCTTTTGAATAATTCGATTCACCATTTATATTTATTTCATTTCCTAAAAAACGAGGTTCACGATTTCTCAAAACATCAAAAAAAGATTTAAATCTAGAAAAATACTCTCTAAAACAAACATATTTGTATCCGGGATATTCTCCCTCATTAGCCGAATATCCAGCAGATCTTATGCCTAATTTTTGACCAACATAAATTGCTCTGTTCAAATGATACTCCTGCGAGATCAGAGTTGCTCTTTTGATTTTAAAAATATGTTTGGCGCGATACATTGTAGAATAAGTATCAAAGCCGGCATAATCAATGAATATTTTGGTGGTATCAACTCCGTTTCTAAAACAGTAATTTTTCATTACCGTAAGTTCATCATATTCATCACGACCATTATCTCCCGAAAGTAAAATTTTATTAATCCGGTGTGATTTGTACAATAAAATTCCGGCGTCCAGACGATCTTTCAAATATTTACCAGGTTGATCTCCCCTGATTCCGGCACCAAAAATAATTCCGACATCATTTTTAGGAAATTTTTTCAGTGAATAATAAATATGGGTTTTCGTCGAAGATTTTACGTAATAATTTACAGAAACAATTGCTACTAGTCCAATAACGGCAAGATAAAAGACGATTTTTAAATATTTTTTCAAAATGTATTTTGTAAGATTAAGATTTAAAAAGACGAAGATACTTAAAATTATTATTAGACAAAATCAAATTAAAAAACCGAAGCATTTCTGCCTCGGTTTTAATCTAAAATCTGAGATCTAAAATTTATAACAGTCCCGCTCTTTTTAATAAAGCTTCCGGTTTTGGTTCTTGTCCTCTAAAACGTTTGTATAAAATCATAGGATGCTCCGTTCCTCCTTTTGAAAGTACATTTTCTTTGAATTTTGTCGCAACGTCTTTATTAAAGATTCCTTTTTCCTGGAAATATTCAAAAGCATCAGCGTCTAATACTTCGGCCCATTTGTAACTGTAATAACCGGATGAATATCCGCCTTGAAAAATATGGGAGAACGCCGTACTCATAGCATTTTCTTTTACATCGGGATACAATTGTGTATTGGCAAATTGTTCGGTTTCGAAAGTTTTCAGATCTGTAATGTTGGTTGGATCTTGTCCGTGCCATGCCATATCTAATAATCCAAAACTTAACTGGCGTAAAGTTGCCAAACCTTCCTGAAAACTGGCACTTTCTTTGATTTTTTGTACATACTCAATCGGAATAATTTCTCCGGTTTCATAATGATTCGCGAACAAAGCCAAAGCTTCAGGCTCGTAACACCAGTTTTCCATAATCTGACTTGGTAATTCTACAAAATCCCAGAAAACAGAAGTTCCTGATAAGCTTGGATATGTTGTGTTCGCCAACATTCCGTGTAATCCATGACCAAATTCGTGAAATAAAGTTGTCACTTCATTAAAAGTCAATAATGATGGCTTCGTTTCTGTAGGTTTGGTAAAATTGCAAACGTTCGAAATATGCGGTCTTTCGTTTACCCCGTCTTTTATAGATTGTGATTTAAACGAAGTCATCCAGGCACCGTTTCGTTTTCCTTTTCTTGGAAAGAAATCAGCGTAGAAAATTGAAACTAAATTACCATCAGCATCTGTTACTTCATAAGTAGTAACTTCTTCATGGTATTTGTCGATATCAAAAACCTCAGTAAAAGTTAATCCATATAATTTTTTGGCAACCGTAAAAGCTCCGTTTAGTACTTTTTCTAACTGAAAATAAGGTTTAAGTTTTTCATCATCTAAATTAAAAAGCTGTTGTTTTAATTTTTCAGAATAATAAGCGCCATCCCATTTCTCTAATTGTTCGATTCCGTCCAGTTCTTTGGCGAAAGCTGTCAATTCAGCAAATTCTTTTTGAGCGGCAGGTTTTGCTTTAGCCAATAAATCATTCAGGAAAGAAAAGACTTTCTCCGGACTTTCGGCCATTCTTTCTTCCAAAACAAAATGAGCATGCGTTTTATATCCTAACAAATTTGCTCTTTCGAAACGTAATTTGGCAATTTTTAAAACATTTTCCTGATTGTCGAATTCATTATTCTTAAATGATCTTGCGCCAAAAGCAATCGCCATTTTTTTACGCAATTTGCGATTATCGGCATAAGTCAAAAACGGAATGTAGCTTGGATGATCTAAAGTAAAAATCCAACCTTCTTTTTCCTGATTTTTAGCTAATAATCTTGCGGCTTCAATAGTTCCTTCCGGTAATCCGGCTAAATGGTTGTACTCTGTCAAATGCAATTCGAATGCATTGGTTTCAGCCAAAATATTCTCTTCAAATTGTAATTTTAGCTTGGATAATTCTTTATCGATTTCCCTAAGTTTATCTTTTTTATCTTCTGGAAGATTTGCTCCGTTTCTGGAAAAGCTTTTATATTTTTTATCTAAAAGTGTAGTTTGTTCCGGATTTAGATTTAAAGTTTCTTTTTGATCGTAAACCGTTTTTATTTTGGCAAACAAAGCAGCGTTTAAGGTAATGTCATTTCCAAATTCAGACAATAAAGGCGAAACGTCCTGAGCGATTTTTTGCATTTCGTCACTTGTTTCTGCTGAGTTTAAATTGAAGAAAACGCTTGAAAGACGATCCAGAATATCACCTGAAAAATCCATAGCAACAACGGTGTTTTCAAAAGTGGGTGTTTCAGGATTGTTTACGATTGCATCGATTTCGGCTTTAGCCAAAGCAATTCCTTCCTGAAAAGCCGGAAGATAATCTTCGATTTTAATTTGCGAAAAAGGAGCTGTATTATGTTTGGTAGTGAATTTTGAAAGTAAAATGTTCATTGTGGTGTAATTATTTTTATTAATTGAAGTCGATGTTTTTTGAAAATCAAAGATAGCAATTTATAAAAATCTAGCAGCTTAAATAAGATTGATTCTCAGTGTAAAAACCTTACTAAATTGTGTTATAGATATGTTATTTATTACCGAAGGAGATTTAAAAACCTTAAATTGTAAAAAAAAGATTAGAAGATAAAATACGAATCATAAATAATTGTAAAATAAAAATACGATGAACTACCAAATTGTAATAAAGAGAATTGATACGGTTAATGAAGTAGAAGGATATTGGTCTGATGAAGATTTTGTTCGATTGTTAGAAAAATTCAACTATCCGGATGGTGCAACAGCAGACAAAGCAAGTTTGCCGGAATTGTTAGAAATGGCAATTTCTGATTATGAGCCCAATGAAGCTGCCGAAATAGTATTGAAATATAAATTTCCTGATAGATTAAGTGATGGACAAGTGGAGCAAATAGCACATAACATGTTAATTGATAAAGTTTGCGAAGAATATCCGGAAATAGACATGCAAGGTACTTTGTTTCATATCAATCAATTACTTTTTAAAGCCTACAACGGGAAATTTCCCAATGCAAAAGCTTCAATTGTTCATTTTTCTATGATTCCAACTGAGGCGGAAGGGCAAAAGCTAACCGCAGAAAATGTACTGAAATTATTGAACAACGGTTTGTCTGATAGAAATCTTATCAAAAGATTGTTTGAAAATCAAATGTCTCAAAATATTCCGTTTCCGGAAGCCGACGATATTGTTTGGGAATTGAGAACTAAAGATGATATAAATTATAGTCTGGTTACTTCTGAGAATTGGGTAAATAATGACGATATAACTGCGTCTGAGTTTGAAGCTGTTCTCGAGGAAATCGAAGACGAGGCATAAATAAAAGAACTATAAGAGCAACAAAGGCTTCTGGTTACAGAAGCCTTTGTTGTTTAGTTTTCAGTCGCAGTTATCAGTATAAACTGTGACTGAAAACTGAAAACTAAAAACTACTTCAGTCCTTCGGCAGCTTTATTAACCGCTGCTTTTAGTTCTTCTTTGTATGCAATAATGGTATCAAGGACTTTTTTGTCATGACTTCCTATAATTTGTGCAGCTAATATTCCGGCATTTTTTGCTCCGTTTAACGCTACTGTTGCAACAGGAACTCCGCCTGGCATTTGTAAAATCGATAAAACCGAATCCCAACCATCGATAGAATTACTTGATTTTACCGGAACTCCAATTACAGGAAGTGGCGACATCGAAGCTACCATTCCCGGTAAATGTGCAGCACCACCGGCTCCGGCGATAATTACCGAAATGCCGCGAGTATGTGCATTTTTACTAAAATCGAATAATTTTTCCGGTGTTCTGTGTGCTGAAACGATATCAACTTCAGTTTCGATATTGAATTGTTTTAGTATGTCGATGGCATCTTGCATGACTGGCATGTCTGAGATGCTTCCCATTATAATGGCTACTTTGCTCATTTTTTATTTTTATTTGAAGATTAAAGGATTGAAACATTTAAAAATTACTTATTAATCTTTTAATGTTTCAATCTTTAAATTTTTTAATTATTGAGAAATCACTTTAATTGTATTCTTAACCTGCTCTGCAATTTTTCGGGCTTCGGTCATGTTTTCATTTACGATCGTAACGTGACCCATTTTTCTAAACGGACGTGTTTGTTTTTTGCCGTAAATATGTGGTGTAACGCCATCCCATCCCAAAATAGTTTCGATATTTTCGTAAACGACATCTCCGGAGAATCCTTCGGCACCTACTAAATTTACCATAACTCCGGCAACTTTACTGTCTGTGTTTCCTAACGGAAGATCTAAGATCGCGCGTAAATGATTTTCGAATTGCGAGGTATAGCTTGCTTCTATAGAATAATGACCTGAGTTGTGTGGGCGTGGCGCTACTTCGTTTACCAGAATTTCATCTTCATTGGTTTGAAACATTTCAACTGCAAGAAGACCAACATGATTAAATTTCTCCGAAACATTCAAAGCGATTGCTCGTGCTTTTTCGGCAACTTTTTCATCAATGCGGGCAGGACAAATTACATATTCTACCTGATTGGCTTCAGGATGAAATTCCATTTCGACAACCGGATACGTTTTTATTTCGCCCGATGGATTTCTGACTACAATTACCGCCAATTCATTTTTGAAGGGAACCATGGTTTCTGCAATACATTCTACATTTGGTAAATCATTCAGGTCAGAAATCTGACGAATAACTTTTACACCATTTCCGTCGTAACCAAATTCAGTACATTTCCAGACAAACGGAATTGTGATCTCATTATTTCCAACAGATTTTTGAAGATGAGCAGGACTTTCAAATCGCAAATAAGCAGCGGTTGGAATATTACTTTGAGTATAAAAATCTTTTTGAGTTCCTTTATTCTGAATTCCTTTTAACGTTTTTGGAGATGGATATACTTTTATGCCTTCGTTTTCTAATTGGGTTAAAGCTTCAAGATTGACCAATTCGATTTCGAAAGTCAATACGTCAACTTGTTTTCCAAAATTATAAACCGTTTCATAATCCATCAAATCGCCTTTAAAGA
Organism: Flavobacterium araucananum; assembly: GCF_002222055.1. Lineage (GTDB taxonomy): Bacteria > Bacteroidota > Bacteroidia > Flavobacteriales > Flavobacteriaceae > Flavobacterium > Flavobacterium araucananum. Next base: position 81,645 of record NZ_MUGS01000005.1, read on the forward strand.
ATTTGTTGCAGGCAATTTTACTCGGCGCTTCGTCACTGGGATCTAAAACATAAGTTTGTATGTCAAATTTTCGGGTGTCAGACAAAAGCATTTTGCCCAATTGCCCGCCACCTAATATTCCTAATTTAAAATCAGAAGAAAAATAATTCATTTGTAGTTGTGTTTTTGCAAAGATACTTGATAAAATAGAAATGCCAATTTATTGTGTATTGAATTGCTGTTTTTCATCTTGTAAGATTAAAGAAACGTTTATTGCAAATGTTAATTTTTTTTGAAATAAGTCGTTTGAAAACGTTGCTTTATAGGTGTGAATTATGTACGTTTGACCTGATTTTTAACCGCTGTAGCTTTAGTAAATTACATGACCACAAACGATTGGACGAAACATATTCAAAAATTTCTTTTTCTGTTAAAAGATGACTTTTTCGAATTACCCTACTTGTCTAATTCTCCTCAGGTAATGTTAGACAGTCTTATAAAATTACCCATTATCGAGCACAATGCCTCAAAGCAATTAATTACTGCAAATAATGCTTTTTGGAAAGGTAAAATGCGGTATCGAAAGATGGAAGATGGTTTCTGGATTTTAGAAACTAATATTGCTCTTAAAGAAAATATACTTGCGAAGGCCACCTATACAAAGGATCATCTAAAGGATTATTATATTTTGTCGTTTTCGGTTTTCGAATATAAATTTCCTTCTAAAGATTCTGATGCGATAACTTTATTAAGTACTTGTTGGACTTTTTATAAGCCCGAAACTGAAATTGCTACTTATTTTTATAAAGGAACCGAAGGCAAATTTTTTAACATTGCCATGAATAAGGAATGGGTAGATCAAAATATCAGATCCGGAAAATTTTGTGGTAAAGGGGTATTGGAACGTTTTTTTAATGCTCAAAAAGGATTTTATACCTGGCTTGATATTGCGCCAAAAGCACATATTTTATCAAAAAAAATATCGAAAATTTTAGAAAATGACGACCAAATTAATCTAAACACTCAGGAGCTACAGAAGTCTTGTACGAAGTTGATTACGGAGTTTTTTAATCATTCTTTTCAGGATAGTCGTATTGCAGATAATATTTCGTTAAGTAATTTAGATTACTATAATGTGGCTAAAGCCGAAAAAATGATTTTGCACAACCTGCAATCTGCTTTTCTTGGGATCGATAAAATTGCATACGAGGTAAATACATCTCCAACAAAACTAAAAGCCAATTTCAAAATTGTATTTGGGTTCTCGATGTTGCAGTATCATAAAGAAAAAAATATGCTTCTTGCCAAACAACTCCTTCAAAATTCTCAAGTAGAAATCCAGACCATTAGCGCCATTACAGGGTATGAAAGCGCCAGTAAATTTACAGCAGCTTTCAAGAAAAGATTTGGAGAATTGCCTTCGGTTTTTAGAGAAAATTAAAATTGGACTATTAGTATATGAATGTAGGAAAGTGGATTAAATTTATAAAAGAGAACATAAACTTTTATAGAGATGGTTTTTTTGAATTACCTTATTTGTCTAATTCTCCACAAGTCATTGTGCAAAGTATTGTCAATTCTCCCGCAGTAAAACATGTTGTAGAAGAACAGGCTGTTTATAGAAACAATCCTTTTTCTAAAGGTGTTATGCGATATCGGGAGATCGAAGAGGGTTTTTGGATTATTGCAACGAGTATTACTTTTAAGAAAAACGTACTGTTAAAAGCGATTTACGATACTGATTTTCCAATTGATTATTACACTCTGACTTTTTCGGTTTTTGAGAGTGAAGTAAAGCTACAAAACACATTTGAGGACAAAACACCTTTTTCGAGCAAATATTGGGGATTTAAGAAACCGGGAACGCCCGTTGGAGCTTATTTTTATAAAGGATCTGTATGCGAGTTTTATTTGTATGCTTTTAGTAAAGACTGGGCAGAACACAATTTTTCGTTTGAAACTCTTGGAGAAGAAAATCATATTAAAAAGTTTTTGAATTCAGATAACGGCTTTATTACCTATCAAAATATTGTTCCAAATGCCGCAGAATTATCAAAAGAAATTTTAGTTAATTTAGAACATAATAAGAAAGACCTTTTTAGTCAGTCAATTTTAAAGACACAGGCTTTTCAACTCGTTTCGACTTTTTTTAAAAATGCTTTTTTAGACCAAAGAGACGGTAATTATGCTCCAATTGAAACTCCCGATTATCGAAAGATTGCAAAGGCCGAAAAATTGCTGTTGGATACCGTTACGGAACCTTTTTTAGGGGTAGAATATATTGCCGAAAAAGTAGGCATGTCTGCAACAAAACTCAAACTGACTTTTAAATCTGTTCATGGGGTTTCGATGATGCAATATCATAAAGACAAGAAATTACTTCTCGCCATGCAAATGATTCAAAATACCGATATGCAGATAAAAAATATTGCGTTGGCAACCGGTTATAAAAGTTCCAGCAAGTTTACGGCGAATTTTAAAAAGCGTTTTGGAAAAATGCCTTCTGAAATTCGGTTTTAAATACTGTAAAATTCTTTCTTTTTGCTGTTTTTCGCTGCCTTGCCTGAATTTTTTTTATGATTTAATTAACATTGTGAATGTAAATTATAAAATCGTATTTTATTCATAATCAGTGTTTTGTTGTGGTCTGATTGCTTTATTGTTTCCTCTTGTTTTTCTATAAAAAAGAGCTGGTCGTTTCGGGCTATTGATGTGTCCGAATGGGCTATTCGACGATTTTATTTCAATATATTTTTGCTGGTAAATAAATCTAAACCAACCAGTATGAAAATAAAATTACTCTTTTTAGTGAGTATCCTATTTCTTTTTAGCAATACGATACACGCTCAAAATCCACCTACTGCGATAGCAAAAAACATTACCGTAAAGCTTGATGCAGGAGGAAATGTTACTGTAAATGCTTCGCAAGTAGATAATGGTTCTACAGATAACACCGGAATTGTTAGCTATATGCTAACAACTTCTACTGCCGGGACTATTTGTGCTACAGCAAATGAAAATGAAAATTTGACTATTGCGGCACCAACAGGCTCAATATTCACAAGGGTAGATTTTGCAAGTTATGGAACTCCCGGCGGAAGTTGTGGCAATTTCAGTCTTGATTCTTGCCATTCGGTTAATAGCCAGTCAGTAGTTTCTTCTTATTTATTAAATAAAAATTCAGCTATTATTCCTGTAGCTAATGGAACGTTTGGAGGTGATCCTTGCGGGAACATAGGAAAAAGACTTTATGTTAGTGCTTTTTATGAGCCAATTGCGACAGAGGTAAAAGCTACTTTAGATTATAATTGTTTAAATATTGGTGACCACACAGTTACTTTGATTGTTACTGATACAGACGGAAATAAAAGTTATACTACAGCAGTTATTACAGTAGTAGATGATATTGCACCGGTAATAACATGCCCTGCTAATATTTCGGTTAATAGTGATTTAGGAAAATGTGGTGCTGTTGTAACTTTTGCTGCACCATCCTTCATTGATAATTGTTCCAGTACAGGAGTACCAGTAAATATAACATTTACAAATGCAGGTGCAACTGGAAGATTTGGTCCAACTCAGGCGCAATGTGATACTGCTTATGGAGCCGGAGTTGTTACTGTTACTACACAAGGTATTCAGGAATGGAAAGTTCCAACCACAGGTAAATATAAAATTACTGCAGTAGGAGCTTCTGGCGGGAATGCAACCGCGCGTAATTTTGCTGGAGGAAACGGCGCAAGTATAAGCGGAGAAGTTACTCTTACAGCAGGAGAAATTATTAAAATTGTTGTAGGACAACAAGGTCAGCCTATAGAAGATAATCAGGGTGCCGGTGGTGGTGGTGGATCTTATGTTGCGAAACTAAATAATACCCCAATTATGATTGCAGGAGGTGGCGGTGGAGCAGGTGGAGTAGACAGTGCTTCTAAACAAGCGACTACAACGACGACTGCTAATGATGGAAAAAATGGAGGAAATGGTGGAACTGCCCTAAATGGAGGTAATGTTGGATCAGGAAACAGTATTGCAGGTGCCGGAGGTGGTGGTTTCAACACAAATGGTTCAGATGGAATTGTAAGAACAAGTAAAGGAGGTTTTTCATTTATAAACGGAAGCGCTGGAGGTTTGAGTCAAAACGGTATTTCCGGAGGAGGTTTCGGCGGCGGCGGCGGCGGCGCTGTTAATTGTGGTTACGGCGGCGGCGGCGGCGGTTATTCAGGTGGCGGACCTGGTGGATATTCCGGTGGTTGTGGTGGAAACGGTGGAGGAGCCGGATCTTTTAATTCAGGTACAAGCCAAACAAATATTGGAGGCACAAATTTAGGAATGGGTAAGGTTGTTATTACTTTGTTGAGTGTCCCTGTTAATCCTTCTCAAACAGATGTTACCGGATTAACATCTGGATCTCTTTTTCCGGTAGGAACTACAACTTTAAAATATAAAGTAACAGATAGTAGCGGTAATACAAGTGCAGAATGTTCATTTGATATTATAGTAACAGATAATGAGAAGCCAGTAATTACATGTGCGGCAGATCAAACACAGTCTGCAGATGCAGGAGTTTGTTCAGCTGTAGTTACCGTTACAGCTCCAGCTGCTACAGACAATTGTACAGTTGTAACTTTAATAAATGATTTCAACGGAACTTCAGATGCTTCTGGGACTTATCCGGTAGGAACAACAAATGTGGTTTGGACAGCTACAGATGCAATTGGGAACTTTTCTCAATGTACTCAGGAAATTGTAGTTAATGATACTGAGTTACCGGTTGTTTTAACCAAAAATTTTACAGCCCAACTTGATGCACTAGGAAATGTAACAATTCAGGCTTCTGATATTGATAATAATTCATCAGACAATTGTACAATTGATAAAAGAGAATTAGATGTAACCTCCTTTACTTGTGCAAATCTTGGAGCCAATACCGTTAACTTAAAAATTACGGATATTCATGGTAATGTTGCTTCAGCTTCGGCTACGGTAACTGTTGAAGATAAAACGGCTCCAATTGTTGCAGTCAAAAATGTAATAGTTTATCTGGATGCAGCAGGAAGCACTACAATAACCACTGCAGATGTTGATAATGGAACAACAGATATTTGTAGCACTACAACATTAGCTCTTTCTAAAACTACCTTTAATTGTGATAATATTGGAGTTCTTAACGAGGTTACATTGACTGCTACAGATGCCTACAGCAATAAATCTTCGGCTATAGCAACAGTAACCGTTTTGGAAACTATTGCTCCAGTTGCAAAAACAAAAGACGTTACAGTTGAACTTGATGCTGCAGGAAATGTTTCTATAACGGCAAACCAAATCAATAACGGAAGTTTAGACAATTGCAGCATTGCTACAATGACTCTTGACAAGCTTTCTTTTGATTGTAAAAACGTTGGTGTAAATACGGTTGTTCTAACGGTAAAAGATAAATCCGGAAATACAGCCACAGCCACAGCAAAAGTTACTGTTGTAAATAAATCTGCGGATAATGACAAGGACGGAATTCCGGACAACTGTGATGACGATGATGATAATGACGGAATTCTGGATTCATCTGACAACTGTCCTGTTACTGCAAATCCGGGTCAGGAAGATCGCAACAATAATGGTGTTGGAGATGCTTGTGACTCACAACAAATGACTATTTCTGAAGCCTTTACTCCAAACGGAGATGGTATAAACGATACATGGGTTATTGCTACTATTGAAGATTATCCGGCATCGGTTGTACGTGTTTTTAATCGTTGGGGAAAAGAAGTATTTGTTGCCAGAAATTACCAAAATGATTGGGATGGACATTACAAAGGAAATTCCAGTGCTTTACCTGAGTCAAGCTCTTATTTCTATCAAATAGATTTAGATGGAAACGGGACTATCGACAAACAAGGTTGGATCTACATTAACAGGTAATTGAAAAAAAATAAAATTTTAGAAATGAAAATAATTAAAAATATATTGGCGGGAGCATTACTACTTTTTAGCAGTGTGCTTTTTGCTCAACAAGAAAGTCTTTTTACCACGTATCGTTATCACATGAATGTTGTTAATCCAGCCTATGCGGGTGTAAACGGCGAAACGGTTTTAATGAGTACTATTCGTCAGCAATGGACCGGGATCAAAGATGCTCCACAAACACAAGCTGTTTCTTTTGGAACATCTGTAGGGAGTAATCTGGGATTAGGGGTTTCTATGGTGTACGATAAAACATTTATCGAGAAACAAACACAACTGGGAATTGATTTCTCTTATAAAATTCAGGTTGGTGCACTTACAGATTTGTATTTAGGGATAAAAGCCGGAGGTAATTTTTACAATGTTAATACTTCAGGGCTTGAAACCTATTCGCCACAATCGGATCCTGCTTTGGTTACCATAAATCAGTTTAATCCAAACGTAGGTGTTGGAGCTTTATTAAAGAATGATAAATTTTTTGTGTCCCTTTCTGTCCCAAGAATGTTGAATACTGAGCGTGCAAAAAATAAAGATGGATATACGTCTGTTGCTACAGATATGCCCCATGTTTATTTAAGCAGTGGTTATGATTTTGATTTTGAAACTGCTACAGAATTAATTTTAAAACCATCCTTTATGTTGCGTTATGTAAATGGTGCACCTCTTTCTGTAGATGTAAATGTAATGCTTCAAATAGAGAAGTTTTTAGAAATAGGAGGAAGTTACAGAGTCGATAATGCTTATGCTGCAATAGCAGGCCTAACAATTAGCGACCATTTGACACTAGGCTATGCTTACGAAACCAATACGGGTAAAATTGTAGCAAGTGCCAAAAACTCGAATGAGTTTTTCCTTCGATTTAAATTTTAGTAGTAGTAAAATGCAATAATTTAAGCCGCATTTTTTTATTTTTTTGAGTAGTAAAAAAGAGGACATCTGTAAATAGATGTCCTCTTTTGATTTTATATAATTCAGAATAAAGAGGAATTCAGAATTTATTCGATTTTTTTCAAAACTTCTTTGGCAACAGCTTTATAAGCAGCAGAATGATTTGCATAATCTTTGTTTAAAATAATTTGAAGTTCAGGGTGAATCCAGTCGTAGTGATTTCCTAAAACATATAAAGTTCTGATAGAATAAGCTTTTGTAGCAACCTTTACATCATTGATCAACCAATCAAAAGAGACCTCGATGCAATCCTGCAAATTTTCTGGGGAAAGAAAAATGCTGTTTTCATTTTTCTTGTAATGGGATTTTATTAAAAGCTGTACCACTTTTGCAATTGGCCTGATAGAACTTTCGTCTTTTAAAACCTTTAGATTAGAACAAAAGAAATCAAGATGAGGTTGCAGCCAAATCAATTCTTCATAAGATACAAATTCTAAAATCCAACACGCTTTATGATTGTTTTTGTCAAGCGGAGAACAACAAATTTGTATTAACTCCTTAAACAAAGATTGATTTTCTAAGACATCTTTTGCCGCTTTAAGTCGGTTTTCTCTGTAAGCACTTACGTAATCAAGTTTTGATTGTAATTCAGACGACATTTTTTTAGTTTTACCAGACATCTAAAATAAGTAATTTAATGAAACAGTTCCGTAATAATTTATGGGAAGTCCCGGATAATAGTATCGTGGAGTCGAGTTGCCAACAGCGACCGCATTAGGCAAAATCAAAGAGGCATATTTTTCATTGGTTACATTATTAACGCCAAAAGCCAGATTTGCACTTAAGTCTGGGAGAATTTCAAAACGATAACCGGTTTTTAAGTTAAGAAGAGTATAAGAAGCGGAATAAACAGAATTGGCGTCGTTGAGCGGAATTTTATCTGTAAACTGATAATCAGCAGAAAAATAAATACCATAGAAAGTATTTAGAATTATTCCGGTATTTACTTTATTTGCTGCAACTCCTGTTAGTTTATTTCCCGAATAATCATTTCCGTTATCGACAAAATCTTTAAATTGATACTTTCCTAACGAAGCTGCGATAAAAGAATTTAAAGTAAAAAAGCGATTAATAGTCCAGTTGTGTTTTGCCAGAATTTCGATACCTTCATGAAATGTTTTCCCGGCATTGATACCTTCATACTGATCGTCACCAATTCGTTTGGCAACCAATAAATCTTTTATTTCCATTCGATAAACAGCAAATTCAGTATAGAGATTTTTATTTAGGAAATAGAATTTTCCGCCGGCTTCAAAGTTATAACCACTTTCAGGTTTTATATCCGGATTAATGTTTCCTGTGCTCGTAAGTGTTTCTTCGGTAGCGGGTAAAGAGAATCCTCGACTTGTCGAAAAATAGAATGTTCGCTCCTCGTTAGGTTTAAAAAGAAAAGACACTTGCGGCGAAAAAATCCCGTTATAACTGTATTTTTCAGTTGCCGTTTTACTTGGGAGAAAGTTCGTAAGTTCAAAATGGGTTTCATTATAATTCAATCCCGCCTGAATTTCGAATCGATCAGAAAGTAAAGATCTCATTTGTGCAAAAATATTATAGAAATGCCTTTTCTGATCTGTTTCAGTCAGTTGATTCCCTTGCAAACTGCCTTGACCATTATTGGTTTTGTATAAATTTTCGAAAGTATTACCGTTATAATTATCTGTAAAATATTCGATTCCGGCAATAAACTGATTTTCTGTTTTTTTGATTTTAAAGTTTCCTGAAAATTGCGTTCTTCCTCCTGTGCCAAAAGTATATTGACGCAAGATATCAAAAGGTCTTGGTTCATTGCTGTCCTTATAATTAACAAAAATCGAAGTTGAATTATTCAGGTTGTTATTAATCTTAAAATCATAAGCCAAACCCGTCAGGGTCGATTTATATTCTTTAAACCCTTTTGAAGTAACCCAGGTCGACGCGCCTAATTTTGGATTTGTATCCAATACTTCCTTACTAATAGAACTAGGAATATAAGCTTTCAGATACGTGTAGTTGGAAAAATAAGTAAGCTTACTGTTTTTCTTTTTAAACAACTCTCCCGCAATTGTCATTCCTTCCCGATCATAAGAACTGTTTTCCCGCCACCCGTTGGTTTTTAATTTATGATAACTTATATTGAGACTGGCACTTTTCTCGTTCAGGCTGTAATTCAAGCTGTTTTTGAGTAATCCAAAAGACCCAAAAACACTACTTATACGGGTATTTTCGCCATTGTTTTTAGAAAGTTGAGGTGATATTAAAATCGCACCACCCAAACCTGCGCCATAAATACTCGAAAGTGGACCTTTTATAACTTCAATTTGTCCAATATTTTCAAGATCAATATCATCAATTACTGTTTCGCTATTGCCTGAAGTTAGCGGAATACTACCATAAAAAGCCCTGATTTTATTGGTTCCGTAAGGTGTTCTGGCACCAATACCGCGAATCGAAATGCGGGTTGTCGTAAAATTAGACGACTGCATAAATACTCCCGGAATTGTATTGATTACAGTGCTAATATCTGTGGCACTATTTTGCTGAAGATCCTTTTTGGATAAAACCCCTATAGAAGCAGGTGTGTTTTGCAATCTGTTATTAACATGTAGCGGACTAATGAGGACTTCGTCCAGTTTTTGCGTTTTTACAGAATCAATAGTTTTACTTTTTTGTTTTTGTGCAAAAGTGTTTTGAAAAACTATTATGATAAGAACAAGAAAGCAATGTTTTTTTAGAATCATAAAAGAGGTTGTTGGGCGGTTTTGTACACAATTTTAACACATAGAAACATAGCTTTTAGGGACGTAAAAAAAGACATTTCATTTTACATTAATGAACATAGCTATGTGGGAAGAAATGTATTTCTTTTTTATATCCTTTTCATAAAGTAAAAACCTATGTTTCTATGTGTTTGAAAATATTAGCGTACAGTTTGGAATTTTAAATTTAAATATTGGAATTTATTTATTAGCACTAACTTTCCAAATCGTATTTCCGCTATCATCATTGACCAAAAGCGATCCGTCCTGCATAACCGTTACCGCAACCGGACGTCCGTAAACTTCGGCTTTTTCTTCATTAGCCACAAAACCAGTCAAAAAGTCTTCCGGTTTTCCAGAAGGTTTTCCATTGGCAAAAGGAACAAAAACTACTTTGTAACCCGCTATTTTGGCGCGATTCCAGGAACCGTGTTGCCCTACAAAAATTCCATTTTTATATTTTGAAGGAAATGACTCTTTAGTATAAAAGGCCAATCCCAGTGAAGCCGTATGAGCACCAACCGGAACATCTGGTACAATTGCTTTTGCAGCCAGATCTTTGCGTTCTCCTTTCATTCTTGGATCAAGATTGTTGCCATAGTAAGAATAAGGCCATCCGTAAAAACCGTCTTTTTTTACACTGGTAACATAATCAGGAACAAGATCGTCGCCCAATTCGTCGCGCTCATTAACAGCAGTCCAAAGTTCCTTGTTTGCAGGATTCCAATCCATCCCAACAGGATTTCTAATTCCCGCAGCATAAATTTTTTCTCCTGTTCCGTCAGGATTAATTTCCAGAATATCCGCACGGCGCACTTCCTTATCCATTCCGTTTTCTCCCACATTACTTCCTGAACCTACAGAAACATAGATTTTTGTTCCTTCTGGATTTGCAATTATATTTCTTGTCCAGTGATTGTTGTATCCGCCCGCAGGAAGTTCAAGAATTTTGTTTCCTTGAGTTTCCAGTTTCAAAGGCGTATTTTTATATGGATATCGGTATAGTCCATCTGTATTAGCAACATAAAAAAAGTCTTTTAGAACCAACATTCCAAAAGGTCTGTTGAGGTCTTTTAAAAAAACCTCACGAGTTTCAAATTTTCCGTCTTTATCGGTATCGCGAAGAATTATAATTTGATTTTTACTCGTTCTTGTGCCACTTTCTACAACAAAAATATCATTATTTGGTGCGATATAGGTCCATCGGGGATTTTCGAAACCATCTGCAAATTTCGAAACCGTAAAACCCGCCGGTGCTGTTGGTGTTTTGCCTTCAGGCCATTTAATAACTTTACTGTTATTGGTTTTCGATTCTGTCGCATAAGGCGGAGGTAAAGTCAGATCGCCAATTGCTGTTTTAACAATGATATTGGGTTGTTTGGCAAGAGCTTCTTTTTCTTCTTTTTTTACCTGTCCGTTGCAAGCTGTTAATATGGCTAATAAAGATATTGAAAATAGCTGTGTGGTATTTTTCATTAGAGATTAGGGTTAATTATTTATAGAACAACAATTTAGTAAAATAAAAAAGAGTTGCAAGAAAAGATTTGTAAATATTAAGTGATATTTAACATTCTTAAAAAAATATGTGTCGGGTCTATTTTGATACTTACAGTTTGGTTGTAATTCTGTATCTTTGCCCATTATTTTAAACATAAAAATAATGATACAACTTCACGATAAACAATTTGTTCCGTTTATTTCGGCCAAAGAAATTGATTTTGCTTTAACTAAAATAGTTGCACAGGTAGAGGATGATTTTGCAGACGATACTCCAATTTTTATTGGTGTTTTAAATGGGGCATTTATGGTCGTTGCAGATTTTTTGAAAAAATACAAAAGTCCTTGCGAGGTTTCATTTATAAAAATGGCATCTTATCAAGGAACTGAAACTACCAATACGGTAAAAGAATTAATAGGGATCAATCAGGATTTGTCCGGCAGAACCGTAATTATCATCGAAGATATTATCGATACCGGAAACACAATCGAAGAGTTAAAACACCTGTTTAAAGAGCAAAATGTAAAACATTTTAAGATAGCGACTTTGTTTTTTAAACCGGATGCTTATAAAAAAGACATTAAAATAGATTATATCGGAATCAGAATTCCAAATAAATTTATCGTTGGTTACGGATTAGATTACGATGGTTTGGGACGAAATTTATCCGAAGTGTATAAATTGGCAGAGTGAATTTGAAGATTAAAAAATTAAAATAACTATATAGACTAACAACACAATTAGAAGATTTAATTCTAAGACCAAAAAATCTTTCAATTTTAATCTTTCAATTATTAAATTACTTTTATGATTAATATTGTTTTATTTGGAAAGCCGGGAGCAGGAAAAGGAACTCAGGCAGAATTTTTAAAAGAAAAATATAAATTAACACACCTTTCAACAGGAGATATTTTTCGTTTTAATCTAAAAAATGATACAGATTTAGGTAAAAAAGCAAGAGTTTTTATGGACAATGGAGAATTGGTTCCTTGCGAAGTTACAACAGCAATGTTAATAGATGAGGTAAACAAACATCCTGATACGCAAGGTTTTTTGTTCGATGGTTATCCAAGAACTTTAGATCAGGCAGAAGCTCTGGATAAATTTTTACCAACAATAGGATCAAGTGTTACCGCAACGATCGCATTAGAAGCAGATGATGAGGTTTTGGTAGCGCGTTTGTTAGAAAGAGGTAAAACAAGCGGTAGAGTAGATGATCAGGACGAAGAAAAAATTCGTGTGAGATATCAGGAATACAATGAAAAAACGGCTCCGCTAATTGGATATTATAAAGAACAAAATAAGTTTCATGCCGTAAATGGTATCGGAACTGTCGAAGAAATTACAGAACGATTAACGTCAGTTATAGATAATTTGTAGAAGCTTTTTCCAGCTGTACGTTACAAGTCCTCGCTAAAAAAACTATTTTTCTACACCATAAAACGAGCTTCCTCCGGTCGCTGTTTTCTGAGAGAAAAAATTAGTTTTTTTAGCTCCGGGCTTTTTTCTTCCATCTGGGCTATGACATTTAGAGTACAAATTATATTTAACGAACAAGTAAATAACGAATAAACCACAAATTGGAAATACTAATAATATTTTTTCTAATACTATTAAACGGAGTTTTCTCTATGTCTGAAATAGCACTTATTTCAGCCAGAAAAAACAGACTCGAAACTGCCGCAAAAAAAGGAAATAAAAGTGCCAAGATTGCGCTCGATTTAGCCAATTCACCAAACAAGTTTTTATCTACTGTACAAATCGGAATTACCTTAATCGGAATTTTGACCGGTATTTATAGTGGTGACAAAATAACAATAGATGTAGAAATATTTGTAAACGGATTTGCAGTTTTAAAACCATACGCCCATTCAGTAGCTGTTGGAATCGTAGTGGTAGTTTTAACTTTTTTCTCCTTGGTTTTAGGAGAGTTATTACCAAAACGAATTGGATTAAATTATCCGGAATCTATTGCAAAAATGGTAGCATTACCAATGAAAATAGTTTCGATTATTACAGCACCATTTATCTGGTTGCTTACCACATCGACTGATTTTTTATTGAACATTTTACAGATCAAACCTTCGGCTGACGGAAAAGTAACAGAGGAAGAAATTAAAGCGATCATAAAAGAAGGTACAGAAGGTGGAGAAGTTCAGGAAATAGAACAGGATATTGTAGAACGTGTTTTTCATATTGGCGACAGAAAAGTAAATTCTTTAATGACGCACCGAAAATCTGTAGATATGCTGCCTTTTACGGCAGATAAAGCCAAAATAAAAGAATTGGTTTTAATGGATTTGCATACCGTTTATCCGGTTTACAGAGATAATTACGATGATATTGTGGGAATCGTAACCTTAAAAAATATATTTGCAAATATCGAAAGCGATCATTTCGATTTAGGAGCAATAATGATAGATGCCCCTTATTTAATGGAGCAAACAACAGCTTACAAAGCGTTGGAAAATTTTAAAAAAACAGGAATTCACTATGCATTAGTTTCTGATGAATATGGTGTTTTTCAAGGGATAATTACGTTAAACGATATTCTGGAAGCCTTAGTTGGGGATGCATCTGATTTTTATAAAGATGAATTTCAATTAATAGAAAGAGAAGATGGTTCATGGTTGGTTGACGGACATTATTCATTACATGATTTTCTAACTTATTTTGAGTTAGATGAACTAACAAATGATTACGAAGTAAATACCGTAAGCGGAATGATTATGACGGAGCTTTCTCATATTCCGAAAGAAGGCGAAAAACTAATCTGGCAAAAATTTGTGTTGGAAGTCATCGATATGGATGGCGTAAAGATTGATAAAGTGTTGGTAAAAACACTTAAAGAATAAAAAAATAGTTTTCAGTCTCAGTTTTCAGTCGCAGTTTGCGCTGAAAGCTGCGACTGAATTAAAAAAAAATAGTTTTCAGTCTCAGTTTTTGGTCGCAGTTTGCACTGAAAACTGAGACTGTGACTGAATACTAAAAAAAATGACAGAAGGAAATTTTGTAGATTATGTTAAGATATATGTTTCTTCCGGAAAGGGAGGAAAAGGATCTACACATTTACATAGAGAGAAATTTATTGAAAAAGGAGGCCCGGACGGTGGTGATGGTGGTCGCGGCGGACACGTATATTTAGTTGGAAATAGAGGTCTATGGACATTGTTTCACTTAAAATTTGCCCGTCATATTAAAGCCGGTCATGGTGGCGATGGAGGAGGAGATCGTAGTACAGGTGCTGACGGAGAAGATAAGTTTATCGAAGTGCCTTTAGGAACTGTTGTAAAAGATAAAGAAACCGGAGAAACGTTATTCGAAATTACCGAAGATGGTGAAAAAAGAATTCTTTCTAAAGGAGGAAAAGGGGGATTAGGGAACTGGCATTTTAGAAGTTCAACCAATCAGACACCAAGATATGCACAACCAGGTTTGCCAGGACTGGAAATGGATGTTATTTTAGAGCTTAAAGTTTTGGCTGATGTAGGTTTGGTAGGTTTTCCTAATGCTGGAAAATCGACTTTGTTGTCTGTATTGACTTCAGCAAAACCAAAAATTGCCGATTATCCTTTTACAACCTTAAAGCCAAACTTAGGAATTGTAGCTTACAGAGATTTTCAATCGTTTGTAATTGCTGATATTCCGGGTATTATTGAAGGTGCTGCCGAAGGAAAAGGATTAGGACATTATTTCTTGCGTCATATTGAGCGTAACTCAACATTATTGTTTTTAGTACCTGTTGATACACCGGATATTAAAGGAGAATATGATATTTTGGTAAACGAATTGACCAAATACAATCCTGAAATGTTGGATAAAGAACGTTTGTTGGTAATCTCTAAATGCGATATGCTTGACGACGAACTTAAAGCCGAATTGAAAGTTGAGCTTGATGTAGCTTTCAAAGATATTCCTTATATGTTTATTTCGTCTGTGGCGCAACAAGGGCTAACAGATTTAAAAGATAAACTTTGGAAAATGCTGAATGAGTAATAAAGTACAATAAAAAACCCAACAAACAAATTGCCTGTTGGATTAGTACTAACCAAAATAAAATAACTTAAAGAGACTTACTATGTAAGTCTCTTTTTTTTATAGCTGAAAGTTTTTAGAAATACCAACATTAAAAGTTTTTCCAAAATCGAATCCAATGCGTTCTTGTCTTAAATCATTATGACCATCAATGTTATCATAATTTATTCCTCCAATCGAAAAATTTAATGCAAGACCTTTATTAACATTAATTGATAAATTAGGAGTTAATGAGGCATACATTCCTTTTGCATCATTAATAGAATTTGTTTGATAACCTGCCCCTAAATCTGCATAAAACGAAAATGTTTGGGAAAGAGGTGTTATGTAACGTAAAAAACCTCCAACCTTATACCTTTCACTTTTATTCAATCCTTTAGTTTCAATATTCTGGATTGAACCTTCGACACCCGCACCCCAGTTATTAGCGAATTGATATCCTACTCTTGGAGCAAATTCGAAATTGTTTGATTTAGATTCTCCAATTTTCTCTGATGAAAAACCTACGTTTCCTCCTAAAAATATAGAACCTTTTTGAGCGTGTGATACTGTTGCTATAAATAAAGCAACAAGCAATACTAATTTTTTCATTTTTTTTGTTGATTAAATAATTTTGACAAATCTATATAATTTAAAATTGTATGAAATAAATTACAAGTTAATTTTATTATTGAAAGTCAATTATTACAAAATAAACATTTAATCAATTGATTTGTAATACTTATGTTTTAAAAATTAAGATATAAATGACTATTTTGTCATAATGCAATCTTAATTTTCTTTTTTTATAATTTGCGAAATTCGTAAAACCAGGCGGTAATGAATTTGATATGTTTCGATTTTGGAGGTTAGGTTTATTTTTTTTGCGAAAATGAGTTATATTCGCAGAACTTAAACAAAATAACATGAAAAAAATAATTTTATTCTTGACCATGTGCCTAATGGCTTTTCCTGTAAGAGCTGATGAAGGAATGTGGTTTTTGATGTTTATCGAAAGACTGAACCATAGAGATATGGAGAAAATGGGCTTGCAACTTACAGCCGAAGAAATTTATAGCATTAACCACCATAGTTTAAAAGATGCAATCGTACAATTTAATGGAGGTTGTACTGCTGAAATTGTTTCTAAAAACGGATTAGTTTTAACCAATCACCACTGTGGTTATGATGCAATTGCGGAGCTTTCTACAGCAGAGCAAAACTATTTGAAAGATGGTTTCTGGGCAAAAGAGCAAAGCGCCGAGATGAAACCAAAATCATTATACGTTCGTTTCTTTGTTCGTATGGATGATGTTTCTAAAAGAATTTTATCTAAAGTAAACGATAAAATGACCGAATCTGAAAGAAATAAAACCATTCAACAAGAAATTAGCCTAATTGAAAAAGAAAATAACGAAGGTGGAAAATATACGGTTTCTGTTCGTCCTTTTTTTCAGGGAAATGAGTATTACTACTTTGTTTACCAGGATTATACAGACGTTCGTTTAGTGGGTACACCACCAGAAAGTGTGGGGAAATTTGGTGGAGATACTGATAACTGGGAGTGGCCACGTCAAACCGGAGATTTCTCTATGTTTAGAGTATACGCAGATAAAGACGGAAATCCGGCAACTTACTCTAAAAACAATGTGCCGTTGCAACCAAAACATTACTTACCAGTAAGTATAAAAGGTGTAAAAGAGAATGATTTTGCAATGATTTTAGGGTATCCGGGTAGAACAAACCGTTGGATGCCAGCAGGTGGAATTGAGCAAAATATAAAATTTGCATATCCTGCCTGGGTTGAAGGTGCTAAAACCGGAATGGACCAAATGAAAAAATATATGGACAAAGATGCAACAGTTCGTTTGCAATATGCGTCTAAATATGCTTCGACAGCAAATTACTGGAAAAACCGTCAGGGAATGATCGATGCTTTGACAAAAGCAGGAACAGTAGATGTTAAAACTGCACAAGAAGATAAGTTTTATGAATGGGCGACTAAACCTGCTAATAAAGAAAAATACGAAAATGTAATACCAACGATTAATGATTATTACAGAGAAACGAATTTAAAAGCGACTCATGATAATTATCTAACACAACTTTTACGTACTTCAAGTTATGCAACAGGACCTGCAAATTTAGGTAATGCACTAATTGCGTACTACAATGAAAATGATGCTAAAAAAGCAGAAATGTTGCCTAAAATCAATACTTTGATTGACAATATTTATGGTGAATTCTATGCGCCGCTTGAAAAAGACGTATTAACAGCGCAATTAAATTTGTATGCTGCTAAAGCTGCTGAATATGGTTTGGCTCCACAAGTAGCTAAAATGAAATCAGAAAATAATGGCGATTTTACTTCAGATGTTGCAAAAGCAACCGAGATAAGTTATTTTACAACAAAAGAAAAAGTATTGGCATTTATGGCCAATCCAAAACCATTGGCAATTGTACACGATCCTTTGTATATTATCTCTAATGATTTGTTAACAAAATACCGTTCTAAAACAGATGATCAAACCAAAGCCGATGAAGGATTTGCAAGTGCTTACCGTAAACTGGTTGAAGGTTTAAGAGAATCAAAATTAAATACGATTCAATATCCGGATGCAAACTCTACATTAAGATTGACTTACGGAAAAGTTCGCGCTTTGCCAACAGACCCTCGTAATGATGCTAAAATAAACAATTATACAACCATGGAAAGTATGGTGAAAAAGTATAAAGCAGGCGATCAGGAATTTGATTTACCAAAACGTTTATTAGAATTAAACAAAGCAAAAGATTACGGACAATATGCTGATAAAGCAGGTTATATGCCCGTAAATTTCTTGACAGATAACGATATTACAGGAGGTAACTCAGGTTCACCGGTTCTTAACGGAAAAGGCGAATTGATAGGTATTGCTTTTGATGGTAATATTGAGGCTATGGCCGGAGATGTTATTTTTGACCCTAAATTGCAAAGAACTATTAACGTAGATATTCGTTATGTACTTTGGATTATTGATAAATATGCAGGAGCTAAAAATATTATTGATGAATTGACTATCGTAAAATAGTTCTTGACTTTTTATAAAAGCAGCAACCGCCTTGTTTAAAACAAGGCGGTTTTTTTTGATCATTAATTTATCTCTAAAAACCAAATGATACATTTTATATTTCCTTATTTTTGAAACATGAAAAAGCTACTTCTCTTTTTTTTATTTGTACCAATTTGTATTTGGTCACAATCGAATTTTGAAAAAGGAGAAAAGTTGTTTCATGCAAAAAAATACGATGAAGCACAAGTTGTTTTTGAAGGAGTCTTGAAAAGCAAACCTTTAGATATAAAAACAATTGAATACTTAGGAGAGATAGCTGCAGTTCATAAATCATGGGTAAAAGGAGCAGATTATTTTAAAAAACTGAAAGAATTAAAACCTACAGAAGCCGATTATTTCTATAAATATGGCGGTTGTCTGGCAATGCGGGCAATGGAAGTAAATAAGCTAAAAGCTTTTACGATGGTTGATGATATGAAACAGGCATTTGAAAAAGCAATTGCCCTAAATCCAAAACACGTTCCTGCCAGATGGGCTTTGATAGAAATATATTTGTTGTTGCCGGGAATTTTAGGAGGAAGTGAGTCCAAAGCAATCTCATATTCGAATGAATTAGCACAGTTTTCTCCTGTAGACGGATATTTATCGAGAGGAAGAATAGACGAATATTTTAAAAGATATACAGCCGCAGAGAAAAATTATATAAGAGCAAATGAAATTGGCAAATCAAAAGTCACATTTCAAAAATTATATAATTTATATTTGAACAAATTAAAAGACCCTAAAAAAGCTAGGGAATTGAAACAAAAGTTTGAGTCATAATAATCAAATCTCAATCTCAATCCCGAAGCTTCGGGACGGGATAAATTCTAAGTAACGATTAGAATTTGGAACTTAATAATTGGAATTTTAAATGAAAACACATTTCATCGCCATTGGCGGAAGTGCCATGCACAATCTTGCATTAGCATTGCATAACAAGGGATATCAGGTTACAGGTAGTGATGATGCTATTTTTGAACCATCAAAATCGAGATTAGAAAAAAAAGGAATCTTGCCTGCCGAATTAGGTTGGTTTCCTGAAAAGATCACGGCTGATATTGATGCTATAATTTTAGGAATGCATGCAAAAGCTGATAATCCCGAATTGCTAAAAGCACAAGAATTGGGGCTGAAAATTTATTCATATCCAGAGTTTCTATATGAGCAATCTAAAAATAAAACTCGTGTTGTAATTGGAGGTTCTCATGGTAAAACAACCATTACTTCGATGATTTTGCATGTGATGCATTATCATAATATTGAAGTAGATTATATGGTTGGTGCACAATTGGAAGGTTTTGACACGATGGTGCATCTTACCGAAGAAAACGATTTTGTGGTTCTGGAAGGCGACGAATACTTATCATCTCCTATAGACAGACGTCCAAAATTTCATTTATACCAACCCAATATAGCTTTGATTTCTGGAATTGCCTGGGATCATATCAATGTTTTTCCAACGTATGAAAATTATGTGGAGCAATTTGAGATTTTTATTGCTAAAATTACCAATGGCGGAATTTTGGTTTATAACGAAGATGATGCCGAAGTAAAACGTGTTGCCGAAGCAGCGACAAATCCAATCCGTAAATTAGCATATACCACTCCCAAATATACGGTTAATGATGGTGTAACCCTATTAGAAACTCCTGAAGGCGATATGCCAATAGAAGTTTTTGGAGCACATAATTTAAATAATCTTGCAGGTGCCAAATGGATTTGCCAAAATATGGGAGTTGACGAAGCTGATTTTTATGAAGCCATTGCCAGTTTTAAAGGAGCATCGAAACGATTAGAGAAAATTGCCGAAGGAAAAGGGAAAGTAGCCTACAAAGATTTTGCACATTCGCCAAGTAAAGTGGCCGCGACTACCAAAGCAGTAAAAGAACAATATCCAAACCGCACTCTTGTAGCGTGTCTGGAATTGCATACTTACAGTAGTTTGAATGCTGAATTTCTAAAAGAATATGAAGGAGCATTAGAATATGCAGATGTCGCAGTTGTTTTTTATTCGCCGGATGCTGTAAAAATAAAGCAACTCGAAGAAGTTACCTACGATCAAATTGCAAGTTCTTTTAATCGTAAAGATTTAATTATTTACACAAACCCTACAGAATTCAAGGAATATTTGTTCCATTTAAATCTTGACAACTCAGCGTTATTGTTGATGAGTTCAGGAAATTACGGAGGACTTAATTTTGATGATGTAAAAGGATTGATTAATTAGACAATCAGTCAATTTTGATAATGATATAATGTGCCAATTACAAACTGTAATTGGCACATTTTTTAATTGGTCCTTTTATATAGCTTTTATTTAGTGTTGAAGTAGTAAATCTTTATAATTTTAATTAATTTGAAAATAGCAATCATTTTTTATGAATGATTTTTCTTATTTTTAAATACCTTAGCCTTTTAGACTATACCAAAATGGATTCAAAAATAAAAGTTGTAAGAACAACAAGCGAAAACCCGGATTTTATATCCCTGATTACAATATTTGATACCTTTTTGTGGGAGCGTTATCCCGAACTCAAAAAGGAGTATTGGGGCAATAATTTGATAGAATTTAATGCCAATGTGATTCTTATTTATTTAGACGGTAAAGCTGTTGCAAGCGGCTGTTTTAAAAAATATAATGAGAATACGGTAGAACTAAAACGAATGTTTGTTTTGCCTGAGGCAAGAGGTTTGGGTTTGGCTCAAAAAGTGATAAGAGAGCTTGAAAAAAAAGCAAAAAATCAAGGTTATCAAATCATGATTTTAGAAACCCTTTATAAACAAACGGAAGCTATAAGCTTGTACCAAAAAGTAGGTTTTGAAATTGTCGAAAATTACGAACCTTATGTTGGCTTGTCGAACAGTATCTGTATGAGTAGACGAATAAATTTAAAAAAAAAGACTTTTTCCATTAAAAATTGGTCCGAAGATGATCGCCCTCGTGAGAAGTTATTGCTAAAAGGTATTGATGCTTTGAGTGATGCTGAATTGATCGCTATTTTAATTGGTTCGGGAAGCCGAAGTGAATCTGCAGTAGATTTAAGTAAACGTATTTTAGCAAAAGCAGAAAATTTAAATGCATTAGGAAAAATGTCACTTCCTCAACTAATGCAGTTTGAAGGAATTGGAGAAGCTAAGGCTATTTCGATTGTTGCTGCTTTAGAATTAGGCAGGAGACAAAGGAGTGAGGAAACCTTAAAATTTAAAAATAAAGTAACCTCCAGCAAAGTTATTTTTGAAATAATGCGACCTATTATAGGTGAGCTCCCTCATGAGGAATTTTGGGTGTTTTTTCTGAATAATACGAATAAGATAATTTCTAAGGTTCAACTAAGTAAAGGGGGAATAACTGCTACAATTGTAGATGTAAGGTTGGTTTTTAAGTTTGCACTCGAAACAAGAGCTACAAGCTTGATTTTGTGCCACAATCATCCGTCAGGGAATCTGGAGCCAAGTCATGCTGATAAAGAAATTACTAAGAAATTAAAACTAGCAGGAGATATGTTAGATGTTAAAGTTTTAGATCATTTGATTATTACTGAAACAAAATATTATAGTTTTGTAGATGAAGGAATTTTTTAGGATATGAAGACCACTATTACCGATGTTTTTTTTGACTTAGATCATACACTTTGGGATTTTGATAAAAACTCAGAGATGGCTTTTAATCGAATTTTTAAGAGTAGATTTCCCGAAATCAAAATTCAGGATTTTATAACCCACTACGTTCCAATAAATCAGGAATGCTGGAAGCTGTATCAAAACGATAAAATAACACATATAGAGTTGCGTTACAATAGATTAAAGTTTTCATTTGACGCTTTAAATATTGAAATTTCTGATGAAGATATTAACGATATTGCAAATGATTATATCGATTTTCTAACCGATAATAATCATCTCTTCGATGGCGCAATTGAAGTTTTGGAATATTTGAAACCTAAGTATAAACTACATATCATTACAAATGGTTTTGCAAACGTACAGGATAAAAAAATAAATAATGCGGCACTTTCAGGTTATTTTAATACAATAACAAATTCTGAGCTGGCAGGTGTAAAAAAGCCAAATAGTATTATCTTTGATTATGCCCTAAAAGCAGCCAAAACTTCTAAAACCAATAGCATAATGATTGGCGATTGTCTTGATGCGGATGTCAACGGTGCATTGAATGCAGGTTTGGATGCTATTTTCTTTAATGAGAAAAAAATTCAGGCTCCTGAAAATATTAAACAAATAAATCATTTACTAGAACTTAAAAAATATTTATAATTATGAGAATTAAATTTTTGTTGGTTGCACTTCTTATTTCAGTTATCGGATTTTCGCAAACTGTTAATGATTACAAAGCAGTTATTGTACCGTTAAAATATGATTTTCTAAAATCAGAAAATCAATATAGAATGTCTACAATGACCAAGGCAAATTTAAATAAAGCCGGTTTTCAGGCTTTTTATGGTAACGAAGAACTTCCTGCAGGTTTTGGTGATCGCTGTGATCTTTTGTATATTGATGTAAAAAAAGACAATGGTTTTTTGATTACTAAACTTTACATAGAATTTAAAGATTGTTATGGTAAAGCAATCTACACATCAGAAACAGGTAAAAGCAAAGAAAAAGATTATGAAGCTGCTTATAGAGAATGTCTTGATCTTGCATTTGTTTCTGTAAATACTTTACGTTATAAATACAATGGCAAAAGTGTTGCTTCTACAAGAGCCGTAACAAACTCGATTCCTGCAACATCAGTAGTTGCAGCTACAACTGCTGTCTCGGCTCCGGTTGCAGACATGCAAGACCCTAATTTATTATATGCTCAACCAACAGAAAATGGATATCAATTAATTGATAAAACGCCAAAGGTGGTTATGAAGTTGCTAAAAACATCTCGTCCGGATTCTTTTATAGCTATAAAAGATGGAGTTCAGGGATCATTGAATGCAAAAGACAATCAATGGTTTTTTGAATACTATAATAATGACCAATTAGTTTCTGAAAAAGTTTCAGTAAAGTTCTAAATATAAAATACGGTTTTAATAACCATATTTATCTTTCCAACGGTTCTTTAAAAATTCGCGGTTGCTGTTCTCTCGGGAATTGCTACCCGGATTATAAAGAACCGTTTCTTTTATGGCATCCGGCAAAAACTCCTGCTCTGCAAAATTATTAGCATAATCGTGCGAATATTTATAATCATCGCCGTAGCCCAGTTCTTTCATAAGCTTGGTTGGTGCATTTCTTAAATGAATGGGAACCGGTAAATCTCCCATTTGTTTTACTAATTGTTGCGCGTTTCCAATGGCCATATAAGACGCGTTACTTTTAGGCGAAGTTGCCAGATAGATGGCGCATTGACTAAGTATAATTCGACTTTCAGGATATCCAATAGTAGTTACCGCCTGAAACGTGTTATTTGCCATTATAAAAGCTGTAGGATTTGCGTTTCCGATATCTTCGCTGGATAAAATAAGCATCCTTCGGGCAATAAATTTTACATCTTCACCACCTTCGATCATTCTTGCCAGCCAATAAACGGCGCCGTTTGGATCACTGCCACGAATAGATTTTATAAATGCCGATACAATATCATAATGTTGTTCGCCACTTTTGTCATACAAAACAGTATTTTGCTGAACCAATGCAAAAACACGATCATTAGTTATAATTATTTCATCGCCTGACGAAGCATTAACAACAAGTTCAAAAATGTTCAATAGTTTTCGACCGTCTCCACCGGAAAGTCGTAGTAATGCTTCCGTTTCTTTTAGCATAATGGTTTTTGATGCTAAATAAGTATCTGTTTTCATGGCACGATGTAACAAAGCTTCCAGATCTGCTTTTGTAAAAGCATTTAGAATATAAACCTGGCAACGTGACAATAATGCAGGAATTACTTCAAAGCTCGGATTTTCGGTTGTAGCACCAATAAGTGTAATCCAGCCTTTCTCGACTGCTGCCAACAGCGAATCTTGTTGCGATTTACTGAAACGGTGAATCTCATCAATAAATAAAATAGGATTTTTAGCCGTAAATAAGCCACCACTTTGTTTTGCTTTTTCAATTACATCACGAATGTCTTTTACACCTGAATTTATGGCACTCAAGATATAAAAAGGGCGTTTTGATTCCTGAGCAATAATTTGTGCCAGAGTTGTTTTTCCTGTTCCCGGAGGTCCCCAGAATATCAGCGAAGGAATAATTCCTTTCGAAATTTGTTGTGTCAACGAACCATTGGGACCAACCAAATGGCTCTGACTGATATAATCTTCTAATTGTTGTGGGCGAATACGCTCGGCTAAAGGTGCTTCCATTTTGTAAAATTACTATTTTCAATTTTAATTTTATGGATTTAAAGGGTTACAAATCATAACAAAGGATATAAACGCTTTAGCTGACAAATTATCAGTAAATTTTAATTGGATAGTTTTTTGATATTGTCTCCATAACTTTATTTACAAAAACGATGAATGATAACCACTTTAAATTTTCGACAGCCGTTGTAGGTCTTCCGGTTTTTTTTGTTCTTTTTTTGTGGATTGTCTATTGGGTCCAAATTCGATTCGATTTTGATTTTTACCAACACAGTATATATCCTCGCGATCTTTCTGGTTTACAAGGTGTTTTGTTTAGTCCTTTCATTCATGAAAACTTAGATCATTTGTACAATAACTCCATTCCGCTTTTGGTATTGTTAGCAGCTTTGCAGTTTTTTTATCCTAAATATTCATTCGCTGTAATTAGTTTCGGAATTTTATTTTCAGGTCTGATAACCTGGGTTATTGGTCGTGAAAATTATCATATTGGTGCTAGTGGACTTATTTATGTTTTGGTAAGTTTTATTTTCTTTAAGGGCATTCAAACCAGGTATTATCGCTTAGTGGCACTTTCTTTATCGGTAATTTTGCTGTATGGCGGAATGATCTGGTATGTGTTTCCGGATGTAGATAAAACCATTTCGTGGGAAGGACATCTTGCTGGCTTTATAACAGGATTTACAATGTCTTTATTTTATAAAACACCAGAATATGCAAAACCTATTGTGTACGATTGGCAGAAGCCCGATTTTAATCCGGAAGATGATGCCTTTATGAAACATTTTGACGAAAATGGAAATTTTGTAAATACGGAAGTTCCTGAAGAGGATCCGGAAGTGTTTTCTAATTATTATAATTCAAACTTTTTAGTTTCTTATACTGTAACAAGATCAGAATCAGAGAGTAAAATATAAAGCAGTGCTATTTGCATTGATTTAAAATCGTATTTTTGTTAGTACTCTAATTTTAATGTAATAGGTTATGAGAAAGATATACTTTGTGCTTGTCGTTTTATTAGTCTTATTAAGTTCAGTACTAAGAGCGCAATGCAAGATAAAGAACAGAGTTCTTGCAGATGGTACGATGATGTATTATTTTGATCCTGCCGATTTTTATGTTACAAAATCAAAATCATTAAAAATTAATATCGTAACAGACAAGGAGCATTATTTTATTGCCTTACAGCCAACGCCATTTCCAGCTAAAAAAGAAGGTAAAAAGATCAAAGATGATTTAATTATTCATTTGGCAAACAGTAAACAATATAAGTTGGCTCATTACGATACCCAATACAGACATAATGATTCGATCATGGAAGTTTTGTATTTAATGGATGAAAAAGATATTGATGATTTTTCTAAATTTGAAGCAACAGTAGCCGAAATAAATATGCAGGGAAAGTGAGTTTGTTCGCGATTATACTTTTAAGCTGCATAAAGATGCTATAATGGAACAGTTGAATTGTTTTTTAAAAAAAGAGAACAACTAATCTTCAGTTTTTAGTTTTTTACTATTATGAGATAGTTTTTTTTCAAGGTTTTTAAACAGATTGTTGAATGTAATCGTAATCGCTGCGGCATTTACAACTTGATTTCCTTCATCTCTGGGAAGGAATTCATTGGCATACGTAATTTCAGCCTGAATATCATCTGTAAATAAGTATCCGGCTCCTGCGTTAAACCTGTTTCGGTCAAAAAAACTAAGACCTGTTACTTTTGTTCCGGATTTAAAAAATAATTCATCTGATGCGACGACATAAAACACGTCTTCCCGAAGTACTTTACTATTTATAGGCTTTATAAATTTTATTTGCTGACGATACCGAAGAACATTTTCATAATCATCCTCTCCGTTTTTCATGTGCCGGAGTTCCAGTCTCATTCTGGTACTTAAAGTATATCCTATTTTATGAAAATAATATATTCCTTGTAGCGAAAATCTCCATTCAGGCGATTTGAACTGACCAATTTCGGGTACATCTTTATTATCATAATAGGCGATAGAACTGGAGAGTTTCCATCTTGGAGACAAATAGTAATGTCCCCATCCCCGAAATGATTTTTGAATATTTTGTTGAAATATATTCGAAGAAGTTGCTGTGCTGCTAAAAGAGGAAGCGAGATCCAATTCAGTTGACCATTTTTCGTTTATGGTTCTGCTAAATTGAATTTCATTCCAGGCTTGTCCGTATGTAGTAGTTTGCCCGTAGCTTAAATTTGTAATTGTTAAAATAACAAACAAGCAACAGGCTTTATAAAAGAATATTTTATGAGTATATTTTGAAGACATTCAGGATAGCTTTATTTGTCATCTTAATTCTCAATTCTTAATACTATTTAACTTCTTTGACGTACAGCTTCGTATAGAAATGCTCCACAAGCTACAGATACGTTTAGTGATCCTATTGATCCAAACATTGGTAGTTTTGCTTTTTCATCAACTATTTTAAGTACAGAAGGATTTATTCCTCTATCCTCAGATCCCATTATAATAGCGACAGGTTCGTTTAGTGCTACATCATAAATATTTTGATCTGTTTTTTCTGTTGCTGCAACTGTTTTTATACCAGACCCCTGAAGGTAAAAAATAGCATCTTTAATGTGTTCGACTTTACAAATAGGGACATTGAATACAGCTCCGGCAGATGTTTTTACTGTATCTCCATTTACTGGTGCAGAACCTGCTTTTTGCACAATGATTCCGTTTACACCGGTACATTCTGCTGTTCTGATAATAGCTCCAAAATTTCTGGCATCAGAAATCTGATCTAATATTAAAAATAATGGTTTTGATCCGGATGCAATTGTTGACTCAACTAAATGCTCTAGTTCTATAAATCCAATAGGAGAGATTGTTGCAACTGCTCCCTGGTGATTGTTTGGGGTTAATCTATTTAGTTTTTCTACAGGTACGTAAGAAAAATTAATGTTGGCACGTTTCATTACCTTCATTAAGTCTTTCATTAATTCGCCAGAAATTTCCTTTTGTATAAATACTTTATCAACTTCCTTTCCTGCTTGAATTGCTTCTATAATGGCTCTAATTCCAAATATTTGATGTTCTTTTTCCATGAGGCAAATATAGGTATAATGTTTATATAAAAAAAAACCACTCTGAATGAACAGAGTGGTTTAGTGTATTTAAAACTTAATGTGCTTCTTTTTTCTTTATAGTGCCCACCAAACTTTTGAAGTAGTATTTGTAACTACTGTTGCATTTGGATTATATAATCTTTCATTAGAAGGTGTAGGTAGTCTTTGAGGTATTTGTGACGGAGCTACATCTGGATTTGCTATCAAAACAGGAAAACCAGTTCTTCTGTAATCATTGTAAACTTCTGGATTTGTAAATAAAGCAATATATTTTTGCTCAATTATACTTTTTACAGAAACAGTAGTTGTTACTGTGTTTACAAATGTATTGTCTACTGATCCAACATAGTTAAGTAAAGAGGCTGATACAGCATCTTTAAAGGATTGTTGTGCACTTGCGTCCCCAGTAAGTAATTTTGCTTCTGCTTCAATGAATTTTGCTTCAGCAAAAGTTACCATTCCTAAAGGTTTTGAAGGTGAAGTTCCATCACTAGAGCTTCCAACAATAGCTGGTCCTAAATCTGAAGCATCATTGTTTTCTTGGTTTGTTGCAAGACCTGTGAAGTTGCCGTCGGCATCTTTAGCAACAAAGCGAGGTAATCTAGGATCACTTGTTGATACCAAATAATCTACAAAATATTTACCCATTTTGATGTAATTTGGCCTTGCACTTGCAAATGCATACCATTGATTCCAACTTGAACTAGCATCAGCAGAAAATACAGCATTCATATCATCTGAATTTGCTTTCATTCCTTTTGCTAAGTAAGTAATAGCTTTATTGGCAGCAACTGTTGCTCCGTCACGATTGGTTAATCTAAGTGCAAATCTTGCTTTTAAAGTGTATGCTGCTTTTGTCCATAGAGATACATCACCACCATAAATCAAGTCATCAGAAGCTGGAATTTTTTTGTTTGCCGATGCTGGTTTTGCAAGGTCTACTATTGCATCATCTAATAATTGTTGCAATTGAGTGTAGACATCTTGTTGTTTGTCATAAGCAGGTTGAATAATACCAGTAAGACCTTGAAAGGCTTTACTTAAAGGTACATCATTCCATAAATCTGTCGCCTTTGAAACGTTGAGAGCTAATAGTATTTTTGACATTCCTGAATAGTAAGGATTGTCGGCACCATTTTTTTTAATGTTGTCACTTGCAGTAAGGCCTGCGTTTTGATATAGAGTACTCCATGAATTATCCATGTCTGTCTCAGAAAATGTATATGTAGCGTAGGCTAAATATTGACCATCGTTTCCTGCTATCTGTTGTGTTAGTAATGAAGTTATCCTAGAAAGATCCCCAGAGTGTATATTAAAAGTTGCTACTTCTGTTTGTGTTAACAATAAAGCAGGAGTTACCTCTGTAGGATTGTTTGGATTCTCATTAAACGTGTCTATTTCATTCTGACATGAAAAGACAGTTAATACTGTTAATATTAATATTATTTTTTTCATTTTTTCTTTTTTAGAGTCCTAATTTTAATGCTAATGAAACTGATTTTGATCCAGGGTTGTTGAAATAATCAAAACCTTGTATGTGTGATCCTGCTCCAGTTAAGCTTGTTTCTGGATCTACTCCTTTATAGTTAGTGTCTAACCATAAGTTTCTGCCTGATAAAGTAATTTCTAAATTTTGGACAAAACTTAATCCTGCTTTTTGTATATCATTAAAACGATAAGATATCGATACATCTCTTAAACGAACCCAATTCACGTTTTCAATATTTTGTGATTGTACTTGTAGTACATCTCCTTTATATTGTTCAAAATATTTCTGTGCACTTATAGGTGTTGTATTTGCAGAGCCATCTGTATGAACTCCAGGAATTATGTAATTCCCTCTGTCGTTTTCTGCTGACTCTTCAGAAAGTCCATATCTTTGGATTCTTCCTCTTGTACCATCCCAAACATCACCACCATGTCTGAAATCTAGTAAAGCTGAAAGGGTAATTCCTTTGTATGTAAATGTGTTTCTTAAACCTCCAAGCCAATCAGGGTTTGTATCTCCAAGAATTTTTTGCTGAGGATCTGCTTGTGGTAATCCGGCAGCAGTAACTATTACATTACCATTTGTGTCTCTTAAAAAATCTGTACCATACAATATTCCTAGTGGTTTTCCAACAATCGCAACATAAGCTGGATTACCAAATCCGGCCTCTGGTTCATATTGACTAACGCCATTTGCTAAGCTTGTAACTTTGTTTTTATTTTTAGACCAATTTACTGCGAAATCCCATGTGAAATCATTTCCTTTAATAACTTCATAGTTGATTTCTACTTCAATACCTTTGTTTTCCATCGAAGCATAGTTTCCATATTGAGATGAAAATCCAGATGAAGGTGCAATTGGGAATCTAATCAATAAATCTTTTGATTTTGCTTGATATACATTGACATTTAATCCTAATCTGTCAAGTACCTTTAGTTCTAATCCAATTTCAGTACTACCTACGCGTTCTGGTTTTAAATTAGATTGTCCAAGTGTTGATGCGTATCCAAAACCATTTTGACCATTGTATGGTACTGTGTTGCCGTCTGTATATCCATCTGTTTCTGTTAATTTAGCATAATAAGTTTGAGTTAAATAAGCTTGTGGTGCGATACCAACATCAGCATATCCAAAACGTATTTTTCCTAAATTTAACCAACTTTGATCCAGTGGCTTGCTGAACAACCAAGCTACTGAGCCAGCTGGATAACTAAAGCTTTTTTTGTCGCCATATGATGAATTCCAGTCATTTCTTATACTTCCAGTTATATATACTTGCTCGTATAGAGAAAAGTCGGCTTGTGCGTATGCAGATCTTCCCATAATTTTTTGATCATAATTAGAAGTTCTGAAGTTGCTTGCATTACTTAAATTATAAAAGTTTGGTATTGCAAGTTTATCACCTCTGCTAAATTGATCTGTAAAAAAATCTGATCTTAAATTTCCTCCAGCAGTATAATTTAAGTCTATATGATCAGTTAAGTTAACTAAACCATTAAAAATTAAATCACCATTAAAAATTTGAGTGTTAATGTTTTCTATATTTATTTGTCCAGTACCATCATTTGAGCTGTTACCAAAAGATGATATTGCATATACTTGTTTTCTCGCATCATTAGCAGAGTCCCATCCTCCTCTTAAAGTTACATTTAAGCTTTTAGATTGATTGTATACAACGCCTAAATTTCCATAGGTTCTATTTACCTGACTTACATATGGGTTTTCATTTGCAGTATAAAATGGGTTATCATATGCTGAAAAATAAGTATTTTGAAAACCAAGTTCGTTTTTATAGTCTCTTAGGTCGTAAGTTGTTGGTGTTCGGTATAGACCTAGCATTACACCTCCAAGGGTACTCCCATTTTGAACCATAGTAGTTGCTGTTCTAACAAAAGCAGAACTTCCTACTACTTTAAATTTATCAGTTAGCTTGCGTTCTCCACTGATTAAAATATTTGTTCTCGTTAATCCAGTACTAGGAATCATTCCGTCTTGCTTTGTGTATCCAAAAGAAGTTCTAAATGTTCCTTTATCATCGCCACCATAAAATGCTAAGTTTGTGTCAGTTCCAACCCCTGTTTGGAAGAAGTTGTTTGGATTGTCATAAAATTTTGCTCCAGGAACACTGCTGATTAGTGGTCCCCAACTTTTTTGAGTTCCATTACTTTCTCCTGCGTCACCTGTTCCATACAGACCATCTGGTCCTGATTGAGCAGGCGCTATATATGTTCCAGAATCACCCGCAGCATATTTTGATTGTAATTTAGGTAATTTGTTAACGGTAGTTACTGTAGTGTTGAATGACAAGTCTACACCAATACCTCTTCTTGATTTTCCTTTTTTTGTTGTGTATATGATTACACCATTTCCTGCGCGTTCGCCATATAGTGCTGCAGCTGCTCCACCTTTCAATACGGTAACGCTTTCTATATCGTTTGGATTAATATCCAGTGCTCTATTTGATAGGTTAGTTCCTGATAGATTGGTGTTGAATGGGCTGTCGCCTGTAGAATTTGCTTGTGTATCATTGTTAAAGGGTACGCCATCAACAATTATTAAAGGATCAGTAGATCCTGAAATTGATTTTTGTCCTCTAATTACAATTTTACTGGAAGCCCCAGGAACTCCGCCAGATCCAGTAATCTGTACGCCAGATGTTTTTCCGGCTAGACCCTGAATAACATTTGATTCTCCAGATCTCATTAAATCTGTTCCTGATACAGTAGAAACACCATAACCAAGAGATTTTTTTTCTCTCTTAATACCTAATGCTGTTGTAACAACTACACCTTCTAGCTCTACTGAATCATCTTTTAATTTAACATTAATCGTTGTAGAACTTGCTGCTACTTCTTGGGCTTTCATTCCAATGTAGCTAAATGCCAAAATTTGGCTTGAAGATGCTTTGATAGAGAATTTACCATCAAAGTCTGTTTGCGTTCCAGTTTTTGTTCCTTTAATTAATACACTCACACCTGGTAAAGGTATGCCTGCATTGTCGGTAACAGTTCCTGAAACAGCTCTTTCTTGCGCGAAAGTAAGTTGCGCAACTAGTACTAATAAAAGCACTAAGAATCCATTGAACTTTAGTTTCATTTTTAAATATTTTGAATTAGTCTCACAAAAATCTTAATAATTTGTTAATCTACCTAATATAAAAAGCTTTTTTTTTAGTTAAATTATGATTTTACTACGAGATATTGTTTTTTTATAGTTAAAAAAGATATGTTAATTCTAAATTCGTAATTTTTTGATTGAAATATGATAATAATGAAAAATATTGTTAATGACTGAAATGTTAAATTTAAGAAAATTAGGGTTGGAATTCTTTTTTTTATAACTTTTGCAAAAAAAAACCACCTTTTTTAAAAGGTGGTTTTTAATTTAAATTATCTTAGGGTTATCTTTTTATTTATCCCAGAATATTTTTGTGCTTAATTTATCTCCTCCAATTGAAGTTGAAGCAGCATTATAATTAGTAGCATTTAATGTTTGCTCTCTAATTGGATATGCCATTCTTGAAGGTACTTGACCTCCGGCAGCAGCATCTGCATTTGCTGGTGGTATAAGAGCAGGAAAGTTTAGTCTTCTTGTAGAAGTCCATCCTTCAAATCCTCTGTTGAATAATGCATACCACGCTTGTTCTCCAACTTTTTGTTGCCATGTTCCTGTTGCTGTTGCGTAAGCTACTGCAGGTTGCAATAAATAAGCGTCTGCATCTGCTGTAGATACTCCCCAATCTTTCATAGATGCTCTAATAGCTGCTTCGTAATGAGAATCTATAGTCCCGCTTACAGCTACGCCTCTTCCGGCTGCTTCTGCTAATAAAAATTCAACTTCGGCATAATCTAATAAAGTACCGCTAAAATCAGGAGCCTTAATTTTGCTGCTTACATGTGTATATCTGGATTGGCTATTTTTTGATCCAACGATACCTCCTCTGTAACCTGTAATTGTTACTAATTCGTCAGTTGCAGGATCAGTATCTTTATAGGTTGGTTTAAAATAAGGGGTTTTTCTAGGGTCATTTAATGTTACCAAAGCGTCAACAAATGGTTTTGCAACCACAAAGTCGTTTCTACCTGAGAATACCATATCGACATAAAGTGGATTAGTATTAGGGAGATTTAACATATAAGGTAGTTTGGCACTATCAGCATTAGAAGTAAATCCGCCTGCTGCTCCTGATATAATTGTTGCATCTGCAATTGCAGCTTCCAAACCTGATGCTTTAAGGTTTATTCCTAATTTTAGTTTGATACTATTAGCGAATTTTACCCAAGCACTCAAGTCATCGTTATAAATTACTTCAGCAGTTCCAAATGCAGATTGTGAAAGATCAATAGTAGCGATATCATTGTTTAAACGAACTATAAGGTCTTTATAGATATCTACTGCCTTATCATATTTCGGAAGATAATTTCCGGATCCTTTCAGGGCTTCAGAATAAGGTACGTCACCATATGTATCTACTAATATTTGATACGTGTATACAGATAAAATATCAATAAGTATCAATTGGTTTTTTTTGATAATGGTTTTTTGTGCAAATTCTGGATCTGTTGATAAAATCACGTCTTTTTCTGTGAAATCTTTTGCTTGTGCAAGCTCTGCTAAACTTCCGGCATAAAGTCTGTCCCAGTGATTATCTGAAATTTTACGGGTTACCCAGTTGTAGGTTGATTCATCTAGATAAGTAGTTTCTGTCCATTGTTGGTTTACTAATCTAAATATGTTTTTATTTACATTGGTGTTAACCAGCTGTTCTGTTAAGCCTTTTTCTGCATTAGTAAATAATGTGCTTGCGGGTACTACAGAAGGGTTTTTTACATCTACATTTAAGTCTGTTAGGCTATTATCATCACAAGAAATTGTGAGAATCATAATTCCTAAAGCATATATTAATTTTTTCATTTTTTCAGTATTAAAATTTGAATGTTAAGTTAAATCCAATATCTCTAGTTGTTGGTAATGATCCAACTGAATAGCCTCTTGAGCTGTTTCCTGAAGATAGTCCGCTTTCTGGATCTGCGTAAGGTAGATTTTTACTGATTATCCATAGATTCGATCCTACAAGGCTAGCTGATGCAGAGCTTAGGAATGTATTGTCGAACATGTTTTTTGGAAAGTTGTATGTAATTGATACTTCTCTTAATTTTACAAATGAGGCATCGTAAATAAAGGCTTTGTTTGGTGCAGCTTGATATCCTAAGCTATTTGCGATAGATCCTCCTTTTGTTTTTACAGTATTTGGGGTTCCGTTTGGAGCTACTCCAGGGTTTAAAGTTCCATTTTCTCTGATATCGCCTACAGCAGTTTCTTTGTATAATCCTGATGCAAGACCATAATACATATCTAATGAGAAAATATCTCCACCTTTTTGAGTGTCAATTAAGAATCCAAAAGTTAAGTTTTTGTAACTGAATTTATTTCTAACACCACCAATCCAATCTGGAGTTGTGTTTCCTATGGTGTTGTTTGAAGATGTAGTGATCATGTATTTTCCGGTAGCCTGATCTATGGTTGGCTGTCCGTTTGTATACACGTAATCTGTTCCTTTTAATGCTCCGTATGCTTCTCCTGGTGCTGCGTTTACTGTAACACCTCCTTGGAAAGCACCTAGTTGAAGATTGTCTAGACCGTTTGGTAAAGAGATAACTTTACTTTTGTTATTCGACCAGTTTACGATGATTTCCCAAGTAAAATCTTTTGTTTTAATTGGAGTTCCGCTTAATTGTAATTCTAAACCTGTGTTTTCGATATTACCTCCGTTCACTACTCCATTAGTGTAGCCAGATGCAGAAGAAACAGCTGCCGAAACGATTTGATCAACAGAATTTGTTTTGTAATAAGTGATGTCAAATCCTAAACGTCTGTCAAATAAACTTGTTTCTAAACCAGCTTCAAATGATTTTGTTCTTTCTGGTTTAAGATCTGGGTTTTTATTAATGCTGCGGAATGGAAGTAATAATGAATTAGTATAAAGAGGCTGTCCTTGAAAGTTTGAAACTCTCGTATAGGTGTTGTTAAGCTGTAGGGCATCGGCGTCATTTCCAACTTCAGCATAGTTAATTCTGAATTTTCCAAGACTCAACCAATTTGTTTTTACAAGATTTGAAAACAAGAAAGATCCTGAAACCGCTGGGTAAACATAAGAATTATTGTTGTCTGGTAGTGTAGACGAAACATCTCTTCTTACAGAAGCGTCTATGAAGTATGTGTCTAAAAATCCGATAGATCCTTGAGCGTAAATACCATTAACACCTGAAGATATTTTTGCTTCTTTTGGGAAAGGTAAATCTAAACGTGAATTCGATAAGGCATATATTCCAGGTACTACTAGTCCGCCAACAGTTGATGCTAGTACACTTTCTCTGTCATTTCTTCTTATGTTTGTTCCAAGAACTCCATTTACGCTGATGTTGTCTCCGAATTTTTTGTTAAAATTCAACATAAAATCGTAGTTGATTTCTTGAAAGCTGATATCGTTTCTTTGGTATCCAGAAGATTCGTTAACTGGTGAAAGACCAAATCCTGAAGCAATAGATCCTATAGCTCTTCTTTCTTCTTGAAGTTGTTTGTAAGTGTCTAGTGAAACTCTTCCTAACGCGCTTAACCATGGAGCAATGTCATAATTAAGAGATGCATAACTGAATAAACGTGTTCTGTCATCTGAAGAGTAATTTTGATAACGAGTGAAATACGGGTTGTCCCAATATGCAGGTACTAAACCTTCTGGAGATGTTGGGTCTGCCCAGTTCCATGTTACGTTTTGCCCGCCTGAGGCAAAGTAAACATCTTTTAAAGCTCTAACATCTGTATTTGTTTGCCACCATTGTCTGAAGTTACTCATGATATTGTCATTGTAACCGGTAGAGTTTCTACCCACAGTACTTTGCAGTGTAACCGAAGCGTACGCGTTAGCGGTAAGTTTGTCGGTTACTTTTTGGCTAAATCTTGCGCTTATTTGATTTTTCTTTAGCTCACTATTTGGTAAAATACCGGTTTGGTTAGTGTTTACATAAGTAAGAGATAGGCTTGATCTTTCTGTAGATTTTTCAAGAGCTATGCTGTTAACAAATGTATGAGCGTCGTTGAAGAATTTTGATGGGCCATTTTTTGCAGCTGTCCATGGAGTGGCCTTGCCGTAATTTGGTGAAAATGGTGTAAAAGCATCCCATTGGTAAACTGGTTTGTTGTCAAATGCGTCTCCATCGGATGCGTCATTTGATGTGTCTACCGTGTCAGGTGTTCCGGTTCCTAAAAACGAGGAGCCAAAACCATATCCTGATCCGTATCTGTTTTGATATTCAGGAAATGTTTTTTTGTCAATACTTCCGTTGGTAAATCCGCTTGAGAACGAGAAGCCAATTTTATTGTCTGATTTTCCTTTTTTCGTTGTTACCATAACAACTCCATTTGCGGCTCTTGAACCGTAAAGTGCTGTTGCAGCTGCTCCTTTAAGGATGTTAATGCTTTCGATGTCTTCCTGGTTGATATCTGATGCATTGTTTCCGTAATCGTAACCTCCACCTCCAACTTGTTGAGAAGTTGCATTTGAATTCGAGTTGTCAATAGGCACCCCGTCAATTACCCATAGTGCTTGGTTATTTCCTGTAAGAGATTTGTTTCCTCTTATCACGACATTGGTAGAGCCTCCAAAATTGTTGTTTCTTTGAACTTCGACACCGGCAGCTTTACCGGATAAAAGGTTAGCAACGTTAGTATTACCTGCTCCGCCATTAATGTCTTTTCCTGCAATTTGTTGAGAAGCATATCCTAGAGATTTTTTTTCTCTTTTAATCCCCATGGCGGTAGTTACTACAACGCCTTCAAGTTGTTGAGCATCTCCGGATAATTTAGTATTAATTTGAGATGAGCTTGCTGTAATTTCTTGAGATTTCATCCCAATGTAACTAAAAACTAAAATTTGGCTTGTTGCTGCTTTGATGGAATATTTACCATCAAAATCTGTTTGTGTTCCGGTTTTTGTTCCCTTGATTAATACACTTACGCCTGGTAGTGGCATGCCTGCATCATCGGTAACTGTACCAGAAACAGCTCTTTCTTGCGCGAAGGTTAACTGCGCGAATAGTACTAATAATAGCACTAAAAATCCATTGAACTTTGGTTTCATTTTCTTAATTATTTTGAATTAGTCCTACAATATTCATAATAATTTGTTAATAAACCTAACGTTATGTTAATGATTTTTGAAGAAAGATTAAAATTTAACATTATAACAGATGGTAAGAATACTGTTATAAAATTTGATTTCCTCTTTGTTTACGCGGCCATTGGCGATAATTATTTTTAAAAATCCGCTTTCAGTAAGTAGTCCTAATCCTGCACCTAAAGAAAATAAATTACTATTTTTTTTACCATTGTTAAAATTGGTTTGGTCTTGAAAGATGCCGTAATCGATTATTGTATGCAAGTATAAATTTTTAGCGGTGAGATAGCGATATTCAGTTAAAATTAAATTTACATTATTGCCTTGAAGGCTGTTTTCCGCAAAACCCCGAATTGAATTTAAGCCTCCAAATCGAAATAATTCATTCGAAATATAGTTTTTACTTTTTAGATAAAAATTTTGTGAATTTATGTAGATAAAGTTCTTTTTGTTTAGTTCAAAATTATAAGACAGATTTAGATTAGTATAAAATTGTTTGCTTGATTCGGCAGTATTGGGATTATTATTTGTGTCTCTTTTTCCATATCCAATTACAAGGTTCAAATATGTCTTTTTTGGGAAAAGGTTGTTTGTGTAATCAGGTTTTTTGTATTCGAAAGTCGAAGTTGTAAAGGTGTTTTTGTAATCGCTTATTGTTGAGTTGTTTGTGTTTTGGATGTCACTTGATTCTGTTGATTGATATCCTAAATATATTCTTGTGTTGTAGTTTAAATAATACCCCAAATCAATTGCGGTTTTGGTATTTTGAAAAGTGCTGTCTTGCTTAAATATGTTTAGTTGTGCTTTTAGGCCTAATGAGGATTGAAATATATAAGGGATTTCTAGCTTTGTATTAAATGTTGTTTGTTTGTTGCCATCACTTTTCCAGTACAATGAAAATTGTTCGCCGGCATGAAGTGTGTTTAGTAAGGCTATATCAAGATAGCCGTTTAAGGTAGTTTTTTTGTTTTCATCATTTGAAAATCCAATATAACCATCAAAAGTATTTGCTTTTCTCTTTTCAATATAAGTATAGATTTTTGTAGAGTCATTTGTAAAAAGTATTTGTGGATATTTTGTTTGAGTGACAAATTCATAACTATTGATGTCGTCATGCAATTCTTTTACTACTTCTTGATTAAAAGTTTTATTGAGGTATTTTTTGTTTAATTGTTTTAGATGACCTTTTGGGAAATATTTGTTCTCTTCGGGATTTATTTGACTTAGAATAATGGAATTTACACTGCGTTTTTTTTCGGATTTAAAATTTAAATCCGCGTAAATTATTAAATTCTTTCTTTTGATATTTTCAAGTTTTATTTTGCTAAGCGCAAAACCTTCTTTTTCGGCATCAATTATTTTTTGATTAAGGAATTTTTCGACTTCATTATAAGAGATTATTACAGTGTCATTTTTTGTTTCTGATAAAGTCGAAAAAAGAGTATTTACACCTATATATATATGTATCTCTTTTATTCTTGTTTTTAGCTCTATTATAGACCTGTAAGTGCTGTCATTTATTTGCTTTATTTCTGTGATTTGATTGTCTAAAAAACCTATTTTGGTTAATTTTTGAGAAGTATTTTTTACTTCGTCATATAATAATTTAATATTTGGATGTTTTACGGTGTAATTTACAGAGTCGATTGTCTTACTTTCTGTTGTGGTTGATCCATTTATTTTTAAATAAAAATTTTGGGCTTGGCTCGATAAGCTTAGAGAGAAAATGAATATGTATAGTAGGTGTTTCAAAACTAATTGTTTGGTTTTTAAAAGTATTGCAAATATCAATTGTTTGTTTGTAAAAACATAAGCTTAAATAATGTTATTGAAAATTAATGAATTAACGTTTGTATAGTGAAAAATATTTTATACATTTGCAACCCCGTAAAAAGCGGGAATTTAATATACATAATAAATTTTTAGTATTAATTATGCCAACAATTCAACAATTAGTAAGAACAGGAAGAACTCAGATAACTAAGAAGAGTAAATCGGTTGCTTTAGATTCTTGTCCTCAAAGAAGAGGGGTTTGTACGCGTGTTTACACTACTACACCAAAAAAACCAAACTCTGCAATGCGTAAAGTTGCGCGTGTACGTTTGACAAATGGTAATGAAGTGAATGCTTACATCCCTGGAGAAGGACACAATTTACAAGAGCACTCGATAGTATTAGTTAGAGGTGGAAGGGTAAAAGATTTACCAGGTGTTAGATATCATATCGTTCGTGGAGCGCTTGACACGTCAGGAGTTGCAGGAAGAACGCAAAGAAGATCTAAGTACGGTGCTAAACGCCCAAAAGAAGCAAAAAAGTAATTTAAAACGTTAAGAGTTGGAGGTTAGGAGTTAAGAGTTGGAGATTAAAACTTATGTTGAAGTCTGTAACGCATAACATTTAGCGGATAACCTATAACTTTTTATTAAAAAAAAGACATGAGAAAAAGAGCGGCAAAGAAAAGACCACTTTTACCAGATCCAAGATTTAACGATCAATTGGTAACACGTTTTGTGAACAACTTAATGTGGGATGGTAAGAAATCTACAGCTTTCAAAGTATTTTATGATGCAATTGACATCATTGAGTCTAAAAAGCAGGATTCAGAAAAATCTTCATTAGAAATTTGGAAAGATGCTTTAACAAACGTTATGCCTCACGTAGAAGTACGTAGTCGTAGAGTAGGTGGAGCTACATTTCAAATTCCAATGCAAATTAGACCAGACAGAAAAATTTCTATGGCAATGAAGTGGTTGATACTTTATTCTAGAAGAAGAAATGAAAAATCTATGGCACAACGTTTAGCGTCAGAATGTTTAGCTGCTGCTAAAGAAGAAGGTGCTGCGGTTAAGAAAAGAATGGATACTCACAAGATGGCAGAAGCTAACAAAGCTTTCTCTCACTTTAGATTTTAATTCGTAAGAAATGGCTAGAGATTTAAAATATACAAGAAATATTGGAATTGCTGCTCACATTGATGCTGGTAAAACAACAACAACTGAGCGTATCCTTTTTTATACTGGAAAGTCACATAAAATTGGTGAAGTACACGATGGTGCTGCAACAATGGACTGGATGGCTCAAGAGCAAGAAAGAGGTATTACAATTACTTCAGCTGCAACAACTTGTGAGTGGAATTTTCCAACTGAGCAAGGTAAAATTTTGCCTGAATCTTTGCCATACCACTTTAATATTATTGATACTCCGGGACACGTTGATTTTAC
Source organism: Flavobacterium araucananum (assembly GCF_002222055.1). Classification (GTDB taxonomy): domain Bacteria; phylum Bacteroidota; class Bacteroidia; order Flavobacteriales; family Flavobacteriaceae; genus Flavobacterium; species Flavobacterium araucananum. The sequence continues at coordinate 122,161 of NZ_MUGS01000005.1, forward strand.
TGTAGAGGTAAACCGTTCTTTACGTGTACTTGATGGTTTGGTTTTCTTATTTAGTGCTGTTGATGGTGTTGAGCCTCAATCAGAAACTAACTGGAGACTTGCAGATCAATACAGAGTTCCACGTATGGGATTCGTAAACAAAATGGACCGTCAAGGATCTAACTTTTTGGCAGTTTGTCAACAAGTTCGTGATATGTTAAAATCAAATGCTGTTGCAATCACTTTGCCAATTGGTGAAGAAAATGATTTCAAAGGTGTTGTAGATTTAGTAAAAAACCAAGCTATCATCTGGCATGATGCTACTCAGGGGGCGACTTTTGATATTGTGCCAATTCCTGAGGATATGATTGCAGAGGTTAAAGAATACAGATCTATTCTTATTGAAGCAGTTGCTGATTATGATGAAAATCTTTTAGAGAAATTCATGGAAGATGAAAACTCTATTACAGAAGAAGAAATCAACAACGCTTTAAGAGCTGCTACTATGGATATGGCTATCATCCCGATGATCGCTGGTTCTTCTTTCAAAAACAAAGGAGTTCAATTCATGTTAGATGCGGTTTGTAAATATTTACCTTCTCCAATGGATAAGGAAGGTATCGAAGGGATTCATCCTGACGATGCTGAATTATTAGAAGAAGATCAAACTAAAATCTTACGTAAACCAGATGTAAAAGAGCCGTTCGCTGCTTTAGCATTTAAAATTGCTACTGATCCATTCGTAGGTCGTTTAGCTTTCTTCCGTGCTTACTCTGGTCGTTTAGATGCTGGTTCTTATGTTTTGAACACACGTTCAGGAAATAAAGAAAGAATTTCTCGTATTTACCAAATGCACGCTAATAAACAAAATCCAATCGAATTTATTGAGGCTGGAGATATTGGAGCTGCTGTTGGATTTAAAGATATCAAAACTGGAGATACATTGTGTGATGAAAAACACCCAATTATTCTTGAGTCTATGAAATTCCCTGCACCGGTAATTGGTATTGCAATTGAGCCTAAAACTAAAGCTGATGTTGATAAAATGGGTATGGCTTTGGCTAAATTAGCTGAAGAAGATCCAACATTTACTGTTAGAACAGATGAGGCTTCAGGACAAACGATTATCTCTGGTATGGGTGAGCTTCACTTAGATATCTTGGTAGATCGTATGAAACGTGAATTTAAAGTTGAAGTAAACCAAGGTGAGCCTCAAGTTGAATATAAAGAAGCGTTTACAAGAACTGCAACACATAGAGAGACTTACAAGAAGCAATCAGGAGGTCGTGGTAAATTCGGTGATATCGTATTTACACTTGAGCCAGCTGATGAAGTTGATGGTAAAGTTCCTGTAGGATTGCAATTTATTAATGCAGTAAAAGGTGGTAACGTTCCTAAAGAATATATACCATCTGTAGAAAAAGGTTTCCGTGAAGCGATGAAAACTGGTCCGTTGGCTGGTTATCAAGTGGATAGTTTAAAAGTAACTTTGACAGACGGATCTTTCCACCCTGTCGATTCTGATGCTCTTTCTTTTGAATTAGCTGCTAGAATGGGTTATAGAGAAGTAGCTAAAGCTGCTGGAGCAATTATTCTTGAGCCAATCATGAAAATGGAAGTTATTACTCCTGAAGAAAACATGGGAGATATCGTAGGTGATATCAACCGTCGTAGAGGTCAGGTTAATGATATGGGTGATAGAAATGGTGCTAAAACTATTAAAGCTGATGTGCCTTTATCAGAGATGTTTGGATATGTAACAACATTAAGAACATTGTCTTCTGGTAGAGCAACTTCAACAATGGAGTTTTCTCACTATGCAGAAACACCTTCTAATATTTCAGAAGCTGTAATTAAAAAAGCAAAAGGTAACGCTTAATTCTTAAGAAAATGAGTCAAAAAATCAGAATAAAACTAAAATCTTACGATCACATGTTGGTAGATAAGTCTGCTGAAAAGATCGTAAAAACAGTAAAAACTACTGGAGCAGTTGTAACAGGTCCAATTCCGTTACCAACTCACAAAAAACTTTTCACTGTGTTGCGTTCTCCGCACGTTAACAAAAAAGCGAGAGAGCAATTTGAAGTAATGTCATACAAGAGATTGATTGATATTTATTCATCTTCATCTAAAACTATTGATGCTTTAATGAAACTTGAATTGCCAAGTGGAGTTGAAGTAGAAATAAAAGTATAATTTTTTATTATATTTTATATAAAAAAGCAAGACAGAAATGTCTTGCTTTTTTTGTTTTGCCAAATTTTGAAAATTAATTTTTAAGCCTGATTATTTTTGATTGTTTTTTTTGCGATTTTGTTGAAATGCCTTTTGTTTAGTGTGTTGGCGGTGTTTTTTCTTGTGGTTATTAAGTAAAAGTTAAGGATAATGTTGTTGTGTGTTAAAAAGTGAAATTGAAATTTTTAGATAAATAAATTTTTTGCCCTTGTTGGTTTTGTGCTTGGATTTTGATTATGAGCGATTTAATTTTTCTAACTGTTTGGTATATTCGATTTTAATGTATACTTTTGCACTCCCTGTTTGGAAATTTCGGTAATTTTCAAATTGAAGGGAATTTTAGTAATTAATAATTAATATTTATGTCTGGGTTAATTGGTAAAAAAATCGGCATGACTAGTATTTTCGACGAAAACGGGAAAAACATTCCTTGTACAGTAATCGAAGCTGGACCATGCGTTGTTACCCAAGTCAGAACCAAAGGTGTTGACGGGTACGAAGCGTTGCAACTTGGTTTCGATGACAAAAACGAGAAACATTCCACTAAAGCGGCTTTAGGTCACTTTAAAAAAGCTGGAACTGTAGCGAAGAAAAAAGTCGTTGAATTTCAAGATTTTGCAACTGAACAAAAATTAGGAGATCTTATTGATGTTTCTATTTTTGCTGAAGGAGAATTTGTAGATGTACAAGGTGTATCTAAAGGTAAAGGTTTTCAAGGGGTTGTTAAACGTCACGGATTTGGTGGTGTTGGGCAAGCAACTCACGGTCAACACAACCGTTTAAGAGCGCCAGGTTCTGTGGGAGCTTCTTCTTATCCATCTAGAGTATTCAAAGGAATGCGTATGGCTGGAAGAATGGGAGGAGACAATGTAAAAGTTCAAAACCTTAGAGTTTTAAAAGTGGTTGCTGAAAAGAACCTACTTGTTATTAAAGGATGTATTCCTGGACATAAAAACTCTTATGTAATCATTCAGAAGTAATGGAAGTAAAAGTATTAGATTTCAACGGAAAAGATACTGGAAGAAAAGTTCAACTTTCTGATTCAGTATTCGCAATTGAACCAAACAATCACGCTGTATACCTTGATGTGAAGCAATATCTTGCTAATCAAAGACAAGGGACTCACAAAGCTAAAGAAAGAGCTGAAGTGACAGGAAGTACACGTAAGATTAAAAAACAAAAAGGAACTGGTACAGCTCGTGCGGGAAGTATCAAAAATCCATTGTTTAAAGGTGGTGGAACAATTTTTGGACCAAGACCAAGAAGTTATTCATTTAAATTGAATAAAAGCTTGAAAAGATTGGCGAGAAAATCAGCTTTCTCAATCAAAGCAAAAGAGTCAAATATTATCGTTCTTGAGGACTTTAAATTTGAAGCTCCAAACACTAAAAATTTCATTAACGTTTTGAAAGCTTTAGGGTTAGATAATAAAAAATCTCTATTTGTGTTGGGAGAGTCAAATAAAAATGTATATTTGTCGTCACGCAATTTAAAGGCTTCTAATGTCGTAACTAGCTCAGAATTAAGCACTTACGCTATTTTAAACACTAATAATTTAGTGCTTTTGGAAGGTTCTTTGGAGTTAATTGAAGAAAATTTAAGCAAATAATAGGAATATGAGTATCATAATTAGACCTATAGTAACAGAAAAAGTAACCAAAGAAAGTGAAGTTTTAAACCGCTTCGGATTTGTTGTTGACAAAAAAGCAAACAAAGTTCAGATTAAGAAAGCTATTGAAGCTGCTTATGGAGTAACTATCGTTTCAGTTAACACGATGAACGTAAGACCGGATAGAACTACAAAATACACTAAAAGTGGTTTGATCAGTGGAAAGACAAATGCAATTAAGAAAGCGATTGTTCAAGTACAAGAAGGAGAAACAATTGATTTTTACAACAATATCTAAGATAGAAAAATGTCAGTAAGAAAATTAAAACCTATTACCCCAGGTCAGCGATTTAGAGTTGTGAATGGTTATGACGCCATTACAACTGATAAGCCGGAACGCTCTTTGATAGCGCCGATAAAAAACTCTGGAGGTAGAAATAGTCAAGGAAAGATGACCATGCGTTATACGGGTGGTGGTCACAAGCAGAGATATCGTATCATTGATTTTAAACGTACAAAAGAAGGAATTCCAGCTACGGTTAAATCAATTGAATATGATCCAAATCGTACTGCATTTATCGCTTTATTAGCTTACGCTGATGGAGAGAAAACTTATGTAATTGCTCAAAACGGATTGAAAGTTGGTCAGAAATTAGTTTCTGGACCAGAATCTCAACCTGAAATTGGTAATACATTGCCTTTAAGTAGAATTCCTTTAGGAACTGTAATCTCTTGTATTGAGTTACGTCCAGGTCAAGGAGCGGTAATCGCTCGTTCAGCTGGAACATTTGCTCAATTAATGGCAAGAGATGGGAAATATGCTACAATCAAAATGCCATCTGGTGAAACAAGATTGATCTTGTTAACTTGTTCGGCTACAATTGGAGCTGTTTCTAATTCAGACCACCAATTAGTTGTATCAGGAAAAGCTGGTAGAACAAGATGGTTAGGAAGAAGACCTAGAACAAGACCTGTTGCGATGAACCCTGTTGATCACCCAATGGGTGGTGGAGAAGGACGCTCTTCTGGTGGACATCCACGTTCAAGAAATGGAATACCAGCAAAAGGTTATAGAACTCGTTCTAAGAAAAACCCGAGTAACAAGTATATCGTAGAACGTAGAAAGAAATAATAAGATATGGCACGTTCATTAAAAAAAGGACCTTTCGTTCATTATAAGTTAGACAAGAAAGTTCAGGAAAACGTAGAAAGTGGTAAAAATAGTGTAGTAAAGACTTGGTCTAGAGCTTCTATGATTACTCCAGATTTCGTTGGACAAACTATCGCAGTTCATAACGGTCGTCAATTTGTACCAGTTTACGTAACAGAAAACATGGTAGGTCACAAATTAGGAGAATTTTCACCAACTAGATCTTTTAGAGGTCATGCTGGAGCAAAAAATAAAGGTAAAAAATAAGAAGCAATGGGAGTTCGTAAAAGAGAAACAGCAGATGCGAGAAAAGAGGCTAATAAGTCTATTGCTTTCGCAAAATTGAATAACTGCCCTACTTCACCTAGAAAAATGCGCTTAGTAGCGGACTTGGTAAGAGGTCAGAAGGTAGAAAGAGCACTTAACATCTTAAGATTTAGTTCTAAAGAAGCTTCAAGAAAATTAGAAAAACTATTATTATCTGCAATCAATAACTGGGAGCAAAAAAATAGTGAAGGTAATTTAGAAGAAGCTGGATTATTTGTTAAGGAGATCAGAGTAGATGGTGGAATGATGTTGAAAAGACTTCGTCCAGCTCCACAAGGTCGTGCACACAGAATAAGAAAACGTTCTAATCACGTAACAATCGTGCTTGGAGCTATCAATAACACACAAAGCAATTCTTAAGCAGCATGGGACAAAAGACAAATCCAATTGGAAATAGACTTGGTATCATCAGAGGGTGGGACTCAAACTGGTATGGTGGAAATGATTACGGTGATAAACTTGCCGAAGATCACAAAATCAGAAAGTATATCCACGCTCGTTTATCAAAAGCTAGTGTATCTAAAGTAATCATCGAGAGAACTTTGAAACTTGTAACCGTTACTATCACTACTGCCAGACCTGGTATCATTATCGGAAAAGGTGGACAAGAGGTAGACAAGTTAAAAGAAGAACTTAAGAAAGTTACTGACAAAGAGGTTCAAATCAACATCTTTGAAATCAAAAGACCTGAATTAGATGCTTATCTTGTGGCGACAAGCATCGCTCGTCAAATCGAAAGCCGTATTTCTTACAGACGTGCAATCAAAATGGCTATTGCTGCCTCTATGCGTATGAACGCTGAAGGTATCAAAGTTTTGATTTCTGGTCGTTTGAATGGTGCTGAGATGGCACGTTCGGAAGGTTTCAAAGAAGGTAGAATTCCTCTATCAACTTTCAGAGCTGATATTGATTATGCTTTGGCTGAAGCTCACACTACTTACGGTAGAATGGGTATCAAAGTATGGATCATGAAAGGTGAAGTTTATGGAAAGAGAGATCTTTCTCCGCTTGCAGGAATGGATAAAAAACAATCTGGAACTGGTGGTGGTAAAGGTGGTGATTCTCCAAGAGGAGACAGAAAGCCCTTTAATAAAGGTGGAAAACCAGACGCTCGTAAAAGAAAGTAAATTTTTAAACTAAAGAAAAATGTTACAGCCTAAAAGAACAAAATACCGTAAGGTACAAAAAGGTAAAATGAAAGGTAACTCTCAAAGAGGGCATGAACTTTCTAATGGAATGTTTGGTATTAAATCTGTACATGAAGATGGAATGTTCTTAACTTCTCGTCAAATCGAAGCTGCACGTATTGCTGCAACTCGTTTTATGAAGAGAGAGGGACAATTATGGATCAAAATATTTCCAGACAAACCAATTACTAAGAAGCCTCTTGAGGTACGTATGGGTAAAGGTAAAGGTGCCGTTGAATATTGGGCTGCCGTTGTTAAACCCGGAAGAATTATGTTTGAAGTTGGAGGAGTTCCTTTATCAGTTGCAAAAGAGGCGTTACGTCTTGCGGCTCAAAAGCTTCCAGTAAAAACTAAATTCGTCGTTGCTAGAGATTTCGAAGCATAATTTATATTATATTATGAAACAATCAGAAATAAAAGATCTTTCTGCAGCGGAGTTGCAAGAAAAACTTAGTCAAACTAAGAAGATATATGCTGACCTAAAAATGGCCCACGCTATTTCTCCAATTGAGAACCCACTTCAAATTAGAAGTGTAAGAAGAACAGTTGCAAGATTGGCTACAGAGCTAACTAAAAGAGAGTTACAATAATTGTATTCTGCTGAAAGATGGAAGAAAAAAGAAATTTAAGAAAAGAAAGAATAGGTGTTGTTACTTCAAATAAAATGGATAAATCTATTGTTATTGCTGAAGTAAGAAAAGTAAAACACCCATTATACGGTAAGTTCGTGTTGAAAACAAAGAAATACGTTGCACACGACGAAACAAACGACTGTAACATTGGAGATACTGTAAGAATTAGCGAAACGCGTCCTTTAAGTAAAACAAAATGTTGGAGATTAGTTGAAATCTTAGAAAGAGCTAAATAATTATGGTACAACAGGAATCAAGACTAAAAGTAGCAGATAACACGGGAGCAAAAGAAGTTTTAACTATCCGTGTTTTAGGAGGTACCAAAAGAAGGTATGCCTCTGTTGGTGACAAGATTGTAGTATCTATTAAAGATGCAACTCCTAACGGTAACGTTAAAAAAGGAGCTGTTTCAACTGCAGTTGTTGTACGTACCAAAAAAGAAGTGAGAAGAGCTGATGGTTCTTATATCCGTTTCGATGATAATGCATGTGTTCTTTTGAACGCTGCAGGGGAAATGAGAGGAACACGTGTTTTTGGTCCGGTAGCAAGAGAACTTCGTGAAAAACAATTCATGAAAATTGTATCATTAGCACCAGAAGTGCTTTAATTCGTTTTAAGATGATAAAGCTAAAAATAAAATCAGGAGATATCGTAAGAGTTATTGCTGGAGACCATAAAGGTGCTGAAGGTAAAGTTTTACGTGTTTACCGTGAGAAAAATAAAGCGATAGTTGAAGGTGTAAACATGGTTTCGAAACATACAAAACCAAGTGCTAAAAACCCTCAAGGTGGTATCGTTAAGAAAGAAGCTTCTATACAAATATCTAACATTTCACTAATTGATCCTAAAACTAAGGAAACAACTAGAGTTGGTATTAGAGTAGAAGGAGATAAGAAAGTAAGATTTTCAAAAAAATCTAATCAAGTACTATAGTAATGGCATATACACCTAGACTAAAAGAAGAATATAAGAGTAGAGTAATCTCTGCTCTTAAAGAGGAATTCGGATATACAAACGTGATGCAAGTTCCAAAACTTGAAAAAATCGTTTTGAGCCGTGGAGTTGGTGCAGCTGTATCTGATAAAAAACTTATTGACTATGCAGTTGATGAGTTAACAAAGATCACTGGACAAAAAGCAGTATCTACAATTTCAAAGAAAGACGTTGCGTCATTCAAATTGAGAAAAGGGATGCCTATTGGAGCAAAAGTTACTTTACGTGGTGAAAGAATGTATGAGTTTTTAGATAGACTTATTACTTCTGCTTTACCGCGCGTTAGAGATTTTAGTGGTATCAAAGCTACTGGTTTCGACGGAAGAGGTAATTACAACCTTGGAGTTTTGGAGCAAATCATTTTCCCGGAAATTGATATTGATAAAGTAAACAAAATTTCAGGAATGGATATTACATTTGTTACTACTGCTCAAACAGACAAGGAAGCAAAGTCATTATTGGCTGAATTAGGATTACCTTTTAAAAAGAATTAAGACATGGCTAAAGAATCAATGAAAGCCCGTGAGGTGAAAAGAGAGAAAACGGTAGCTAAGTATGCTGAGAAAAGAAAAGCTTTGAAAGAAGCTGGAGATTTTGAAGGTTTACAAAAATTACCTAAAAATGCTTCACCAGTTCGTTTACACAATCGTTGTAAATTAACAGGTAGACCAAGAGGTTATATCCGTCAATTCGGTATTTCACGTGTAACTTTCCGTGAGATGGCTAATAATGGGTTAATTCCTGGAGTTAAAAAAGCATCTTGGTAATCTCGCAATAAGTTACTACTTTTGCAAACCAAAAAATAATTTTAATTGATTAAAGGTTCGGGAGGCGAGTGCCTCCCGAAAACCATAATCGCAATCAAATACATATGTATACAGATCCTATTGCAGATTATTTGACTAGAGTTCGTAACGCTGTGGCTGCAAACCACAAAGTTGTTGAAATTCCAGCTTCTAATCTAAAAAAAGAAATAACTAAGATCTTATTTGATCAAGGTTATATCTTGAGTTACAAATTTGAAGACAACTCTGTTCAGGGTTCAATCAAAATTGCTTTGAAGTATGATAAAGATACTAAAGAGTCTGTAATTAAAGATATCCAAAGAATTAGTAAACCTGGTTTACGTAAATATGCAGGTGCTGCCAAATTACCAAGAATCCTTAACGGATTAGGAATTGCAATTGTTTCAACTTCAAAAGGTCTTATGACTGGAAAACAAGCGAAACAATTAAATGTAGGTGGTGAAGTAATTTGTTACGTATACTAATTTTAAAGACTAAATAAGATGTCAAGAATAGGTAAAAGCCCAATTGTAATCGCTGCTGGAGTAACTGTAGAAGTTAAAGACGGTATCGTTACGGTAAAAGGAAAAAAAGGTCAACTAACTCAGGAGTTTTCGGACATTACTGTAAAAGTTGAAGGCGATCAAATTTTATTAGAAAGATCGTCTGATCATAAAGACCAAAGAGCAAAACACGGATTATACAGATCATTAATCAACAATATGATTATTGGTGTATCTGAAGGTTTTACAAAAGAACTTGAATTAGTTGGAGTTGGTTATAGAGCTTCAAACCAAGGTCAAAAATTAGATTTAGCTCTTGGATATTCTCACAATATTGTTTTAGAAATTGCTCCAGAAGTAGCTTTAGAAACAATATCTGAAAAAGGAAAAAACCCTATCGTAAAATTAACATCATTTGACAAACAACTTTTAGGACAGGTTGCTGCGAAAATCAGAGGTTTCCGTAAGCCTGAGCCATACAAAGGAAAAGGTGTTAAATTTGTGGGTGAAGTATTAAGAAGAAAAGCAGGTAAATCAGCTTAAAAAATAAGATTATGTCATTAACAAAATCTGATAGAAGACAGAGAATTAGATTCAGAATTAGAAAATCGATTAGTGGTACTGCTACTAACCCAAGACTATCTGTATTTAGAAGTAACAAAGAAATTTACGCTCAACTTATTGATGATGTAAATGGAGTTACTATTTTAGCTGCATCTTCAAGAGAAAAAGAAATAGGAAAAGGTACTAACGTTGAAGTCGCTGCTGCTGTTGGAAAATTAGTTGCAGAGAAAGCGTTAAAAGCTGGGATCGAAACCATCACTTTTGATAGAGGTGGATATTTGTATCACGGTCGTATTAAATCATTAGCAGAAGGCGCAAGAGCGGCTGGACTTAAATTCTAATATATTATGTCTAAATACAAAAATGTAGAATTGGTAAAACCAAGTGGTCTTGAACTTAAAGATCGTCTGGTAAGTGTTAATCGTGTTACTAAAGTTACAAAAGGGGGTAGAGCTTTCGGTTTTTCTGCTATTGTAGTTGTAGGTGATGAAAATGGAGTAGTTGGTCATGGATTAGGAAAATCTAAAGACGTTTCTGAAGCAATTGCGAAAGCAGTAGAAGACGCTAAGAAAAATTTAGTAAAAATTCCTTTGAATGGACAATCAGTTCCTCACGAACAAAAAGGTAAATTTGGTGGTGCACGTGTATTCTTAATTCCTGCTTCTCATGGTACAGGAGTTATTGCTGGTGGAGCTGTTCGTTCAGTTCTTGAATCAGTAGGTATTCACGATGTATTATCTAAATCTCAAGGATCATCAAATCCTCATAACGTAGTGAAAGCAACTTTTGATGCTTTATTACAAATGAGAAGCGCTCACACTGTTGCAAAACAAAGAGGTGTTTCTTTAGAAAAAGTTTTTAAAGGTTAATTCAAGGAAATTATGGCTAAATTATTAGTAAAACAAGTAAGAAGCAAAATCAACTGTCCTCTTTCTCAAAAAAGAGGTTTGGAAGCTTTAGGTCTACGTAAAATGGGACAAGTTGTAGAGCATGATTCAAATCCTGCTATCCTTGGGATGATAAACAAAGTTAAACACTTAGTTTCTGTCGAAGAAGCTAAATAACAAATACTGTTATGAATTTAAGTAACTTACAACCAGCTGAAGGGTCAACACACAATCAAAATAAAAGATTAGGTAGAGGAGAAGGTTCTGGAAAAGGTGGTACTTCTGCAAGAGGTCACAAAGGAGCAAAATCTCGTTCTGGTTATTCTAAAAAGATTGGTTTTGAGGGAGGGCAAATGCCACTTCAAAGACGTGTGCCTAAGTTTGGTTTCACAAACATCAATCGTAAAGAATACGAAGGTGTTAATTTAGATACGCTTCAATTATTAGTAGACAATGGTGTGATTACTGATTCTGTTTCAATGACAGATTTCGTAGCAAATCGTCTAGCTACCAAAAATGAAATCGTTAAGATTTTAGGTAGAGGAGAATTGAAAGCAAAATTAAAAGTAACTGCCCACAAATTTACTGCTACTGCAAAAGCTGCTATTGAAGCTGCTGGTGGAGAGGCTGTAACTATATAACTTATCTATTAAGATGAAGAAATTTATTGAATCAATAAGTAATGTTTGGAAAATCGAAGAACTGAAAAACAGAATCTTAATTACATTAGGATTGCTTTTAGTATATCGTTTTGGTGCACACGTAACGCTACCTGGAATTGACGCAACTCAATTAACAGGTTTAGCGGGACAAACTAAAAATGGTTTAGGATCAATCCTAGACATGTTTACAGGAGGTGCTTTCTCTAAAGCTTCAGTTTTTGCTTTAGGTATTATGCCTTATATTTCTGCATCTATTGTTGTTCAGTTAATGGGAATTGCTATTCCTTATTTGCAAAAACTTCAAAACGATGGAGAGAGTGGTAGAAAAAAGATTAATCAAATCACTCGTTGGTTGACTATAGCTATTACACTGGTTCAAGGTCCAACTTATATCTACAATTTATACAGAACGTTGCCAGGAAGTGCATTCTTACTGGGCTTTAATTCTCCTGAATTTTTGTTCTCGTCTGTTATTATTCTTGTTACAGGTACTATTTTTGCTATGTGGCTTGGAGAAAAAATTACAGATAAAGGTATTGGAAATGGAATTTCATTATTGATCATGGTTGGTATCTTAGCGCGCTTACCGCAAGCTTTTATACAAGAATTTACAACCAGAGTTACCAATAACAATGGAGGTCCAATGTTGTTAGTTATTGAAATTATTGTGTGGTTATTAGTAATCATTTCTTGTGTATTGCTTACAATGGCAGTACGTAGAATTCCTGTTCAATACGCTCGTCGTACTACAAGCGGGGATTACGAACAAGATTTGGCAGGTGGTAATAGACAATGGATTCCTCTTAAGCTTAATGCTTCTGGGGTTATGCCAATCATTTTTGCTCAGGCAATTATGTTTATACCTGCAGCTGTAGCTGGATTGTCTAAATCAGATACATCACAATCTATTGTTGGAGCATTTAGTAATATCTTCGGATTCTGGTATAATTTTGTTTTTGCAACTTTAATTATTGTATTTACATTCTTTTATACTGCTATCACAGTACCTACTAACAAAATGGCCGATGATTTGAAAAGAAGTGGTGGTTTTATTCCTGGCGTTCGTCCGGGAGCTGAAACTTCAGACTTTCTTGATAAAGTGATGTCTTTAATAACTTTCCCAGGATCTTTATTCCTTGCTTTGATTGCTGTGTTCCCAGCCATTGTTGTAAGTATTATGGATGTACAACAATCTTGGGCAATGTTTTTTGGAGGTACCTCATTAATAATTATGGTTGGAGTTGCGATAGATACTATTCAGCAAATCAATTCATACTTGTTAAACAAACATTATGATGGTTTAATGAAGACTGGTAAAAATAGAAAAGCAGTAGCTTAATTTTTATATGGCAAAACAATCAGCAATAGAACAAGACGGATCAATCATCGAAGCATTGTCAAATGCGATGTTCCGTGTGGAGTTAGAAAATGGACATATCGTAATTGCTCATATTTCTGGAAAAATGCGTATGCATTACATCAAATTATTACCTGGTGATAAAGTGAAACTAGAAATGAGTCCTTATGATTTGTCAAAAGCAAGAATTACTTATCGATATTAAAGGATATTCACTATGAAAGTTAGAGCATCAGTAAAAAAGAGAAGTCCCGAGTGCATCATTGTGCGTAGAAAAGGGAGATTGTACGTAATAAACAAAAAGAATCCTAGATTTAAACAAAGACAAGGATAATTATGGCAAGAATAGCAGGGGTAGATATCCCAAAAAATAAAAGAGGTGTTATAGCACTTACCTATATCTTTGGATTAGGAAGAAGTAGAGCTATTGAGATTTTAGAAAAAGCTCAAGTTAGCCAAGACAAAAAAGTTCAAGATTGGAATGATGACGAGATCGGAGCAATTCGTGAAGCTGTTGGAGCATTCAAAATTGAAGGAGAATTACGTTCTGAAGTTTCTTTGAACATCAAACGTTTAATGGATATTGGATGTTACAGAGGTATCCGTCATAGATCTGGTCTTCCGTTAAGAGGACAAAGAACTAAAAACAACTCTAGAACAAGAAAAGGTAAAAGAAAAACTGTTGCTAACAAGAAAAAAGCAACTAAATAATAAGTAATATGGCTAAAGCAACTGCAAAAAAACGTAAAGTTATCGTTGAATCAACGGGAGAAGCTCATATTTCTGCTACCTTCAATAACATCATCATTTCTTTGACAAACAAAAAAGGTGAAGTTATTTCTTGGTCTTCAGCTGGTAAAATGGGTTTTAGAGGTTCTAAAAAGAATACTCCATACGCAGCCCAAATGGCAGCAGAAGATTGTAGTAAAGTAGCTCTTGAAGCTGGACTTAAAAAAGTGAAAGTTTATGTAAAAGGACCAGGAAACGGACGTGAGTCTGCTATCCGTTCTATTCATAACGGTGGAATTGAAGTTACAGAGATTATCGATGTTACTCCAATGCCTCACAACGGATGTCGTCCTCCAAAAAGACGTAGAGTTTAATTTATTTATTATAGTATAACAAGGTAGAATATAGATTATCGAAGGATTTGACCTGAATTCATAATCTCTACCTTAAATTTAATTTTTTAGAAATGGCAAGATATACTGGTCCAAAAACTAGAATTGCTCGTAAATTTGGCGAAGCAATCTTCGGAGATGACAAATCTTTCGAAAAAAGAAATTACCCACCTGGACAACACGGGATGGCTAAAAAAAGAGGTAAAAAATCTGAGTACGCTGTTCAGTTAATGGAAAAGCAAAAAGCTAAATATTCTTACGGAATTTTAGAAAAACAATTCAGAAATTTATTCAAAAAAGCATCAGCTACTAAAGGTGTTACTGGTGAAGTTCTTTTACAATTATGTGAAGCAAGATTAGATAACGTTGTTTTTAGAATGGGTATCGCTCCTTCTAGAAGAGGTGCTAGACAATTAGTTTCTCACAGACACGTTACTGTAAATGGTGAAGTTGTAAATATCGCTTCTTACCACCTTAAACCTGGTGATAAAGTTGCAGTTCGTGAAAAATCTAAATCTTTAGAAGCTATCGAACGTTCTTTATCAAATTCAAGTCATGTTTATGAATGGATTACTTGGAATCAAGATCTTAAAGAAGGAACTTTTGTTTCTGTACCTGCGAGACTTCAAATTCCAGAAAACATTAAAGAACAATTAATCGTAGAGTTGTACAACAAATAATAATTGACTTAGTCGAAATTTATGGCAATATTTAATTTTCAAAAGCCCGATAAAGTTATCATGATCGATTCAACCGATTTTGAAGGTAAATTCGAATTTAGACCTTTAGAACCTGGTTATGGATTGACAGTTGGTAATGCACTTAGAAGAGTTTTGCTTTCAGCATTAGAAGGTTATGCAATTACATCTGTTCGTATCGAAGGTGTAGATCATGAGTTTTCTACTATTTCAGGTGTTGTTGAAGATGTTACCGAAATTATCCTTAATCTAAAACAAGTACGTTTCAAACGTCAAATTGAAGATATCGATAATGAAGCAGTTACAATTTCTGTTTCTGGTAAAGATCAATTAACAGCAGGTGATTTTCAAAAATTTATTTCAGGTTTTCAAGTTTTGAATCCAGACCTTGTTATCTGTAATTTAGATTCTAAAATCAAATTGAACTTCGATTTAACAATCGAAAAAGGTAGAGGATATGTGCCTGCTGAGGAGAACAAAAAACAGAACGCTGCAATTGGTACTATTTTTACTGACTCTATTTTTACTCCGGTAAAAAACGTAAAATACGCAATTGAAAACTTCCGTGTTGAGCAAAAAACAGATTACGAGAAATTAGTTTTTGAAATCAAAACTGATGGATCTATTAATCCAAAAGATGCTCTTACTGAAGCTGCTAAAGTTTTAATTCACCACTTCATGTTATTTTCTGACGAAAGAATTACACTCGAGGCTGACGAAATTGCACAAACAGAATCGTATGATGAAGAGTCATTGCATATGAGACAATTGCTTAAAACTAAGCTTGTTGATATGGATTTATCTGTGAGAGCATTAAATTGCTTGAAAGCGGCTGAAGTTGATACACTTGGTGATTTAGTATCGTTCAATAAAAATGACCTAATGAAATTCCGTAATTTTGGTAAAAAATCTTTAACAGAGCTAGATGAACTTGTAGCGGTTAAAAATTTAACTTTCGGAATGGACTTAGCTAAATACAAATTAGATAAAGAATAATTCAATCCGCCACGGCGGATTAAATTTAAAATAGCAATGAGACACGGAAAAAAATTCAATCACTTAAGCAGACAGACTGGACATAGAAAAGCTATGTTGGCTAATATGGCTTGTTCTCTTATTGAGCACAAACGTATTAACACTACTGTTGCTAAAGCTAAAGCGCTTAAACAATTCGTTGAGCCTTTAATCACAAAATCAAAAGAAGATACGACTCACAATCGTCGTATTGTTTTTGCTTACTTACGTAGCAAATATGCGGTAACTGATTTATTCAGAGACGTAGCTGCTAAAGTTGGAGACCGTCCAGGTGGATACACTCGTATCATTAAAGTTGGAAATCGTTTGGGAGATAATGCTGATATGGCAATGATCGAACTTGTAGATTTCAATGAACTTTACAATGGAGGTAAAAAAGAAGTTAAAAAAGCTAAAAGCCGTCGTGGTGGTAAAGCAAAGAAAGAAGCTGAAGGGACTACTCCAGAAGCTCCAGCTGCTGAATCAGAATCGACTACTGAAGCTTCTGAATAATTATGAAAGTAATGATTCTATAGAAATCAAGGATAAGCTAATTTTTAGTTTATCCTTTTTTTTTGGTTTTTTTTAAAGGGTTTAAAATTTAACTTTTTTTGATAATAAGGTTTTATTTTTATGAATGAAATTTTTAAAAAATCTTGGAAGCACTCTTTTAAAGAAGTAAATTTGCAAAATATCTAATTACAAATGAAATTAGCAAAGCGGGTTTCATGAAACAATTAAAAAAACAATACAAATTAAATAATGAAATACACTACACGACAAAGCGCCATTTTATTACTAAGTGATGGAACTATTTTTCACGGAAAATCTATCGGAATTAGCGGTAAGACTTTTGGAGAAGTTTGTTTTAATACTGGAATGACTGGATATCAGGAGATTTTTACAGATCCTTCGTATTTTGGTCAAATTATGGTTGCAACTAATCCTCATATTGGAAATTATGGTGTCAATGATTTAGAAGTTGAATCTGACAGTATCAAAATTGCAGGTTTAGTTTGTAAAAACTTTAGTTTTAATTATTCGAGAGAAGATTCTTCAGGAAGTTTAGAAGATTATTTTATTAAACAAAATCTAATCTGTATTTCTGATGTTGATACCAGAGCATTGGTAAGCTATATTCGTGATAATGGTGCGATGAATGCTGTTATTTGTACGGATGGAACTTCAGTTGAAGATTTGAAAAAAGAATTGGCCAATGTGCCAAACATGGAAGGTTTAGAGTTGGCTTCAAAAGTATCAACTACTGAGCCTTATTTTTTTGGTGATGAAAATGCTACATACAAAATCTCTGCTTTAGATTTAGGAATAAAAAAGAATATCTTAAGAAATCTTGCTAAGAGAGATTGTTATATTAAAGTTTACCCATATAACTCTACTTATAAAGATTTAGCCGAATTTAATCCAGATGGATATTTCTTATCAAATGGTCCTGGGGATCCAGATCCGCTTTTTGGAGCAATTGAAGTAGCAAAGGAAATTTTGGCGAATGATAATCCTTTATTTGGAATTTGCTTAGGGCATCAGGTTATTGCTCTTGCAAATGGTGTTCAAACCTATAAAATGTTTAATGGTCACAGAGGTATAAATCACCCGGTTAAAAATCTTATTACCGGTAAAGGAGAGATTACTTCTCAAAATCATGGTTTTGCTGTTAACAAAGAAGCATTGGATAATCATCCGGATTTAGAAATTACACATTTGCATTTAAATGATGGAACTGTCGCGGGAATGAGAATGAAAAGTAAAAACTGCTTTTCAGTTCAATATCATCCGGAAGCTAGTCCCGGACCACACGATTCTTCTTATTTATTCGATCAGTTTGTTGAGAATATAAAACAAGCTTCTGCTAAAACGATATAGTTAATAAAATAAAGGTGTTTAATTGTTAAATGTGGTATTTAATATTAAATATTTTTATAATTTCGAAAAATATTTATAATTTATTAATAAAAAACAAAAATAATGAGTATTATAATAAAAGTTCACGCAAGACAAATTTTTGACTCTAGAGGTAATCCTACTATTGAAGTTGATGTTATTACTGAAAATGGAGTTTTAGGAAGAGCTGCTGTTCCATCAGGAGCTTCAACTGGAGAACATGAGGCTGTTGAATTACGTGACGGAGGAAAAGCTTTCTTAGGAAAAGGAGTTTTGAATGCAGTGAACAATGTAAATACTGTTATTGCTGAAGAATTAGTTGGAACTTCTGTTTTCGAACAAAATACAATTGATCAGTTAATGATTGATTTAGATGGTACTCCAAATAAATCTAAATTAGGTGCTAATGCTATTTTAGGAGTTTCTTTGGCTGCTGCAAAAGCTGCTGCAAATGAACTTGGATTACCTTTATACAGATATGTAGGTGGAGTTTCTGCTAATACATTACCTGTGCCAATGATGAACATCATCAATGGAGGTTCTCACTCTGATGCTCCTATTGCGTTTCAGGAGTTTATGATTTTTCCTGTAAAGGCAACATCTTTTTCTCACTCTATGCAAATGGGAACTGAAATTTTCCATAGTTTAAAAAAAGTATTACATGACAGAGGTTTGAGTACCGCTGTAGGTGACGAAGGTGGTTTTGCTCCAAACTTGGCTGGTGGTACTGAAGATGCTTTGGATACTATCAAAAAAGCAGTTGAAAATGCAGGATATACTTTTGGTGACGAAATTATGATTGCTCTTGACTGTGCTTCTGCTGAATTTTATGTAAACGGTAAATACGATTATACTAAATTTGAAGGAGAAACAGGTAAAGTAAGATCTTCTGCTGAACAAGTAGAATATTTGGCTGAATTAGTGGCTAAATATCCAATTATTTCTATTGAAGATGGAATGGATGAAAATGACTGGGATGGATGGAAACTTCTTACTGAAAAAATTGGACATAAAGTTCAATTAGTAGGAGATGATTTATTTGTAACTAATGTGGAGCGTCTGTCAACTGGAATTGAAAAAGGAATTGCTAATTCAATTTTAGTAAAAGTGAACCAAATTGGTACTTTAACAGAGACTATTGCAGCTGTAAATATGGCTAAAAATGCTGGATATACTTCAGTAATGTCTCACCGTTCGGGAGAAACAGAAGATAATACTATTGCTGATTTAGCGGTAGCTTTAAACTGTGGTCAAATTAAAACAGGTTCTGCGTCTCGTTCTGATCGTATGGCAAAATACAATCAATTATTAAGAATTGAGGAAGAGTTAGGAAGTACTGCTTATTTTCCTGGATTAAACGCTTTTAAGATTAAATAATTGTAAGAGTTATATATTAAATTTAAACCATCCGCCGCGGCGGATGGTTTTTTTTTGGAGTTTTAACAAATTCATAGCAGGATTCTTTTTTTAATTAGTCTTAAATTCCTTAGATTTGATAAATTATTATTTTAAAGATTTATTTCCGATATATTATGTCAAAAATAGCTACATTAGAAGTAGATGGTCAAAAAATTGAACTTCCGGTAATCACGGGGAGCGAAAATGAATCAGCTATCGATATTAACAAATTACGTGATTTAACGGGTATTATTACCCTAGACCCAGGATATAAGAATTCTGGATCTTGTACGAGTGAAATCACATTCTTAGATGGAGAATTAGGAATTTTGCGTTACAGAGGATATTCAATCGAAGATCTTGCTGAAAAAGCTAGTTTCTTAGAAGTGTCTTATCTTTTGATTTTTGGAGAATTACCAACAGCTCAAGAGTTGGAACAATTTGAAAATGGTATTAAAAAACATACTTTGGTAAACGAAGAGATGAAAAATATCATTGACGGATTCCCAAAAACAGCCCATCCAATGGGAGTTCTGTCTGCTTTGACAAGTGCTTTGACAGCTTTTAATCCAAAAGCAGTTAATGTAGATAACGAAAAAGAGATGTATGAAGCCATTTGTAAAACAATGGGTAAGTTTCTTGTAATTGCAACCTGGACTTATAGAAAAACTATGGGTTATCCATTGAATTATTATGATAACACAACGGGTTATGTAGATAATTTTATGCAGTTAATGTTTAAATTGCCTACAGGACCTTATTCAGCAAATCCTGTGGTTGTTGCAGCATTAGATAAATTATTTATTCTTCATGCAGATCACGAACAAAACTGTTCTACATCGACAGTAAGAATGGTAGGTTCATCTCATGCAGGTTTATTTGCTTCGATTTCTGCTGGAGTTTCTGCACTTTGGGGACCTCTTCATGGTGGTGCAAATCAAGCTGTGCTTGAAATGTTGGAAGAAATTAACAAGGATGGAGGAGACACGGATAAATTCTTAGCCAAAGCAAAAGATAAAAACGATCCTTTCCGTTTAATGGGATTTGGCCACAGAGTTTATAAAAACTTTGATCCAAGAGCAAAAATTATTAAAAAAGCTGCTAAAGAAGTATTAGATACTTTAGGTGTTGAAGATCCTATTTTAGAAATTGCTAAAAAATTAGAATCAGCTGCTTTAGAAGATGAGTATTTCAAATCAAGAAACTTGTATCCAAACGTAGATTTCTATTCTGGAATAATATACAGAGCATTGGGGATTCCTACTGATATGTTTACAGTAATGTTTGCTATTGGAAGATTACCAGGCTGGATTGCGCAATGGAAAGAAATGCGTGAAAATAAAGAACCAATTGGTCGACCAAGACAAATTTACACAGGGCATCCGCTGAGAGACTTTAAGTCGAACAAATAAAAATATTTTAAAGCTTCACTTAACTGTGAAGCTTTTTTTATCTTTGGGCAAAATATAATAAAGTTATGTTGCAATTAAATATAAAGAACGAAACGTCAAGACTGCGCGCTGTAGTTTTAGGTTCTGCTGTTCATAATGGGCCAACTCCATCTTTAGACGAGGCTTATGATCCTAAATCATTGGAACATATTAAAGCAGGTACTTATCCTGTTGAAGAAGATATGATTGCTGAAATGGACGCTTTTAATTCTGTTTTTCAAAAATATGATGTAAAAGTTTATCGTCCCGAAATGATTGAAAATTACAATCAGATTTTTGCGAGAGATATTGGTTTTGTTATAGATGATACTTTTGTAAAATCTAATATTCTACCGGATAGAGAGCGTGAGTTAGATGCAATTCAATATATCATCGATCAAATAAACCCTTTAAAAGTAGTTCGTCCACCAGAGGAAGTTCATATAGAAGGTGGAGATGTTATGCTTTGGAACGATCATATCTTTATTGGAACTTATAAAGGAAGTGATTATAAAGATTACATTACGGCAAGAACAAATATGCACGGTGTTAATTTTATTAAAGAATTGTTTCCAAATAAAATTGTTAAAGAGTTCGATTTAGTTAAATCTAAATTAGAAGCTCGCGACAATGCTTTGCACTTAGATTGTTGTTTTCAACCTGTTGGAAAAGATAAAGGAATTATTTATAAAAGAGGTTTCCGTGAAGAAGCGGATTATTTGTATTTAGTTAATCTTTTCGGGAAAGAAAATTTATTTCATATCGAAAGAAATGAAATGTATAATATGTTTTCAAACGTATTTTCTATCGATGAAAATGTAGTAGTTTCGGAGAAAAACTTTACCAGATTAAATAATTGGTTGCGTGCACGTGGTTTTACTGTTGAAGAAATTCCTTATGCTGAAATTGCCAAACAAGAAGGTTTATTAAGATGTTCAACTTTACCATTAATTAGAGACTAAATAATTGTTTGAGGTTTCAAGTTTCAAGTTTCAGATTTCACGTTGCTGTAACCTGAAACTTGAAACTTGAAATAAAAAAAACATACAAAATGAAACAAACAACCAATGCAATTGTAATGATTCGACCAGTTGCTTTTAGAATGAATGAGCAAACTGCTGTAAATAATTATTACCAAAAAGTATTAGACGGGCTTTTACCAAGTACAGTAAATGCGAAAGCACAGCAAGAATTTGATGTTTTTGTAGAAAAATTGAGAACAGTTGGAGTAGATGTTACAGTTATAGATGATAATTTAGAAACAGATACGCCTGATAGTATTTTTCCAAACAATTGGGTTTCGTTTCATGAAAATGGTGACGTAGCTCTTTATCCAATGTTTGCAGAAAATCGTCGTCAGGAACGTCGCGAAGATATTTTAGATACTCTCGAAGATAAAGGTTTTGAGATTAATAATATAATGGATTACACGTCAGCAGAAGAAGATGGTTTCTTTCTGGAAGGAACTGGGAGTTTGTTATTAGACAGAGCAAATGCGAAAGCATATTGTGCATTGTCTCCTCGTGCTGATGAAGAATTATTTATTGAATTCTGTGAAGACTTTGATTATGCTCCTGTTATTTTCGAAGCTTTTCAAACTGTAGACGGAGAACGTAAATTAATTTATCATACAAATGTAATGATGTGCTTAGGAGAAACTTTTGCGGTTATTTGTGCAGATAGTATAGATGATAAAAAAGAGCGCAAAATGGTACTTGAAAACCTAAAAGCAGATAAAAAAGAAATTATTCTGATTACAGAAGCTCAAGTAAATAATTTTGCAGGAAATATGCTGGAAGTTCGAGGGACAAATGATAAGAAGTATATCGTTATGAGTGCATCTGCACATCAAAGTTTAACACCAAAACAAATTACTCAATTAGAAAATCACGCCCAAATTTTGAGTTCAAGTTTAGATACTATTGAAGCTTGCGGAGGTGGAAGTGCCAGATGTATGATGGCTGAAGTGTTTTTGCCTAGAAACTAAATTTATTGCAAGTATAAACTAAAAGGGATAAAACGTATGTTTTATCCCTTTTGTTTGTTATAAAGTAAGATGAAATCTACATCAAATTTCCTTTTACTATATTAATGATCGAACTTACAATATATTGAATTCCGATCGAGATAACGATAAAGCCAACAATTCTGGATATTGCTACAATTCCTGAGGCGCCAAGAATTCTTGCTAAATAATGTGCGCTTTTCAAGATGGCAAAAATTGCAACTGCAATAGCTAAAATTGCTAAAGTAGAAAAAATCACTTCTTCCATTCCGTGATGTTCCTGATGAAAAGCAATAAGTAAAGAAATTGATCCGGGACCAGCTAACATAGGGATTGCTAATGGAGTTAATGCAATATCATTACGTTGTTGTGCGTCGGTTTCAATTTTTTTGTTGATTCCCCGTTTCTTATTGATTTTTCCTGAAAGTAATGAAAATCCTGAATTTACAATTACAATTCCTCCGGCAATTCTAAGAGCGTCAATACTAATTCCGAAAAAACTCAGGACATATTGACCAATAAAAAAGGAAACGATCAAAATGATAAAAACGTTTATAGCAGTCCAAAGCGAAATTCGGGAACGCTCCTCCTGCGAATCGTGTTGAGTAAGTCCAACAAAAATAGGAACTGTACCAATTGGATTTAATACTGAAAAAAGAGCGGCAAATAAATAAATGAATAAATCCATATTGTTTTAGTTAGTGAAGTAAAAATAGTTATTTTTTGATACCTGAAAGCAAATTCATGTGAGGATATTATTTTTATTGTTATAATTTCTAAATCAATAACCTAAACTAAGCTCATTCTTTTTGATTACTTTTGTAGCATATTTAAAAATGATGAAAAATAAAAAAACTTTAGTGCTGGGTGCTACTACAAAACCAGATCGTTACGCTTTTAGAGCTATAAATATGTTAGTTGAAAAAGGACATACTGTTTTGGCAATTGGTCAAAATACAGGTGAAGTTGCTGGTGTAAAAATTTATACAAAAGCTATTCCGGTTAAAAATATAGATACAGTAACATTGTATTTAAACCCTGCACGTCAGCGTGATTACTATAATTATATCATAGAAGCACAACCAAAAAGAGTAGTTTTTAATCCTGGTACCGAAAATCCGGAATTATATCAACTATTGGAATTAAATAATATTAAAGCAGAAGTTGCTTGTACTTTGGTGTTATTGGCGACTAATCAATATTAATTTTTTCAGGACCCAATCCCGCACCTGAGCCTGAAAGTGAAAATTGGCGAAGCAATCCGTTTCAATCTTTTTTCTCTTTGGCAGATAAAAAGATTTCCACTTCTATAGGGGCTAAAAAGAACCATTAAAAGTATTACTTTTGTTGTCATGGAATTTTCATCAAAACTAATAGAAAAGGCAGTCAATGAAATGTCGCAATTGCCGGGAATTGGCAAACGTACGGCATTGCGATTGGTGCTGCATTTATTAAAGCAACCTAAAGAGCAAACAGGTTTTTTGTCTCAGGCATTATTGAATATGCGTCAGGATATAAAGTTTTGTGAAAGCTGCCATAATATTTCAGATACAAAAGTTTGTGAAATCTGTGCGAATTTAGCGCGGAATCATCAAACCATTTGCGTTGTCGAAGATATTCGGGATGTGATGGCTATAGAAAATACAGGTCAATATAAGGGGATTTATCATGTTTTAGGCGGAAAAATTTCTCCAATTGAAGGTGTTGGCCCAAGCCAATTAAATATTTCAAGCTTAGTTGAAAAAGTAAAATCAGGGAAAGTTATAGAAATTATCTTTGCACTTAGCTCTACAATGGAAGGTGATACAACAAATTTTTATATTTATAAGCAAATTGCCGAATCAGAAATTGTGATTTCGACAATTGCCAGAGGGATATCTGTTGGCGACGAATTAGAATATGCAGATGAAATTACACTTGGAAGAAGTATTTTACACCGTGTTCCGTTTGAAAAAACTTTCAAAAATAATTAAATAAACCCCAAATAAAACTTAGATTTTCTGAAGATTAAAGGAAAAGCTATATTTGCGATAAAATTTCAATAATGACAAAGAACGGTTTTTATATATTGCTATTAATTAGTGTTTTATTTACATCTTGTATTCCCGTAAAGGATTTAGTCTATTTACAAGATAAAAATACTTCTGGAGAACAAAATACTGTTGCGGCAGTAGAATCTAAGCCTTATAGATTACAGGTAAATGATGTTTTAAGTATTGATATAAAGGCAATTGACCCTAAATTAGTCGCGATTTTTAATACCACAGAAACCTCTTCCTCCGGAACCGGAAAATCTGAATCGACTTTGTATTTTAACGGATTTACAGTTGATGATCACGGAAATATTAGAATGCCAATTTTAGGAGAAATCAATGTAATAGGATATACTCTTGAAGAAGTCAGAATTATAATTGAAAAAAAATTACTCGAAGAATATTTTAAGAGTGAAGCTAATATATTTGTTACTGTAAAATTAGCTGGATTTAGATACACTATAAATGGAGAGGTAGGGAGTACAGGTACAAAAACATTGTTTCAGGAACATGTTAATATCATGGAAGCTATTGCAAATGCAGGCGATATAACAATTACCGGAAATAGAAAAGCAGTAACTATAATTCGTCAATCCCCAACAGGAGTTCAAATGCATGATATAGATTTAACAGATCTTAGTGTAATGAAATCTCCTTATTATTATTTGCAACCTAACGATTATGTTTATGTAAAACCACTTAAGCAAAAAACTTGGGGAACAGGAAAAACAGGTATAGAGTCTATTACTACAATTATTACTGTTTTGTCACTGGCTACAACAGTTTATTTGTTGCTTAAAAACTAAAACTAAATTCAATAGATGTTAGATATAAAAGATTTTTCCATTTTTGAAAATCATTCAAATTTTGATTTTAAAGGATTCTTGTTAAAGATTGCAAGTTATTGGAAATGGTTTTTGGCTAGTTTGATAATTGCATTTACAATTGCTTATCAGGTAAATATTCGTAAAGAGAAAATTTACGGAATGCAAACAATGATTTCTATTAAAGAAGAGAGTAATCCTTTTTTTACATCAAATACAAGTTTGGTTTTTAATTGGGGTGGAATCTCAGATCAGGTAAATGGGATCTCTACCATATTACAGTCCAGATCTCATAATGAGATGGTTGTTAGTAAGTTGCAGTTTTATATAGATTACCTTGTACAAGGAAAATACAATTTGATTGATTCTTATGGCGCGGTGCCTTTTTATGTAGATATTGATAAGTCAAAAGGACAACTTGCAAACACGCTAATTGGTATTAAATTTTTGAGTCCAAATGAATATCAGATTCGAGTTCCTTTCGAGAATAATTCGGTTTCATTAATTACCTATTCTAATAATTCATATAGTAATACTGCGGTTCAGCCTACAGAGCTTTTTGTAAAGAAATATAAAGTTGGTGAACAGGTTTCATTACCTTTTTTAAATTGGAAGTTACAAATAAATGATAACCCCGGTATGTATACAGGGAACGAATATTTTGTAAAATTCAATGATTTTGACGGAACGGTATCAGGTTATAGAGGTGTAACAGTTGGTTCTGATGATAAAGGAGGTTCTATCTTAACGTTAGGAATGCAAGGTTCAAATAAAGCCAGAATGGTCGATTATTTGAATTCGACAGTAAGAATGTTAATCAAAATTCAGCTTGACGGAAAAAATCAGTTTGCAACCAATACCATCAGATTTATCGATAGCACACTTGTTGCAATGGAATCGCAGTTAAAACAAACCGGAGGAGAATTAAAATCATTCAGAAAAGATAAAAATATTTATGAAATTGAAGGAGGAGGAGCAAAGGTTTCTGATAAAATAATGGACTTTGATGTTCAAAAAGATGAAGTCACAAGAAAAATCGCTTATTACAATTCTTTAAAATCATACCTAAATAATAGTGTTGATTATTCTCGATTGCCTGCGCCATCTGTTGCCGGAATTGATGATCCAAATATTGTAGTCAATGTATCGAAACTTATTGCGCTTTCGACTCAAAGATCAGAAATGGCTTATGCAGTAAAAAGCGATAAGATTTTTAAAGACTTTGACAATCAAATGCAGGCTGTGAAGAGCGTTTTACTGGAAAACATTGTGTCTGCAAAATCATCGCTAATGTATGATTTGTCGATGGTAAATGCTAAAATTGGTCAAGCCGAAAGTACTGTTAAAAGACTTCCTGAAGAGCAACAGGAATTATTAAAGATTCAGAGAAAGTATGATTTAAGTGATAATATTTATACTGAATTTCTTAAGAAGAGAAATGAAGCAGAGATTGTAAAAGCTTCTAATTTGTCTGATATTCATTTTATTGATCCTGCAAAAGATATCGGTGGTGGATTAATTGGTCCAAAAACTTCTGTAAATTATATATTGGCTTTGTTTTTAGGAATATTGGTGCCCTTGTTGTTTGTTTTTGGAATTTTCTTCATAAATAATTCAATTCAAAACGCAGATGATATTAGTAAGTTAACCCAAATTCCATTAATTGGTGTTGTTGGAATTAATAAAGATTCTTTGAATTTAGCAGTTTTTGATAAACCAAAATCAGCACTTTCCGAGGCCTTTAGAACGATTCGTTCCTCATTGCAATTTTTGTATAAAAAGCAGCAAGTTAGTGGTTCAAAGACTTTAATGATTACTTCGTCAATAAGTGGTGAAGGAAAAACATTTTGTTCTATTAATATTGCTACTGTTTTTGCTTTAAGCGAAAAGAAAACGGTCATTATTGGTTTAGATTTAAGAAAACCAAGATTGTCAGATGAGTTTAATTTAAAAAATCAAATAGGAGTTGTAAATTATTTGATTAAGCAAAATAGTTTAGCTGAAATTACAAACGCAACACAAATTCCTAATCTTGACGTTATATTGTCAGGTCCAATCCCGCCAAATCCATCTGAGCTTATTTTAAGTGATGCGATGAAGGAATTAATTATTGAGCTAAAGCAAAAATATGATTATATTGTTCTTGATACTCCTCCGGTTGGATTAGTATCAGATGCGCTGGAACTGGCACAATACGCAGATGTTACGCTTTATATCGTAAGGCAAAATTATACCAAAAAAGATATGATTACATTGCTAAATACCAGGATAAAACGAGGAGAGCTTACCAATGCGAGTATTGTTCTAAATGGTTATGAGAATAAAGCAAAATATGGTACAGCTTATGGTTATGGGTACGGTTATGGAGCTTATTCAAACGGATA
Source organism: Flavobacterium araucananum (assembly GCF_002222055.1). Lineage (GTDB taxonomy): Bacteria > Bacteroidota > Bacteroidia > Flavobacteriales > Flavobacteriaceae > Flavobacterium > Flavobacterium araucananum. Next base: position 149,837 of record NZ_MUGS01000005.1, read on the forward strand.
TCATGAAGAGGAAGAAAAATTAAGTTTCTGGAAGGTAATTTTAAATAAATTCAAGAAAAAATAATTTGAAGTAATGGAAGTATCGACTCAAAATACAATTTTAATTACAGGTGGAGCAGGCTTTATTGGTTCAAACTTAGTTGAATATTTTTTAGGATTAGGTCATAAAGTAGTTTGTCTGGATAATTTTTCGACAGGACATCGTCATAATTTAAATGGCATCATAAATAACTCTAATTTTAAATTAATTGAGGGCGATATTCGAAACGTTGCTGATTGTATTCTGGCAGTCGAAGGAGTTGATTATGTCTTGCATCAAGCCGCTTTAGGTTCTGTTCCAAGATCTATAAACGATCCTGTTACGACAAATGATGTAAATGTTTCCGGTTTTTTGAATATGTTAGTAGCTTCCAGAGATGCAAAAGTAAAACGCTTTATTTATGCGGCTAGTTCATCTACCTATGGAGATTCTCAAGGATTACCAAAAGTAGAAGATGTAATTGGAAAACCTTTATCCCCGTATGCTATTACAAAATATGTAAACGAATTGTATGCTGAGATTTTTAGCAGAACCTATGGTTTAGAAACAATAGGATTGCGTTATTTTAATGTTTTTGGACGCAAGCAAGACCCAAATGGAGCTTATGCTGCGGTGATTCCAAAGTTCGTTATGCAACTAATGAATTATGAAAGTCCTGTGATTAATGGTGACGGAAATTATTCTAGGGATTTTACTTACATAGATAATGTAATTCAAATGAATGAATTGGCTATGGTAAGTCAAAATCCGGAAGCAATTAATACAGTTTACAATACGGCTTTTGGCGATCGAAATACTTTGAATGATTTGGTAGGATATTTAAAAGAATATTTAGCTGAATTTGATTCAAAAATTGCAGATGTAAAAATTGTATATGGAGCAAACAGAGCCGGAGATATTCCGCATTCATTGGCAAGTATTGATAAAGCAAAAACAATATTAGGTTATAATCCTAAATATTCTTTACAAAAAGGATTAAAAGAGGCGGTAAGCTGGTATTGGAATAATTTGAAATAAAATAAGGATCAAGATAATAGTAGATAAATGAAAATTACAAAAATTTGTTGCATTGGTGCAGGTTATGTTGGAGGTCCGACAATGGCAGTAATTGCTCAAAAATGTCCAAACATTCAAGTGACTGTTGTCGACTTGAACGAACAAAGAATAAAAGATTGGAATGATCCTAATACAGATAATATTCCGATTTATGAACCGGGTCTTTCAGAAATAGTAGCCGAAGCAAGAGGTAGAAATCTTTTCTTTTCGACAGATGTTGAAAAAGCAATTGATGAAGCTCAGGTAATTTTTATATCAGTAAATACGCCAACCAAAACTTACGGAAAAGGAAAAGGTATGGCAGCTGACTTAAAATATATTGAACTTTGTGCCAGACAAATAGCAAAGGTAGCAAAGCAAAATAAAATTGTAGTCGAAAAATCGACTTTGCCAGTACGTACAGCCGAAGCAATAAAAAGTATTCTGGATAATACAGGGAATGGTGTTCAGTTTCAGATTTTATCAAATCCTGAATTTTTAGCCGAAGGAACAGCTGTTACAGATTTATTAAATCCGGATCGAATTTTGATAGGTGGAGATTCGACACCAGATGGCGAAGAGGCGATTAGCGCTTTAGTTGATGTTTATGCAAATTGGGTTGACAAGGATAAAATATTGACGACAAATGTTTGGTCATCAGAATTGTCTAAACTAACGGCAAATGCCTTCTTAGCACAACGAATATCGTCTATAAATGCAATGTCTGAATTATGCGAAAAAACAGGTGCTGATGTTAGTGAAGTAGCAAAAGCAATTGGTATGGACAGTCGAATTGGTTCAAAATTTCTAAAAGCATCAGTTGGTTTTGGGGGTTCTTGTTTTCAAAAAGACATTTTAAATTTAGTTTATATTGCAAAATCCTATGGATTGAATGAAGTGGCTGATTATTGGGAACAAGTAATTATAATGAATGATCATCAAAAAAGAAGATTTTCAAATAAAATTGTTCAGACATTATATAATACTGTTGCTGATAAAAAAATTACTTTTTTAGGATGGGCATTCAAAAAAGATACAAATGATACTCGTGAATCTGCTGCAATTTATGTTGCTGATGATTTGATAAATGAACAGGCTAGAATTTCTGTTTATGACCCTAAGGTTTCCAGAAATAAAATGTTAAGTGATTTGGATTATCTGGAAACCAGAACTGTTGAGGAAAATAGTAAAGCATTGTCAATATTTGATAATGCTTATGAAGCTTGTAAAGGAGCTCATGCAGTTGCAATTTTGACTGAATGGGATGAATTTACAACTTATAATTGGCAAAAAATTTACGATTCGATGCATAAACCAGCATTTCTTTTTGACGGAAGAAATATATTAAATTCAAAAGAATTAGAATCAATTGGATTTATTTATAAAGGAATTGGTTCGTAGTTAAAAAGAACATTGAAGTGAAGTTTGATATGAAATGGATAGAAGAGAATTGGTTTAAAGATTTTATTTCAATAATAAAGAAAAATGAAGAACTGGTACGTAGTTTATACAAAGCCCAAATGGGAGAAAAAAGTTGCAGAAAAACTTAGTCAAATTGGTATTGAGTGCTACTGTCCTTTGATAACTCAGGTTAAGCAATGGTCAGATAGAAAGAAAAAGATCGAAGTACCGCTTTTTAATTCTTATGTATTTGTCCAGTTGGAAGATGTTGATCGAAATTCTGTTTTTCAAATTGCCGGTGTAATTCGATATTTGTTCTGGTTAGGTAAGCCGGCAGTTGTTCGTGATGAAGAAATCAATGTGATAAAAACGAGTCTTGAGGCTACAAACATTAGTGATATTTCGGTGACATCAATACAAGTTGGAGATCGTATAAAATTAGAATCAGGAGCTTTTAGCAATCAAGATGCAATAGTTCAGGAAATATCGAATACATATTATACTCTTGTGCTTGAATCTTTAGGCTGCGTTCTTAAAATAAAATATAAATAATTAAGTTATATAATAACTATTGGTAGTAAAACAGAAGGTAAAATTTCTCCTAATAGAGATTTTGTTTTCTGTTTTTTTTTATAATGTAAATTTTTACAGACTGATTAATAATGCATTGGTATGCATTATTGTTGTTTAATAGTTTGTTTTCGCTGTATTACGGGAAACCGTATTGAATAAATTGACTTAATATGTTATATTTGCCGAAAATAATTTTAGAGTATCTGTGTCAAATCTTTGTGACTCAGAGTGGCGAAGCCGTGAACTGTTATGACTGAAATTGAAAAAAAAGATTACAAATTGACTGAAAACATAAAAATTGCCATTATTGGTTTAGGTTATGTTGGTTTGCCTTTGGCTAGATTATTTGCAACTAAATATTCAGTTATAGGTTTTGATATTAACGAGACAAGAGTGTCATCTTTAAAATCAGGTACAGACACAACATTAGAAGTAGATGATGAGACTTTGCAAAAGGTTTTAGTCAATAATGCTAATTCGAAAGTTGGATTGTACTGTACAACCTCTTTGAACGATATTGCAGATTGTAACTATTTTATAGTTACGGTCCCTACTCCGGTTGATAAAAATAATCGTCCTGATTTGACTCCTTTATATAAGTCGAGTGAATCAGTTGGTAAAATATTAAAAAAAGGAGATATCGTAATTTATGAGTCAACTGTTTATCCAGGTGTTACAGAAGAACAATGTGTTCCGGTTTTAGAAAGAGTTTCTGGTTTGAAATTTAACCAAGATTTCTATGCAGGATATTCTCCTGAAAGAATAAACCCCGGAGATAAAGAACATACTGTTGAAAAGATTTTGAAAGTAACTTCAGGATCGACTCCGGAAATTGGTGTAAAAGTTGACGCGTTATATAAATCTGTTATTACTGCAGGAACACATTTAGCACCTTCAATAAAAGTGGCAGAAGCTGCTAAGGTTATAGAAAATTCACAACGCGATATTAATATTGCTTTTGTAAATGAACTGGCTAAAATATTCAATTTAATGAATATTGATACGCAGGAAGTTTTGGCTGCAGCATCGACAAAATGGAATTTCCTGCCATTTAAACCAGGATTAGTAGGAGGGCATTGTATAGGTGTTGATCCATACTATTTGGCACAAAGAGCTCAGGAATTTGGATATCATCCGGAAATAATTTTAGCAGGACGACGTTTAAATGACAGCATGGGCGAGTATGTTGCTTCACAAATAGTGAAACTTATGATTAAAAAAGGAATTTCGGTTAATGGGGCAAATCTATTAATGCTAGGAATTACTTTTAAAGAGAATTGCCCGGATGTTCGTAACACGAAAATTGTAGATGTTGTAAAAGCATTAAAAGAGTATGGAATATCGGTTACAATTTATGATCCTTTGGCTAATACAGAAGAAGTTAAAAAGGAATATAAACTAAAAACGGTTAATTTTCTTCCAGAAGAAAAATTCGATGCTATAGTTTTAGGAGTTGCACATACTGAGTTTTTACAACTGAAATTTTCGGACTTACAAAAAGAGAATAGTTTAATATATGACGTAAAAGGAGTTTTAGGTACAATAGCTGATAATAGATTATAGTAGTTAAAAGTCTCTTTTTTATTTAAAGAAAAATGGAAACAAACAATTCAATCATACATGTAATTTTGACAGGAGGAGTGGGAAGCAGATTGTGGCCGCTCTCAAGAAAAAGTCAACCTAAACAATATCTGGAGATATTTGAAAACAAATCTTTATTCGAAATGACGGTTGATCGTAACAGTCATTTAGCGAATAAAGTGATGGTAGTTGGTAATGTTGATAACCATCATCTAAGTGGAAAAGTGATGGATAAAACCCAAACTTCATACATAAATATAGTTGAGGCTACCCCCCGTAATACTGCAGCTGCTATTGCTTTTGCTGCATTTGCGTCTAGCCCTAATGATATATTAATTGTAACACCCTCGGATCATATTATTAGTAAAATGGAGGAATACAATAAAGCGATTGATGAAGCGATTTCAAAAGCGCAAGATGGATTTATTGTTACATTCGGAATTATTCCAACCAAACCAGAGACCGGATATGGTTATATAGAGTCAAAAGGCGATAAGGTGATATCATTTCGAGAAAAACCTAATGAGACTACAGCGAAAGAGTTTATTGCAAAAGGAAATTTTTTATGGAATAGTGGTATGTTTTGTTTTAAGGCAAGTGTTTTATTGGAGGAGTTAAAACAATTTCAACCGGATGTTTATGAAAAATCTAAAGCTGTTTGGGAAGCAAGTAAAAATGGTTTTCTAGATTTTGACTTATCATTAGAAATTCCATCAATCAGCATTGACTACGCGGTAATGGAACGTAGTAAAAAAATAAAGGTAGTTCCTGCTGCTTTTTCATGGTCAGATTTAGGATCATTTGAATCCGTGTATGATTATTTAGTTTCAAAAAATCATCCAATTGACAAAAATGGTAATATGGTTATTGGTTCAGGTAAACATACAACCTTTCTAGGTCTAAAAAACACTATTTTTGTTTATACTGATACCGCAAATCTAATTTTGCAAAAAGAAAATTCACAAGATGTAAAGGATATATACAGTGAGTTGGAAAAGATAAATTCTGATTTATTAAATTAATTGAAATTTAAAATGAAAAAAATTCTTATTACTGGTGGAGCTGGTTTTATTGGATCTCATGTTGTGAGACGTTTTGTGAATAAATATCCTGAATATCAAATATTTAATTTAGATGCCTTGACATACGCAGGAAATTTAGAAAACATTAAGGATATTGAGAATCAATCTAACTACACATTTGTAAAAGGTGATATTGTTGATGAAGCTTTTATAAATGAACTTTTCTCGTTACATAATTTTGATGGGGTTTTGCATTTAGCTGCAGAATCTCATGTTGACCGCTCTATTGAAGATCCGTTATCATTTGTAAAAACAAATGTAATTGGCACAATGAACTTATTAAATGCGGCTAAAAATCAGTGGAAAGAAAATTTCGAGGATAAACGCTTTTATCACATTAGTACTGATGAAGTTTATGGTTCTCTTGGATCAGAAGGTCTTTTTACAGAAACTACTTCTTATGATCCTAATTCACCATATTCAGCTTCTAAAGCAAGTTCAGATCATTTTGTAAGAGCTTATGGTGAAACTTATGGTTTACCATATGTTTTAACAAACTGTTCTAATAATTATGGATCGTATCATTTTCCAGAAAAATTAATTCCTCTTTTTATTAATAATATAATCAATAATAAGCCATTACCAGTTTATGGAGATGGGAATTATACACGGGATTGGCTTTTTGTAGAAGATCATGCTATTGCAATTGATTTGGTTTTTCATGAAGGAAAAAATCATGAAACGTATAATATTGGTGGTTTTAACGAATGGAAAAATATTGACTTGGTAAAGCTGTTATGTAAAATCATGGATCAGAAATTAAAAAGAGTTGAAGGGACTTCGCAAGAGTTGATTACTTATGTAAAAGACAGACCTGGTCACGATTTGCGTTATGCTATTGATGCTTCTAAAATTAATAAAGAATTGGGTTGGAAGCCTTCTGTTACTTTTGAAGAAGGCTTAGAAAAAACAATCAATTGGTATCTGAATAATGAAGAATGGTTACAAAACGTAACTTCGGGTTCTTATAAAGATTACTATCAAAAACAATATTCATAAACAAAAACAATATTTCTTTTAAACCAAACTTAAGGTTAATTATAATTCAAATATGAAAAAGGTAATATACGTTCTTACTCTGCTTTTTATGTTGCTAATTTCTTTTAGCGCAAGTGCTCAGGATATAATAAAGTCTAAAGATTTAAGTACTGTAAAGGTTGATTATTTAACAGACGACGAAATAGCGAAAGTAGTTGCTCAATTAAAAAATAATAGCGCAACTATTGATGATGTAGAGTCTATGGCCTTGTCAAAGGGCATGAGTCAAAATGAATTCAATAAGTTAAAAACTCGAGTAAAAGAGTATGAGAAAAAAAACTCAAAAGATAAAGACAAAGATAAAAAAGATAAGGATAAAGATAAAAATAAAAAGAAAGACGATAAATTAAAAGATTTAGATGAGGATTCTGAGTTTGGAAGAAAACAGGAAAAAATCAAAAATGAAAAAATAAAGGATTCATTAAACGCTTTAATTTTTGGATCTGAATTGTTCGATAATCCTACTTTGACTTTTGAACCCGATTTAAAAATGGCAACGCCGGTAAATTATATCTTAGGATCTGGGGATAAGTTGGAGATAAGTATTTATGGTATTCAACAATTTGACGATACTGTTCCTGTTAATTTTGAGGGTAAAATTACAATTGAAAATGTTGGACAAATAGCAGTTGCAGGAATGACAATCGAAGCTGCTACGCAAAAAATAAAAGCTGCAATTGCAAGAGTTTATAGTACCGTTAGATCAGGACAATCCAAGGTTAGTGTTAGTTTAAGTGATATTAGAACGATAAAAGTAACAATTGTAGGAGGGAAACAGCCTGGTAATTATTCTATTTCTTCTCTGGCTTCTGTTTATAACGCGTTGCATTTGGCGGGTGGACCTGGTAAAAATGGTAGTTATAGAAATATTGAATTAATCCGAAATAACAAAGTATTTAAAAATATTGATATCTATAAATTTTTAGTTAAAGGAGATCAATCTGACAATGTAAATTTAAGAGATAACGATGTAATCAGAATTCCGGCATATAGTCAACGAGTTGTGGTAGAAGGAGAAGTTAAACGTCCAGGAATTTTCGAAATGAAAAAAGGCGAGACATTTGCAGATTTATTATCTTTTGCTTCAGGATTTAATGAGTTTGCCTATACAGCATCTGTTAATGTAATGCAAAAAACAGGAAAAGAATTTAAAATACATGACATAAATGAAAGTGAATATAATTCTTATTTACCACAGTCTGGTGATGATTTCAGGGTTACAAAAATTCTAAATAGATTTGAAAATCGTATTAAAATAGAAGGCGCTGTTTTTAGACCAGATTATTACTCTTACAGTGAAGGAATGAGAATTTCAGATCTTATCACCAGATCAGAAGGACTTAAAGAAGATGCCTACACAAAAAGAGCAAGAATTATTCGTCTAAAAACTGATTTAACCACGGAAATTGTAAATGTAGATTTAAGTAGTGCTATGTCAGGTGATTTGAATGCTGACGTAGAGTTAAAAAGAGAAGATATTGTTACTGTTTATTCTATTTTGGATTTTAGAGAAGAATATAAAATAACAATTGACGGAGAAGTTAAAAATCCAGGGGAATACGAGTATTTTGAAAATCTAACTTTAAATGACTTAGTTGTCCAAGTTGGCGGTTTAACAGGCTCAGCATCTAAGAGGGTTGAAGTTGCAAGAATGGTAAAATCTGATGTAATAGATGATTCGGATCCTAAACGCGTTGAATTAGTAGAACTCGAAATTACTGCCGACAATAATGAACAAATTAAGAATTTTGTACTAAAACCATTTGATGTTATTAATATTCGTAAAATGGCAGTATACGAAAAGCCAGAAATGGTTAAAGTTAGTGGTGCTGTTACTTATCCTGGGAAATATGTTCTGGCGAATAAAAAAGAGACAGTTTATAATGTTGTTATGAGAGCGGGAGGATTAACATCTATTGCGAACTTAGATGGTATGAAAATTAAAAGACCAATTAAGGAAGAGCAAATTGAGCAATTAGAAAGTGTAAATCTTAATCTTGATAAAAAGCTAACAACAGAAGAAGAATCAAAATTAAAACAAAAAGATACTCTTAATTCTAAATTGTCAAAAAAACTGAGAGACGAATTAAAATTTGCTACCATTCCTGTTAACTGGGAAAAAATTGTAAAAGATAAAAATCATTATTCTAATGTTACTTTGTTTCCAGGAGATGAAATTGAAGTTGCGATATATAATGAAGGAGTAAAAGTAACCGGAAATGTTTTGCTAACCTCTGAAATTCCTTACAGAAATGGAAAAGGTTTTAAGTATTACATAAATGCGGTCGGAGGTGTTGATTACAAAGGATGGAAGAAAAAAGCATATATTATTTATCCAAATGGGAAGGCCTCTGTAACAGGTTCGTTTTTGTTTTTTAGGTCTTATCCAAAAGTGACTCCGGATTCTCAAATAGTAGTTCCCGAGAAACCTGAAATGAAGCGTATGAGTGCTGGAGAATGGGCTGGTATTGGAAGTGTGCTTGCTAGTTTAGCTTTATTAATTGTTACTGCTTTTAAATAAATTATTTTAATGGAGAATATGACACCTATTGAAAACGATGAAATATCGTTAAAAGAATTAATCTATAAAGCAAAAGAATGGTATCAGTATTTGCTTTCTCAATGGAAAATCATTGTCTTAGCTGGAATAATCGGGGCTAGTTTAGGATTGACTTATTCTTTTATAAAGAAGCCAATTTATACTGCGACTTTATCTTTTGCTCTAGAAGAAGATAAATCTTCAGGTGGAGGTCTGGGTAGTGCATTAGGTTTAGCAGGTTCCCTAGGTTTAGATTTGGGCGGCGGTGGCGGAAGTATTTTTACAGGTTCTAATTTAACAGAATTATTTAAATCTCGAAAAATGGTAGAACAGACTTTATTGACTCCTGTTGATTATAATGGGAAAACAATTTCTTTAGTCGAAATGTATATTCAGATTAACGAATTAAGTAAAGGATGGAAAGATAATTCTAAGCTTGAAAATATTAAGTTTTTACCTAATGTAAATCGTGAAAAATTTACTCGAGTTCATGATAGTATTCTAGGGTCGATTTATCAAAACTTATCTAAAGGAGCTCTGTCAGTTGGTCAAAAAGATAAGAAAATAGCAATCATTAATATAGATATGTCTTCTACTAATGAATTATTTGCTAAATATTTTTGCGAAGCACTTGCTAAAAATGTATCTGATTTTTACATTTACACAAAAAGCAAAAAAGCAAGGACAAATATGTTGGTTTTAGAAAGACAAACCGATTCTATTCGTCGTGAACTTAATGGTGCAATTACTGGAGTAGCGGTTGCTAATGATAATACTTTTAATTTAAATCCTGCACTTAATGTGCGTCGTACTCCTTCAGCAAGAAAGCAAGTAGATGTACAAGCGAATACAGCTATATTAACAGAGTTAGTTAAGCAATCGGAACTTGCAAAAGTAACCTTACGTAAAGAAACTCCACTAATTCAGGTAATCGACACACCAATTTTACCTTTAGTTAAAGAACGCTTTGGAAAACTTAAAGGTTTGGCAATTGGAGGTTTTTTAGGGGGTTTTTTGATCGTTTTCGTCTTAATTTTCCGAAAATTATTAAAGCAGTTACTACAGTAAGTTTATTATTTTGAGAATAAATGAAAAATTATACTTTAAGGGTTCAGGAAGTTCGTAGAGAAACGGCTGACACTGTAACTTTATGTTTTAAACAACCAGGTCTTAAAAAAATTAAGTATTTGGCAGGTCAATATTTAACACTTCAATTTAGAATAAATGGTCGAAGGTATATTAGACCATATTCATTCTCATCGGCACCTATAATTGATGCTACACTCAATGTGACAATTAAACGCGTACCAGGTGGTATAGTTTCAAATTACATTAATGATACTATAAAAGTGGATGATGTAATTGAAGTTCAGGAACCCTTTGGAGATTTTATATATGAATCAAATGAATCAAATGAATCAATCATTTTTTGGGGCGTCGGTAGCGGGATAACTCCTCTTTTTTCAATAATTAAAGATTTATTAAATAATAAACCTTTAATTCATATCTATCTGGTTTATGGTAATAAATCTAATTCATCTGTAATTTTTAAAGATCAATTAGATCAATTGAAATCAATATATCCTAATCGATTTAAAATTTATAATTTTTACTCAAGAGAAGAATTCTTTGAGGAAGATTCTCATAATTATCAGGGTAGAATTGATTCCAATTTTGTAGAAAATTTAGTAAATAATATCAACGGTCCAATTCGACACTATATATGTGGCCCTATTGGTCTTAAAAATATTGTGAAAGAGGCATTAATAAGTCTTGGACAAAATTTACATAATGTTCACTCAGAAGATTTTGAATTAATTAAGAATCCAGAAGATTTTAAAGATATTAAAAATCAAGAAGTCTTTTTAAATTTCCAAGGAATTAAAAATAAGATAGTTATCAATAGCGGTAATTCTATATTAGAAGAAGCTTTGGAAGCAGGATTAGAATTGCCTTATTCCTGCCAAACAGGAAATTGCAGTACCTGTAAGGCAACTGTTAGATCTGGACAATTAAAGATGATTGGATTAGATAAGCCTAGAACGGATCTAAAAGAGAATGAATTCTTACTTTGCTGTAGCTATCCTTTGACTGATAATGTTTATATAGAAATATAAAATAAAAAAAATATAATAAAATGAAAGTAGTAATTTTTGCAGGTGGTTTTGGAACTCGCCTTATGGAAGAAACGGAGGCAAGACCTAAACCAATGGTAGAAATTGGTGGAAAACCTATTTTATGGCATATTTTAAAAATGTTTGAACAACATGGCTATAATGAGTTTGTTATATGTTTAGGTTATAAAGCTACTTATATAAAAGAATATTTCTATAATTATTATTTACATAATTCGGATGTAACTATTGAATTAGCAAATAATAACATAAATGTTCATTACTCAGAAACAGAATCGTTTAAAGTAACTTTGATTGACACTGGATTATATACAAACACAGCTGGAAGACTTAAACGTATTCAAAAATACGTTAAGGATGAGACTTTTATGCTTACCTATGGCGATGGTGTTGCTGATGTTGATTTAGCACAATTACTTAAATTTCATAAATCACATGGTAGACTGGCTACTTTAACAAGTGTACAGGTTCCTGGTCGTTTTGGCAATTTGGAAATTAATTCGCAAGGGGAAGTAGATAGTTTTGTAGAAAAACCAGCTGGTGATGGAATGTGGATCAATGGAGGTTTTTTTGTTTTAGAACCGGGGATATTTAAATATCTTGAAGGAGATGTTGAAGATGTTCAATGGGAAAAAGAACCTCTAGGAGCGATTGCTCAAGATCAACAACTAGCAGCTTACAAGCATGATGGATTTTGGAAGTGTATGGATGCTTTAAGAGATAGAGTTGAATTAGAAGCAATGTGGAGTTCAGGAAATGCAAAGTGGAAAACATGGTAGATTCGTTATTTCAAAAATTAAAGCAGTCTTACAGTGGAAAAAAAATTTTTCTAACAGGTCATACTGGATTTAAGGGTTCTTGGATGCTAAAAACACTGTCTCTGTTAGGGGCAGATATAAAAGGATATGCATTAGAACCAAATACTAAAGACGACTTATTTCATCTTATAGATGGAAATTCGATTTGCGATTCAGTTATAGCTGATTTAACGGATAAAAAACGCTTAGAGAAAGAAATTCTTGATTTTCAGCCTGATTTCGTTTTTCATTTAGCAGCTCAGCCTTTAGTTCGATTATCGTATGATATTCCTGCGGAAACATTTGAAGTTAATGTTATTGGTACAGCGAATGTTCTTGATGGCATTCGTTTATTAAAAAATAAATGTGAAGTAATACTTATCACTACAGATAAAGTGTATTATAATAATGAATGGGTTTATCCTTATCGTGAAAACGATAGATTAGGTGGATATGATCCCTACAGTGCTAGTAAAGCTTGTGCAGAATTATTAATCGATTCGTATCGTAATTCTTTTTTCAATGGTAAAACTTACAGTATCCATAAAAAAGCAATTGCCGTTGCAAGAGCCGGTAATGTAATTGGTGGTGGAGATTGGTCAAAAGACCGTTTAATTCCTGACATAGCAAAAGCATTTGCAGTTGAAAAACCAGTAGTTATACGAAATCCAAATTCAATAAGACCCTGGCAACATGTTTTAGAGCCAGTTATTGGATATTTGTTGTTAGGTGCTAATTTAGCTGAAAAACCGTTACTGTTTAATCAAGCCTATAATTTTGGACCTTATTTATCTGACGCATTATCAGTTAAAGAAATGTTAAAATTAGCAATTAACAGTTGGGGGAAAGGTGAATATATTATTGAGAATGTTGAAAATCAACCACATGAAGCCGGGCTATTGAAATTGGATATAAGCAAATCAATTTCAGAGCTGAAATGGCAGCCAAAGATGAATGCAGAAAAAGCAGTAAGTATGACAATGGATTGGTATAGTGAATTTAATAATAATTTACATTCTATAAATTCTTATACAGAATCTCAAATTACTAGATTTATCAATGCATAGAGTTTTAATTACTGGTATTACAGGTTTTTTAGGTTCTCATATTGCTGAAAATCTTATTGCTAATGATTTTACTGTAATAGGTTTGAAACGTAAAGATTCTGATATCTGGAGATGTGCAGAATTTAAGGATAAAATAGATTGGGTTGATATTGATGATGAAGGATTGTTTGCAAATCAATTGAAAAAATATTCATTTGATACAATTATTCATGGAGCATGGATTGGGGTTGAATCAGATACTAGAAATAGTTGGATTGAACAATGTAAAAATGTTTTTTTTTTTGTTACATTATTGGAAATAGCAAAAGAAATTGGCGTTAAGAAGATTATTTTTTTAGGATCACAGTCAGAATACGGACTGATTAATGATATAGTTAAGGAGGATTTTCCTGTAAATGCTTTAAACGCTTATGCAGCGACTAAATTAGCCTGTTTGCAAATCATGGAAAGTTTTTGTTCTGTAAATGATATTAATTGGGTTTGGTTGAGATTATTTTCATTATTTGGAGAAAAGGAAAATTTAAATTGGCTAATACCTTCATTGGTTAATTCAATGTTAAAAGAACGGGCAATGGATCTTACTCTTGGTGAACAAAAATATGCATATTTATATGTTAAAGATTATGCAGAAATCATGAGAAAGATAGTTACTATGGAAGTAAAATCTGGAGTTTATAATATATCCTCCAATCAAGCCAGAACAATTAAGTCATTAATTGAAAATATAAAGGAATATATTAATCCAGAATTTATTTTGAATTTTGGAGCTTTAAATTATAGAGACGGACAGTCAATGCATATAGAAGGCGATATTGAAAAGATTATTTCTCAAATTGGAAAAATTGAATTTTCAAATTTTGATTCTGCTTTACAAAACACTTTAAATTATTATAAAAATAAATAAAATATCATGAAAGCTTCTGATTTTATTGCTGAATTTTTGATGAAAAAAGGAATTAAAAGTGTTTTTGAATTGTCAGGAGGAATGATAACTCATATACTCGATTCATTAAATCAAAAAACTGATATTAATATTATTACAATGCATCATGAACAAGGTGCCGCTTTTGCTGCTGAGGGTTATGCTAGGATTACAGGTTTGCCCGGTATAGCATTAGCAACATCAGGACCAGGTGCTACAAATTTATTAACAGGTATAGGGAGCTGTTATTTTGATTCTACTCCTGCAATTTTTATTACAGGTCAAGTTAATAGACACGAACTAAAGGGTGATAGAGAAATCAGACAATTGGGTTTTCAGGAAACAGATATTGTTACAATGGCCAGACCAATAACGAAAGCTTGTTTTCATATAAACGATCCAAATGATTTACCAAATGTATTTGAAAAAGCTTTTAAAATTTCTTTAGAAGGGAGACCAGGCCCTGTTCTTATTGATATTCCTATGGATGTTCAGCGTATTCAAATAGAGAATAATTCCTTTATTGATGATAGTGTTAAACCCTTAGAAATTAACGCTGATATTTTAGAAAAATTAATTGAAGATATTAAAAAAGCTAAAAGGCCTCTTATATTATCTGGAAGGGGGATTAAAGCTAGTACAAGCCAGGACTTGTTTGAGGATTTTGTTAGAAAAACTAAAATTCCTGTGATTACAACACTTTTAGGATTAGATACTATAACTTATGATAATGCACAACGAGTTGGTTTTATAGGAAGTTACGGAAATAGATGGGCAAATATCGCTTTTGGAGAATGTGACTTGTTAATTGTCTTAGGAAGTAGATTAGATATAAGACAAACGGGAGCAGATACTAAATTTATTGAAAACAGAAAAATATATCATATTGACTGCGAAAGAGGGGAAGTCAATAATCGTGTGAAAGGATGTGAGGCGATTATAACAGATTTATCTATCTTCTTTCAAGAGTTTGACAAAGCTGTATCTAATATTTCTTTTGTTTTAAAAGAGGAATGGAATAATCAGATTAATAATTTAAAAATTACTTGGCCAGATAGTAAGGAACTTGATGCTAAAGGCATAAATCCAAATGTTTTTATGCATTTATTATCTAACAAGTCTAGGAAGGCAAAAGCATATTTAGCAGATGTTGGAAGCCATCAAATGTGGGCAGCACAATCATTAGAACTTTATCATGATCAGCAATTTTTGACCTCAGGGGGAATGGGAGCAATGGGATTTTCATTGCCAGCCGGAATTGGAGCAAGTATTGCTCTGAATAAAGAACCCGTTGTTGTTTTAGTGGGAGATGGCTGTATGCAAATCAATATCCAAGAATTGCAAACGATTGTTCGTAATAAACTCCCGGTAAAAATTATTGTTTTGAATAATAGAACTTTAGGAATGATTAGGCAATTTCAGGATAGTTATTTTGAATCTCGTTATCAATCTACATATTGGGGTTATGATGCTCCTGATTTCGCTAAGGTAGCTATTGCTTACGGAATTGAATCGAAAACTATTGAAAAACCAGAAGAAATTGAAGATGCAATTGATTGGTTTTGGAATGTAGAGAATGAAGACAAACCACAATTATTGCAAGTTATGATTGACCCTCATACAAATACTTATCCAAAAATTGCTTTTGGGCGGCCAATTACTGAAATGGAACCTTTTGCTAAACCGATAGCAATGGAAGCTACATAAAAATAAATAAAATTACTGTTAAAGATAAATTCATATGTTACAAAACTTAAAAGAAGATTCTCTCCTAAATAGTTTAAGAGAAATAGCAAAAAAGAAATCTACACAAGTTATCATTGCTGGAGAAAATTACATTCCTGTTACAGGAAAAGTATTAGATGAAGAGGATATTTTAATGGGAGTAGATGCCGCTCTTGATGGTTGGTTAACAGCTGGGCGTTTTGCTAATAAATTCGAGGCAGATTTTGCAGCATATTTTGGAGCTCATCGATCATTATTGGTTAACTCTGGATCTTCAGCAAATTTAGTAGCTTTTTATGCTTTAACTTCTCCAAAATTAGGAGACAGAGCAATTAAGCCTGGCGATGAGGTGATTACAGTTGCAGCAGGTTTTCCTACTACTGTGAATCCAATAATTCAGTTTGGTGCAATTCCTGTTTTTATTGATGTAGATATTGCTACACATAATGTAAAAGCAGATATGATTGAAGCGGCTGTTACTACTAAAACAAAAGCGATCATGATTGCACACTCTTTAGGTAACCCTTTCGATCTGGATGAAGTAATGCGTGTTGCTAAAAAATATAATCTTTGGGTAGTAGAGGATGATTGTGATTCTCTTGGAGCTACTTATAAAGGAAAAAAAACGGGAACGTTTGGTGACATCGCTACCTTTTCTTTCTATCCGGCACATCATATCACAATGGGTGAAGGAGGTGCAGTTTTAATAAATAATCCGATTTTGTCAAAATTGGCTGAAAGCTTCCGTGACTGGGGTCGTGATTGCTATTGTGAGCCAGGAAAAGATGACACTTGTGGTTGTCGTTTTGGACAACAATTAGGTACATTACCTTATGGTTATGACCATAAATACACTTATTCGCATATTGGGTTTAATCTAAAAGTAACTGATATGCAAGCTGCTTTTGGAGTTTCGCAAATAAAGAAAATTGACCAGTTTGTACAACGTCGTAAAGAAAATTATGCCGCACTATACAAACGTATGAAAGAATTTGAAGAAGTTTTTATACTTCCTGAACCAACTCCAAATTCAGAACCATCGTGGTTTGGTTTTTTACTAACACTTAGAGAAGGAGATGCAAATGACCGCCACATGTTAGTGCAGCATTTAGAAAAAAATAAAATTGGAACACGATTGCTGTTTGGTGGAAATTTATTAAGACAACCTGCTTATGCTAATATCGAGCATCGAGTAGTTGGTGATTTATCTAATACGGATACAATTATGAATCAATCTTTTTGGCTAGGCGTATGGCCTGGTCTAAATGAAAGTCACTACGATTATATCGCTACAGTCATTAGAAATTATATTGAAAGCGAGTAATAAATTTTCATTTTTAGCATAAAATAAATTTTAGAATTTAGAAATTTTGATTCACTACTTCTGTTTTATTTACTCAATTTTTCTCTAGATTAAAGGATCTTAAATTTTTTAAATGAAAATATTATTTGCAGGTTTAAAATATGATTATGGAATCATATCACGTGGAGAATCACTAGAAAGCAAGGCCTTTGTTCCAAGCCTTGCCAATATTTCTAGTGATTTTTATGTATTTTGGTTAGAAGAAAATGGTTTTCCTAACGACATTGACTCTTTGCAAGGGTGTTTAAAAGAATATGCAGACGAAGTAGAGCCAGATTTTATATTCTTTGTATTAATGAATAATGAGATTTCAATTGATACATTATCATATTTGAGCGGTAGATACACAACTATAAATTGGTTTTGTGATGATGCGTGGAGATTTGAAGATTTTACAAAAAAAATAATGTTTCATTTGTCATATGCTGTAACAACAGAGAAATATATTCTAAGTAATTATAAAGATAATAATTATGATAATGTAATATTATCTCAATGGGCAGCAATTGACTATGATCAAAATTTAGATCCAAAAAATGTTCAGTATAAATATGATTTTTCATTTATTGGTGGCAGGAATCCAACAAGATCTTGGATTATAGATCAATTAAAAAAAAATGATATTATTGTAAATTGTTTTGGCTCAGGTTGGGAAAATGGACGTATTAGCTTTGATGAAATGAACGATATTTTTTATCATTCAAAGATTAACTTAAATCTTTCTAATAGTAATTCAACCGAAATACAATTTTTAAAAGTTATTTTAAAGAATTTACTTATTTCTTTTTTTCAGGTTTTTAGTAAAAACTTGAAAAAATATTTTTTTGACCTAAAATCAAATTTAAAAGATTTAAGGTTTTATTTCACATCCAAAAAAGTTTCTGAACAAATGAAAGCGAGGAATTTTGAAATACCTTCTTCCGGAGGATTTCAACTAAGTCAATATTCATTAGGAATTGAAGATTATTATGAAATTGGAAGTGAAATTGCCGTGTATACAAGTGTTCAAGAATTAATAAAACAATGTAAGTATTATATAGAAAACGATAAATTACGGAGAGAAATTTGTACTAAGGGATATCTTAGAAGTATGGAACACACCTATAATAAGCGTATGGAAATAATTTTTGATAATTTAATGAAATAATGAACAATATAAATGTCTCAGTAATAATTGATTCTTTTTATCAAAATAATCAATTATTTAATGAAAATAATACTCAAGTAAATAGAGATGATTGTTTTAGACCTTGGATTGAACTTAAGAAAAGTTTAGAACAAGATAAAATTTTCTTAAATACAGTTGATATTATGCCAATCAAAGATGCAGATATAATTTTATTTATGAATATGCCGACTTTGAATGATGTCAATTTTAAAGAAGCATTGTCTCTTAAGAAGAAAATATATTGCGTGGTTACCGAATTAGATTTAATCCATAAACCAAATTCAAATATAAATCAGATGGGATTATTTGATAAAATTTTCACTTATCAAACAAATTTGATCGATAATAAAAAATTTTTTAAAATTAATTATTCTTTTGATTTTAAAAAACAAATTTTGGAATTTGATCAGTCACATATGGTTTCCAGATCCTATTTCTCTACAATGATTGCAGGTAATAAAAAATTAAAACATGATAATGAACTTTATTCAAAAAGAGTTGAAATTATAAAATGGTTTGAATCAAACCACACAAATCAATTTGATCTATATGGATTAGGATGGAATAAAAGAAGAATATTTAACAGGTATGTTCTTAACTATAGTAATCTAGGATTTATAGGTAAGCTGCTATCGGATTATTATATAACATATAAAGGTTCAGTTGAAAAAAAATCTGATGTTCTTAAAAAATATAAATTTTCTTTTTGTCTTGAAAATGCAATAGATACTGAGGGTTGGATTACGGAAAAAATTTTTGACTCTCTTTTTAATGGGTGTATTCCTATATACCTTGGAGCCTCAGAAATTGAAACCTTTATTGATAAATCATGTTTTGTAAATTTGAGGGATTTTGAGTCTTTTGAAGAATTGTATGATTTTTTAACAAATATGGATAAAGAAACTTATAATAATTATTTGTCAAATATTAAAAAGTTTATTGAGCGAAAAGCAGAAGATAACGAATACGAATTTGGAATTCCTTACTTTATAAAAACAATTAAAAATCAAATCATTGAATCTAATAAAATTAATTAATTTTTCTAGATTGTTATTCAGTTATAAATAAATAAACATTGAAAAAAACAGTTATAAATATTTTTTCGGGTGCAGTTGGATATATTTTACCTATTGGGATAAACATCTTATTTACACCAATAATAATAAAAAATTTAGGTAGTGAAGCTTATGGATTACAAAGTTTAGTTAATGTTATTATTGGTTTTTTAATGGTTGCTGATATGGGGCTGGATATTCCAGTAACTAAGCTTGTTTCTGAATATTCGGTGTTAAAAAATCCTAAAATGCTAAATAAGTTATTGAATACAACTTTACAAGTTTATCTGGCAATAGGTTGTCTAGGAGCAATTATTATTCTTATTTTAACACCATTTCTAGTTGATGGGGTTTTTAATATACCCCCTTCTATGCATCAGCACGCTAAGTTTGTTTTTTACTTAGCTGCATTAGGTTTTATTGGCGGACTTTTAAATATGTGGGGGCAATCTGTTTTTAATGGAATATTAAGATATGATATTTCTAATTCTATTAATGTTGTTGTCACAATTGTTTCAATATTAGTTGGGACTTTTTTTGTAATTAAGGGGTACGGGGTTGTTGTTTACGTTTTTGTTAGAGTTTTGTTTACATTTTTGTCAGGTATCGTTTATCTTGTAACGAGCAAATATTTTCTGGAAGATTTTAAAATTTCCTTGGGAATTGATAAAGATATTTGGCTCAATCTTAAAAATCAAGTAGGTTACGGTTTTTTTCTGCGTTTGTCAGGGATTTTAACTTCACGTTTTGATCAGGCTTTAATTGGTGTATGGATCGGGGTAGCGGCCGTAGGCTATTATTCAATCGCAATATTGATTGTTGGTTCTATCAGTGGTCTTATAAATAGTATGACACATTTTATATTTCCAAAGATGAGTCAACTAAATGCATCAGGGAGTATGGAAAAATTAGAGGAATTATTTTTGACTGGTTCTAAATTCGTTGGTATTTTAGTTTTTTTTATTATTCCTCCTATAATTTTAGTTTCTAATCAAGTTCTGACTATTTGGCTTGGAAAAAATATTGCGAATCAGGCTTATAAAGTCTTAATTTTATTATTTATTGCTGCTATAATTCAGTCAATATTTGTTGCGGTTGTAAATAATTATATCATTGGGATAGGTAAATTAAAATTATTTGCTAAGTATACGTTGGTGCGTAGTTGTTTTTTTTTATTATTGTGTTTTTTACTTATAAAGAAGTTTAGTTTATTGGGTGCAGGTTATGCTATGATTATTACTACATTGGTAGATATTGGATTTTTTATATCAACTGTTTCGAAAAATTTTGAAAAAAGTATTATTATCAGTTTATTTATTTATTATTCCAAATTAATATTAATTTCATTTTTGACGTGTCTTTTTTGTTGGTTTTTCTACGTGAAAAAGATTGATAATTTTAGTACGCTTTTTATTTATGCATCTATTTTTAGCAGTATTTTCATTATTCTAACTGTTTTATTTAGATTATTCAATAGTGAAGAAGTAAAATTGTTTAAAAGTTTAAGAGACAGATTACTTATTAGAATTCCATTTTTAAATCGGTAGAAATTTCATTTGGTTGATTTTGTCACAGATTCATTTATTTTGATGTAGAAATTCAAAAACAATAATTCTATGATTACTTATCTGTATTATAATTCAAACATTTTCATTATATAATTTATCCTTGACCTATCTTTCGATAGTAAACTCTGTTCTTAAAAAATGTTACAAATTTACATACTTACGCATAATCGTCCCGATTTATTAGTTTATTCTATAGACTCTATCTTGAAACAGGTAGTTAAAAATTGTCAATACGAACTTATCGTTTCTGATAATTCTACTAATGAAGATACGGAGAAACTTATTGGGAATAATTATGCTTTAATTAGTCACTTGCATTATCGAAAACGATCTCCAATGACTTCAATAGAACATTTTAATATAGTATTGTCTGAAATAACGGGTGATTTTTTTATGATGTTTCATGATGATGATACAATGTTTTCTAACATGATCGAAACGCTATATAATACCATAAGTAGTGATGAAAAATTATTAGCAGTTGGTAGTAATGCAAAGCTGGTTAGGAATGGAAAAGTTTTAAGAGACTATTTTAATAAATCGGTTGATCTGGTTATTAATAGCGTGGATGAATTAATTTTAGCACATTTTAATTACTATAGTGCACCATTTCCTTCCTATATTTATCGAAATAATGTAGCAAAAAATATAAAATTAGACATTAAAAAGGGCGGAAAGTACTGTGATGTCTCTTTTCTTTTAGATATTGCTGCAAAAGGTCCAATTAAAATAATTGCAGAACCTCTTATGAATTATGTTTTACATAAAGGTCAAGATAGTGCATCTTATGTTGCCGAACAACAGTGTAAAATGATTCAGTACATGATTAAAGTTTCGTCATTTACAAAACATTCATCATTAATAATGAGGGTGCGATTGGTTAATTTATATGTTAGAGTTCTTCAATCAAAGAGGCCTATCTCATGTCGAAGATGGAGAAAAATTCAAGGTATTTTTTTTAAATTTTCTCCCTTTACACTTTTTCCGAGGATAGTCATCAAACGTATTTTAAAATTGTCATGATTCAAGAAAATCCATGAAAAAGCAAAATTATTATTTTGGATACCAAACGGGATCCGTTAATGAAGGAGGAATGGCTAGAAATAATGCTTTTATGTGTTATTTCGAAAAAAAAAAATTCAAAGTTTATAATTTATATCATAAAAGTATATTTATAAGATTATTTAAGCTTTTAATGGTTTTAGGATTGTTCCTAAAGCTTAAAAAGAAAAAGATCGTAATCCATCAAGGAACGTTATTATTAATGTTTCCAATAGTGTTTTTTAGATATAGTTTTTTTTCAAAACTTGTGTTTGCTTTGCTTCAATATGTTTCAAAACAAAACAAGTTTATTATTGAGGTTAATGATTTGCCTTATGAGCAATCCATAGATTTAGGATTACCAGTGAATCATATTTACAAATTTTTTCAAGAACGACTATTTTCTCTTAAGGAAGCTAATTTCATTTTTGCATCTAATGAAATGAAGAAATTTATTCAAAAGGAATATAATTTAGCAGAGCATAAAATCCAGACAGTTATAAATGGTGGTCCTGAGCTTATTAAATCAAATTTTAAAAGAGATTGTCTTGATTGGTTGCAATCGGAAAATTTAAAGTATGTTTATGCAGGCACCTTAAATGAAGGTCGTGATATTGAAGCAATGATAAATTTATTTTTTAATATTCCAGATTCTTTACTTATTTTAATTGGACCTCAGGGAGAGTGGATTAATAAAATTAAATTAAGTGATAACGTTAAGTATTTAGGTGATTTTCAGGAGAATGAAGCTCATTATTTAGTTTCTAAATGTGATGTTGGTCTGGTTCCATATGATGAAAGCAAGTTTTATTATAATTTATGTTATTCTACAAAAGTATCATTTTATATTACTGCCGGGATTCCTATTCTTTCAACACGACTAAAAGAAATGGTTTTTATATTCAAGAATAAGGAAATGATTATATTTGACACTATTTCTAAATGGGAAAATATAATACAATCATTAACAAAAGAACATATTTTTACTATGAAGAAAAATGTTATAATTGAAAAGCAAAATTATTATTGGGAAGCCTTACTTAATAGGCTCCAAATTTAATTTATGTAATCTTACAATTGTACGATGTTAAAAAATGCTGTTTTATATTTATTTGTTAGTAAAACAATACTACTTTATGATATTTAATTTGCATGAATTTTTACAAGGGTCTTTACCAATTTATTAACGTTTAAAATAATAGCTATTTCGAAATATGTTAAATTATATTTCGTGCAAAATAGATGTATAATCTTCTTTTAAACATCTATTTTCTTAGTGTACTAAAATAATGTATTTCTACTATTTAATTTTCGCTTTATTTGTTCTGTTTTCGCTTATTACAGATACGAAAACAAAAAAAAGTTTTTTTGTTTTTAGTACATTCTTATTGATAGTCATAGCTGCATTTAGAGGAGATAATGTTGATAGAGACTATCTAACTTATATTTCTTATTTAAAAGATTTAGATAATTTATCTTTAATTCAGCTTGAGCCCACATTTTTCATTATAGCCCACATTTCATTGTTGCTGGGAAGTTCTGTAATTTTATTTATAATTTATGCTATTGTTGGGGTTTCAATTAAAGCCAAGGCTATTACAAATCTTACTCAATTCTGGTTTTTATCATTAATTATTTATTTTTCGTATTATTTTTTGCTACATGAAATGACTCAGGTAAGAGTTGGTGTTAGTGCGGGAATTTTACTTTTGGCAGTGCCGGATATTTATAATAGAAAATTGACTCCTTTTCTTTTAAAGGTATTGATTGGTTGTTTATTTCACTATTCAATGATAGTGTTTCTTCCTTTTTATTTTTTGGGAGGAACCAAAATCAATAAAATATTTTATTTAGGAGGAATTATTTTTGTTTATGTATTTTATTTCCTTGGGTTAAATGTTTTTTCAATATTAAGTTTAATTCCACTTGGCTTTCTTCAAGTTAAAATCGACTCATATCAAATATTAATGGATCAAGATAAAAATGTTGAGATTAACGTAATCAATATTTTAATGATTTTAAGAGTATTTTATATGATTATTTTGATTTATAAACAAGAATTACTTCAAAGCATTAATGTTTATTCGACGGTTCTAATTAAGATATATAGTTGGTCACTTTTTTGTTTAGTTCTGCTGGCAAGTATGCCAGTAATGGCTTTTAGAGTAAATCAATTGTTATGTATTGTTGAAATTATACTCTGGCCATTTATGATATATTTGTTTAGAGAAAAATACCTTATGACATCAATTGTATTATTAGTTGCTTTAGGTATGTTATCAATAGAACTGTTTTACAATGGATTAATTTCCGCTTATTTTAATTTATAATGTTTAGTCCATTTTTCAATCAAATATTACCAATTGTAATAATTTACAATCAAAAGATTAAAACATCAGATACTATCTTAACTCTAAATTCTGAACTTCAGAAATTAAACATTAGGATGACGATTTTTATATATGATAATTCACAAATTTTAGACATAGATAATAAAGTAGATAGATTTGAAAATCTTGACATTATTTATCATCATGATAAGGATAATGGAGGATTAAGTGCAGGCTATAATATGGGAGCTAAATTAGCTACAGAATTAAAAAAAACTTGGATTCTTTTATTAGACCAGGATACAACATTTAAAAATTTATTGGAATCTTTTAATTTCAATATCCAGAGATATCCTAATATACATTTGTTTGCTCCAATTGTTAAATTAAATAATAATGTAATTTTTTCTCCAAGTATTGTAAAACACAAGAGAGGATACCCTCCAAAAACAATTTCTCCAGGAATATATAGTCTGAATAATTTTTCACCTATTAATAGTGGAATGCTGATCGCTTTAAAATTATTTTATGAGGTTGGAGGATATAATGAAAAAATCAAAGTTGATTTTTGTGATTTTCAATTTATAGAAAAGGTATATGTTAAAAATCCCTTATTTGTTGTTGTTGATTCTGTTGCTATACAGGATTTTTCTGCGTTTGAACCTTCCGTTGAAAAACAATTAAAAAGATTCAATATTTATCTAAATGACGTTCATAATTGTTATAAACCAAGTATATATGATAAATTTGGATTTTTTTACACTGTTACACGACATACTTTAGGTCTGACTTACAAACTTAAAAGTCATAAATTTATAATTATTTATATCAAGAAATACCTATTTTATTAAATGCAGATTATACAGCCTAGAATTACAGTTTGTCTAGCTTCATATAATGGTGAAAAATTCATTAAAGAACAGATTGAGTCAATATTAATTCAATTACAAAAAGATGATGAATTAATAATATCTGATGATGGTTCTGTTGATAACACTATTGATGTAATTAAGTCAATAAAGGATTCCAGAATAAAACTATTGGCAGGTAATAGTTTCAGAGATCCAATAAAAAATTTTCAAAATTGCTTACAATATGCTGCGGGTGAGTATATTTTCCTTTCTGATCAAGATGATGTCTGGATAGAAAAAAAGTGTGATAAAATAGTTGATCTTTTGAAGAATTATGAACTAGTTGTTACTGATTCAATGATTGTAGATGAGACTTTAAATATATTAGAACCGTCATTTTTTAAATTTTTTGGATCAGGAAAAGGCATATTAAAAAATGTAGTAAAAAGTTCATATTATGGTTCATGTATGGCTTTTCGAAAAAGTTTACTAGATAAAAGTTTGCCATTTCCTAATACTAAAGAAATTGGACATGATTTATGGATTGGTCTAGTAGCGGAGATGACCGGAAGCGTGCTTTTTTATGATGAACCATTGATATTATATAGAAGGCATACATTAGCTTTTACTGTTACAGGAATGAGTAAGAGTAAAAGAAGTATTTTGAAGAAAATTAAGGGAAGAATAATAATGTTTCGAGAAATAACTCGATTTTTAATTAAATATAGATGGAAAAAGGATTAGTGTCAATTATAACTCCAATGTACAATGGGGAACGTTTTGTTGGAGATACTATAAATTCAGTTTTAAATCAGACATACTCTAATTGGGAAATTATAGTTATAGATGATGGATCAAAAGATAACGGACCAGAAAAAGTAAAGAAATTTGCTGATCAAGATAATCGAATTAGTATTTTTAGCCAAGCTAATGGAGGTTCAGCAGCAGCTAGAAATAATGGTATTAGAAGAGCAAAAGGACAGTATATTGCATTATTAGATGCTGATGATACATGGAATTCAGATTTTTTGGAAAAGCAAATTAAATTAATGAATGACAAAAATGCTCTTTTGGTTTATTCTTCACATACGAGAATCGACGAACATTCAAAGGAAATATTGACACCTTTTATAGTTCCAGAAAAAATAAATTATAATGATCTTTTAAAATCTTGTTATATCTCTTGTTTGACTGGCTTATATGATACTTCAGTATATGGAAAGATATATTTGAGAGAGGACATGAAAAGTTTGCGTGACGATTATGTGTATTGGTTAGAAATAATGAAGAAAGTAAAAATAGCTTATGGTAATAAAGAGGTTATAGCAAATTATAGAATACTAAATTCTTCTGCCAGCCGCAAAAAAAATAAAGTTATTATTCCTCATTTTAAGGTTCTGTATAAAGTAGAAAAGTTAGGGTTGATTAAAAGCTTGTATTATCTTGGTAATTGGGCATTCATTAGTTATTTTAAATATAGAAAATGAAAAAAGAATATGATTTCTTAATTGTTGGTGCAGGACTTTATGGAGCCATTTTTGCTCATGAAGCGACTAAAAGAGGTAAGCGCTGTTTGGTTATTGATAAACGTGATCACATTGCGGGTAATATTTTTTGCGAGAATATTGAAGGCATTAACGTTCATAAATATGGGGCACATATTTTTCATACAAGTAATAAAGTAATTTGGGATTATGTTAATTCCTTTGTTGAATTTAATAGGTATACAAATTCGCCTGTAGCAAATTATAAAGGAGAATTATATAATCTTCCTTTTAATATGAATACATTTTATCAATTATGGAAAGTTAAAACGCCTATTGAAGCAAAAGCAAAGATAGATGAGCAAGTTGCTTTAACGGGGATAACTGATCCACAAAATTTGGAGGAGCAGGCATTATCTTTAGTAGGTTCTGATATTTATTACAAATTAATTAAAGATTATACAGAGAAACAATGGGGACGTAAGGCTACTGAACTACCGTCTTTTATTATTAAAAGATTACCAGTTAGATTTACCTTTGATAATAACTATTTTAACGATAACTATCAGGGTATACCAATTGGAGGATATACTAAAATTATTGAAAAGATGCTTGTCGGTATTGATGTAAGACTAGGTTTAGATTATTTTACAGATAAAGAGAACCTTAATAGTTTGGCAGAGACTATTGTTTATACAGGTATGATTGATCAGTATTTTGATTATAAATTTGGGACTTTAGAGTACAGAAGTTTGAAATTTGAAAATGAAATTCATGATTGTGAAAATTATCAAGGAAATGCAGTAGTAAATTATACGGATTCAGATACACCATATACAAGAATAATAGAGCATAAACATTTTGAATTTGGTACTCAGGAAAAGACAGTTATAACAAAAGAATATTCGCAAGAATGGACAAAAAAAGATGAGCCTTACTATCCTGTTAATGATGACAAAAACGATCAATTATTTAAAAAATATAAAGATCTGGCTAAAAAAGAATCAAATGTAATTTTTGGAGGAAGACTAGCTGATTATAAATATTATGACATGCATCATGTTGTTGGTATTGCATTGAAAAAAATTGGAGAAATATTCAAAGATAAAACTTTAGAAAATCTATAATGGAAGTATCTATTACTGGAGCTTCAGGTTTTGTTGGACGCAATCTTATTAATAGCTTAAAGGATGATAATGAGATTAATTTAATGAAAGTTAGGTATTATCCAAATCAAACGTTTCATTTTAAGGGAGATTCGGTTATTCATTTAGCAGGTAAAGCACATGATCTAAAAAAAGTTTCACAACCAATAGATTATTATGAGGCAAATTTTGAGTTAACAAAACAGTTGTTTGATTCTTTTTTAACTTCGAAGTGCTCTACTTTTATATTTATGAGTACAGTAAAAGCAGTAGCAGATGAAGTTAAAGGTGTTTTGACTGAAGAGTTTATTCCTAATCCTAAAACTCATTATGGGATAGCTAAACATCAAGCAGAAGAGTACATCTTATCCCATAATATACCAATTGGCAAAAGGGTTTATATATTAAGACCATGTATGATTCATGGGCCTGAGAATAAAGGAAATCTAAACTTACTTTATCATTTGGTAATAAAAGGATTTCCATGGCCATTAGGAGCTTTCGAAAATCAGCGTTCTTTCTTAAGCGTAGAAAATCTATGCTTTGTGATTCAGGAATTGTTAGAAAATGAAAATATACCTTCAGGTATTTATCATTTGGCAGATGATGGATCATTATCGACAAATGAATTAATTGGACTACTTGCATTAAGCTTAGAGAAAAAAAGCAACATTTGGAAAGTACCGATTTCGTGGATTAAAGTATTCTCTAAAGTTGGGGATTTTTTACATTTGCCTTTAAATTCAGAAAGGTTAGAAAAGCTTACAGAAAATTATGTAGTAAGTAATCAAAAAATAGTTAAAGCTTTAGGTAAATCGTTTCCGATTTCAGTTGAGAATGGATTACTAAAAACGTTTAAAACGTTTAGAAATTAACATAAATAACAAAAATGAAAATAGCACTTATAACAGGGATTACAGGCCAAGATGGGGCATATTTGGCTGATTTATTATTAAAAAAAGGATATGAAGTTCACGGTATTAAACGCCGTAGTTCACTATTTAATACAGATCGTATTGATCATTTATACCAAGATCCTCATGAAGAAAATGTACGCTTCAAATTGCATTATGGAGATTTGAGTGATTCAACTAACTTAATCCGTATTATACAAGAAGTGCAACCAGATGAAATCTATAATCTTGGAGCAATGAGTCATGTAAAGGTGAGTTTTGATACTCCGGAATATACTGCTAACGCAGATGGGATTGGTACGCTCCGCTTGTTAGAGGCAATGCGTATTTTAAATCTTACAAAGAAAACCAAGATATATCAAGCTTCAACCTCGGAGTTATATGGATTAGTTCAGGCTGTTCCACAATCTGAAACTACACCTTTTTATCCTCGTTCTCCTTATGCTGTTGCTAAAATGTATGCATATTGGATTACAGTAAATTATAGAGAAGCATATGGCATGTTTGCATGCAACGGGATTTTATTCAATCATGAAAGTCCTTTAAGAGGAGAAACTTTTGTTACTCGTAAAATTACGAGAGCAGTTTCTAAAATGGCATTGGGATTACAAGATAATTTGTTTTTAGGAAATCTAGATGCAAGACGAGATTGGGGACATGCTAAGGATTATGTTGAAGCAATGTGGCTAATATTACAACAAGAAGAGCCTGAAGATTATGTTATTGCTACCGGAGTTACAACAACAGTTCGTGATTTTGTGAGAATGTCATTTTCAGAAGTAGGTATTGCTATTGAATTTAGAGGAGAAGGAGTAAATGAAAAAGGATATATTGTTAGCTGCTCAAATCCAGACTATCAAATAGAGGTAGGTAAAGAAGTGGTAGTTATAGATCCAAAATATTTCCGTCCAACAGAAGTCGATTTGTTAATTGGTGATCCAACTAAATCAAATAGTAAGTTAGGTTGGAAACCTAAGTATGATTTACCTATGCTGGTAAAAGAGATGATGGCTTCAGATGTAGAGAATTTTCAAAAAGAAAAAATGTTAAAAGCGGCGGGATATCGAGTTAAAAATCAATTTGAATAAAAATCAAAATTAGTTGTAGATTTTTTTAATGATGTTATAAATATATTGAAAGAATGAAAAAAAATGATAAAATATTTCTAACAGGTCATAGAGGAATGTTAGGGAGTACTACTCAAAAGTTATTAATTGAAAAGGGGTATACTAATATTATTACTAAAACGCATAAAGAGTTAGATTTAACTAATCAAAATGATGTAGAAGAATTCTTTAAAACTGAAAAGCCACAATTTGTAATACATATAGCAGCAAAAGTAGGAGGGATAAAAGCAAACATAGATAATCCAGCTATATTTTTATATGATAATTTAATTATGCAAGCGAATGTAATTAATTCATCCTATAAAAATGGAGTTGAAAAATTTGTTTTTATTGCTAGTTCATGTATTTATCCTAAAGATAGCCCACAACCAATGAAAGAGGAATATCTTTTAGATGGTAAATTAGAGCCTACAAATGAAGGTTATGCTATTGGGAAAATAGCAGGGATAAAATTATTAGAAACATATAATAAACAATATGGTTTTAATGGAATAAGTTTAATTCCGAGTAACTTATATGGACCAAATGATACGTTTGACTTAAATCATGCCCATGTTTTGTCGTCTCTTGTGAAAAAAATTGTTGATGCAAAAGATAATTTAGATCCATCAATTACATTATGGGGAACTGGGATTGCAAGACGAGAATTTTTACATGTCGAAGATTTCTCAAAAGCGGTTATTCATTTTTTTGAAAATTATAATTCTCCATATTATATTAATGTAGGTCCGGGAGAAGATATAAGCATAAGTGAATTAGCAAAACTCATTGTAAAAAAAGTTGGATTTGAAGGAGATATCTTGTGGGATGAAACA
The DNA here is from genome assembly GCF_002222055.1 of Flavobacterium araucananum. Lineage (GTDB taxonomy): Bacteria > Bacteroidota > Bacteroidia > Flavobacteriales > Flavobacteriaceae > Flavobacterium > Flavobacterium araucananum. Next base: position 180,633 of record NZ_MUGS01000005.1, read on the forward strand.
AAACCAAATGGCATGTTAAGAAAGTGTATGGATGTCACAAATATGCAGAATGAAAATTTTATGCCAAAAATAAGTTTAGAAGAAGGAATTGATCAAGTAATAATAAGTTATAAAAAGCAAAAAAATGAACATACCATTAATGCGAAAAGCATTTCTTAAAGAAGAAGAAACTAAAAAAGCACTGTCAGAATTTATATTAAATGCAGACAGATTAAGTATGGATATTGAATGTAAAAAATTTGAGAATAAATTTGCATTATATCAAAAGTGTAAGCATGCGATTCTATTTAATAGTGGGGGTAGCGCGAATTTAGCAATGCTTCAGGCGTTAAAGAATTTAGGTAAATTAAAAGATGGTGACAAAGTTGGTTTTTCTGCATTGACATGGTCAACTAATACGATGCCAATAATTCAATTAGGGATGATTCCTGTAGCCTTAGATTGTCAGCCAGATACTTTAAACACAATGTCATCTCATTTGTTAGAAAGACTAAAAAGCACAGATTTACAAGCTCTTTTCATTACTAATATTTTAGGTTTTACAGGAGATATAGATGTAATTAGAGAAATTTGTAACGAAAAAAATATTGTTTTAATTGAGGATAATTGTGAGTCTTTAGGGACAGAATTGCCACAAGGGAAAGCCGGTAATTTTGGTATAGGGGCAAGTTTTTCATTTTTCGTAGCCCACCACATGTCTACTATAGAAGGTGGGATGGTTTGTACGGATGATGATGATTTTGCAGAAATGTTAACAATTGTTCGAGCAAATGGTTGGGATAGAAATTTAACAAATGATCAGCAAAAGAAGTGGAGAAGCAAATTTAATATTGAATCTGAATTTCAAGCTAAATATACATTTTATGATTTAGGCTATAATTTTAGACCTACAGAGATTACAGGATTTTTAGGACAGTATCAAATGGAATTTCTTGAAGAAAATATTAAAAAAAGAGAGCAAAATTATTTAAGGATTGAAAAAATTATTAAAGAAAATGATGATTTTGTCTACTTGAAGCATGATCATATTTTAACATTATCTACGTTTGCGTTTCCTCTCGTTTGTAAAACTCCTGAATTAAGAGAAGAATACCTTAATAAATTTACTGCTGCTGGTGTAGAAATCAGGCCAATGATAGCTGGAAATATGCAAGAACAGCCATTTTATAAAAAATACGTTAGTGACTTATATGAAATGCCTGGAGCTGATATGATGCATTCTAATGGGTTTTATTGTGGAAACTATCCGGAGTTATTAGAAGAAGATTTGGTTGTTTTTGAGAGTTTATTGAGGAAATAAAATAAAATTATTTTCCCATATAGTTGTTCCGATGTTCCTTTTGTATTAAAAGAATTAATAATTTCCAATAGTAATTAATAAATGTTTTTTAAAGATTAGGAATATCGGAATGTATAAAAAAGTAATAAATAAAATACAGGTATATTCAGCCCAGGAAGGATTAGAAAAAACAATAAAAAGCTTTATAAAATAAATAATGCAATACACAATACTCGGAATTGTTTTAATGATAATAATGTTACTTTATTTTATAGTAGCAAATAGATTTAACATCATTGATAAGCCTAACGAAAGAAGCTCACATACAGAAATTACCTTAAGAGGTGGCGGGATTATTTTTTGGTTTGCCGCTCTACTTTATTTTATTCAAAACATTCAGAGCAATTATTTTTTCTTTACAGGAATAACATTGGTTAGTTTGGTTAGTTTTTGGGATGATATTCAAAGCTTGTCTAATAAGATTAGAATATCAATTCATTTTCTTGCGATTACTTTGATATTTTATGATTTAGGAGTTTTTAATTTAATACCATTATACGGGGTTATCATCACTTATATTCTAGCCATTGGTTTAATTAATGCGTACAACTTTATGGATGGTATTAATGGTATAACAGGATTATATACTCTGGCTGTTATGGGATCATTGCTATACGTAAATAAAAATATTCAGTTTTTTATTGATGCTGTTTTTATAAAGTATGCGATGATTGCCAGTTTAGTTTTTTTATTTTTCAATTACAGAAAAAAAGCTAAATGTTTTGCCGGAGACATTGGTAGTATAGCAATTGCCTTTTGGGTAATTTATTTATTTTTAAAGCTAATATTAGTAACAAATTCAGTTGTTTGGCTTTTATTTTTAGCGATTTATGGGGTCGATGCGATTTTTACTATTTTGCATAGATTATACCTCAAGCAAAATATTTTTGAAGCGCATCGTTTGCATTTTTATCAGGTTTTAAGTAATGAATATAAAATCGAACATAGGTTAGTTGCTTTGTATTATGCAATATTTCAAATATTAGTTTCGAGCTTGGTTGTGTTTTTATACCAAAAAGTTCAGGATGCATTGTTGTTTGTAATTATAATTACACCTTTACTTCTGATATATTGCAGTAAGTTTTATTTGTTAAAGAAAAGAAACTTAAACTCATGATTCCTAAAGTAATTATGGGAGGAAATTTTTCTGATCATCGCGGAATTATATCATACGTAAATGATTTTAGTTTTAAGGATATAGAGAGATTTTATATCATAAGTAATTCTGATGATTATCCAATTCGTGCTTGGCAGGGGCACAAATTAGATTCGAAAAATTTTTATTGTTTGAATGGTTCTTTCAAAATTCATTTTGTAAAAATTGATAATTGGGAAAATCCATCGAGGGATTTAAGAATAGAGACCGTTTTCGTTTCCACTTTAGAGAGTAAAATTGTTCATATTCCTGCGGGATATGCAAATGCAATTGAATCACTTGAAAAAGATTCAAAATTAATTTCATTTTCGACTTTACCACTTTCGAATGTTAGGGAAGATGATGTTCGATATGATTCGAATTATTGGAATATTAATGGATAAGAAAAGGATTTTTTTGTCATTATCTGAGCAAAGTGGTTTTGAACAACAATATATTCAAAAAGCACTTGATTCTAGCTGGATTACTTCTGGTGGACCTAATGTGGATGATTTCGAAAAAGAGCTGAAAAATTATATTAAAGACAGTTCGTTTGTTACCGCTCTAAATTCTGGAACCTCTTCGATTCACTTAGCACTAATTTTGTTGGGAGTTCAGCAAGGTGATGAAGTAATCTGTCAGAGCCTGACATTTTCAGCTTCGGCTAATCCAATTTTATATCAGGGAGCAATTCCCGTTTTTGTAGATAGTGAGTTAGATACCTGGAATATTTGTCCGGAAAATTTAGAAATTGCGATTAAAGACAGGATTAAAAAAGGTAAAAACCCAAAAGCAATTATTGCCGTTCATCTTTATGGGAATCCTTATAAAGTAGATGAAATCCATGCTGTTGCGGATCGATATGGTATTCCAATTATAGAAGATAGCGCAGAAGCTTTAGGGAGTTCTTATAAAGGCAAGAAATGTGGGACTTTTGGAGATTTTGGAATTTTTTCATTTAACGGAAATAAAATCATTACAACTTCAAGTGGTGGTGCTTTAGTTACAAGTTCAAAAAGAATAAAAGATCAGGCTATTTTTTATGCCACACAATCTAAAGATAGTGCTGTGCATTATCAACATAGCCAAATAGGTTACAATTTTAGAATGAGTAATATTTGTGCAGGCGTTGGATTGGGGCAAATAAAAATTCTTGATAAAAATGTAAATTCAAGAAGAGAAATTCACAATTTTTACAAAGAAATTTTTAGCGATATTAAAGACGTTAAACTCCTTGAAACCATAAATGAAGATTACTTTTCTAATTATTGGTTGAGTACAATTTTAATAGAGCCCAATGTATCAGAGAAAAGAGATAGGGAAAGTTTAAGACTCGCTTTTGAAAATGAAAATATAGAAAGCCGCCCACTTTGGAAACCAATGCATCTACAGCCAATTTTTGAGCATTATCCTTATTATGGAAATGAAGTTGCTGAAAAGTTATTTGAAAAAGGTTTATGTTTGCCGTCTGGATCAAATCTTACAAATGAAGATAAAAATAAAATAAAAGAGGTTATTAGAACTTTTTTTAATTAAGATAAAAAATAAAGAATATTATATTTTAATATGAAAATTGAAGAAACATTTATAAAAGATTTAGTAGTTGTAGAGCCAACAGTTTTTGGAGACGAAAGAGGTTATTTTTTTGAGTCATATAGCAAAACTAAGTTTGAAGATTTAGGAATTTATATAGATTTCGTTCAGGACAATCAATCGTTCTCTAAGAAAGGAACTTTGAGAGGTTTACATTATCAAAACCCGCCTTTTGCACAAACAAAATTGGTTCGTGTTCTTGAAGGTGAGATTATTGATGTTGCCGTAGATTTACGAAAAGATTCTCCTACATACGGAAAATCGTTTAGTGTTTTACTATCAGCCGAGAATAAAAAGCAATTATTAGTTCCGCAAGGTTTTGCACATGGTTTTTCTGTGATAAGCGAAACAGCATCTGTAATGTACAAGTGCGATCAGTTTTATAATAAAGCATCTGAAGGTGGAATTAAATTTGATGATACTTCTTTAAATATAGATTGGGGAATGGATCTAAAAGAAGCAATCGTTTCTGAGAAAGATCAAATCCTTCCTTTTATAGACAATTGTAATAGTTTATTTTAATGAAAAAAATACTTGTTACAGGATCAAACGGGCAGTTAGGGTCTGAGTTGGCTGTTTTGTCTTCAAATTATCCTCAATATGAATGGATTTTTGCTGATCGAACTAAGGTTACTTTAGATGATTTAGAAATACTTCAAACTCAATTAGAAGTAATTCAACCCAATATAATTTTTAATTGTGGCGCTTATACGGCAGTTGACAAAGCTGAAACAGAAAAAGAATTGGCCTTTAAAGTAAATCATTTGGCAGTAGAATTAATTGCAAAATACGCTGAAGAAAATGATGTACAATTAATTCATATCTCTACTGATTACGTTTTTGATGGAACGTCATCAATTGCTTTAAATGAAGATGAAGCTACAAATCCAATAAATGTTTACGGAGCCAGTAAAAGAGCTGGTGAAATTGCTTGTTTGCAAGAAAACCCAAATGCAATTATCATCAGAACTTCTTGGGTTTATAGTCAATTTGGAAATAATTTTGTAAAAACCATGCAACGATTAATGCAGGAAAGAGATGCTTTAAATGTCGTAAATGATCAAATAGGTTCACCAACTTACGCTGCTGATCTGGCGCAAGCTATGATAGTGATTTTAAAATCTCCTGATTGGACTCCCGGGATTTACAATTATTCGAATGAAGGCGAAATAAGTTGGTATGAATTTGCGTTGACTATAAATGAATTTGGAGTGTATAATTGCAATATTAGCGGCATACCATCTGCATCATATCCAACCCCGGCAAAGCGACCAGAGTTTTCATTATTAGATAAAAAGAAAATTAAAGAAGTTTATAATTTAGTTATCCCAGATTATAAAGAGAGTTTAAAAAAGATGTTCATATAAATATAAATGATTTAGATTTAAGTTTTAGAATTTCAGCGATGTGAAATCTAAGATTTAAGATCTAAAATCTAAAATCAAGATTTATGAAAGGAATTATTTTAGCCGGAGGTTCTGGCACACGTTTACATCCTTTAACGCTTGCTATGAGTAAGCAAATGATGCCTGTTTATGATAAGCCAATGATTTATTACCCATTGTCTACCTTGATGATGTCAGGAATAAACGAAATATTAATTATCTCTACTCCACATGATTTGCCTAATTTCAAAAAATTATTAGGAGATGGTTCTAGCCTAGGGTGTAAATTTAGTTATGCAGAACAGGCAATTCCTAATGGATTAGCACAGGCTTTTGTAATTGGCGAGGATTTTATAGGAGATGATGATGTTGCTTTGATATTAGGGGATAATATATTTTTCGGGTCTAATATGCAAGAGTTGTTAAAATCGAATACAAAACCAATTGGAGGTGTTGTTTTTGCCTATCATGTTTCAGATCCGGAGCGTTATGGAGTAGTAGAATTTGATGAAAATTTTAAGGCTATTTCTATCGAAGAAAAACCCGAAGAGCCAAAGTCAAGCTATGCAGTTCCGGGATTATACTTTTATGATAATTCTGTCGTAGAAATTGCAAAAAATATCAAGCCAAGTGCTCGGGGAGAATATGAAATTACGGATGTAAATAAAGTATATTTAGAGAAAGATGCTTTAAAAGTTGGTATTTTAAGTAGAGGAACTGCCTGGCTGGATACAGGAACTTTTAACAGTTTGATGCAGGCAGGACAATTTGTTCAGGTTCTTGAAGAAAGACAAGGTCTCAAAGTAGGTTGTATCGAAGAAATTGCCTGGAGACAGGGTTTTATAAATGATGCTCAGCTCGAGGAACTTGCCTTACCTTTATTGAAATCCGGATACGGAACATATTTGATTGATTTTTTGAAACAAAAGAAAAAAGGTGTAAAAATTTAATTTAGCATAAGAAATAATTTTTTAACTCTTTAATTTGTATTTTTGTAGGAACGACAAACGTCACAGAATCAAACTCAATTAAATTGAATACAGATAAACAACCTAAAATAACATCATTGTTGTATAACTCTTTTTCCCCAAGGAACCTTAGGGCTAACATTAACAACCTGAGCTACTTGCCTAGGTGGATTATTGTTGCAATAGATGTAATGGTTTTGATTTTTTCATTTACGTTTACTTATATGCTGTTCGAAGGAACTGCATTAGGATATATAATTACATCTCATCAGTTTTATTTTGTCACGAGTTTAATTGTTATTAATGTATTTTTCTTTTGGCTTTTTAGAACTTATTCCGGTATTATCAGGCATTCTTCCTATATAGATGCGATTAAGTTGTTGTTCTCTCAAATGTCGGTTTTGGTGTTTTTCTTGTTTTTTAATTTAGTTTTTGAATTATATACAGGGCATAAAGCGTTTTTAAACACGGCACTTTTTATCAATTTGGTTTTATCATTTTGCGGACTATTTTTATATCGTGTTATAGTAAAGCAAACTTTCGAATTATATTTTTCAGAAAAAACGAATTCTAAGCTAATTAGAACGGTTATTTACGGAACAGATGCCAATGCGATTTCGGTTGCTAATGCATTAAAATTTGAAACGCCTTCGCGATTTAAAATTGTTGGTTTTGTAGATAAAAATAATCAAAATGCATCTAAACGAATGTTAGATTTGCCAATTTTGATCTTGAGAAAAAAATTACCGGCTCTTATGCGTTCTGTAGCTGCAGAAGGTGTTATCATTGCCGATAAGAGTTTATCTAAAGAAGAACAATTAATTATTGTAGATCAATGTTTAGAGTTTAACTACAGAGTTTATACAGTTCCCTTAATTTCAGATTGGGAAAATCAAAAAGAGATTTCTCAAAAAGTAAAAAACATTCAAATTGAAGATTTACTGGAAAGAAAACCAATAGTTCTCGATAGTAAATCTATATCTAAACAATTAAAAGACAAAACGATTCTTATTACTGGTGCTGCCGGATCAATAGGAAGCGAAATCGTAAGGCAGGTTTTAGGTTTCAATCCTAAAATGGTCATTATTTTAGATCATGCCGAAACACCTCTTCATAATTTATGTTTAGAAACGGCAGAGATAGGGTCTGAAACAAAAATTGTAGCTGTAATAGCGGATGTAAGAAGTAAAAAAGCATTAGAAAAAGTTTTTAAAAATTATAATCCTCATGTTGTTTTTCACGCTGCGGCCTACAAGCATGTTCCTTTGATGGAGGAAAATCCGTCGCAAGCTATCCAGACAAATATAAAAGGAACAAAAAATTTAGCTGATTTATCATGCAAATATCGTGTCAAAAAATTTGTAATGGTATCGACAGATAAAGCCGTTAACCCGAGCAATGTGATGGGAGCCAGCAAAAGAATAGCAGAGAAATATGTACAGTCTCTATTCTTAAAAAATCAGAAAGAAAATATTGAAGGTTCTACTAAATTTATCACAACCCGTTTTGGAAACGTCTTAGGATCAAATGGATCAGTTGTACCTTTATTTACAAAACAAATTGCCGAAGGAGGTCCGGTTACTATAACACATCAGGATATTATTCGTTATTTTATGACTATTCCTGAAGCTTGCCAATTGGTTCTCGAAGCCGGAGCAATGGGTAACGGAGGTGAGATCTATATTTTTGATATGGGTAAACCAGTCAGAATAATTGATTTAGCAAAAAAAATGATTAAACTGGCAGGCTTTATTCCTGACAAAGAGATAAAAATTAAAATTGTTGGACTTAGGCCAGGTGAAAAGTTATACGAAGAATTATTAAATGATACTTCTAAAACGTTACCAACCTATCATAACAAAATTATGATTGCTCAGGAAATACAAGATGAATACGAAAATTTGCATATCGAGATCGATGAGCTTATAGGTATCGCTGATTTTTATGATAATGATGATATTGTAACTAAAATGAAAAAAATTGTTCCGGAGTTTAAAAGTATGAATTCTACTTTCGAAGTTTTAGATAAGTAGTTTCGTGCAAATAATTGAACTTTGATTCAAAATAATAATAAAAAGGTGTTTTTTTAAAAAACGCCTTTTTGCATTTTAAATAATTTATAAACGAATAAAAATCTTGTTAATTAAGTAGTCAGACAAGAATATATAAAAATAGCTTTAAAGAAAACAAGATTACAATGTATTTGTAATAAATATAAAATGAACGACAACAATAGCCCCAATGATTGGTTGTTTGAAATAACACCTAAAAATAAATTCTTCTCCTTAAACTTAAAAGAGGTTTGGCAATATAGAGACTTACTATTTCTTTTTGTAAAACGGGATGTTATTACAGTTTACAAACAAACTGTCTTAGGGCCGCTTTGGTACTTAATTCAGCCCTTATTTACTTCTGTAACTTTTACAATAATATTCAACAATGTAGCCGGTATCGATACCGGAACAGTTCCTCCGTTTTTATTTAATCTTGCAGGAATAACGGTTTGGAATTATTTTACAGCCTGTCTAACAGGAACATCAGATACTTTTAAGGCAAATGCGGCAATATTTGGTAAAGTATACTTTCCCAGAATTATTACGCCACTTTCAGTTGTAATATCTAATCTTGTAAAATTTGGAATTCAATTTTTTATTTTTATCGGATTCTATATTTTCTATTATTTTCAAGGTGCAAATTTAGGCTTAAACAGTCTGATTTTATTTTTTCCTGTTTTGATCGTGATTATGGGAATTTTAGGATTAGGGTTAGGAATGCTTATCTCGGCAATGGTAACAAAATACCGTGATTTTAGTCATTTAATTGGTTTTGGGATACAATTGCTAATGTACCTTTCTGCTGTAATGTATCCAATGGAATTAATTAAAGATAAATTACCCAGTTATGGCTGGCTTGTCGAATATAATCCGTTGGCTTATATAATAGAAACAGCCCGATATATGCTTTTAAACGTTGGCGAAGTTTCGGTTTTAGGATTGTCCTATACTTTGGTTGTAACCGTAGCAGTATTTTTTGTTGGACTTTTAGTCTTTAATAAAACCGAAAAAAGTTTTATAGATACAGTTTAAAAACAGAATTTTTAAATTTCATTACTATTCCTAGTTATTACAATTTGCAATTGAAAAAAGATATAATATTAAAAGCCGAGAATATTTCTAAACAATACCGTTTAGGAGAAGTTGGTACAGGAACATTGATTCATGACATCAATCGTTGGTGGCATAAGATAAGAGGAAAAGAAAATCCGTATCTAAAGATAGGCGAAACAAATGATCGCTCAACCAAAGGCAATTCAGATTATGTTTGGGCTTTGCAAGACATTAATTTCGAAGTAGAACGCGGAGAAGTTCTGGGTATTATTGGTAAAAATGGAGCAGGAAAATCGACACTTCTCAAGATACTTTCAAAAGTAACAGCACCAACTACAGGAATTATAAAATCCCGTGGTCGAATAGCGTCACTTCTTGAAGTAGGAACAGGATTTAATGGCGAAATGACAGGACGTGAGAATATTTTTTTAAATGGGGCAATTCTTGGAATGACCAAAAAAGAAATAGCCTCAAAGCTGGATGAAATTATTGAGTTTTCAGGTTGTGAGCGTTACATCGACACACCTGTAAAAAGATACAGTTCAGGAATGACCGTTCGATTGGCATTTGCTGTAGCGGCTTTTTTAGAGCCTGAAATTTTGGTTGTCGATGAGGTTTTAGCAGTTGGAGATGCAGAGTTTCAGAAAAAAGCTATCGGAAAGATGCAGGATATCTCCAAAGGGCAAGGCAGAACCGTTTTGTTTGTAAGCCACAATATGGCAGCCGTAAAGAGTTTGTGCACCAGAGGTATTGTACTCGAAAATGGTAAAATTAAATTCAATGGAAATATTGATGAAGCGTTAGATGTCTATTCAAGCAATGATAGTTCTACAGGACATACCGTTATCTTCGACTCAGATACAAAGCGAATTGGTTCCAGAAATATAGAATTTATCTCGGCAGAAATTAGAGATCAGAACGATATATTAAATAACGAGTTTTCTATTGGAGATGATTTAAATATAAAATTCAGATTAAAAAATAATACCAACGAAGCAAAATCTGAAGTAGGAATTCAAATAAGATCTTCAGACGAAATGCCCATATTTCATATTATGGGAAGAGATTCAAATTTTGAGTTAATCCATTCAGAAGCACAAGAAGAGTTCGTTGTAAGTATAAAAGATATCAGACTTTTTCCGGGTATTTATACAATTAGTTTTACAAGTAATACTACTACCGGACACCAGATATTTGACAGTATTGAAAACGCATTGTCTTTTCAAATTATAGACGGAGGCAAATATACGATTAGAAGTTTGCCAAGAGCAGCCGGTCTTTTCTTTTTAAATCCGGAATGGAAAAAATTGTAAGCAATGAAAATCGTTAAACTGACATTCAATTACGATTGGCCCCTTTTTAGGCAAACTCCAAATTTCTCCCAGATCTGGGGTGATTATAAGTTTGTTATTGATGATGATCTAAAAGAATGTGACTTTTGGATCGTATATACCGATTATAAAATACAAACAGAGACTGTAAAATGCACTCCTGAAAACGTAATTTTTATTCCTGGAGAATGTTATAACACAAGTCCTAAGTTCGCCCAAAAGTTCTTAGATCAATTTGGTACAATTATTACGGTACAAAAAGAGCTAAAACATAAAAACATTATCTATTCTCATAATGCAAATCCCTGGTTTATTGGTAAATCTTTCGATGAATTAAATTCGTTAGAAACGCCGGATAAAACAAAATTAATTTCGGTTATTTCTTCTGATAAAGCTTTTACCGAAGGGCATAGAAAAAGAGTTGACTATGTAAAGAAACTCAAAGAATATTTTGGAGATCAACTGGATGTTTATGGCAGAGGTATAGCAGATTTTGATGATAAATGGGATGTTTTGGCAAATTATAAATATTCGATAGCAATAGAAAACGATTATTGTGAAGATTGGGTTACCGAAAAATTTTTCGATTGCCTCTATACCCATACATTACCATTTTATTATGGCTGTCCAAATCTGGAAAGTATAGTTAACAAAAATTCTTTTATCCGAATTAATATAGATGATTTTGAATCAAGTGTAAAAATAATTGAGGAAGCTATCCAACAAAATGAATTTGATAAAAGAGTAGAGCTACTTAAAAAAGAATCAACAGAAAGTCTTCATCGAGACAACCTTTTTCCTTTTTTAGTAAATATATTAGACAAGAAAAGTATTCTTTCAAAAAAGGAATTTGTAAAAATAAGACCTGAATTTGAGATAAATAAGAGAAATGTTTTGGTTAGATTTCTTAGTAAAATAAAAAGAGTTTTAGTAAGATGAAAAAAATATTAAAGCGTATTTATAAAGCTGTTACTCGCAAGTTGGCTAAAAAAGAACATTTGTTAGTGAACCCAAATCAAGGCAAATTTCTTAATGTCGAAATTATGTCGTCGGCAATATTAAGTGGTGAAAATGAAATTGGAGAATATACTTATATTGGATTTAATAGTATAATAACCAAATCAAAAATTGGAAGATATTGCTCTATTGCCGGAAATGTGAGTATTGGTATAGGAGAACATAAGATTAATAGAGTTTCTACAAATAGTATTTTTTATAAAAACCCTTGGGAAACCCTAACAGAAAAAGAATGTGTAATTGGTAATGATGTTTGGATTGGTACAAATTCAGTTATAAGAAGAGGTGTTACCATAGGAGATGGAGCAGTAGTTGGGGCAAATTCATTTGTAAACAAAGATGTAAAGCCTTTTGAAGTTGTAGCCGGAGCTCCTGCAAAATTCATTAAGATGAGATTTCCAGATTCAACAATAGAAAGAATTCAGAAATCGGATTGGTGGTCTAAAGAACTAAAGGAAGCCAAGTCATTAATAGAAAAATTAGAATTAACAGGATTATTTGAGCAAGATGATAAATAAAAACGCCAAAATATATATTACAGGTTATACAGGAATTTTGGGTAGTATGACTTTCGATTTTTTTAAAGAAAAAGGATATACTGGAGAAATTTTGTGGGATGATATCAAACCAAACAGAATGCTTAAAAAATGTGTGAATGTTTCTAATATGATAGAAGAAGGATTCGAGCGTGCAAAATCATTAGAAATAGGTCTAAAATAGGTAATAGAAAATTATAAAAAATTGAAATGATTCATAATGTCCTAAAATTAAATAACAATACTAATAAATATTCTTTCATTGAAGGATTAAGAGGTTTTGCTATTTTATTGGTGTTCGGAGTTCATTTTTTTGGAAAATTTCAGAAGAAAGAGTATTTTCTAAGTCAGGATTCTTTTTTTAGACCCATTATTAAATTTTTACATTCTGGTCATATTGGTGTAGATTGCTTTTTTTTAATCAGTTCATTTTTAATCTACAAATCTTTAACCAATCCTAATAATAAAATATCTTTTATACAATTTATGTACAAAAGATATTCTAGGTTATTACCTGTGATTATTTTTATTTTAGTTATCCCTTTTGTAATTTATAATGGATTCAATATAAAGATTATTTTAGATAATATTTTTTTTCTAAATATCTTTAATTCAAGTTCAAGTATTGTTATAGTCACGTGGTCATTGGTTTACGAAATATATTTTTATATTTTAGCAGGCATATTATATATTATTCTTCCAAATAAAATTACCACAAGTATTCTATTTTTATTATTACTATTTATATCAGACCTCTTAATTCATTTTTTTATTGACCAGCATATAATAGAAGAACCTGTTAGATTTTTAGGATTCTTTTTTGGTATTTTATTGGCAAAATATCAGACAAAAATTGAGCAATCTAAGTTTTTATCAAAGTACAAAGAATGCATTGTTAGTATCGGTTTTTGTATCATATTTTTTCAAATGTATGGTTGGCAAAATTTTAATTGGGCAGAATCTGTGGCAACAAGTAAACTGTATAGCGCATTATTTTATATAACAGTTCAAATAGGTTTCTTCCTGATAATTCTTGGTAATTTAATAAAAGGAAATAGACTGGAGTTTTTGCTGGTTAATAGCTTTATGCAATTATTAGGAATGGTTAGTTATTCATTTTATATTATTCATTGTTTTATAATTGAAAAACTAAATCTTATTCCCAAATTGATGCTGTATTTACCTATATCTGGTTTTACATCAATACTTTTAGAATATATACTATCATTTTCTTTTGCCATTTTATTGTCAATCTATATTTATGAATACTTAGAAAAACCATATTTTAATGAAATTAAAAAATGAAAATACCCTTAACGCGAAGAGCATTTCTTAAAGAAGAACAAACTAAAAAAGCTTTGGCTGATTTCATTCTTACTGCAGACAGATTAAGTATGGATATTGAATGCAAATTTAGCAATGCTACAGGCATTTATCCTGAACTTCCCGTAGAAGATTTGTTAATTATTGAGAATTTATTAAAAAAATAAATGATCGTAGTTCAGTTAATAGGTGGTTTAGGAAACCAGTTGTTTCAATATGCAGCAGCCAAAGCTTTGGCATTAGAAACCAAGCAAAAGCTTTATCTTGACGTATCGCAATTTGAGAGTTATAAATTACATAATTATGCTTTAAACCATCTTAATGTTATTTCAAAAACCTACAAAAAGCCCAATAGATATTTAAGAAAGATAAAAAGTTTCTATCAAAAAAAGACTTCCTACAAAGAAGTCGATTTTGGATATAACCCGGATCTGATTACTTTAAAAGGAGACGTGGTATTCCTGGAAGGTTACTTTCAGTCAGAACAATATTTTATAAAATATGAAAAAGAAATTCGCGAGGATTTCGAAGTGCTTACACCATTAAAAGAAGAGACTAAAGCTGCTATTGCAAAAATTGAATCTGTAAATTCTGTATCCATACACATTCGTAGAGGAGATTATTTAAACAATCCGTTACACAATACGAGCAAAGACGAATATTATAACAAAGCCTTAGAAATAATAGAAAGTAAGCTTACTAATCCTGTTTTATTTGTTTTTTCGGACGATATGAATTGGGTAAAAGCAAATTTCTCAACAAAGCAAGAAACCGTATTTATTGACTTTAATGATGCTGCGACAAATTTTGAAGATTTAAAATTAATGGCCGCCTGTAAACATAATGTGATCGTCAACAGCAGTTTTAGCTGGTGGGGTGCATGGCTTAATAAAAATCCTGATAAAATTGTAATCGCTCCAAAACTTTGGTTCAATGACGATTCGATAAATACTAATGACATAATCCCGACAAGTTGGGTTAAAATATAAAAAATGAAAAAAGCAAGAACAGTTTTAGGATGGCAGCCAAAATTTAATTTAGAAGATATCGTAAAACAAATGGTTGCAGCAGACATCGAATTATTTGAAAAAGAAATAAAATAATGTCTTCAATCCCAAAAATAACGGTTTTAATGCCGGTCTACAATTGCGAACTTTATATAAACGAAGCAGTCGACAGCATTTTAAATCAAACCTACTCCGATTTCGAATTTATAATAATAGACGATGCCTCTTCAGACGCGACAGTATCAATTATAAAAAAATATAACGATCCCAGAATACAACTAATCGTAAAACCACAAAATTCAGGTTACACCAATAGTTTAAATTACGGACTAAGTATTGCAAAAGGAGCCTATATAGCAAGAATGGATGGCGATGATATAAGCTTGCCCGAACGTTTTGCAAAACAAGTGGCTTTTTTAGACAAAAATCCTGAAACGGTACTTATTGGTACCTTCTTTAAGATTATTGGCAGAGATAAAATTATTACGGTTCCTGAACATCATGACGCTATAAAATTGGCCATGCTTAAAGATTGCTGCATCGCACACCCAACCGTGATGATAAGGAAAAACTGTTTAGATAAGTTTTCTTTACTTTACGATGCAAAAAAAGAACCGGCAGAAGATTATGATCTTTGGACCAGGTTATTAGCCGTAGGCAAACTGCATAATTTGCAGGAAGTTTTGCTTCATTATCGCGTTCATAGTTCGCAGGTATCTCACAAAAGAAACGAGCAACAAATAAATACCGCACTTGAGATCAAAGTCAATTTATTAAATAATCTAAGTTTCGAAAAAAACGAGCAGACACACGATTTTTTAAAAAAGATAATAGCACGAAGAGAAACCGTTTCGTTTACAGAAATGAATCAGTTCGAAGATTTAAAAAATAAATTACTTTTAGCCAATCAAACGTCTTTTTTTGAGCCAACAGGTTTTGAGAAATACCTGTTTGGGATTCAGAACAATCTGTTCAAAGATTACTTTTTAAAAAGAGACAAATTTGCACCAATAGTTTATTCTCAATATTTGAAAATTAAAAAAAAGTGGTCAATTAAATTACAGTTCTTAGATGAAATTAAATTGTTTGTAAAATCAATAATTTTCTACAACAAAAAATGAAAAGCCCAATAGTTTCTATAATAGTTCCTTGTTATAATCAGGCGCAATATCTCGATGAGGTTTTGCAATCTGTATTAGACCAAACCTATGAAAATTGGGAATGTATTATCGTTAGCGACGGCAGTCCTGATAACACACAAGAAATAGCAGAAAATTGGGTGGCAAAGGATCAAAGATTTAGATACTACTACCAGCAAAATGCAGGCGTGAGCAGTGCAAGAAATCTGGGTATTACAAAGAGCACAGGCGAATTTATCTTACCACTTGATGGCGACGATAAAATTGCCCGGGATTATATAAAACAAGCTATCGAAGCCTTTAGAAACGACAATTCATTAAAACTCGTTTATTGTAGAGCAGAAAAATTTGGAGATGAAACCGGAAACTGGAATCTCGCACCATTCTCGCTAAAAGGATTGGCAGTAGATAACATGATTTTTTGCTCAGCAATATATCATAAAAAGGACTGGGAGCTGGCAGGAGGATATGATACTAAAATGCTTGAAGGACTTGAAGATTGGGAATTTTGGATAACACTTCTTAAAAATGGTGGCAAAGTTTTATGTTTAGATCTGACTGGTTTTTATTATAGAATAAAATTAGTCTCCAGACAAAAAAAGCTGGATACTACAAAAAAGAACAAGCTGTTTACTTATTTAAGTATCAAACACGCTGATTTTTTTGTCGAACAATTAGGCTCTTTTGGTGCTCTAAATGATAATTTGCAAAAAGAAAGAGACTATTTTTATGCTAAACTAAAAAGCGAAAAATTTGTAATTGATTTGTTTTGTAAAACTTTTTTTGGGTTTACAATTTTCGGAAAAATAAATAAAAAATAGATGCTGGCTATAGTTATACCCTATTATAAACTAATTTTTTTCGAAGAAACTTTAAAGTCACTATCCGGACAGACAGATAAAAGATTCAGGGTATACATAGGCAATGATGCCAGTCCTGAAGATCCATCACAGCTTTTAGAACAATACAAAGGCAGGTTCGATTTTTTGTATCAATCCTTTCAAAACAATTTAGGCAGCATATCATTAGCAAAACACTGGGATCGATGTATTGCCCTTACGGGCGATGAAAAATGGATAATGATTTTGGGAGATGATGATTATTTAGATCAGAATATCGTAAAAGCATGGTATGAAAATCATGGTACATTCGACAACAAAACCCACATCGTAAGATATGCCGCAAAAAGAGTAGGAGAGAGAAACAGTAATAACACCAACTTTTATACCCATCCGGTATGGGAAAAAGCAGCTGATTCTTATTTTAGAAGAGTAAAAGGAGAAACAAGAAGCTCCTTGTCTGAATATGTTTTTAGCAAAGAAAGTTATTTAAAATACGGATTCAAAAGTTACCCCTTGGCCTGGCATAGTGATGATAAAGCCTGGCTAGACTTTTCGAATAAAAAAAGTATTTACAGTATAAATGAAAGTACTGTCTTTGTTAGAATCTCAGATTTTAGCATAACCGGAAAAACAGATAACGAAGCAGTAAAGAACAAAGCTGCCGAAGATTTTTATAAAGATATTTTGATTCAGAATTTTGATATTTTTGATAAAAATCAGCGTTTAGAATTGTTATACATATATGAAGTTGCCATTATAAAAAACAGAAATCTAAACTTAAAAGATTGGTTATTTTTAATCCAATTGTATTTGAAAAATTTTAGAGTTGTTCCATTTTTTAAGTGTATCCGAAGATTCTTAATTAGTATCAAATCATAATGAACCCTTTAGTCTCCATTATTATCCCAACTTACAATAGGGCAAACCTTCTCAGAGAAACAATCGAGAGTGTTTTGGCACAAACCTATGACAATTGGGAGTGTATAATTGTCGATGACGGTTCTACAGATTCGACCAAAGAACTTGTCAATGAGTTTGAGACCAACGACAGTCGGTTTTTGTTTACCGTAAAACCGGATGGAATCGCTCGGGGAGCCAGTAGTTCCAGAAATATTGGGCTAAGATTGTCAAAAGGAGAATATATCCAGTTTCTGGATTCAGATGATATATTGGCTTCAAATAAAATAGAAGAACAAATTGCCATTTTATCAGTTCAAAGCAATTTTACGATTTCAACCTGCAAATGGGGAAAGTTTACTGAGCTTAATGATCCTGTAACTTTATTTGAAAACAATCAGGACTATAGAGATTTTAGAAATTCAAAAGAATACTTTGACCTGATAGGGCTACAGGGTGGCTTTTTTCCATGCCATAGTTTTTTAATACCCAAAGAGTTAATAAATCTTTCCGGTTATTGGAACGAAACTTTAACCATGAATGATGATGGGGAGTTTTTTTTTAGGGTAGTATTAAACTGCGATCAAATAATATTTGCACCCACCACTTATGTTTTGTACAGACAAAATAGTTCCAGTGATAATTTAAGTTCCTTGCAAACAGCAGCTAAAGCTTTAAGTCTTGTAGAGAGCTGGAAAATAATAGAAACCTTGTATCAGGCAAGATACAACGATTTTAATTCAACTTATATAAACAAAAAAAAGCAAAGTGTTTATTTTGAGATCAAAAGAACATTCCCTAAAATTATTTCAAAAAATAAGCCTTTCTTTAAACAACAGATCAGGAATGATACCTTTGCCCTAAAACTGGCGAAATTAAAGAAAAGAGTTTTTCACAGACTAAAAATTATATTTAATAAATAAGATGCGAGTAGGTTTTAATCCACATAAAGATGAGCCACAACAAGATTCTGAGTTTACGCATCAGGTCATAATCCCTGTTTATATCCCAAATCAGGAAGGATATTTTAAGGATAGTTTTGCAATTTTAAAACTATGTCTGGAATCTTTGTTCGCAACAATACATAAAAAAACTTTTATCACGATTGCCAATAACGGAAGTGATACAAGTATTGCCCAATATTTAGACACACTTTTACAGCAAAACAAAATACAAGAACTAATTCATACTGAAAACATTGGTAAACTTAATGCTATCCTTAAAGGTTTAGCAGGTAACAGGATCGAACTGGTTACGATTTCAGACTCAGATGTATTGTTTTTGCCCAATTGGCAAGTTGAAACCGTAAAAGTTTTTCAACACGTTCCTAATGCGGGAGTTGTAGGTATTGTACCTCAGTTTAAAATGTATGAATCTAATTGTGGAAATGTAATTTTTGATAATTTATTTAATAGAAGATTAAAATTTTTTGAGGTAAAAAATAAAGAAGCTTTAATTCAGTTTTATGATAGTCTTGGCTGGGAAAGAAATTACAATCAGGATTATTTAAAATATAACTTAGGGCTAGAAATTAATTCAGATTTTAAAGTATTGATTGGTTCAGGACATTTTGTTGCAACTTACAAAAAGGATATTTTTGACGAAATAGTAAGTTATATAGGTTTTAAGATGGGAGGAACCAGTGAAGGCTATTTAGATAAATTGCCTCTTAAAAAAAATTATTGGAGATTAACAACAGAAGATAATTACGCTTATCATTTAGGGAATACTCTGGAAGATTGGATGTTAGTTTCTGATGCAACCCATACTGGAATACCTTATAGCGGATTTAATAAAAACATAAAATTAAACCCCGTTTTATATTTTATAAAAAATAGAGTATTTGTAAAATTTATTTCCATTAAATGGATAATGAGGCTATTTTTACGCTATAAAAAAATACCAAAACAACTGATTAGAAAATATTAAATAAATGCACAATACTAAATTTTCTATCCTCATTACCACTAAAAATCGGAAAGATGATTTGGATTTTACATTGCATAAAATTCAGCATTTAATCGATAGAGAAGATGTTACGTGCATTATTTGTGATGATGGCTCAACAGATGGGACTTATTTATTTATTCAGGAGAATTATCCTGAAATTCAATTAATACAGAATAATAAAAGCAAAGGTTTAATTTATAGCAGAAACAGATTAATGAGTCTGGTAACTTCTGAATTTGCGATTTCTATTGATGATGATTTGCATTTTGTTACTCAAAATCCATTAGATATTATAGAAAAAGCTTTTAACGAAAATCCTAAAGTAGGATTGTTCAGTTTTAGAATTTATTGGAATTTAGAAGAACCTCAAACAACTCATTGCAATGAAGTTTCGCATCAGATGAAAAGTTTTGCAGGAGGAGCAAATGTATGGCGAATGTCGGCTTGGCGAGACATACCCAATTATCCTGCCTGGTTTATTTTTTATGGCGAAGAAGATTTCGCTTCTTTTCAATTATTTAAAAAGGAATGGCAAGTTTATTATTTGCCCGAAGTTTTAGTAAATCACAGAGTAAATCTAAAATCCAGAAAAAATAATGCCGATTACAGCTTGCGCTTACAACGGTCATTACGTTCCGGTTGGTATCTTTATTTTTTGTTTTATCCTTTTAAGACTATTCCCGGAAAATTAGCCTATTCAGTTTGGATGCAACTTAAATCAAAAGTTTTTAAGGGAGATCTTAAAGCTTTGAAAGCATTATTTTTAGCAGCAATAGATTTGGTTTTTGCAATTCCTAAAATCATAAAAAACAGCAATAGATTATCTTCAAAAGAGTACAAGATTTATCAGGAATTAGAAGATACAAAATTGTATTGGAAGCCATAAAAAAGATTGTAACAAATTTTAAATGTTAAAGATGAAAACTATCGCTATTATTCCGGCACGCGGAGGCTCTCAAAGACTACCTCAAAAAAACATAAAACTTTTGGGCGGAATTCCTTTGTTGGCACACAGCATTATTTACGCTCAAAAAAACAGCGATATTATTGACGAAATTTATGTTTCGACAGACGATGAAAGTATAAAAAAAGTAGCTTTAGAGTATGGTGCAAAAGTAATTGTCAGACCTGCAAACATTTCAGGAGATTTTGAGCCAACAGTTTCTGCATTAAAGCATATTTTGCAAAACATCGATCAGGATACAGAAAATATTGTTTTACTTCAGCCTACAAATCCCGTTCGACCGGAAAATTTACTAAAAGAAGCTTTTACGATCTATCAAAAAGAAAGCCATAGCAGTTTATTCAGTGTTTCCAGAAATCATCAAAAATTTGGAAAAATAGAAGATCAAAAGTTTATTCCATACAATTATAAAATTGGGCAAAGAAGTCAGGATCTTGAACCACTTTATTTCGAAAATGGATTATTATATATTACAAATGCCACATTGATTATGGATAATGTAATTGTTTCTGAAAATGCATTTCCTTTCGAAATAGATCATATTTTTGCCCATGTAGATATCGACACGCAAGAAGATTTTGATTATGCCCAATATTTATACCATAAACATATAAAACCTTAAGAACCTACTTTATGAACCCATATATAGAAATAGCAGGAAGAAAAATTGGACAAGATTTTCCACCTTTAGTAATTGCCGAAATCGGAATTAATCATGAAGGTTCCCTGCAAGTTGCAAAAGAAATGGTTGATGCTGCACACAGGGCAGGAGTTGAGGTTGTAAAACATCAGACCCATATTGTCGAGGATGAGATGAGCGGTGCTGCAAAAAAAGTAATTCCCGGAAATGCCGATGTTTCGATTTATGAAATAATGGAACGATGCTCCCTGAATGAAAATGAAGAACTCGAACTTAAAAAATATGTCGAAAGTAAAGGCATGATTTTTATTTCGACACCATTTTCTCGAGCAGCAGCAGAGCGATTAAAGAAATTTGATATTCCCGCTTACAAAATAGGTTCCGGCGAATGTAATAATTATCCGTTACTGGAGCATATTGCTTCCTTTGGGAAACCGGTAATTTTAAGTACCGGAATGAATACGATAGAAAGCGTACAAAAAGCAGTTGCTATTTTCGACAAACACAATATTCCCGTAGCGTTGTTGCATACTACAAATTTATATCCAACACCTATTCATTTAGTACGTTTTGGGGCGATGGTAGAATTGCACGAAGCATTTCCGGATAAAGTTTTTGGTTTAAGCGATCACACCTTGAACAATAATGCATGTTTGGGCGCTGTAGCTTTAGGGGCCAGCATTTTAGAAAGACATTTTACAGATTATATGCAACGAACAGGTCCGGACATCATTTGTAGTATGGATGAAAAAGCTTGTCAGGAATTAATTGTTTCAAGCGCAGAAATAGCATTAATGCGCGGTGGTACAAAAAAACCGGCAGCAGAAGAACAAGTTACAATAGATTTTGCATTTGCTACCGTTTGTGCGATTGCTCCAATTAAAAAAGGCGAACGATTAACCAAAGAAAATATTTGGGTAAAACGTCCTGGTACAGGAAAAATCCTGGCAGAACATTTTAATGATTTAATAGGCAAAATAGCGGCAAGAGATATTGAAAATGACGAACAATTAGATTTTTCAGACTTTGAGTAATTCAACAAAAAAAATTCTATTTCTTACAGGAACCCGTGCTGATTTTGGTAAAATAAAATCACTAATACAAACATTGGAAAACCGCGCTGATTTTGAGGTTTTTGTTTTTGTAACCGGTATGCATTTGCAGGAAGTATACGGTTATACGTTGATAGAAATTGAGCGTTGTAATTTTAAGAATGTCTTTACATTCGAAAATCACACACACGAAACGACAATGGATCTTACGTTGGCCAAAACCATCGAAGGATTGTCCGGTTATTGCAAAACCATAAACCCGGATATGATAGTGGTGCACGGAGATCGGGTCGAAACTCTTGCCGGGGCCATAGTGGGTTCGCTCAACAATATTTTGGTAGCACATATCGAGGGCGGCGAAGTTTCAGGAACAGTCGATGAATTGATCAGGCATAGTGTGAGTAAATTAAGCCACATACATTTTGTCTCCAACCAGCAAGCCGCAAAAAGACTGATTCAAATGGGAGAAATTAAAGAGTCTGTTTTTACCATTGGTTCTCCTGATATTGATATTATGTTCTCAGACCAATTGCCGGATTTAGATGTTGCAAAAAACTATTATAAAATTGATTATGATACCTATGCAATAGTAATGTTTCATCCGGTAACTACAGAAATTAAAGAAATGCAAAAATATGCCGAAGCCTTTACAGCTTCGTTGTTGCAAGACAATCATAATTATATAGTGATCTTTCCTAACAATGATTTAGGAAGCCAATTTATTATTGAAGCCTACAAAAAACTAAAAGAGAATAAAAGATTCCGAATCTTTCCATCGTTGCGTTTCGAATATTTTTTAACATTATTAAAAAATAGTCAATTCATTATTGGCAATAGTAGTGCAGGAATCAGAGAAGCTCCGTATTATGGTATTCCAATCATAAATATTGGAACCCGCCAGCAAAACAGAGCAGTTCACGCAGATATAATCAATACAGATTATTCTGAAAACGGTATAAAAGAAGCACTTTCAGTGATAGATTCACATAAAGTGCAAAATATAGCCAATGATTTTGGTGAAGGAAATAGTAATTTATTATTTCTTGAATGCCTTCAAAAAGCAGATATTTGGCAATTGAATCACCAAAAACAATTTAGAGATTTATCTAATTAATGAAAACGAAACTTAAAGCTATATATTACAAATGCAACAAAGCCAAAAACCGGATGTTTTCAGGAAAACCGGTTTTAGTAGCAATGTATCATAGAACAAGTAATGAGGTTAGAAAAGAATTGCAATACCTGACCGTTGATTTGGTTAGTTTTGAAGAGCAACTTTGCTATTTCAAAAAAAACTATCAAATTCTTAGACTGTCAGAGGATTGGAGTTCATTAAAAAAAACCGGAATAGTTATTACTTTTGATGACGGATATGCCGATAATTTACTAAATGCTTTGCCTCTTTTAGAGAAATATCAAATACCGGCAACTATTTTTGTAACCACATTAAATATAGACAGTAAAAAAGAGTTTTGGTGGGATCGTTTTGTATTTGATTATACACATTGTGAACCTTTTTTTTATCTTCCGGATGTAAAAGAACAAGTATCAAAAAAAACGCATTCTTACGGAAATATTTCCAGTTTCATCAGCAAATTATCAACGGAGAAAAAGGAAATATGGCTTTTAGAATTTGAAAAATTAAATAAAATTCCATTTTACGATCAGGAAGATTTCAGATCATTAAGTAATGAAGAGCTTAAATATCTTTCTGATCATCCATTAATAGATATTGGGATACATACTCATAATCATTACTCTTTTGAGAATTTAAGTTATCAGGAACAGAAAGAAGAACTAAGTTTTTCAATAGAAAAATTGAATAAACTAATTACGAAATCGATACGATATTTGGCATTACCTCATGGTTCCTATAATGGCGAAACACTCAAAGTTCTTCAGGAATTAGACTGTTTAGGAATGCTGTTAGCGAATAACAATTACTCAAATTATAAAAATAAATTAAGTAAAAAAATTAATCGAATTTTGATTCCTAATATTAAAGGGAAAGAACTCGTAAAATATATGAACAGATTTGACTTTAAAATATGGTAATAAAGATAGAACGTTATTTCAGTTATCCTGATCTAAAGAGACAGACACCCAATCATTCTATGAAATGGGGCGACTTTACATTTACAGAAGATGCTGTTGAAGAATGTGATTATTTGGTAATTTTAGAATACCCCAAAAAGGATTTTTCGATACAAGTAAATAAAAACAATATCATACATATTTGTTTAGAGCCTGCTAATGAGGTTTCTAAATACAGGCAATATGCCAATAAAAATGTAAAGTTGATTTTTAATCAATTAGACATTAAAAAAAATAATATTCTTTCTCATGGCGCATTACCCTGGCATATCGACAAAGATTTTGATTTTCTGCAGGATTTAAAAGTAGAAAGCCTGCAAAAAGAAAATAAGATTGTTTGGGTAACCAGTAATCAAAGAACATCAAAGGGACATAATAAAAGAATGGATTTTTTAGACAGGATTAAACCCTTACCTTTTGTTCATCTTTACGGAAGAGGGATCAATCCTATTGATGATAAATGGGAGGTCTTAAATACAGCTAAATATGCCATCGCTTACGAAAATTTTCAAAGTGATTACAATTGGACAGAAAAAATTACAGATTGTTTATTAAGCTATACGATGCCATTGTATTTTGGCTGCAACAGAATTGAAGAGTTTTTTCCTAAAGGTTCTTTTATTCAGATCGATCCTAATGATAAACATATTGATTTATTTTTAAAAGAAATTGTAAACTCGAATAAATGGGAAGAAAATCTGGATGCAATATCAAAAGCCAGAGATTTGATTTTAAATGAATACCAGTTATTTCCTTTCCTGGTAAATCAGATTAAGACTTTAGGATTAGAAAAATCAGATGCTGTAAATACACCAAAAGAGCTGGTTCATTTTAAAGGAGGCAATGCCTATTTTGACAATTATCCCATTATTATTACGATAGAAAAGGAGATTTTCAAATTGAAAAGAAAAATAGAAACGTATATTCCAAAATTTTAATCATACCCGCCATAACGAAACAATAGCCATCGTTTAAACATGCTTACAGTTAGTAATTACCATTATATCCGATTAGATTTTAAAACTAAATATCCCAGTATATTTGGACTAACTCCTAATGAATTTAAGCAGCAATTAATTTTGCTTAAAAATCAGGGTCATTTTGTTCATCCAAATGATTTAGTTTCCAATCTAAATACAATATTACAATCAAAAGAAAATAATTTGCTTATTACGTTTGATGATGGA
This sequence comes from Flavobacterium araucananum, assembly GCF_002222055.1. Classification (GTDB taxonomy): domain Bacteria; phylum Bacteroidota; class Bacteroidia; order Flavobacteriales; family Flavobacteriaceae; genus Flavobacterium; species Flavobacterium araucananum. Next base: position 206,139 of record NZ_MUGS01000005.1, read on the forward strand.
TTAAAAGAGCAGTTCGATCTGGCTTTACCTGTTTTAGACGAACTGAACATTCCGGCTGTTTTTTTTGTTAATTCAATTAATCGTGAAGAAAAAAAAGTAAGCACCGTTCATAAAATTCATTTGTTAAGATCAATTATTTCGTCTTCAGAATTTTTGGAAAAATTTATTGATCTGCCATTTTCCCCATTAGAGGAAAAAAAGGCACAGGAAATTTACAGATATGATGATGAAAAAAGTGCAGCCCTAAAATATATATTAAATTTCAAATTAGATTTTAAACAGCAAGAGCAAATAGTAAACAAGTTGTTTGATCTTCATTTTGACCAAAATACTGTTCTGGATTCTCTTTATATGACCAAACAAAATTTGATAGAACTTGCCAGTAAAGGTTATTTGGGTAGTCATACACATAGCCATTATCCGTTAGGATTGTTAGAGACTGAGACTATTAAAACCGAACTTGAAAAAACAAAAACGTATCTAGATCAATTAACAAACTCAGCTGTAAATATAATTTCCTATCCGTACGGAACTCCGGAAGTTTGTACAGATTTGGTAGCAGATTTGGCAAAAAAGACCGGATATAAAATAGGATTTACAACCACAAGAGGAATTAATACTTTAGATGAAAATCCGTTGTTATTAAACAGATTTGATTGTAACGATTTAATTGGAGGAAAAAATTATAATAAAATATGATCACCAGAGAAGCAACCGTAGAAGATTGGGAAATTTTACACTCTTTTTTCAAAATAATTTATAGAGAAAACCATCCGTTACACCACAAGGAATTTTGGGAATGGCAATTTGGAAATAAAGAATTTGGACGTTCTTTTATTTGTCTAAACGAGCAAGGAGCAGTCGTTGGGCACGTTGGAGCCAATTTTGGAGGAGAACTCGCCTGGATAATCAATGTATACCTTAATGAAGAATGCAGAGGAAAAGGTATTTTAGGAAAGCTATATGAATTGGCTCGAAATTATTATCCTCTGGCAGCAACAGCTGCAAATGAGGCCGGATTAGGATTGTATAAAAATATGCGCTGGGTAAGATATTATGATTTAGTTCGCTATGTAAAAATAAATCCTAATCTTATGGAAACCAGTTTCGAGACAGTTTGTAAAAAAGTTGCGGTAGAGGTAGATCATTTAATAAAAAAAGATACACATTATTTTCAACAACCCTCTATAAAAGGAATAGTTTTAGAAGACGGATCCAGAGCAGTAAGTCAGGAAAATGTTGGCGGACTGAGAATTACAGATATCGAAAATCTGGAAAATCTGGAAAAACAAGCTTGGCAATTAGGCTATTTATGGATAGATTATATTACATCCTGGAATGATTTGAAAACAAAAGATTTAGAGAAAAACAACTGGACATTAGATTACAAAAACATCGTGCCCTGGAGATTAAATCCTGTCGAAGAAAAGTATTTTTGCGATATAACATTTCTTTCAGAAAAACCTCTGGATAATGAGTTTGTAGTGCACAGATCTTACTCGGATCATGGAAGAATAGGAAGCTTAAAATAAAATTGATGAAAAATTTAGGTGTTGTAATTACTGATGGAGTTGGGTTTCGCAATTTTATATTAAGCGATTTTATTTATGAAGCCAAAGCTAATTTTAATGAAGTAATCATTTTTTCATGTTTGCCCAAAAAAGTTTACGATAATTTTGATCTAAACTGTAAAATTATAGAGTTAGAAGTTTTTGAAGAATCATTTTATACTTGGTTTTTTAGAAAAGCCAAAGAAGTTACCCATTTGCAATTGCATGCAAAAGGCAATTTTGGTATTGCTGATAATTTAAAAATTACCCAATCAAAAGCTAAAAATCCAAGAGGTTATGCGACTCGGTTTATTCATCAATATTCAAAATTAGTCCATTCTGAAAATTGGATTCTTAAATACAATAAATGGCAGCAAAAAACCTTTCGATCTAATGCAATAACAAAGCAATACGGGCAAATATTAAAAGAAAATAATATTTCGGTATTGTTCTTTACACATCAGCGGCCACCCTTTATTGCGCCGCTTATATATGCTGCCGAAAAATTAAAAATAAAAACTTCTGCTTTTATTTTTAGCTGGGATAACCTGGCTTCAAAAGGAAGAATGGCGGGTAATTTTGACTTTTATTTTGTTTGGAGTAATTTGATGAAACAAGAATTGTTAACTTTTTATCGATCTGTAAAAGAAAATCAAATAGCGGTTGTGGGAACACCACAATTCGAACCGTATGTTTTAAATAAATATGGTTATGATAAAGCCGGCTTTCAAAATAAGTTTAAATTAAATCCGGATAAGCCAACTATTTTTTTTACCTGCAACGATGCCAGCAGTGAGAATGACCCAATTTACTTAGAAATTTTAGCTGAATTTATAGCTCAAAAAAAATTGGCAAAAGAGGTGAATCTTATCGTGAGAACATCTCCGGCAGAAGAACCAACCCGATTTGAAAAACATATTAAAAAATATCCTTTTATAATATGGAATTTTCCGGATTGGAATATTAGTCGCGAAGGACATCAGGAAGCATGGACACAAAGAGTGCCATCTGTAGCAGATCTTAATGATTTAAAATCGTTATTACAATATTGCGACTTATCTATTAATGTTTTGTCAACCATAACATTAGATGCTTTTCTTTTTGATAAACCGGTGATAAATCCTGTTTTTGGGAATGAAACAAATGGATGGTTTGATGATCAAAAGTTTTTAAAATATGAACATTTATCTAAATTAGTAGATTCAAATTCAACAGATATTGTCAAAAATGAAGAAGAATATCTGGAAGGAATCAATAAAATTTTAAATAATGTTGACGTTAAAAAAGCAGAAAGAGCCAAATTTATTGAACTCCAAATTGGAGGATCATTGCAAGATACAAGTAAAAGAATTGCTGAAATTTTATCGCATTTATAATGGTAAAAAAAAAGATAGCAATTTTATGCAATTACCAATTACTTCCGGAACGTGTAGGAGGTATGGATTATTTTTTCTGGGATTTTGATAAAAAATGTAAAGAAAATAATATTGAGACAGATTGGTTTTTTCCAAATCAATCAAATCATGGTCATTATTCGCATTTAACTATTTATAGCAATACAAAAGAAAGTATAGAAAACAGTTTTCTTTCTTTCTACAAAGAAAACAAACCGGAATACACGCATATAATTACTCATTTTGTAGAATTATGTACTTCTTTTTTTTATAGTATAAAACAAGTTTCAAATGCTCAAATAATTGCTGTAGATCATAATCCAAGACCTTTGAATGGATATTCGTTCAAAAAAAAAATAAATAAAAGACTTAAAGGAGTATTATTCTCGAAATACATTGATGTTTTTGTTGGAGTTTCAAATTATACGGTAAATGAAATTTTAAAGGATTTCGGGTCTCACTTAAAATCTAAAACTTTAACTATTTACAACGGCGTAATTCTGGATAGTATTTTGGCTAGAGAAAATAGAAATAATGTAAAACCTGTTTTTTTAGTCGCTTCTCATCTTAGAGAATCCAAAGGAATTCAGGATTTAATTGAAGCAGTAAATCTTCTTCCTGTTGCCATCAAAAATCAAATTCAAATTGCAATCTATGGTGACGGACCCTATAAAGAACAGCTAGTGCAAAAAATCGAAAAACACCAATTACAAAACTGTTTTGCTTTTATGGGAAGTAAACCAAATCTGAATGAAATTTTTTCGCAATATGATTATATGTTGCAGCCCACGCATATGGAATGTTTTAGTTTGTCAATTTTAGAAAGTCTTGCCGCAAATGTTCCAGTAATTACGACCAATGTTGGGGGTAATACCGAAGCCATAACTTCAGGAAAGAATGGATATATTTTTGATGCAAAAAATGTAAAAGCGCTGGCAAAAATTCTTGAAGATGTTTATTTGGGAAACAAAAAGATATCAGTTAATACAAGAGAATTAATAGCTAATTCCTTTTCTTTGCCAAAAATGGTAGAAAATCATTTTGAACTACTCCAAAACAAAATGTATTAAATTTTAAATTACTGCAATAAAATATGTTTTTTAATTCGTTAGCATTCGCTATTTTTTTACCAGTCGTTTTTTTTCTGTATTGGTTTGTATTTAATAAAACAAAAAGTACTCAGAATGCTTTATTAATTGTTGCAAGCTATTATTTTTACTCTTGTTGGGATTGGCGATTTTTATTTTTATTGGTTTTTTCTACTTTTTTAGATTATTACACCGGAATTCAAATTGAAAAAGGAAAATCAGAGCGAAGCCGTAAATTTTGGTTCTGGCTCAGTATTTTAGTTAATTTAGGATTTTTGGGTGTTTTTAAATACTACAATTTTTTCGCCGCATCTTTTTCAGAATTATTAAATACAGTTGGCGTTAAGGCAAGTCCTTTATTATTAAATGTAATTCTTCCTGTCGGAATTTCATTCTACACTTTTCATGGGTTATCATACGTTATCGATATTTATTACAAACGAATAAAAGCAGAACATAACTTTGTAGATTATTCCTTATTTGTAAGTTATTTTCCGCTTTTGGTTGCCGGACCAATAGAACGAGCGACACATTTATTGCCTCAGGTAAAAGTAAAAAGAGAATTTAATTTTGAAATTGCCAAAGAAGGAATTTATCAGATAATTTGGGGATTGGTCAAAAAAATAGTCATCGCAGATACTTGTGCAACTTATGCCAACGCTATTTTTGATAATTATCCTTCAATGAATTCATTTTCCCTTATTTTAGGAGCAATATATTTTGCTTTTCAAATTTATGGTGACTTTTCCGGATATTCAGATATTGCTTTGGGAGTTTCAAAACTGTTTGGGCTGGATTTATTGCGAAACTTTAATTACCCTTATTTTTCGAGAGACATTGCTGAGTTTTGGCGTCGTTGGCACATATCGCTTTCATCGTGGTTTCGAGATTACTTATACATTCCGTTAGGCGGAAGCAAAGGCGGAATCTGGATGAAAATCAGAAACACCTTTATCATTTTTGTAGTAAGTGGCTTTTGGCATGGAGCCAATTGGACCTATTTAGCATGGGGATTTATAAATGCGGTTTATTTTCTACCGTTACTTTTATCAAATAGCAACCGAAATAATATGGATGCTATTCATCTCAAATTTAATTTTGATTCTGTAAAAGTAATTTGGAGTATTTTCTATACTTTTTTGTTAACCTGTACAGCCTGGGTGTTTTTTAGAGCAAGAACGATTTCAGATGCGGTTTTGTATTTAAAACGAATTATTACCAATAGGGATTTTAGCTTTCAATACCTCGATAATGAACGCTACAGTTATGAATTGTTAATCATGATTGCTGTTTTTGTTTTGATAGAATGGAACAATCGTACCAGAGTAGAGCCTCTGTCAGGAAAAAGAACAGTACTTAAAATCGCTTTGGCAATAGCAGCAATTATGGCATTTGGAACTTTTTCTGACTATAAAGAATTTATATATTTTCAATTTTAATGAAACGTTTTTTAATTTATACCACCAAAATTTTACTAATAACAATCCTCATAGCAGTTGCATTAGACGGATTGTATACGGCAATTTTTATGCAATCTAAAAACCGTGGAAAGATAGAAACGGTTGTGAATTCTAAAGCAAAAAAATACGATGTTGTAATCTTAGGTTCATCAAGAGCAAATAATCATTTTGTTGCACAAATGTTCGAAGACAAAGGATTAAAAACTTTTAATTATGGGATGAGCGGCGGACATTTATTCGAGGCATCGTTACTGTTGAAATTAATGATCGAAAGAAAATATGTTATAAAAAATGTTATTCTGGAAGCAGATCTAAATCTTTCTACAGATCATGAATCAGAAGGTGTTGGAGCAAAGTTTTTGCCCTATATTCATCATTCAGAAGTTATTAAAGATCATTTTTTGACTCAGGAAAATTTTAACGAATTGTATTATGTTCCTTTTTACAGATATATAAAATATGATGCTAAGATAGGTTTTAGGGAAATATATAATATTGCAAAAGGAAAATCAACAAATGCATTAGACAATTTAGGTTATTATCCGTTAAAAAAACATAAAAACGGCAATATGAAAAACAATATTGTCAATTTGAATCCTTTGTCACACAATAAATATTACGAAGAAATCAAAAATACGTGCAAGGCGAACAAGATCAATTTTATTGCAGTAATGACCCCAATGTGCGAAAATGTCGTAGGGATGAATTATTTTGATAAAGTAAAAAAAGGCTATCCTGAAATTCATAATTATGAAAATGTAGTAGTCGAAAACAAGTATTTTTCGTCTTGTGGACACATGACTGATACAGGAGCAAAAATGTTTACAACTAGAATTTTAAAAGATTTTTTCAATAAATAAACGATGAAAATAGCTTTTCTAACCCCAGAATATCCACATTCTAAAACCGGAAACTCCGGCGGTTTAGGGACTAGTATTAAAAATTTGGCAATTGGACTTTTACAAAAAGGAATTTCAGTTCGCGTTCTGGTTTATGGTCAGAAAGAAGATGAAATTTTTGATGATAACGGAATAATTATTCAGCAGATAAAGAATGTAAAACTGAAAGGTTTATCCTGGTTCTTAACCAGAAAAAAAATCGAAAAAGTTATTAATCAATTATATGCTGATAAAAAGATCGATTTAGTAGAGGCACCAGACTGGACAGGAATTACTTCTTTTATCCAACCTGAAAAATGCCCTTTGATAATTCGATTACACGGTTCAGATACTTATTTTTGTCATTTAGATAATCGCCCAGTAAAGTGGATAAATAAATTTCATGAAAAACGAGCTTTAAAAAAAGCAGACACTTTATTGTCAGTCAGTCAGTTTACGGCAGATACAACAAATGCCATTTTTGGACTGAACAAAAGATTTAGAGTGATTCAAAATCTTATTGATGTAAATTTATTTCAGCCTTCAAACGATATTTCATCAATAAATAAAAACATATTTTATTTTGGAAGTTTAATTAGAAAAAAGGGACTTTTAGAGTTGCCTTTGATCTTTAATAAAGTTATAGAAACTAATCCTGACGCAAAACTAATTTTGGTAGGTAAAGATGTGCCTGATATTATTTCCGGTAATTCTTCGACATATCAAATGATGCAAGAACTGTTCTCAGAAAGGGCCAAAGCAAATGTTTCGTATTTAGGAAGTGTTCCTTATCTTGAAATTAAAAAGAAAATTGAACAAGCAACAGTTTGTGTGTTCCCTTCTTTTGCCGAAGCTTTTCCGGTTTCCTGGCTTGAAGCTATGGCTATGGAAAAAGCAATTGTGGCATCTAATATTGGGTGGGCAAACGAAGTGATTATTAATGATGAAAGTGGTTTTTTAGTGCATCCAAAAGAGCATGATCTATTTGCAACAAGAGTTAGTCAACTTCTGGATCATTCAGGTCTGGCAAAAGAAACAGGAAAAAAAGCCAGAATTAGGGTGCAACAATTCTTTAGTGCAGATAAAATAACAAATGACAACATTAATTTTTATAAAGAAATAATAAATCCGGAATAGAGAAATGAAATTAAGCGAATTTGTAACCACTACGGGAGAAATTATTCTTTACAATGGGAAACCTGACTTGGCAAAACTGGAGATTTTATCTTCTGGCGCGGGTGATATTTGGCATAGTTCATTTGAACAAGGTTATAAAAATGTATTTCCGGAATTAGTTTATCAAACGGCTACATTTTTTTGGTACATAAATGATTTTGATAATTTAGACGAATGTGTAAGCTGGAGGATTAATTCAAATTCTTTTGCCGTTCGAAAATCAGTATGGGAAACTTTAGGGGGATTTGATACAGAATATCAAAATCTGCAAATTCAGGCATTGGATTTTGGCTATAACGCTTTACGAAATTCCGGTGCAATTCCGCTTTACATAAAAGGTCTGTTTGCAGATAACAATAAAGAGAAAATCAATATATCAGAGAAAGACAGATATGTCTTTTTTAGAAAAAATTTCAAAAAAGAACATTCTGTATTTATGCTTTACAGAGAAGGTTTCTGGAAATGGAAAGAGTGGAATGCTTTTTTTTATGCCAGTAAAAACTTTAAAAAGTCAAATGCAAAACCTATTATAAAGCCTCGTGAATTGCAAGACATAAAAGGAAATCCAACAGTAAGTTACATTATTCCAACAATGATGCGACAGGATTTTACTTTAAAATTACTGGACGATTTGGTCCATCAGGATTATCCGGTTTCTCAGGTTGTGGTAGTCGATGCAACTCCAAAAGAACAAAGAGAAGAAAGTCTGTATTATAAAAAGAAATATCCTTTTGAACTCATTATTAAGTGGCAGGAAACCAAAGGAAGTTGTAGGGCCCGAAATGAAGCGATTGATTTATGCACTGGAGATTACATCGTTTTTGGAGATGATGATATCCGGTTTAAATCAGATTTTATAAAAAATCATCTTAGTATCTTGCAAACCTATAATGTGTTTGCCTGCAATGGATTAGATATCAGGGCAGACAACCAACAACAAAACTTAGAAGATCTCGATTTAAAATTAGAAAAGCTAAACGATAAAAGATGGAAAGTAGGTACTACTCAAATTTTTAGTAATGCAAATTCTTGTGTTAAAACAGAATATGTTAGAAAATTAGTTGGTAATGATGTTAATTTTGATGGGGGATACGGAGAAGACAATGATTTTGGAATGTCATTGACTAAACTGGGATTAACTGTTATTGCAAATCCTTTTTCGGCTAATTTGCATCTAAAGCCACCAGTAGGCGGATATCGATTTTGGGGAAATCAGGCTAAAATTATTGGCAAAAAAAGAAAAACCCAACCTTGGGAACTTGGCATTCCGGTAAAAAAAATAAAACCCGTTCCCAGCCCTACAGTTATGTACGGAATTGTTAAGCATTTTACACCTATGCAAGTAAAAGAGTATAAGTACAAACATTTTTTTCTGTACCTCTTTAAAGGGCCTAAGAAGTTGTTTTTATATCGTTTTTTTAGATTGCCATACAAAAACCTGCAATTTAAAAAGTCTTTGTTTTATGCTGGAAAATTGAACGAATTAGGAATTAGATACAAATAAAAGTGATGCAATTTTCTCTTATAATCTGCACGTATATGCGCCCTGAGCCATTGTTAACTTTATTACAATCGATTAGGAGGCAAAATTTATATCCCGCTGAAATTTTAATTATTGACGGTTCTACAGATAATAAGACAAAACTAATATTAGATCAAAATAAAATTGAGAAATTAAAATATTTTCTTGTTCCGGATCAAGAAAGAGGATTGACAAAACAGCGTAATTTTGGAATAGCTCAGGTAGCCCCAAATTGCGAGATTGTTTGTTTTCTTGATGATGATACAATCCTGGAAGAAAATTATTTTGAAGAATTAATTATAACCTATACACTTTATCCGGATGCACTAGGAGTTGGCGGCTATATTACCAATGAAACAAATTGGATTAAAACTAATGATGACTACAAGCCTTCTATAAATGAATTTTATTTTGATGGATGGAAACGTAAAGATGGAAGCAGGTTCGTTTTACGCAAAAGACTAAATTTAGACAGTAATTGTCTGCCAGGTTTCTCCCCTTTGTTTTCGCATGGAAGAAGTGTTGGTTTTTTACCCCCAAGCTACAAAACATACGAAGTTGAACAATTGATGGGAGGAGTTTCTTCATTTAGAAAATCGGTTTTTGAACAACTTTCATTTTCAACTTATTTTGAAGGTTATGGTCTCTACGAAGATGCCGATTTTTCTTTAAGGGTTGCTAAAACGGGAAGATTATATGTAAATACAGCTGCAAAACTAGGTCATTTTCATGCTGCCTCAGGGCGTCCAAATCAATATAAATACGGAAAAATGGTCGTTAGAAACGGATGGTATGTATGGCGTGTTAAAAATCCAAACCCAAATTTCAAGGACTGGTTAAAATGGAATGCAATTACATTACTTTTGACATTCGTTAGATTTAGCAATACATTTACTTCAAATCATAAAAAAGCTGCTTTTACAGAAAGTATCGGTAGAAGTTTAGGATGGTTTAGTTTGATTTTTAATAAACCAAGAGAATAAATATATAATGAATGTATTTCAACTTATAAAATCAGATTACAGGAAATGCCAAAAATATGGCGGCCATTTCTTTGTCATTGTATTTTTTACTCAGGGTTTTTGGGCTACTTTTCAGCATAGAATTGCGCATTATGTTTATACAAAAATCACCTGGAAGTTATTTAGACTTCCCTTATTGTTTTCAACTTTAATTTGGCAAAAATGGATTGAAATTCTAACCGGAATTTCTATACCATCTTCTGTAAAAATTGGACATTCCTTTTATATAGGTCATTTTGGAGGTATTATTATCAACGCAAATGCAAGTATTGGCGACAATTGCAATATATCGCAAGGTGTTACTATTGGAGTATCAGGCTCTGGTGAAAAACGGGGAACTCCTGTTTTGGGCAACGATGTCTATATTGGGGCAAATGTAGTGGTTGCCGGCAAAATTAAGATTGGTAATAATGTACTTATTGGCGCTTGCTCAATGGTAAAAGATTCTTTGCCGGACAATGCTGTTGCAATGGGGGTTCCGGCAATAATAATCTCGCAAAGAGGCTCAAAAGGATATATTTAATGAAATTATTAATTGTTTCGACAGCACCAATAATTTACAAAGATCAGGTTCCGTTTGCGTATAGCCCTTATGTAAATGAACTCGTGGTATTAGAAAAATTTGCCGATGAGTTTATGTTTTGTTGTCCCGTTTGGGAAAAAGAAAATGGTCTTTTAATAACCAAAATTCCGTTTCCCATCAAAAAACATTTTAAGCTAATAGATTTTAGTTTAAGTTCATTTGCAAATATTCTGAAAGCCTTTTTTTTCAGTTTTTATAATATTTTAGTTTTGTTTCGTGCAATGAAAAATGCAGATCATATTCATTTGCGTTGTCCCGGAAATATAGGTTTATTGGTGTGTTTTGTACAAGTTTTTTTTCCATCTAAAAAGAAAACAGCCAAATATGCCGGAAATTGGGACCCGGAAAGTAAACAGCCCTTCTCGTATAAATTGCAAAAAAAGATTTTGAGCAATACCTTTTTGACCCGAAATATGCAAGTTTTGGTATATGGGGACTGGCAAAATCAGTCTAAAAACATCAAGCCTTTTTTTACCGCTACTTATGCCAATGCTGAAAAAGAAACTATTCAAAAAACGAGCTTAGATACAACCATAGAATTTATTTTTGTTGGAAGTCTGGCTCCCGGAAAAAATCCATTGTATGCCATACAATTAGTTCATGAATTACTTGAAAAAGGATATCATGCAACCTTAAGTTTATTTGGAGAAGGAAATGAAAGAACTTCTTTAGAAAACTATATTCGAACCCATAATTTAGAAAAACAGGTGTTTTTGCACGGCAATCAAAATCAGGAAACAGTAAAAAGAGCCTATCAAAAAAGTCATTTTGTAATCCTGCCCTCAAAAAGCGAAGGTTGGCCCAAAGCCATTGCCGAGGGAATGTTTTGGGGATGTGTGCCTATTGCAAGCAAAGTTTCCTGCGTTCCTTTTATGCTCGATTATGGGCAAAGAGGCCTTTTGCTAGAAATGAATCCAGAGCAAGATATAAATCAAATAAGAGAAATACTTGAGAACCCCGAAAGCTTTTCTGCCAAAAGTAATTTAGCACTCGAATGGTCGCAAAATTATACAACAGATGTTTTTGAAACCGAAATAAAAAAACTATTGTCAAAATGAGAATCGTACAAATTATAGACTCCCTCGAAGCAGGAGGTGCAGAACGTATGGCGATTAATTATGCCAATGCATTAGCAAAAAACATACAGTTTTCTGGTTTAGTGGTCTCTCGTAAAGAAGGATTACTGGTTAGCCAAATCGATCAAAAAGTATCTTATTTGTTTTTAAAGAAACAGAAAACAATAGATTTTCAGGCTGTTTTTAGATTGCGAAACTATTTAAAAAAGAATAAAGTAGATATGATTCATGCACATAGTTCTTCTTTTTTTATAGCAGTTTTGGTTAAACTAACATTGCCCAAAATCAAAATTATCTGGCACGATCATTATGGTATTTCACAAGATTTGTCTGCTCGAAAAAACCTAAGTTTAAAATTAAGTTCCTTTTTTTTTGCAGGTAGTATTGCCGTAAATTCGGCTTTAAAAAATTGGGCAAAATCATATTTATGGTCTTCCAATATTGTTTACTTTCCAAATTTTATAATTGATTCCGTTTCTCCTGAAAAACAAATCCTAAAAGGATCAGAAGGAAAACGAATTATTTGTGTCGCTAATTTACGTCCCCAAAAAAATCATGAATTATTAATTGATGCAGCTAATATGATCAAAGAGCAATTTCCGGATTGGACATTTCATTTGTTCGGGAAAGATTTTGAGGATGAGTATTCGGCAAAACTAAAACAAAAGGTAAAGGATTTAAAACTAGATGAGGTTGTTTATTTTTATGGCACAACAAATAGCGTTGGCTCTGCATTAGAGCAATGCGAGATCGCAGTATTACCATCACTTTCAGAAGGACTTCCGCTAGCTGTTTTAGAATATGGCGTATACAAATTGCCTGTTGTGGCAACAAACGTAGGCGAAATCTCGAAAATTATAACTTCAGAAAAAGAAGGAATAATTGTAGCAGCCAACGATTTAGAGGAGTTTGCTGCTGCAATTGAGAAATTGATTGCTTCTGAAAAAAACAGAGCCGAAATGGGGTTAGCATTATACACCAAAGTTCAATTAAACTTTAGCGAAAACGCGATTATAAAAGAGTATATTTTATGGTTAGAATCTTTGCTTACTTTTGCAGTAGAAAACAATAAATAAAAAATGAAAAATACAAAGTTGTCATATATTTTCCTGCTTTTAATTCATGCAGTAATTGCTGTGGCTGTTTTTGCATTGCCTTTTTTGTCTAAGATATATGCCCTTGTAATTCCGGCTGTTGGTTTTTTTATTGTTTATCGAACTAAAAATGCCAACAATGAGGTCCTTATAGTGGCAGCATACTTAGTAGGTGTTGAGGTATTTTTGCGAATGACAGGTGGTAATTTTAATAATGAATTTGTAAAAGTCAATGTCATTTTTTTCATGATGTTAGGCATGATCTACAGCAATTTTTCGACCAACGCATTTATATATTGGTTTTTCCTGATTTTACTAATTCCGGCTATTCTCATTACATCTACCGCGTTTAATCCTTCTATAGATATAAAAAAATCATTGGTTTTCAATTTGTCGGGACCGTTATGTTTAGCCATATCCTCGATTTATATGTTTAAACGAAGAATTTTGTTTACGGATTTACAAAACGTATTAGTAGCAATGGGGTTGCCAATACTGAGTACAACAGTATATTTATTTTTGTTTAATCCCAGTGTTCGTGATGTGGTTACCGGAACACAATCTAATTTTGAAACTTCGGGAGGTTTTGGTCCCAATCAGGTTTCTACTGCGTTAGGGTTAGGAATGTTTGTGTTTTTTACGCAATTAATACTGTTTTCAAAATCAAAAAAAATAATGCTCCTAAATGGGGGTTTACTAATATTTGTAACCTATAGAGGTATTGTTACTTTTTCGAGAGGAGGAGTCATAACCGCAGTTGCCATGATTGTTTGTTTATTGTTCCTGCTTTATATGTATTCAAATCCCAAAGGGAAAAGCAAATTTTTATTGGTTTTTATTCTTACCGGATTAATGGGGGTAGGAGTTTGGGGATATTCATCCTTTCAGACCAATGGACTTATAGAAAAGCGTTATGCAAATCAAGATGCCGCAGGACGCGTAAAAAAAGATCGTTTAGGAGGTCGGGAAGAAATTATGAACGAAGAGCTTGCACTTTTTATGGACAATCCTATTTTGGGAGTTGGTGCAGGAATGGGTAAGCAAATCCGAAAAGAAACATTTGGAGAAGAAGCGGCTTCGCACAATGAGATTACCCGTATGTTAAGTGAGCATGGTTTGTTTGGTGTATTTGGTCTTTTAATACTTTTTTTGACCCCTTTTATCGTTTATGTAAACAACAGGCAGCATCTGTATTTTTTATCTTTTTTTGTCTTTTGGCTCTTAACGATTAATCATGCCGCGATGCGAACAGCAGCGCCGGCTTTTGTATATGCTTTATCACTGCTTTTAGTACAAGTTAAAATTCCTGAAAAAGCAGAAAATTCGTTAGGCTAAATTCTAATTTTTTATGATACATTTGCTTCAAGTTTAAGCCCCTAAACAAAGTTGAATAAATGTTTTCTAACAATAAAATGCATTTCGAAATATCGGAAAGAAGAATACTACTTCTTGTTTTTGATGCTATTTTCATTTTATCAGCGCTCTATGTATTAAGCCTGGTATTTGATTATCATTACTTCGTTTTTGACAGAAGCAATGCTTTAAGTATTATTTTGCTTCTTGGTTACGTCTACGTATTTGGCGTAATATTCGAGATGTATAATTTGCAGGTCGCAAGCAGTCAGTTGCAAATTCTTCAAAGTGTAGTTTTTACCGCCACCTCTTCAAGTTTAGCGTATTTGTTTACGCCCGTTTTATCTCCGGAACTGCCCAAACAGCGATTAATTATCATTATTTTTTATTTTACGATACTAATCACCCTGTTATTATGGCGGTTTTTTTATGTCTATTTCTTAGCATCGCATCGGTTTTCTCAAAGTGTCGTTTTAATATGCGATCAAAATCAAGTCGAAGAGTTGGTTTTGGGATTAGAAAGTGTAGACCCGCATTATAAAATTATTGGCTTCGTAAATTCAGATTCAGTTTCTAAGGAAGATTTAGAATTTCATTACGTAAAAGAAGTAAAAAAGAGCGACTTAGAAGCTTTTGTGATCAAAAATCAGGTTTCTGAAATTGTAATCGCTTCTCAGAAAACGGACGGAATTACAGCCGATTTATACCAGCAATTACTTCACTTATTAGAATCCGGAAATATCATTAGAGAATATACACAGGTATATGAAAGTAAAACCCAGCGTATTCCGGTACAATATATAGCGAGGGATTTTTATCGTTTTTTTCCTTTTAGCCGAAGCAACAACAATAAGCTTTACCTGTTTTTAGTGCGCTCTATCGAGTTTTTGTTTTCTTTTGTGGGATTATTGGTTTGTATCCTTTTTATTCCTTTAATTTTTATTGCCAATCTTTTTGCAAACAAAGGACCTTTGTTTTATACCCAGGAACGTGTAGGCAAAAACGGGATCGTTTTTAAAATCTATAAGTTTAGAACCATGATTACGGACTCTGAGTCTGACGGAATTGTTTTTGCAACTTCAAACGATAAACGTATTACTCCGTTTGGCAAAATGATGCGTAAATCAAGAATAGACGAATTGCCTCAGTTTTTTAATGTTTTAAAAGGCGATATGGCTGTAATTGGTCCAAGACCCGAAAGACCATTTTTTGTTGAAGAAATAGCGCGTGTAATGCCTTTTTATGAAACAAGGCATGTTGTAAAACCGGGACTTACCGGTTGGGCACAAGTCAATTATTCGTATGGTGAATCGATCGAAGAAAGCCTGATAAAACTACAATATGATTTATACTACATCAAGCACCGAAGTATATTTCTTGATCTAAGCATTACTTTTAAAACCATTACGACCGTTTTATTTTACCGCGGACAATAATTTAGATAATAATTGGAATTCGTTTTTTGTTTCGAATGGCAACTCTTACCAGAACAAAACCACTAGTAATAATTAGTGGTAAAACAATTAAAAAATGCGCTTTGTTAATTAGGAAAATGCTGTAAACGATTAAAAATAATAGATGTAAAACAGCAGAACGATACGTCCATCTTTTGTTCTTTGCAATCGAAAAGAAAATCAAAATCAACAATAACGGACTAAATAAAAGTACATTGTAGTTCATGGCCAATTCGTGGTGAGAGGAATAAAATCCCATGAACGTAAAAAAGATTCCTATAAAAGATAAAATCAAAAGATAGATTTTGTCAACTATTTTGTTGTGAGCCAAAACTACAAAAGCAAGGATAAAAAGATAGGTATAAACATTATTCCACCATGAACTTGGGTTTTCTTTCTCAAAGCTTAATAATGTTTTTGTTTTAGAAACTAAAGGTTTATTTTGACAGGTCGTTTTTTCCAGACTGTTTTTTAACTCAAACGGCAAAAATATCTTAGTTCCCAATTGATCTACTTTAGTTCCAAAAATAATACTTGTGCCCAACTGATCATAAAAGTGCCCGTCAAAATAAGGAAATAAGATCGATCTGTATGTTTTGTCAGTATCTCCTTTTTTGGTAATAACAACATCATTTAAAGTTTTATTAATAATATCTACCACCATCGAGGTGCAGTTTTTATCAATAAATTTATAAGTATAAAAACGATCCTGAGAAGCTAAAGTAGTATTCAAATTATCAAAAAGCTTTTGTTTTGCCTCTGGAGAAATAAGCAATTCCTGCTCAAAAACACTTCTTTTTTCATTCGTGTAATCATTTAGAAACTCAGGGAAAGAATGTACTACTACAAAATATTGCAAATCGCCTTTTGCAAATTTTGCTACAAAATTAGGTGTAGAAAAATCAAAAGCACCATAATTAAAAACAACATCAATATTATTTCCCGGATCAACGACACGCAAAGCAGTATGACCAAAATAAGAATAAGTTTCGTTGCCTAAACCGCAAGTAATAACGCTTATTTTAGCCTCTTTAGACAAAGGCAAACTTTGGCTGTAACCAATAAAACTTAGTAATAATAGTAAACTAAAAAGTGTTCTTTTTAAAATGACATTTTTCATACTTTAAAATTTTAAGAAGTTTGTGGTTTTGAAATTTTATCTAAAGATACCTAAATCTACTTTTAAAGAAAAGATATTGGAGTACAAAGCAGTACTTTGATTTCCTAAGTCAGTCAAAGCATAATCAATCTGAATGCCTTTGTATTTAAAACCTAAACCAATATTAGGTTGAAAATTTATTTTTTCGGTATTGTCTAATTGCGTTACATTCTGAAAATTTCCTGCTCCCGCTCTTAAAAAAACAAGATCAGTATAACCAAATTCAAACCCCAAAGCAGGATCAATACTTACTGCTTTTGTAGAGATAATGTCTTTTGTTTGCTCAAAACGCATATTCAAATTAGTAGCAACCATAAGACTGTAATCATTATGAAAATCAAACTTTCTTGAAACTCCCAATTGTGCTTTTGGCAAAGTTATTTCAGTACTTTCCGGCAATTCATTATTCTCTCCCGGAATTGCATTGGCAATTTTTGCATATTCCTCCTCATCAATATTCCAGACATTATAAGTAGTGGTAATATCACGAAGCATCAATCCAAATTTCCAATTGTTTCGTTCGAACTGTAGGCCAACATCAAAACCAAATCCCCAGGAATTTGCAAATTTTCCAATAATTCTACGAATTATTTTGGCATTTACCCCATATTGAAGCCCTTCAACAGGCAATCTTCTGGCATAAGAAAAAGTAAAACCATAATCGGCAGTCGAGAACAAACTAATCCTGTTGTAATCTATATTTCCCTGATTGTCGATTAATTGTGTCGTATCCATGATATCATCAACACCAAAACGAATCATCGAAATACCCCAGGCACTTCTGTCATCAATTGGGCTTGCATAACCTATATAATCGTATTGCGCAATATTGGCAAAATAATTGGCGTGCATTAAAGAGAGCTGATGGTCCTCAAGATTGGTCAAACCTGCCGGATTCCAATATCCCGCATTAACATCGTTTGTAGAAGCCACAACTGCACTCGACATTCCTAATGCAGCTGCATCGACACCAATATTCATAAATTCATTTGAATATTTTCGAACGGTTTGTGCATACTGTTGCGTACAACTCCAACATAATAAGAATACAAAGATTTTCTTCAACGGATTTTTTTTAGCAAACCGAAGTCTGTTTTAATTTTTACCAAAAATATAATATTTATTATTACCAATGGTTATAATTTTTTTAGACTAATAGTAGAAATTGTCACATATTATGCGAAATTTGTCCTTTCCATATATCAAAACTATAAAACATGAATATTAAAAAGCACATTCCTAATTTAATCACATTAATCAATTTATTTTGTGGTTGTATCGCCGTTGTTTTCGTTTCAGAAGCCAACTACTTAATGGCTTTTTACATGGTTTGTCTCGGAATCTTTTTTGAT
Organism: Flavobacterium araucananum; assembly: GCF_002222055.1. Lineage (GTDB taxonomy): Bacteria > Bacteroidota > Bacteroidia > Flavobacteriales > Flavobacteriaceae > Flavobacterium > Flavobacterium araucananum. The sequence goes on from NZ_MUGS01000005.1 coordinate 224,300, forward strand.
TTTTTTGATGGTTTTTTTGCCAGATTATTCAAAGTTTCAAGTCCGCTTGGTTTACAATTAGACTCTTTGGCAGATATGGTTACCAGCGGAGTTGTGCCGGGTTATGTTATGTATTCTATGTTTGTAAACAGTGCACACGAGTTAGGGACAAGCCCTGCAATTCCGTTTCTGGGATTTATTATAACTTTAGGATCTTGTTACCGTTTGGCAAATTTTAATATCGATACACGCCAGACTGATTCGTTTATTGGTTTACCAACTCCGGCAAACGCACTTTTTATTATTAGTTTGCAGGTAGTTCTGGACATGTACTCAGATTCGTCACTTTTGGTTCTCGAAATATTAACCAATCAATGGGTTTTAATAGTAATCACATTGTTTAGTGCTTATATCCTGAATGCCGAAATTCCGTTGTTTGCTTTAAAAATCAAAAAATTTAACCTAAAAGATAATGTACTTCAAGTAGTGTTTTTATTGATCTCTTTGCTTTTGGTAGTAGTGCTTCAATACATGGCAATACCGGTAATTATCATTTTTTATGTGTTCTTATCGGTTGTGAATAATATGTTTTTGAAAAAGTAGTTTCATTTGAATGGCAAGAAAAACAACAAGACGAACTTCTTATTCCAGAAAAGCAAAACCTCAAAGATCTGTTTTTGGGCGAGCAATTCGGTTCCTGATTTATTCCTTTTTAGTAGTGTTTTTTCTGGGTGCAGTATATCATTATCGTGATGGACTGTCCTATTATCTTGGCTTTAAATCAGGCAAAATTTTGGAGGAAGATGAGGTCGACAAACATCTTTCGGATGTTCGAAACATTCAGGTTCTCGAAAACCATAAAGGAAAAGTTATAGGTATTGACGTATCTGAATTTCAGGGAAAAGTGCAATGGGATGAAGTCGAAGTCTTAGAAGAAAAATATCCTGTTAAGTTTGTTTTTATTCGCGCGACCGCAGGAAATGACAGAGTAGACCGCCAGTTTAAAAAAAATTGGGAAGGTGCCAAAGAGCATAAAATAATACGTGGAGCCTATCATTATTATCGACCAAACGAAAACTCAATTGAGCAGGCAGACCTTTTTATAAAAACAGTAAAATTGCAAAAAGGCGATTTGCCACCCGTTTTGGATATCGAAAGATTGCCGAAGAATCAACCCTTGGATAGTTTGAAAAAAGGACTAAAACGTTGGTTGAATAAAGTCGAAGCACATTATCAGGTTCGTCCCATAATTTATACAGGAGAACGTTATTACAGCGATTTTCTAAAAGAAGAGTTTGGAGAATATTTATTCTGGATAGCCAATTACAATTTCTACAGAGAGAAAATCGAAGACGATTGGCTTTTTTGGCAATTTACAGAAAAAGCATCTTTGCCGGGAATCAAACATCGCGTAGATGTCAATATTTACAATGGAGATATAGAACAACTTCAGTTTATAACTGTTGAATAAGTTTACAGTATTCAGTCGCAGTTTACAGTTTTTACTGAGACTGAATACTGCGACTGTGTACTTTTTTTTTAAAATTCAAGTTTCTTTTTACGAAGTTCAAAGTTTTGACCTAAGTAAACACGACGAACCATTTCGTCTTCTACCAATTCTTCCGGAATTCCGGCTTTCAAAATTCCACCCTCAAACATTAAGTACGTTTTGTCAGTAATAGCCAAAGTTTCCTGAACGTTGTGATCGGTAATTAGAATTCCGATATTTTTGTTTTTTAGCTGTGCTACAATTCTCTGGATATCCTCGACAGCAACGGGGTCAACCCCTGCAAAAGGCTCATCTAATAAAATAAATTTAGGGTCAGTTGCCAGTGCACGTGCAATTTCGGTACGACGACGTTCTCCTCCGGAAAGCAAATCGCCTCTATTAGTACGAATGTGTTCTAAGCTAAACTCTTCGATAAGGCTTTCCATCTTTGCAATTTGCTCTTCCTTAGAAAGTTTAGTCAGTTGCAAAACACTCAAAATGTTGTCTTCAATACTTAGTTTTCTAAAAACCGAAGCTTCCTGTGCCAGATAGCCAATACCTTGTTGTGCACGTTTGTACATTGGATAATCAGTAATATCCAGATCGTCCAGGTAAATATTTCCCGAATTTGGCTTTACCAATCCCACGATCATGTAAAAAGAAGTAGTTTTTCCGGCACCATTTGGTCCCAAAAGACCAACAATTTCTCCCTGATTAACTTCAACAGAAATTCCTTTTACAACACTACGACCTTTATAGGTTTTGATTAAATTATCGGCTCTTAATTTCATTTTTTAAGTTTAATCGTTTAAACGTCTGAATCGTTTATTCGCCACAAATTAACGAATAAACGATTCAACAAATAAACCTATTAACAATTATTTAGTTTCGGCTTCCTCTAAAGCTTCCCAGAATTCATAAGCTCTGCGCAAATGAGGTACAACAATCGTTCCTCCAACCAAAGTTGCGATTCCCATTGCTTCCATCATTTCTTCTTTAGTAACACCTTCTTTATGGCTTGTTTCTAAGTGATATTTTACACAATCATCACAACGTAAAACCGCTGATGCTACTAATCCTAAGAGTTCTTTGGTCTTTACATCAAGAGCTCCGGCTGCATAAGCATTAGTGTCAAGATTAAAAATTCGCTTAACAATTTTGTTATTATCAGCAAGTAGTTTTTCGTTCATTTTAGAACGATAGTCGTTAAATTCTTTTATGATATCAGACATTTTCTTTTAATTTATTTTTATAAACAATCCTTGAGATCAGGATACTTACTTCGTAGATAAGCAACATTGGTATTGCTACAATAGTCTGGCTTACTACATCCGGAGGCGTTACGATAGCTGCGATAATTAAAATAATAACCACGGCATATTTCCAGTATTTCCTTAAGAAATCAGGAGTTACTAATCCTAGTTTAGTTAAGAAATAGATAATGATAGGCAATTCAAAAAACAAGCCGCTCGCAAGAATACTCGTTTTTACCATTCCCATATACGATTCAAGCGTAAATTGGTTTTTTACCACATCACTCACAGAGAAAGTCGCAACGAAATTTACCGACATCGGGATTACGATATAATATCCAAATAACACTCCTAAAAAGAAAAGAAGGGAAGACGTAAAGATGAATATTTTAGCATTATTTCTTTCTTTCTCATATAAAGCAGGGCTAATAAATTTCCAGAGTTCCCATAATATATAAGGAAAGCTTAGGATAAAACCGGCCAAAAGACACATCCAGACAAATATATTTACTTGCCCTTCCATTTCGGTGTTTTGAATAATGAAATTCAGTTCGGTAATACAAATACTATCCGCAAAACCTAGTTGATGCGATAAGTCGCAAAACCATACATAGGTAAAAAAAGTAGGCCGGATAGGACCTAAAATAATTTGATCAAATAAATAATCACTAATAAAATAAGTGATAAAAGCCATAATGCATATTGCAATTGTGCTTCGAACCAGTAACCATCTTAATTCTTCAAGATGGTCTAAAAATGACATCTCGCCAAGGTTTTTCTTTGCCATTATACGATTCCTTCTTTTAATATGTCATGTAAATGTAATACTCCTTTGTACTCGCCGTTGTCTGAAACAATCAGTTGTGTTATCGAAAAATCTTCTAAAATATTTAAGGCATCAACTGCCATAGTTTCCGAGGATACTAATTTAGGGTTTTTTGACATAATATCCTTTGCTGTCAAATCTGCAATAGAATCTCTGTCGTTTAGCATTCTTCTAATGTCTCCATCAGTAATAATTCCTATTATTTTGTCGTTTTCGATAACGGCTGTTACGCCCAATCTTTTTTCAGAGATCTCAAAAATAACTTTTTTAACTGAAGTATCCGGAGTAACCATTGGTTTTAACGAATGTTCAATCATATCTTTTACGCGAAGCAGTAGTTTTTTTCCTAAAGCCCCACCCGGATGATAAACCGCAAAATCTTCTGGTTTAAAATCACGCATTTCCATCAAACAAACTGCAAGAGCATCACCCATAACAAGTTGAGCCGTGGTACTGTTTGTTGGTGCTAAATTTATTGGACAGGCTTCCATATCAACCGTTGTATTCAAAACATAATCGGAACCTTTGGCCAATGATGAAGTTATATTTCCGGTAATGGCAATTAATATGTTTCCAAAACGTTTTAATAGAGGAACTAAAACTTTAATCTCAGGACTATTTCCGCTTTTCGAAATACAAATTATGATATCCTCTTTTTGTATCATTCCTAAATCACCATGAATAGCTTCTGAAGCGTGCAAAAACATTGAGGGCGTTCCGGTCGAGTTAAAAGTGGCGACCATTTTTTGAGCAATTATGGCGCTTTTTCCGATGCCGGTAACGATCAATCGACCTTTGGTTTCGTAAATGCGTTGGGTTGCTTCGTAAAAATTTTCGTCCAAAAAATCAATTAACTTTGTAATCGCTTCACTTTCAGAGAGTATGGTTTTCTTGGCTATGGCCAATATATTTTCTTTTGTGATCAAAACAGAATATTTAAAATTTGTATGTATAAAAGAAAGTTGTATCTTTATGTGTTGCAAATTTATACAAAATACCATTAATATAAAGAATGAATTCAAACGAAATTGAAATACACAAGGAATTAAAGAAGTATTTCGGCTTTAGCCAATTTAAGGGTTTACAGGAGCAAGTTATTACGAGTATTTTACACCAAACAAATACATTCGTAATTATGCCAACTGGCGGTGGAAAGTCTCTTTGTTATCAATTACCCGCTTTAATTCAGGAAGGAACAGCCATTGTTGTTTCTCCTTTGATTGCTTTGATGAAAAATCAGGTTGACGCGATTCGAAGCCTTTCTTCAGAAAACGGAATTGCGCATGTCTTAAATTCCTCCCTTACAAAAACAGAAATTGCACAAGTAAAAAAAGACATTACCTCTGGTTTGACCAAACTTTTGTATGTGGCTCCGGAATCTTTGACAAAAGAAGAATATGTGGCTTTTTTGCAAAGTGTGCCTATTTCGTTTGTCGCCATAGATGAAGCGCATTGTATTTCAGAATGGGGTCACGATTTTAGACCTGAATACAGAAATCTGAAAAATATAATCAAGCAATTAGGGCAAGTGCCTATTATTGGACTTACAGCAACTGCAACCCCAAAAGTTCAGGAAGACATTCTTAAAAATCTGGACATGTCTGATGCAAATACTTTTAAAGCATCTTTCAACAGACCGAATTTATACTACGAAGTTCGGACCAAAACTAAAAACATAGAATCGGATATTATTCGATTTATCAAACAACATAAAGGCAAATCTGGAATTATTTACTGCTTAAGCCGTAAAAAAGTAGAGTCAATTGCCGAAGTTTTACAAGTAAACGGAATCAGTGCGGTGCCTTATCACGCAGGTTTAGACGCTAAAACCCGAGCCAAACATCAGGATATGTTTTTGATGGAAGATGTAGATGTGGTTGTAGCAACAATTGCATTTGGGATGGGAATCGATAAACCCGACGTTCGTTTTGTGATTCACCATGATATCCCGAAATCATTAGAAAGTTATTATCAGGAAACCGGTCGTGCCGGTCGTGATGGAGGCGAAGGACATTGTCTGGCATATTACTCCTATAAAGATGTAGAAAAGCTGGAGAAATTTATGTCCGGAAAACCAGTCGCAGAGCAGGAAATTGGTTTTGCTTTATTGCAGGAAGTAGTAGCTTATGCCGAAACCTCGATGTCACGCAGGAAATTTTTACTGCACTATTTTGGAGAAGAATTTGACAGCGAAACCGGTGAAGGCGCAGATATGGATGACAATGTTCGCAATCCTAAAAATAAAATTGAAGCCCAGGATCAAGTCGTTAAATTGCTTGAGATCGTTCGCGACACCAAACATATTTATAAATCTAAAGAAATTGTATTTACTTTAATTGGTCGTATCAATGCGGTCATTAAAGCACATAAAACAGATACACAATCCTTTTTTGGCTCCGGCTCCGGTCATGACGAGAAATACTGGATGGCCTTGCTTCGACAAGTTTTAGTAGCAGGTTATTTGTCTAAAGATATAGAAACGTACGGTGTGGTAAAAATCACCAAAGAAGGACTGAACTTTATTAAAAAACCAGTTTCGTTTTTAATGTCTGAAGATCATGAATATAATGAATCTGAAGATGAAGCAATCGTAACGGCAGCAAAATCATCAGGAACAGCCGATGAAGTTTTGATGGGCATGTTGCGTGAACTGCGTAAAAAAGTAGCTAAAAAATTGGGCGTTCCTCCGTTTGTCGTTTTTCAGGATCCTTCTCTTGAAGATATGGCTTTAAAATATCCAATTTCTTTAACAGAACTGTACAATATACATGGTGTTGGTGAAGGAAAAGCCAAGAAATACGGTAACGATTTTGTAACCTTAATTAATCGATACGTAGAAGATAATGATATTATTCGCCCAGACGATTTAGTAGTAAAATCTACCGGAGTCAACTCAGCAAATAAATTGTACATCATACAGAACATTGATCGAAAACTGCCATTAAGCGATATTGCTTCTGCAAAAGGACTTTCGATGGATGCTTTGATCAAAGAAATGGAAATGATCGTATACTCTGGTACAAAACTCAATATCAAATATTGGGTTGATGATATGCTGGACGATGATCAGCAAGAAGAAATTCACGATTACTTCATGGAATCAGAATCAGACAAAATCGAAGATGCTCTTAAGGAATTCGATGGCGATTATGATATTGATGAATTGCGCTTAATGCGAATAAAATTTATTAGCGAAGTAGCAAATTAAAAAAGTTTACAGTCTCAGTTTACAGTTTGCAGTTTTTTACTAAGACTGAAAACTGAGACTGCGACTTAAATTTATTCTCGATTAAAACTGTAAACTGCCACTGAGAACTGCGACTGAAAACTAAAAACTACTCGTATACTTCCCCTCGATGCGGCTTCAAGGCATCTCTTACCGGAATCATATTTTCATCGCTTACTACCATAAAAGCGATTGCGTGCATATCGTTTATGATTTTAAATCCTGTAATATTCAAAGGCAATTTTTCAATTGCAATATATTCTTTTAAATGAATTTCGTGATGTTCAGCTGTTTTTGCAGAAGCCGGACCACGAAAATCCCAAATCAGTTTTATTTTTCTAGACATTTTTTTTAAGGTACGAAGGTTCTAAGGTGCAAAGGTACAAAGGTTAGTTTGAAAATGGATTTAAAGAATACTATTTAATTAAATTGTATATATAGTATATATGGTATATATGGTATATTTTTGTTTAAAATTTATTTCAGATGAGAAAATTGATAGATATAGATGAAAAGACATTGACAAAATTGAAAGTTATTTCAATATTTGAAAAAACAAGTGTTAAGGGATTGATTGAAAATGCGGTGCAAATTTATGTAAAAAGTATGCAAGCTAATCAATTCAATAATTTGACAGATGAAGAAAAAGAAGATGTAGGGTTGATGATGTTGATGCAGGAAGTAGACAGAAATGACAAAGTTAGCGAAGAAGAAATTTTCAAAATCTTAGGTAAATGAAGGTTGAATATTTAAAACAATTTTCTAAAGATTTATTAAAAATTAATGATCAAAGTTTAAAAGATAGTTTGTTTGAAGTAATTACAAATCTAAAAAATGCAGAAAATTTAAGCAACTTATCTAATGTAAAAAAGATGAAAGGACATTCTGAAGTTTATAGAATAAGAGTTGAAAAATATCGATTAGGATTTTTTTTTGATGAAGAAGTCATAGAACTTGCTAGATTTGCAAAACGGGAAGATATTTATAAGTTATTTCCATAAAATTTCAGAATTCATAAAAGATGCCAAAAGAACTTCTATTACAAGTTTCTCCAGAAATTGCAGCAAACGAATTGTTGCTAAAAGACTATTTGTCTAAACAAATAAAGGTTTCTCCCAAAGAAATTCAACATATTTCTATTCTAAAACGTTCTATTGATGCGCGCCAAAAAGCGATAAAAATAAATCTGAAAGTAATTATCTATTTGCAAGGAGAACCTTTTCAGGAAACCAAAATAGAGCTACCTATATATAATGACGTTTCTACAGCACAAGAAGTGATTGTCGTTGGCGCTGGACCAGCCGGACTTTTTGCAGCTTTGCAATTGATAGAATTAGGCTTAAAGCCAATTGTAGTCGAACGCGGAAAAGACGTTCGAGGGCGTCGTCGTGACCTGAAAGCAATAAACGTAGACCATTTGGTCAACGAAGATTCTAATTATTGTTTTGGCGAAGGCGGAGCAGGAACTTATTCGGATGGAAAATTATATACACGTTCTAAAAAACGTGGTGATGTAACCAGAATTCTGGAGCTTTTGGTTGCTTTTGGAGCATCTGAAGATATTTTGGTAGAAGCACATCCGCACATCGGAACAAATAAGCTGCCTAAAATTATTGAAGATATCCGAAACAAGATTATCGAGTTTGGGGGTCAGGTTTTGTTTGATACCAGAGTAACCGATATTTTAGTAAAGAATAATGAAGTTGAAGGAATCGTTACTCAAAACGGAGATAAGATTCTGGCAAATAAATTAATTCTGGCAACCGGACATTCGGCGCGTGATATTTTTGAATTATTAGATAAAAAGAAAATATTTATCGAAGCCAAACCTTTTGCTTTAGGCGTTCGTGCAGAACATTCGCAAGAATTAATAGATAGTATTCAATATAGCTGTGATTATCGTGGAGAGCACTTGCCACCGGCACCCTATTCTATTGTAAAACAAGTAAATGGTCGTGGTATGTATTCGTTTTGTATGTGTCCCGGAGGTGTAATTGCGCCTTGTGCAACAAGTCCCGGAGAAGTAGTGACAAACGGTTGGTCGCCATCGAAACGTGATCAGGTTACAGCAAATTCCGGAATTGTAATCGAACTAAAATTAGAAGATTTTAAACCTTTCGAAAAATTTGGTGCTTTGGCAGGAATGGAATTCCAAAAAAGCATCGAACAAAAAGCGTGGCATCTAGCAGGAGAGACTCAAAAAGTTCCGGCACAGCGAATGATCGATTTTACCCAGAATAAAGTTTCGACAGAGATCCCTAAAACATCTTATGTTCCCGGAACAACTTCGGTAGAAATGGGACAGGTTTTTCCGGGGTTTTTATCACAGATTTTACGGGAAGGTTTTAAAGAATTCGGAAAATCAATGCGCGGTTATTTGACCAATGAAGCCATTTTGCATGCTCCGGAAAGCAGGACTTCGTCTCCGGTTCGTATTCCCAGAGATCCAATAACTTATGAGCATTTGCAAATAAAAGGGTTGTATCCGTGTGGAGAAGGAGCTGGTTATGCCGGCGGAATTATATCAGCGGCAATAGATGGCGAAAAATGTGCTTTGATGATTGCAGAAACGTTGAAATAATAGCTCATTATGAAAAACTTCTTTTCTAATTTTTTTGGCAGAAATAACGATCCTAAATCCATCGTTTCTTTTGATGTTGTAAATTCTGTTTATTCTTATTTGTACAATGAGCACAATAAACTCGACTTTAAGATAAAAGGTATTCATGATACTGTTTTGGTGAATTTGTATTCTTTTCCAACATCATTTGATTATGAAGAAGCACAAAATGAAATTAAGAAAGCCGGTTTCAAAAATGCATACGAAATCTTAAACGAACTGTATAAAAAAAATAATATTGGACCCGTTTCTGAAGAGCAAATGCTTCAGGAATTAGAGTACGATTATATTCATATTCAGTTTTATACAGAGCCAACTCCGGAAGCAAAAAAGTACTTAAAACATGTTTTGCATAATTTTATTATTTTCTTTTGTTGTACGAATAGTTTAGAGACAAACGATTTTAGAATGCTTTATAACAACAGTTATTTTCTGGATTATACAAAAGGGATATTAGATGCTGAGTCTATTACTATAAATGATCCAAAAAATGATATTCAGAAAATTGGATTTAAAGAATTTGAAAGAGTATTACAGGGAATTTGTCAATACCTGAAAATAGAATTACCCGAGAGTATCGAGCTCCCTTCGCAGGAAAATTTATTACCGGAAGAAATAGAAGTTACTCAGGAAACTTTTGAAGAATTTATCAAGCTGGTTTCACGAGGAGATGTCGACAAGAAATTGGCTCAAAAGCAATCAAAAAAGCTTTTGAAGAATTTTAAAAAAGAAGTAACAGAATATGATTCAATTATTCAGGGGCAGTGGGCTTTTTTTGAAAGTATCGATTGCTGGAACAGCGACTGGAAATTTGATCCCGAAGATGCCGAATATTTTATCTCAGAAATGATTGGGAAAGACCTTAATTTCGAATATCCGGAAGAAACCTACAGCCATGATTTGTTTCCTTATATTCAGTCAGCTTTAGAAAAACACAATCTCGAATTAATGACTTACGAGACGAACGGAGATAATTACTTGTTTTTTGTAGCGAATAAAGAGGATGTGGCCAGAATTTTAGAATTATCTGAATTGACAAAAATTGAGGTTAACCAATTATAGAATAAAACTTAAAAAAATAACAGCCACGAATTAACGAATTTTAGTTTTATAGTAATTCGTTAATTCGTGGCGAAAAAAATTATGTTGGTTTTTTACGGGATCAGGATTATTTTTCCGGTACTTTTTCGGCTTTCGAGATAATCATGCGCCAGTTTCCCTTCTGATAATTTGAAAGACGTAGGTTCTGAAAGTGTAATTTTTCCTTCGATGATCCAACGGAATAATTGATTGGCTCTTTTAATTCGTTCTTCTTTCGAATTTAAGTAACTCCATAGATCTCCTCCCGTCAAAGTTTTTGAGGTATCCATTAACATTCTAGGGTCTACAGGTTCAGGATCTCCTCCCGCCATCCCAAAGAAAACAACCTGTCCGCATTCTTTTGTAACTTTAAAGCTATCTGTCAGGGTGCTTCCGATGCTGTCATAAACAACATCAACACCTTTTGGGACCACTTTAAAAATATCCGATTTCCAATCTTCATGATATAAAAAAACATGATCGGCACCTTGTTCGATCGCAACTTTTGCCTTGTCTGAAGAAGAGGTTAAACCAATAACAGTTGCGCCGGATAATTTGCTTATTTGAGTTAGAAATTGTCCTACTCCGCCAGCAACAGCATGAATCAAAACCGTTTCGCCTTTTGTGGTTTTATGACTATCCGTTGCAAGATAATGTGCGGTTAAACCTTGTAGCAAAATAGATGCAGCAGTTTCAAAAGAAATTGCTTCAGGCAATGGCAAAACATGGTTTATATTTACAGCAACCAAATCTGCGTTTGCAAAAGGAACATCGGCGAACGCCACACGATCACCAATTTTATATTCAGGATGATTGTTTGCGTCAATTATAATTCCGGCACCTTCGTAACCGGCAATAAAAGGTGGATTTCCTTTTAAGTGGTAATTCCCTTTTCGCCTGTAAACATCAGCAAAATTTAGTCCAATAGCTTTCATCTCGACTAGAATTTCATCACTTTTTAATTCAGGATTCGGAATTTCGATATATTCTAAAACATCAGAATTTCCGAAAGAAGAGAAGGTGAGTGCTTTCATTTTTTAATATATTTAAGGATACAAAGTACGGTAAAAATCAGGCTTAAGTTTTAAAAGCTTTTCTTAAAATTACCAGTAAAAATGATAAGCCACGAATTACACAAATTTGCACTAATTTTTTTGCAGAATATTGCTTATAATTTGTGGGGATTTGTGTAATTCGTGGCTGAAAACAAATTATATTTTAGGAAATTTCATTTCGTTAAAAGTGCTTTTTTGTGCGGCTAGTTTTTCGATATCCTGCCATTTTCTGGGAGATTCTGCCGAAAGATTTTCGTATGAATCTTTGGTAATTGCGATATCATCTTCGATACGAACACCAATGTTCCACCATTTTTTATCACATTTACTATTTGCCGGAATATAGATTCCCGGTTCAACTGTCAGGATCATATTTTCTTTTAAGTTTCCCATATAATTTCCTTTATCATGAACATCTAATCCAAGAAAATGAGAACAGCCATGCGGATAATATATTCTGGCATCTTTAGGATCTGTGATGATCCCTAGTTTAATTAGTCCGGCGGCGATTACTTCTTTCGATTTTTGGTTCAAATTCTGAATAGGAGTTCCTGGTTTGCAAATTTTAAAAACTTCTTCCTGAGTTTCATAAACCAATTGATAAATGGCTTTTTGCTCTTCGGTAAATTTTCCGTTTGCCGGAATTGTTCTCGTAACATCGGCAGAATAGCCGTGGTATTCAGAGCCTACATCCATCAATAGCAACTGATTGTCGATTTTTGTGCTGTTGTTTTCGCCATAGTGCAAAATACATCCGTTTGCTCCCGCGCCTACTATTGGCGGATACCCTTCGCCCTCTGCACCATAATGTCTGTGAACGTAAGCATGAATTCCGTCGGCTTCGTTTTCGCTCATATTGGGTCCAACCGCTTTCATAACTTCGTTGTGTGCAATGCAGGAAAGTTTGATAGTTTTACGCATTAACTCCATTTCTTCAGGAGTTTTTATTTCTCGAAGTGTGTTTGTGATAGTGGTAAAAAGGTCTGCTGAGTTTTCGTTTTCTTTTGTAATTCCTGCTTTAGTTTTAAAAGTTTCCAGTAAGCCATAAAGATCAAATCCACTTTTGTCAGAGCCAATATCGGTTGGAATTTTATCACCAATTATTTTGTCGAATTTTTTTAAATCTAGAACAAAATCTTTAAAGTCTTTTCCGTTGTGCACATTTGTAAAACCTAGTTTCGATTTTGTGCCTTCGATACCCAAACGTCTTCCGGTCCAGATTTCGCGATTGGCATTTTTTTCTCTTACAAAAAAGAGTTCAGTATAGGTTTCACCTGTTCCTTGTGGTTCTTTAAAAAGAAACAAAACAGCATCAGGTTCTTTGTAACCGGACAAATAATAGAGATCTGGATTTTGATGATAATTATAATTGATATCTTTTGAAAAAACTCTTTCCGGATAAGAGAAAATTACAGCAACAGAGTTGGCTGGCATAAGATTTCTAAAAGCTTCGCGACGTTCTTTATGAAATTCTTTTGAGAGATAATCTGTAGGGAGATTTTGTTGAGAATGAATTGGGGAGATGGTGATTAATAAAGTGAAAAATAGTAGTAATTGCTTCATTTTCTGGTTTATTGAGGATTGATTCTGGTTTTTTGATTGCTGCAAATTACAAAAAATATGAATTGGGTTAGAGAAAAAAGTTAGCCATGAATGGCACAAATTTTCACAAATTTTTTTCTACTGAATGTTAATTCTAATTCGTGAAAATTTGTGCAATTTGTGGCAAAAAAAAAGCCGCTCACATGAACGGCTTTAGATGAATTAATAATTATTTCTTTTTTAGTTTGTCTTTAAAGACTTTCTCAAATTTCTCTATTTTAGGCTGAATAACCATCTTGCAATACGGTTGGTTTTTATTATTGGCATAATAATTCTGATGATAATCTTCGGCTTTATAGAAAGCTTTAAAAGGTTCTACTTTTGTTACAATTGGACTACTGTAGACTTTTGCTTTGTTTAACTCGGCAATAATACTTTCGGCAGCAGTTTTTTGTTCTGCATTTTTATAAAAAATTACAGAACGATATTGCGTTCCAACATCTGCACCTTGTCTGTTTAATGTTGTAGGATCATGAACTGTAAAGAAAACTTTAAAGATTTCGTCAAGATCGGTTACATTTTTATCATACGTAATCTGAACTACTTCGGCATGACCGGTTGTTCCTGTGCAAACTTCTTCATAAGTAGGGTTGGCAACTTTTCCTCCGGAGAAACCGGAAACCACAGATTTTACTCCGTCTAAGTTTTCGTAAACTGCTTCAACGCACCAATAACAACCTCCGCCAAGTGTAATGGTTTCAAGATTTGAGGCGCTTTTTGTTTTATTACTTTGCGCAAATCCATTTACGGATAATGCAAAAATGGCAATCAGAAATATATTTTTCATGTTTTTTATTATTTAGTATCAGGAACAAAATCAAGTGCAATCGAATTCATGCAATAGCGTTTTCCGGTTGGCTCGGGTCCATCGTCAAATAAGTGACCTAAATGACCGCCACAACGCCCGCAAAGTGCTTCGGTTCTTTCCATTCCTAAAGAGTTGTCGCTTTTATACACTACGCTTTTTTTGTTGTCTTGCTCAAAAAAGCTTGGCCATCCGCAACTACTGGCAAACTTAGCGCCGGAGCGAAAAAGTTTGTTTCCGCAGGAAGCGCAATAATAAGTTCCTTTTTCATCTGTATTCCAGTATTTTCCCGTAAAAGGTCTTTCAGTATCTGCATTTCGCATAACATCATATACATCTTCGGGCAATACTTTTTTCCACTCTGCATTACTCACATTGAGTTTGGTGGTATCTGTATTCGAATAATAAGGATTTCCGGGTTTACTAATTTTGTTTTCCATGACTACTGTTGTGGTATTTTGTTTTTTTGCGCTTTGTCCGCATGCCTGTAAAATAAAGAGCGGAATTAAAAAGCAAAGGCTGAAGATTTGGGTTTTTGTTTTCATTTTTGTGAGAGCTTTAATTCTGTTTATCAAAGGTACAACTAGATTTCGCCTTGAAATGTCGTGTACTTTACAATTGAGAGTTTTTTAAGTATGTTTTAACTTTTATTATGTACGTAAAACACAGGGTTTTAGTTTTTAAGGCTTTATTTCTAAAGGAATTTAGCCTGTATATGATATGTATTTTGTTGTAAGTCAGTTTTTTGTACAAAAGTAAGCTCGTTAAACTTTTCACAATCTTGTTCAGGATTTTCAAGCCATTTCTTTTTTCGTATTTTTGTTTGATCAATAAGCCCTATGATAGAAGAAAACGTAATATTAGTAAACCAAAACGATGAGCAAATTGGCTTAATGCCAAAATTAGAAGCACATGAAAAAGCTGTTTTACATCGCGCTTTTTCAGTTTTTATTTTAAATGATAAAAACGAGATTATGTTGCAACAGCGCGCACATCACAAATACCACTCGCCTTTACTCTGGACCAATACATGTTGTAGCCATCAGCGTGAAGGAGAAACGAATGTTCAGGCCGGAAGCAGAAGATTGTTTGAAGAAATGGGTTTTAATGCAGAGTTAAAAGAGCTCTTTCACTTTATTTATAAAGCACCTTTTGATAACGGGTTAACAGAGCACGAACTTGATCATGTTATGATTGGGTATTATAATGATAATCCGGCCATAAATATGGATGAAGTCGAAGATTGGAAATGGATGAAGATCGAAGATGTAAAACAAGATATAGAGAAACAACCTGAAATTTATACCGTTTGGTTTAAAATAATTTTTGATGAATTTGATCATTATTTAGAAGACCACAAGCTTTAACCCAAGACTAACCAACCTCCCAAATGAAAGTAACCATATCAAGAAAAGCACATTTTAATGCTGCACATCGATTGCACAGAAAAGATTGGACATTTGAAAAAAACGATGCTGTTTTTGGAAAATGTAATAATCCCAATTTTCATGGTCATAATTATGGTTTAACAGTAAGTGTTACAGGAAAAATTGATCCCGAAACCGGTTTTGTTGTAGATGTGAAAGTATTAGCGGATATTATACACGAAGAAGTAGAAATACCGTTTGATCACAAAAATCTGAATCTGGATGTTCCGGAATTTCAGGATTTGAATCCAACTGCTGAAAATATTGCTGTTGTGATATGGAATAAAATTAAAAAAAGAATTCAACCCGATTTTGACTTAGAAATCGTATTGAATGAAACGGACCGCAATTTTGTAACTTATAAAGGAGAAGAATAAATGTCACTAAAAATAGGAGATATAGTTCCCAATTTTACTGCAAAAGATAGTCATGGAGAAGTTTTTGAAAGCCAAAGTGTTTTGGGACGAAAACCTCTTGTGATTTATTTTTACCCAAAAGATAATACGCCCGGATGTACTACAGAAGCCTGTAGTTTTAGAGATCAGTACGAAGATTTTAAAGACTTAGGTGCTGAGGTAATTGGTATTAGTAGCGATAGTGTAAAATCGCATCATAAATTTGCCAACAAACATCAACTGCCATTTATATTATTATCTGATCAGGATAAAAAATTAAGACACCTTTTTGGTGTTCGCGATAGTTTGTTTGGTCTTTTACCTGGCAGAGTAACGTATGTTATTGACAGAAATGGCGTTGTTATTTTGATTTTTGATAGTATGAATGCCGGAAAACACATTCCGAAAGCACTAGAAACAATCAAAGAATTAGTATTATAGAAGTAAAAAATAGTATCAGATTGATATTGAATTAATAAAGATATTAGCATTAAAAAAACATGAGTATAAAGACGTATCCGTTGCAATTTGAGCCCATTTTAAAAGATAGAATCTGGGGAGGAGAAAAGTTAAAAACAATTCTCAATAAACCAATCACTTCTAAGATAACAGGCGAGAGCTGGGAATTGTCGACCGTAGAAGGTGACGTGAGTGTTGTGTCTAATGGAGTTTTGAAAGGAAAATCATTGACAGAACTTATTGAGGAACTGCCAAACGAAATTTTGGGAACAAAAGTTCACGAACGCTTTGGGAAACAATTTCCGTTGCTTTTTAAGTATTTAGATGCTCGCGAAGATCTTTCGATACAAGTACATCCAAACGATCAATTGGCCAAAGAACGTCATAACTCTTTTGGTAAGACAGAAATGTGGTATGTTACCCAAGCTGATCCAGATGCCAGAATCATCGTTGGGTTTAAAGAAGATTCTAGTAAAACCGAATATCTGAAACATCTAAATGATGCTACATTGGTTTCTATTTTAGACGATGTAAAAGCAAAAGCCGGAGATGTTTTCTTTCTGGAAACCGGAACCGTTCATGCCATTGGTGCAGGATTGGTAGTAGCCGAAATTCAGCAAACATCTGATATTACCTATCGTTTATACGATTTTGATCGGGTAGATGCACAAGGCAATAAAAGAGAGCTTCATGTAGATCTGGCACTTGATGCTATAAACTATAATAAAGTCGATACACAAAAAAAATATGAGACAAAAGCAAATACATCAAATGTAGTGGTAGATTGTCCTTATTTTACCACCAATTTTATTCCGTTGCAAGATAAAATTAATGTTGTCAAATCAGGAGAAACATTTACGGTTTATATGTGTATCGAAGGAACTTTTGAAATTGAATATCCGGAGTTTAAACAAACCTATATAAAAGGAGATACGATTTTGGTTCCCGCTGAGATAAATGCATTTATTTTAAATGGAAAAGCTTCAATTTTAGAAATTTACATTTCATAGCGCTTAATAAAAAGATTATATGTACTTTTGCAGTCGCAAATTAAAATTAAAATAAAAATGGCAAACGTTAAAAATTTAAAGAAAGACATCAACTTCGTATTAGGAGATATTATAGAGGCAGTTTACTTATTTGAAATGTCTACAACAGGAAGTCCTACTCCGGAAACAAATACTTTGATCGACGAAGCTATCGCTGCTTTTGATACTTTGATCACTAAAGTAAATGCTAAAAATGTTGAAAATAAAAAAGCACACTTCAAACAAATAAATGTTGAATTGGAACAAACTGCAAATCAATTGATTGCTAAAATCAACGAATTGTAAGCAAAAAAAAGCAAAAAAAGTTTATTTTTTTTTTGGAAAAACGAAAAACAGGCTTATCTTTGCACCCGTAATGAGTCGCCAGCGTAGCTCAGTTGGCTAGAGCAGCTGATTTGTAATCAGCAGGTCGTGGGTTCGAGTCCCTCCGCCGGCTCAACATAAAACCATCACTTTTTAGTGGTGGTTTTATTTTTGGAATAAACTCAAAATTCAAATTTTATTTCTTTGCAATTAGCCTGGGATCTCTCTTATCATAAAAACAAAATGCGAATAATTATTTTTTTTTAATTATTTAGGAGGTTTAAAAATACAAAGGATATTCATTTTGAGAGTTTTAGGAAATTAGATTTAATTTCTCAGAAAAATGCTTGGGAAAGAAGCGTATTTTTTTTTGGAAAAACGAAAAACATGTTTATCTTTGCGCCCATAATGAGTCGCCAGCGTAGCTCAGTTGGCTAGAGCAGCTGATTTGTAATCAGCAGGTCGTGGGTTCGAGTCCCTCCGCCGGCTCAACATAAAACCATCACTTTTAGTGGTGGTTTTTTTTTGGAATAAACTCAAATAACAGATTTTGGTTATTTAAGGGAAGCCTTTACTAAGAAAAAAACGTGCTGAGCATTCAGCGCGTTTTTTTAGTTTAAAAGAGATAATTTTTTATATGAAGCATAATTCTTACATTTGTAAAAAATTAAGAAAAATGCTACAGATTGAAGATGCTTCAGGTTATGAAGGAGTTGAACTAAAAAATGATCAACTCGCAAATGATTACGCAAAAGAGAGAACAGGAGAGCCCAATCTTTTATCCGTTTTAGGATTTTCGGGATTTGGTCTTGCCATTTTTTTAACGCTTGTTAGAATTATAGCAGAACCCTTTGTTGCAACCTTTATATATCCTGTCGAGAACGATGCCATGCCGGGTCTGGCAAATATTTTTGGACTCGTTTTTCTGCTCTTTTGGTTTATTTGTGCTACGATACTCCTTTATTATATTTTATTCAGGGTTAGCTACAAATGTTTAAAAGAATTCAAGTAGAATTCAAACCAATTTATAACTAAAAACGCCCTGAATTCAGGGCGTTTTAGTTTTATGGTTTAATTTTTTTAAGTTATTTCTATTGTTGTTCTTTTTTACGATCAGCAACATACTTCGTTAATTTCTTCCCGTAAAGAGAATTCGCTACTTTAGGAGTCATTGATTTCTGAATGGTATCAAGAAATTTAATATTGATGTCGTAAATCTCGGATAAAGCAATATAAGGGGCTATTTCGTGATCTTTGTTGTTAATGGCAAAGTTTGTAGCATACAAATATTTTCGTTTGATATTTGATTCTTGTTTTACATTAATGCTGTCAAGAGCTTTTTGATCTTGTCTTTTTATAGCATTAAACCTGGTCTCGACCATAGAAAGACTTTCGTCATTGAAACGAGAATTTATTTTTTTGTATTCGTCGTATAATTCCTGATTTTTAGATCCGGTAATTTTGGCACCGTAAATAAAATTATCTAAGTTGGTATCGATGTTAATATTTCCCGGTTCAGCAAAAAATAAAATATTATTGTCTAATGAATTGGTTACACCACGATCCAGATATAAATAAAGCATTTCCGGAGACTCTAATTTTATGTCGCTTTCAAACGCTGAGTTCCCGTCTATCTTAATACTGTCTATAGCTACAAGGGATGTGTCAACGATTCTTTGAATATATAAAGTTCCGTTTTTTAATCCTTTTATATTTCCTGTAAGGTGCAAATTGTCAGTTGATTCTTTTTTGCTACAAGATGCTAACAGGGCAAGAGTAACAAAGGCAATAATTGATTTTTTCATTGGTTTTTAGATTTTGCTGCAAAATAAAGAAAATAGTTTGAATGTAAGGAAGTAGTGTTTAAATTTTACTCAAAAATAAATCCCAATCTATTTCTAAATTGGGATTGCTATTTTTTTTCTAAACAGTTCTGTAATACTCGCTTTTGGCTTTTCTTATTTTCTTGTATTCTTCCCAGTTAAATCTGTTCAGAAACTCGGCAGCTTTTTGAGCTCCCCGAATAAAAAGGTCAATTTTTGCGTCATCGGTAAGATTAAAATTTAGCCAGTTGTGACTTCCGGTATCAATGTACCCTATTAGATTTCTAAAATCCGGATTTTTTCTTAAAAATTCAGAGTCATAACCATATCTCGCAGTATCAAACATAGAGCTGATGACGTTTGTTATTTTTTCGTTTGCATTAATTTCATTTTTATCATAACCCAGTTTAATCCCAAAAGTAGGAGAGGCGGGAATAGAAAGATTCTCATGAAAGATGTCGATAGGAAAATTTGATATAATCCCTCCATCCATGAACATAATTTCTGATGGGACAGAAGTTCTCAAACCTGTTGCATCGTTCCACCTGTTCCAGGATTCAATACCTGTGGGAATATTTTTTATTTTAAAAGGAGTAAAGAATAGCGGAATTGACATAGAAGCCCGCACAAAATCAGCCGGATTTTGAATATCCGGATTCGAATAAAACAGATCAATCATTTTTGGGAAAATAATTTTACTTTCCGTTGTAATATCTGCTGCAATTATCGCTATTTCGCTCCAATGGTCAGGGCGATCATATTCGGCTCTGTCTCCAAGTTTAACTTTATTGATGCGAAATAATTTGTTTTGATCCGAAACACCTTTTTGACGTAAAGCTTTTAAGTCGGCATAATTTTTAATTCCCTTTTGCGAAAGTAAATTTGTCATCCATTGATGAAAATTGTTGCCGGGATTTAAGCCCAGATCGTCCTTAAAATTATCGACCACCTGATATCCTTTCATAATTAGTTTTAGATTGCTGGAATCGCTTAACAAAGCATCAATAAATTCTTTTGCATCATGATCTCCATCAACAAAATCGTATAAGTTTTTATTGCACAGGCAGTCTAATATCCATTCGGATTTTGGAATATCGATTGTGCCTGCCGCCGCCATTAGCATCGTATTGATACTTCCGGCTGATGTTCCTGCTAAACTCAAAAACCGAATACCCATTTGTTCCAGAATATAAACATAACCAACCAGTGCGATGCCCAATACACCACCACCTTCCTGGACAAGATCGACATACTGGTAATTGTTGGCATCTACAATATCCGAGAAATTTTTATCCTTGATTTGTTCTTTCAGCTCTTTTAGAATAGTCAGGATTTCTCCGTTTTCAGTAAATTTTATTTTATCCATGATTTTTAGATTTAGGGATTGGTAATCACTTGTTTGATTTTTTTAGGATAAATAAAATTAAAGAAACCTTATTAAAAAGGGACTAAATCCTCGTTTTTTAATAAGGTTAAATTTATAAATTATTATTACAAAACAAAAAAAAGCCCCGTAAGTTTAACTTACGAGGCTTGAATAATTGGGTTAAGATTTTAAAAACCTTATTTGATCATTTCAAAACTTCTTTTTACAAAAGCAGTCAAAGCTTCGCCTTTTAAAAGGTTTTGTGACAATTTAGCTAAGTCTAAAGCTTGTTTTACCAAATGTTCCTGATGCGTTTTGTCTTCAGTGTTCAGGATGTTTGTAGCCAAATCTGAATTTGTGTTTACAACCAGATTGTACATTTCAGGCATATTACCCATTCCAAACATTCCGCCACCACCAGATTGGCTCATTTCTTTCATTCTGCGCATAAATTCTGGTTGCGTGATGATAAACGGAGCAGCCTGGCTATCCATAGCTTCCAGTTGTACACTGTATGCTTTAGGAATATAAGCTTCTAATGAAGTTTTTAGCGTTTCTTTTTCTTCATCAGATAATTTAGAAATGGTGTTTTCGTCTTTTTTGATCAAGTTATCAACATGATCAGAATCTACACGAACAAAAGTTATCTCTTGGTTATCCCCTTCTATTTTTTGAATCAAATGCGAGATAATCGGAGAATCTAAAAGCAATACTTCGTATCCTTTGTCTTTTGCTGTTTGTATATAAGAGTGTTGCGCATCTTTGTTTCCGGCATACAGAACAACTAATTTTCCGTCTTTATCGGTTTGTTTGTCTTTTAAATTCTCTTTTAATTCTTCAAGAGTAAAATATTTATCATCAACCGTTGGATACAATACAAAGGCACCTGCTTTTTCGTAAAATTTATCTTCAGAAAGCATTCCGTACTCTAAAACGATTTTGATATCGTTCCATTTTGCTTCAAAATCAGCACGATTTTCGTTGAACAACGCTTTTAGTTTATCTGCTACTTTACGGGTAATGTAATTTGAGATTTTCTTAACAGCACCATCTGCTTGCAATCCTGAACGGGAAACATTCAAAGGGATATCCGGAGAATCAATAACACCTTTTAGCATCGTCAAAAATTCAGGTACAATTCCTTCTACATTATCTGTAACGTAAACCTGGTTTTGGTACAATTGAATTTTATCTTTCTGAATTTGCATATCCGATCCTAACTTAGGGAAATACAAAATTCCGGTTAAGTTAAAAGGATAATCTACATTTAAATGAATGTTGAACAACGGATCTTCAAATTGCATTGGGTACAATTCTCTGTAGAAGCTTTTATAATCTTCATCAGATAACTCAGTTGGTTGTTTAGTCCAGGCTGGATTTGGGTTATTGATTATATTGTCTACTTCTATAGTTTCGTTTATGTAATCCTCAGGAGCATCTTCCGGTTTTGGAAGTGTTTCTGTTCTTGTTCCAAATTTAATCGGAATAGGCATAAACTTATTGTACTTATTCAATAATCCGGTGATTTTAGAATCTTCAAGAAATTCAAGAGAATCTTCAGCAACATGCAGGATGATTTCTGTACCACGTGAAGTTTTGTCAGCAGGCTCTAAGGTAAATTCCGGGCTTCCGTCACAAGTCCAGTGTGCAGCTGGTTCGTCTTTGTATGATTTAGTGATGATTTCTACTTTTTCTGCAACCATAAAAGCAGAATAAAATCCAAGACCAAAATGACCAATAATTCCAGAATCCTTGGCAGAGTCTTTGTATTTGTCAAGGAACTCTTCGGCTCCTGAAAAAGCAACCTGGTTTATGTATTTTTCAACTTCATCAGCTGTCATACCCAGACCCTGGTCAATAATATGTATTTTTTTTCCTTCCTTATCAATTTTAATTTCGATAACCGGATTTCCATATTCTACCTTGGCTTCACCAATACTAATAAGGTGTTTTAATTTTAAAGTAGCATCGGTTCCGTTCGAAATTAACTCACGTAAAAAGATTTCGTGATCGCTGTACAAGAACTTTTTGATTAAGGGAAAGATGTTTTCTACCGAAACATTAATTTTACCTGTTGTCATATTTTTATTATTTTTTAGTTTAAAGTGATGATTCTCATTTCTTCAAATAGAATACCAATGTATTTTTGGGTGACAAAATGGCGTAAGTGTTAATTTTGAAAGAAAAAAAGTAGATTTTAAAACCGAAGATGTTTCTACGAATTGTATCTTTGTGCTATAATAATTGTTAAATAAGTAAGTATTAACTTAAATAAAAGTACAAAATGAAGAAAATTATTTTCATTTGCATGATCGCCACGATGTTATTCGCGTGTAAATCAGCTTCGTCTACAACTGCTTCATCAGGAGCAACTACGCTATCGACTAAACTTGACAAATCGACTCAGGTAGCGATTAAAGGAAATTGGGTCTTAACCAATGTGTCTTATCCTGGTTCTGAATACATCAAGGTAAATTCTTTTGATCTTGCAGATTCTAAATGTTTTATTGGAAGTACCTGGAATTTTATCTCAAACAATAATAAAGGATCAATGGCTTTGACAGCGCCAAGCTGTACGGCTTTTAACTCGCCAATTGTTTGGAGTATCAATAATCAGGGCATGTTTGTACTTAAAATTCTTGATGCTGGTATAAAAGCAAAAAAAGTAAGAGACGGATACTTATTAAAAGTTGCCGGTTTAACTGATAATTCATTTCAGTTAGTAGATAATATCAACGTTGGTGGACAGGTAAAAGATGTTGTATACCAATTTCAAAGAGCTAATTAAAATTAAAAATATATAATATGAAAAAGATAACAGTATTAGGTTTAAGTAGTTTACTGGTTTTAGTAAGTTTCTTTGCAAGTTGCGATTCAGTAAAAAATGCAAATAATACACAAAAAGGAGCCGGAATTGGAGTAGTTGCAGGTGGTCTTATTGGAGGTATTTTAGGAAATAATTTAGGACACGGCGGAAACGCTGCTTTAGGTGCTGCTATTGGTGCTGCCGTAGGTGGTGGAACTGGTGCCCTTATTGGAAATAAAATGGACAAACAAGCTCGTGAAATTGATCAGGCTTTGCCAGGTGCTTCTGTAGAGAGAGTTGGTGAAGGAATTCATTTAACGTTAAATGAAAATTCTGTTCGTTTTGATACTAACAAATCAACTTTGACAACTCAGGCAAAAGCAAATCTTGATAAATTAGTTCCTGTATTCAATGAGTACGGAGATACTGATATTCAAATTTTTGGATATACTGATAATACAGGAAAGCCAGAATATAACTTAACACTTTCAGGACAAAGAGCTGCATCAGTGCAAGCTTATCTAGTTTCAAAAGGATTAAAATCAAGCCGTTTCAAAACTTCAGGTTTAGGAATTGCAGATCCAATTGCAACAAATGATACTGCCGAAGGAAAAGCACAAAACCGTCGTGTAGAGTTTTCTATTACTGCAAATGACAAAATGGTAAATGATGCAAAAACTCAGGCTGGAAAATAAGTTTCAAGCGCAATAAAATTTCTTAAAAGCTGTTTCATAATTGAAGCAGCTTTTTTTTGACTTTAGAAATTAAACATTGTAAATTTGAACTCTCAAATACAACCCATGCTCGACATTCAAAATATTTCTTTTTCGTATACCGATAGCCCCGTTATAAAAAACGTTTCTTTTACCATTAATAAAGGCGAAAATATTGCTATTATTGGCGAAAGTGGCTGCGGAAAAAGTACACTTCTTAAATTAATGTACGGTTTATATGACTTAGATGAAGGCAAGATTTTTTATAACGATAAGCCAATTTATGGTCCTAAATACAATTTGATTCCCGGAATGCCATTTATGAAATATCTGGCTCAGGATTTTGATTTGTCTCCTTTTGAAACAGTGGCAGAGAATGTTGGGAAATTTCTTTCTAATGGTTTTGCGAACATGAAAAAATTACGTGTTCAGGAATTATTGGAGATGGTCGAAATGGAGCAGTTCTCGAATGTAAAAGCTAAGTTTTTAAGTGGAGGACAGCAGCAAAGAGTAGCATTGGTAAGAGTTTTGGCATTAGAGCCCGAAGTTATTTTGCTCGATGAGCCTTTTAGCCAGATTGATGCTTTTCGTAAAAATGCTTTACGCCGGAATTTATTTCGATACTTAAAACAAAAAGAGATTACCTGCATTATTGCAACCCACGATAGTACAGATGCTTTGTCGTTTGCAGATCAGGCGATCGTAATGAGAAACGGAGAAATAATAGTAAAGGACGATCCTATAAAAATATACGAAGATCCCGAAACGAAATATGTAGCATCACTTTTTGGAGAAGTAAATGAAGTTCCTACTCATTTATTACTTTCTTACGAAGATCAAACTCATAAAACATTGGTCTATCCGCACCAGTTCAAAATGGTAGCAGAATCTAATTTGCCGGTAAAAATTAGAAGAACTTATTTTAGAGGAAATCACTATTTAATCGAAACAGTCTATAAAAGACAGCTTGTGTTCTTTGAAAGTGAAATTGATTTGCCACTTGAACAGGAAATATTTTTAGGCTTAAATTATTTATAATTAGAGAATGTGTCAATTAGAAAATTAGATAATTCTTTTTTTACTTAATAAAATAGTAAACCCGACAGGCCTTTAAAAATCTGTCGGGTTTTTTATTTTAAATTGTTTGAAGAAATCTAGTTTTTCAAATACTTTTCTAAGAACTGATCTTGTTCCCAAAGCAGGTGCAAAATGTTTTCTTTGGCAACATAACTATGCGCTTCTTTAGGCAAAATCACCATTCTGGTAGTTGCTCCCAAACCTTTTAAAGCCTGGTAGTAACGCTCTGTTTGCAAAGTAAAAGTTCCGGGATTATTATCTGCTTCACCATGAACTAATAAAAGAGGTGTTTTCATCTTGTCTGCATTCATAAAAGGAGACATCGCTGTGTAAACCTCAGGAGCTTCCCAGTAATTACGTTGCTCGCTCTGGAAACCAAACGGGGTCAGAGTCCTGTTGTAAGCACCACTTCTGGCAATTCCGCAAGCAAAAAGATTAGAATGAGTCAATAAGTTTGCCGTCATAAAAGCACCGTAAGAGTGTCCGCCAATCGCTACTTTCTTGCGGTTAATATATCCCAAAGCATCAACAGCATCAATTGCAGCAGCTGCATTATCTACAAGTTGAGGTATAAAATTATCATTAGGTTCTGTGGTTCCTTCTCCAATAATAGGAAACGCAGCATCATCTAAAACCGCATAACCTTTGGTTACCCAATATACAAACGATCCGTAATAAGGAACCGTAAATTCATTTGAGTTCTGAGTCGATTGTCCGGCGCTGTTTTTGTCTTTATATTCCGCTGGATAAGCCCAGATTAATAACGGCAATTTCTCTTTTTTGACTTTGTCATAACCGGCAGGCAAATATAAAGTTCCCGAAAGTTCAACACCATCTTTACGCTTGTATTTGATTACTTCCTTGCTTACGTTTTTAATGCTTTCAAACGGATTTTTGAATGCTGTTATTGGTGTTAGACTGTTTTGTTTTTTGATATTTCTGAAATAATAATTCGGAGCTTCGCTTTTAGACTGAATCTGAACTAAAATTTTGCCGGATTTTAAATCGCTAATTTCTAGTAAATCTTCTTTTTTGTCTTTGTAAGTTGAAGTGTAAATACGCTTGGATTGCAAGGTTTTGATGTTGAATTCATCAATAAAAGGAAATTGACCTTCTTTTGTATATCCTTCACCAATACGATACGCATTGTCTTTTTCAAGTGCTAAAACGTATTTGTTGTATTCATTCTTTTTAGTCTCAAAAGCTCCCGGGTCAGAATAAACATCTTGCTGATTTCTATCTGTAATTATTTTTGGCTGCTGGGTTGTATTGGATGGATTAATCAAATATGTTTTGGTGTTACGGGTATCGTACCACTCATCTGTAAGAAAAGCAATATTGTCATTACCCCAAACAATGTTGTTGTAGCGTTGTGGTACTTTTACCAATGCAGTTGCATTATTTGCAAAAGGAGCTTCCCAAAGAAAAACTTCATCTCTAAAATCTACTTTATTTGCCGGATCTCCTTCGTCTAAAGCGACAACATACGATAATGTTGCAGGTTTATCATTTCTCCATGTCATCTCTCTCTTTCCTTTTCGAACCGCCATAAAACCTTTTGGGATCACCTCGTTTAAAGGAACTTCGTTAACTGTTTTTACTTCTTTTCCTCTCGCATCATAAACAATTGTTTTAGACGGAAATCTATTTAGAGGAACTACATACGAAAACGGTTTTTGAATTGTAGTCAGCATAATATAATTACCATCCGGTGAGATTCTTTCTCCGGCATACATTGCTGCATCCTTGAACAAAGTAGCAGTTCCGTTTAGCGTAACTTTATACAATTCAGAAGTAATGATGTTTTCAAAATTAATTTCATCATTTTGATTTTTCAACATATCAGGATACGTTCTGTTTTGCGATTTTGCTCCGGCTGTGCTTGAAATAATTGGTCCGGTTGGTAAATCTTTTTTAGCATCTAATAAAGGCTTTCTGTTTTTAGGAAGCATTTTTACCAAAACAGTTTCGCTGTCTAAAAACCAGCTGAACGGATTGCCAAGATTTGCATTTACAGTAGCTTCTGTAAGTTTGGTTGCTTTTGCAGTCGCAACATCCAAAACCCAAAGTTCTACACCAGTGGCAACGGTATTCGAAAACAAAATTTTCTTATCGTTTGGCGACCAGGAAATATTACTGATTTTAGGATTTTCAGGCAGACCTACGACCTGAATTTCATCTTTTTCACTAACTTTTCTTAGTTTAAGATTGATCGTATATGTTACCGTGCTCGAAATATTGGTAACGGGATTAATTCTTAAGCC
Organism: Flavobacterium araucananum; assembly: GCF_002222055.1. GTDB lineage: Bacteria > Bacteroidota > Bacteroidia > Flavobacteriales > Flavobacteriaceae > Flavobacterium > Flavobacterium araucananum. The sequence goes on from NZ_MUGS01000005.1 coordinate 251,917, forward strand.
GCCTAAACGGAGCTCTTCCTGATTTAAGTCGTCTAAAGTTTTGTATGTGTTTCTATACAAAAATAGTATATTCTCGTTTTTAGTATCCATAGATACTGTTGGAGCCTTTTGGTAATCGGCTAAATCTAAGATAGATTTAGATGGTTTTTGATAGGTTAAGTTTTCTTGAGCAAAGGCAAAAAAGCCAATGTTTAGAAATAAGAGGAGAGTAACCTTTAATTTCATAATTTGAATTTTAGTGGTTTAAAAAAAATGCTATTCATATTGTTTGACTAAAGTACTTTAAACTTGTTACATTTTATTTGTTATTTTTCATACTTTTCATCTTTTTGAGATAAAAGCTGGTTTTTTGCAAGATAAATGGTTTTAAAAGGTTGTATATTTAAAGTATATTAAATTGCTAATAACGAAAAAAATAGTAATTTGTACGCTTATGTTTTAAAGTATACTTAAATTTGCAATCCAATTTTTAACAAACAATAAAAGAATATGTATCATTCAAAAATAGCAGGCTTAGGATATTATGTTCCTTCAAATGTTGTAACCAATGACGATTTATCTAAGCTTATTGATACCAATGACGAATGGATTCAGGAGCGTACAGGAATTCAGGAGCGCAGACATATTATTCGCGGCGAGGATACCACAACTACAATGGGAGTAAAAGCAGCTAAAATTGCTATAGAACGTTCTGGCATAGCCAAAGAAGATATCGATTTTGTAGTTTTTGCTACATTAAGTCCGGATTACTATTTTCCAGGGCCAGGAGTTTTAGTACAACGTGATTTAGGATTAAGAACCGTTGGGGCACTAGATGTTAGAAATCAATGTTCTGGATTTGTTTATGCCATTTCGGTTGCAGATCAATACATTAAAACCGGAATGTATAAAAATATTCTGGTAATTGGTTCAGAGGTACATTCAACCGGATTAGACATGACTACTCGTGGTCGTGGTGTTTCTGTAATTTTTGGAGATGGAGCAGGAGCAGCAGTTTTAAGCCGTGAAGAAGATTTGACCAAAGGAATTTTATCGACACATTTACATTCAGAAGGGCAACATGCAGAAGAATTAGCTTTGCAGGCACCGGGAATGGGAGCACGTTGGGTAACTGATATTTTGGCTGATAATGACCCGAACGACGAAAGTTATTATCCGTACATGAACGGACAATTTGTATTTAAAAATGCAGTAGTTCGTTTTGCCGAAGTAATTAACGAAGGTCTGGAAGCAAACGGTTTACAAGTTTCAGATATCGATATGTTGATTCCCCATCAGGCAAATTTAAGAATTTCACAATTCATTCAGAACAAGTTCAAACTAACAGATGATCAGGTTCATAATAATATCCAGAAATACGGTAACACAACCGCAGCCTCTATCCCTATTGCTTTGACTGAAGCTTGGGAACAAGGAAAAATCAAATCCGGAGATACAGTTGTTTTAGCTGCTTTTGGTAGTGGTTTTACCTGGGCAAGTGCTATCATTAAATGGTAAATTAATTCATCTTGCATTATATTTTAAAACCTGCTCTTTTTAAGGGCAGGTTTTTTTATACTTTCGTGTTTTGTTAGGTAATCTTGTCTTTGCGAGGAGCGAAGTCGAAGCCTACGTTCCAATTGGCACGCCTTCGACTTCGCTCAGGAAGACAAACGAGATTTCTTGTGCTTTGTTTATTTAGATTTTCTATGTCAGGCTGAGCGAAGTCGAAGCTCACGTTCCAATTGGCACGCCTTCGACTTCGCTCAGGAAGACAAACGAGATTTCTTGTGCTTTGTTTATTTAGATTTTCTATGTCAGGCTGAGCGAAGTCGAAGCTCACGTTCCAATTGGCACGCCTTCGCCTTCGCTCAGGAAGACAAACGAGATTTCTTGTGCTTTGTTTATTTAGATTTTCTATGTCAGGCTGAGCGAAGTCGAAGCCTACGTTCCAATTGGTATGCCTTCGACTTCGCTCAGGAAGACAAACGAGATTTCTTGTGCTTTGTTTATTTAGATTTTCTATGTCAGGCTGAGCGAAGTCGAAGCCCACGTTCCAATTGGCAAGCCTTCGACTCCGCTCAGGATGACATCCCGAATAAAGAGAATTTAATTTTGAAACATTTTTCTTACTTTTGAGTTTCTAAAAAAGTGAGTAAATGAAAAGGTATTATGTTTATATATTAAAATGTTCTGATGATAGTTATTACACAGGAGTTACAAATGATGTAGAAAGAAGATTTAATGAACATTGTTTTGGTTTAAATAAAGGAAGTTACACTTATGATAAGAGACCTCTTGAATTGGTTTTTTGTACTGAATTTAATGAAGTGAATCAAGCTATCGTATTCGAAAAATAAGTAAAAGGCTGGAGTAGAAAAAAGAAAGAAGCCATAATAAATGATAAGTGGGAAGATTTAAAAAAACTTTCGGAATGTTTAAATGAAACTACACATAAAAATTTTCATAAAAAGAATGTTTAGTAGTAAATTAGCCCACGACTTCGCTCCGGGTGATATTAGGTTTAATTGATGTTTTGTCTATAAGATTTGTCAGTCTGAGCGAAGTCGAAGACACGTTACAATTGGCGCGCCTTCGACTTCGCTCAGGATGACATTTAGTTACAATTATTGTTTAGAGAAAATATGTAAATCTGAGCGAAGTTGCAGACCTTTTTTAAATAATCAAAATGAAAAAAAATCAACTGGAAATAGCCTGTTTCAATTACGAATCGGCAATAATTGCACAAGATAATGGTGCAGACAGAATCGAATTATGCGAAAACATGCAATTGGGCGGCATAACGCCAAATGCTGTTTTGGCAGTACGAGTTCGTGAAATAGTATCGATCAAAATGCATGTTATTATCAGACCGCGAGGAGGGGATTTTAATTATACCGATGATGAATTTATTGAAATGAAACAAGATATAAAACACCTTAAAAAATTGGGTATTGATGGTTTTGTTTTCGGGATTTTAAATTCGGACGGAAGCGTTAATAAAAAACAAAATCAGGAATTGGTCAATTTGGCAAGTCCGCTTTCCTGTACTTTTCATCGTGCTTTTGATGTTGTCAAATCTATAGAGCAAGGTCTGGAAGATGTAATTGATTGTGGTTTTCAAACGATTTTAACTTCGGGAAGAGGAAAAAATGTCGAAGAAGGAATTGCTGATTTAGAACTGATTCAGAAACTGGCCAAAGGCCGAATCGAAATTATGCCGGGAGGTGGTTTAAGATCTTCGAACATTAAACTGCTGCAAGAAAAACTAGAGCCTACATTTTACCATTCATCAGCCATTACAAATGGCACCGAAACTGCAAATCCGGAAGAGATAAAAGAATTAAAGGATTTTTTATAAAATATTAACCCGTTGGGTGTAATTAATTTAACACAAAGAAACATAACTTTTGAACCTTCAAAAAAGGCGTTTCACTTATTTAAAACGCACATAGCCAGGCTATGGGAAAGAAATGTATTTCTTTTTGCATTCTTTTTAGCTAAAAAAATCTATGTTTCTATGTGTTAAATATATATTTTGACCCAAGCCAAGCGAACAGACGAAGTAATTACACCCGACGGGTTAAAATATTAAATAAGAAAAGCCTGAAGTTGGCAAACTCCAGGCTTTTCTTTTTCTACAAGAACTATTAAAATCTACTAGTAAAAGTGGGATTAAAACATTCCGCCACCACCTTTATTAGTGTTATCTTCTCTTTGTTTACGTTCCAGGTTTTTGATTTTTGCTCCACCAAAATTATAGGTTAATCCTAAATAAACAGTTTGACTTTCCCATTTAAATTGTCCTGACTGAGGATAAGGATACATTGTATCAAAAGCATATTTCATAGTATTAAAGACATCATTAAAACGTAAACTAATGTTCATCTTGCTGTCTAACAATGTATAACGCGAACCCATGTCCATTTTGTACATTTCATGGCTATTATTTTGAAGTCCATCAACAGCACCTCTGTAAAATCCGAATAATAAAAAGCTTAAACGTTTGTTTACTTTAAAGTTTGAGTTCATACGACCATTAAATGCAGCAACAGTAACTTTTCTTTCGATTGGATTACTTGTTTTTGTAATTGGGTCAAACAAAAACACAACTCCTTGTTGATTGATGCTCGAGAAATCGATAGACGGCTGGATATCCCACCATTTTGTGATTTTGTAATTGAAAGAAACCTCGAAACCATAAGAAGTATTGTGATCATAATTTGTAAAAGTCATGATTTGCTTGTTACCACTAGGGTCTGTGTCGTCCGGATATAAAATTCTACTAATTTGATCGTTAATGCTTCTAACAAAAATACCGGTAGTAAAACTTCCTTTTTCAAGAGTTTTTGTATAGTTTATTTCTACCGAGTTGGTAAACTGAGGTCTTAACTCCGGATTTCCCAATGAAGTTACTAACGGAGTAGAAAACTCACGAATAGGTTTTGTTTGTTCTAAACTAGGGCGGTCTACACGACGGCTATAGCTAAATTGAAAAGTATTTTTCTCATTCAGATTATAAGTAAAATAAGCCGATGGATATAAAGTAATATAATCATCATCAAATTTAGTTTCGCCATGGTTTAAGTTAGCAGCTACTTTATAGCTTTCAAAACGAGCCCCTAATTGGTAGCTGAATTTTTTAAATTTTTGACCAAAAGTAACATAGGCAGAATAAATATCAGTATCATACGTATAATTAGAAACAGGAACCGCTGCAAGTGGGTTTCCGGTAATATAATCGTTATCTGTTTTAGTAATTCTCGCTTCGGCACCAGCTTCAAGAGTAGTTTTATCGTTTAACGGATTTACGTAATCAACATTCAAAGTACTTAGTTTACGGGTTCCTCTAATATAATCATCATAAAGAACACTGTTTACAGTATTGTCAAGTTTTGTGGACTGTGTATCAAAAGAAGCATATTGCGTTTCTTTGTTGTCACTATAGTTTCCTTCAAAATCTAAAGTATGACCTTCTTTTTTAAAGATGTGTTTGTATGCTAAATTATAAGTTCCAACCTGATCCGGACCTGAGTATTTTGATTTTTGAAAAATGTTGGCCAAATCAGAATCGGTTACATTTTTGTAATCAATGTTGGTGTCTACAAAACCTTTTCCGTTAGATTTATTTTGGTTCGTATAAAATGATAAAGTGTTATGATCGTCGATTAAATAATCCATTCCAATTTTGTACAAATACGAATCATTCTCATTTTTGATATTCAAATTTTGAGTAATGTCCTGATCTACTCTTGAAATATGGCCGTCATTAAAATACGTTCCAAAGTTTTGACCTACGTTTCCAAAGAAATTTACTTTACCTGTTTTATAGTTTAAATTTAAAGATTGGTTGTATTTTGCCGTTTCTCCAAAAGTAATTCCCCCGCTATAAGTTCCGTTAAAACCAGTATTTGCATTTTTATGCAAAACGATATTAATGATCCCTGACATTCCTTCGGGATTGTATTTTGCGCTTGGATTTGTAATCAACTCAATTTTTTTGATAGAAGTTGATGGTATTTGTTTCAACAATTGAGCAGGATCAATATTCGATGGTCTTCCGTCTATTAAAACACGTACATTGTCATTTCCGCGAAGAGAAAGTTTTCCGTCCTGATCAACATTTACAGACGGAATGTTGTTCATAATATCAGATGCCGAAGCTCCCGCAGTAGTAAGGTCTTTTCCCACAGTGATTACTTTACGGTCGATTTTTTGTTCTATTGTCGAGCGATCACTTACAATATTTACGCCTTTAAGTTGTGTAGCTTCTTCTTCAAGAGAAACATTGAGAGTTGCTGTTTTTTTAGCATCGCTTAAAATAATTGCCGCAACATATTTTTTAAACCCAATGTATTGAATTTCGATCGTATAACTTTTTAAAGCTAAATTTTTGATCGTGTAAGTTCCATTTTCGTCTGTGTTAACACCAGTAACGACTTTTCCGTTGTCTTTGATTGAGACTGTTGCGTAAGAAATAGGGGCGTTATTTGATTTTTCGATAATTTTTCCCGAAACCGTTCCCGCGTTCTGGGCATGAGCTGTTGCAATTACACCCAGTAATGCGAACAGAAAGAATTTTAATTTCATAATGTGGTATTGATTATTTTGATTTGATTTGATTGATGATGATTTGTTTTTTTGTTTTTTGCTAGATTTTTTTTTGCCTTAAACGAATTCAGGTTCCTATTAAGACTCTTTAACGATCGATATGTTACAGGAAAAAATAAAAAATATTGTATTTTTTTTAAGAGAACCTGTTTCTTAATAGTTTACGCTTTTAATTTTTTGATAATTTTAACAATCAAATCAAAATCCTTTTTACAGATTTCTAAGTGTTTTGTTGTATTTTATATGTTTTTCATTTTCTCTAATTGATGAATAAGCAGTATCTTTGCTCACTTTAAAAATAAGTTTACATGTCATTATCACAAATTCTTACCCCTTCTATACAAAAAGCAATACAAGCATTATTTGATGTTACTGTTGATAAAATCGAATTTCAAACTACCAGAAAAGAGTTTGAAGGCGATATTACAATGGTGATCTTTCCTTTACTAAAAGTGATTAAAAGCAATCCGGTAGAATTAGGAAATAAAATAGGAAATTATCTGGTAGAAAACCTTCCTGAAGTAGCACGTTTTAATGTGGTTTCAGGATTTTTGAATATTGTAATTGCAGATCGTTATTATTTGAATTTCTTTAATGAAATAAGAGAAAATCTAAAATTTGGCTATGCAACCCCAAATCCGGACGATAAAGCAATTATGGTCGAATATTCTTCGCCAAATACCAATAAACCGCTGCATTTAGGACACGTTCGTAACAATTTGTTAGGATATTCAGTAGCCGAAATTATTAAAGCTTCGGGAAAAAAAGTATACAAAACACAAATTATCAACGATCGTGGAATTCATATTTGCAAATCTATGCTTGCCTGGCAGAAATTTGGAAATGGTGAAACTCCCGAAAGTTCCCATTTAAAAGGAGACAAACTGGTTGGTAAATATTATGTTGAGTTTGATAAAGCTTACAAAGCAGAGATTTCTCAATTGATAGCAACCGGAAAAACCGAAGAAGAAGCTAAAAAGCAAGCACCAATTATTGTTGAGGCGCAGGAAATGCTTCAAAAATGGGAATCCGGTGATGAAGAAGTAATCTCACTTTGGAAAAAAATGAACCAATGGGTTTATGACGGTTTTGCCATTACATACAATAACTTAGGCGTTAATTTTGATAAATATTACTACGAAAGCAATACCTATTTATTAGGTAAAGATGTTGTTCAGGTAGGTCTTGACAGAGGAGTTTTTGAAAAAGATCCTGATGGTTCTGTATGGATTGATCTAACAGATGAAGGTCTGGATCGTAAAATTGTATTACGTTCAGACGGAACTGCTGTTTATATGACGCAGGATATAGGAACTGCGATTCAGCGTGTAAAAGATATGCCGGATGTTGGCGGGATGGTTTATACTGTTGGTAACGAACAAGATTATCATTTTAAAGTATTGTTTCTAATCCTTAAAAAATTAGGCTTTGACTGGGCTTCCAGTCTATATCATTTATCATACGGAATGGTTGATTTACCTTCCGGTAAAATGAAAAGTCGTGAAGGAACTGTTGTAGATGCAGATGATTTGATGCAGGATATGACAGATACCGCACAACAAATATCAGAAGATCTGGGGAAACTAGATAGTTATTCCGCAGATGAAAAAGCAAAATTGTACAAAACAATTGGTCTTGGAGCTTTAAAATATTACATATTAAAAGTAGATCCTAAAAAACGTATTTTGTTTAATCCCGAGGAATCTGTTGATTTTGCCGGAAATACAGGTCCGTTTATTCAATATACATACGCGAGAATACAATCGATTATTCGTAAAGCCGATTTTGATTTTTCGGCAACAACAAATACAGAAGAATTGCACGAGAAAGAAAAAGAATTGGTAAAACAAATCGAATTGTTTCCGGAAGTAATTCAAAATGCAGCTCAAAATCATAGTCCTGCATTAATTGCAAACTATACCTATGATTTGGTAAAAGAGTACAACTCCTTTTATCAGTCTGTTCATATATTAGGAGAAGTAGATTTGACTAAAAAAGTATTTAGAGTTCAGCTTTCTCAAAAAGTAGCCGAAGTTATAAAATCTGCTTTTACATTATTGGGAATAGAAGTTCCGGAAAGAATGTAAAAAGTTCGAAAACAGAGAATACAAAAAAAGCCGATAGTCCTAAAACTATCGGCTTTTTTATAACTAACACAAACATTTTTATTTTACGAATTTGTCGATAATTGCATCAGATTCTGCTTTTGTAGCGGTTGGTTTTAAATCAAACAAAAGAGAATAAAGCGCTTTTCTATCTACTTTGGCTTCCAGGTTTAAGTCTTTATGTCTGTCAAAAAGCGTTTGCCATTTGTCACGAACATTTTTCCAAAGGGCATTGTTTTCCTTCCACCATTTTTGTCCTGCAATACATTTAATATCTGCAACCTTAGTATAAACATCAAATCCTTTTTCTTGCGCCAACAAAACATCTTTTCCGCTATCGTCTCTGATCAATTTGTCATTGTCTTGCTCATGATTCCATCCGGTAGCAGTAATTTCGTGAATGTTTCTTCTTTTTAAAACATTATAGTCATTACGTTTTGTTTGTTCTCTTCTTGGCAAAGGAGCATCAGCAACATTTGCCCAGTAATCTTGTCCGTCAACATGTACCCAAGTCGATGAACCTTCGTATCTCGGGCTATCATCTACCTGATACACTTTTTGAGTCCATTGTCCTTTTACTGCTTTTTTGTCCAGTTTTTTATATTTCCAGGAAGTGTTTTTATCAAATGAATATAAATCAGTGTTTTCATATAACCAATCTTGTCTCCAGTGTTTAATAATCATATCATCACTTACTATTAATAAGTGTTGCATTACAATTTTGTTTGGAGTGTCTTCCAGCAACTCTACCCATTCTAAAGCAGATTCGTGTTTTGTTTGCGAAGGTTTGTAAGTAAGCGAATCTTTAGGATACTGAAAAGTTTCGGCAAAATTAAATTTCACTTCGTAGCAACCACACATTGATTTGATTGACTTAATGTCCTGTTGCTTTTTGTCCTGACTGAAACCAAGGCTACAAGTCAAAGCCATAACGGCTGAAAAATAGAGGCTTTTTGAAATCATAACTTATTATTTTGTTTTTTATAATTTTTGCAAATATAGAGATTTTATTTAGAACAAATAAAAATAGTTTCTATATTTGCACGGTTATTAAGACTCAATAAAAATAATGAAAATAAAATTTACCCTTTTTACAGTTGTTCTTTTTTGTCAAATATCTTTTGCACAGGAAAAAGATACTACGGCTGTAAATAAGCTTTCGGAAGTGGTTGTAACGGGACAATTTGAACCACAGTCTATTAAGAAATCAGTTTTTAATGTTCGTGTTATTTCCAATCAGGACATACAAAATTTAGCAGCAAATAGTTTAGCCGATGTTTTAAATCAATACTTAAATATTACGGTAAGTCCCAGCGGAACAAGTGGGCGTTCTACCGTTTCGTTATTTGGCTTAGATGCGCAATATTTTAAAATTCTGGTCGATAATGTTCCGTTAGTTAATGAGGCAGGTTTTGGTAACAATACAGATTTATCGCAAATCAATCTGAATGATGTCGATCATATTGAGATTGTCGAAGGTTCGATGGGAGTTAGTTATGGTGCGAATGCCGTAAGTGGTGTTTTGAATATAATTACCAAAAAAACGTCGCAATATAAATGGGGAATCACAGCATCAGTTCAGGAAGAAACAGTCAACAACGAATATTCTCTTTTTGATCAGGGACGACATATTCAGGCTTTAAAAGTCTCTCATACCTTCAATAAAAATTGGTTTATTTCGATTGGAGGAAACCGCAACGATTTTCAGGGTTTTTTGAGTGATAAAAACGGAATTGACTATATCGAAAATGATGGAACGCGTGGTTATAGATGGTTGCCAAAAGACCAGATCAACGGTACAGCATTGATAGCATATCATAAAGATAATTTTCGCTTTTTTTATAAATTCGAATATTTAGACGAAAATGTAGATTATTATAACAGTACCGTACAATCAGGATTTAATGATGTGTTGGGATCTTATCGTTATGCAAATGACAAGAGATATTTGACCAACAGATATTTTCATAATTTAAATGCTACCGGTAAACTGTTTTCGCAATTAAATTATAATGTTTCGCTTTCTCACCAGAAGCAAGCGCGGGATGTAGAAGATTTCAGGTATTATTTATTTACAAAAACCGAAGCCAATAATGTTACTGTCAAAGATCAGTCGATGGAAGTACTTTATTCTACAGGAACCTTAAATAACTTTTTCTCAAGCAAAACGGTTGATTTGCAGTTGGGGTATGAGTTCGTGAATAATCGCGGATATTCGTTAGTTCAGGAAGCAAATAATATCATGACACCTGTTCGTAAAACACTTGAGAACTATGACTTCTTTGCCTCTTCAGAAATTATGGCAACAGAGAGATTATCTGTCCGACCGGGAATTAGATTTTCGGCTCAATCACAATTTGACAATCAATATGCTTCATCTCTTGGTTTAAGATACTTGTTTGATAAAGGAATTGAGCTTCGCGGTTCTTATGGAAACTCTTTTAGAACCCCAACGTTTGAAGAATTATATTCAAAACAAATTTTTGACGGACACTTTTTTACCGGCAATGAAAACCTTATTCCCGAAACAAGTACTTCGTATGAAGCCAGCCTTAAAAAAGGAACCACATTCTCGTCAGGAGAGCAACTTTCGAACACATTTGCCGGAAGTTACTTAAATGTTGATGACAGAATTGGTATGGCACTTATCAGGTTTAATCCCGATACAGGAAATCCGGAATATCAATACATCAATATCAGTAAATACAGAATGTGGAATTTCTCGACGATGAATCAATTCAAAAAAGACAATCTAACATTCAATTTTGGAGCTGCATTAATTGGAATTTCTCAGGAAATAAAAAACCAGGTCTTTACCTCAGACGATAAGTTTCTTTACTCTTTCAACTTAAATGCAAGTGTTTCGTATAAACTGCCAAAATGGAAAACAGTTCTTTCAGCATACTACAAATATAATGGCAGAACGCAACAGTTTATTCAGGGAACTGCTGCTTATACTTTGTCGACAATTGATGCAAGTAACTGGCTTGATGCAACTGTAAGACAAAATTTCTTCAAAGATCATTTTGAAGTTACCATTGGGGCAAGAAACATTCTTAATATAACAAACATAAATCAAACAGGGACGAATAACGGGGCAGCACATGCTGCGTCAAGCGAAGTAATGCTTGCTTATGGCCGTTCTTATTTTTTAAAATTAGCATATAACCTTAATCTTTAATATTAAATATAATTACAATGAAAAAACTTTTATTTTTATCAATAGCTTTACTTTCACTGGCAGCATGCTCAAGTGATGACGATACTCCGGTTGAAATTCCAACTGTTGGAGCAACATTAAAAGAAACAGTAGGCGGAGCAAATGAGCCAAATCAGGTTTATCTTGATTTAAGTGCTGCAGAATCTAAATCTGTAAACAGAGCAACTTGGGATTTTGGTTTTTCTTCAAACTCAGAATTTAGAGTAATCCTTAACGGTTCTCTTAAAATGGCAGCTAAAAAATTAGCGACTTCAGATATTACTTTACCACAAGTAATCGATGCAAATGTTTCTGTTGGAGCTGGAGAAACTCTTTCGTCAAACGGATTTGTTGATAACCCAACAGGAGTTTTGGCAGGTGCAGGAGCAGGAATTGGAACTTCGATTGCTGAAATTTCTGCTACAGATGCAGATAACAAAGTGTACTTGGTAAATCTGGGATTTGCTATTTCGACTACTAAACCGGCTGTTGGTTCAGTAAGTGTTGATGGTGATGCAAGAGGTTGGAAAAAAGTTAGAATCTTAAGAAGCGGAAATGGATATAAAATTCAATATGCGGATTTAAATTCTGCAACTTTTACTGAAAAAACAATTTCAAAAGATTCAGATTTTAATTTCTCATTTTTTAGCTTAACTTCAGGAAGTACTGTTTCAGTAGAGCCTGCAAAAAGTAAATGGGATTTGAACTTTACCACTTTTACCAATTACATCCCATCTCAGGATGCAAACAAAAATCCAACTGAAGTTACTTACGGATATGCTGATTTTGTGTCGTCTAATGCTAAAGGAGGAACACAAGTGTATCAGGTTTTGGTCGCTACAGGAGGAACTTATGCTGATTTTACAAAGACTAAAGTTGTTGAGGCTAATTTTACAGCATCAGTAACAGATCAAAGAGCTATTGGTTCTAACTGGAGAAGCGGGGGAGGTCCTGGTTCTTTGCCAAGTATTAGAACAGACCGTTTTTATGTGGTAAAAGATGGTGCAGGAAACTACTATAAAGTTAAATTCCTTGCAATGACAAATGATGCAGGAGAAAGAGGTAATGTTGCTTTAGAATACGCGATCTTAAACTAATAATCATAAAACGGGATAAAAGTTTAGTTAATCATTAGCTTTGTTTTTTTTATTTTTTTTGATAAAGAGGTTAGATAATTCTAACCTCTTTTTTTTGTTTTATTTATATGTTAAAAACAATCAATAAATTAATGTTTATTTTATCTTTGCGGATATTTTTATAAGGAATTACTAAGAATTTTTAATAAAAATATCCCAAAAGCCTTTCTTCAAATTTATAGCCACTAGTGAATACAAAATCTTATTTCTTTCAGTCTTTTGCAATTGTTGCGTTAGCATTCATAGCTTTCATTGGATTTAAGCAAATCTTACCGGATAAAATTTTCCCGGATAGCAAAGTCGATTCTAAAAACGTACTTATCGATAGTTTGCTTTTAGAGTCAGTAGCAAATGATTCTTTGGCACAGGAAGGCGATACGCTTACCGAAGACGAAAAAAAAGAAGCTAAAGAAAAAATAGTTTTTGATGCTTCAGAAGGAATTGAGTTTCCATCTGAAACCTTCGATAATTATAAAGGATATCAATATTTGGTTTCTTTCTATGAGAAACTGTATCAACTTGAAAACAACCCGCAAGCCAAAGTCAGGATCGCCTATTATGGAGATTCAATGACAGATGGAGATTTGATTGTGCAAGACGTTCGCTCTAATTATCAGGAACGTTTTGGTGGTAACGGAGTTGGTTTTGTATCTATAACCTCAGAATCTTCTGCTTCAAGAGGTTCTGTAAAATCATCTTATTCTAAAAACTGGAAAACGCAATCGTATCTAAATGTCAAAAAGCCAATAAGCCCTTTTGGCGTAAACGGACACGTCTTTTTTGCAAATGATAAAGCCAATTCAACCTGGGTTCAATACGAAGCAGGCCCTAATAAATATGCAACAACCTTAGACAATCCTACTTTGTTTTATGGAAGATCATCTAAAAAAGGAAATGTTAGTTTTATTATTGGTAAAGATACCCTGCATAAAAGCCTTGTTTCAAGTAACCTGATCAATACTCTAAAAGTGACTTCGGGAAGTATAAAAGCATTCAAAGCAAATTTTAATCATGCAGATTCAATTCCAATTTATGGTTTTAATTTTGATAACGGAATTGGGGTTCACGTGGATAACTTCTCTCAAAGAGGAAATTCAGGATTGCCAATCTCTATGTTCAACACCAGTGTAATGCAAGGATTTAATAATAGTTTAAAGTATGATCTGGTTATTTTGCATTACGGAACCAACGTATTAAACTACGGAACCAAGAATTATTCCTGGTACCAGAGAGGAATGACAAAAGCAGTAAATAAAATTAAGGAATCTTTTCCGGGAGTTTCTGTTTTAATTATATCAACAGCTGATAAATCGACGAAATATGATATGGAAATGAAAACAGATTCTGCCGTAGTTCCGTTGATGAAATCACAAAAAAGATATGCACTTGAAACGGAATCAGGATTCGTAAATTTGTATACCTTAATGGGTGGCGACGGATCGATGGTAAAATGGGTCGACGGAACTCCGGCAAAAGCCAATAAAGATTATACACACTTTAACCAGCGTGGTGCAAAAGCAATTGGTAAACTATTATACGACCAACTAAACAAAGGATACGAGCAATACAAAGTATTACGAGAAAATAGACAGACTGATGTTACTAAACGGAAAACAGTCCGAAAAACAAATACAGATTCCGTTTCTGTAAAAAAAGATAGTGTAAATGAATAAACTTATTATTTTCTTTTGTTGTCTTTTTTTCTCAACAAATGATAAAACGCAAAAGGCAGATTCAATTCCAATAACAAAAAATATGATTCATAAAGTCGATACAGCAGCGGTTGATTCTTTTTCTGAAGATGGAATCTATAATGCAAAAGTCTTAGAGCGTTTTTTTGAGAAATTAAAGTCGAACCAGGAATATAATAATCAGAAAATAAATATTGTACACATTGGTGATTCTCATATTCAGAGCGATTTAATGACCAATGAGATCAGGAAGAATTTACAGCAAAAATTTGGGAATGCAGGCCGAGGTTTCGTTTTTCCGTACCAATTGGCTCAAACAAATGGTTCCTATAACGAGCGGTTTTATTCGAATAGAAAATGGGAAAGTTATCGAAACATCCATCCCCATAAAAATGATCCTGTAGGTTTAAGCGGAATTGCATTGTGGAGAGATACCGGCGGATTTGCAATCGAAGTTCATATAAAAGATCCGGCGTATAAGTTTAATTCGATAGAAATTATTACGCCGCAAAACCAGAATATGTTTGATTTGTCGATCTCATCTCAAACCAAAACAATCCAATCAACAGAACGTAAAATAATTACGCATAAAATAAAAAAAGGCGAAGCTATTTCTACGATTGCCGATAAATACAATATTTCGATCGCCGAAATAAAAAGAGAAAATCATTTAAAGTCTAATAATATTCGTGCAGGAAGAACATTAAAAATTCTAACGAACGAAACAAAACCTAAAAACATTACCAGTTCAGAGTTTGTTTCTTTGTTGCTAGAAGCAGATGCAAATTCTCATTATTACCATTCTGAAAAAGCATTAGATAAAATTTTTCTGGTGCCCAATAAAGAAGCCTCAAAATATGAATTGAACGGAATAGTTTTAGAAAAAGATGCTCCGGGTTTAATCTATAATAGTATTGGTGTAAATGGTGCCAAGTTTTCAGATTACATCAAGTATCCGTTATTTTTTGAACAATTAAAAGCGTTACATCCGGAGTTATTCATTATTTCGTTAGGAACAAATGAAAGTTATGACCACATGGAAGATGCTGCCTATATTAGAGAATTGCGGGAGTTTATAAAAAATATCCGGGATCAAAATAGTGATGCTGCTATAATTGTCATGACCCCGCCACCTTCTTTACTTAAAGCAAGAAGGCCCAATGTTTATGTACGGGATTATGCAAAAGCAATTATTGAAATTGCAAAAACAGATGGCTTTGCCGTTTGGGATTTATATGATGAATTTGGAGGATTTGACGGAATTAAAAATCTAAAATCTTCAGGATTAATTGGACCGGATTGGGTTCATTATTCTAAAAAAGGATACGAAAAACAAGGGAACTTGTTTACAGAGGCGTTTTTAAAAGCATACGATAATTTTAAACTAAAAAATTAAGTTGATTACAATTGATAGCATAAATAATTGGTTTGTTCACAATTTTGGCACCGTTACTTTAGAACAGGCTAAAAGTTGGTTTATATACAATCCTGAAGAAAAACTACTGTTCAATACCGGGTTATTCTTAGGCTTATTTCTCGTTTTTTATTTTGTGTATGCCTTTTTACGCAAAACATTTTATTTGAGGCTAACATACGTTATTCTCTTTTCGCTTTTCTTTTATTATAAGTCAAGCGGAATTTACTTTTTGCTGTTGTTGCTGTCCTCGGTTGTAGATTACAGCCTGAGTCAAATTATTTATAAAGAAGCAAAAGACAGCCGAAAGAAAATTTATTTAGTCATCAGTGTAATTCTCAACTTGGGCTTACTGGGCTATTTTAAATACATGAATTTTATGATTGTTACCTACAACGATATGTTTCACGGTAATTTTCAGCTTCATGATATTTTTCTTCCTGTGGGAATTTCGTTTTATACTTTCCAGTCCATGAGTTATATCATTGAGATTTACAGAGAAGAAATTAAGCCTACAAAAAATTATATCGAATATTTATTTTTCGTTTCCTTTTTCCCTCAGTTAGTTGCCGGACCAATTGTTCGGGCAAAAGACTTCCTGCCTCAGATTTATCAAAAATTAAACCTGACAAAGCAAGATGTAAACAATGCATTGTTCCTGATCATTGGCGGATTAATCAAGAAAACGGTAATCTCAAATTATATCTCGATAAACTTTGTTGATCGTGTTTTTGACACACCAATGAATTATACGTCATTCGAAAATTTAATGGCATCTTACGGATATGCTATTCAAATTTATTGTGACTTTTCCGGATATTCAGATATGGCAATCGGAATCGCTTTGTTATTAGGATTCAAATTACCAGCCAACTTTAGAACACCTTATAAATCAACCTCAATTACAGATTTCTGGAGAAGATGGCATATTTCGTTATCTACCTGGTTAAAAGATTTCTTGTACATTTCTATAGGCGGAAATCGTAAGGGAACATTTGCAGGGTTTTTATTTCCAAGTTTATTCTTTTTCGGGTTATTGCTTTGGGGAATCTCTAATACAAACGAAAGTTTTATTCCGCTTGCAATAGCAATTGGGGCAATCGTATTGTTTTCTTTAACATTTTTGCTTTCGCAAAAGAAACACCAGACATTGGTAACCAATTTCAATTTGTTTACTACAATGCTTTTAGGCGGATTATGGCATGGTGCCGGAGCACAATTTATTATTTGGGGAGCATTGCACGGTCTGGCACTGGCGATTCATAAAATTTTTATAGAATTTTTCCCTTCTAAAAACGAAGGCAAAGGTTCCGGTTTTTTATGGAAATTGTTCTCAATCGTAGTTACATTTCATTTCGTAGTTTTTTGCTGGATCTTTTTCCGTGCCAGAGATTTTGAAACGGCCTTGCAGGTAATCAACAATATTGGTCAGTTGACTTTTGAGCCGGATCATTGGCAAGCAATAGTACTAGGATATAAAAATGTGTTTTTATTAATGCTTTTTGGATATGTATGGCATTTCCTGCCAGAAGTTTTTACCTCAAAAATGAAATTAGTTTTTGATAAAACACCATTAATAGGAAAAGCAATTGTACTGGGATTTGTATACTGGATTGTTTACGCAACAGCAGTTGCCGGTTCACAGCCTTTTATTTATTTCCAGTTTTAAAAAAAAGGTTCAAAGGTTCATAGCCACAAAGGCACAAAGGCGCAAAGTTTTTTCTTTGTGCCTTTTTTTATAATTTTTGCTCAAAGAAATTTAAAAAAGCAAATTTTGTGTCTTTGAGTCTTCGTGGCAAAACAAAACTCCGTGGTAAAAAATTGCGCTTAAATAAAAATTGCCTGAAATATCTAATTAGATTATCTTTGCACTTCAAATAAAGAAAAAATTATGTTTGATAATTTAAGTGATAAGTTAGATAAAGCCTTCCATATATTAAAAGGACACGGTAAAATTACAGAAGTAAACGTTGCCGATACCTTAAAAGAAGTTCGTCGTGCCTTACTTGATGCCGATGTTAACTTTAAAATTGCTAAAGATTTTACGACCAAAGTAAAAGAAAAAGCAATTGGTCAGGACGTTTTAACAACACTTCAGCCAGGACAATTATTGGTGAAGTTGGTAAAAGACGAACTAACAGAATTAATGGGTGGTGATGTTGCAGGAATCAATCTTTCCGGAACTCCTAGTGTTATTTTGATGTCAGGACTTCAGGGTTCTGGTAAAACGACTTTCTCTGGTAAACTTGCCAACTTTTTAAAGACAAAGAAAAATAAAAAGCCACTTCTTGTAGCGTGTGATATCTACCGTCCTGCGGCGATTAATCAGTTGCATGTTGTTGGGGATCAAATAGGCGTTGAGGTATACTCAGAGCCGGAAAATAAAAATCCTGTAGAAATTGCTCAAAACGCAATCAAACATGCAAAAGCAAATGGTTTTAATGTAGTTATTGTCGATACGGCTGGTCGTTTGGCAGTAGATCAGGAAATGATGGATGAAATTGCTCGTGTACATAAAGCAATCCAGCCACAGGAAACCTTGTTTGTTGTAGATGCAATGACAGGACAAGATGCTGTAAATACAGCAAAAGCCTTCAACGATATCTTAAACTTTGATGGAGTTATTTTAACGAAGTTAGATGGTGATACACGTGGTGGAGCTGCAATTTCGATTAAATCGGTTGTAAACAAACCAATCAAATTTGTAGGTACAGGCGAGAAGATGGAAGCAATTGATGTTTTCTATCCGGATCGTATGGCAGAGCGTATCTTAGGTATGGGAG
The DNA here is from genome assembly GCF_002222055.1 of Flavobacterium araucananum. Taxonomy (GTDB): domain Bacteria; phylum Bacteroidota; class Bacteroidia; order Flavobacteriales; family Flavobacteriaceae; genus Flavobacterium; species Flavobacterium araucananum. The sequence continues at coordinate 270,335 of NZ_MUGS01000005.1, forward strand.
ATGTTGTGTCTCTTGTAGAAAGAGCACAAGAACAATTTGACGAAGAAGAAGCCAGAAAACTTCAAAAGAAAATCGCTAAAAACGAATTCGGTTTTGATGATTTCTTAACTCAGATACAGCAAGTAAAAAAGATGGGTAATATGAAAGATCTGGTTGGGATGATACCGGGAGCTTCAAAAGCCATGAAAGATGTAGAAATAGAAGATGATGCTTTTAAGCATATCGAAGCAATCATACATTCGATGACACCAATCGAAAGAAGCAAACCTGCCCTAATCGACGTAAAAAGGAAAGCCAGAATCGCTAAAGGTTCCGGAACCAAAGTCGAGCAAGTAAATCAGTTAATGAAGCAATTTGACCAAATGAGCAAAATGATGAAGATGATGCAGGGTCCGGGCGGAAAAAACCTGATGAAAATGATGGGAGGCATGAAAGGAATGCCAGGCGGAATGCCGAGATAGAGAAAAATTTATTTAAGGTTTAAAGTTTCAAGTTGCTTGGAATTTTAGACCTTAAATTTTTTAATTATATTAATAATAGAGAAGCAGTTAACTTCTCACTTTTAACTCAAAACATTTAACTTACAAGAAATGCAACTACTAGACGGTAAAAAAACAGCTGAAGACATTAAAAACGAAATCGCAGCCGAAGTTCAATCCATAAAAGATGCCGGAGGAAAAGTACCTCATTTGGCAGCCGTAATCGTGGGAACAAACGGAGCAAGTTTAACTTACGTAGGAAGTAAAGTAAAATCTTGTCAGCAAATAGGCTTCGATTCTACTTTGGTAAGTTTACCGGAAGATATTAGCGAAGAAGCTTTACTGGCAAAAATCAAAGAACTAAACGAAGATGACGATCTTGATGGTTTTATCGTACAACTGCCATTGCCAAAACATATTGACGAGCAAAAGATTTTAATGGCGATTGATCCTGATAAAGATGTTGATGGATTTCACCCAACAAACTTCGGGAAAATGGCTCTGGAGATGGAAAGCTTTATTCCTGCAACACCATTTGGAATCATGCAATTACTAGAGCGTTACAAAGTAGAAACTGCCGGAAAACACACCGTTGTTATTGGTAGAAGCCATATTGTAGGCCGACCAATGAGTATTTTAATGAGTCGCAAAGGAAACCCTGGAGATTCGACCGTAACCTTAACACACAGCCGAACTAAAAATTTAGCCGAATTTACTAAAAATGCTGATATTATTATCACAGCTTTAGGCGTTCCTGAATTCTTAAAAGGAGATATGGTTAAAGACGGAGTTGTAATTGTAGATGTTGGAATTACGCGTGTAGAAGATACATCAAACTCAAAAGGTTATGTTATAAAAGGCGATGTTGATTTTGATGAAGTAAGTAAAAAAGCATCCTATATTACGCCAGTTCCTGGTGGAGTAGGACCAATGACAATCGCGATGTTGCTTAAAAACACACTTCTCGCCAGAAAAATGAGAAGTGTCAAAAAATAATTTTTTCCAAAATAAATACAACCAAAGCCTATTCAATCGAGTAGGCTTTATTGGTTTATATACTCTGGACGGACTATCCCTCCCGCAACTTTGCGTTAATAAAATATCTATTCCTGCAAGGTTTTAAAAACCTTGCAGGTTTGTATTGTTTAGTAATGAATTAATGGAGTGTAGTCCCTACGGGACAAAAGACTATTGGATAATTATTTTTTACCAATATGTAATCTCTCCTAGATAGTCCGATAGGTATTATTGGTAGAAAGTAAAATAAATTATCGCTTCAAATATTTAATTTCCAGAAAAAACTTCGTTAAGAGTTACAGGTTGGCAGGAAAAGATATTTAGCCAACCCTGCAAATATCCCGATGGGATTAATGTAATAAAATCCCCTCGGGATTGTATATTTATAGAGATTCATTAATCATGTTTGTCAGAACCCCATTGGGGTGATATAGAAATGTCCATATTTAATTTCCAGAAAATACTCCGCTAGGAGTTACAGGTTGGTAGCTAAAATATATATTGCGAACCCCACAAATATCCCGTAGGGATTATACATTTTAGATACAACCGATCTATTAAACGAAATAAAAAAATCAACATTTACACTTGTCAATTCAAAATAAAACATAACTTTGCAGGACAAAGTACTTTTATTATGAATCAGAAGCACCAAGAAGATTTAGCCCATATTCGTTCCATGATGGAGCGTTCTTCAAGATTTATATCCTTAAGTGGACTCTCAGGAGTTTTTGCGGGACTGTCAGCATTGGTTGGCGGATTGTATGTTTATGAATTGTTTAAAGCTAACGGTATTGAGTATTTTGGCGGAGAGTATAGCACGATTCCTGCCAGTTTAGTATCTCACTTGTTTTTTACCGGTCTGATCATTTTGGCTTTTGCTTTTATTTTTGGACTTACTTTTACGATACGAAAAAGTAGAAAATATGACTTACCAATCTGGACTTCTGCTACAAAAAATATGCTGTTTAATCTAGCCTTTCCATTATTGGTGGGAGGTTTATTTTGTTTAGGACTTTTGTATCACAACATATACGGTTTAATAGCTCCAACGACTTTAATTTTCTATGGTTTAGCACTTGTAAATGCAGAGAAATTTACGTTTTCGGATATTAAGTATCTGGGGTTTTGCGAACTTATTTTAGGATTTATTTCTCTGTTTTATATCGGATATGGTTTGGTTTTTTGGATCGTCGGATTTGGTATTTTGCATATCTTATACGGATTAATAATGTTCAAAAAATATAAATAATCCACGCAATGGGAATCATTGATAAACTAAATAAAGATTTTGAAAGCCGCGTTAGATTGGGTATAATGTCCGTTCTGATGGTCAATGAATGGATTGATTTTACTGAAATGAAAAATCTTCTCAATATAACAGATGGTAATTTAGCCAGTCATTCCTCAGCACTTGAAAAATCAGAATATATAGAGATTAAAAAGGAGTTTGTAGGCAAAAAGCCCAAAACATCTTATCAGGTTACCCCAAGAGGACGTGCGGCCTTTAAAGAACACCTTTCGTATCTGGAAAAATTAATGAAATCGTAAAGACTATATTTTTTTATCTAAATACTTTGAAACACAAAGTACTTTTAAAATTAAAAATCATGAAATTGCCCTTGGAAGATTGTAGCATAAAAAGGCGATAACAGATTCAATGTCTAATAAATAAATTAAATAAACATGAAAAAACATCAGATTATTCTAGCTTGCAGTATAATTTTTACACTGCTTTTTTACAAGGAATCAGTAGGAGTAAACCTTTCTATTTTTGCACTTTTATTAACGGGTCTCATTTGTTATTCCTTTCAGGATCGGTTTACTCAAAGATCTCATTTGATCTTAGTTGTAACTTCGGTTTTGTCCTGCCTGGCATTTGCTTGGTATGGTGATTTTGTTTCCTTTTTGGCTTTGTCAATGTCGGTTCTCATTTTGCAATTTAAAACACAGGAATCAGAGCTTAAAGTAATACATGTTTTTCCGTTGGTATTCTTAAATGCAATTAGCTCTGTGGGTCGTATTTTTGTATTTAGTCAATGGCTTCCGGAAAAAAGAATTCACAATAATTTTGCTAAAAAGCTGGTTGCTTATTTTGTTATTCCAGCGATTTTTATTGTTGTTTTTTTTGCTGCCTATTCTTTTGGAAGCACTCATTTTTTGTCATTACTAACAGATTATACCTTAGATCTTGATATTATAGAAGTTATCGTTATAGGAATACTTGGTTTTTATATTTCATTTAGTTTCTGGAATTACTGGGTGCCGGATATTTGTTATGATAAAAATGCTTTGCTGAATAATGATTTTGATACTGGAGCCGAAATTAAAAATCAAAATACATTTTCGTTTCTTGATCTTGACTTCGAACGAAAAAGTGGTGAAATCACTTTAATACTGCTCAATTTTATGCTTCTGATTTTTATTATAACCTACAATTACGAACAATTTTTTGAAGCAAAAACTACATCAAACTTAAGCGCAGATACTCACGAGAGAGTAAATTCAGTTATCTTTTCGATAGTAATGGCGGTTGGATTAATTTTATTCTACTTTAAAGGAGGATTTAATTTTGATAAAAAAGCAGTGTGGCTTAAAAAATTAGCCAAAATTTGGATTGTCTTAAATGGTCTTTTAATTTTAAGTACGATCATTAAAAACTCAGAATATATTTCAGTTTTCGGATTAACCTACAAACGATTAGGAGTTTATGCTTTTCTGATTTTGGCGATTATAGGTTTAGTTTTTGTTTTTCTTAAAATTATGAAACAAAAAACAAATGCTTATTTGGCAAATCAAATGGTATGGTATTTTTATGGAACAGTTTTATTGTGCAGTTTTGTAAATTGGGGAAACCTGATTACCAATTACAATATCTCAGTAAACAAATCTGTAGAGCCTGAATTTTTGAGCAATTTGAATTTTAATGATGAAGTGCGAAAAGAATATTTTTCAAAAAATCATTTAGATGGTAAATTGATCGAAAGTTATAGAGAAGAAGAAATTAAGCAATATCAATACAAATCATTTCTCTCGAAAGCGTTGTATTATGATTTTGTAAATAATAAATAAAAGTTTACTGATAAAACCGTCTTAATATTTTATGAAGACGGTTTTTTAATGTCTAATTATTGTTTTAAAGTTTCGGGTTTTAAAAATAAAGGATACTTTTGCAGCACCTAAAAAAAACTTCTCCAATGGACGATTATTATTCGTTAGTATTAAATTAAAGTAGCTTTTTGAATTTTTCAAATTGCTATGATAAAACCCTGCAATTTTGAAATGAAAGCCTTTTACAAAAACAACAACGGATTAATCGAGACAAAAGAATGGACTCCAAACTGCTGGATTAGCATTGAATCTCCTTCAGAAACAGAAAAAAAATACTTGCTCGAAGAACTTCAAATTCCGGAAGCCTTTTATAATGATATTGAAGATATCGACGAGAGACCCCGCATGGAGTCTGAAGACGGCTGGAATTTGTTTATCATGCGTGTGCCTATAAAAAGTAATGATATAAAACTACCTTTTCAAACCATTCCGATTGGTTTAATTTTTAAAGAGGATGTTTGTGTGACCATTAGTTTTTATAAGACAGAAATAATTACTGATTTTGTACAATATACCAAGCGAAAAAACATCAGTATAAAAGACAACCTCGATCTGGTTTTAAGATTACTACTATCATCAAGTGTTTGGTATTTAAAGTATCTGAAACAAATTAATCAAAAGATAAAATTAGCCGAAGACAATTTGGAGAAATCCATTAAAAATGAAGAATTGCAGGCACTTTTGCAAATAGAAAAATGTCTGGTATTTTTTATTACCTCTTTAAAAGGAAACGATGTTTTGTTTCACCGAATCAAAAATATAAAAGCCCAGAGAGAAAACTTTGATCAGGATTTATTAGAAGATGTTGATATAGAACTAAGTCAGGCACAAGATACAGCAAATATTTACAGCAATATCTTGACTGGAATGATGGATGCTTATGCATCAGTAATTTCGAATAATATGAATAATATAATGAAGCAAATGACTTCGATTTCTATTATTTTAATGATCCCGACTTTAATTGCCAGTTTGTACGGAATGAACGTCCCTAATGGTTTAGAAGAAAGTAAGTATGGAATCTGGATTTTACTTCTAATATCAGTAACGCTGTCTTCTGTAGGTGTCTTTTTGTTTAAAAGAAGAAGATGGTTTTAATGATACAATGTTTTACCACAAAAAAAATTCCCTTTCGTTTTGGCAAAAGGGAATTTTTTTATGGAGCACTTATTTAGTAATCTCCTTTTTTCTTAAATCGGGGATCATCTTTTGAAATAAAATCAGTTCGTCGTTTTGGAACATCATCTTTGGATAAAAAATCGGTTCTTCGTCTTGGAGCTTCAGGTTTTGGCAAACTCGCTTCTTCAGTTTTGCTTGATGGCTCAATCAAATGATTTAATTCTTTAATTTCATCCTCCGTCAGATCACGATAGCGACCAACCGGAATATCAAGTGATATATTAATGATTCGAATACGTTTTAGCGCTGTTACATCATAACCCAGATATTCAGTCATTCGACGAATCTGACGGTTTAAACCTTGTGTTAAAATGATTTTAAACGTGAATTGGCTAATTTGTTCAACCTTACATTTTCGGGTTACAGTATCCAGAATCGGAACACCATTTCCCATGCGCTGTATAAAACGTTCTGTAATAGGTTTGTTTACCGTAACCGTATATTCTTTTTCGTGATTGTTTCTGGCGCGTAAAATCTTGTTTACGATATCGCCATCATTTGTCATGAAAATGAGTCCCTCACTCGCTTTGTCTAATCGCCCAATTGGAAAAATACGTTTTGGATAATTAATATAATCCACAATATTATTGCGAACTTCAAGATTGGTTGTACATTCAATTCCAACAGGTTTATTGAAAGCCAGATAAACCAATTTTTCATGTTTCTCTACAATCAGTTTCCCATCAATACGTACTTCGTCATTTGGCGAAACTTTAGTTCCCATTTCTGGTACAACACCATTTATTGTTACACGTCCTTCTTCAATCAATTTATCGGCTTCACGACGAGAACAATACCCTGTTTCACCAATAAATTTATTTAGACGTTTTAAATTCTCTTCCATACTGCAAAAGTAAGCAAAATTTAGACTTCTTAGAATGTTAGATTATTAGATTGTTGGATTGTTGTATTGTTGTATTGTTGTATTGTGAATTTTGCACAATCTGATTATCCTGAGGAACGAAATCCCGACAAAAGTTTATTAGTACACGGATGATGCGGATTCGCTTCGCAAAGACGCGGATTTAAACGGATTTTTTTTCTGATTTTAATTTTCGTTCTCAAGAGGGCAAACTTCCAGTTACTTTATCTGTAAAATAATGTCTAAAAAAAAACTTAGCAACTCAGAACCTTAGCAGCTTTAAAAAAAACCTTTGCACCTCTGAACCTCTGCCACTTTGAACCTTCATCGATGATATGATGTACTATCTGCGGGTGTTTCTTCCCGGGCAAACATTCCGTAATCGCGAACAACAGTAGCGATTCTTAAATGATAATCTTTAAAAACCTCATTTCTTCCCTTAGCTTGCGCATGACGGTGCATTTCCAGATTTCGCCATTGCTGAATACTTTCTTCATCTTTCCAGAAAGACAAAGACAAAACCTTCTCCGGATTGCTAATGCTTTGAAAACGTTCTATCGAAATAAATCCTTCGATGTGGTCCAGTTCCGGTCGCAGACTTGCTGCGATATCAAGATATTCTTCTTTTTTTCCTTCGTTAGGAATTACTTCAAAAATTACAGCTATCATAGTTATGTTATTTATTAGATATTGAAATCCAAATTTCTTTAGGCAATCTGGCATTCATCAAAGGTTCATATTTTATATTATTTTCTAAAAGAGTAATCGTTTTATGTTCCTTAAATAAAAAACATAAAGCTTCAGTAGCCAAATGAATCGAAAAATATTTTGCCAGACAATTATGACCACCAATCCCAAAAGTCAAATTATCATTGTTATTAAAACGTTCTGTATCAAAATTTGATGCTTCTTTAAATTTATCAATGTCACGATTTGCCGCTGCAAGAACAACGAGTATTTTGTCGCCCTTTTTTATTATTGTTTCTCCTAAACGAATAGCCGTATTTGCAACGCGTCTGGTGTTATGAATTGGCGGATCGAATCGCAAAGTCTCTACAATCGATTTCTCTATGGCAGCTTTGGCAGGAAAGTTATTATGTTCCATAATTTGTAATAATGAATTACTCAAAATTCCTCTGCCGGCATCGTAACTCTGGATAAACAATCCGATCAGGTTACTTGCAAATATTTTTCTGGTTTCGTCTGGCGAAAGAATATGCGATTCTGATATTTTACTTAATATAGGTTCAGTAAAATCTAACGATAAGAGTTGTTTTTCGACGATAGAAAAGATTGCTTCACAAACTTCATTTATCAATTTTACCTGATCTTCCGTTTTGTCCGGAAGCATTATTTGGACTAAAACCTCGATTTTTTTTAAAATAAAAACACAATCATTTTCTGTAAAACTAAAACTTTTCAGGATCACCAGAACAGGCAGTTTTTTGCATACAGAATCAACCCAGTCGATTTTGTCTTCGGTTGTATCATTTTGTAGCAATTGAGAAGTGATTGGGGCAATTGCAATAGCTTTCATATTGGTGAATAACAACATTGCAATTTCTCTGGTTACTTCATGCTGTATACCATTTGATAATCGGGTTAAATTGGTCAGGATATCTAAAGCATATTTATTAAGTTTCTGCTTATTATTTGGGTTTATTACCGGAATAAAAGCGTTAGGGTTTTCCAGAATTTCGACACAAAACGGATAAGAATAAATTGCCCAGATTTTATTCTCTTCATCCCAGTATATCGGGTTTTTGTCCAACATAGATTGATAGATCAAATAAGGATCGCAAACATCAGATTGCAGGAATAAAGAAGAGGTCATATTAGTATGTTTTTAGCAAAGTTATTTAACTTTACAAAAGAATACTTCATTCTGTATTTAACTATGAAAACTTAAATGGAAGATCAATTTATAAAAGCAGCAGGATTGATAGGAGATCCTACAAGGGCAGCCATTATGTGGACTTTGCTGGATGGTCGGGCTTTTACAGCTACTGAGCTTTCGATTGCAGTTCATACCTCTCCCCAAAATATGAGTATGCATTTAGGGAAACTTCTTGAAGCAAATTTGCTCTGTGTAGAAAAACAAGGCCGTCATAAATATTATCGATTCTTTAATAAAGAAGTCGCTTATGTCGTTGAAGCAATGGCAAATCTTATTCCGAAACCAGAGCGTTCTTTAAAAAAGAAAACCGGAGAATATCCTCCAATTAAATATTGCAGAACCTGTTACGATCATTTAGCCGGAAAAATTGGCGTTGCATTAGCCGATAGTTTATTAGAACAAAAAATTATTATCGAAAAGGATTCAGCTTTTGAAATTAGCCCCGAAGGAGAAAAATGGTTTTCTGATTTTGGGATTAATACCGCAGAAGCCCAAAAGCAAAAACGAATATTTTTAAAACCTTGTCTTGACTGGAGCGAAAGACGAAATCATATTGCAGGATCAATAGGAACATCATTATTAAATAAGATGCTCGAACAAGACTGGATTAGAAAAACTAAAGATTCTAGAGCCATAACAATAACAGGAAAAGGCGAAAAAGAATTCTTGAAATATTTTAAAATAATTGTTCAGACTTCTTAAAACTTTAAATTGTTGAATTATTTTGAATTCTGTAAATTCTTCCTTCTAAAAAAGACTTCGCTTCTTAGAACTTTAGAAGCTAAAAAAAACCTTTGTCCCTTTGAACCTCCCCAACTTTGAACCTTTTCTCTAAGAAGCAAACAAAAACTCAATTACCTTTTGATACAATTCATCATCATGCATTCCGTGTCCTAAACCTTTGGTTTCGATAAACTGACTGTTTTTCCAATTGCTGGCGATTTTTTTTCCTTCTTCAAACGCAACAACAGTATCAGAAGTATCATGTGCGATTAACCCTGAAACATTAAATTGTGAAGCGAATTTTTGACCGGAGAAATCCCCAATTTTAAAATTGAAACGGCTGATAAATTTAGTTTCCAGGAGCGAAAACATTTTAGTGTTTAAACTCAGCATCGCGATATAATTGTCTATTAAGGTCTTTAAATCTGACGGAGCTCCAAGGATCACCATTTTATTAATGCTTGTGTTTGGAAATAAATATTGATGATATACACAAGCTGCACCACCAATAGAATGACCGATAATAATGGTGGGTTGGTATTTTTCTACTGCTTTGTTTATAAATTCAGCATAAAGTGGGATATTAAATTCTTTACCACTACTTTGTCCGTGAGCCGGAGCATCAATGGCAATAATAGTGCTTCCTGATTGTTGAAGATGTGGTAATGTTTTTTTCCAGCGCGAAGCATTACTTTCCCATCCGTGAACGAGTAGAATTTTGGTTTCATTTCCTTTCCAGATATAGGTCTGGAAATTATGTTCGTTATGATGAAACGTTTCAGTTTCTGTATTTTTTAATATTTTGGGTAAACTTTCTTTTTGCAATCTCCCAACTCTGGGCTGACTAAAAAGGGCATAAGAAAGTTCAACAGCTTTTTGCGGACGGACGTAACTCAGGAAGTTAATATATGATCCAACTGATTTTAATGTAATAAAACGAATTCCTTTTTTAATTCCCAAAACTTAATTTTTTTCTAAAGGTAAAAAATGTTTTGCCACAGATTAAAATGATTTTCAAAGATTAGTAAAAAAGTTTTGCCACGAATTTCATGAATTCACACTAATTAATTCGTGCTAATTCGTGAAATTCGTGGCAAAAAAATAATGACAAAAAAAGTCCCGATAAAATCGGGACTCGTATTTAGAATTTAGAGAACAATTGCTCCATTTTTTCTTTTTCTTCTTCAGCCAATGCGCTGTCAACTAAAATTCTTCCAGAGTGCTCATCAGTAATGATTTTTTTTCTGGAAGCGATTTCTACCTGAGTTTGTGGCGGGATAGTAAAGAATGATCCTGCAGATGCTCCTCTTTCGATAGATACAACAGCCAAACCGTTACGAACACTAGTTCTGATTCTAGTGTAAGCAGCTAATAATCTTTCTTCAATCTGACCTGAAAACTCAGCTGATTTCTCAGACAAGAAGATTTCTTCTTTTTGAGTTTCAGCCATAATAGCATCCAATTCAGATTTTTTATGTTTTAAGTGCGAACTTTTAGCGTCTAGTTTTTCTTTTAAATTAGAAATAACTTCTTTTTTATGTTCGATAGAAGCTTTCATTTCTTTGATTTGCTTTTCAGCCAATTGAATTTCTAATTCTTGAAATTCAACCTCTTTAGTCAACGAATTAAATTCTCTGTTATTACGAACTGATTCTTGTTGTTTTGTGTATTTTTTGATAACCTCTTTGTGCTCATCAATCGCATTTTTCTTTGATTTGATAAGATCTTCAATAACCTCAAGTTCACTTTTCAGTTTCTCTGAACGCGTGCTTAAACCTGCAACTTCATCTTCTAAATCTTCCACTTCTAAAGGAAGTTCACCTCTCACGTTTCTGATTTCGTCAATTCTAGAGTCAATAAGCTGTAAATCGTATATTGCTCTTAACTTGTCCTCAACACTTAATTCTTTCGTATTCGCCATATTCTATAAGTACTTAACTGGATTTGTATTTTCTTCTGATAAAATGATGGCAAAATTAAGGATTTTTTTTCGAAGATAATCAACAATATAGTTTTTTGTATAGCGTTCGCTCTCAAAATGACCAATATCGGCTAAAAGTAGTTGGTTTTCGGCTTCATAAAATTGATGGTATTTTAAATCTGAAGTCAAAAAAGCATCGGCTCCGGCAGCGATTGCATTTTTTATGGCAAAACTACCGGATCCGCCCAAAACGGCAACTTTCTTTATTTTTTTGCCTCTAAAAGCAGAATGACGAATTCCGTCGGCAATCATTTTATCTTTTACAAAAAACAGAAAATCCTTTTCGTCCATTTCTCTTTCCAGTTCACCAACCATTCCCAAACCAATATTCTGATGTGAATTTTGCAAGTCATAAACTTCATAAGCCACTTCTTCATAAATATGATTAGCAAAAAGAGCTTTTAGGATTTTAGATTGTAACTGTTTTTCAAAAACGACTTCGATTTTTATTTCGGTTCCCGTATGTAATTTTCCTTTTTCTCCAATTACAGGATTACTGTCCTCATTTCCCTGAAAAGTAAAAAAGCCTTCAGTATTAAAACTGCAATTGTCATAATTGCCAATCGTTCCTGCACCGGCCTGAAACATGGCATTTCGAACTTTATCAGAATTATCAGGAGTCGTATAAGTAACTAGTTTTTTGATGAAATTCTGTTTCGGAATTAAAACTTTAGTATTTGTTAAGCTCAAAGCATCGCAAAATATTTTATTAACACCAGCCGAATGATTGTCCAGAGCAGTATGAACAGCATAAATCGCAATGTCGTTTTTGATCGCTTTTAAAATTGCACGTTCGACATAATTTTTCCCCGTTATTTTTTTAATTCCGGAGAATAAAATCGGGTGAAAACAAACTACCAGATTACAGTTTTTAGCAATAGCTTCTTCGATTACATTTTCTAAAGCATCGTGACAAACTAAAACTCCTGTGCTTTCTGTTTCAGCGTCACCTACCAAAAGGCCAACATTGTCAAAATCTTCGGCGTAAGCCAAAGGTGCCATTTCTTCAAGAACTGTTAATATTTCTTTGATTTTCATTTTTTTGCTTTTTGTTTCAGGTTTGATTTGTTTCAAGTTTCATGTTGTTGAGAAAATCTTGAAACTTAGAATCTGAAAGGAATTCATAAAACAAATTAACGAAAAATATTATATCTGGTAACACTTATTGATACTAATGGTAATACTTATTGTTACTAGTGGTATTACATTATATTACTAATAGTATCAATTTTGTATCTTTGTGTTTAAATCAAGAATCATGAAAACGCTAACCATAAAAATAAACGAACGAACTAAGATAGGGAAAGCCTTTATCGCCATGTTTGATAGTTTTAAAGGTTTTGAGGAAATTGAAATTATTGAAACAGATGCTTATGGACAAGTTAACGAGGAACCAAGTATCTATAGTCCAGAATTTATTGAAAAAGTTAAAAAAGCAGAAGAAAATATTAAAAATGGCGAAACTACAACGCTAGATCCGAAAGATATATGGGGAAGTTTAGGGTTGAAGTAACTAAAATCGCAAATCAAGATATTGAAAAACATAAAAAATCAGGAAATAAAATTTCGATAAAGAATATTGCTAAAATTTTAATTGAACTGTCAGAAAATCCAGATCAGGGTTTTGGAAATCCAGAACAATTAAAACATGAATATTCAGGTCTTTGGTCAAGACGCATTAATCAAAAAGATCGATTAGTTTATCGTATTGAAGACGAACTTGTAATCGTTTTTGTGATTTCTGCAATGGGACATTATTCAGATAAATAACTTTATGAAATTACTTCGAAAAATACTTTTCCCGTTTGCCATTTTATACGGATTCATAACTACAATCAGGAACCTTCTTTTTGACAAAGGAATTCTAAAATCGAATTCATTTGATATTCCTGTTATTGCGGTTGGAAACCTAAGTGTTGGCGGAACCGGAAAAACTCCTCAAATAGAATATCTTATCAGATTACTTTCAGTCCAATATAAAGTGGCGACCTTAAGCCGTGGTTATAAACGTAAATCAGAAGGTTTTGTATTGGCCAGTTCAACTTCAAATGCTGAAATTTTAGGTGATGAACCCTTTCAGTTTTATCAAAAATTTCCCAATATTCAGGTAGCAGTTGATGCTGACAGAACAAACGGAATCACACAATTGCTTTCGCAAAATAAAAAGCCACAAGTAATTTTATTAGACGATGCATATCAGCATCGAAAAGTAAAAGCAGGATTTTATATTTTGCTAAGCTCTTATGACGATTTATATGCAGATGATTTTATGTTGCCAACAGGTAATTTGCGCGAAAGCAGGAGTGGAGCCAACAGAGCAAATATTGTAATTGTAACCAAATGTCCAAAAGATTTATCAGAGATAAAGCAAGAGGAGATTCGTTTGAAATTAAAAGTTTCTTGTTCGCAACAAATCTACTTTACGTTTATAGATTATGATGATGCCATATATGGTAAGGATGAAAAAATAGCAGTGAATACAATCAAAAAGGAGTCGAAATTACTTCTTGCAGGAATTGCAAAACCAACACCCTTTTTTGAGTATCTGAAAAGTGAAAATGACGAATGTTTAACTTTTCCGGATCATCATAATTTCTCTGATTCAGATTTAGAAACCATTCAAAAGAAAGCTCAAAATAAAAAAATCATCACTACAGAAAAAGATTATGTTCGCCTAAAAGATGTTGAAGTACTCTCGCAATTATATTACTTGCCTATAAAAAGTACCTTTATCAAGCACCAGCAAAATTTTGATGCCACAATTTTAGAATATGTCAAAGTCAATTTAGATTCGTAGCGACTTAAACGTAACAGATTTAGAAAACCCTAATCGAAAAACCGGGCAATTATACTATAAAACTCATCCGGAACAAATGGTTTTGTGATCACATCATTCATGCCATAAGACAAGAGCATGTCTCTGTTTTCGTCAAGCGAAATAGCCGTTAAAGCAATAATTGGAGTTGTTTTGTCAAATTCCCTAATTAGCTTTGTAGCCGTTGTTCCGTTAATTCCGGGCAAATGAACATCCATTAAAATCATATCAAAGCGTTTAACTTTCAAAAGTTCAACAGCATCTTCGCCGTTGTCGATAATTTCACACGTAATTGCTTTGTTTTCGAGCATTTTTCGCGTAATCATCTGATTGATTTTGTTGTCTTCTATCAGTAAAATCGATTTATGTTTTAATTGAGTATCACTGTATGGTTTTTTTTCTTCTACCACTTCTAGAGGTTCTGTGTTGATTTTAAAATCTAATTTAAAGGTAAAAGTAGAGCCTTTGCCAACTTCGCTTTTTAGTTTAATTTCTCCACCCAAAAGCTCGATTAATTTTTTGACAATGGTAAGTCCTAATCCCGTTCCGCCATATTTACGATTAACCTCAATAGATCCTTGCGAGAAACTTTCAAAAACAGTCTGTAATTTATCTTCAGGGATACCAATTCCCGTATCTACAATTTCAAAATATACTGTAGCGCTATCTTCGGTTATGGCATATAATTTTGCAATAACATTTACATGTCCGTTTTGTGTAAATTTTAAAGCATTGTTGATTAAATTCAGAATAATTTGAGATATTTTAGTAGGATCTCCAATTAGATTATCAGGAATAGTTTCGTCTATTTCGAGGTTAAAATAGTTTTTATTGGCAGTTGCAAGTTCCTTTAAGGAGCTTTGAATGTTAAAAAGCAGTTCTTTTAAATTGAAGCTAATATTCTCAATTTCAACTTTTGTCGAGTCAATTTTGTTGATTTCGAGAATTTCGTTGATAAAAGTAGTGAGATAATTTCCGGAGAATTTTAAAGACTCCAGATATTTTAACTGCGTTTTTTTAGGACTATCTTCAAGTAATAAATGTGTAATGCCATTGATCGCATTTAGGGGAGTTCGAAGTTCGTGGCTCACAGTTGATAAAAATTCTGAACGGGCTTTTGATGCTTTTTCGGCTTTATTCTTAGCCAGAATAAGTTCTTTGTTTTTTTCTCTTAAAAGTAAATTATTCTGATTTCTAATGATATTGTTTTTATACAATGCTAAACTTAAAAGAGACAAAATCGAAATAAGGGCAATCGCCAAAATGCTTACTAATTTTGAATAACGATATGTTTTTAGCTGAATTTTCTCTTCGCTTTCGCGTTTTATTGTATTGTTTAAGGACTGATTTTTTTTGAATTTTTCGAACTCATTAAGGTCGAGTTTCGCGTTTTTTAATTTTAAAATATAATTCTCGATCTGATAGTGTTCGTCTAAATAAGAGTAGGCGAGATCAAAATTTTTATTTTGTTTGTAGTATTTGCTTATTGCTAAAATGATTTTTGATTTTTGCTGTAAATCATTTGTTCGCTCATTATAATCTAAAGCATTATCAAAATAAATTATAGCAGAATCATTTCTTTTAAGTTGAGTTTCGATCAAACCAAGTTGATAATACGAATTGGTTTTTGTTTTTAAGATAGAAGAATTATCAGGTTGCCGGGTTATTTCATAAAAAGCCTTGGCAGCCAATGGTAAGTTTTTATTTGTTTTTAAAGCTACGGCCTTCTGGTAGTTAAGAACCTGAGCCTTATCAACCATCTTTAATTGTTTTAAAAGAGCATTGGCTTTTTTATAATAAAGATCGGCAGTTTCATAATCGCCTTTTGCAGTATTGGTTACCCCGATATAATGCAAGGCCAAAATTTTGGTACAGGTGGGTTTTAAATCCGTAAATAAAGAAACACTTTTATGAAAGTTTTTTAGTGCCTCTTCGTATTTTTTTTGATTGTAATAAATTTTTCCAAGCTTAAAGGTTTGATTGGCTAAACCCTCGGCATTATGACTTACTTCGCAAAAATCGATTGACTTTTTAGTATGAAAAACCGCTTGGTCGTAATTTTTATTGTTAAGATTGTTTTTTACTAACTTATTGTAATAGATAACACTATCTGTATTCTTTTTGGTTTGAGAATACAAAAACGAATGAAGGATACAAAAAAGAATAAAAAAGTAGTATTTCATGTATGGCTATGCTTTTACAATGAATCTTATGTTTTTCGTATAAGCAAAATCAAATCGATTAATCTTGATGAATATCCAATTTCGTTGTCATACCAACCCACAACTTTTACCATTTTGTCTATAACGGAAGTTAATTGTGCGTCAAACAAACACGAATGTGTGTTACCAATTACATCAACAGAAACGATAGGATCTTCTGTGTAATCTAATATTCCTTTTAAATTTGTTTTTGAGGCTTCTTGAAATGCTTTATTTATTTCTTCTATTGTTACAGCACGTTTTACATTAAACGTGATATCTGTCAATGAACCATCGGGAACGGGAACACGAATTCCACAACCTCCGATTTTTTCATGCAATTTAGGAAAAATTTTCGTTAATGCCTTAGCTGCACCTGTAGTTGTTGGAACAATTGACTGACTGGCGCCTCTTGCGCGGCGTAAATCCTTATGTGGCTGGTCGTGAAGACTTTGATCCGTCGTGTAAGAATGTATCGTTGTAATATAAGCTTGCTCAATTCCGCATAATTCATCGATGATTTTGATCATCGGAGCAGCATTATTCGTGGTACAACTTGCATTTGAAACAATGTTTTCATTTCCGTCCAGGATATCCTCGTTGACCCCTAAAACGACTGTTTTTATCGTATCAACTTCAGATGGAGCAGAAAGAATTACTTTTTTTGCTCCCGCTTCAAGATGTGCATTTAGCTCTTCGTGTGTTTTGTATTTTCCTGTAGATTCTATTACAAAATCGATATTATGGCTTTTCCAGTCTAAATTTGAAATCTTTTTTTCATGAAAAAACAAGTAATGTTTTTCATTTACAATAATCCCTTCTTCGTCATGACTAACTTTAAAAGGTAATACACCATGAATACTGTCGTATTTTATCAAATGCGCCATGGTTTTATTGTCTGCAATGTCGTTTATCGCAACGACTTCAATTTCAGGATGGTTTAAAAGTAATCGGAATAAATTTCTGCCAATTCTTCCAAAACCATTAATAGCAATTCTTGTTTTCAATCCTTTGATGATTTGTTTAGTCGTTCAGTTGTTTAATTGCTTTATCGTGTATTAACGATTAAACAATTAAACAGTAAAACGAATAACATTTTTTATAAAATATGTTTTTGTGCTTTGTATGAAGAACGAACCAGTGGTCCGCTTTCGACATGACGGAAACCTAACTCAAGACCAAATTTTTCGTATTTGGCAAATTGATCAGGCGTTATAAATTCTTTTACTGGCAAATGTTTTTTACTGGGCTGTAGGTATTGACCAATAGTAACAACATCAACATTTGCGTGGCGTAAATCAGTCATCGTCTGGAAAACTTCTTCTTCAGTTTCTCCAAGACCTAACATAATTCCAGATTTGGTTCTGTTTATTCCTTTTTCTTTCAGGTAACGTAAAACTTCTAAACTACGATCGTATTTTGCCTGAATACGTACTTCGCGGGTCAAACGGCGAACCGTTTCAACATTGTGAGATACCACTTCAGGATTTGCTTCTACAATTCGGTCCAGGTTTCTTTCGATTCCTTGAAAATCAGGAATTAAAGTTTCCAGAGTTGTATTTGGGTTCATTCGTCGAATTGCCTTTACGGTTTCAATCCAGATAATAGAACCTCCATCTTTCAAATCATCTCTGTCAACACTTGTAATTACAGCATGTTTAATATTCATGATTTTTATAGAACGCGCTACTTTTTCAGGTTCGTCCCAATCGACCGTTTCAGGTCTTCCGGTTTTTACACCGCAAAATCCACAAGAACGTGTACAAACGTTTCCTAAAATCATAAAAGTAGCAGTTCCTTCGCCCCAGCATTCTCCCATATTTGGGCAACTTCCTGAGGTACAAATCGTGTTTAAGCTGTATTTATCGACTAAACCGCGAAGTTCAGTATATTTTTGTCCAATTGGAAGTTTAACCTTTAACCATTTAGGTTTTCCAGTTGGTATATTTTCAATGACTGTTTCCATATATCAATATTCAAAGTACAAAGATAAGGAATGTAGTTTATTTGGAGATTCGTTTAAGATTTAATTTGGCATTGATCTCTTTGCAATTATAAAAACTGTTTTGAAGATAGTTTTAACACTGTGTTAAATTATTGTTTTTTAATCAGAATACAGATTTAAATAGTTTCTTTTTGTTCGTTTTTTTAAAGAAGAAGAATAATTATGACAGTAGTCTGATTTTTACTCGTTTAATATTTATATCTTTATTTGTTATAAAATGAATTCAATAGAAATAAAAATACGTAAACATTGTAATACATTTGTTGTTAAATTGTAATAATAAAAAACATGAAAAAGAAATTTATTGTATTAGGAGTTTTGCTGGCCACTTTTGGTTTTACTAAAATGAATGCACAGATTAATTTTGGAGACAAAGCTATAGGTGCAGTTCAAAAAGGAGTACAGGGTTTTACTTTTAGTAATGCTGATGCAGCTGCATTGTCTAAAGCTGCTGTTGATAAAATGGATGCTGAACATGAAGTTGCAAGCGCAACAGATCCTTACACTTTAAGATTGAACAGGGTGTTTGGAAAACATACTGCCGGAGATGGTTATACTTTAAACTATAAAGTGTATAAACTAAAAGAAGTAAATGCTTTTGCTACTGCTGACGGAAGTGTGCGTGTATATTCCGGACTTATGGATATCATGGACGATAATGAATTATTGGCTGTAATTGGTCATGAAATTGGTCACGTTGCCAATCATGATTCTCAGGATGCTATAAAAGCAGCTTACAAAAAAGAAGCTTTAATGGATGCTGCAGCATCACAGTCGACAAAATTGGCGACAGTAACAGACAGCCAGTTAGGAAAAATAGGAAGTTCTATTATCGATAGTAAATTTAGCCGTAAGCAAGAATCTGAAGCTGATTTGTTTTCGTATGATTTCCTGAAAAAGAATGGTTACAACGTAAATGCCGAAGAATCTGCTTTTAGGATTTTGGCCAAAATGAGCGAAGGAATAGAAGCTTCATTTATCGACCAGATGATGAGTTCGCATCCGGATTCAAAACAAAGAGCGGATGATGCCAAAAAAAGAGCCGAAAAAGATGGTTTGTATAAAGCGTATGTGCAACAAAAAATTGTAAATACAGCTCCTGTAACAACAACTAAAAAAGCGACAACTAAGAAAACAACTAAAAAGAAATAATAATTTCTGATAGAAAAATAAACCCCGACAAGTTTTAGAAAAATTTGTCGGGGTTTTATTTTTAAGACTAACCTAAAACGTGGTAAGCCAATACTTTTTGTACCTCGTAAACATTTACAGATTTGTTAAATTGCTTTACAATACTTGGTTGTAGTTCGCTCGCAACCCAAATTTTTAATTCGGCATCCAGATCAAATGTTCCGGCAGTTTCTACACTAAAACGCGTAATACTTTTGTAAGCAATCGATTTGTACTCTGTTTTACTACCTGTTATCCCTTGTACATCAACAAGAATAAGTCTTTTGTTCGTAAATACAAAAGTATCACGGATTAGTTTAAAACCCATTTCGATTTCTTCGTTATCAGTCAAAAGCTGTCCGTATTTTTTAAGTAAATCTTCCTGGCTTACTGAACCAGCGTTGCCTAGAATAGCTGAAAATATTCCCATTTTTTAGATTTTAATTTTAATAGATTTAGTTTTCCTTTTAAGGAGTGGTAAAAGTAATTAAAATTAAAATAATACTCATTTTCTGCCCTTAAGAGATTAAGGAAAATTAAGCTTAGGTTTTTTGCGATTAATCTCGAATACTTTAATAAATCCCCATAAAAAAAGCAGAACGTTAGTTCTGCTTTTCCTTTTTTATTCTACTTCCGTTTTTATAGTGATTGGAAGGTTATAGGCAGTTCGAACTGCTTTCCCGTTTAATACTCCGGGAATCCATTTTGTTTTTAATGATTTTAAAACCCTTACAGCTTCTTTTCCAATTCCGTAACCCGGATCGTTTTTTACCATGATATCAGTAATAGAACCATCTTTTTCGATCACAAATGAAACGTACACTTTTAAGGTTCTTTCAGCATCCAATTCAGGTCTGTTGAAATTGTTTCCTACATAAGTGTAGAATTTAGCCATTCCGCCTGGAAATTCAGGCAATTTGTCAAGAACGTTAGTGTTTACAATGCCGCTTCCGTTGTCAATAGGTTCAGGGACAACCGTATCTCCACTGCCACTTGTTGGCAATACATTTACTGATGTTCCGGCTCCGGCATTTGCATTGTCAACAACAGGAGTGTTTTCTCTGTTTGTTGCAATAACTGCTTGCGTAGCCTGATCTACAGGGGCTACAACGGGATTTGACAGTTGTGTACTTGTAGATGCAGCTGCAGTTGTACTTTGTTGTGGCGGAGCGATTGGTTTTGGCGTTACAGGTTCAACAGGTATGGGAGTTATGTTTACCGGTGTTAGCGGTTCATAAATCACAGGTTCTGTCTCTACGGGATCTGCGGTCCCAAATTTGTTGATTAACATTGATACACTTCCTAAAGCTGCCAATAATAGCAAACCCATAAATAGAGCGGTAACGGTAGTTTTAGAATTCTCCTGGCGTAATTGATACGCACCGTACTCTTTGTTTTTGTTTTCGAAAACAAGGTTAGTCCAGCTTGCTTCGTAGATACTTGATTTAGACATAGTTTATGGATTTTAAGGTTAAGTAACGTTAAATCATAAGCGGTAAGGTTTTGGGTTTAGCTAACAACAGAGATGTTGTAGTTTTAATGTGTGGATAATTTACTTTTTTAAGAATAAAACAAACAATATCTTATTCTTTAACTAAAGATAATAAATTATCTATTACGTTCGATGATTTCTGCTAATAATTTTTTAGCTCGAAGTAATTTTACTTTTACATTGCTCAAAGGCTCATTAATTTTAACAGCAATTTCCTGATAAGTCATTTCCTGAAAATAACGTAACTGAATTACTTCCTGATAATGAGGTTTAAGTTCTTTGATACATTGTAGCAGGCGGGAAAGATTTTGCTCTTTGATTAAAGCATCTTCTGCAGATGGAGTAGTGTCGGCAATATTGTATGCCTGTTGGTCTTCGGTATCAGTGATTTCGATAAAAAGATTCGTTTTCTTTTTACGCAACAAATCAATGTATACATTTTTTGCGATCGCAATTAACCAGGTGTTAAATTGAAATTCTGAATTGTAAGTAGCGATTTTGTCAAAAGCTTTCGAAAAAGTTTCAATAGTGATATCTTCGGCAGTAGTTTCGTTTTCAGTACGTTTTAACATAAAACCGTACACTTCGTTCCAAAAATAATCTAATAAAAAAGTAAAGGCGATTTGATCGCCCTTTTTTGCTTTTTCTATTTTAGAATTTATTTCCAATATACAGGTTTTGAAAAGATATTAGTTATAAAGATATTAATTTGCGTGAATATAAGCACGATTTCTACGATAGGAAACCAAACTTTCAGGTCATTTTCTCTTAATTTTCCTGCAGAAAATCCCATTACGATCCATGCAACCGTATAGCGGGTTGCTAAAATAGCCAATACAGCAATCCATTGAAATTGAAATGCCAACAGTAGTATTGCCAATAGAAAGAAAAATAACTGCGAAGTAAAGAACAACCCTAATTGTAATTTATCAAAAGATTTATAATATTGAGCCGTAGATACATGTCTTCTTTTTTGTGTAAACCAGGCGCTATAAGTTTCTTTTGGTTTAGAATAAGTAAAACTTTCCGGTGCATAAGATATTGTAGTGTTGGCTTTGTTTGCTGCCTGATTTATAAACAAGTCATCATCGCCTGAACGTACCTGAATGTGTTCGATAAAACCATTTACATTAAAAAATTCCTCTTTTTTATAGGCTAAATTACGTCCAACACCCATATAAGGAAGTCCTGCTTTTGCCCATGAAAAATATTGTACAGCTGTTAGAATGGTTTCAAAACGAATAATTTTATTCAATATAGAACGTTCTATTTTTTCGTAACCACCATATCCTAAAACGATTGTTTTTTCGGTTGTAAAATGCGATGTCATCGCAGTAATCCAATCTTTTGAATTTGGATAACAATCTGCATCTGTAAACAGTAAATATTCTTTTTGCGAAGCTTTGATTCCTAATGTTAAAGCATACTTTTTATTTCCCCAAAAAGCCTCATTGTTTTGTACTTTTACCAGACGAATGTTTGGATATTGTTGTTCAAATTGCTCGAAAACCTCTAAGGTTTCATCGCTTGAAGCATCATCAATTAGTACAATTTCGAAATCAGGATAGTCTTGTTCTGCTAATAACGGAATGAATTTTTTAACGTTTTCTTCCTCATTTTTAGCACACACAATTACTGATACAGGAAGTTTTTTTTGAATGATCTCTTGTGGTTTCCCAAAAGCAAACTTTCCAAAAATTCCTAAGTAATAGAAAACCTGAATAAAAACAATAGCAATAAAGAAGTAAAATAAAGTTATAAGCATCTGATTTTAATGTCTTTTAATTTCTGAATCTTGCGCGTGCAAATGTACTTATGAATTCCTAGATTTCAATGGCTAAAGCCGATTTACTTTCGGCATTTTGACATTTCTTTTGCAACAGCAATAGCCTGAGGGTTTTCTGTTTTTTCTAATTCTGAAATAATGTTTTTGTAATTATGATCATCCCGGTTTTGTGATAGTTTTTTGGTTGCCTGAATTTCATCAATTTCAATTTCAAAACCAAAGATTCCTCTGGCTTCACGCATTGTCTTCGTAGATAAATCTTCAACACGAACCGGATTTACAGAATTGGCTTCATATTTATCGACCAGTTTTTTAAGCTGCTCTATAGAAGTTGCTTCGTCTACAATTTTTATCCTACCGTAAACATGTACGGCTATGTAATTCCAGGTAGGAACATTTTCATGATCGTACCAGGAAGATGAAATATAACTGTGTGGACCGGTAAATACTGCTAAAACCTGATCGTTTTGAGCAAAACCTTCTGCTTGTGGATTTAGTTTTGAAAGATGTCCTTGTAAAATCTCCTTTCCATCTGCATCAATTTCAAGTTCTATGGGAATATGTGTTGCACATAATTTTCCGTGGGTCTGATTGATCAGAATACCAAAACTATTTTCTTTCAAAAAAGTTCTGATCGATTCCGGATCTTCATCTTTGTATAAGTTTGGCGTATACATTTTTTACATTTTAATTTAAAGATTTCCCCAGGCAAATAGCTTCCGGTCGATCTGTATATTTTCCGTAATTCGGAATTATTTTATATCCTTGTTTTTGATAAAACTGAACAGCACTTTCATTTTTTACCCGTGTTTCTAAAACCAAATTAGTATAACCCAGCGCTATTGCTTTGTTCTCTAAAAAGGCTAAGATCGTTTGACCTGTTTTCTTTCCGGGAAATTTCGAATACATTCGTTTTACTTCTCCGGTAGTGTCATTTATGGGTCTAATCGCTCCGCAACCTACAATATCATTGTCGATTTGGGCTGTGACAAATACAAATTTCGAATTGTCATTTTCCCAATCTGTAAACGAATTTTTTCCGTCGCTCCCAAAACGAAGATAAAGATTTTCCGACAATTCTTCGATGATTGCCAGAACTTTTTCATCATTCGGATTTATGGTTTTTATGGAAATAGTTTCTTTCATATAGCTAAGCTATGGATGTTTTAAATGGTGAGAATTAGTATAATTCGTGGAAAAAAACTTTTAAATCACATTTACTTCAGCCTCAATCTGAATTCCGAATTTTTCGAAAACCGTTTTTTGAACATCTTTCGAAACGGCCAGAATTTCCTGTCCGGTTGCGTTTCCGTAATTTACCAAAACCAATGCCTGATTTTTATGAACTCCCGCATCTCCAAAACGTTTTCCTTTAAAACCCGCCTGTTCGATTAACCAGCCTGCCGGAACTTTTACTTCAGTTTCTGAAACTTCATAATATTTCATTTCTGGAAACTTTTGATGGATCTTTTCGAAATCAGATTTTAAAAGAATTGGATTCTTAAAAAAACTTCCGCTGTTTCCTAATTCTTTAGGATCCGGCAACTTACTTTGTCTGATCGCAATTACAGCATTACTGACCTCTTTTAGAGTAGGAGTTGTAATATTATTTTTGGCCAATTCAGCCGTTATATCTCCGTATGAAATGTTTATTTTATGATTACGTTTCGTTAGTTTATAAACCACAGCTGTAATAATATATTGATCTTTGATTTCGTTTTTAAAGATGCTTTCACGGTATCCAAAATTACATTCGGTATTCGTAAAAGTTTTTATTTCCTGAGTTTCAATATTCAGGGCTTCGCAAGAAACAAAGGTGTCTTTAATTTCTGTGCCGTAAGCGCCAATATTCTGAACCGGTGTTGTACCTACATTTCCGGGAATCAGCGACATGTTTTCTAAACCTCCAAAATTGTTTTCGATAGTATAAAGTACAAAGTCATGCCAGGTTTCTCCCGCCTGACTTTCTACCCAGACAAAATCATCGTCTTCCTTAATTACTTTTTTACCTTTTAGATCGATATGAATTACTAAAGCTTCGATATCTTTCGTTAAAAGCATATTGCTCCCTCCGCCTAAAATAAATTTTTTCTCGTTTTTGTTTTCTTTCAAAATGGTTTTTAATTCATCGATAGAACGAACGGCAACAAATTGTTTCGCTTTGGCTTCGATGCCAAAAGTATTGTAATTTTTTAAAGAAAAATTGGATTGGATTTCCATAAATAAAAGGCTTTTTGAGTTCCGAATCATCGGAAGAATTCTGTGCTCAAAAGTAACGATTATAATTTATTTGAGTAGAATTTTGATAAATAACAATCAATAAAATCTCAAGAAATATCTTTGAAATGTGATAAATAGTGTTTTGCTATACTATTACTTTAAAGCTCCAATAAATTGTTGCATTTCTTTCATTGTGCCAATTGTAATTCGGGTCCACTTTCCGTTTTCTTCATAAATTTTTGTTCCCAATATATTATGAAGTTCTAATTGTTTAAAGTAATCTTTTTTATAATTGTCAAGCGAAAAATAAATAAAATTTGAATAAGACGGAATAGGGGTTAGGTGGAGTTGGGTAAGTTGCTCGATAGTATATTTTTTTACGGCCTCATTTGCAGCAGATACTTCCTGAATAAATTTTTTGTCACCTAATGATGCTATTGCAGCAACGGTAGAAACTACGCTAAGCGATAAACTTGGAGATGATTTTAGACTGCTTAATTCGTCAATTGTCGATGAGGCCGCAATTGCATACCCTATTCGTGCTCCAGCCAAACCATACATTTTTGAAAAAGTTTTGGTTATAATTAAATTTTTATTTTCGTTTACAAGATTACTTAGGGATTGCTCTTTGGTAAAATCGATATAAGCTTCGTCTACAAAAACAATCGCTTTTTTGGTTGCTTCTGTAATAAAAGAAACGAGTTTTTCTCTATCGCATATTGTGCCCGTTGGATTGTTAGGATTGCAGATATAGATCATTTTGGTGTCTGAATCTATTGCGGCTAACATTGCTGTTAGATCAATTTTTTTGTCTTTCGTCAAAGGAACGCTGATTTTTTTTAAACCTAATTTTTCATAAGGATCAGTCCAGTAGTCATAAGTATTGGCAGCCATTATAAAATTGCCTTTTTTTAGAGCAATGTATTGAAGTACCAGATCTAAAATTTCTGTAGAACCTGCTCCCAATAGAATATTATTGTCTGCAACATTATTTTTTTTAGCAATAGCAGTAATTAATTCAGAATAAAGATTCCAGCCGTAGCGATTGCTGCTATTAACACTTTTGGTCATAGCGATTCTGGCTAAGGGCGAAGGACCATACGGGTTTTCGTTCGATCGTAGTAATATGGGAGATTTTTCTAAATCAGGAAAAATATAATCTTCTGCCGGACGATTTGCAAATGTTTCAAACGGATAAAATCCTACTCCTACAGCGCCTAAACCTATTTGTTTTAACCAATTTCTTCTATTATTCATATCTTTTTTAGAATTAAATTAAACGATTCATTGATATGTCGTTGGAATTCTGAAAAAGTTACGCTTTCAATATAATTAGAATTTTTTACTGCAAAGAGTGCAATGTTTTGATAAAACTGCCTGTAGATTAACTTTGAAGACTTTGCGGTTAATTTTTATGCAGATCCAGCAATTCATGATATTTATTGGCAATGATCTTCATGTTGGTATTATAGTTTGCATTTTCCTCGACAAATTTTCTATTTCGAATAATAGCTTCATTTCGGGATTCAGTATTTTCAAAGGACCAAATCAATTCGTTAGCCAGCATTTGGATATTGTCAATTTCTATTAATTGTCCGTTTTTACGATGTTTGATCCAGCTTTGATTTCCGGGAATATCCGAAACTACTGGGTAACAATTGCAAGCCATTGCTTCAAATAAAGAAGCCGAAACGCCTTCGGTAATGGGCATGCTAATATAGATATTCGATTGTTGTAATAATTTAGGAAGTGCTGTATTGGCAATTCTTCCGGTAAAGATTACTTTGTTTTCTATTTGTAACTCTTTTGCTAAATCTTTCAAAAATTGCAATCTTGTTCCGTCGCCAACAATCGTTAACGAAAAATCAATTCCTTTTTGGTTTAAAATAGCAAAAGCCTTCAAAATCGAATCATGTCTATATTCCGGTTGTAGAGATCGGGTTACAATCGCTTCAATTTTGTCCGAATGATTGGTTGAAGGAGAAAATAACGATAAATCAATTCCTTTTGGGATCACCAGAACTTTATTCATATCGACACCAATCGCCTTCATCGAAATCGTCATAACCGGTCCCCAGGCATGAATCAGGTCGGCTTTTTTGAAGGCGTGTTTCTGAATGATTTTTTTAAAAGGTAATAATACAGAGCCTTCCGGCCATAAATCTGTTCGGCCCTGTTGCGCAATTGCAATGGGATGCATGCCCGAAATCGCAGCCAGAAAGCCATAACTGGTTGTTCGTTCTGCAATAATCATATCGGGTTTCTCTCTTCGAATTGTTTTACGAATTGAAAGAGGAGAGAAGATATATTCTAAAATACGCTTGAATCGGTTAAGTTTTGAATTATTTGGTGTTTGAAGTTCCCAAGTGCAAATCTCAAAATCTCCAAATTCTTTCAGGCCATTCATCCAAGTGATAGCGTCTGCGCGATAGGATTCTCCAAGAAAAAGTATTTTCTTTTTTGTCATTTGGGAGTGTGGTTTTGCCACGAATTTCACCAATTTTCACTAATTAGTTCGTAGTAATTTTTTAACTGTTTTTTTTTGCCACGAATTCACGAATTATTTAAAATTCATTCCTGAATTCAGTGCTACTTTTATTTTTTGCCACAGATTAAAAGATTTAAAATGATTTTTTTAATCTGTGTTAATCTTTGAAATCTGTGGCTAACTTTTATTTTTTCGCCACGAATAAATTTAAATAATTCGTGAATTCGTGGCTAACTTTTTTTTAAAATTCGTCTTCTGTTTGTAAAGCACGATTTATAAATTCGTTTAAAGGTTTTAGAGCGATTAATTTTTGACTCATTTTGGCAACGAAATCTTTTTGAGTTACTTCAGAAATATCATATTTTTGAGTTGCGGTAAAACTTTTTAATTTTAAAAACCCGATCGCAGGATGTTCTTTTTCGTAACCTCTTGGAGGATTTTTAAGCGAATTGTTTTCGTCGATATCTAAATTTCCGAATTCTTTTCTGAAGTTTTTATCTTTTAAAATCGCTTCTAGATCATCATGAAAAAAAGCAATTTCTTTGCGCACTTTTTTTAACTGATCCGGTTCCGGCGAATAAAATCCTCCGGCAATAAAACTGGCACCTTTTTCTATATGTACATAATATCCGGAACGATTTTGACCTTTTGCGCCAGATGATAACCAAACGCCCAAATGCGCTTTGTAAGGCGATTTGTCTTTCGAGAATCGAATGTCTCTATTGATGCGAAACGTACAGTTTTTAACCTCTAATAATTCTAAGGACGGATCCAGCGGTTTCATGGCGTCCAGAAAATCACTTACCAACTGGTGATAATCTTTCTTGAAAATCTCGTATCGTTTTTTGTTGTCCTGAAACCACTCTCTATTATTGTTCTTTTTTAAATCGTCTAAAAATTGCAATGATTCTTTTGTTAGCATATTCTTGGTGTTATTGCAGTTGTTTTTTTAAGTCTTTTTCGCTTATAAATCCTGTGTTTTTCCATTGTACCGCTTTGTTTTCGTATAAAATAACGGTAGGGAGTTGGTCAATTTTTAATTGGGTTGCCAGGGTTTTATTCTTGTCAACATCAATGCGAATGATCGTTACTTTGTCATTCATTTCTTTTTGCATTTTTAAAATGAAAGGTTCCATTTGTTTGCAAGGTCCACACCATGGAGCATAAAAATCAACCAGAACTTTTTTATCAGACTTTAACAAAGTATCAAAATCTGTCATTGTCATTCCTATTTGAGTCGTTGTAGGTTTGCCAAAACCTTCTTCGTTCCATTTCAGGATGCCACCATCTAAATTATAAACGGTCTTAAAACCCAGCTCATTTAGTTTGGCTGCTGCTTTCTGGCTTCTTCCGCCGCTTAAGCAATACACATAAACAGGTTTTGTTTTGTCGTAAGAGGCTGCTTTTGCTACAAAATTGTCACTGTTCCAGTTTACGTTTTGGGCATTTTCAATATGTTCAGATTCAAATTCGTCAGGAGTTCGAACGTCTAAAATTTGTGGATTTTCAGTTGTTTTAATTTTTTCTGCAAATTCTTTTGGAGCGATTGATTCAATAGAACCTTCTTTTTTTTCATTACAGGAAAACAGTGCAATTGAAAGTAGTAAGAATACAATTTTGGAGAATTTCATGAGGCTCAATTTTTAATGCTAAAGTAATGATTTTTCATTTTATATGTTCGGTTTGCTACGAATTGCACCAATTTTTAGAAATTTTGGCTCTTTATACTAGTAGCATTTTTCCGTTGTTTGCAATCACAAAGGGAGCTCTATAAAAAAAAGCCACTTCGCAGTGGCTCTTTTGTTCTAAATTATTCAGCATCGAAATAAGGATTTAGAATTTCGGCTAATTCGTTTAACCAATAAAAGCCTTTTTCGAGGTTTGCTTTCTCGAGGTCGAGAGTTTCGCAATCCCGAATCATGCTTAAGGCGATGACATAATTTACTCTTCGGATGTTTTTTGCCATCGTTTCGGGATCAATCGATTTACTAAAAAAATCTGTTAACCGCAATTGGGTTTCTTTCGATAGGGTGTTTGTACTCATAATCTTTACTTTAAGGAAATATAAAACCCGCATAGCTTAGGTGTCCTACGCTGTAAAGAGAGCGTTGCAGTTGTTTCCAATACCGCCACCATACCACACGGGCAAGAAGTTTTTTTGAGTTCATGATCTTTACTTAATTTTAGGACTGCGAAGATACCAAATAAACCTTTGTAAATAGTAGGATTTATCTATCGTTTTGAAAGGTTTTTGATTATTAACCTGAACTCGATTATATAATGATGTCTTATCACAAGATCCAGCGGAGCTACTTGTTTTCGCATTAGGTATAAAAATATCACCCGCCGCCGCGGGTTCTGAAAAACAAAATGTAATATTGCTATAAATATGTCGTCCCGCTGGGACTTAATATTAAAAAACAATCGAACTCAGGTTTTTATTATTATGAAGCTTCGACTTCGCCTACCCTAACAATATTGTGTTGATTGTTCTTTTTATTGAATGACAAACTTTGGGAGAAAAATGAAATTTTTAAATCCTTTGATGTTCTGTTAGCTTTGGTAAAGTTTTAAAATTTAAGTTGTGATGAAAAAAGGTTACTACGAATTGCACCAATTTTTAGAAATTTTAGCTCTTATACTAGTAGCATTTTTTTTGCCATCGTTTCGGGATCAATCGATTTACTAAAAAAATCTGTCAACCGCAATTGGGTTTCTTTAGATAGGGTGTTTGTACTCATGATTTTGAACATTTAGGAAAATATGAAGCCCGCACAATTTAGGTGTCCTACGCTGTTCAAAGCGTTGCAGTTGTTTCCAATACCGCCACCATACCACACGGGCAAGAAGTTTTTTTGAGTTCATGATCTTTACTTAATTTTAGGATTGCGAAGATACCAAAAAGCTTTGGTAAAGTTTTTAAATTTAAGTTGTGATGAAAAAAGGTTGCCACGAATTTTACCAATTAGCGCAAATTACCAGATGATTGCTTTGTTGTTTAATTTTGATAAAGTTTTCGAATAAGCCGAAGGTTAAATTATTTTAGATAAAGAATTAGTGAAATTAGTGCAATTTGTGGCAAAAAAACAGTACAAAAACGTCTCACAAATTAAATATCTTATAACTCTGATGCGTCGATTTTACAATCGCTTCGGTACGTTCCGGATGTGTGTCCGAAATAAAAAGTTGTCCAAAAGTTTCGCTATTGACCATTTCGATAATTTTGGCAACACGGGTTTCGTCCAGTTTGTCAAAAATATCATCAAAAAGCAGTAACGGTTTTACGCCACTTTGTTTCTTTAAAAATTCAAACTGAGCCAATTTTAAAGCAATCAAAAAAGATTTTTGCTGCCCTTGTGATCCAAATTTTTTTATAGGATATGAATCAATTTCAAAAGATAAATCGTCTTTATGGATTCCAACACTTGTATAATGCAGGGCACGATCTTTATTAATGTTTTCCTGTAAAAGTTTTAAAAGGTCTTTTTCGAACAAATGGCTTTCGTAAACCAGTTGTACCGTTTCTTCAGATCCTGTTATGGCTTGATGATGTACATTGAATATAGGTATAAACTGTTCCAGGAAATTTTTTCTTTTTTCAAAAATCGATTGTCCAAAACTATTTAGTTGCTCATTATATATAGATAAGGTATCGTTGTCGAAAGTATGATTGAGTGCAAAATACTTTAACAAAGCGTTTCGTTGCACGATTACTTTTTGATATTGAATAAGCTGATGCAGGTATGTTGAGTCTAATTGCGAAATCACGCTGTCCATAAATTTACGGCGTGTTTCGCTTCCTTCGACAATTAAATCACGATCAGCCGGAGAAATAATAACTAACGGAATAAAACCAATATGGTCAGAGAATTTGTCGTAAGCCTTACCGTTTCTCTTTAAGATTTTTTTTTGCCCTTTTTTTAAACTGCAAACAATTTGTTCTGTTCTGTTATTTTTTTCCAATTCGGCATCAATTACAAAAAACTCTTCTCCGTGTTTGATATTTTGCACGGCCAACGGATTAAAATAACTTTTTCCGTACGCTAAATGATAGATTGCATCAAGCACATTGGTTTTTCCAATTCCGTTTTTGCCAACAAAACAATTGATCTTGCGGTCAAAATCAAAACTAGCCTCGGAGAAATTTTTATAATTGAATAAAGAAATTTTGTTTAAATACATTTTTTTTGAAACTGTAATGATAAAAATTGACATTTCCAGATTATGGCTTTATCGGGCAGATTGGATTTTTCTGCTCCTGATGAAAAGATTAAAAAGGATTTTGTTCAGCAAATTTAATTTAATAAATGCTTAATTTAGGAGAATCTGTAAAATCTGTGGTTAAAAATTGCTTTTACCACATTGTCAAGTCATACTAAGGAGAAAATAAGAAGGTATGAATTATTGAAAAATCTCCAAATAATTAGGCTTTTAGATAATTTCATGCCCAATTATTTCGCTGTAAAACAGGGAGAAGTGCCTGTTTAGTGAATTATTTTTTTAAAACAGATATAAATTTGCTTTTTTTTGCTTTAGTTTCAATAAAAATTTTATTTTTGCCGTTCACTAAATTAATTTTAAATGGCTACTTACAATAAAAGAGGATATAAAGCACCAAAGGAAAAGGAAGTTAAAGAAGTAAATGAAGAACAACAGGTAATTATTGATGAAAAAGACAGCACAACAGCTGGTGTTTTTTCTAAATTAGATGAAACTGCTTCAAGAACTGAGGATTGGGTTGCTAAAAATCAAAAAATCATTATTGGTTTAGTAGCCGGTATTGCAGTTGCTACTATTGGATATTTGGCTTACCAAAAATTTATCGAAGCACCTAAGCAAGACGAAGCTGCAAACGAAATGTTTGTTGCTCAACAAAATTTTGATAAAGCGACTAGCGGTGTAGCTAGCGATTCGTTATACAAATTAGCATTGAATGGTTCTGAAGGTAAATTTGGATTCGTAAAAATTGCTGATGAATATTCTGGTACTGATGCTGGAAATTTAGCAAACTATTATGCGGGTATGGCCTATTTGAATACCGGTAAATTTGATGATGCTATTAAGTATTTAGGGAACTTTAAATCTAAAGAAGCTATCGTAAATGCTTTGGCTATTGGTGGAATTGGAGATGCTTATTCTCAAAAAAACCAACAAAAAGAGGCTTTAGACTATTATGTAAAAGCAGCTGAATCTAACAAAAACGATTTTACAACACCTCGTTTCTTGTTAAAAGCAGGTAAAACAGCTTTGGCATTAGGTCAAAAAGAAGACGCTCTGAAATATTTTACAGATATCAAAGAAAACTACGATACAACTCCTGAAGCAGCTTCTGTTGATGTATTGATTGGATTGGCACAATAAAAGTATTAGATTTAAGATTTAAGAT
Organism: Flavobacterium araucananum; assembly: GCF_002222055.1. Taxonomy (GTDB): domain Bacteria; phylum Bacteroidota; class Bacteroidia; order Flavobacteriales; family Flavobacteriaceae; genus Flavobacterium; species Flavobacterium araucananum. The sequence continues at coordinate 303,147 of NZ_MUGS01000005.1, forward strand.
TGTAGATTTGTATTTCAGAATCTGAAATCTAAAATCTAATATCTAAAATTTAAAATATACAGATGGCTACGGAAAATAAAAATTTATCAGAATACGATAAAAACACGATCCCAAATGCGAAAGACTTTCGATTTGGGATTGTTGTTTCTGAATGGAATGAAACTATAACCGAAGGACTTTACAATGGCGCTCTTGATGCCTTAATTGATAATGAAGTTCCGGCTCAACAAATTATTCGCTGGAATGTTCCGGGAAGTTTTGAGCTAATTTATGGTGCAAAAAAAATGTTGCAAACGCAAAATGTTGATGCAGTTATTGTAATTGGATGTGTAATTCAGGGACAAACCAAGCATTTTGATTTTGTATGCGAAGGTGTAACGCAGGGAATTAAAGATTTGAATGTTCAGACTGATATTCCTGTTATTTTTTGTGTTCTTACAGATAATAATATACAACAGTCTATTGACAGAAGTGGAGGGATTCACGGAAACAAAGGGACCGAAGCAGCAATTGCAGCAATAAAAATGGCTTATATTCGCCAACAAGCTTCAATGTCGCACCCGTTTAACCAACCTTTGTTGTCTTCTGGAGCAATCCAAATAGAAGAAACTCCAATAAAGATTGATAAAGAGTAAAACACATTTGTTTTAAAAATATTAAAACCTGTACTGTGTAAAATAGTACAGGTTTTTTGTTTTTTTTATGATAACACTTATTCTAAAAGCCAAGAGAAATTCATTAAATTTGTACTTCTTGGTTTGAAAATTTAAACCTTAACCTTTTAATTATTTTTTCTTAATGTCGAGTATAATTCAATTACTGCCTGATCACGTTGCTAACCAAATTGCCGCTGGAGAGGTGGTTCAAAGACCTGCTTCAGTCGTAAAAGAGCTGTTAGAGAATGCCGTTGATGCTAAAGCAACTGACATTAAGTTGATTATAAAAGATGCCGGAAAATCATTGGTACAGGTTATCGATAATGGGTTAGGAATGAGTGTGACCGATGCACGTTTGTGCTTTGAGCGTCATGCTACGTCAAAGATTCGTAAAGCCGAAGATTTGTTTTCATTGCATACCAAAGGTTTTCGCGGAGAAGCACTGGCATCTATTGCGGCAATTGCACACATGGAAATGAAAACCAGGCAGGATCAGGAAGAGTTAGGGACGCATATTATAATCGAAGGCAGTAAATTTGTCTCTCAGGAAGTGGCAGTTTTGCCTAAAGGCACTTCGTTTGCTGTCAAAAATTTGTTTTTTAATATTCCCGCCCGTCGTAATTTCTTAAAATCAGATACGGTTGAATTTCGCCATGTTATGGATGAGTTTCAGCGTGTAGCCCTGGCACATCCTAATATTCATTTTACATTTTATCATAACGGAAGCGAGATGTATAATTTGCCCGGGGCAGGATATCGTCAGCGTATTGTTGGGATTATGTCCGGTAAAACCAATGAAAAATTGGTTCCGGTTAACGAGGATACAGAGATTATCAATGTTCAGGGATTTGTTTGCAAACCTGAGTTTGCAAAGAAAAACAGGGGAGAGCAATTCTTTTTTGTAAACGATCGATTTATTAAAAGTGGTTATTTGCATCATGCTGTAATGGCGGCTTATGACGGACTTTTGAAAGATGGTTCTCAGCCAAGTTATTTCTTGTATCTGCAAGTTCCGCCAAACACAATCGATATCAATATTCATCCTACAAAAACAGAAATTAAGTTTGATGATGAGCAAGCTTTGTATGCTATTTTAAGAGCTTCGATCAAACATAGTTTAGGGCAATTTAATGTGTCGCCTGTTCTTGATTTTGATCGTGATGCCAATTTAGATACACCATACCATTATAAAGATTTAGAAGGTGAAACGCCTACGATTCAGGTCGACGGAACTTTTAATCCCTTTACGGATGATAAAACCAATCAGCATTATTCTAAAGCGGGTTCAGGATCCGGTTCCGGTTTTAGTTCCGGGTCAGGATCTGGTTCTTATTCTGGCTATAATAAAAGAGTTGAACCCACAACAAGCTGGGAAAGTTTGTATGTAGGTTTAGAAACCGATACTATCGAAAGTTCGCCTTTTACATTCGAAAATGAAGAAGTTACTTCGTCTTTGTTTAACGATCATGAGATCGAGCAAACAAGTCAGGGAACGTACCAAATTCATAAAAAATATATCGTTTCGCCTATAAAATCCGGAATGGTAATTGTCGATCAGCAACGCGCACATCAACGAATTTTGTACGAACAATTTTTGTTGAATATGACTGTAAATCAGGCTTCAAGTCAGCAATTGTTGTTTCCTTTGGATTTGTTTTATTCTTCAGATGAAATGACGTTGATCGAAGAGTTAAAGCCTTCTTTAGAAACAACAGGTTTTGTTTTTGAAGAAGCAAAATTGGATCATATCGTTATTTCGGGAATTCCGGTAAATATTACCGAGAGCGAAGTTTCGATGGTAATAGAGCAATTGTTAAGCGATTTGCAAGACGGAATCCCGGCGAGTAGTTACAGTCAGAATGATACAATAGCCAAATCGATGGCCAAAAGTCTGGCGGTTAAAACAGGATCGTATTTAACCGAGAAAGAACAAGATAACTTAGTAAACGGTTTGTTTGCTTGTAAAGATCCAAATATTTCACCTTTTCAAAAACCAACCTTCATCACCATGCGTGTTGAAGATATAGATAAAAAGTTTGCCTTATGATGAAAATAACTCCCGTAGTAAAACAATTATTGATAATCAATATTATATTCTTTATTGGTTCTCAGTTAGTACCGGTATCGGAGCAATATTTTGCTTTGTTTTTTCCTGAGAATCCTGCATTTAAAATCTGGCAGCCCCTTACTCACATGTTTATGCATGGCGGTTTTGCCCATATTGCGTTCAACATGTTTGCTTTGTATTCGTTTGGTTCGACACTGGAGCATTTTTGGGGAGGGAAAAAATTCTTGTTTTTCTATATTTCATGTGGTTTAGGCGCCGCTTTAGTCAATTTTGCGGTTAACTATTATTTCTATCAGGATGCAATGAACACATTGATTGCGAATGGTTTTAATAAAACGCAGATTTTGCAATTATTGAATGAGAATAAAATGGACACGAGATGGCAACAATTATTAACAGCCTCTGAGCTTAGACATTTTTATGATGCTTATTTTGGATCTGTTATTGGGGCATCCGGAGCTGTTTATGGTTTACTTGTAGCCTTTACGTTTATGTTTCCAAATGCTGAACTGGGTATTATGTTTATACCAATTCCTATAAAAGCAAAATATTTTGTTCCAATCTACATGTTATTGTTCGATGGTTTCTTTGGTATTTTTGGTAGTTCGTTTATGGGAATTGAATCCGGAATAGCGCATTATGCACATATTGGTGGTGCTTTGTTTGGTTTTTTAATCATGTGGTACTGGAAAAAGAATCAGTTTAATAGTAATCGTTGGAATTAATTTTTAATTTTAATATCGGAAAATAAAAACCAAAAGATACTAATATGAATATTCTTGACGATTTAAAACTACAATATAGATTGGGCGGCATTGCAATGCGTGTTATTTACTGGAACGTTGCTTGTTTTGCGATCTCATTAGTATTCTTTTATCAATATTCAGGAGGAGGTTTTGTTTATCCAAATTGGTTGGCGTTATCATCAGACCCCAACGTGTTTTTGTTTAAGCCCTGGACATTTTTAACGTACGCATTTTTTCATGCATCATTCTGGCATTTATTGTTTAATATGATGGTTTTGAATTTTGCCAGTAATTTGTTTTTGACATTTTTTACACAGAAACAATATTTAGGTTTGTACCTTTTAGGGGCGATTTTTTCTGGTGTAGCTTTTGCTTTAAGTTATTATTTTTTAAATATTTCGGCTCCTATTATTGGGGCTTCGGCTGCGATAATGTCTGTTTTGGTTGCGGTTACAACCTACCAGCCTTTAATGAATGTGCGCCTGTTGCTTATTGGCAATGTTAAGCTTTGGCATATTACGGCCGTAATTTTGGTTCTTGATTTAATGCAGTTCCGTTTAGATAATACCGGCGGTCACATTTCGCATTTGGCGGGTGCTCTTTTTGGTTTTATTTACATAAAGTTACTTCAAAATGGTACAGATTTAAGCATTGTTATTTCCAGAACATTAGATTTTTTTACCAATCTATTTAAAAAATCCCCTTCGACCCCTTTCAAAAAAGTTCATAAGAATTATAAAAAACCTACAGAAAAAGTTACATCAAGAATTGTTGCGAAAGATAAAACGCAACAGCAAATAGATGAAATTTTAGATAAAATTAGCCAATCCGGTTATGATTGTCTGACAAAAGAAGAAAAAGAGTTTTTATTTAAAGCTGGAAAATAATCCTTTTAGCATAGAAATATGAAAAACCTTTCGTGGTTTAATAAAATAATGTTCTTTTTGAATATAGTGCTAACTGTAGTGACATTTAGTATTTATATTTTACCTTTTTTAGCACCTAAAAGTTTTCCGCTTTTATCGGTGCTCACGCTCTTTATGCCCGCCTTTTTTGTACTCAATGGCTTGTTCTTTGTCTATTGGGCAATTCAGTTTAAAAAACGCCTTATTTTATCTGGTTTGGTTTTGTTGACCGGAATTACATTTATAAGCAAGTTTTATAAATTCTCGGCCAAAGAATATGTAAAAGATGAAAAGGACTTTTCTATAATGAGTTATAATGTGCGTCTCTTTAATGTGTTTAAATGGTTGGATCGTGATGATATACCATCTAATATTAAAGCTTTTATCGACGAAAAAGATCCGGATATAATCTGTATTCAGGAATACTCAAACTCTGCTCATATCGACTTAAAAGTATATCCGCATCGTTATATTTTTATTGATGGAAACCAGATTAAAACAGGACAGGCTATTTTTTCTAAATTCCCTATTCTGTACGAAGGAAATATTGTTTTTCCCAATTCAGACAATAATGTAATCTATGCAGATATAAAACGTGGTAAAGATATCATCAGGGTCTACAATATGCACTTGCAATCGATCAAAATTTCGCCTGATGTAACAGATATTTCGAATAATATTGACAATGTTAATCAGGAAAAATCACAGCTTATTTATACCAGAATAAGCAAGGGGTTCAGGCAACAACAAGAACAGGCAGAGATTTTTAAAGAAAATATTAAAGAATGCAAGAATCCAATTATTATTTGTGGAGACATGAATAATAGTCCGTTTTCGTATGTTTACCGAAGCATAAAAGGAAAGTTGAAAGATGCTTTTGAAGAAGCAGGACAAGGTTTTGGAGCCACGTATAAGTTTCGATATTATCCCGCCCGAATTGACTATATTTTTACAGACAGTAAAATGAAAGTGAAACAATTTGAAAGCTTTTCTGATTTCGAAAATTCAGATCACTATCCCATCATGACCAGACTTTCGATGGAGTAAGAAACTTAAACTAGTTTTTGTGATTTTAAATAATCCATAGCAAATTTACCTTCGTTAAAAAGTAAATCCAATACACTTAAATTGTTGATAAAACCGTGTTTATCATCAAAAACCTGTGTGTATTTTTCGAACGAATTAGAATCTTTTTTTCCATTTGCCAGCATTCTGAAATCCAGAACATTTTCTGTTTCGGCAAAGTATTCAGTAGTTTTATCGTATACTAATTTCATTCGTAAACACTTTGTCAGGATGTCCAGAACGTCCAGATTTAAATCCATTAAAAAAGTATGTTGTTTTTCGAAAACAGGACGAATGTCATCTTCAAAAAACTCAAAAAAAGGAGAACTCCTATATCCGGCTTCCAAGGATTTGAAATGTTGTTTCTGCCAGTCAAATTCATTTTCAATACGAACATCTTTTGTTTTTTGATGTGGTGTTTTCGAATGTTTGACCGGGATATTCAGTAGTTGAATTCCGTTTGGACTATAGATATAAGCGCGGTTTCTATTGGTTTGTTTCTGAAAATTATCTTCCATTTCAAAAGTAATATTTTCAGATTGTGCGATAACTGCAAAGTGGCTAATCGACGGAAAATAAGTAGGAAGTAATAGTGCGTTCATTTTGATTTTAGTTTAATCGGTAAATCGTTCTTTTTAAGAGACGATTAAACGATTTATCAGTTCAACGAATTAACGTTTTTATGCTTTATTTTCTTTTCTTTTTCTCCAGAAGTATTCACCAACAAAATATAGGGCAAGAATAAATAAGAAGTATTTAAAGTAAGATTGTGGTTGTCCTTCGCCATCAACAGTGGTAAAAACTCTGTTCCAACGAATTTTGTTGATTCCTTTTCCGTTTGTATCCCAGCTCATCCAGATAAAAACAGGTTTTCCTACGATATGATTCTCAGGAACATAACCCCAATAACGGCTGTCTTCAGAGTTATGACGGTTGTCTCCCATCATCCAGTAATAGTTCTGTTTGAAGGTATACGTTGTCGCTTGTTTGCCATTGATCAGGAAATGAGAACCTTCTAATTGCAAAGTGTTTCCTTCGTAATTAGTAATGATTTCTTTGTAAAATGGCAAAGATTCATTTGTTAAGGCTACGGTTTTTCCAGCTTCAGGAATATAAATAGGGCCAAAGTTATCCTGACTCCATTTATTGATATGAGGGAAGATCGCATTGTCGTTTCCTCTGTCAATTTCTCTCTTTACAGCAGTAACTCCGGGAGTATTTTTCAAACGTTCTGCACTCGCTTCTGTTAAAGCTCTAAAATAGATTGTATCTCTGCTGGCAGGATTTTTTAGGTAAGCACCATCTGTAACATCCAATTCTTTCATGATAGATTCGATATCGATAGGTGTTTTTCCGTCTAATGCTACAGTGTAGGAGTATTGAGGTTTAGCACGTTCCGGTAAAACTAATTTTTTGCCGTTAATGAAAACAAATCCGTCTACGATTGATAAACTGTCACCAGGAATACCAACACATCTTTTTACGTAATTTGATTTTTTATCGATAGGTTTTATAACTCCCGGTCTTCCTTTTGGCTCATAAAAATAATGAACGGTATCGACAGGCCAGTTGAAAACAACAATATCTGTTCGTTTTATTTTTTCTAAAGCCGGAAGTCTGAAATAAGGCAATTGAGGCCAGCTTAAATATGATTTTCTTTTTAAAAATGGTATTGTATCATGAACCATTGGCAATGCAACGGTGGTCATAGGTACTCTAGGGCCATAATTTACCTTGCTTACAAATAAGAAGTCACCAATCAATAACGATTTCTCTAATGATGAAGTTGGTATTGTATAAGGTTGTACGATATAAGTATGTACTAATGTTGCTACGATAATAGCAAAAAGTAAAGAACTTATAGTGTCTGCGGTTTTAGTTTGCGGTGATAATGATCTATTGGCATTGTACTCTAATTTTTGAGTATAGTTGACATAATAGATGTAAAAACCAAAAGTAAAAATCCCTAATAAGGTATCTAAAGTAGATTTTTTGCCAAATGTTCTTAAGGTTTCTACCCAAACAACAGGAAACATAATCAGGTTAATAATCGGAATAAAAAGTAACAGAGTCCACCAGGTAGGTCTATTAATTATTTTCATCAAAATTATTGAATTGTAAACCGGAATTGCCGCTTCCCAACTTTTTCTTCCTGCTGCCTGATACAATTTCCAGGTTCCCAGAAAGTGAATTACCTGTACGGCTAAGAAAAATGCAAACCAAAGATATAGTGTCATAATATTTTGTTTAAAGTTTCAAGTTTTAAGGTTTTTTTACCCTAAAATTTTAATCTGTTTATTTCAGGTTTAAAACATCTTTCATGCTGTAAATTCCTGTTTTACCAGCAAGCCATTCGGCAGCAATTACAGCTCCTAAAGCAAAACCTTCACGGTTATGAGCAGTATGTTTTAATTCGATACTGTCTACAATAGAATCGTAAGTCACTGTATGAGTTCCGGGAACATCACCAATTCTTTTTGCTTCGATATGAATTTCGTTTGTTTTTGCCTCGTCCAGTGTCCAGTTTGCATAAGTACTGTTTTCGATAACACCTTTGGCCAAAGAAATAGCTGTTCCGCTTGGAGCATCTAGTTTTTGGGTATGATGAATTTCTTCCATCGTTACATTATACGAATCAAATTGGGACATGATTTTAGCCAGGTATTCATTTAATTCAAAGAAAATGTTTACCCCAAGGCTAAAATTTGAACTTGAGATGAATCCACCTTTTTTTTCGTTGCAAAGTGCAATCATTTCGTCAAAATGTTCCAGCCATCCCGTTGTTCCGGAAACTACAGGGACATTATTATTAAAAGAATTCGAAATATTGGCTACTGCTGCAGTTGGAACGCTAAAATCGATTGCAACGTCAGCAGTCGAAAGTCCGTCATAACTATTGAATTCGTCTTTCTTTAAAACAATTTCATGACCTCTTTCTAAAGCAATTCGTTCAATTACTTTACCCATTTTTCCATATCCTAAAAGCGCAATTTTCATTTTGTATCTATTTTTGAATTTAAATAGTAAATGCTATTTAAAAGTGGTAATTAAAAGTTAGTCCAACGTTTGGTCTAAAAGTTACATCGTCAGGATAAATTTCCGGGCGCAATGATAATCTTTCGTTTACGTTAAATTGAATTAAAGCGGCATCAACGTTGGCATCGATAATGTTTAAAACATAAAAACCTACAACAAACAAAGCAGATAAATCTCTGTTTCGCTGATAAAATTTCTGACCAGCAACAAGTCTGCTTTCGTCAAGAAATTTATATTTATCATCAGTGTAGCCTTCTAGTCTTCGTTTGTAGGCATCGCGATAATCGTGGTATTTTTTATTGTTATCAAGATAAAAGTATAAACTTGTACCAATTGCTCCGTAAACCAATGGTATTTTCCAGTATTTTTTATTGTATGCCTGACCTAAACCTGGTAAGATTGCAGAGTAAAAGGCAGCTTTTGCTGGTGTAAGCGGATCTATTTCTTGTAACTTGCTAGTGTCTTTAACAACCAAAACCGTGTCTTTTTTTACCTGAGCAAAAAGAGAAACGGTTCCTATGAGAAAGAACAACAAACTTATGGGGACAATTTTATTCACTATCCGTTTATTAATTTTATAATTCTGTTAAAGTCAGCTTCTGAGTTAAAAGGAATTGTAATTTTTCCTTTTCCGTTGCCAGCGACTTTTAAATCAACTTTCGCACCAAAATAATCATTAAAAGTATTTTTTTGTGTTTCCTTAATGACAAATGAAGATTCCGCTTTTGGTTTTCCTTCAATTTTTGGTTTTAAGCTTTCGTGATAATTTTTTACTAATGTTTCTGTTTCACGAACAGATAAGTTTTGGCTCACTATCTTTTGGTAGATATCCGTCTGAATGTCTAAATCTTCGATATTGATAATTGCTCTACCATGACCCATACTGATAAAACCATCGCGAATACCTGTTTGAATAATGGGATCCAGTTTTAAAAGACGTAAATAATTGGCAATTGTAGAACGTTTTTTTCCAACACGCTCGCTCATTTGTTCCTGCGTCAATTGAATTTCGTCAATTAAGCGTTGGTACGAAAGTGCGATCTCAATTGGATCTAAGTCATGACGCTGAATGTTCTCTACCAAAGCCATAACCAATGATTCGTTGTCATTGGCAATACGAATGTAGGCAGGAACATGTGTTAAGCCTACTAAAGTCGAAGCGCGTAAACGACGCTCTCCGGAAATTAGCTGGTATTTATTAAAGTCTAATTTTCGAACAGTAATAGGTTGAATCACACCAAGTTCTTTAATAGAAGTGGCTAATTCTCGTAACGATTCTTCATTAAAATTGCTTCTGGGCTGAAACGGATTTATTTCTATAGCACTTATTTCAAGCTCTATGATGTTTCCAACAACCTTGTCAGCATTTTTGTCTTCTACTGATACAATGTCGTTTTCCGGATCTTTTAATAATGCTGATAATCCTCTTCCTAAGGCTTGTTTTTTAATTGCTTTTGTCATAAAAACTATTTGCTGTTTTTCTTTATAATTTCTTGCGCTAAATTAATGTAATTAACGGCTCCTTTGCTGGTTGCGTCATAATTAATGATGCTCTCGCCAAAACTAGGTGCTTCGCTTAATTTTACATTTCGCTGAATAACGGTGTCAAAAACCATATCGTTAAAGTGTTTCTGAACCTCTTCGACAACCTGATTTGATAAACGCAATCTCGAATCGTACATTGTTAGTAACAATCCTTCGATATCAAGATCCGGGTTGTGTATTTTTTGAATACTTTTTATCGTGTTCAATAATTTCCCTAATCCTTCAAGTGCAAAATACTCACACTGAATTGGAATAACTACTGAGTCAGCAGCTGTTAAAGCATTCAAGGTTAGTAAACCTAATGAAGGTGCACAGTCGATAATGATGTAATCATACTCGTCTTTTACACTTTCTAATGCTTTTTTAAGCATGTATTCTCTGTTTTCTTTATCAACCAATTCGATTTCGATGGCAACAAGATCAATATGAGCAGGAATCACATCAACATTTGGAGCTGAACATTTTACAATGGTTTCTTTCGGGGTGTGGCTGTGTTCAAGTATTTGGTATGTACCAATCTCAACAGATTCTACATCAATACCAAGGCCAGATGTAGCATTAGCCTGAGGATCAGCATCAATTAATAATACTTTTTTTTCTAAAACACCCAATGAGGCCGCAAGATTTACAGATGTAGTAGTCTTTCCAACGCCTCCTTTTTGATTAGCAATCGCAATGATTTTGCCCATTTATTTTTTGAATTTTGAACCGTAAAAATACGATTATTTATGGTTTTTGAAAATCTATTTTGTTAACATTTGTGAAACTCCGTTTAATCGTTGTTTGGTGCGTGTTTTGCGGAATTTAATTTCGATTATAATCAAAAAAAGTAACGAAAATTCGTTCTATTTGATTCTTGTTTTTAGTGTAAAAAAGACAATTCACAGCTCATGTCTGTAAAAAGTATTTTACTATTAAATTTGTTTTACTTTTCGATGATCTCGATCGTTACATTCATAGCCCCGCTTTTCTTGTTTGAAGCAATGTCCATAAAAGCTTTTTTAGAAAGGTCGATTTCACGGCCATTGACAAAAGGACCTCGATCCGTAACTTCTACAATAACAGATTTTTTATTGAATTCGTTAGTGATTTTTAGTTTTGTGCCAAAAGGAAGTTTTTTATGAGCAGCGGTTAATTTGTTATTGTCGAATCTTTTGCCGCTTGCTGTTTTCCTGCCATTAAATTTATCATGATAGTAAGAAGCGTGAGCACTTTCTTTATAGACTTTATTATTCTCTGTTTTGGTCGTCTCTTCGATGCATTGAGGTGCTTCTTGTGCCTTGGCAGTCAGTGTTATAGCGAAGATGATATAGAGTAGTATTTTTTTCATTTTTATCCTTTCTAAATTTTGTGCAAAGAGAGCCAATTATTCAAAATTAGATTGATGTCTGAAGTCATATTAATGCTATAAAAAGACATATTTGATTAGGATTATTTTTAATTATCAACCAAAATACACTTCATGATAATAGTCAGTTTTATTGCTCTAATCTTTGTTTAAATTCGATGATTAATCTAATGCATTGACCTCTGGGACTTTGGTTTTACGAGGACTTTTGCATTACTAAATCTATTATCTAATGAAAAAAGTTATTTTGTTTCTGTTAGGAATGGCATTTGTAGGCTGCAAAAAAGAATCGTCTGAATATGATTTCTCAAAAGCTCCGGTGGTCGAAAAATCAGCATTATTAAATAAAGCGTCTAATTTTTTTAAATCTGTTTCAACTGTATCTGAAGAAAACATATCGCAGGAAAAAATTGATCTTGGTAAGAAATTATTCTATGACAAAGCCTTGTCGAAAAACGGAACGATCAGTTGTAATTCTTGTCATAATCTTGCTGCTTTTGGTGTCGACAATAAGTCATTATCTCTTGGAGACAGTAAAGAACTTGGCGGGCGTAACTCTCCTACTGTAATTTATGCTTCGCTCCATTCGATGCAATTCTGGGATGGTCGTGCCAAAGACGTAGAGGCACAGGCAAAAGGTCCTTTGTTGAATCCTGTTGAACACGGAATTCCGAATGGAGAATTTCTGGAGAAAAAATTAAGAGCCATTCCGCAATATCAAACGATGTTTAAATCGGTATTCCCTAATGACAAAGAGCCCATTACTTTTGACAATCTTGCAAATGCGATTGGTGCTTTTGAACGAAAGCTTATTCCTAAAAGTAAATTTGATGAATATTTAGACGGAGACGAATCTGTGCTTAGTGATCAGGAAAAAAAAGGGCTGAATTCTTTTATAGATAATGGTTGCGTTACTTGTCATAGCGGTGTGGCTGTTGGAGGGCAGATGTTCCAGAAATTTGGAGTTTTTGGAGATTATGCTAAAATGACCGGAAGTAAAAAAATTGATAAAGGACTTTATGACTTAACGAAAAAAGACGCAGATCAATTCCTGTTTAAGGTTCCGGGTTTAAGAAATGTAGAAAAAACAGCTCCCTACTTTCATGACGGCTCAGTTGCTTCGCTTCATGAAGCGGTAAAGATGATGGGTAAGTTGCAATTGAATAAAGATATTTCGGATAAAGACGCAAATGATATGGTCGCGTTCCTGAAAACTTTGACTGCTGATGTTGATGTGAAGTACAAGGAATAAAAAATCCAAAAAAAAAAGTCTTTTCAAATAGATGAAAAGACTTTTGTCGGGGTGGCAGGATTTTAATGTGCGGCCTTCCCGATTTTCAATCGGGACGTTATAACGGTTCTGCTGTATCTTACTGTTTTAATTTTAAGGTCAGAAGTTTAGTCCAAAAAAAAAGTCTTTTCAAATAGATGAAAAGACTTTTGTCGGGGTGGCAGGATTACATGCCTATTCCTTAATTCGTTGATTTTATTGGTGTTCTCAAGTATTTTTCCAAAAAGGGTAGCCGAATAGGTCTCATTTATAATAACTTAACTTATATCCCTTTGTTTCCTTAATCAATTTAACCGCAGTCAGTCAATGTACTTTCATCTTAGTAAATGTATGAAAAATGGAATTAAAATACATTCAAAAATTGAGTTTTCTTTAGTATATTTTTAATATTTCTATTGAAATCTCTAGATGAAATAATAAAGGATGTTTAATGATTATAGATATTAAAGCCAATGCTTCCTTAATGCACGCGAAACTCAAAGCGATGCTCAAAGTTTTTTTAAAACAGTATTAATTTACGACATTTTTTTATTAGATAGTTGACAGTCGTCTATTGTACAATTGTCTACTAAATCGGATTTTGGCTACATGGAAGATGTTAGAATAAAATTTGGCGCAAAAATCAAAGCATTAAGAATATCAAAAGGTTATTCTCAAGAAAAACTTGCTGAACTCGCTGATTTAGATAGAACTTACATTCCTGGTATAGAAAGTGGAAAGCGAAATGTTTCAATAATTGTAATTGAAAAAATAGCGAAAGCTTTTCAACTTTCAATCTCTGATTTGACAAACAGCATCTAAACATTAGATCTTATTGTCAAAATTTCGGGACTCATTCTACATTTTAGCCACAACTAATCTAATAAAAATTCAATGTCATTAAATCCATTACTAGAAGAATTAAAAAAACTGAGGGATTCATCAAAGTACGCAGTGGCGCAAGGTGCTTATTCGAACTTAAATGAATTTAAAAAGTATCTACACATTGAGCGGGACGTTGAGAAAAAATTAAAAAAAATCATATCAGGAGCAAGTGAAAAAGATAATGCGCAATTATTGCTAGTTTGTGGCAATGTTGGTGATGGAAAATCACATATACTTTCGCATCTCCATGATGAGCTAAAAAGTGTTATCGCAAAATTTAGAATTCATAATGACGCGACAGAATCCCATAATCCAAATGAATCCTCCAATGAAACACTTTATAAGTTATTACAGGGATTTAATGATGAAAATATAAATGCTTCAAAAGACAAAATTATTCTAGCTATAAATCTTGGTACTTTAAGTAAGTTTATTGAAGAATTTGGTGAAGAATTTAAAATCTTAAAAAACTATATTTCATCGAGTAAAATATTAGATACAGATTTAATTCATGATGATGAATTTAATAGCAAAAGTAATTTTCATCATGTGAATTTTACTGATTATCACATGTATTCATTGACAGAAAATGGCCCTACCTCTAATGTCATTTCTACTCTCCTTGAAAAAATAGTTACTGCAAATGAAGAAAACGCTATACACAAAGCATATATAGAGTATAAAGTTATTAGTTCTGAAAAAGTATATTGTCCAATACTACACAATTATGAATTTCTCTTTAGTGAAAATAATAGAAATATAATATCACAACTCATAGTAAAGTCCATAATTAAAAGTAAAGAAATAGTTTCGATTCGTACTTTATTAAACTTTATATATGATATAATTGTCCCGGTTGATCTTTCTGTTCTTAATGATGTTCACTATTTCAAGGCAATTGAAAGAATGGGTGGTCCTCAATATATATCAAATTTAATTCCCAACTATTTATTTGAGCATCCAGAGCTTTCCAGTTTATTTGAAAAAATTGAAAGTTTAGACCCTTGCATCTATAGAGATGCTGCTACCGATGATGTTTTATTGACCTTGATAAATGCTGAGAATACACTTGATATTTTTTCAAAACATATTGATAAAAAATATTTGGAGAAAATTGAACCAAAACTAGCAAAGGTCATAATTTCAAAACCTGAACTCTCTCGTTTCTTTATGAGGTTAAACTATTTTAGTAATTATTTTGAAAAAAGTTATTTGAAGGATGCTGATTATAATGAGTATTTAATTTGGCTCTTCCATTATAATAATCACAATCCTATTTACATTAAAAAAATATATAACCTTGTTGAAAATGCGGCAAGGAATTGGAATGGAGACCCAAAAGCAGATGACAAAGTCGTTATAAATGTTGGAAAAAAACAGACTCAATATAGAGTATTTAAAGATTTTGAAGTCATTCCAGATGTGAATCCATTAAAAGAAAAAAACGATACCGTTATTAATAAATTCACACAAGAATTTTCGTTGTCCTTTAGAATAAATAATGAAAAAGAAAGGATAAGAATTCATGTAGATTTCAGTTTGTTTAAAATACTAAAAATGATTTCGCAAGGATATAGGCCTAATAAAAAAGACAACAATAACTATGTTTATTTTGTTAATTCCATCAATACTTTAATCAATCAGAACAACAATAAAGCCGCATTGTATATTGACGAAGTTAATATTGGAAAACCGGTTGATTATAAATTTTCCAAAGACTCTTTTAGTGGTTATAAATTTCAAGTGATATGATGCAAATAGAATTAAATAAAGCCGGATCAAATAGTCTTGAAAAAAGATATTTGAAAAACAAGACCTTTAGTCATGTCACTGGAAATCAAATAAGATTATTGCCTTTTAAAACCAATCCTAGCGGCGATACTTTTACTGAAGATTTCAAATCTTTTCAAGGTATTATTGGTGAATTATTTAGAATTTTGAATAATAAAACTCAAATTGAGTTAAAGCAAAGCAACAGTTCCTTCAAGCTTGAACTTAAAGAAACTATTGTAAAGCAAGCCATATCTAAAGTCGAAACTCAAAATATTGAGGAATTAAAAAACATGCTTACCAAAATATTTTTTGATGAAGAAAATGGATTGATAAAATTCAACATTAAGACTCTTTCTTATATGAATTTTATCAATTCTAATAATGCCATCAGAGAGGTTTCGAAATTTATTTTTGATGTTTTTTTAAATGACAATTTTGATCCAAATAGTTTAGATGAGGATACGGATAATGAAAACATTTTACATCAATTAATGCTACAATGTTTACCTGAACTATCAATTTTAACTTCTAAACCAAAGGGTCTAACTTATCAAAATTTATTTCCAGAAATAAAGGATAGGTTTGTTGAAGACTTTGCATTTTTAGCACAAAACAATTCTTTTCTATTAAAGCACGTTGAAGACTTTTTTAAATATTATTATTTTCATTATTTAAGCCAGTTAATACTTCGTTTTAATGATTTTGGAACGACCAAAGCAAAAATAAAACCTATCTATTACACAATGGATTGGGAAACCATATCAGAAACAAGATTATTAAGTCATACTGTTGGTTGGAAACAATTAAATAAATCCTCGGAATCTATTTTTGCACATGTTAACACTTTAGAATTATTGAATTATATCTATGTTGATGGAAAACTGGTTCAAGATTATCAAAACATTAGAAGTATCTGCAATAGCTTTAATTATGATGAAAAAGAAAAATTTCAAGGTTGTATCAGTGAACTAATCAATTTTTACACAGAAAATATTACCGTTTTTGACACAGGAAAAAATTGGATAGATTGTGATCGTCTATTAGAGCTTGATTTATTTTATAAAAATCTTTCAGATAAGATATCTCAAGATATATATTCGCTTTGGTTTAAAATAAAATATCAGTTTGAAAACTCGTCCAGAAGCAAACCTTATAGCGACTATTCTAAGTGGTACTCCCAGTTTGGTAAAGTGAATTTCACTAAGTTCAGAGGTAGATTAGGTAACACAACTGTCTTATCGCAAGAACTTTTATTGTTCCTAACGAGATTATGCATCGGAAGCGATGATAAGATCCGCTTAAAAACATTATGGGATAAATTTAAAGAAAGGGGAATTGTCTTTGATGAAACGACAAAATTGGAAATTACCAAATTGTATGAGAAAATTAATTTAATAGAGAAAAAAAGTGATAGCGGAGATGCACAATACGTCAAGTCAACTATATAAATATGTTTCTGATTTAATAATCGGATATTTTATTTCACAGAAAATCCAACCTGGGGATCGTTTCAATCTATATCTGGAAGACAAGGAAAATATTGAATTTCTTTATGAGTCGTTGAATCATCCTTCGACGGTAGCTATTGAACCATTTTCATATACTCATCCTGAAGGAGGCGAAGCTTATACTACTTTCTGCTTATTAATCGATAATACTAAAGTAATTATTGCCTCCAGTACTTTCGCTTCTG
Organism: Flavobacterium araucananum; assembly: GCF_002222055.1. Classification (GTDB taxonomy): domain Bacteria; phylum Bacteroidota; class Bacteroidia; order Flavobacteriales; family Flavobacteriaceae; genus Flavobacterium; species Flavobacterium araucananum. The sequence continues at coordinate 320,137 of NZ_MUGS01000005.1, forward strand.
AGGATTATTTTACCATGCTCAGAAATAAAGTAGCTGATCAAAATGATATTTTTGAAGGAACTGCCATTCTAATATTATTTAGCGGAAAATTGGATAGCTTGTTAGGTGGTAGCGGTAGTTTAATTAAGGAAGGGATGCCTTTGCATTATTCAAGATTTAAAAATCAAATTGAATATGATATTGAAAATAATTCTACTTTAAAAAAGTACGAGAAGCTAATTTTAAAATCAGTATTAGATAGAAAAACAAAAAGTGTTGTTGAAGACAATAACTCTATTTTTGATTATGAACAGGTCATTAATTCACTGCAAAAAGGCACAATTGATTTAAAAGATTATCGATTTTTAGGACTTTTCCCGCAAGAAGAATTAGGTAGTAAACATGGAGACCTCACAAAAGATTTGATTAGCAACTTTAGTCTTTATGAAAAATTTGAAAATATTTTTTTAAACGGAAATCCTGCTTCGGATTTAGAGCAAGATTTACCGAGCACAGCGCTCACCAGAATTATAAAAGAGGACTGGCATGACTTTGATTATTCGGAAATAGTTAAATGGATGGATAAGGAGAAAGAAAAAGCCCCGCCTGTCTTTCAAAATATTGAAGGGGACAATTTACTGCAAACCATATGGTACAATACCGATGGTGATTCAGTATCTAAAAAGAGGAATGTAAACCTCATTGTATTTAATACTTCATTGGAACTTCCATTCAAAATTTATGTAAAATATGATCAATTTATAAAAAAGGAAGGGCTTAGCATTAAGCACGGTTCAAAAAACATTAGTGCAGCCACTAGCGGATTCAGTATCGTTTTAGAGTTTAAAGAATTCGATGCTCAGAATTTATTTACTTTAATTGAGTACAAAGATTCTGAAACCGACAAAAAGTATGTAATCAAGATATTGCACCTACCATTTAATCCAAATATCATTTCGCAATTTGAAGGAAACTTTCAATTAAACATACAGAAATCGAACTCTTACCTCCAAATAAAAGAAAGTCCATCATTAGTTTTTAACCCAGATGGTGAAATACTTACTACAGAACTTTTAAGTTTGAACAGAACTTTTGAAATAAAAGAAGAAAATAAATTAATAATAAACAATGATTATTCACTAGCTCAAGAGGACCTAATTCATTTTAAAATAGAATTATTTGATGTTGTAATACCTATTGCTTTCAAAACAGATTTTGAGGCACCAAAACCAGTATCAGGACTTGATGTATGGAAAGAAAAAAGAGTTAATTGCCTTGATTTTAAATACAAAAAGGAAGGAACTATAATAAAATTGTTGTTTAAAAATAATGAAAAAACAGTTAGTGGTGAATTTAGAAATAATCTGATTCAGGAAGAACAGATTATAAACTCTGAAGGATATTCCTGGCTCTTAGGTAATGAAAATAGCATTTCAAATAATGACTTAGAATTAAGTGATGACGTGAAATTAGCTTTTAATAAACTCAGAGCTTATTACAAAGTTAAAGAAACCCAACCTAGTTTAGTATACCTGAATGAAGAATTGAAGCAAATTGCAATTGAATATGTTAGCTGCTTTATAATGCAATTGGAACAGTTAGAGGAAAACAAACCGTTAACGTATAAACAGAAAAACCTCTTATGGTTAGGTGTGGTCAAGGAAATTGGAGGTGAAGAAAAAATTAAATTTAGTCCCTTACATCCCCTCAATGTAGCTTATCAACTTCAATTAAATAATGATTTAAAAAGTGAAGAAATTTACAATGCTATCTTAAAACGTTTAAGTCCTACTAATTTGATTCCTTATATCGAAGGAAAACCAAATGAAATCTATATACCGATTGAATCGAGTCATTCTCCTGAATGGCTTTATTACACCGTCTATTTAAACTCAGAGCAAGCTGTTCCAAAAAGCTTTGTATCTAATTTAGTTACTGATAAGATTAAAGACTTCACCACAAATTTTGAATTTCTTTTTGATCAATCTAAAAAATCCCCTATAAAAATCAATGTAATAAATCTTGGCGATTGTAGAGAAGTTGTAGATGGGATATTTGAATATTACAGAAAATACTTGAACAGCAACCTAACTAAACGTTTGACTGATTTGCTGCCTATTGAAGTAAGCATTTATGGCTCTGAAAAATTAGTTACTAAATTTGAAGAACTTACTTTTTACGAAAAGGTTGATGATATAGAAAAACATTTAAAAATAGAATTGAAAACGAAAAATTTTGAAAAGGAAGACCTTTTGAATTTCTTTCTCGAACGAGTAAAATTTTATTCTAAAAAACAGCCGACAAAAGCAGAGAAGTACGAGTACGCCCATATTACTTTTTATCAGTTTGATGTAACTAAAACTGAAAAATCGTATGATGAAATGAGTTTGGTGAAAACAGGTATTTCATTTAATGGCTTAATGGCTGATGTAGCCTCTACTCCAGGACCAGAAAATTACAGGACTGGATTTGGTACTATGGATTTGCCTGAAAATCAAAATGAATTAATAAAACTTACTTCTTTATTTAATTCATTTGTTCGTGTTGCATCTAATAATCACCCTTATGGACGTAATAATGCACTTTGTACCACAATTGATTATGATATTAAAAAGCAATTAGAAAAGTTATATCATGACTCACAATGGGTAACATATATTGATCCTAAAGTTGACTTAGATTTTTTTAAGGAGAATAAGGATTTAGTTATTATTCATTATAGTGACCAATACAATAATTCTAATGGATATGATGCAATAACCGTTAGCCGTAAAACCAGTCAATATGAATTTGTAGTAAAAGAATTTTTAGAGAAACATCAAGTCCAATTTAATGCGGTTACAGATACAATTAATATTATTAATTTTTTCAATGCTATTAATGGCGAATGGCTATTAAAGCTAATTCGTCAACATAGCCAGTTCCCAAGAGAAAAATTAAGCCTTTTGTCTGGTATTAAAAGTTCATTAACTTTTTTACATCATCCTAATATTATTTGGATTCCAATCTCATTGGAAGAAATTTTAAGAGTTTCCGGTAATGCCGGCTTAAATATGGGTGACGGTTTATTTTCTACTAAAAATCTTGGGGCAATAGGTTCTTTTAGTGACGATTTATTATTTATTGGACTGGAAGAATTAGACAATCAATTACTAATGCATTTATATCCTGTCGAACTAAAAATTGGTGGGTTAGGTATTGTAAAAAAAGGGATTGACCAGGGTAGACGCACCGCTCATTTACTTTATGAACATTTAAACAGAGAAGGCTTCTTAAGTGAGTTTTATAAAAATTTCTTTGCCAAAATTGCCCTTACCAATGCGGAAAAAATGAAACTTTTTCACGTGTGGGATAATCAAAACTGGGATAGTATTACCAAAAATTATCGTAATGATTTATTGAATAATAATTTTACAATAAGCAATCGATTAAACAATACTATTGGAATTTTTGGATTGATTCATTTTGGGAATGATGTATTTAAAAGAAAATTACGCATTACCGAAGAGTATATGCGGGTAGATTTACAAGAAGCTGATGGTTATAACTTTCTTGTAAAATCAATCGACGATTTAATTCACCTCTTTCATAACACAGAAACTACAATTGATAAAGACAGCTTGTTAGTAAATGCCTTTTCAAATGCAAATTTAGAAATATTTACACATATTGCCCCTGTAGTTGATGGACCAATTATGCAAGACTACCTTAGTACAGATGAACAGGATATTGAACCTACAGAGAATGTTAAATTAGATGAAGATCCTTTAGTTTATAACAGTGGTGAAGGAATCGAGATAGAATTTGGTACTGATTTAAATAGTTTAAAAACTATTTATTGGGAGCCTAATAATACCAACAAAGTAATGCACACTAATACTGGTATTATTGGTACAATGGGGACAGGGAAAACACAATTTACTAAATCGCTGATTACTCAATTAAATACTGATTCAAATAAAAATATTGGAAATGAAAAGCTAGGGATTTTAATCTTCGACTATAAAGGTGACTATATTAAAGAGGACTTTGTATCTAAAACTAATGCCACGGTATTAAATCCTTACCATTTGCCATACAATCCATTGGCACTCGACGCTACAGAGATATCAAAACCTATGTTGCCTCTTCATACAGCTAATGATTTAAAGGAGACTATTTCCAACGCTTTTAACTTAGGGAATGTGCAAAAACAACGATTACGCGACGTTATCGTTGAAGCTTATGAAGATAAAGGCATTCTTAAAGCCAATAAAGACACCTGGACACGTAATCCTCCAACTTTAGGGGACGTCTGTGATATTTATTTGGGAAGTGAAAAAAACTCTCAGGACAGTTTGTACGCTGCTATTTCTAATCTTTCTGAATTTGAAATTTTTGAGCCTGATGTTACCAAAACACAGTCGCTTTATTCCTTAATCGAAGGCGTAGTGGTAATTAATTTGTCAGGCTATGATGAATCTATTCAAAACTTGATAGTGGCTATTACGTTGGATGCTTTTTATACTCAAATGCAACGCCACGGCCATAGTTTAATAAGGGGAAATAATCGCCAGATAAAGAAGATGATCTTGGTAGACGAAGCTGATAATTTCCTGAGTAAAAATTTTAATTCTATCCGCAAAATATTAAAAGAAGGAAGAGAATTTGGTGTTGGAACAATACTTTCCACTCAATTTTTAAACCATTTTGCTACTAGTGAAAATGAATACTCCAATTATATTCTAACTTGGGTTATCCACAGAGTAAATGAAATCAAAATGAAAGAGGTGGAATCTCTATTTTCATTAGACAGTAAATTACAAAAAGAGAATTTGATTAAAACCATCAAAGGTTTAGAGAAGCACCAAAGTATTATAAACCTGGCAGGATCTGATCCAATATTGATTAAGGATAAAGCATTTTGGGAGTTATTAATTGAATAATTAAATATCAATATGGATTTAGTAAATTATTTAGAAGCCATAAAAAGCTCAAATACTAATTGGGCAACAAGAATAAGAAGGTATAATAATGTAGGTAGCAGCACAATTCAAGCATATAGTTACATTATTGGAGGACTTAGAATTTTACATCCAAATATTACTTATAGAGAATTATGTAGAAGTATTACAGATGATGATTTAGATGACCAGATAGACGCTATAGTAATATCTGATGGCATTATTTACATCTATGACTTTAAGGTATCTGTAGGATTTGGTGAAAATGAAATCCGTCTCTTTAGAGATAGTGTAGACAGTCATATTTTCAAAGGTGATGGAAATTTAGATTCACTAAATACATTAGTTAAAAATAAGATTATAGAAGCAAGAGATTTGTTGTCAAATAGCAATTATCAAGTTAAATTAAGGGTGGTTAGAGGTGGAGGGAACAGCAATTACCCTCAAGGACAAATTGCTTTAGATCAAATTGCATATGACTCAATTATAGAACGAAAATTGTTTAGCTTAAAAGATTTAATTGATATTGAATTGAGTCTAAACAAAATTCCAATAAATTATAGATTAAAAATCACGGCAGCAAAAAATAATGTAAGTGACACTTCATCGCAAATAATCATAAAAGAGAATTCACAAATTACTTCGCTTATTTGTAGAATTCCCTTAAAAGAACTTGTTGACTTCTATTATGATTTCATGCCGCATCCGGAAATGATATTTCAATCGAACGTTCGAGGATTGCAAAATGGGAAAAAAGTAACAAAAGAAATTATCAATTCTTTGAATACTGTAGCTAGTGCAAAGGACTTTTACAAACTGCATAACGGTATAGCAATAGTGTGTGATCAAATAACTTCAATAAGTAATGGTAAATATTGGATTCACAATCCTCAAATTGTTAACGGATGCCAAACTGTAACAACAATATCAAAACACTTTGAAACTTTACGCGGTTCAAACATTTTGAAATATGGTACTGTAATATCCAAAATATTCGCAGCAAATGTGAATCAAGTAGAAAAAATATGTTTTGCTAGCAACAGTCAAGTAGCTATTAATCCATGGGATTTGAGAACCAATGACAAAATTCAAATAGTACTTGAATCATACCTGAATAAAAAAGGAATTAATTATAACCGAAAAGAGATAAAGGTTAATGCAAGTAACGTGCTGCTTTTCACTGAATTGGGACAAATTTTATGTTCCACAATTTTTGAAAAACCTGCTTTTGCTAAAAATTCAAGGGCTAAAATATTTTCAAATGACAGTGATTCGTTATATGACACCATCTTTAGTGAAAGCTTAGCTTTGAATGAAGTTTTTAAAGCCGTGAGTTATGCACTATTCGTGAAACAAAAAATTAAAACATCTAGTGTTTCGGATAAGAAAATTCTAGGCCCAGCGAACTTACATATAATTGCCGGCTTCTACTTACTGCGAAATAAAGGTCTTTCTAATGAAGAAATATTTGCAACCAGTTTAACACATATAAAATCTGTTGTAACAACAGTTAGAAGACGATTAGGAGCAACATTATCTCCTCCGATTATATTTACAAAGCATGATTTGGCATGGGAATTATTGAAACAAAAATTATTAGCTACTTATAGATGAATCATTTGCAGTCCTAGGTTGATCTTTTCTGTTAAAAAATCAAAACCATCAATATTCGAACGATTATTTACTTCTTCATTTAAAAGTTGTAGCCCTTCATCTACGTGCATTTTGATATAGCGAGCTATATCTTTGTCTGTTTTGTATAAACCATAATTTACACAAAGCAATCCAAGATAGATGTCATAGTAATCTCCAAAAAGGACCGATTTAGAATATTCCTTTCCCCCTGCATCTTTTATTTCATTTAAGTCTAGCTTTTTATTTTGGGAAAGAGAATATGTATAGGCAATTCTTGCTATCACATTTTCAGTTCCTAAACCCAATTTACGAGTTAGTAGCGCAACCACTTCCTTGTTTTCTTTACTAGTTTTAATTTGCGTAAACATCTTGCTCTTGTTTTAGGTGTATAAATAATTGGTCTACTGCAAATGGTCTAAAGCTCGAACCGTTATTATTGTTTTCGATAACAAAAACCTTATTTACGTTCGGCTTTAAATAGTCATACTCCAATTCAGACAATTCCTTTTCCAAAAGCGGGAATAGTACCACTTGCTCTGATATTGCAGGGTAAAATTCTTTTATAATATTTTTAGAATGGTATTTGTCAAATTTCTGCAATGGACTATCAATGAACACTGGAAATTTAATTCCGGACTCGTCTACTAATGCCTTCAACAAAGCTGTAGCGTACAATTGTTGTTCTCCTTTAGACAATGAATCCTTATCTATAATTTGATCATTTTTATCCAGCAAATCAATATCCATTACATCATCAATCACATTTACACGAATATTATGAATGAAATCACTTTTATGCATAATTTTTTTCAAACCGAGCATAATGGATTTTTGAAGAGAGAATTTTTTATCTTCTTTTATTTTTAGTATAATCGAATTAATTTTTATTAATAACTTCTCCGTTACTTCGTGTTTTTTCTGATCAGTGTCCACCAATTTGAAATTCTTTTCGTATTCCGATAATACCTTTCTAACCGAGGCTAATCTAGTATGTAAACTTTCGTTTTCTTCAAGTAGCTTACCCTTACTTAGGGTTAAAACAGTAATTCTGTCTTCTGCTTCTTTTTTCTCTTCTCGCAACTTTTGGGCTAAAGGATTGTCTTTTCTTGCTTCTGCCTGTTTAATTTGTTGATAGACCTTATTAAGATAAATTCTATTATTCTTCTCTTCTTGAACTACAGCGGTAAACTGGCTTGAAAATGCTCCTTTTATGTTATTATAAACAGCCTCAAAGTTTCGGAATTGCTCGGTGGTGTAATCTAAAAGTACCTTGTCTGAACTACTTCCTTGTTTCTCAGTTTGCTTCTCCGAAATGGTTTGTTTTAGCGCCTCCTGTACTTTAGATTTAGCACTGCTATCTAAGTTTAAAGCATCTAGTTTTGCTAGTAAAACAGTCGAAAATGAGTTCAATTCTTCATCTAAGAATGTTTTATCAATCAACTTATTGTTTGCACTTTGTTCAGAAACCAACTGTTGTTTTAACTGTACTATTTTTTTACCTGCAATTACCAATGGTGCAATATCCATTAGTTTTTTTAGCTTATTTTTAATGTCTGCTGATTCGTGTTTTAATTTATCTCTTTCTAACTTCATTTTTTGAAGTTCTTCTAAAGTGATTCCATTACCCTCACGAATTAACTTCTCTTGCAGACCATCGCTAATAATTTTATGATTCCCAATTTCACGGTCAATATTTAATTGCTTGTCCTGATTGATTTCAATTAAACCATTTATCTCAGTTTCTGTATCTGTCAACTCAAATAATTTGGTTTGCTGTAGTGGGGAAGCTCCGCTTCTACGAAGTTTTGTTAGCAAAGTTTCCAAATTCTTTTTCAAGTCCTCATACTTCTTAATCCCTAGCACCTCCGAATAGGCTTTACTTAAATTTTTTAGTTCTGATTTAGACTTAGCCTCAGCAAGCGAAACTATTTTTTCTGCATCAAAGAAGAAAAATTTAGCGATTTCACGTGGTAGAATAAAATCGTTAATAAAAACCTCAAAGCCCACCTCTTTAGTGAGCTCATTTTCTAGTCCATCAATGTAGATCTTTAAATCCTCTGAATCTTTCCGCAAGTCATACGATCTTTTGATAACTACAGATTTGCAAGGTATGGAAGGTATTAAAATGTCTTTTAATTCGATTTCAACGGATACGATAGGACTACCTTTTCCAGTGTTTTCAAAGTCGGATCTTACCTCCCTATTTAAAAGCGTTTTACTAAACTTCTCATAACCTCCGGCATTTTTAATGTCTCTTTTATACTTGTCTTCGACTTCGCTCATCATCTTACCATAAAAAACCCAGATAAGAGATGTTAAAAATGTTGTTTTACCAAATCCATTTTTACCGGCAATTATGCTAATATTCTTAGAAGCGTTTGGAGTAAAAATTATCTCATTTTCATCTTTATAAATTCTAAAGTTTTGGAATTTTATTTTATTGATTTTCATAGCTCATTTTCATTTACAAAACTTTCAATTCTTTTTTCAACATCATTGTGAAGTCCATATTTAGAAATCATTAGAGTTTTGGTTTCTTGTAAAGAAATCAAATTATCAATTAAATGGTAATAATCTGGTTCATCCTCACATACTTCTTTCAATATTCTTCGCTCAGTGTCATCAAGCGATTTAATATTGTTGGTACTGATTTCTTTATTATAAATTTCTTTATACAAATCTCCTACAGTATGATCAAAATATCCATCCCTATTCCAAGTTACTTGAATAGCAATAAGTTCCTGATTATTAATCAGTGTAATATGAGGTCTTTCCTTTTGAATATCTTTTTGAACCAATAATAAATCTTTCAATATTTGGTATCTGTATTCTGCAGTATAATTACCATTATAAGTACCGTCGTCCCTTATTGCTTCTTGACCATTTCGTCTAGTATCTGATCTGTTTTCAGAGATATTTCTACCTTCAACCAACCTATTTCTAAATTCCAATAAAGGGTGCATCCAATTCTGACCATTGTTAACTAAAGATGACATCGATTTGTCATTTTTAACAACAGTACAAGTCCAGCAGCCGAAACGACTTTGCCCACAGGAAGTGTGCTCTTTATTCACTACTACAGTTGGACATTCATAATCATCAGCACTGGCGTCGGCATATATTTTAAAAAGGATTGAATTATCAAAACCCCAGGGAGTTTTTACAGCATTAATAATATACCATATCTCATCTACAATCATTTCCTTAATTGGAGCGTAAACATATGTGTTTGCTGTAGTTTGATGCTTTGATAATCTACTTCCTGTTACCTCATGTTTTCTGATAGAGCGTTCTCTAGTTGCACTTTCATCATAACGTGTTCCTAATAAAACAATAGCTTCTCCCTTTTCATCTATCTGCTCTAATAAAAAATTGGAAGTTGGTCTTATTTTTAGTTTATCTGTACACCATCTAAAAGCATTATTTGGTACCGGATATCCTTTACCAATAACATTAGTCCAAAAAGTTTCCTCCAGTTTAGGCGTTGTTTTTTGAACAAATATTGGAAGATCTTGATCTCTCGCAGCTTCAGTAATTTTTACTAAAACATCTTCCACATAGTTTGCAATAATTGGATTTTCAACCATTGTATCGTTGCATACTACATAAATCTTTCTTTTCAACTGAAAAGGAAATGGCAAGTCCTCTCGTATTCTTTGTAGTGCAATCCAAACAAGCATTAGTAAAACAGTTGAATCTTTACCACCACTAAATCCAATTATCCACGGTCTGTCTGATTGATCTGCATAAGCATATTGATCAATAATTTCGGCTATTATTCCCTCAACTTTTTTATTTTTTATGGGTGTCATTAGAAGTATTTAAGTCTCTTTAAAAGTAGAGAATTGTAGACATATTTTTCTGCAAATCTACTCTTATTTATAAACATTTATTTTACTTTAAGAATATTTTATTTTCCCCCTTTAGCCTATGATTTTACTCATATTATAAATAGGCAATAGAAGTAAACTGTTGAAAACCCGAGTTGAAATCTCTAACTTATTGATAATGATAGTAGTTAAGGAGAAATGTCAGTTTTCAGAAATGATGCTACGATACTTATCAAAATAATACAGTAGACCTAAATATTTCTGTAAGATTTAACTCTATTTTCATGAGTCAGGTTTGTTATTTAATCACACCTGTATTTGTCTACTATAAACCTTATTGCTTCCCGCAATTTTTTTATCAAGAAACCAGTATGCTTTTGTCTCATTTCAGCAGCAAAGGTATTTCCGTGTCCTTAACGCAATAGCAAGGCCAGGCCCTTCAGGTTTGACAAAAAATCTCCACCCATTTGGGTTGTATTTTTTGTCAAAACCTTGCTATTGCTAAACACTAACCTTTTTATGCTCCCGAAACGAAACATAGCATACTCCGGCTCTTTAGACGAATAAAAAAAATGTCAGCAATGAAAAGTAAAATATTAAAAATGGATTTGATGAAACAAAACAGCACCTCCTCTCATTGCCGAATAAAATTTCAAAAAAAAATTAATCTAAAAATCGTAGAAATTATGAACATCACAGGAAGAGTGACAGCGGATGCGCAGGTACGCAACGTGTCAAACAGCAAAACAGTAGTAAACTTTTCGGTAGCGATCAACGACAGCTACAGAAACAAAGCGGGCGAGCGCATAGAGCAGACCACGTATTTTGATTGCTCCTATTGGCTTAGTCCAAAAGTAGCGCAGATACTCACAAAAGGTACGGTGGTAGAACTTACAGGCAAAGTGAGCGCAAGGGCTTGGACAGGCAATGACGGACAACCGCACGCAGGACTGAACTTCAATACCTCGCAAATCAAACTGCACGGGGGCGGTAAAAAAGCCGAAGCGATACAGGCTCCTAGAGGAAACAACAATGATGATACAAAGGATGACCTACCATTTTAACAACTAGCACCTAAATAGTTTAAACAATTTAAAATTTAAAAATCATGGCACATAATATCAATTTTAACAGCGAAACAGGACGTTATTCATTCTTTAGCGTAAAGGAAAAAGCGTGGCACGGACTAGGGCAAATTGTAGAGCAATACCCAACAAGCGAGGAAGCTATAAAATTTGCAGGGTTAGATTACGAAGTCGTTAAAAGTCCGCTATTTACCAAAGGTTCGGGTATCATTCAAACTGCCGACAGTATCGAGATTGGCAGTAACGAATTGGAAGTTCCTAACTACTTTGCCAATATCCGCACAGACAACAATGCAGTATTGGGGGTGGTAGGCAAAGACTATCATATCGTGCAGAACCGTGAAGCATTTAACTTTTTTGATGCGATTGTAGGCGGTGGAGAGGGAATACTATATGAAACCGCAGGAGCGCTGGGTAATGGGGAACGTATATTTATCACAGCCAAACTGCCCGACTATATCCGAGTTGGAAATGGTGATGATGTAATCGAAAAATACATTTTCCTGACCACTTCGCACGATGGTAGCGGAAGTATCACAGCCGCTTTTACGCCTATTCGTATAGTATGCCAAAACACGCTTAACGCTTCCTTGCGCAGTATGACCAATGTAGTGCGTATCAAACACACGTCGGGAGCAAAACAGCGTATCGAGAACGCTCACAAGATTATGGGATTGGCGAACACCTTGAGCAGTCAGTTAGAGGGCATATTCAATGAGTGGGCAAAAGTAAAAGTATCAGACAAAGAGGTAAGAAAGCTAATCCAATTGGCACTTTGTCCAAACAAGGAAACACTTGACCTTATCAAAAAAGGTGCGGAAGATGAAATTTCCACAGTGTTCAAAAACACCGTTGATGATGCTTTTGGGTATGCGATGATAAGCGACACACAGCAGATGGATACTACTAAAGGCACATTGTTCGGAGCATATAACGCTGTTACGGGCTACTATCAGAACGTAAGAAAATACAAGAATGATGAAGCCAAGTTGCAGAGCATTGTTTTGGGCGGTACTGCCCAACTCAAATCACAGAAAGCATTTGACTTGTGTACAGGCTTTGCCTTGGACGGTGCAGAAAGCCTAAACCTTAACTAGATAACCATAGGCTACCGCCTTAATCGGTGGTAACCTTCTATAAAAATAACTGATATGAATATTGGAGTTATAACATACAAGAAATATGATGAAAGGCTACTGCTCAATTGGAATTTCAATCTACTGGAACTGTTCAACATCATATTAAATGATAAGGATTTTGTCCGATTTGAAATCTTTGACAGAAATAATAACCTATTACTCTCAACACACTATCCTGATGTAGAACACAGGGGCGTATATATAAAAGTTGTTAAGATTGAAAAAGAGAAAGAAATTACCGGAATTACGTATGATGCATTCAGAACACCCTCAACTATCCGAAGGATAAAGGTTCGTTGGAATGTAAACGGTACAAAGTTCAGGATAAAGAGAAGAGCCCTTGAATATGTCTATTGGCAAAACAGAAAGGCAAGCTTGCAAGTTGAACAATTCGTTGACCGCAGGTAGTCTGAAAAAGAACTATTAAATAATATTTTAAAATTTTAAAACGATGAACACAAATTTTTTCCATCAGATAGCACAGTTGCAGATTACAGGTGATTTGCAGCTCACCATAGCAAAAGGAGCAGAAAACAACCTAATCGTATCGGTTATGCTCCAAAACGAACAGTGCGGAGATAACGCAAAGAACATCATACCGCCCCTTAATCTTCGGGGAACAGCCGAAGAACTCGACAACGGTTTTTTCGAGAAGATAACCACACCCATACAAACCGTTTCGGGCTTAATGGTCGACATGGACGCCTTTATGAAGCAGTTGGAAGAAACCAAAAAACAGTCGGCAATGGAGAAAGATAAAGCTGACAGGCAAAAGAAAGAACAGGAAGCCAAAGATAAGAAGTTCAAAGACGCAATGGCAAAGGCAGATGAACTGGAAAAAGAGGGCAAATTCCGTGAGGCGTGGGTTAAAGTACCCGAAATAACGGAGTTTCCTGAAAAGGCTGACGAGATACGCAAACGTAAAAGAGAACTGTCCGATAAGTTTTCTGCGCCAAGTCTTTTTGGAGCTATCGAGGAAGAAAAACCCGAACCCGCAAAAGCGGACGAAGTAACTGCCGAGTACTCAGCAGAAATTGAGGAGGAAAACTAAATGTAATAACTTAAAATTCATAATCATGTTATTAGCAACGCAATTGGAAAGAGTGTTTATACTTAAAGATAAAGGACACGATATTATATTGACCGATCCCGAACCACGTTGGAGCGTGGAAGCAGTACTAAATTTTTATGCTAACAGATATCCCATTTTGACAACCGCCAAAATATCTGCACCCGCCATCAAGGATGATGCAGTGGAGTACCGATTTGAGAGCGTAATGGGAACTAAAGGATAATTTAAAATTTTAAAGCAATGGATTATGCACAAACATATCATATCGGGAACAATAAAGCCACCCGAAGAAAAACGACAAAGGCAGTTGTACAAACAGCTCAGCGAGTTCAACCAATGGATGCAAAAACCAAAGGATGCCACCGAGGTTCAAAAAGACAAACGCCGGTCAGTACCTGTGGAAATGTTGCCAATGGTTTTCTAAAGACTTCGTTCCTGCCCAGACTGAAAGAAACGCAAACTGTACATGCTTGCCCAGAAACAGTAAGAACAGAAAGGGATTTTTATCAGTCCCTTTCCAAACTTGCTGGGCATTACAAGATAGAACCAATGCAGACCAGTCAGTTTCAGTATCCGTACAATATGGCATTGGCTATATGGGATATGGAAGAAAAGTTAAGGCAAAGTGTTCTGAATTGGCAGGAAATACGTTTGGTGCAGGACAGTAAGAAAACCTATTTCATCAGTGAGGAAAAATACAACACAGGCACAACCCTGTATTATATACCGATTGAACCACTGTATCAGATGCTCCACGACCCCAAGCGCAAAACAAACGCCCAACTGCTTATTTCTGTTTGCTCTTACCTGTACCACATTGCCGACATTCCTTATTTCAGACACGAAAACAGTTATCTGTATTGGATGTATGAAATGCACAAAGAATGGGTGGAACAGGACGACGAAACAGAAGAAAATGAAGCTTATAAACTTGAGTTTGAAAAAGTGGAATTCATAGGAGATTGTATCGAGCAAAAGATTTTTAACCCAATGAGTTTACAGGTATTTCAAAAGCGTTTAGAAACTTTTAAAAGAAGTGATGCATTCGACCACGAGTGTTGGCTGACAGCTTCCAATGCCTTTGCACTATTTACGGAATATCCAAAGGCAAGCATTTTCCGAAATGCTCCAATGCCCGAAGATGGCCCTGATAACGATGACGACGACAATGAGACCATTGGTATGGAAAAGTATATCTCTTTTATATCGCACACAAAAGGATGGCTATACGAGAACCTTGCCGAGAGCATCAACAACGAATTCAACGAATACGTAGCAATGCAGGAACCGACCATTTGCAAACGTTTTGACAAAAAAGTGGTCACGATGGATATTCTGGATAAAGT
>NZ_MUGS01000050.1 GCF_002222055.1 Flavobacterium araucananum
ATTGTACTCATCAGGCTGCATAACCTGGCCTAAAATATTAGATTTCTTAAAGTTATGCATTTGATAATCTGATGTTCCAGACTTAATTTTATTCTTTTTTTTTTTCATAATTATATTTAATCATAAACTATTGATTACGAATCTAATCTCAATAAGATATTTTTAACTTATCAGAAATGTATAAAAAACACTACGATACCTAATAATAATTTTATACATTAAGTGTAAGAGTAATAATTTTATTCTTAGCTGATAAGTAATTATTTATAGTCAAACTATTTGTTTCAAGGATATTTTCATGATAACATTCTAAATTTATAACTTGTACATTATCTGAAATTAAATTAATATTATTTGTATCAAGAGTTTTACAATATTCATCAAATAATTTAGATTTTTTATTGTTTATATTAATTAACATAGCTTTGAATAATAATATGTTCGAATATTTTAATTGATCAGTTATAGATGAATTTGCAAGTTCATTCTCCGCATCCAAGGCAGCAATAACATTTTCAACATATACTTTTTTTGATTCTTTTATTTCAAAATCTTTATAATTTTTATTAGATAAACTCAGCATCTTTTTATCTCTTAAAAAAGTATCTAACAATATTATATTAATGTTTTTATAACCTCTACCTTCAAGAATTACTGCTATTTCTAAAGAAATATGCCCTCCTAAAGACCATCCAAGTAAATTAATCGGTTCCTTTAATGTGTATTTTTGTTCATATTCCAATATATAATAGTTAGCCAATTTATTTAAAGAACTTATTTTATCTTTATAATGAATATTATAATTATCAATTCCAATACAATTATATTTTGTGCCTAACATTTCAGCTAAATTTTGGTATACTTCTGAACCAGACCTAGAAGGAGATATAAATATCATATCATCTAATTCATAATTATAGGTTAAATAGTAAGGTTTTACTAGCCCAAAATCCTCTTTTAAAACTTCCAACGTACCTATAATTGATTTAAGTCTAAAAATATCTGAAACTTTTATATCAAACTTTAATGCCTTACTCATAAGATGTGCCACTTGAATAGCCAATATCGAATTACCTCCTATCCTGAAGAAATTATCCGTTACTCCAACCCTATCCAAGCCTAAGACTTCTTTCCAGATATTACAAACGGCGATCTCCAATTCTGTCCTTGGAGCCATATAAGCTTCCATTGATCCGCTAAAATCTGGATCAGGTAATGAACGCTTGTCCAGTTTGCCATTGATTGTCAAGGGAAAAGAATCCATAACAACCAAAGCGCCAGGAACCATATATTCAGGTAAAACCGCTCCAAGCTCTTCCAAAATCAAAGACTCTTCCAAAACAACTTCTCCCTGATCCAAAACATAATAGCCAACCAGCGATTTAACAACACCNNACCACGAATCTTTACCTGGTTGTCTTTTCTGCCTATATATTCTATAGTACCGTCAGCAAGCCAACGTCCTAAATCGCCTGATCTATATAATCGGTCTTCCTGTATAAAAGGATTCGATATAAACTTTTCTTTGGTTAATTCTTCTCTATTTAAATATCCTCGAGCAACTCCTGCTCCTCCTACACACAACTCGCCAATAACCCCTATTGGTACTAAATTTAAATTTAAATCTAAAATATAACAACCCAAGGTAGGGATAGCTGAACCTATAGTACTAACAGAGCTCAACATATCAGATATATGGAGTTCTTTGTAGGTAACATGAACAGTAGTCTCGGTTATTCCATACATATTAATCATTTTACAGGCCGGATATAATTCTTTCCAATCTTTTAAATAAAACGAATTCAAGGCTTCTCCTCCAAAAATTAC
>NZ_MUGS01000051.1 GCF_002222055.1 Flavobacterium araucananum
AGCAGGTTAGGTTAAGGCAATTTAATTTTGATCGCAAATCTAAACTACTTAAAGGTTATAATGTTACGGTTTTACGTACTCCTATAACTTATCGTAAAAAACAAGTGCTTCTACGTAATATTTTACCTGATGAAATGTTTATATTTCTTCTTCTTTGATTTAGAGATAATCTTAAAATAAAAACTTTCTTAATAATTTACGTAATCTAATTTTTGTAAATCACTCATAAAATGGTTCGAGAATTGTCCAGCTAGGGCTACTAAGACAAAGCTTCAGAGAAATCTGGAGCTTTTTTCGTTTTAAAGCTTATTTCATCACAGCAAACACAGGTTCGAGTCTTCGCCGCGGCGAACTACAAAGACAAAGCTTCAAAGAAATCTGGAGCTTTTTTTGCTTTAAGCTAAAACTTAAAAAAGTCAGGAAGCTTTTTAAGTTTTACAATTTCTAAGAGACCAAAAAAAATGCGCAAAGATCACAGAGATATTTGTGCGTTTTTTTACGGGAACACTCTCAATGTCATTAAGTTAATCTTTAAAAAAATAAAATCCGTTTTTATCTGCGTCTTTACGAAGTAAATCTGTTTTATCCGCGTCAAAATTAGACGCTGATTTTACTGATTCGCTAAAGCGAAAACGCTGATAAAAACGGATTTTTCTAATTACTTTTTTGATTAAACTGTTAAGTAATTTTATAGATTTCCCCTTAACTTAATGACATTGGGAACACTCTGGAGAGCGAAGCTCTTACCAAATTGTTATTCTGTCTTTCTTGGGCAAAAACATTTTATTTCCAGGTTGTACCTTAAATGCCTCATAAAAAGGTGTAGTATTCATTAGAGGACCATTAACACGCCAGTTTGGTGGAGAATGTGGATTATTGTTAATCCACAAACGCAGGAATTCATCTTTCATTTTTACTCTCCATATTTTAGCAATAGATATAAAAAAGCGTTGGTCTGGAGTAAAACCGTCAATTTTTACATTCCCTTGTCCTTCCTTGGTCATTTTAAAAGCATCATAAGCAACTGCTATTCCTGCAATATCTGCTGTATTTTCGCCAACTGTCATTGCACCATTAATGTGCAGATCGCCTAAAACGGTATAGGTACTGTACAAATTGATAACCTGTTGTATTCTTGACTTAAACTGTGCGTAATCTTCTTTTGTCCACCAGTTTTTCAAGTTACCATCTTTGTCATATTGAGCCCCCTGATCATCAAAAGTATGGGTTATTTCGTGACCAATCACCATTCCAATACCTCCATAGTTCAGTGCATCATCTGCATTATTATCAAAATATGGGGGTTGCAAAATGCCTGCCGGAAAAACAATTTCGTTTGCTGTAGGGTTATTATATGCCGTAACTGTTGGGGGCGTAGTATACCATTCTGATTTATCTACTGGTTTGCCCAATTTTGCCAATTGAAATTGATATGCAACTGTAGCTGCCGAAACCATATTCTCAAAATAGGTATTCCTCGCTATATGTACCCTGCTGTAGTCTTTCCATTTATCGGGATATCCTATTTTCTTGGTCATGGCAAACAATTTTTCTTTGGCTTTTTGTTTCGTACCGGGACTCATCCATGCTAATTTATCTATTCTTTTGCCATAGGCTTTTTGCAGGTTATTTACGAGTATTAACATACGTTTTTTTGCATCTTCAGAAAAATATTTCTTTACATACAATTCCCCCAACGCTTCCCCTAAGTAATTATCAAGGACATTCGCCATTTTTTCGCCACGTGATTTTTGAACAGCTTGACCAGAAAGCACTTTGGTATACTCAAATGAGGCATCTGCAAAAGGTTTGCTTAAATCATCTGCATATCTTTCTATAGAATTTGCTTTCAGGTAAATTTTCCAATCATTAATAGAAATGGTTTTCAATAGCTTATTAAGAGCATCATAATAAGCCGGCTGACCTACATTGATAGAATCCGTTTTGGCACCTAAATTATTTAAAAAAGTACTCCAGTTAATGTTAGGATGTCTTTTTGCGAGATCTGTCACAGCCGTTTTATTATAATTTGCCTGCACATCGCGAAGTTCAACTTTTGTTTTATGCGCAACGGCGAGTTGTTTATCAATATCGTAAACCAAATTAGCATTCTTTTCAGCCTCCTGAGCATTGCTGCCTGTTTGTTGAAATAATGTAGAGAGGTATTTTTTGTACGATTTCTGTATAGCAACAGTTGATGAATCTGATTTGAAATAATAGTCCCTGTCAGGCAAACCTATACCGGTTTGATAGAGTTGGGCAATGTTCATACTGCTGTTTTTATCATCGGGTGATACTCCAAAAGCTATAATAGAAGGATTGCTTACTTTTACTTCATTAACTACAAAGTTCATTAAAGACGGTAAATCGCTAATTGCTTCAATTTTGGCAAGTAGGGGTTTGACAGGTGCATAACCGCGTTTGTCAATGGCTACAGTATCCATACCTGATGCATAAAAGTCTCCTACCTTTTGTGCTATACTTCCTGCTGCATTCTTGCTTTGCGAAATACTGTCTAATATCCCCTGCAGGCGCATTCGCTGTGGGTAATTCATAAACATATAGGTACCAACTCCGGCTTGAGATGGGGGTATTGATACAGAATCATACCATTTGCCATTTACATATTTAAAAAAATCATCGCCAGGTCGCAGTGTGGAATCTATTCCTGTGATCGCAATATTTTTTTTTGCTTGATGTTTTGAGCACGCTGTAAAAGCTAAGAGTACAATGAAGGGTATTAATGATTTTTTCATAATCTAGATTATTTCTATTAAAATGAACTGAAAAACGTTTGAAGGCAGATGTTTAAAAATGTATATATCTGGCATATACATTTTTAGCATAACAATATACGAATTCAGTTTTTAATTCTAAAATTTTTGTTAGAATGCTTACCGCTACCAAGACAAAAGCTTCAGAGAAATCCGGAGTTTTTTTGTTTCATTGTATCGTCCTGAAAAAAGTTGACTATTATTATACTTAGATTTATAAATAATAAAATTGGGAAACGTTAGAGGTGTATTTTGTAGCGCATAAATAGCGTTTTTATCCTTATAGAACTTAGAAAACATATTTCAATTATTCTTCTACCACATAATCAAAATTTCCTCCTGTCGGAATTTTTAAAATTCCTTTTTCATTCATTTCATTTGTAGATTGTGTATAAATGAAATGATACCACCAAATAAAAAACTCCTCAAAAGATATTTCTTTATTGTAGCCTAGTTTAGTATAAACTTTTTTACTGTATGCTCTTTCGCTTTCTAAAATTTCTAATAAGTCTGGCAAATAGTTTTTAGCCATTTCGTCAAACAAATTATTATCTGATTTAGAAATTATGTTCTGAAATGAATTTGCAATTAGATTTTGCCTGTTATTTCCATAAACACTTACATCTTTATTTTCTATTTTTTCAGATTGGTTTCCATAAATTCCGAAAGATTCTATTTCAGGATTTGTATTTTCACTAATTTTATAATAGTAATATTTTCCATGTCTTAAAGGCCTGTTATCTTGCTTAAGAAATTCTTTTTCGACATCATTAATTTGCCACGAATCCAACAAAACATCACTTAAAACCAGAAATGACCATTTTTGAAAAGATTGTGTTTTCGAAATCTCTGTTTTATCAAACTGTCCTTTTATTTCGCCTAACTTTTTAATTATAGATTTTGTTATTTTTGTCGAAATTGGTTTCGCATATTTATAAAGCAATTCCCCATCTTTTGCATCGGCAATAAAAATTGTTGGTTTATACTGGTTATTAACTTTATGAAGCCAATGTTTAGATTCTAATAAAGTAATTAGATTTAACATTTTTTGATCACTAAACTTAGTGAAACGCTGAAAATCAATTGGAGAGAACCCCTTATGGAGTGCAAATAAAAAGATATCCAAACTGTCTTTATTTGTTCTGAAATCAGGGAAATTATCATCCCGGGAAATTAGAGATTGTTCAATTTTTATTTTAAAAATCTGATCTATTTTATTTTGAGCATTCATACCTGTACCAAATAATAGAAAAATTATTAGGTTTAATTTTAATCTTTTCATTTCCCTTTATAGTTATAGTTACTGTTTATTCTAGCTAAAAAAAAGCCCAACCGAATAAACTCCGCCCTGTCTAATTAACTTTTTTTGTGCTAATATAGAGCTATTTTACTATAAATTATAAACTGATAAATCTGGGATTATAGATAATTATGTACTTTTTACCACAACTATATTTAAGATTACTTTTTTAGGTCCTCAAAATATTCGTTAACAACGGCTACTCAAATTTTTCTCGATTTGCATCATCTTTTAAATTTCTATAAAAAAACTACAACATTTGCTTCTTTTCTATCTTCAGTGAATTGGGATCATATATAAATCTTCAAAAACACAAGGCAAAAACCATAAGAAAAATCTTTTAAAATCATTTTTTTTCAATTTTATTAAAAATTATTCTTTTAATAAATGAAGAAAAACACAGTTCTTTATCTCTTATTTTTACACAAAATAACCAATTATTAATCAATCATATACATTTTATTAACGTAATTTTTTTATGATTCGTTAGTATTAAACAGGATCGTTTGAGAATAATTACAAAAAGTTTTTTCAAAAAAAATGTTGTGAGTTTTAAAATTATTTGCTTCTTTTGCACCCGCATTAGAAAAGTAGGCCCGTTCGTCTATCGGTTAGGACGCATGGTTTTCATCCATGTAAGAGCGGTTCGATTCCGCTACGGGCTACTAAAACAAAAGCTTCAGAGAAATCTGGAGCTTTTTTTGTAAAACAGAGTTTGATGTAGCTATCCCTCATTGGTTGATCTGTTTTACCAATTTATCTCCATTCAATCTATTTTATTAAAGTGAGCGATTGGCGTTATCACAAAAACGAGTAAACAAAAAAGACGACCTTTTTACGGTCGTCTTTTTTTGCTTTCCTTCTATTTTATAAAACTTATTATGATCGCTTAAAAATTACAATTTATACGTTTTATGATTATCTGAAATTGTTGACGTTTTTAAATTTATAAACAAACTCATTGGCTTGTTTATCGCCAGGCAAGTTGTATTTCATTACTATTTCATAGTTTCCGTATCGCATAAACAGGAAATTAGAGTTTTTAAAACGATTTGCAATTGCCTCTATACCCACATCTCCGTTTACATAACCATTAATAATCTGATTGTTTAGATCTACCCAATCTTGTTTGTAAAGTAATGGCATATTGTATTTAAACGGAAAATTCTCTTTTGTCCAGGGTTGGTTTACATTATTTTCTATACTGGTCATATAATATGCATTAAGCGGGATTGCTTTGGCCGGAATAACTCCCAGTTCGTTTGTATCTCTGTTGCTTATCGAATAATTGCCGTTTAAAGGGTAATCTTTGTACAAATACGGAAAAATATCTGTTGCATAATATGCATCATTTAGTTTCGATTGGGCTGTGATTATTGCCTTACTATCGCTGTACGTTACTCCGCTAAGCTCGACTATATCAAATGCTTCCTGGCTTGTAATGGTATTGGTTAAGTAAATAACATCTGAATACAATACTCCAAAATTATTACTCTGTGTGTTTATCGAATTCATTTTTGAGGCAAATGTTTTGTATTTACTTGTTGTAAATGAGTAGGATAAGCGCTCAATACTGCCTTCGGCTTTTGATAATGCATCGGCTTGATTTTCTTTTATTTGTATGTCATTACCACCATTATCAATTGTACTTGTTTTGGTTACGGCTGTCGCATTTCTTGACGGTGTTTGTTTTAAATTACTTACTATCGTAAAGTTATATTTCTTTTCCTGATCGATATTTGGCAAATCATAATACACTTCGTTTGAACCGGTGTTATAATTAAAAGCTGTTGCTTTGGCATTCGACATTCCGTCCTGATCTACTTTGATGCTTGTTTCCCAATTCGAATCTTCAAACAAATAATCCTGACCACGTTTAAGCTGTATATACCCTTTAGGATATTCTTCTTCAAGGAAATATTTTTGATCTACTACGGGATACGAATATTTGATATTGGTAAGCGGAATATAGGTAGGTGCTCCTCCTGTTGTAAATACTCTTTCTTCGTATTCTGTGGCTACTTTTCCGTCTACTTTTATGGGCTGAAATGAACCATTTATCATTTTCTGGAAACTTACCTCAACCTGAACTTTAAGTTCCTTATTTGGAGGCAAAATATCTGTTGAAACAAAATTTGCTCTGTCTTTTGTAGAACTCCATTCCAGAACTCCCGGAATTTCTTTTGTTCCGTCAAAAATCTTAAACTTTTCTAACATCACCTTATAAGTAACATCTCCTGTATCTTCAGGAATTACAAAGGCTTCATTTACTTTTGTTGAAAAAGCGGCTTGTGGTACAGCAAAAACATCTACATCTGTCGAGCTTTGTTTTGGCGTAACATCTGTTATTAATTTAAGCCCACCAAGTGGCGATCCGTTTTCGAATTGACATTCTTCTCCGAGTTCAAACTTAAAGCGGAATTTTCCTTTGATTAGTCCTCCAAGAATATTCATGTTTCCGCCTACATAACCGCGCATCCAAACGGGGTTTGGTAATTTTGCCTGCAATAAAACGGCAGCTCCTCCTGAAATAATTGGAACTTTTAATTTTAAGAATGACAGTTTGATTCTAATTCCTAATTCTCCTTGCAAATAAGCATACGATTGCCCGTTTGCATACCAGCCGTTTATACCCACGCGATCTCCGGTATTAGAACATCTGGCTTCCTGATAATCTTTAAGCATGATATCGAATCCCATTCCTGCCTGAAAACGGGCATAAAAAAGTAAGAAACTCAAATCTCCGGTGTCAAAATCTAAACTGGCCCCAAAGGCTAAACCTCCTCCATTTGCCAATGAATTTTCGTCACGCATATAATCTAATTCCTTGGCATCGACCCCTAAAATTTGTGCTACAATAGGCGGCGGCGGCGGACTTCCCGGTAATAGGGTTCCTGCCATAAAATAACTGGTTGTTTTTAGGTACATTCCTGCAACTCCAATTTTTATACCGCATCTGTCATCTGGTGTCCCCATGTACATGTACCAATCTTTTGGGTCTTTATGAAAAACTCCCCAAACGGCTCTTCCTCCTTCTCCTATCCCTGATAGAAAATTTCCGGGTGTATTAATGTATACATCTGTTGTAGCATGCATCGAATTGTTCTGGAAATCAAACTCTACTGCCGCAGCCATTTTTATACCTACTTTAGCTGATAAATCGCCGGGGATCGATTCTTTGGCTGCCGGAATATATTTACTGGCAAATGAGCCTTTAAGATCACTTTCCGTTACTCCCATAAAACTTTTCTTTGCCGTAATATTCGAAGTTACTTTACTCATTAAGTCTGTAACATTTTTAAGCCCTGGTATCGAAGCCATAACATTTGCTTTACCAAAAATAGCCAGTCTGTTGATTCCTCCTTTTGAGTTAAAAGCAATTTCAAATCCTGCTTCTCCATCACAAACACTTTCTGAACCAATATTAAAATAGATCAAAGCTTTTATTCCTAAGCTTATCTTTTCATCGGGTGTATAACTCAATCCTGAGGGAGAAAAATCGCCAATGGCTACATCCTCATTTCGATGCATTTTATAATAAGCTCCTCCTCCAAAACCGGTAATCATAAAAGGTGCGGGAACCGGTGGCCATTTTACAGCGGCATCAAAATACCAGTATCTAAAAGTAGTGCGCCCAAAAATAGCTTTTGCTTTTACGTTGACTACATCGACAACATCTACCTCCAGATCTGCATTGAATCCGTTACCATAAACGGGGTCTTTTTCCATTAAGATAAGACTTCCCTTAATTGTTAATCCGCTAAATTTACAATTAATACTAATGGCAGATAAATCCAGACCATCATACCTGCTGCGCTGCCTGTAGCCGTCATCATACATTTTACCTTTTATCCCTATTCGGGCTGTGGCTCCTGCTCCTACTGCATCCATCAAATTAATACCCAGATCAAAATCGATTCGGGAATTATCTCCGTTTATGGCAACATTTATGTTACCAATCGAAACCGGGAAATTACCAAAGGCAACTGTACCTTTATACCCCATATTTCGAACAGAAATTATAGGCGAAACGGTTTGCAGTTGCAGGTTTTCAAAAGAAATCCCTTTAAAATCGACTGTCTTTTTTCCTTCTACTTCTTTATCATCAGATGCTCCTTTATTGGTTCCAAAAGAAACGGTTCCGTTTAAATTTGCTTTGGGTAAAAACTTTCCATTTACCAATTTTAATTCAACAGAACTATTGGGTAATAATAAGGCTCTTGCTTTCCAGATATCAAAAGCAATAGAATCTTTTGTTACTACTATTAATTGCTGCTCCTCCATGGATATAAATCCATTATAGGCTAATCCTGCTCTGTTAGTCTGAGCCGGTTTAGCAGGTGTTGTGGCTGTTCCTGTTGCTGTTGTTGTAGCTGGTGTAGTTGTAGTTGGCGCAGCAGTTGTTGTTTCTTTTTTCTCTGTTGCTGCCTTGCTTATTGGCAATAGAATCTGACCGCTTAAATTTGCTTTTACAAAAGTATTGGCAGCAATCGTTACATCGATATGATCTAAAGAATAAGCCCACGATTTTTCCTGACTGGTTATACCTCTGTCAAGCGGAAAAACATTATCTGCGTAGAAAGTTCCCGAAACTCCAAATTTATCTATAATAAGGTTTTGAGCGCCTACATGAAGTCTTTCTTTACTTGAAGCCGTATCTGTGGTTTGAAATTCTTTTGGTAAACCAACATCAAAAGTCTGA
Source organism: Flavobacterium araucananum (assembly GCF_002222055.1). GTDB lineage: Bacteria > Bacteroidota > Bacteroidia > Flavobacteriales > Flavobacteriaceae > Flavobacterium > Flavobacterium araucananum. Next base: position 8,777 of record NZ_MUGS01000051.1, read on the forward strand.
ACAAATACTCCTTTCCAGGATTCTACACTGGGCACCAAAAGTGCATTTTTTGCATAATATTCGGGAAAAACAACGGTAGGGTCATTTTTTAGATCACTTAAATCCAGCACTGCATTACTGACTAAAAACTGGAAGTTACCATCAAAATCTTTTCCGTTTCGTTTGTCTTTTAACACAAAAGGCTGTAAACTTACATTAATCAAAATATCGTTCCAACCACCTACTTTAAAGTTAAATTCTCCTCTAACCCTGTTAGGTATCTGAACCGTTTTGCCGTTATAATAGGTTTTAGGGATTGTTAGTTTTGCTTCGTCTACCGTTTTACTTACAGGATCAATTGGCAATATGAGGTTTCTGGAAAACTCTACTGCTCCTGAAATTTTCATTTCTTTAAAACCATCACAATCAATTGTTACATAGGTCAAATCTTTGACTTCTCCGGTTTCCATATTAAAGCCACCGTACAATGATACCTGCCATTTATTATCGCTAAACGGAATATCTACATTGCCTAATAAAACTAATTTGGCTTCGCCCATAATACCTCCCTGATGTGATAACTTTACATTATCTGCACCAAAAAACAACTGCATTGGCTGTCCGTTTTTATCTTTTTGCGGAATATCTACTCTACAAAAAACGGTCAAAGTGGTATACTCCGGCGAAAAAACAGCTTTTGTAATCCCAATAGAATATTGGATATTATTGACCGTATTACGAATCCCGATTGGTAACTCTACCAAATCCTGATTTGAGAATTTATCTACCCAGCGGTCAGAGGCTTCGATTTTTTGAATAGCGCTCGAAGCTGCTCCCAGCTCCTTTGGGGCGGCAATATCCTGCCCGTAAGAAAAAACAACCGAAAGCATGATAAATAATACCGATAAATGTATTTTGTAAAACTTTTTCATAAGCAAATAATCCTGGTTTTTTGTAAAATAAAGCATTGTAACTTCTTTAATATTTTATCCAAACTTTTTTTAACGATCCCCTACTCTCTTTTTTATTTTAAAGAGTACCTCTGTTATGATCCTTAATTATTTTTTAAATATTTAAATTCGACTTCATCGTCTTTAACATTTTTAAGGGCCAAATCGTGATAAAACGGAATCAGTTTGATTTTTAATTCTTCGACTACTTCTGTGTCTGTTTTTTTCTCTTTCATCATTTTAAAGAAGTGACTTAACTCTTGTTTATTAAAACTTGAAAGGTTCTGGTTTTGATGAATTTCATCTGCAGAAGTATTGGCAAGTATCGAAATCTCATTGATCATCCATCGGTGAACTAATAAAGGCTGTAGCTTTTTATTTTTTCGCTCGACTAGTTTCAAATACGAGTTATAACTTGTTTTATTGGTTACATCCTGCTCGTTTACGCCATGCAACTTATGTTTATTTACTCTTCCTAAAGCCATAACATAATCGTTTTCGAACCCTTCGTCTTTGCGAATCATTTCTTCTTTTAAGCTTTTTACGGTTTCAAGAATGTATTTATTGTATCGATCTAAGATGTCGTTGTTTAAGTCGTATGCTTTTAAATAGTTTAAAGCCTTTTCTTTAAAACTATCATCATCAGGAGTCAAAGTTGTCAGGGTCAATAAGTGCTGCAATTCGTCTGAATCTTCTTTTGGCATTGGTCGCAATGCCAGTTGAAGGTCTTGCAACTGCTTTATAATTTCATTTCTTGTTCCTTCGTAGGTCTTGTCTTTATGTTTTATTTTCAGGACAGGATCTGCTGCAATTTTTGTTTCTTTTTTAGGTTCTTTTTTAGCCGGCAATTTTATTTTGTCAAGCGAATAGGTATAATTTAATGTAGCCGTCAAATCGTTGAATTTACTGGCATTAGAACTACTTCTAAACATCGAAATAACACTCATATTAAAACTGTGTTGCTCCAGCAGCATATAACTGTTATTAAACTTAACTCCAAACACGGAACTTGAATTGGTGTTTGCCTGAGAATTATTATACAACACACCAAAATTGGTATTTAGCTTGTCTTTAAATAATTTTTTTGAGGCTCCAACTGAGGCTCCAACCGAAGAACTATTGTTTAGTGCCACTTCATTATTGGTATAATTAAGAGAGCTGTTCAGGGCAATTTTCATGCTCATAAAATTTACCGAGTGTGCCAAATTATAATTTTGCACGGTACTTGCCTGACCTCTTCGTATTACGCCGCCCTGCTCATTGGCCTGACCGGCAATACTGTAGTTAAAATTTAAATTTTGATTTCGTTTTTGTCCAAAAGCATACGACATATTAACATTGGCATTTTGTGATAATTGCCTGTAATTTAAGGTGTCAGATTGTACTACGTTTGGATTGTTTATAAGCTCAAACTGATCTAGTTTTTTATTGGTATAGGTAGAAAAATTAGAATAACTACCTGTTATATTAAATTGATCTGTTACGCGGTAATTCATATTTATAGATCCTACAACTCGCTTGGTATCTTGCTTTTTTGCTTTTGCCAAATCGTCTCTTTGATACCCTAAACTGGTCGATACGGTGATTTTGTCTTGATAAAAAGGACGTGAAAAACGTAATGCTATATTCTCTAAATCGTTATTAAAATATAAGGCACCCAAGGTATTGTAATTAGGATCTATGCGCTCATAGGTTAATCCTATGATACTCTTTTGAATGTTGTAATCAAAATTGACATTTAAGGCGTTCATGTAATTTGTACTTTCTTTGCTCGAAAATATTTTATCTCTCAGGGTTCCGCCGGAAAGTTTTTTGCTACGAACATCATCTGTTAGCACAGAAAGTGCATACTCTACATTAAAATTTAAATTTTTTATAACAGAGGTACTAAAGATCAAACTGTTTACAAAGTTCTCTTTTGGTGTTACTCCTTTATCATTTATCATGTTTAATGAGTTAACATCGTCTTTGGCATAAAAACCAATCCAGCCCAGTTTAAACCGTTGTTGCTCATAACCAATTTTTGCTCCATAACCGGAACGTTGATACACGGGAATTCCTCCCATTGCATTTTCTTCAGAAACTGCTTTAAGCAACTGTCCGCCCATTAAAGTTATTTTAAAAGGGCTTCTTGGCGTAAGTTCTAAACCAACTCCTTTAAACGGGAAACCGCTTAAGGTATAAGGAGAAAAAGTCATACTTACATTACCTATATAGGCTTTTACCCACTTGTATTTGGGCATAATACTTAATCTGTTAAAATCGAATGGTGCTGTATAACCCAAGTTTTCGCCCTGATTGGTAATGCTGTAAAACAACGGAACACTAAAATTAAAAGCGCTAATATTTAAATTCCCCGAAAGCAAATAGGTAAATGGCTCTCGTGAAGTTTGCGTATTCGAATTTGAATTATAGTAGATCATATTCGCATTAACGTTACCCGTAACTTTAAAATTTGGCTTATAAAAATTCTCTAAATCTACATCCTGAGCATATCCTTTCCTGCAAATACAACAGGCAAAAACAATACACAACCAAAGCAAGATTTTGTTATTTTCTATCTTCATTTATTGGTTATTGTTTTTGTACTTTGATATCGCATAAAATATAAGAACTTGCTCCGTTCTTTACCATATCCTTAATTTTGATGGCTCCCTTTCTTCCGTCTTGTGTTTTAAACAAAATAATTCTTGGATAGGTAAAGCCAAATTCCTGTGCTCCTGCTGCACTATAACTTATGTTTAAAGATTTTACAGGAGCATCGTTTATCATGGCATCAAACTGTGTTTCTGTAAAATTTAAACCACAATTACACAAATTTTGAGAGTTTACAAAAATGGTACTTTGCGCATTCTTTAGTCCCAAAAATCCGTAATTGTTTGCCTGATCCGGCGATATAAATCTGTTGTAGGTAAAATTGCTGTTTAGACCCTGAAAAACGATATCTATTAAGCTGCTATTCTCTTCGTTAATTTCATTGGCTTTGTAAACCTGCCTGGTTACGGTCGAGAACATTGCACCACTATTATTGTTGTTGTGCGCTGCATTTATTCCTAATTTAATATTGGTTAAAATACGCAGATTTGTATCGGGCAAAACTGTAATAGTCGTTTTATAACTTTGGCTCGTTTTATCATTAAACGCTTCTAATGTAACTTCATGAGTTCCGGCACTTGCAAAAACAACGGTAGGATTTTCGTCTGTTGACGTAACTGGATTCCCTCCCTCAAAACTCCATTTATAACTTGTTGCACTAATCGATTTATTGGTAAAATCAATGGTTACAGGGGCCTCATAATCATCATCTTCAAACTTGGGAACATACGAAAACAAAGACACCAAATATGGTGAAACTGTTATTGTTTTAGTTTGCTTTTCTGACTCAAAACCATTAGAAACAGTTAGTGTTATCGTGTGATCTCCGGGTGTGGTAAATACTACATTTGGTGGTGTTTTGCCGGTAAAGGTTGCAGGTGCGCCGTCTTGAAAGTCCCACTTAAAAGTTAATCCTTCACCAATAGTCGTATTTTTTAAAACTACTTCAACAGGCGAATAATTACTTTTTATGATTTCATGGGTAAACTGAATATTGATTCCTTCTTTTATTACTACAGTTTTACTGACCTCTTTACTTTCTCCATCTACATTTGTAGCGATCAGTTTAATGGTATAAGTACCTTGTTTACTATACAATATTTCACCGGGATTTTTTTGAGAAGAAGTCGTTGGACTACCGCCCTCAAACGTCCATTCGTATTTGTCTGCACCGGTAACATTATTATCAATTTTGATAATAACAGGTATTGATTCATCGCTGTTGGCATACGAAGTCGTAAAATCACCCTCTACGGCTATAGCGGTTTCCTGATAACAAGAGGTAATAACAATAAAAAATAATAAGAGTAAAGTTTTTTTCATTCAATTTATTTTAAAACATTACAGCTTTATATAAAGCCGTAATGTCTTTTTAATCTTTTTTTATTTACTTAATTTAGATTGAAAATCCGAAATTTTAACCAAATCATAGTCAAGAATTATGTACAGATCATTATCCTTAATTTTCATCATTGTAATGTTTTTATAGGAAGATTTTTTATGAACAGTTTCTTTCCCTACTAATAAGTCTCCATCTTTAAAAACTGACAAAGTATTGTTTTGAAGATTTAATTTAGCTATTCCTTTATTTTCGACTAAAACATATAATTCATTCTTAGGATCAAAAGCAATATCAAGATATTTGTTTGTACTGTTAGAAATTAAAGTACTTACTACCCACTCGTTATTTACATATTCTAATTTTCGAATATTAGAACTAACAAAAACGGGGTTTGCTCCTGTATATAAATTATCTATTACATACAAGATATTATTTTGCGAAACGATTTTAGACACAGATCCAAAACTGGCATTTAATCCGGTTCCGTCTTCTATCGCTTTTTTTTCTGATCCTGCAACCAAAACATCTGTACTTAATTCGGGCACAAAACGTTTGATTTGTCTGTTGTTATAATCAAATACAAAATAGGTATTGTCCTTGTTATCACCAATTGCTGAAAGTCGAATTTTGTTTGCAAACGGAGAACTTATTGGTTTCATGGTGTAAAAAGGATTCAACACTGTAAAATTATTTTCGAAACGAAATATTTTATCTCTGTCTGCTTCATTAGAAGGAGCAACCAATAATACAGTTCCCTCTTTTGTGATAGATAAAGCACTGGCATAAAAACTTGTAAAATCAAGAATCTTAAGTACTGATATTTTGCCTTCTAAATCAATTTTTTTTAATTTGACGGTGATATCTTCCTGACCAATTTTATAAACTATGTTATTGTTATCAATAACAAAATCATCTGCCAAAGAAACATCAGCTATATAATCGGCTTTGATTTCTCCCGCTATAACCACAGGATCCTTGGTGTTATCCCCTGAATCTGAACTACAGCTGTTCAACGTTAAAAAAAGTTGTACTACTGCTACTAATAGAATTCTCTTTTTCATTTTTATTCTTCTTTATATTTCTAACTTTTTTGTCCTTCAATTGGTTTGAGTATCCTTTATTTTCTTAATGCAAAATCGCATTAAAAAAATTTGCAAGCTATTATCACTCCAGGCTTTTTTTAAAACATTACAGCTTTTTAGGACTGTAATGCTTTGATATTAAATAGAATTTCTGATGCTCAAAAATTATAAATAACGTTTGATTATCTTGTCTGTAGAAAAAGCCCAAACAACATTGTTTTTATATGAAATATTTCCAATAGGCTGGTCGTGTGTATAGTCTAAAGTCCAAGCAGCACCGCCATTTGTAGTTTTGTAGATTTTATTATCCAAAATTGCCCAACCCGTATTGGCATCTTTAAAAGTAAACTTGGTAAACAGTTCACCGTCGTAAACCTGAGTCCAGGAATCTCCTCCATTGGTAGTTTTAAATAACTTGACATCCAGTAGGGTATTGTAGTAGTGATTGATTAAAAGAAAACCATTTTGGTTATCAACAAATGAAATCTCTCTTGCAAAATAACCTGCTGCTTCATTCACAAATGGATATTCTTTCCATCCGTCTGTTGTATTATTTTTGAATAAAATAAAAGGTCGGTCACCATTAAAACCGTCTTTGTCTTTAATATTTTTATAACCAATTGCCCACATGTGATTGTTATCAATTTTTGTTGATTGAAAAAGATTAGCTGTATCATCCCCCAATTCATAAACTTTTGTAAAGTCAAGGCCATTAGATGTTGTAAAAACCTTTCCTTTTTGTGTAACAACTGTTCCGTCCTTCATATTAGCATCTACATACATGCAGTAAAAAACTTCTTTATTATTATCGATATTGGCAAATGCATCATTGCTTACCCCTCCGCCGGGTGCAATTTTAGCAAGTCTGGTAAGTCCTAATGAACTACTCCATCCTTCATCATTTACAGTTGCATAAAACTCTGAATTATAACCAACACTGCTCCATTGACTCCACGTAATACCTCCGTCGACGGTTTTGGTACCTCCCACATATAATAGTTTATCGCTCATCATTTGAATATTAGCTTTTGCTCCATCACTTTTTAAACTGTTTTCCTGCGTTACCCAAGCTGTCAAAGAACGAACAGGAAGAATACCTATATTTCCGGTATAATTATTTTTAACTTCATTACTGGCCGTTTTGTTCTCTACCGTAAGTTCCAGTTTTGGCACTACTTTTACAGTAGCTGGCAATTTAAAGCTTATCTCTGTTGCTGTTGCCGAAACAATTGTTGCTGCGACACCATCAAAAGTTACTTTGATATCCCCTGCCTTATCCGAAAAATTTTCACCGTAAATACTTACTGTTTCTCCAGTTTCTCCAGCGTTTTTAGAATATGATGTAATTTTTGGTGTTTTTACCACAACAACTGGTGGCTCAGGAGTTGGTACCGGATCACTTCCTGAATCTGAACTACAGCTGTTCAACGTTAAAAAAAGTTGTAATACTGCTACTAATAGAATTCTCTTTTTCATTTTTTATTCTTCTTTTTATATTTCTAATTTTATTTTATTGTTGTTAGCAGTTATAAAGCACTGCTTTTTAAATCTTATTTTAAACATTATATGCAATTTTCCTCACCTTTTTTTATCATATCCAGGTGGCCAAACACCATATTTATCTTTGTACTGTTGTGGCGTTTCAGGTTCTCCCATGTTACCGTAGAATCCGGCAGGATCTGCATTTTTTACAAACTCATCCCATGCTTCTTTTTCTTCTTTTTTCTGCTCCTCACTTTTAGCATTTTCTTTTGCTTCCTCGATAGCTTTTTTGATTACTCGAACCTTATCTAAAATTTTCATTAGTAGGGGCAAATCATTTTCGCTTAAATGCACAGAAATATCTCTCCAATCAAATGTCTGCTTTGGATCTTCTAATGCCATTTCAACTAAAACATTAAATACCTCTTCCTTAACAACTTCAGGAAGTTCATTAATTGTTATACGTTTCATTTTACAATATTTCTATAAAGTCAACATAATATGCTTTCATTGTATCGATAGTTTTATATCGCGCTGCTATTATGAAGTTACAAAGCTTCAAGATACCGTTTACTTTTTATTTCAATGAACTTATTAATAGTGTTTTTCTTTTATCATAAAGATGCTCTCGTAAGCGTGAGTAAGATACTTCGCAGATTGGAAACTAATTTCATATAAATTTTACTATTCCAAAAGAAACATTTGTATGATCCAAAAAAAGTTAACGACTAGCACTTTCCAAAAGCAATTTTTTTCTAATAATTAATTATCTATATTTTAAACCTATACTTCCAATATATGAAGGCTCTCTTCCCATAGATATTTCTATTTTCAGTGTTTCACTAATTGGAAAATCTAAAGATTCTCGTGGCAAAAACCTATCAATTACATTACTTGGTGGTCTTTTAACCTTTATATCTGGAAAATATTTTTCTAAATCGTTCGAAAAAAAAGGAACTTCTATTTTTTTAGAGTAAATAAATATATCTCCTTTATAGTAAGGACTCGTTTTATATTGATAGGGATAAACGGAAATATCAGTAACTAAATTATTAAAAGAAGAAATTACGATATTTAAATATTCCGAAAATGTTATATATTTTCTTTCTTGATTGTAATCAGCTTCTTCAATAGAATATTTTAAAGAAGTAAATTCACACAACCAATCAATTATATTAATTCCAATTGTAAGAGGAACATCTTCCAGATAAACCTTATCATCTTTAAAAACTACCCAATTAATGCTATTTAATTTTTTCATAAGATTTTGTTACATCATTAAATTTATAATTGTATTTGTTCTTTAAAGGTTCAATAAATGTTCCGTCAGGTTTTTTCCAACCTATTGTAATTACTTCTATTTCTCGTTGGTAAAAACCACTTGCACTGAACAAAGTCTGTGGTTCTGTAAGTAATCTTATATCGTCTCCTCTAGAAAAAGCCTCTTCTAAAAATGGTAAATTATATCTATTCCAAAAAATTTCATTAGCTTCCGTAATAATTTGGGATTTAGTTGGGCTAGCAATTCCTTTAGTTTTTAATATATCAGACGCTTCAATTTCTAATTTTGAATAAGTAACATCATCAACATCTAAGATATTAATTCCTCCTTTATTTACTTTTCCTCGACCAAATGCTCCTTCTGGCAAATCATATTTTATCCATTTAGATCCGGGTCCATCTAATAAATCATCAAACTTCGCAATACAGGTAGTAGTTTTATCAGAATTTGTGATAATATCTTTTCCCCAACCATTATATTTAAAACTAATACTATTCTGAGATATTTCAGCTAAAACATCTGTTCCGCTTTTCGTATACACTTTAACAATATCTCCTACAATTTCCGTTTTATATCCTACCTTTAAAATTGCTTGATAAAATTCTGGAATATTACCTTTTGCTTCTGCAATTATGCCGAGAGTGGTTGTATTTATTACTCCTTTTAATCCTTTCCAAACATTCATCAACCCACCATTAAAATCAAAAGATTTCATTTTTGAGTAAAACGCTTTTGTACTTCGTACAAAATTTACTTTTTTCAAGTTGCTAGCTAAACTATAAACGTTGGCAACACCATCTGCAATCATTACTGAATTATAGAAAAACTCCCAAGAATTATAATATGATTCATACTTTTCTTTAAATGCAGGATCTTGATTCAGTTTCAGTCTATCATTTTTAATTAATTCATCTCCAGCGGCAACTACACCTCCAGCATAAGTTAGATATGCTAAATAAGAAGTACCACCTGTAAATGATGCTGTAATTACTGCTGACCCCATCGCAACTCCATTACCTAATGAACGTATGCTTTGATTTGTATCATCGTCTATGATAGCTTGTTGATAGGCTGCTGCCATAAATGCTGGTACAATATATTCAACTCCTTTCTCTATTCCTAAATTAAGGTAATTTCGAGAGGCTATCATAATTACAGGCTCAAATGGTTTTACATTTAGCTCATACCTTTCAGTAAAATCTTTTGGTTCTTCACCAGGGAGACTTATATAAACTCCATCTACTTTTTTAAGCAGTGTATGCTGAAAACTTATTAAATTACTGTCATAAATCTTTACAAAACTATTTCCTAAAATTTGAGGTTTGTACTTTGTATTATCTTTAATATCTATAAAATCAAAAGATCCACTACCATCATCGACAGTTCCTAAATAAACAGGATTAATACTCGCAACAGGATATTCAAAACTACTAAATCCATCAGGACCAATATCTAGAGTAGTAGCAATAGTAGGTGTAACTCCAAGATCTTTGTAATATTTAGAAACCCAAGCAGAAAGCCCCCTAAACAATGGTACAATTTCTGTCATTGTAGCATCGTTATTAGTAAGTGCTCCTCCTTTACTTTTATCAAATATATTTCTTATCCATTCAGAATTATTCTTCATAAAACCATCCTTCAACAGTTTCAATCTGTCTTTTTCCGGAGTTGTAAGAATCAAATTATCCAAAAAGAAAGTATCCCCTAAAGAAAGAGCAGTTTTACTAAACTCCCAATCGGCATCGTCTTTTGCTTTATTAATTAAATTATTAAGAATAACAATTCTTTGCTGAATGTTTATGTTTTCAAAAAGACAATCTTTATAATTTTCTTCTAATATTTTATTAGTTTCTTTTGATGTAAAACTTGGAGTAATGCTATTTATATCGCTTAATTCGAATTTCAATAATTCTACAATGTTATCGGCATTACAATTTAAAGGTGCCTTTGAACCAGATATAGCCCATCCTTTTTCTTTAGGATCATCTGTTGAATTAGAATTAAAATCTACACAATTTAAAACGTTAGCATTAATTTGATTCTTCTTAATAATAGAAAGTAATCCATTAGCTGTTTGATACTCACTAGCAATTTCACTAAATTTAAGATCTAGAATTCCAGCTGGACAATCGACATAATTGTAAAATAATCTAACTAAGGATTCTGCTTTTGGAGTAACTGTAGTAGGACTTAAAACTTTATCTTTTTTATCATTGGTTTTGTATACTTTTTCTTCATTATTCCAATAATAATATTTAATATTTTTAAACAGCTTTAGTTGCTTGTCATAATCATAAGTTGCAAATCCTGGACATGTTCCAGAAGGAATTGCAATATTAGTTTTATCAAAAATTAAAACAGTAGATTCCGTAATATTAACAATTCTATAATCCGGAGTTATCACATAATTTGCAAACTCCCCACTTGCCTGACTCTGAAAAGCATACAATTTAAATGCGGGATCATTAATTTGTTTCCAATCCTGATGATTCAATACCGTTCCTGTACTGTAATCCATTAATAAATCAGTACTTGATTCAGAAGTTTTGTAAGTCTCAAAAGGATGTTCGAGTTTGAAGATTCCGTGACCTAATTCGTGTGCAGGAGTTTTTTCTAATCCCGATTTAAACACATACCCAAACTGTCCGTTTAGGCGCATATATCCTTGTTGTCCTGTACTTGAAACTTTATCTGTTACAAATAGTACATAACTATTGTCTGTACCGGTATACAATGAATTTATACTTTGTTGCTCCGTGCTATACGTAGAAGTCAGGGTATTTTTCTCTGTCTTAATTGTACTTCCAGAAACGACACTGTCTATACTTAATATCCCCTCTTTCTTGAAGTTGACTTTAACCCCTACTTTATTATAAATAGATTGTGTACTGGCAATGACCTGATCAAGCTTCTTTTGCGAAACATCGTCTGTAGGTACCAAGGCAACATTTACCTCTTTTGGAGAAATATGCACCAACATAAAAGCTCCAATAACTTTCCACTTAACTCCTTGTTTTATGGTCGCCAATATTTGTTCTTCGGCATAACTCAGTGTTCCTTTTACCGTAAGTACAAATACTTTATCGGCTCTTGTAAACTCGATATTTGCACCGTTTTGGGTTTTAAAAACGATACTATCCAGTTTTATATTGGCATCTGTAAGGTTTACTGTAGCTATTACCGTATCTGAGTAACCGTTTAGAACGGCTTTGTAAGGCAGGGCAACATCGCCTACTTTTTTGTAAAGCTTTTGTAAAGCAGCAGGTGCTTTGTCCGGTATAACATCAAAAGCATATTTACTGCCGTTACCACTAAAAGCAATCGTAATTCCTTTTGCGGTAAATGCTGTAGCCTGTCCGCTTTTGTCTACACCATCCGTATTTTCCGGAGTTGGTTTTCCTCCTTTGGCAAATGCGGTCCCTTCATTACTCCCGTTTCCGTTACTGTCTACGTTATATACTTTAGGCGGGATCTTATTGCCCTTATCATCTACGCCACCACTATCTGTAATAACGGTATCTTTTCCTCCCGGGATCGTTACTTGTTGTCCATCTACACCATTGACAACAATATCGCCATTGGCATTGATCACGATGTCTTTTATTATAAACGGAACAGTTTCTTCGATTTGTCCGCCCTGTCCTTCGCCGGTAAAATCTTCTACATCAGTAACATTTTTCCAATCCGGATTGTAACTAGTTTCTACAACACCGCTAATCAATTGATAATCGGTATTGATTAAAATATTTTTGAATTGAACAGCAATTTTAGTATCGGCCAGGTAAGGCACGATGATATAACCATGTCCTGAATATGGGCTATGTTTTTCTTCTAACTCTAAAACTGTTACCGGAAAATCCCCTGCTTTAAAGGTTTCGCTTTGTATTAAGTTATCCAGTATCTTTTGATTCTGAATATTAATTTGCGGGATTATACCACAATTGTATGCCGGAACACCATTGGTTTGTGTAGGCGTTGTAAAAGTGCTGATTCCGGAATAGGTAAACGACTGAACACCATCTGTCTCGGGATCGCAACTGGATCCTACTCTAAATTGATAGGTAACGCCTGGTTCTAAATTAGTCAGTAAACTTTGTGTGTTTAAACTATTCGAAGAAAACCATTGTGCATTGCGAACGTCTTGTTTTTTGTACTGTACCTGATAACGGGTATGTTCCGGAATGCCTTCCCAGGTAATTTTTTCGCTTTTAGGTCCCTGCGCTTCACTTAATAAAAAGGTTGGAGCAGCACATGAAGCGGTATATTTAAAGGAATATATCTCACTATATCCATCATTTTTAAATACGGCATTCTCTGAAAGTCCTGTTGTCGAAATCGCTCTAACCCGCCATGCATAACGCATACCCGGAGTTAAGATTGGCATGCTTAAATTATACAACAAAGCGGTTCCAAAAAGTGTTTCTTCGTATAATAACGGAGACATCTGGAACGCAAATTGCGGATCTAATGTAGGATCGATAAGCTGTTTTAACTCGAACTTGTACGAGATGTTGGTGGCATTTATCTGGCGTGGTGTCCAGGTAAATAAAATATTAGGAAAATCTGTCGAAGCAATTTGTTCGTTTTTTTGCGGCGTGTTTAATAACGGTGGATCATTTAAGATCAGATATAAACTGGCACAACTTTTTTGCGAAATCTTCTGGTTGGTTACAAAATCATACAACTCAAAACAAAAATTGTACATTCCTTCCGGCAATCCATTGGCATATTGTGCGGGCGAAATCCCTTGTAGGTTCTCTAACCTGAAAAGTGCGGCAATATCTGTATTGGTCAGGGTTTGCAATTCTCCACCATTGATAAAAATTGGTCGTTGCCCTTGTATAAAATCGCTGCTTTGTACATTAAGACCGTTACCCTGTATGTACAATTTAAGGCGTACCTGTCTTTGTGCTATAGCAATATCTGTAGGGTTAATAAGCAACTGCATCTTAGTATCCATGCTTGTGGCATAGTCTGATATTTTGATACTATACGGGCTATTAAAAACAGGTGTTACCTGCACAGGATAAAGCTGAGCATAAACCTTTGAACCAAATCCTCCCAACCCCAGAAGAGAGAACAAAATGAATAATAGTATATTTTTGAAAAAGTTCTTCATTTTCTTAATAGATGATAATTTTTTTAACCAATGTTTGTTGTCCTGTTTCTAATACTAAAACATACATTCCGGATTCTAACGAAGTCTCAAAATCTATTTCGTACTTCTTCTTGCCTGATTCTTTTTTCTGAATCATTGTATTTTGTCCGGTTGTCGAGAACAGTCTTAAGTTTACATCACTATCGTTTTCTAAGGTTATATGTGCCTTAAAATTACCATTGCTCGGATTTGGCGTTACGATAAAATCAACAATAAATTGCGATGTTGTACCTCCTGCGCTAGGCAATGTGCTACGTTGTTCTACCGTTATATTTTTACTGTAGGTAGCATAACATTCTCCTTGTGTTTGTTGCAACCCTATTGAATAAACTCCTGTAGCATCAAATTTTAAAGTGATATATTTTTCTTTTTGTTCTACCACTTTTACTCCTTTAGGAATTACCCAATTGGTGCTTTCTCCAAAAGGACTGCTGGTATTAATCAAAATCACCTCTTCGTCTAAATACGCTTGTGAGCTTAACAAAAACTCTGAACTAATAGCTGTCTGGCTTGTTTTTATTACAATTTCATCTGTGCCAATACATCCTAACCCTGAAGTTACTTTTATACTATAAGTTCCTGCTTTCGATACATTTATTTTGGCTTCACTAGAGCTAAATCCGTTGGTAGAAGTCCAGGAGTATTTCGCTTTTGGATCTGCAATTGTAGCATCCAGGTCTAAATTTTGATCCTTGCATAACGTTCTGTCAGGACCCACATTTACAATAACCGGTTCCGGATCTTTTAAGACAAATCTCTTTTTATACACACAACAATCCGGGCAGGTAATCGCAACTTCATAATTGCCTGCTGTAAGATTGTTTAAATCTTTGGTAGTCGCACCTGTATTCCACACATAACTATAAGGTAAGTTTCCGCCTGTAACATTCAGTACGATCGAGGCATCATTGCCGTTGTAACAAGTAGGATTTTTGACTGTTTCTGTAGTAAAAATTCCGTTAGGATCACCAACAAAAATACTTCCCTGAATAACACATCCTTTTGCATCAGTAGCTATAACAAAGTAATTGTTTGTTGTAATATTTTTTATTTCGGCCGTTGTTTCGCCATTGGTCCACTCATAAGTGTAAGGCGGAGTTCCACCGGAAACATGTGCCATTGCCCAACCATCGTCTCCTGTTGTACAACCTACATCAAATTTGGTAAACGATAACTGCAATTTTGCCGGTTCCGGCATATAGTACGTTACATCTTTTTCTTCGACCAAAATATTATTAACATACGTACCCAGTTTTATTCCGTTGGCATCTTCAATATTCAACGCATAATTTCCGTCAGACAGGTATTCTGCTGTTTCATCATGATCGTTTAATGTAATCCAGGTATTCCCTTTTTGTTTTTTCCAGGTATAAAAATAAGGTAAGCCATTATTTTTATCTGCTTTTAACTGAATTCCTCCTTTGACATGCGCCACTAAAATTCCGTCATGCGATTCATCTCTTTGATTGTCCAGAGGATTAACATCGGTCTCATTTCCAAATTCATTACTCACATTACAAGAAATAGTACGAACTACCTCAAAAGTAACTTCAAGCGGATCCGGATCATCCAGGGCAGTAACAGAATTTGCTACTGTACAACTTGTTTTATTTTTTGCCGCATTATAATTAACATCACGAACCGTCAGGCTATACAATTCCTCGGGAACCCCGTTTAAAGTAATTGTATAAACGCCATCATTAAAATTGGTTGTGGTTGTAGTTTGTACGATTCCTTTACTGTTTTTCCATTCAAACCAATAGGTATTGTCCGGAAATATCGTTCCACCGGTAACTTCTACTACAATTTTTCCGTTGGTAGCTTTATAAAAACTCGGATTAAGAACTTCAGTATATTTTATGGCAAGTGGCGTTTTAGGTTCTAAAATAGTAACACTTGCCTGTGTTGTACATTCTTTAAAATCTGTAACATATACAACATAAGTACCTGCCTTTAGAACTGTATTTTCGTCAATTTTTACTTCATTCGACCATACATAGGTATAAGGAGGCGTCCCTCCGGCTGGAACTGCTGTTGCCCAACCATCATTTCCGCCATTACAAAAAACATCCCCATGATTTATCGTTACGGATAATTTTGGCGGTTCCTGCATCATTTGGGTAACATCGATTTCTTGTGTTAGCACATTATTGACATAAGTTCCTAACATGATGCCGTTTCTGTCCTTTATATTTAGAGCATAATTTCCATGAGAAAGATTCGAAGCTGTTTCGTTTGTAATAGTAGGCAAAGCTACCCAAGACCCATCTTGTTGCTGTTTTTTCCAATAAAAATAATATGGCAATCCGTTATTTACAGCGGATGCCAGCGGAGTTCCGCCAAAAACATGCGCGACCAAAATACCATCCTGCGATTCGTCACGCTGACCATCTTGTGGCGTTGTATCTGTAGCGTTGCCAAATTCATTACCTGTATTACAAGAAATAGAACGAACGATTTCGAAAACAACTTTCAAAGGATCAGGTTCATCTAATGTGATTTTTGACTCTAAAACCGAACAATTAATTGTTTGACTTGTAGCTTCGTTATAGTTTTTATCCTTAATCGTTAAAAAATAATCATCGGCAGGAACGCCATTAAGAGTAATCGTATAAATTCCATTTTCAAGTACAGCAGTTGCAGTCTGCACTGCTCCTTTTGAGTTCTTCCATTCGTAGTTATACAATTTTCCATTATTTTCTATTCCGTCAAATGCTGTCCCTCCCGTAATCTCTGCTACAATACGTCCGTTTGTCGCACCAGAAAAAGTAGGTGTAAAAATTTCTTTGTATGAAATTACTACAGGCGCTTGTGGTTCTGTTATTTTAATGCTGCCCGTTACAGAACATCCATTTTTATCAGAAACTGTAACAATGTAAGTACCCAAAATTAATTGAGATATTTTATTTGCATCAACGATTCCGCTGCCTGTATTAAACCAGACGTATTTATAATCGCCGGCTCCTCCTGTAACGGTTGCAGTAGCCCAACCATTATTGCCTTCATGACAAGAAACATTTCCGGAAGTAAATGATAATTCTAATTTTATGGGTTCTGCTATTTCTTTTGTTGCAGGAATTGCCGTTACGAGATCTGTAGCATTATAAGTTCCCTGAACGATTCCGTTAGCATCTACAATATTTAGCGAATAGTTCCCTTTTGCAAGACCGGTGGCAGTATCTGTTTTATAATCTGTCAATACCTCCCATGAACTGGTTACCGTATTGTATTTTGACCAAATAAACTTATAGGGCAATCCATTATTTGCTGTTCCTGTATACTTAACACCTCCAATTACTGTCGCTTTTAAAACTGCATCTGACAATTTATTTGCATTTCCGGTAATAGGATCGTGATTTTCTGTATTACAAGAAATTGCCTTCGTTTCTTCTAGTGTAATTACTATTTTCTGCGGTTGTGTTAATGTTTGAGATGATTCAATAACAGAACAACCTGCCTTATTTGCATTTGTTGCAGTATTATTATAATTTTTGTCTGTTACAGTTAGTTTGTATTCTCCTTGAGGAACATTTTCTAATGTAATATTATAGGTATTATCAGTCGTGTTATACTGACCTGTTGCCGGCAAAACAACTCCACTACTATTCTTCCATTCGTAAGTATAAGATCTATCATCATTAATAGTTCCGCCAGTTATTGCAGCTACGATTTTTCCGTTGGCTGCTCCATAAAAAGTTGGCTCATTTTTTAAGGTATAACTTAGAGCCAAAGGAAACAATGGCTGTGATATCGTTTTTTCTAAAACTTTATCAGCACCAAGTTTTATCTTTCCATCAACCAGGGTTTGTATTTTGGCAATACAGCCTTTCATATCCCTTACTTTAATCTTGTAGGTACCAGGTGGTAAGTTCTTGATAGTATGCGAATTGTTATTAGGGAAAGGAATCCAGGTTAATCCGTCGTCCAGCGAATAAGAATCATTGCCTGTTGCTGTGCGCGTTCCTCCGGTTGGTGCTATAGTTATAGTTCCGTCTTGTCCGCCATTACATTGTACATCTGTAGCACTTAATGTAAAATCTAATATAGGGGGCGATGCTATTGTAAAGGTTGTAAGGGCATATAGATCTGCCGGCGTTACAGAAGTATTCAATCCATCTTTGAACCCTAATAATTGCAGCGTATAAGTACCTGCACGTAAACCGGTAATCGTAAAATTTTTATTCGCATCAATTAATAAATCTCCATTATAATCACTGGGAGTACCGGTACCCACATCCAGTAAAGTATATCTTAATTGTTCCCCATTTAATAAAATCCTGCTAAAGCTAAGTTTTATGGATCCGTCCTGACTATCGCTACAAGTGGGCTGAATGGATGCAGATGTTAGGATTTGTGGTGCAGATAATCGTATAGAATAGCTTACCGGAGTACTAAGTCCGGCAGTTTCAGTACAAGGTTTTATTCTAAAATAAATATTTTTACCAATATTTAAATATGTTTTATCTTTTAAAATATCTACCGCATCGACTGTAATACTGGGTGCATTATTGTATTGAGGCAAATCTGTCCAGACAGTCGAAGTACCATTGGGCAGTAAAGTATACTGCCATCTGTAATAGTAAGCATCATAACCCGGAGTAGCTATAATTGTCTCTTTTCTATGGGTTGGTAAAATATCATCTACTACATCGGAGCGATTAACAGAAAATACAGGGTCAATTTTATAAGTAAATGTTATGTTTGACATTCTTGGAGAGTAGCTCCCGCTAAAACTGCCGGAAGGACAAAATGAGTCTACGCTTTTTGATACTGTACTATTTGCATCTGTTCCGGTCCTGAAATTCACAAAAGCATAACATTCTATAGAAACCGGTTTAGAGTTCCTATTAAAAGCAGCTATATCAAGATTCGCTTCTTTATCGCCATTATTACGAATATCTCTGGTATAAGCATCAGAGCTTGATCCGTCTTTATAACGAACCGTTATCCTAATATTAGAACTTGTTCTGTTTTTTACTCCGGCATTAATCGAATAGTTAAGATTCGAAATCTTAATTATATATTTCTGTTGCTGTGCAAAACCAAATCCTGAAACCAATAAAATAATCAATAAGTAAAAATTCTTCATAGGCTTAATATATAACTGTTAAGGTTTCTGTCTTTGCAGGACTATCGCTTTCTAAATTAGGAATCAAATGATATTCGTATTCCTGATTAATTTTTAAATTTTTATCTTCTAAAGTAAAAACAGTACCGTTTAATTCTTTCCATAAAGTTGGCGGCGTCCCTTTTACATTTTTGTAAATACTTAATCCTATAACTTTATTCTTATTCTTTATGTAATCCCAGCTGAGTACTATTTTTTTATTTTCTCTATCCGGTATCCCTTGCAAGAATGTAATTATTTTTACGGGAGTAAAATTTAATACATTTACTGTAATCACAGAATGATCCAACGACGACCAGTTGCTTTTGTCCTTTGCCAGAATAGCATACTGATACGTTTTTCTATTCTCTACCCTGTCATCTGTAAACTCCTGGATAGTGTCATTTATTTGTTTAATCTCCAGCCATTTTTCCTGTCCTTTTTCTCTTCTTCTTAAGCTATAGCCCACTACATCTTCACTGTAACTTCGGATCCATTTGAGATGTACTTTGCCATCTTTATTATCATAATCTTTGAAAATAGGTGCTGCTGGCGGGATTTTATCGGGTTTGTCTAAAACCAATATATCAGATAGATCTGAGATATTAAAACGCATATCTTCGGCAGCAAGTCTATAATAAACCTTGCTATTGGTCATTTTCAGACTTACACTATCCTTGTAATCATTTCCTACGTAGGATTGGTGGTAAATATCGACAAATTCTTCATCTGCATTATTTGCCTTCAAAATCCTGTATCCTCTTAAATCTTTTTCCTGATTGGGTTTCCATTTTAAGCGTACTACTCCAAGACTATCAATTACACCTTCGAGCCCTACTGGTTTTGCCGGAGGTATAGAATCTACAGGCTGAACCAACATACTCTGAGAAGTCAATCGCTGATTGTTTTTGCCTACTACTGAGATGGTAAAGTAATTGGACGGATATAGATTTTCTTTGTAATTGAGTTTTCTTTGGGATGGAGGAATAATTTTAGAAACAACTTTGTAAGGACCTTTGTCATTATCTGCTAAATTTATCTCATATCCCTGAATAAAACCTTCTGATGCTGCAGGATATTCCCACTCCAGATTAACTTCGTTTGAGTTTACAATATTATAATCTGTAAGTCTTGCCGCAGTAACGATAGCAGGTACTCCTGTTGCAGTAATGGGCTTTGTTACTTCTCCTTTTTCTCCAAATGAAGTTATACCATACAATCTGTATTGATAGACTTTATCGTTTACACTAAGCGTATCAATGTAATACATCGTTTTGGACGGATGTTCGTCTTTATCGTTTAAATTTACTAGAGGTGTTGTTGCTATTGGACTATAGTTGATGCCGTCTGAAGATTTCTCTACCATGTAGGAAGTATAAATTCTTTTGAAGGTTTCATAATCCCAGGAAAGCAGCACTTTTTTATCATCAGGAATGGCACTAAAATCTGTTGGAGCCGGCAGAACGGTATAGTCTTTCAAACCTATCATATAAGAGGATTCTTTAACCTTCGGACTTTCAAAAACACTTACCTGATAGGCATAAACTTCATTTTTCTTTACATTAGTATCTACATATCCCCAACCTGCTTTTACAGCTCCGCTAAAACTCATATCAGCAGCATACAAAGCAAAGGTATAACGCTGATCCAGCTCATCTGCCATATTTACAATTTTAGACAAATCGCCTTCTTTCGCCGCAGTTACCTCAAAACTTTCACCATAAATAGATTGCGCTATAATAGCGGCATTATTATCTTTTTGTACCAGGTCAAGCCAGGCGTCCAAAGGTTCTGCAACAAGTGGTTTTGGAGTAAGAATAATTTTTTCAGGCTTGGATAAAACAGTACCGTCCCGCAATATGGTGGTTCTGGTAACTATAAATCCTTTTTTATTTGCTTTTTGCCATTCGCTTGGAGAGTTAACAGCCCAGCGAATTAAAATTTTATCATTTTGAGCTCTGGCATTGACCATGACAGTAGCACGTTTAGTTTGAGAATACGATAACGATATAAAAAATAAGAGTATAAAAAGAACCTTGATTTTAGACATTAAGATGTAATTATTTCCATGTTAAAAAAAGCACAAAAATAGGACTTTATATGGACTGACAAACAATTAATTACAAATAAAAAAATATTTAACTAAGATTAAATTGGTTAATTTTTACATGACATCTATTTTAAAAAAAAAGACATTATAATACCTGAATTAAGTAAGAAAAATATTCAATCTGAGTAAATATTAACAATATTAATTTTCTTAACTATTAATTTGCGTTTTCGCTATTGATTTATAAAAAACAAAAAAGACTGTCCTACAAGAACAGTCTTTTTTGTTTGAACGAAGCAATTGACCTAAGCCTGAAACAAAGCTCCTTTATTATAATTAAATAACACCAGGTCATAAGGTACTAAAAGTGGCGCCACTTTCTCTGACGAAGCATTGAATGTTATGCCGTTATGTTTTCTAAAAAGATAGATTTCTTTTAGGCAATTTGACAAACTTTGGTGAATAGATGTTGTAAAAGTTGGTAATTGCTTATCACCTATCAATAAATCAATTTGGTAGTTAGAACTACTTTTAGACAAATTGTTTCCTATTATTTTTATTGTAAATGTTGTTGCTTTCCCGTGTTGTTCACCCTGATACTGTACTACCATAATTCTATTATTAAAAGGTTATATTATTTTTTATGTCAATTTGTTTATAATGCAAATTGAAGAATTAAAGTTATGAAAAAAAAGCAAATTGATAAAAATATGCACCTAAATTAAATGTTATTTTTTTTCTATTTCAATTCCGTGAATTTTAGAGATAAAAAACACACCAAATTTCGGTTTTTAAAACAATTAGCTAAATATATTCAATTAACTCTTTTTGATGATTGCAAAAGTTACTCATAAGCACGATTCATTTTTCTCCAACAGGGGCCTGTTTAAAGAAAGAATAAAGTTGTGCTTTTTTTCTTAAATTTGAACAACTAATCCTAAAAACCTAAACTCATGGAAATGCATTACTTACCTTTTTTTGCTTCGGCAATTATTACTCTTGTTACGGGTTTCATCTGGTACAACCCAAAAGTCTTTGGAACGATCTGGATGAGAGAAGCCGGTTTGACCCCGGAGGCTCTTAAGAGCGGAAATATGCTTAAAATATTTGGTTTAACGTATCTTTTTTCTGTAATGATAACAATCGTCATTTCGGCCTTGACAATTCATCAGTCCGGTGCTGTAGGAATGGTAGGCGGCCCGACATTAATAGCAAGTGCAAAACCATCTTTCGCTGCTTTTATGGCCGATTACGGAACTGCTTATCGCACCTTTAAACACGGCGCTCTTCATGGTTTTATTTCGGGTTTATTTTTTGCTTTCCCAATCCAGGCGATCAATGGTTTATTCGAAAGAAAATCCTGGAAATATATTTTTATAAATGCCGGATATTGGATTTTGACTCTTACCTTAATGGGCGGAATTATTTGTGCCTACGCATAATCATAGAAAATAGAAACCCGTTTAAAAATCGAAACTTAAGCGGGTTTTGTTTAATAATAACTTAAACCAGACGAGTTAATGTAAATATTACCTAATTTTGAAAAAATTAGCTCACACTTTTGAATACAACTTATTCTTTCGAAATCTACAAAAGCGCATCATTACTACCTTTAGAATGGAATTCGCTTGCTGTCGACAATATATTTTTGACCAGAGAATATCTGGAAGTACTTGAAAATTCCTGTCCGATAAACATGATTTGTCATTTTATTGGAATTTTCGATGAACAAAAACTTGTTGGAATCGTTTTAACGCAATTTTTATTTGCCGAGAAACTCGAATCCTTTGGTGAGCGTGATCAGTGTTTAAAAACTTCTGTTCGTAATTTTGCCCTTAAAAACTTTGCTTCGCACGTATTATTTGTGGGTAATAATATGCTTACCGGACAAAATGCTTTTGCCTTAGACAAAAATGCAAAAGAATCAAAGGCTATAAAAACACTTCACAAAGCCATTAATCAGCTCAAAAAAGATTTGAAAGCAAGTGGCAAAAAAGTACACATTACGAGTATAAAAGATTTTACAGCAACAGAAATTGAACCTCTGCAAGCTGAATTCAAAAGCAATTATACGTTTTCGACCCAGCCCAATATGATTTTTGAAATCAGCGAAAACTGGACAACAGAACAGGATTATATCGATGCTTTATCAAAAAAATATCGCGATCAGTATAAACGTGCCCGAAAAAAATCTGACGGAATCGCTAAGCAAAAAATGTCTCTGTCTGATATCAAACAGTACGAAGATGTTATTTATGATTTATATTTTCATGTCGCCAAAAATGCTCCCTTTAATACTTTTTTCCTGGCCCGAAACCATTTTAGCTTTTTTAAAGAAATTATGAAAGATGATTTTCTTTTTTATGGTTATTTCTTAAACGGAGAGCTTATAGGTTTTAACACGCTTATCAAAAATGGAAAAATAATGGATACCTATTTTTTGGGTTATGATGAAACAATTCAGCGAGAAAAAATGTTGTATTTAAACATGTTATACGACATGATTGCCTACTCTATCAATCAGGGTTTTTCTCAAATTGTTTTTGCCCGTACGGCACTCGAAATTAAAAGCTCAGTTGGAGCAAAACCAGTAAAAATGTATGGTTTAATTACACACAGCAATGCTTTGATCAACCATAATATTGCAAAACTATTCAACTATCTTGAACCAAAAACAGATTGGCAGGAACGAAGCCCTTTCAAGGCTAATTCTTAAATTAGCTCCGTAGGAGTGCACTATTTATAGAAATATTAAGTCCTAAATGTACAGCCTCACAGGGGCAAAATATTAAATAGTCAAAATAAAAAACTAAGGAATTGCAATTTTCATTTGTTTGTGCAAAATATGAATTTCTAAAGCGCTTTGAGCCCCGCAATATTCTCCATCAATCTGAAAATTTACCGGATAATCTGTTTTTATAGTAGCCTTATCTGTCGAAATAATCACAATATCATCAGAATCAATTGGCATATTACCAGTAATAATTTTGCCCAATAATAACAAATCAAGGCTTTTCAGGATCACGAGCTCAAATTTTCCATCATTCATCATACCGTGCGGATTGATAATAACGCCTGTCCCGTACTTTTGAGAATTTGCAATTACAATCATTCTTGCCAAATGTTCGATTGTTTCATTGTTTGCCGAAATAGTTGCAACAAAAGGCTCTTCAGATTCTTTTAATGCCGAATAAGCTTGCAAAGCATAGCCCCAGAAGCCACGTAAGTTGCTTTCTTCATAATTCTTAACTAAGTTCGCATTCACGCCGATATCACTTAAATGAATGCTTTTTTTGCCGTTAATACAAATCATATCCATTTCGATATAATGATTCAGGAAAGCAATTTTTAGATTCTCCTCGAGCGTAGCAGGCAAGTTTAGATCGACAGATAAACCATTTGCTGATCCGGCAGGCAAAATACCTATAATTACATCAAACTCTTCCATAGCTTCGGCAACCATTTTTATGGTTCCGTCTCCGCCCGCAACAACAATGCGTTCCGGTTGATATTGATTGTATAGGGCTTGCAGCTGTTTTTGATCACTTTTACCTGTAGTTTCATAAACTTCAAGATCAAAATTATTTGTGGTTGCAAACTCCTCTACAGCCTCAATTAAATCTGTTTTATCAAGGTCTCCGGAAATAGGGTTTACAACAAATATGATATTCTTTTTCAAAATTTTATTTTTAAAGTCAATTAAAATAATTAATTTACATCGTCCATCTATAAATATACGCAATTAATGAAACCAATTTTACAATTATATCGAGGTTATGCCAATGAAGAAGAATTAATTGTAATGGGACATGTTTTTAAAAGAACGTATGATTATGATTTTCAGAAGAAAAACTTTAAAAACGCCACTTCTATTATCAATCAGTTTAGAATAAAAACACTGCAGAATTTTGATATTTATCTAAAATGCGGCACTCAGGAAATTCATACCAAAACCCTGGATGATGGATATTTTAAATTTTGTATACCGCTCGAAAAAGAAACTTCTTTTGGATGGATGGAATATGAAGTCAGCATTAAGGATGAAAATGAAATCCTAACTGAAAAAGGCAGCTATATTAGACCTCATAAAGGAAAACTGGGAATCATATCGGATATTGATGATACTTTTTTGATTTCGCACACGCAGAACTTCTTTAAAAAAATATACATTCTCCTGTTTAAAAATGTAAATGATCGAAAAGTATTTACAGATGTTGTTCCGCATTATCAAGCTTTAAGCTCTGCAGGCAGAAATAATAAAGAAGAAGAAAATGCTTTTTTCTATGTTTCAAGCAGTGAATGGAACCTGTACCGATTTATTGTAAAGTTTACTAAAATACATAATCTGCCAAGAGCCGTAATTTTATTAAAAGATATTAAAAGAGGGATTACTGACTTTTTTATGAGCGGCCGGGGTAATCACGATCATAAATTCGATAAAATAAAACATGTTTTAGAATTTTATCCCAACCTTAAATATGTTTTATTAGGAGATGATTCGCAACACGATCCTGTTTTGTATGAGCGAATTTGCAAAATATTCCCTGTTACCGTAAAAGCAGTTTACATCAGGCAAACTGGCAAACACCAAAAAGAAGCGACTAAAAAAATCATGAAAAATCTCGAAAACTTAGAAGTTTCAGTTTGCTATTATAAAAATAGTAGCGAAGCCATTATGCATTCTAAAAGTATTGGACTTATTTAGGGTTCTATGGATTGCCCACGGATACCGCTGGTCTTAACTGGTTTTCGCTAATTTTTTTTTTGTATCGTTGGTAGGGACAAAGCAATATCTGTATTGTGATTACTGTGTGTTCAACGGATTAAAATCCATTCTTCGCAATCATAAACCCAATCTTGTCATCCCGAGGAACGAGGGATCTCCGCGAGTAGCTCTACAAAGATTGGCAATTTTGCTTGAGGAGTTTCTTGTGGAGATCCCTCGTTCCTCGGGATGACAAACGTTGCGAAAAATCCTAAGTGCGAAACAAAACAAATCTGAAACCTTTCATTCTGGCCTAGATTACTTCACTACATTTTTATTTTAATTGGAGTTCAGTGAATTTTATTTGAAGAGGAAAGCTGGAAATAGCTCCTAAAAACTAAAAAAACCTTTGTCAAAGTTCGAAACTTTGACAAAGGCATCTGTAAACTGTGACTGAGACTGAAAACTATACTAAGCGTTAAAATTATCAATCTCTTCCTGAACGATTTCCCAGTCCAGAAGCAATTGGTCTAAATCTTTTTTCTTTTTGTTGTAAGCCATAAAAAATGAAGCATCTTCGATATGTTTGTCATAATTTGAAGCCAGCAATTTATCATCATGCTGAATGTCTCGCTCTAATTGTTTAATTTGACTTTCGACTTTGCTCAATTTATTTTGCAATGCTTTCCCTTTTTTCTGGTCTTCGTAAGATGTTTTATTACTTTCCTTGGGAGCAGCTGCTTTTGCAACATCTTTTTTCTCGACTTCACGCATGTTTTCAAGATTGCGTTGTTCCAGGAAATAGTTAATATCTCCTAAATATTCTTTTATCTTTTGATCTTTGAATTCGTAAACAATATTCGACATTCCTTGCAGGAAATCTCTATCGTGAGAAACCAATAACAATGTTCCCCCAAATTTTTGAAGTGCCGCTTTCAAAACGTTTTTAGATTTAATATCCAAGTGATTCGTAGGCTCATCCATCAACAAAACGTTGATAGGCTGCAACAACAACTTGCAAAGTGCCAAACGGTTACGTTCACCCCCTGATAATACTTTTACTTTTTTCTCGACATCATCGCCACGAAATAAAAACGACCCCAACATATCACGAACCTTAGAGCGATTGGTGTCCATTGCAGCATCTTCCATAGTTTGAAGCAACGTGATTTCTCCATCAAGATATTCGGCCTGATTTTGGGCAAAATATCCTAATTGCACATTATGTCCCAATTTGATGGTTCCTTCATATTCGAATTCGTCAACAATCGCCTTGATAAAAGTCGATTTTCCCTGACCATTTTGTCCCACAAAAGCAATTTTGCTTCCACGTTCTACCAATAGATTAATCTCTTTCAGAATCGTTTTATCGCCGTATGATTTTGTTACATGATCAGCTTCTACAACTACTCTTCCCGGTTCTTTTGAAACTGGAAATGAGATATTCATTACTGAGTTGTCGTCTTCATCAACTTCAATTCTTTCTACTTTATCTAATTTTTTAATCAACGATTGCGCCATCGAAGCTTTTGAAGCTTTTGCACGGAATTTCTCAATTAATTTTTCTGTTTCTTCGATTTTCTTTGCCTGATTCTTCTGAGTTGCCAATTGCTTTTCACGAATTTCATGACGCAATTCTAAATATTGAGAATAGGGTTTATTAAAATCGTATGCTTTACCTAACGAGATCTCAATGGTACGGTTCGTAACATTATCCAGAAACATTTTATCGTGCGATACAATAACTACAACACCGGGATAATTACGCAGGAAATTTTCTAACCAAATAATACTCTCGATATCCAGGTGATTGGTAGGCTCATCCAGAAGCAAAATATCATTTGCCTGCAATAGTAGTTTAGCCAACTCGATACGCATTCTCCAACCTCCTGAAAATGTTTCAGTCTGATTGTCAAAAACTTCTCTTTTGAAACCCAATCCTAAAAGAATTTTCTCTGTATCTCCCACATAATTATAACCTCCTAAAAGTTCAAAACGATGTGTGTAATCAGATAAATCTTCGATGATCTGGCTGTATTCTTCGCTTTCATAATCAGTTCTGGTAACCAACTGATGATTGATTTGTTCTAATTTTTTCTCAACAATTTTAATATCTGTAAAAGCTTCATAAGCTTCTTCAAGAACGGTTCTTCCTTGTTCAAAATCGATATCCTGACGCAAGAACCCCATACGAACTTCTTTTTCGGTAGCAATTTGTCCGGAATCTGGTTTAAAATCTCCTGCAAGAATTTTAAGCATAGTCGATTTACCAGCACCATTTTTCCCAACAAGTCCAACCCGATCTCCTGCACCTAAACGAAAAGTTACCTCTTCGAATAAATAAGAACCTCCAAAAGAAACCGATAAATTATGTATATTAAGCATGTATTGTTATTTTATAACTAATTGATTGTGTAAATTTACACTCCCAAATCAATGGGTAATTTTAATTTTTTGCAAATGTTAAAAAAAGGATCGAAACTAAATAGTATTTTAACAGGAAGTTGTCCAAAATGTCAAAAAGAAAGTATGTATTCAGACAGAAATCCGCTTCATTTGACTAAAGTTCTAAAAATGAACGATCATTGTGGCCATTGTGGATTCAAATATCAAATTGAGCCTTCTTTTTTTTATGGTGCAATGTATGTAAGTTACGGTCTGAATGTTGCTGTAGGAATTGCAGCTTTTATTATTTCGTTTGTCTTTTTTAAAACCACAATCGAACAGTCGTTTATAGCGATAGTTGTTGCACTAATTTTATTATTTCCGTTTGTTCTGCGACTTTCAAGAAATTTATACATTAATATGTTTGTTTCTTACGATCCTAAGGCCGGTCAAAAGTAAGGGTCTTCAAATACTTTTTATGAAATCGCTGAATGTCAATTTCGCGATCTAACGGAATTTCATTTTCAATCGTATCGAACAACGCTTTTGCCATTGCAGGTCCCAACATTACACCTCGGGTTCCTAATCCGTTCAGGATATGAAGCGATTTACGTTCATGGTGCGTTCCTATCAAAGGTCTTCGATCTTTGACCGTTGGACGAACTCCGCCAAAATGCTTCACAATTTCAAACTCACAGGTAATAATTTCTTTAATTCGATCTGTCAATTCTTGTTTTCCTTCCTCGGTAGGCAAATCGGTTTTGTCCTGCCAATTGTATGTCGCACCCACTTTGAATAAATCATTGCCCATTGGTAAAATAAAAACACTTGTGTTTACAATAACATCCAAGTCCAGATCAGGCGCTTTTATGACAAACAATTCTCCTTTTGTACCATCTAATGGTAAATAATTAAAAAACGGATTTTTATGCAATCCAAAACCTTCTGCAAAAATAATATGTCGTGCCTGAATATTTTTATACTGAATTCCATAATCAAAAAACTCAACATAACTGCTATCAAAAAACTCCTCCAGTACTAAATTATTTTCTTTCAAATACGCTTTATAGCGGTCTAATAATAAAGCTGTATCAACATATCCTGTAGATAAAACTTCTCCGTAATCATAAGGGGAGTCAATGCTATTGTATTTTTTTGTGATTAATTTGGTTGATAAAAAAGGAGCAAGGTTTTTTTTATCAGATGCTGCAAACCAATTATTTTGCTCTTCTATAGAAAAAAACTTCCTTAAAATGGGCAACTGAAAGTTAAACCGGGTTTGTAACTTGTCTTCAATTAAATTGTAAAAATCATTCATTAGGACTAACTGTTCCTGAGCTTTCCAGACTTCGCTAAACCGTTTTAAAATAACCGGATTATAGAGACCTCCCGCTACTCTGGATGAATTTTGAGATTGGTTATCTACAACTAAAATAGTTTTGTTGTTTTTAAGGGCAACTTCAGCAAACGAAATCCCAGCCAATCCAGATCCTACAATTAAATAATCTAACATGATAAAAAAGTAATAAGTAAAAAAAAACTCCAACTACAAATGTAATAAGAGTTTTTGTTATAATGTAATTTAGCTACTTAGTAGTTCCACATATCTTCCTCGAAGTTACGAATCTTCTCTTTTACCCGCTCAGATTCTAACAACTGAGCTTGTGCATTGTCTTTTATGTAACTCTTAATCTCGCGGTCTCCGTATACATTTTCTTCTTTATAAATAACAGCATTAAAATGTCGTGAATTTAAAATCTGATCAAATGAAATTGGAACTGCTGAGTTTTTATCATTAAAAGATTTTGCTTCGTTTAATACAATACGTGCATTAGGAAAGAAAACCCAGAACAACTCAATATAATCCTTTTCGTCACTATTCATTGTGTAGACATCCGGAGTTACAGGACAAATCCCCAGCAAGCGATACTTTAATTCACTCTGGCGTTTGTCAAAATACCAATATCCTTTTATTTTATATTCAGTAACATCTGCTGCGGTCAAATCTTGTTTTAGTATAAATTCTGCCGGCACCGTTCGTGTTGCTCCAACAGTTTCCTCTACATACGTAACTACTTTCTTTTTGCCTTTACCTGTCACTACTTTTTTCTTTACAACATGTGTCCTGTAATCATCCGGATATTGATTAATCAATTCTCTACCGGCATCTGTTGTATCGATCCTGGATAATGCACCCTGAATATCTTTTAAAGATTTTTTGGTATTAAAATAACTGTCGCTATAAACTTCTGTTATTTTACCATTTCTAATCGCTCTGGTCAAAACGTCGTAAAGCGAGCGTCTGTCTGCACCAATATTTGCCGTATCAACAGGAAAATATAAAGGGAAGTTGATTTTTTCGTTTAAATCAATGATTTCCCATGTCGTTTTACCCATCAATACATCCCGATCATCTACATAACCATAGGCCAAAGGCTTATCATTATCAGAAATTAACTGTGCAGGACTCTTTTTCCCAATTTGCTCAGCTGTTTTTGCATTAAGTAAATTAGATTGTGCATGCGAAGCAAAACTTCCTGCCATAAAAACAATCACCATTAAAAAACTTTTTCCTCTCATCACAAATAATTTTAATAACAAACATAACGTATTAATATTTGTTTTATTGTTATTTTTCTTACATTTAAATAAAGTTTTTAAATTAAGACATAAAATTGAGGTTTGAGAATTAGAAATAACTCCTCTTAAAGTCAAATCAATACGTTATAATCAGACTGTTTTGAGCTACTTACTTCTTAACCAACCTTAATTATTATTTGTAACTATCTGCTTTATAATTGTTCGGGTATTAAGATTTTAGGCAGTGGGATCCTATATAGCTGGAGATTAACCTGGTTTTATTTTATAGAAATATAAATAACTAAGCTACATCAATCGCTCAAATTGGCAAATATTTTTTAGGCAGTAGATAAAAATAAAAAAACTCTTACTACAAATGTAGTAAGAGTTTTTATTATAATGTAATTTAGGTACTTAGTAGTTCCACATATCTTGTTCGAAGTTACGAATCTTCTCTTTTACTCTTTCAGATTCTAACAACTGATTTTGTGCATTATCTTTCATGTAATCTTTGATCTCACGATCTCCGTACAAGTTTTCTTCTTTGTAGATTACTGCATTAAAACGTCTTGAATTCAAGATCTGATCGAAAGAAATTGGAAGCGCTGAGTTACTGTCATTAAAAGCTTTTGCTTCGTGCAATGCTTCTCTTGAATTAGGGAAGAAAACCCAGAATAACTCAATATAATCCTTTTCGTCACTATTCATTGTATAAACATCCGGAGTTACAGGACAAATTCCCAGTAAACGATATTTCAGTTCACTCTGGCGTTTGTCAAAATACCAGTATCCTTTTATTTTATATTGTGTAACATCTGCTGCGGTTAAGTCTTGTTTCAGGATATATTCTGCAGGTACTGTTCTTGTTGCACCAACAGTTTCTTCTACATAAGAAACAACTTTCTTTTTTCCTTTACCTGTAACAACTTTTTTCTTCACAACGTGAGTTTTGTAGTCATCCGGGTATTGGTTAATTAATTCTCTACCTGCATCTGTTGTATCAATACGAGATAATGCACCTTGAATATCTTTCAAAGATTTTTTAGTATTGAAATAACTGTCGCTATACACTTCAGTTATTTTGCCGTTTTTAACAGCTTTCGTCAAAACGTCATAAAGAGAACGTCTATCAGAACCAATATTAGCCGTATCTACCGGAAAATATAAAGGAAAGTTGATTTTTTCATTTAAATCAATGATCTCCCACGTAGTTTTTCCCATCAATATATCTCTATCATCTACATAACCATAAGCTAAAGGCTTATCATTATCTGAGATAAGTTGCGCAGGAGTTTTAAGTCCTATCTGAGCAGGTGTTTTCGCATTTAGCAAATTAGATTGCGCATAAGAAGAAAAACCTCCAGCGATAGAAACAATAGCTATTAAAAAATTTCTTACTTTCATCGTGGTATCATTATAAGATATTGAACGTAGTTTTAACTACTTTTATTATTGTATTTCGTAAATTACCGGAGCAGTTCTTGGCAATAAATAACTACCAGCTCCAACAAGTTTAGTTTTAATTTCAGAAATAGTAACCTGGTCCCCTTTTCCAGCTCTTGAAAGTATCGTTTTACATTGTGCATTCAATTTGTTTCCAGAAACAACAACTGTAGGTTGTCCTGCAATTTTTAAATTAAATCCAACAACATCTAAACCAACTTCAAAATCAAAATCAAGTAATTTAGCACCAATAGTAGCAATCTCTAAGTTAGATTTAGGTCCTTTAACAACACCCATCTCACCTCTAATTGTACCTGTTGGTCCAGGAATACCTTTAATTCTAAATGTTTTCTTATCTGTAACTTTATCTCCGTTTGGCAATGTACCAGTTACAGAAATTGTAGCTTCAGTACCTGAACCCGGGCTCATGTTATATTTTCCTGGTTTACCCGCAGAAACTAATCCTGGAGCACTTGCAGCAATTTTGTTAGCATCAACACCAGCAAATGATACAGAGATTGGGTTAACAACACCTCTATAAACAACATTCATTTTATCTGCAGAAATTGTAGCAGAGTTTGGTCTTGGTACTACAACGTAAGTTCCTTTAAATTTAAGTGGAATGTTTTTACCGTCTTCTAAGAAAGTAAACTGACCATTAATATTTTGTTCACCTACACCACCAGCAGTTAAAGAGATAACAGCTTGTCCGTTTACAATTTGTCCCGGACCATCAAAAGAAGTTGGTTTTGTGTTTTCGTCATAACGACCTAAAACTACTTTACCAGTTACTTTTTCTCCCTGGAAATAAGCATTTTTATCCAAAACAACAATCGCCTGGTAGTTACTGTAAGATGCAGCAGCAACTGCCGCTTTTCCTAAAGCACTGTTGTAAACATCAGTTTCTGCTTTCTTTACGTCATTTTGCCAAGCCGAAAGTTTAGCAGCCGATGCAATTGCAGGAAAACCTTTAAAGTGATAAGCTAAGTATTTTTCTTTTATACCTTCTTTGTTTTTTACGTCAGAAACATCAAATTTTTTGTCAACCTCAGAGATAATACTTGCGTATTTTTTATCTGTTCCTAAAGCAGCTTTAAGATCTGCTTTGTATTTCTCGATTTTCGAGATAATTTCATTACCTTTTTTAGTGTAACCGTCTCCTGTAAACCAGTCGTCGATGTTATCACCTCTGTCCATAGACTCATAAGGTAACTTTCCAGTTTCTTTTTCTACTTCAAATCCTTTGATAGATTGCGCTTTTAAAGTCCCAATATAATCGTAAAATTCTTTCGAGATTGTTTCTACTTTATGAGCAGTAGATGCAGCAATAATAAACTCACCTTTTGCTTCAGCAGCTTTTTGATCTAAAGATGTTAATAATCCTTCGTTAGTTGTAACTGAAGAAGTGTTTGCTGCTTCGAATTTTTCATTCATCAAACCAAAAGCAGATATTACTTCTTTTGATACGTTCATTGCTAACATTGCGATGAAAACCAGATACATCAGGTTAATCATCTTCTGTCTAGGGGTTAATTTTCCTCCTGCCATTTTTTTATAATTAGTTCTTTATTAATAAATTTAATATAATAGTCAAAAACTAATTATCCTTTGTTACTCATTGCAGAAAGCATACCACCGTAAACACTGTTTAAAGAAGCAATGTTTGCAGTCATAGATTGCATTTGCTCTTTTAATTTAGAAGCATTTTCAGCAATTTCGCTGTTTGCTTGTGCGTTTCTTGAAGCACTTTCTAATTGTACTTTGTACAAGCTGTTTAATGATTCCATTTGCGCAGCAGCAAGAGACATTTCTTCAGCATATTTCTTTTGTCCTGCAATAGAATCTACTGTTGGAGAAATTGCTTTTGCAGCTCCTTCGAAATTTTTGATGCTGTTTCCTAAGCTTGACATTAACTCACCGTCAATTTTAGCTTCTTTCAACATTACATCTAATTTTTGAGATAATAAACCTTGGGCATCAGATGGAGCTTCAACTTTATCCGCTTTTTTTCTAGCTTGACCGTTAGCTAATTCTGGGTAAACAAGAGTCCAATCCAGTTCATCTTCAACTGGTTCAAAAGCAGAAAGTGCAAAGATTAACGCTTCAGTTAACAAACCAACTGATAACATCACAGTTCCTGTTAATGGTCCAATCTCAAAGTGAGTAATTTTGAATAGAGCTCCAACGATTACTACTGCCGCTCCCATACCATAAGCGAAATTCATTGCTTTTTTACTTAATAATGCCATAATACTTTTTTTTAGGTTTTAATTTAAAATAGATTTGATTTGGTTATTTGAATTTAATTATAACTTACTTTTCTTTTTTCCGCTTCCTGTTGTTTGAGTTCCCATGTAATCTTGTACAGTTCTGAAACCAATATAACTTCTAGCAGAATCTGCATATTCGTGATCACGAGTACTTACTTGTAGGAAATAAGCAACATCTTTCCAAGATCCTCCACGAACAACTTTTCTTTGGTTGTTTCCATCAATCACGTTTGGATTCATTGTAGAAACATACTCATATGCATTTGGATTATAAGCTGAATCTGTCCACTCTGAAACGTTTCCTGCCATATTATACAATCCGTAACCATTTACTTCGTATGACTTAGCTTCAACTGTATACAAAGCCTCATCTGCAGCATAATCTCCTCTGCTTGGTTTAAAGTTTGCTAAGAAACAACCTCTGTCACTTTTAGTATAAGGACCACCCCAAGGATAAGTAGCTGATTCCAGACCACCTCTTGCAGCATACTCCCATTCTGCCTCTGTTGGCAATCTGAATGCATTTACTAAATCACGTCCTTTTTTCTTAGACTTGATATAGCTGTTTTTAT
Organism: Flavobacterium araucananum; assembly: GCF_002222055.1. Classification (GTDB taxonomy): domain Bacteria; phylum Bacteroidota; class Bacteroidia; order Flavobacteriales; family Flavobacteriaceae; genus Flavobacterium; species Flavobacterium araucananum. The sequence goes on from NZ_MUGS01000051.1 coordinate 43,759, forward strand.
TTAATGTTCTCCAGGCACAAAATGCTTTAGCTTGTTTCCAGGTAACACCAACTACAGGATAATCTCCATAAGCTTTGTGCCAGAAATAATCATTGTGCATTGGCTCATTATAAGAGTAAGCAAAATCTTTGATCCAAACAGTCGTATCAGGATAAACACTAACTTGCTCTGTTTTTACGAAATCTTTTCTTTTTCCTACTTTAGCTTTTGCAGCAGCCTGAATATCCATCCAGGAATAACGGAATTTCAATTTATTTACATCAATTGTTCTTAAACCATTATATGATTCTTCAATTGGCAAATACATAGAATCCATTACTTCAGCATAATACTCATCCGGATATGCTTTTGTATCTTTTACTAACTTAACTTTTTTGTTTAGTTTTCTTCCAGCATAAGGATCATCTTTTGTCCCTACACTATAGTAGTTATCATACATATATTTGTCATAAGCGGTCATTTTGTCCGGCTCTGAATCATTAAATGCATAGTCTGAAATACTACCACCTTTTTTACCTTTATCACCAGTAGGTTTTTGTCCTGTTTCGTCAGCCAAAATAGCCAGACGAACTCTCATTGTAGAATCTTTTACCCACTCTACAAATTGACGGTACTCACTGTTTGTAATCTCTGTTTCATCCATATAAAAGGAACGAACCGTTACTGTTTTAGTCGGAGCATCCTCCACATTAGCTAAATCAGCATCTGATTTACCCATAATAAAAGATCCACCAGGAACCAATGTCATTCCATATGGTTTTTCAGGATGCCATTTCCCTCCTGTAACACCAACTAACTCTCCTTTGTCTCCTGACTTACCACAGCCAATTACCAGTGTTAACATTGCTGCAAATGCAATAAACTTCTTCATATAAATTTGGGATTATCTATTCATTATTATAAGTCCGTAAACGTATTTATTATTTATCTAAAAAACAATACTAGTTGCGAAATTTATTTTACCGTTCAAAAATAATGTTAAATAAAATAAAAAAAAAATATTTGATCGATAAACTAACACAAAAAATCGACGTAAAACGTTAAAATTTATAGTTTATATTTATTTTCTTACTAATATTATTTAACTATTTTTTTGAAATTTTAAAAAATTATGATTTTGGCTAAAATTTTGGGCTATAAAGCATTTTTTCGCTGTGCTTTCCACCACCTTTCTGGCAATTCTTGGTTACAAGCGCTCAAATATTCGTCATATGAACACGGTAATAACGTATTTCTTTTCAATTTATTGTGACCATTTGATTCAGATGGAATTTCGATCCACCAACGATCCGTTTTGTCACTTTTATAGAAAATTAATTCCTCTTCTTCAAGCGGAACAATATATTTTAAATACGTTGCCCGACTACCAAACGGGTATTCTTTTGATCGATAATGATAACCTTCTATAAAATACCACACAATCTGCGCAATAATTCCAGATTCCGGTGTCGTACTATTATGATTAAAAACCCCTAAACAAGAAACTTTATCACTAATTCCGGCATATCTCGCCAATGAGCATATTTCTTTTCCGTTAAAACCATTTGGTTCAAAAGAAACCATATTAGCAGATGCTGATGACTTTATTGAATTTAAATCGATACTTACCAAATCTGCATCTCTAAAAACAGGCTCTGCCAATGCAATTTTATTCGAAATCTCACCCAAACGATACGCATCAAAGAATAATTTCTCGATCAGATCTATCTCTTCCTGCGAATTGTAATAGGTTTGATATCCTATATTACAATAATTAAACAAATTATTAGGCTCGTCTATAATAATTTTAGTAAGGTAAGAATTAGCCGAAACTGTTTCGTTTTCTTTACCAAAATCAAACTTATTATCTACAGCAACCATATTAACCATTTGTTCCAAATCGTCATAAGCACGATATAATGCATAGGTCAAATCCTGCGAACCTCCCAGAACTATAGGAATAACTTTGTTCTTAATTAAGGCAGACGTTACCTTTTTTAAAGCAAAGTAAGTATCCTCTACAGAATCTCCCGGAAGAATATCTCCTAAATCTGCAATAGAAGCATCCCAGTTACCCGGAAACATGCCATATAATTTTTTACGAACTGCATTTAAGTTAACCTCATTAATCACACTGCTATTGCGACGATCTTCTAAAACGCCAATTATTGCAATTGTAATTTTGCTAATATCAGGAAACTGATCCTGAGTATGCAAAACAATTTTACTACCCAATTCCTGCGAAGACAATGAACTAATGAATTTTAAAATTCCGTCATTAACTGGTTCTAGAAAATCAAATTCCATTTATTACTTCTTTTTAGCAGCTGGTTTTTTAGCTGGAGCTTTTTTAGCGGTTGTTGCTTTTTTTGCTGGTGTCTTTTTTGCCGGTGTTTTTTTGGCAATCATTTCCTGAACTTCGGCCAATGTTAATTTTGTTGCATCAACATCTTTACTTAATTCAATTTTGATCTTACCTTTTGTAATAACAGAGCGACCCCAACGAGCTTTCTCAACCAAAATTCCTTCGTCTTCCCAATTGTGAAGCACTTTATCTATATTTTTCTGTAATTTATCTTCAATTAGTTCTTCAACTTCTTGTTGTGACAGATTATCAAAATTGTATTTTTTACTTACATTGATAAAAATACCGTTCCATTTGATAAACGGACCAAAACGTCCTACACCTTTTTGAACACCTTCGCCTTTGTAAACTGCAATTGGTGCATCTGCGATTGCTTTTTCATCAATTAACTCTTCTGCTCTTTCTTTAGAAAGGCTTAACGGATCTTCTCCTTTTGGCAAAGAAATAAAAACACTTCCGTGACGTACATAAGGACCATAACGACCATTACTAACCTCTACTTCTTCTCCTTTATATTCTCCTAAGTTTTTAGGCAATAAAAACAAATTCAATGCTTCTTCAAGCGTAATGTTTCCAATATTCTGATCAGACATTAAACTTGCAAACTTCTTGTCTTCATCATCCGCTTCTCCAATTTGAGCCATTGGACCAAATTTTCCTAAACGAACAGAAACCTGTCTTCCGTCAGCATCCTTACCAAGAATTCTTTCTCCGCTTTCACGTTCTGCATTTGCCTCAACCTCTTTTACATTTGGATGAAATTTATTGTAGAATTCCTGCATCATTACTGCCCAGTCGATATTTCCTTCGGCAATCTCATCAAAATCCTGTTCTACTTTTGCAGTAAAGTTATAATCAAGGATGTTTCCGAAGTTCTTTACTAAGAAATCCGTCACAATTGTGCCAATATCTGTAGGTACTAATTTCCCTTTGTCTGAACCTGTATTTTCTTTAAGCAACTTCTCTCCTACTTTACTTGCTTGCAAAGTAAGTTGTGTATAATTACGTTCCTGTCCTTCAAGAGTTCCTTTTTCAACATAATTTCTGTTGATAATTGTCGAAATAGTTGGTGCATACGTAGACGGACGTCCAATACCTAATTCTTCTAGTTTTTTTACCAACGAAGCTTCCGTATATCTTGCAGGCGGTCTTGAATATCTTTCGGTTGCTATAATATAATTGTTAACTAATTTTTCGTTTACTTTCAAGGCAGGCAACATTCCTTCTTGTTCTTCCTCATCATCATCATGACCTTCTAAATATACTTTCAGGAAACCTTCAAAAAGTAAAACTTCTCCGGAAGCAGTAAAAATTTCGCTGTGATTATTGGCTTCAATTTTTACGTTTGTTCTTTCTAATTGTGCATCACTCATTTGAGATGCCAATGTTCTTTTCCAGATCAAATCATACAAACGAGCCTGATCACGATCTATATTTACAGTATGACGCGACATATCAGTAGGACGAATTGCTTCGTGCGCCTCTTGTGCTCCTTTACTTTTATTGGCAAAAACTCTTGGTTTCGAGAATGCTGCACCGTATGATTTTATAATTTCCGCTTCAGCAGCATCCATAGCATCTTTAGAAAGATTTACACTATCCGTTCTCATATAAGTAATAAGTCCGGCTTCGTATAAACGTTGTGCCAGTTGCATGGTGATCCCAACTGGCAAATACAATTTTCTTGCTGCCTCTTGTTGCAAGGTCGAAGTTGTAAAAGGTGCTGTTGGAGATTTTTTGGTAGGTTTAGTTTCTAAATCGGCTACCTTATATTGTGATCCGATATTTTTATTTAAAAAATCTTCGGCTTCTTTTTTAGTATTGAAGTTCTTTGGTAATTTGGCTTTGAAAGTTTTTCCAGCCTCATTTACAAATTCTGCTACGATTGAGTAAGTCGCAACTGCATTAAAATTCTGAATTTCGCTCTCTCTCTCTACAATTAAACGAACCGAAACGGATTGTACACGACCGGCAGAAAGTCCGCCTTTAATTTTTCTCCATAAAACCGGAGACAACTCATACCCTACTAAACGGTCTAAAACACGACGTGCTTGTTGTGCGTTTACTAAATTATAATCAATTTCTCTTGGGTTTTCGATTGCTTTAAGAATCGCAGACTTTGTAATTTCGTGAAAAACAATTCGCTTGGTTTTTTTTATATCTAGTTTTAGTTCTTCCGCCAGATGCCAGGAAATGGCCTCACCCTCGCGGTCCTCATCACTTGCTAACCAAACCATTTCGGCATTCTTAGATAGTGTTTTCAATTTGCTTACCAAGGCTTTTTTATCTGGAGAAACTTCGTATTTAGGTTTAAAGCCATTCTCTACATCTACTCCTATTTCCTTTGATGGTAAGTCTGCTATATGTCCGTAACTCGACTCTACTTGAAAATCACTTCCCAGAAATTTCTCTATCGTTTTCGCCTTTGCAGGTGACTCCACTATTACTAAATTCTTTGCCATTGCTCTATTTTTCTGCAACAAAAGTATCTATTTTTTTTAAATATTAACCTTGCTAATTCATTTTTGAGGTATTTTAATATTATGTTTCTTAAAATTGCAGATTTATCTGTATTGCTACCTATTATATATATAGGTATAACTTTTAAAGGTTTATGACCCTAAAATGTTCTTTTTTACCACCAGTAGCTCCAGACTAAATTATTAGGAAAAGTATTTTAGATTTTGATTCCGTATTTTACATTGCCATCGAATATCTGCAAAAAGAGTAAATACTTTTTTTATTAAGCATCCCAATAAGCAAAATCTAAAATCAGCAATCCTTAAGCAACACTCTAAAATCTTAACTCTAAATTCTGAAATCTTTTCTCTGCCATCTTGTCACATTGACCGCATTTACATTATCTTTGCACTTTGAAATTATACAATGGAAAAGATTATTGAAGAAAGCAAGCAGGGCGAAAGTCTTGTCTTGGAAAATAAACCTGAGAATACTAAAAAACTTTTTATCGAAAGTTACGGTTGTGCAATGAATTTTTCTGATAGTGAAATCGTAGCTTCAATCTTATCGATAAACGGATACAATACTACCCAAACTCTTGAAGATGCCGATTTAGTTCTTGTAAATACCTGCTCGATTCGAGATAAGGCAGAACAAACTATTCGCAAACGTCTGGAAAAATATAATGCGGTAAAACGTATTAACCCAAAAATGAAAGTGGGCGTTTTGGGCTGTATGGCCGAGCGTTTGAAAAGTCAGTTTTTGGAAGAAGAAAAAATAGTCGATCTTGTTGTTGGACCTGATGCTTACAAAGATTTGCCTAATTTACTGGCAGAAGTAGAAGACGGTCGTGATGCCATAAATGTTGTTTTATCAAAAGAGGAAACATACGGAGATATTTCGCCGGTTCGTTTGATGAGTAATGGGATTACGGCGCTGGTTTCGATAACTCGTGGTTGCGATAATATGTGTACTTTTTGCGTAGTACCATTTACTCGTGGTCGTGAGCGTAGTCGTGAACCTCAAAGTATCATAAAAGAAATTCAGGATTTGTGGGACAAAGGCTTTAAGGAGATTACACTTTTAGGTCAAAACGTAGACAGTTACCTTTGGTACGGTGGTGGTTTGAAAAAAGATTTTGTAAACGCTTCTGATATGCAAAAAGCTACAGCAGTTGATTTTGATCAATTGCTTGAAATGGTTGCTGTTGGTTTTCCTAAAATGCGTATTCGGTTTTCGACTTCTAATCCGCAGGATATGCATGAAAGTGTTTTACATGTTATTGCAAAACATCCTAATATTTGCAAACACATTCACTTACCCGTACAATCCGGAAGTAACAGAATTTTGAAAGAAATGAATCGTTTGCACACTCGTGAAGAATATATGACCCTGATTGATAAAATCAGAACAATTATACCAAATGCTTCGATTTCGCAAGATATGATCGCCGGATTCCCTACAGAAACTGAACAAGATCATCAGGATACAATGAGCTTAATGGAATATGTAAAATATAATTTTGGTTATATGTATTCATATTCTGAGCGTCCGGGAACTTTGGCGGGAAGAAAAATGGAAGATGATGTTGCCGAAGAAACGAAAGCCAGAAGATTGCAGGAAATTGTCGATTTGCAACAAAAACACGCCTGGTTCCGCAGTGAGGAATTCGTGGGACAAATTGTTGAAGTTTTAGTCGAAAAAGTGTCTAAAAAATCAACCGAGGAATTCTCAGGAAGAAACTCACAAAGTATCACAGTAGTTTTCCCGAAAGAAAATTATAAAATTGGAGATTTTGTAAACGTAAAAATCACAAGTTGCACCAGCGGAACTTTAAAAGGTGAAGCGGTAGGGTATTCTGAAATGAATTAGAGTTTTTTTTTGCCACGAATTTCACTAATTTGAACTAATTTTCCTTCAAATACTTTATAAATCGATAAGTTTGCTTTAAAAAAAAGCAATTATGGAATTATATAGAAAAGATGAATATTATAAAATTGTAGGCATTTGTATGGAAATCCACAGAATACTTGGTGGAGGACTTCTTGAAATTGTTTATAAAGATGCATTAGAATATGAATTTAAAAAACATAATATTCCTTTTGAACGTGAAAAAGAATATAACATTCAATACAAAGACATTGTTTTAGCACATAAATTCTATGCTGATTTTGTTATTTACGATGAAATTATTTTAGAAATAAAAGCATCAAAAGACATTGTAGATGAGCATACAGCTCAAACGATTAATTATTTAAAACTATCTAATAGTGATTTGGGAATTATTATTAACTTTAATAAAAAGTCACTACAACATAAAAGAGTTATTCATTAGCCCGATTTAATAAAATTTGTGAAAATTAGTGAAATTCGTGGCAAAAGATTAAGATATATAAATGGAAACAGTTCAAGCAATAAAACAGCGATTTGAAATTATTGGAAATGATCCGAAATTAAATCGCGCCATCGAAAAAGCCATTCAGGTTGCTCCTACTGATATATCAGTAATGGTAACGGGAGAAAGTGGTGTTGGTAAAGAAAATATTCCAAGAATTATTCATTCGCTTTCGCACAGAAAGCATGGTAAATATATTGCTGTAAACTGTGGTGCAATTCCGGAAGGAACCATTGACAGTGAGCTTTTTGGTCACGAAAAAGGCGCTTTTACAGGTGCTACCAGTACGCGTGAAGGTTATTTTGAAGTAGCCGATGGTGGAACTATATTTCTGGATGAAGTGGGCGAATTGCCCTTAACAACCCAGGTTCGCTTGCTTCGTGTGCTTGAAAATGGTGAGTTTATAAAAGTAGGTTCTTCTCAGGTTCAAAAAACCAATGTAAGAATCGTAGCCGCAACAAACGTAAACTTGTTCAATGCCATTGAAAAAGGAAAATTCCGTGAGGATTTATACTATCGTTTAACTACTGTCGAAATTACTTTGCCACCGTTGCGCGAAAGAAACGAAGACATCCATTTATTGTTTAGAAAATTTGTAGCTGATTTTGCGCATAAATACAAAATGCCACCGTTAAAGTTAGACGATGATGCAGTAGTGCTTTTGCAAAAATTCAGATGGAACGGAAACATTCGTCAGTTGCGAAATGTAGCGGAACAAATCTCCGTTCTGGAAACCAATCGTGATATTACACTGGCAACCTTACAATCGTATTTACCTACTGAAGGAACCAATTTACCTTCTGTAATTAGCGATAAGAAAAAAGAAAATGATTTTAGCACTGAAAGAGATATCTTGTACAAAGTGCTTTTTGATATGAAAAGTGATCTGAATGATTTGAAGAAACTTACCTTAGAATTGATGAAAAATGGTACCTCAAAAGTACAGGACATTAATCCTAATTTGATTCAGAAAATATATGGCTCGCAAGAAAACGAAAGCGAAATAGACTTTGAAGAAGAACCAAGAACAGCTGTCATGACGCCAACAACGCGCGAAGACAACTACCAGATGCAAGATGATAATTATTTGTTTGCAGAAACAATCGAAGAGGAAGAAGTTTTGCGTTTAGAACAAAAAGAAATCGAAATGATTAAAAAATCATTAGAAAAAAACAAAGGAAAACGAAAAGCTGCTGCCGACGAATTAGGCATTTCGGAACGTACTTTATATCGAAAAATTAAACAATTTGACCTTTAAATAGAAAAATCCTAATTGCTATATTTGAAAAAAAATGAAGTTTCGATTTCAAAAGACCTGCAATTGTCAGGAATTAGAATTTGAAATTTATTACTACAACTGATTTTATGAAAAAAATATATTCTTTGCTTGCCTTAATGAGCCTCTTTATGTTAAGTGGTTGCTCTGTCTATAACTTTACAGGAACTGGAAAAATTGACGCTAAAACTTTTCAGGTTAACTTTTTTCAGAATAATGCCGATTTGATCGAACCTGGAATTGACAGAACGTTTACATTAGCCTTACAAGATTTAATTCAGAATCAAACCAATCTAAACTTAGTTAGCAATAGTGGCGACTTAGTTTATGAAGGAGAGATTGTAGACTACAGAACAACTCCAATGACGGCAACTGCAGATCAGCAAGCTGCTCAAAACCGATTGACGATTCGTATTAATGTCAGGTTTACAAACAAAAAGAAAGAAACTGATAATTTTGAGAAAACATTCGAATTTTATTATGATTTTCCAGGAACAGGATTACCAACGGGTGCCATTTTAAATACAGCACTTCAGACTATTTTCGAAAGAATCACGCAGGATATTTTTAATGATTCTTTAGCCAAATGGTAGTTTTTTTGTTTAATCGGCAAATCGTTGAGTCGTTCAATCGATAAAAACGATTAAACAAATTTTCGATTAAACAAATAAACAAAAATAACGATTAAACAAAAAAATAAGAAATGAATGTAACTGATTATACCTACTTAATGAATAAACCCGATGCGATTACAGAAAAGCAAGCGGATGCATTAGGAAGTGTTTTGAATGAATTTCCGTATTTTCAAAGTGCGCGGGCATTGCGATTAAAAGGTCTTTACAGTCAAAACAGTTTTAAGTATAATTATGCTCTAAAAGTTACAGCAGCTCACACGGGTGATCGCGCCGTTTTGTTTGATTTTATTACTTCTGAAAGTTTTACTTCTATACAAAACGAATATTACGATCAAAAACTGAAAGATCTTTTAGAAATTAACGTTTTTGACAGCGAAATTGTTTCTATTCAGGACTTCAAAAAAACACCCGAAGTACGAATTGATCCAATTGAACAATCGATTCTGAATTCTATAAGAGAAGCGACAAACGTAACTTTTGAAGAAACGGTAAAAAAAATAGAAGAACCTAAAATTGAAACAATTACGGAGCAATCTATTTTAGATACTTTTAAAGAAGTTACACCAACTACTTTTCAGGAACCTGTAAAAACAGAAGAACCTAAAATTGAAATAATTACAGAGCAATCTATTTTAGATACCTTTAAAGAAGTTACACCAACTACTTTTCAAGAACCTGCAAAAACAGAAGAATCAAAAATCAAATCAATTGCCGAAGAATCTATTTTAAACTCTATTATAGAAGCAACAAATATTGTTTTTGAAGAACCTGCAAAAATTGAAGAACAAAAAATTGAGCCAATTATTGAGTCCTCTATTTTAGATTCTTTTAAAGAAGTTACAACAACTACTTTTGAGGAACCTGTAAAAACTGAAGAACAAAAAATTGAGCCAATTATTGAGTCCTCTATTTTAGATTCTTTTAAAGAAGTTACAACAACAACTTTTGAAGAACCCGTAAAAATCGAGGAACCACAAATTGAGACAATTGCCGATGAACCTGTTTTAGCTCCTGTAGAAGAAATTACACCAGCTGTTTTTGATGAACCTGCAAAAATCGAAGAACAACAGATTGAGGCAATTGCCGAGGAACCTGTTGTAACTCCTGTAGAAGAAATTACACCAGCTGTTCTTGAAGAACCTGCGAAAATTGAAGAGCAACAGATTGAGGCAATTGCCGAGGAACCTGTTGTAACTCCTGTAGAAGAAATTACACCCGCTATTCTTGAAGAACCTGTAAAAATCGAAGAGACAAAAGAGGAGCCAATCGCCGAAGAACGTGTTGTAATTGCTGTTAAAAAAGCAACTTTAGCCTTCTTTGAAGAAATAGTCGACGATGAAATTCCAGAGGTAAGGGTTGATCCTATCGAGCAATCTATATTAAACTCTATAAAAGAAGCCACAACTGTAGTTTTTGAAGAACCAAAAATAAGCGAGGAACCTCAAGAAGTTGAAATTCCGGAAATTGTAAAAGTTGCCGAAGAAAATCTGGAAATAGGAAAACCGTTGGATTTTTCTTTTAATGAAAAACATTCTTTCCAGGAATGGCTGCAATTATCCAGAACAGAACCTATTGACAGAACCGAGGAAGGTCCCGAAGAAGCAAAACAAACAGAACATAACGCTGAACCGGTAGCTGAGATTGAAATCGTTGACGAAGACAAAAAGAAAAAAGCAGAAATAATCGATAAATTTATCGAAACAAACCCAAAAATCTCTCCCATCAAGCAAACTGCGATAATTCCGGCAGTGCAATTTGACCTTAACAAAGAGGACAATTCGTATTTAATGACAGAGACTTTGGCAAGAGTATATTTAGAACAAAAAAAATATACAAAAGCAATACAAGCATATGAAATATTAATTTTGAAATATCCAGAAAAAATTAGTTTCTTTGCAGACCGTATTTCGGATATAAAGATTTTACAACAAAATAACAATAATAATTAAGCAATGAGCACATTTTCAATTTTTTTAGTTTTAATCACAATAGTATGTTTTCTATTGATCGTAGTAATTATGGTTCAAAACCCTAAAGGAGGCGGATTGTCGTCTACTATTAGTGGAACTCAAATGTTAGGTGGAGTACAAAAAACAACAGACTTTTTAGATAAAAGTACCTGGACATTAGCTACTATTTTGATTGCTTTAATCTTGCTTTCAAGCCTAAGCTTTACAGGATCATTAAGTGATACTGATTCTAAAATTATCGAAAAAACTGAAGCTCCTGCAAATACGCCAGCTGCTCCTGTTCAACAAACACCTGCTCCGGCAACTCCAGCAGCGAAATAATAATTTTGAAATAAATATAAAATGCCAGCCTGTCAAAGCTGGCATTTTTTTTAGGAAATAATGTCAGTTTTAAGAGCATGGCACAATTTCTGAAAGTTCTTTGAACATAAAAAAAGTATAAACTATTAATAATATAAAATCATGACTTTAAACATTAAACCGCTTTCAGACCGCGTACTTATTGAGCCTGTTGCAGCTGAGACTAAAACTGCGTCAGGGATTTTTATTCCAGATACTGCCAAAGAAAAACCACAAAAAGGAACTGTTGTTGCAGTAGGAAATGGTTCTAAAGATCACACTATGACCGTAAAAGTTGGCGATACTGTTCTATATGGCAAATATGCAGGAACAGAATTAAAACTTGAAGGAACTGATTATTTGATTATGCGCGAAGATGATATCTTAGCGATTATCTAAAAAAACATAGGTCTCAAGAATTAAGTATCAGGGAAACCTGAAACAACTCAAACTTTAAACAAAAAATAAAAAAATGGCAAAAGATATAAAATTTGATATTGAAGCACGTGACGGATTAAAACGTGGTGTTGATGCATTAGCAAATGCTGTAAAAGTAACTTTAGGACCAAAAGGTCGTAATGTAATTATTGGTAAATCATTTGGTGGACCAACTGTTACTAAAGATGGTGTTTCTGTTGCAAAAGAAATCGAATTAAAAGACCCATTAGAAAACATGGGCGCGCAAATGGTTAAAGAAGTAGCTTCTAAAACTAATGATTTAGCGGGTGACGGAACTACAACGGCTACAGTTTTAGCTCAGGCAATCGTAAAAGAAGGTTTGAAAAACGTTGCTGCAGGTGCAAATCCAATGGACTTGAAACGTGGTATCGATAAAGCTGTTGAAGCTATCGTTGCTGACCTTGCAAAACAAGCTAAAGTTGTTGGAAGTGATTCTGACAAAATCAAACAAATTGCTTCTATCTCTGCAAATAACGACGAAGTGATTGGAAAACTAATCGCTACTGCTTTTGCAAAAGTAGGTAAAGAAGGAGTTATTACTGTTGAAGAAGCTAAAGGAACGGACACTTTTGTAGATGTTGTTGAAGGAATGCAATTCGACAGAGGATATCTTTCTCCTTATTTCGTAACAAATCCAGAAAAAATGGAAGTTGAATTAGACTCTCCATATATCTTATTATACGACAAAAAAGTATCTTCTTTAAAAGAGTTATTACCTGTTTTAGAGCCAGTTGCTCAATCAGGAAAACCATTATTGATTATTGCTGAAGACGTTGACGGAGAAGCTCTTTCGACTCTTGTAGTAAACAAATTAAGAGGTGCTCTTAAAATTGCTGCTGTAAAAGCTCCTGGTTTTGGAGACAGAAGAAAAGCAATGCTAGAAGATATCGCAATCTTAACTGGTGGAACTGTAATTTCTGAAGAAAGAGGTTATACCTTAGAAAACACTACTATCGAAATGTTAGGAACTGCAAAAAGAGTTTCGATCGATAAAGACAACACTACAATTGTAAGTGGTGCAGGTGAAGCTGATATTATCAAAAACAGAGTAAACCAAATTAAAGGTCAGATGGAAGCTACTACCTCTGATTATGATAAAGAAAAATTGCAAGAGCGTTTGGCTAAATTAGCTGGTGGTGTTGCTGTTCTTTATGTTGGTGCTGCATCTGAAGTTGAAATGAAAGAGAAAAAAGACAGAGTTGATGATGCTTTACACGCTACTCGTGCTGCTGTTGAAGAAGGAATTGTTGCTGGTGGTGGTGTTGCTTTATTAAGAGCAAAAGCTGCATTAGCAGGAATTAAAGCTGATAATGCTGACGAAGCAACCGGAATTCAGATTGTTTCTCGTGCTGTTGAATCTCCATTAAGAACTATTGTTGAAAATGCAGGTCTTGAAGGTTCTGTAGTTGTAGCAAAAGTGGGTGAAGGTTCTGGTGATTTTGGTTACAATGCCAAAACTGATGAATATGTAGACATGCTAAAAGCCGGAATTATCGATCCTAAAAAAGTGACTCGTGTAGCGTTAGAAAATGCTGCATCTGTTGCCGGAATGATCCTTACTACAGAATGTGCATTAATTGATATTAAAGAAGAAAACGCTGGCGGAATGCCAATGGGTGGCGGTATGCCGGGAATGATGTAATCGTTCTTAACTTCTTACTTATAAACGCCAGATTTGATCTGGCGTTTTTTTTGCCACAGATTTCACAGATTAAAAAGATTTTTTCGCCACGAATTTCACGAATTATTTTTTCTAATCTTTACGAATATTTTTTTAGTCACAAACTAAAAAGGTTTTCACAGATTAATCTATTTAATCCTTTTAATCCTTTTAATCTGTGGCAAACTCTTCTCATATAAAGCATTCGTGAAAATTCGTGAAATTCGTGGCAAACTTCTTTTATTTAAGATTGTTTAACATTCTCTTTTTCATTAAAAAATCGTTTATAAGTAAATTTGCAGTTCTATTAAAATTGCAAAATGAGAAAATTCACAACTCACCTATTACTTTTTACCTTCTTACTTCTTAGCATTATTTCCTATTCTCAATCTAATAAAGACACCTATGTCGTTCTAGTTTCTATGGATGGATTTCGTTGGGATTATGCCAAACAATTTAATCTCCAGAATCTAAAGAGAATAGCAAAAGAAGGCGTTCATGCAAAATCAATGCGACCGTCTTATCCAAGTAAAACTTTCCCGAATCACTATTCGATTGTAACAGGTCTATATGCTGATCATCACGGGATCATCAATAATGCTTTTTATGATGCCGGGCTAAACGCATTATTCTCGCTATCATTGGATACAAAAAATGATTCAAGATTTTATGGGGAAAATCCAATTTGGAATGTAGCCGAACAACAAGGCGTAAAAGCGGCTTCTTTTTTCTGGCCCGGATCAGATCTGGATAAAAGAAGACCTGGTTATTATAAAAACTATGACAATAAAATTCCATACGAAACCAGAATAGATACAGTCTTACATTGGCTACAGCTTCCTGAAAAACAGCGCCCACATTTAATTACTTTATATTTTGATGAACCAGACCATACAGGCCATGAATTTGGTCCGCTATCTGCGCAAAACAAAAAAATGGTAATCAAAATGGATTCGATTATGGGAGAATTATCCCAAAAACTAGATCACCTGGCTATTGGAAAGCAAATTAATCTGATTATTGTTTCAGATCACGGAATGACTGATATCAGCAATGAAAAAAAAGTAATCATCTTAGATTATCTAAAACCGGAATGGCTGGGCTATAAAGAGGTTATTAACCCTATTATGAGCCTTCAGGCAAAACCGGGCTATCAGGATTCTATTGCAAAAGCTTTAAAAAAAGTACCCCATATCAAGTTCTGGAAATCCGGCGAAGTCCCAAAAAGATTGCATTACGGCACCAACCCAAGAGTTCATGATTTTGTTATTGAAACTCAAAAAGGATATAGTTTAGCCAAGGACAAGAACCAAAATACAAATGGCGGAACACACGGTTATGATAATAGAACAAAAGATATGCAGGCTATTTTTTATGCAAAAGGTCCGGCTTTTAAAGTGGATAAAAAAGTAGGTTCTTTTCAAAATGTTTCGGTTTATCCTTTAATTGCTCATATTCTAGGATTACAAATTGACGAAGTCGATGGAAAATTCAGCGAAGTAAAATCGATGTTGGTGAAGTAATTAGAAAATTTACAAATTTGATAATTAGATAATTATACAACCAGAAAAGGCTTTAGCCGAACTTTAAGTTTGGCTAAAGCCTTTCATAGCTTTGTATTTATTCCTCCAGTTAAAGCTGGAAACTATTCAAATTAGAATTCACTTTAATAATCGAATTTCAAAATTATCTAATAGACACATTATCTCCTTATCTGACTAGAATCCGGTCGAAACAGAAACGGCTTTCCAGTTTTCTAAATCTTTTTGTACACTTTCGATTTTTTGGTTGGCCATATTATAAGCATCTTCTCCCAGAAATAAATGCAACGGAGGATTTTTTTCGTGACTCATTTTGATTAATGCTGTTGCTAATTTTTCAGGATCTCCAGGCTGATTCTGATTGATATCGTCTTTGTGTGCACTTTCAGATTGTCTCACTTCTTTGTAATCTGCAATTAGATTTTGTGGCAATAATAATGAGCTGTCTTTTAAGAAATCAGTCCTGAAATAACCCGGATAAACAATTGTTGCATTGATTCCAAATGGTTTTATTTCTGCCGCTAATGATTCTGTCAAACCTGCAACCGCAAATTTGGTAGAGCAATAAATTCCCCAGCCCGGAAAATTTCCGGAATACCCGCCAACAGACGAAATATTAAAAATTTGGCCAGATTGGTTGGCACGCATATAAGGAATCGTATTTCTGATTACATTTAATAAGCCAAAAACATTTACCTCATAATTTTTTCTCGATTCAGCATCGGTTAATTCCTCCAACGCACCCAGTAATCCATAACCTGCATTGTTTACCAATACATCAATTGTTTTAAAATAACTTACCGCTACTTCAATTGCATTTTTGACACTTTTCTCGTCAACCAAATCCATTTCAAGAGGAAGAAAATTTTCCGATGGATCTCCAAGTACTTTTATTAATGCTTCTTCGCTTCTTGATGTTGCAGCCACTTTGTAACCTTCTGCCAATAATTTTTTAGCTAATTCTAATCCTAGTCCTTTTGAGGCACCTGTGATAAACCAAACTTTGTTATTTTCCATGATTTTAAATTTTTACATTTTAATTACAGGACAAAGGTATTGGCGAAGTACTTCTAAAAAATTAAAGTAATCAAACAAGAAGTTACGAAAATCAAATAATTTCAGTCACACGATATGTTTTAGGGGAAACCTGAGTAGTCTTTTTGAAGAAATTAATAAAATGAGACAATTCTTCGAAACCTAAACACCATGCAATCTCATTAATATTCCAATTGGTTTGTTTGAGTAAAATCATCGCTTCCTGAACAATTCTTTCGGATATAATTTGCGAAGTTGTTTTTCCGGTAGTTTCTTTTAAAGCTTTATTCAAATGATTGACATGTACATTGAGCTGATTTGCAAATTCTGATGGCGATCGAAAATTAATTTGTTGTGAGATTGACTCTATTGGAAACTGACGTTCCAGTAACTCCAGAAACAATGACGAAATCCGGATTGTAGCATTCGATTTACTGTATAATGAAGCAGTTACCGTTTGCGTTTTTAGTGCCAGATGAATAATTTCAAAAACCAGATTCCGAAGCACATCGTATTTAAAAGCATAATCAGAATTGATTTCATCAAACATTTTTAAATACACCTTTTTTAAAACTTCAGCCAATTCTGTTGAAACCGGAACAATAGGATTCCCGCCGGGCTGGAATAAAGGATACTCTTTTAAATTGCCAAACTGACTAAAAAAAGCATCTGTAAAAATGCAGAAAAACCCGGTTTGATTTTCATCAATATGTTCCCAGCTGTACGGAATTTGTGGATTTGCAAAAAACAAAGCCTGATCTTCGATCGAAACAACTTTATCTGCATAATGAACTTTGTTTTTACCAATGATCAAACTTACTTTATAAAAGTCTTTTCGGGTATAAGGCAAAGGATTACAAGTACTACCAATATAATCATCGAGTTTAAAAACATTAAAATGTCCGATTTCTTTTTGCAGATTCTCAGGCATTCCTTTTATTTTTACGGTATAAAAATCTTCGAGGGTTTCTGTTAGTTTCATTTGACAAAGTTACAAAAATCAATCTTTGTTCAATTAGATAATTTGTCAATTAGAAAATGAAATCATTATTGACACAACGCATCTCTAGCAAATATTATAATACCTAATGTGAATATCCCACGCAGGCACACTGCATCTTTATAGAAAATCAGGATTTAACTTATATTCGAATTCAAAATTATCTAATGGTCTAATTTACAAATTGGCACATTTTCTAATTTTAAGACACCACTTTATACGTAGGATCTTCGATTACATTTACTTTTATTACCGCTTCGGCATTTTTAAGCAATTTGATACAATCGGGGCTTAAATGTTGTAGTTCGACTACTTTATGGAGCTGATTGTATTTTTTAGTCAAATTATTCAGCGCTTCAATCGCCGACATATCAGCAACACGGCTTTCTTTAAAATCAATAATTACGTGATCCGGATCATTTGTAACATCAAATTTTTCAAAAAAAGCAGCTATCGAACCAAAAAACAAAGGACCATAAATCTGATAATGTTTTACTCCTGTTTCGTCAATAAAATGTTTTGCACGGATTCTTTTGGCGCTTTCCCATGCAAATACAAGTGCCGAAATGATGACACCTATTAAAACTGCCAAAGCAAGATTGTGAAGCAAAATAGTAATCACAGCAACCAATATACCCACAAAAATATCATGTTTTGGCATTTTGTTGATCACTCTGAAACTAGCCCACTCAAAAGTTGTAAGGGCAACCATCATCATCACACCTACCAAAGCTGCCATTGGCAATTTGCCAATTACAGGCGCTCCAAAAAGTATGATTAGTAAAATAGTTAATGCTGCAATGATCCCGGAAAGTCGGGCTCTTGATCCGGCACCAAGATTTACCAATGTTTGGGCAATCATGGGACAACCACCCATCCCGAAAAAGAAACCATTTAATATATTAGAACTTCCTTGCGCGATACATTCGCGATTGCTGTTTCCTCGGGTTCCTGTAATCTCATCGACAAGGTTTAATGTCAGCAAACCTTCAGTTAAACCCACAGCAGCAACAATTACAGAATATGGAAATATGATTTTGAAAGTCTCAAAGGAAAACGGAATTTCAGGAATGTGAAATGGAGGAAATCCTCCTTGAACAGAAGCGATATCTTGGACCGTTTTGGTTTCAATATTAAAGATTATTACAATTGCAAAAACGACCATAATTGCTACCAACGAAGCGGGAACTGCTTTTGTAAGCTTCGGAAAAAGCAAAACAATACTTACCGTTAATGCAACCAAACCCAGCATGATATACAAAGGTGTGCCTTGCAACCATGAAACCTGCCCATTAACAACGGTTTTAAATTGCTCCAGCTGCGACATAAAAATAACGACTGCCAATCCGTTTACGAAACCAAACATAACGGGTTGCGGAACTAACCGGATAAATTTTCCGAGTTTAAAGAGTCCAATACAAATTTGAACTATACCTCCTAATGCGACGGCAGCAAAAACGTATTCTATACCGTGCGATTTCATTAAGGCAATTAAAACAATAACGGTCGCTCCTGCTCCGCCTGAAATCATTCCGGGTCTTCCTCCAAAAATTGCAGTAACCAAACCGGCAATAAAAGCAGCATACAAACCTACCAAAGGCGGAAATCCTGCTAAAATAGCAAAAGACAACGATTCAGGAATCATCGTCATAGCAACGGTTAAACCTGCTAAAATTTCATTTTTATAATTGACTTTTTGAGTAAAATCAAAGAGATGGAGTGCTTTTTTCATAGACTGCAAATGTAGAAAATAATGCCCAAAAAGAGCGTCACTCTTTTAGATCCTGAAAAAGCAATAAAAGGCAATAGTAAATTTAAGCTGTTATGTAAACAGCTTTAAAAACAAAAGCAGAAGAGAAAGAATAACGCTTATCATAACTTAATTTTCTAAAGAAATTATCGCACAAAAGTATTTATAAACCGGCAAAATACAGCTACGTATTTATACCTGTTTTTTATTTAATATTAAACCGCAGCAGAGGTCAAAAACCGTATAACAGGCAAAAACAATTAATCTAACCTAATACAGATATATCCAAGACAATTAACGTAATCGATAATATTATCACATTGCAGATCAACACCTTCGATTCGTAATATTTTATCGCAGTCTTCTAAATCAAAATTAATCTTATAGTCCGGAAAATGGGTCTGAATTACGGCTATGACATAATTTTTATCTGATTCTTTCTGGACATTCGTTTTAAAAACCTCAACAACCATAACTATTTATTTAATTTTTTAGCTTCAGAATTATTTTCGTTGAAAAAGATTGTATGATACTCCTACTCTAAAATATCCCTGTGCATCTTCTTTATGGTCGTATACATATTGACTGGTACGTTCTCCTTTTTCGGTAACACGTGTACTAAGAACATTGTTGACACCGGCTTTTACAAATGCAATTATCTTGGGCGTAAAGCAATACTCGTAAGTAATGCCGGATTTTAATTCCAGCTGATTGAGTTCGTAAATGCCATTTAAATTTGAGGTGCTTAAATTTAAGTAAAAACTTTCAGAATTTAACTCTGTTCCAAGCGAAATCCTTCCATTTTCCGACAATTCTCTTCTAAATAAAAGACGTTGCGGCAATATAAAGTCCATATCCCATTTTGAATCTTTAAATTTATGATTCAGTGTAAAAAGTGGCGTTACCGGAACAATCGAAGACGGATCTAACAAAGCCAAAGCACCTACTGTAATCGTAGTACTTGGTGTTCTTTTAAGCACTATAACCGCAGATACAAATCCTT
The DNA here is from genome assembly GCF_002222055.1 of Flavobacterium araucananum. Taxonomy (GTDB): domain Bacteria; phylum Bacteroidota; class Bacteroidia; order Flavobacteriales; family Flavobacteriaceae; genus Flavobacterium; species Flavobacterium araucananum. The sequence goes on from NZ_MUGS01000051.1 coordinate 63,626, forward strand.
TTAACCGCTGAAAATTATCCTCATTCCCGTCAGCACTTACCGTAGCATTGTAGATCACCGGTTTTTTAAAAAGTGATGTCATATAAGTGGCACTCACCGCTCCAGCCCAATAATGAAAATCTTCTGTCCCTCTGGTATAATTTTGTGTGGTACTATAATTATAAGTAGTACCAAAATCATAACTTTCATATTTATACCTAAGGGAAGTTGTCAATACCAGTCTTTTAGATTTTGATATATAAAACGGTAGATTAAAAGCCGCTTTAAATCGGTTATGACTTTCGATTCGGCCTCTTTCAGAATTATTTCCAAACAATTCCGAATCGTAATTTGTTGGTCCTAATTGTTCGCACTGCACATCAAAAGTTCTTGTTGTAGGGAATTTATCTACTAATGCCTTACCCAAAACTTTCATTCCGGGTTCTTTTTCCTGAGCGATGGCTTGCAAAGATGCAAATACAACGATTAACGAAATGATTTTTGATTTCATATTCTGAAGAATGACTAAAGTTGTTTTTGGATGGTTTAAAACTCAGAGCAAATGTAATGGGCAAGTGTTTTTTATAATAGTTTTTTTATACCAATGGCGTTTCATTTATACCAATGGCGTTTGTATAATTCCAGCGACCAAAGGCCTAAAAACTATAATATTACCTTAATTTTGCCGTTATGACGATTCTTAAAATTTATCAAAACTTTTTTCTCCGGAACCTCATCGTAAATATCCTGGTTATCGGGATTATTTTCGTTTGTATTTATGACGAAATGAATTACTATAAAAAAGATTCTTTTATTCTGTTGCAAAATATTTGTCTGGGTTACCTGCCCATGTATTTGGGTGTAACCATTAGCAATATGTTTATAATCAATAAATTTCTTTTCAAAAAAAAGTATCGGGTTTTCTGGGTGGTATTCGTCATCTATTGGGTTTTCTTTTACTCCTTAATGACGGATTATTTTTTATATGCAGGGCTGGGAAAAATGAAAACTTTATCGATCATATCTTTAATTTTTAATGGTACTTGTTTGTATTTTCTCCATTTGGGAATCATGAAAAAAGTTTCTCAAACCGATAAGGATATTATTAATTTTAAGTCAGAACTTTCGTTTTTAAAACAACAGCTCAATCCGCATTTTTTATTGAATGCGATGAATAATCTATACGGAGAATCATTATCTGATCCTGATAAATTGCCGGATCGAATCCTCAATCTTTCAGATATGTTGCGCTATCAGATAGAAGCCAGCAAAAAAGATTATGTTTTTCTGGAAGAAGAAATTGCTTTTATCAAAAAATATACGGAGTATTATACTTTTCAGAACGAACGTCTTACGGTTACCCAAAACTTTGAAGGTGATTTTGATACTATGGATATTCCGCCTTTGTTCTTTTTGCCTCTGGTCGAAAATGCGGTTAAATTCTCGGCAGAAACTGCACAACCTTTTATTGTAATTGATTTAAAAGTAAAATGTCAAAATTTATCTTTTACACTCAAGAACAATTATTTAGAATCAGGTTCCCGACTTTCGAGTACGGGAATTGGTATCGAAAACCTAAAAAGACGTCTTGAAGTTTACGGATTAAGGCATGAACTGAACTGTAAAAAAGAAAAGAATATCTTTATCGTAAAATTAAAAATATGGCAACTCCCTACCGCTGTCTTATCATAGACGATGAATCGCCGGCACACAAGGCGCTTGCATCACATATTTCTAAATTTGATAATCTGGAACATTCCGGAAGTGCTTTTAGTGGCATGGAAGCTGTAAAAATGCTTAACGAAAATAGCTACGACATTATTTTTCTGGATATTAATATGCCTGTAATCTCAGGTGTCGAATTAATGGAATTGCAACCCAAAAGACCTTTAACGATTGTTACCACGGCCTACTCTGACTATGCACTTTCGGCTTATCAAAACGATGCAATAGACTATTTGCTCAAACCTATCTCGTTCGAAAAATTCTCTAAAGCAATCGAAAAAGCCAAAATCTACTTATCAGGTAATATACTGCAAAAAGAAACTAATACAAATACAAAAGTTCTCTCACATCGCGTAAACGGACAAATGGCCGAAATACCTCTAACAGATATTATGTATATCGAAAGTCTGGGCAACTACATGAAACTGTATAGCACCAAACTAAAATCGCCTACAATTATTTACGGATCACTGGCAAGCATTGCCGCAGAAATTGACAGCACTAACTTTGTTCAGGTACATCGCTCGTTTATAGTAAATGTTACCAAAATTAAGGCTGTAACGTTTAAATCGCTTACAATGTTTAATGGGGAAGTTATTCCTGTAGGGAGAAAATATCAGATTTTATTGGATAATTTGAAAAAATCTCGGCCTTTATAATTGGATTCTTTTTATTTAACCACAAAAATAACGTCTTTTTCAACCAGATTGCTAACGTTTAAAGTTGGTATAACAAATCTATTAAAAAAGGTATTTTCTGTCTTTGCATGCAATATTCCTCTTGCAGCACCAACTGTTATCACACTAAGATGTTCTAGAAAATGCTTTGGTAATGTGATTTTTTTCTCAGACACAATCTGATTTTTCCATGATGTTTCTTCTACATCAAAATTACAAACTACTGTTATTGCAACAATTGGCTGTTTTTCATGAAGAAATTGAAATTTCATTCTACAGGAAACAACTCTATTTTCAGCATTAATCGAAAACTGAAGTTCTGATTTTAAAGCATTATTATCCGGTACATTTTCGATTTCAAATGTCGCAAACTGCTCTGTAACAATATTCAATAATCTAAAACCAATATTTTTCTTTACATCCATTTTTTACGAATAACTATATTCTACTTCAACACACTCCTCTTCACTTATATATACATCTAAAGGAATGTTTTTGGTTTCCTCTTCTGCAATTATAGTTTTCTCAATTTCATTAAGGTAAGTATGCACTTGAGTCGAAATTTCGATAATATTTACAGTGCTACTAATTAGGATATTATTATTTTCACAAATGTGCATTATTTTAATACCTAATGCTTTTTGTATTCTGGCTATTGTAAAAAGACCTAAGTTTTCAGATCCTTTAACCCACTTATTAACTGTTTGTGGGGTTACCTCTAATAAATCTGCTAAATCCTTTTGAGACATTTTTTTTTCTCTAAGTGTTCTTAAAATACGAACAGCAACTTGTTGAGAAAATCTTAATCCCTCCTTATCTTCAAATCTTTTATTACTTTCCTCAATCCATTTGCTGGGAGTTTTAGAAACCAATCCTTCTAATTTACTTTTTAATTCTTGATTTTCCATAATTGTAGTTTTCATAAATTAATTCAGAATGTCTATATATCCAAAATCATCATCTCCTAATAGTCCATTTTCTCTTAAGTATGCCGCAGTAATTTTTAGTTTAGATAATATTACTTTTGTATGGTCGTGCTCATTCATTGTATCTGTTAGCTTTATAGCACTTCCCGATACTACATAACATTCCAATTCCTGAATGCTAATGTAAATTCATCGCAATCACAATTATCAAACTGAACCGACAACAATCTATTCTCTACAATTGCAAAGATATCAACAATTTCCATAAAATCAACTTATAAGCTTATTATTTTACTATTCTTAATCATTAGCAAAACTCCTAATCACAGATGCTAATCCCGAATGACACAAAAATCGTTAAAAAATTGTTTCAGAAAGAAATTACTTATAAACAATATTAAATTTGAAAATTTAATTTATAGCTTAACTATTTTTTATCCTCTTTAATAATCACACTTCGCATCAAGCATAAATTTTTTCTGCAAAAAAAACCTTTCCTAAACCAATTTTTCTTACATAAATAATTATATTAGCCCCGCCACTAATCGTTAAAATAATTGTAGAAAATGACCTTTTTTAATTTCCTGTTTAGAAGATCAAATATAGAATGCCCCAGATGTCTTGGTAAAGCATTTGTTGATTGGGATGATATCCAACGTTTAAATAGAGTATTAAAATGGGCTCCCGGTCCTTGTGCGTATTGCTACGGTACGGGAAAGGTTGACAAAGAAATGCTCTCGAAAGTTGCAGTTGACTACACTTACCTTACCATAGATTTGCCAGAATCTGAAATGGACAAAATAAAAGAGGGCGACGAAGAAACACTTGAAAAAGGAAGAATACATGAATTTTTTTTAGATAATCTTATTCAATATATCGAACATCAGTATCTAAGTAACAAAATGGATGCTGAAAGTATTGCCAATTTATACCTGACTACTGAGGATGAAACTGCTTTATTTTCGCTGGAAAGAAAAAATCTGATACAGTATATCGAAAAAATAATCGAATTAAAAAAATCTGAACCCAAGCAATAAAGCAAGAAAAATACTTAACAATTCGACTTAACCTCTTTTATTTATGCACTGTTACTGCTTATTGAGCTAAAAACAGGTATAAATACGCATTGCCAAAACTTTATTTAGTGGTAAAATTGCAGTAAATAATTTTTACTTGAGACTGTAGTTTTCCCTAAAAGAAAATTATTATAATACTGTCATTTTTTTTGGAACAATTAAGTGAGATTTCTAATCGTAAATAACGATTAAAAGTCTCACTTTTTTTTATGTTGTACATTAAGAGGGATAAACCAGGAATTTTCACTCCGCAAGGCTCTATACTCTTTGGATAGAAAATATCAGGAATATATTTTTAGCACAGTATAAACTTCTGGCGCTGCAAAAATTTAAAGCATCGTATTTATTCTGACAGAACCTTTTACCAAAGCAAGTGCTTTTATACTACTTACATGAAACTCTATGGTTTGATGATGTGGGTTCTGAGCCACAAATTGCACATACGATTCTCGTTCTGATTGTTTCAGGAAACGGATAAAAAAAGATTCATTGCCATCATTGTTTACATAGACCAGATACATCTCGCCCCAAATAATATTGCTTTCGATATTGAGTATCTTTCTGTAGGCTACAATATCTCCACTTTTTAGCAAAGGATACATACTATCGCCGGAAACATATAATGCTCCGTCGCATTCAGAAATTTTAGGAATTCTGATATAATCTACCACGACCTGATGTTCGTTATCACCAAACAAATCAACAATTCCTTCAGGGGTTTGCACATCGTATAACGGAATATTTGTTTTGTCGTATTTACTTATTTTTTTATAAATGCTCGCTTTTTCTTCCAGAATGCTCAATTTTAACATTTCACCCTCTCCAGTTAGGAGCCAATGGTAGTCAATATCAGTATATCTGTTTAAGATATTTTCTAATTTGTCAACGCCAATTGTTTTGTTATTCTTAAATTGACTGGCAAAAGAACCATTGGACATACCAACTTCTTTTTCGAAAGCACTAACGTTACCACCAATAGAATCAATGTATACCTTGATTCTTTGTATTATCCCTCCTACCATAGTTTATTGTTTTTAGAAAAAATCCTATAAATACTTGTTTTTTAAGAAATATCTTACTATATTTACTACTTAATACGAAACAAAGTGAGCAATGGACAAACCTACGAAAAAAAATAAGAAATATACCTATGATCAAGGTATCATAAGGGCTCTGGCGGAGAAATACAGGGTAACTCCCTTTTATGTAAGGCAGTGTTTAAGCGGGTTTTCTACTAGCGGAACTGCTGATAATATAAAATTGGATTACAAAGAGTTAGATAAAAAGATAAAAGCGACTTATGTCATTTTTATAAATAATTTATAGAAGATTTTAATGCCATTTACCTTGAGGAAATACAGTATACAACAATTTTTTTAAGTTCATGTTTTCTTTATTGTTGTATCTTAATGAGGGAGCTACTAACTCCCTCATTTTTTTTATAATATCGAATGTCAATACTTCTATAAAAAGTCTTTTAAGCGATATTATCCAAGCCCCCCGGAAATGGCCTGTAGGCATAATAATGTAAAACCTCTTCGAGAGCGATTTTTAATGCCTGGTTTACAGGCAATGACAAAACCCCCATTCTAATATCAATTTGTGCAAGCTGCATATAATAATTGGCCAAAACAGGGACGTATTGGTCTTTGTTTATTGCTTCTTCGGCTGCTATAAAATTTTCTTGTTGCTGCTCTTTTATGATCTTGCAGGTCGCTAATCGCAATTTTCCATATTTATCGGTATTTGCGGCATAACCAAAGAGACGACATATTAAACCACGATATCGATAATTGCTACAGCTTCCCTGATGATGTTCTAATAGGGAAAGCGGGCGATATAATAGACAGCTGTTAGAAGATGATGTATCTCTTAAGGATGCCAAAGTTTCTTCGGCTTTGCCATTCAAAAATAAATGAAATGCCCAAGGCAAAAATTCTAATGGCGAAGCATCAATATTGGGTGTGGTACAACATTTGCCGCAACCTGTATTGCAATACAATTGTGTTTGTGTTTTAAAAGCAGTAATTTCTATTTCAAGACGATCAAATAGTGCTTCAACCTGCCGAACCTTATCTTCTATCGCCATCTTTTTGTGTAAGGTAGGCTAATAGAAATGGCTCAAACCAGATCCGGGCTTTTATTGTGAATAGTTTGTGCTAATGACCTGAATGTTTCAGGCGTCAGGTTTAACGTCATTACATTAAAACCTTTGATAGTCTGAGCCTTTTAGTTTTTGCGCTATAAACCTAAGCGCACCTGTAGACCATAAGGTTAGGAAAATTAAAACAGGCTGAAAGAACAATCGCATCAAACGCAATTGATCGGTATCAAGACCAAAAGCACTGGTACCGTTAAGATATTGAGCAATATTGCCCGGAAAAACCAATACGTAAAATAGTGCCAGCGCAAGTCCTGCTTTTACTTTATAGCGGGTTAAAAACACCATACTTAACCCCAATGCTATCTCTACAATTCCGGAGAGTATTACAACAAGATCTTTATCAAGCGGAACCCAATCAGGAACCTGCGCCTGAAAATCGGCTCTTTGAAAAGTAAAATGCCCAATGGCGGCGGCTATCATAAAAATCCCCAAGAGGATTCTAAAGAAATTTTGAGTTTTAGATGTTTTTATATCTTCCATATCAAATATTATTTTGCTTAACGTTTTAATTCCCAATTTAAAAAACAGTTTTTTGTAAAAATTCAAATGCTTTCAAATTTACAATAATTCGCAATTCTTTATTTGTAGGGTTGCTATCGAATTGTTGTGTAATATCCATGTGATTAACCTCCTTAAACTCTTGTTAGTTTCAATCTTTAAAACGCTAAAAGAAAATAACTAAACTTTAATACAAATCCCTCTGTAATTCAAATTTCGGATGTTATTTTTGCGTTTTAGAAATGCCACTAAAATTTAAGCCCAAAATCTGTATGACACGAGAACATTACATTCCCTTTAATAAGGAATTCTTACTCGAACAACAAATAGTTTCTTTTTCTGAAGATCAAAAAAAGGTCGATGATTTTAAAAAGCTGTTTGATATCATCGAACACTATTTTCATTACGAAGCTTTTAACCTGAATCGAAATCTAAAACAAAACTACGCCTTATTTGATCCTGATTTAAGCTACAAAGAGCGTAAAGGATTTATGGGTAAAAGTGATTTTAATATTTTTAAAGAAACGCTGCTTAAAGTTTTAGAACAGGGTAATTACCGTCGTATCGATCAGGAAACTTTAGACAAAGCTTTTAAGGATTCAGATTTAATAGACTTAAATCTTTCGATAGATTTTAATGCTTTTAAAGACTACGAACTGTATGTTCGGGGGCATCATAAAGCAAAAGAAAAAGTAAAAAAATTCATTTTCTGGAAAAAAGAAATTGAAATCGAATATTATGATCGTGTCATGATTTACCTCAATTATAACGAGAAGGATTATTTGAGCGAGAATAAAGTTAAGTTGGGCAAGATGCCTATTGATCCGGGAACTATTGCTTTAAAAATCTTTAAGCGTGTTCCTAAAAACGATCTCGAAACGATTTTTCCAAATGCGATTCCCAGAATGTCTACAAAAGATAAATTATTCTTTTGGGTACCGGGTATTGGTGGCGGAATTTCGTTATTAAGTACTACCGTAATTCCGGCTTTAATTGGTATGTATGCCGCGTATCAATCTGGCGAAGCGATCGATTTGCTCAACAGCAAAGCTTCTCTAAACCAAGGCTTAATCGCGTTGGGAATCTTGTCTTTGTACTTATTTCGCCAATATAGCAACTTTGCAAACAAAAAAATAAAGTACTCTAAAATACTTTCGGATAGTCTTTATTTTAAAAATCTGGGGAACAACAGTGGCGCTTTTTATTCGTTGCTAAACTCCTCTGAAGAAGAGGTACTTAAAGAAACCATTTTGGCCTATACTTTTTTATATACCAGTGACAACCCCTTAACAGCAGAGGAACTTGATGATCAAATCGAATCCTGGTTTAAAACGAAGCTAAACACTGATCTTGATTTTAATGTAAAAGATGCTTTATCAAAATTAAAAAATATTGGTCTTGGTATAGAAACTAATGGCAGATGGGAGGTTATTGCTTTAGACAAGGCCCTTGTTACTATAGATGAATTATGGGACAACGTTTTTGATTATCATCACAAATAAGATTTAATACTATTTTTTTAGCCAAATTTGTAAATTCGATCAACTAAAGGGAAATTTTATTAGATTTACGTATACCTAAATCCAAAAAAATGAGAACATTAGAACAATGGTTTGAAGAATATGCGGTAAGTCATCAAAACCCAAAAAATAAGGCGATACATTACATCTGTGTACCGGCTATTTTCTTTTCTATCGTAGGTTTATTAATGAGTATACCAAGCGGTTTAATTGCCAATACCTTAAAGTTAAACTCGCCAATTATCGAAAATTGGGCGGTTGTGGTGCTTATTTTTGTTCTTATTTTTTATATACGTTTATCTGTTGCAATGGCAATAAAAATTGCTGTTTTTTCAGCAATTTGTCTAATTGTCAATTACTACATTGGACAAGTTGTGCCGTTATGGATCTTTTCTATTGGTGTTTTTATCATTGCCTGGATTGGGCAATTTTACGGTCATAATATCGAAGGCAAAAAACCTTCGTTCTTAAAAGATCTTCAGTTTTTGATGATTGGTCCGGCTTGGGTCGTAGAAAATTTATTTTCGAAAAAGCAATAACATCTTAGCTGTATTTATTGCTAATTAATATCCTGCAATATGAAACCCCAAACAAATAAGGAGATTAAAATTGAAAATTATGACATTTTTACTTTTAGACGAATAAGGCGTGCGATTGGATATTTAGGGATAAGTCTGCCCCTGTTTTTGGTTGGTTTTTCTCTAATTCCTTTCTTTCAAACTCAGGTTCAACCTTCTATAAGTCATTATTATTATACCAACTTAAGAGAAATTTTTACCGGAACCTTATGTGCTGTTGGTTTATTCCTGATTCGGTACAAAGGTCATGATAATCCTTCGCTCTGGAAAAACGACAATTTATTAACCAATATTGCAGGAGTTTTGGCTTTGGGTGTTGCTTTGTTCCCTACGAATCCAGACGATTTTGCAAACAAAATTTATACCCTGATTCCTTATCCTGAAAAGTGGCTGGGTTGGCTTCATTATAGTTTTGCTGCGCTCTTATTTTTAATCCTGGCGTTGTTGGCAATCAACGTTTTTACGATTGGTCAGGAAAACGAAACCAGAACTCCTAAAAGTATCCTGAACGAAAATAATATTTACAGGGTTTCCGGATATTCGATTATTTTATTTGTGGTTTTGGTTCCTGTTTTTGAACTTTTAAAATTATTTACGTATTCGACTTTGGTATTAGAGGCCCTTTCGCTTTTTGCTTTTGGACTTGCATGGTTGGTAAAAGGTCGTGCCTTGGGGGATAAAGGTGTTATAGGTCAAAAACTTTATCAGGAGAATAATGGTGTTAGTACCGAAAAAATCTTCGAAGAATAAAAACCTCCAATACAATCACTTAAAAAATAATCATTTTCTTACAATTAACATATTTTTGTTTTATATTTTGTTTTTGTTAGATTACTTTTGCGGTTTTTAATTGTTCTAAAATTATTACCCTATTCGCATGAGATTATTATTTGTTCTTGGATTGTTTATGTTGTCTTTTTCTATAAGTGCACAAGCTACTCAGGGTATCATTACAGATACAAACGGAAAACCTATTGACGACGCTCTGATTTTAAATAATGTATCAAAAACACACGCTCATAGTTCCATTAACGGAAAGTTTACAATCGAAAGCACAAAACCACAAGACAGCATTCAAATCTCTAAACAAGGTTTTATTACAAAACATCTTAAAATCCTGACCAACGAAGTACTTTCTATCAGCTTAGACGAAAAGCCTTTTTTACTCGAAGAAGTTACCATTTCTAACAACCTGAAATACCTGAATACGATTTCTAAAATAGACTTAGAAATTCAGCCTGTCTCCAACTCTCAGGACCTCATGCGCAAGGTTCCGGGACTTTTTATTGGTCAACATGCGGGCGGTGGCAAAGCCGAACAAATTTTTCTTAGGGGTTTTGACTGTGATCACGGAACAGATATTAGTGTTTCTGTAGACGGAATGCCTGTAAATATGGTTTCGCATGCTCACGGTCAGGGTTATGCTGATCTGCATTTTGTAATTCCGGAAACCGTCGATAACATAGATTTTGACAAAGGAGCTTATTTTGCCGATAAAGGCGATTTTACCACTGCAGGTTATATTGCCTTTAATACAAAAAAAGCGCTGAAAAACAGCTCCATATCGTTTGAGCTTGGCGAATTTAATACCTATAGAACTGTTGCTTTATTTGATTTATTACATACTGAAAATCAATCAGCCTATTTTGCAGGAGAATACATGATGACCGATGGTTATTTTGATGCGCCACAGAACTTTAACCGTATTAATTTATTTGCAAAATATGCTGCCAAAATGGATAACGGAGATAAAATTGCGGTCTCTTTATCGCGTTTTACAAGTCAATGGGATGCAAGCGGACAAATCCCTGAGCGTGCCGTAAATAGCGGTATGATATCGCATTTTGGAGCTATCGATTCTAATGAAGGAGGAAATACCGGCAGAACGAATATCAACCTGCAATATGATTCGAAAATTGATGATTATTCGCAGATTAAAAATACGGCTTACTTAAGTAAATATGATTTTGAATTGTTTTCGAATTTTACTTTTTTCTTAAACGATCCCGTAAATGGAGATCAGATAAGACAAAAAGAAAACCGCACTCTTGCAGGATTCCAATCTGAATATGATCACAAGATAAATGCACAATGGAGTTTTAAATTAGGTGCCGGATTACGAAATGATAACAGTAAAGGTCTTGAATTATCGCATACGGTAAACCGAAAAACGGTTTTAGAATATTTAAGCCTTGGCGATGTCAACCAGACCAATCTTTTCTCGTATGCCAGTGCTGATTTTATATCCGGAAAATGGCTCGTTAATACCGGTTTGCGTTTGGATTATTTTAAATTTGGTTACGAGGATCAATTAGCTCCTGCTTACAGTAATCAAATTCAAACGAAAGCAATCGTGAGTCCAAAACTGAATTTTTTATATACCCAGGATAATACTTTACAATATTTTTTAAAATTAGGAAAAGGGTTTCATAGCAATGACGCCCGCGTTGTAGTAGCCCAAAAAGGTCAAAAAATTCTTCCTGAAACTTATGGTGCTGATCTTGGAATAAACTGGAAACCTTTCCCGAGAATGATTGTTAACACGGCACTTTGGTATTTGTATCTGGCGCAGGAATTTGTATATGTTGGCGATGAAGCTGTAGTAGAACCAAGTGGAAAAACTGCCCGTAAAGGTTTTGATTTTGGTTTAAGGTATCAATTCACCAATTGGTTATTCTGGAACACTGACTATACTTATACGCACGCTCGTACTATAGACGAACCAAAAGGACAGGATTATTTGCCCCTGGCTCCTGTTCATACTTTAACAAGCGGAATTTCGGTTAAGGATCTAAAAGGATTTTCCGGCAGTTTAAGAACCCGTTTTTTAGGAGACAGACCTGCGAACGAAGATAATTCGGTACTAGCAAAAGGATATTGTATTACTGATTTCTCTGTAAATTATCAAATAAAAAAGATCTCGATTGGTGTAAATATTGATAATATTTTTGACACTAAATGGAAGGAAACACAGTTTTTGACAGCGAGTAGACTTGCCAATGAAACGGAACCTGTAGATGAAATACATTTTACTGCAGGAACTCCGTTTAATGCCCGTTTAATCCTGAAATACAGCTGGTAAGTAACTTAATTAAAGAATGCTTTGATAATTAATCATGATTTTTACATGCTCAAATAATTCCGGAAATTCTTCTTTAAAAACTTCCGGAGTTTCAAAAAAGCATTCGAAAATAACGGCTAGAAACTCAAATTTATTCGTGTAGGCATACTCTCTAAAATATTGTTTTTGCCTGATTTCTTCCTTCAAATTTTCATCATCAAAATACTTTTCAATTTCGGTAAATTCATCAAAGAAAATAATGGCATTAGGATCTGTGCTTTTTCTGGAATTAAAATGCAATACATGGGCAAATTCATGCAGTCCTAAGTTTATATTGTCTTTAATCTGATGTCCGCTTAAAAAATCTTCCCAGGAAAAAACTACTGCTTTTGCTCTCGGATTGTATTCGCCTTTGTGATATTCTTCATTTATAACAGAGTAATAGGATGTGGGATATATAATAATGTTTTCGAACAATTCGATCAGGTATCTTCGCATTCCAAAAGTGAGCATGATGTACGTTCCGGCAATAATCAACTTCATTTCATGAGTTACAATAATATCTTTGCCTTCAAATTTATAATGGTTGATAAAACAGTGAATCCTGTGTTCGAAATAACCCTTTTTTTTATCTGAAAGATTGGCATAAAAAGAAAACTCTCTTCTTAAAATACTTTTATCATTTAGGTCTATTTTGTTCAAAATTGGATTCCAAAATAAAAATAACGGTTTATTAAACAGCAGCATATAAGCCGGTTCAATAACTCTGAAAACAATAATTATAAGGCATAAAAGACCGAACAAAATGGCAAAAAACAATAGTAGAATCATAAAAGACAAGATTTGGGATTAAAGATTACGTGCTATTTCTATCTCTTAAGAAAAAAAATACTGATCTCTATTTTGGCTAAAATAACAATTAAAAAAGTTTTTTAACGACCCCTAATTAAACTTGTTGTTTCATTTATCCCTGAAATTTGAAATGCCTGATAAAAACCAATTGGATCTTTATTATGATAAATTGCTAAGCAGCTTCTCTATTTACTTACAAAATATTTTGCGTAAGTATAATATCTTTCATCCAGAAACCAAAGATGATATTGATACTACTATGAAAAGACAAATTATTGAGGAGTTGGTATTTCAGAAAGAATTATGAGGCTAAATACCTCTAATCGAAAAAGTCTCCAAAATCAAGTTGATTTTGGAGACTTTTTTATGATTTTCTTACTCTAAACTTACTATTCGAACCACTGCATCCAGGGTCTTATTTGGGTAGCTGCTATAGTTCCATCAAAACTATCTATCCCTATTTGTTTACCATTTTTATAAACTCTCACATCTGAAATAGAACCTATAGTACCTACAAGCTTTATACCAAAAGTCCTTAACCTATTTATTCCTGATGGTAATTTAGAGTTACTATACATGCCGGTCAAATAAAATTGTCCGTTTTTAACACGGAATCGTATTGTTTTGTCCTCACTAAAAACATTATCACCAAAACCATTGCTTAGATAATTATAGGCTATGTATTTATAAGTTTCTCCTAAATTATTTTTAAAAACAGACTCCTTAGCTGTCCCTGACATTGGAACATTACAACTTATAGATTGATCTTTACCTCCGTACGCCCCATTCCATAATTTTAGCTCAACCCCTTTTTCTGTATCAATAGGATAGCTGGTGTTTTTGCTGGATTCAATTCTTAATCTTACCTCAAAAGTCAAATCACCATCTACATCCAATCCATCATTATTAGGTGTATAATAATTTATATCTAACGTAGGATTATTGTATTGTTCATAGTAAGGTTTTACCAGATTGTTACTCCAATTCAATTCTCCATTGTTCATAAATGCAGCCAATTGATCAACTGAAAAAGTTATGTTATCTGCTTCATTATTTTTATTTTTAACCAAGTAAACAAAACACATAGATCCACCTTTATAAGATAGCAAATTATCTGTTTCTAATACGTACGCATCTGGACTTATAGCTTCTTGTATTTTTCTGTAGGTAGCCCAAATATATCCATTTTCTCCCCAACTCGATCCCCAGGAATTAAGAAGTCTAAAAGCTTGTTTTTCATCATCGTAACCAGTTAAAACGACAGCATGATTACCATAAAAACCAGAACTGTTTTTGTCCCACAATCTAATAGAGTTTGATCCAAAATCGTAATCAACTTTTATACCTATTATTACAGGGTTTCCGTTTGCAATTTGTCTTTTTATATCTTCCAATATCGGTTTACCTGTTTCAGATGGTAATCTATAGTAGTCGTTTACTCTGTTTTTCTTTGCGTTTTTTTCTTGAGATGCAGTAGGGAGAACACCGCAGTTTACTAATCCCATATCTGCATAACTTGGTGTACCTTCTGTTTTTAAGGCATCCAGAGCTTCAATAAAAAAAACACCATTGTCACAACTGTTTTTATTAAACTTATACTTCTCGTATAAATAATCTGCACTTGCATAAGCTTCATAATTTGGACTGCCGTTAGCCAATGTTTTCGATTCTTTATTTAAAAGAGTACGGGCATGAGCAATTGAATAAGCAACACAAGATCCTTTATACCCTTGATTAAGAGCCACGGGTAACTCTGGAAGTACATACTTTGCAGGAAGGGATTCCTTATTATAGTATGAAAATGCATTTAATTCTTTAATTTCTGCCAACTGATCTGGCGTCGATGGAATATATCCCATTGCCCGCCCTTGATTTAAAGTACTATTGGTTTCTCCATTTTGTGGAAGCTCATCCTTTTGACAAGAATGAAGCAGTAATGTTACGCATAATACTCCTGCTAATTTTAGAAATGTCTTTTTCATATTAAATAGTTTTAATGTTGTTAATCAAAACTAAATATCATCATAATATATTATTTATCCTACAATTTAAGTGTTAAAAATAATAATTAACCTATAATTTAATCCTATTCCTCATATATTGGAAGTCAAAAATGGATGTTCTGCTTTAATTAAGTCTAATTACTTGATTTTAGCATAAATAACAAAATAGTACCAACCTTGTCTGAGAAAAATAAATGCTTCTAAAAGACTTCCTTTATAATTCGAATCTATTTATAGTTTAAAAAAATTCTTATATAAAAAATCAGATAATTATAATTTTGCAACTGAATAACGGATCCACAGCAAAAAAACTAAATCAAGGTACGTATTACGGATAATTAAATAGAATCATATCTATATTTTTGTACTAAATCCACAAGAAAGGATTTCCAAAAACCTAATTAAACTAAATACTATGTCTGATTTTTTAAAACAATTCGGAGAAGATCTCAAAAAAAATGTACCTGGTTTTATAGCCGTTTCTGTAGCTGAAATCAAAAGCGGAATGTCATACTATTCACATTCTGTTTTGAGCGATTTCGATCCTGAATTGGCTTCTGCATTTAATCTTGAAGTGGTTAAAGCAAAGATGAATGCCATAAAAGCATTAAATTTAACTGGTCAGGTCGTTGACAATATCATGATTACGTTAACCTCTCAAATTCATATTATCGATGTTTCTGATAATGGGGAGTACTTTATTTATTTAGCAGTAGATTCAACCAAAGCCAATCTGGGAATGACAAAATCGATCCTTAATAAATACAAAAAAGAAATAGCCGAAAAACTGTAATTGTTTTTCTTATAATTGTGAAAAGAGAATATTCGAAAAGGATATTCTTTTTTTTTATTTAATATAATTTTTTGTGCGCGTAGATTAATTTATATTTAATCCCGAAACAAAAGATTTACTGCATGGAATTACGCGAGTACTTCGAGAAATACCACAATGAAGAAACCTGCATTGAAGAATTAAAAAACAAACGCCTGCAAAATGGTTTAGTCTGTAAGAAATGCGCACACAATACACATTCGTTTAGAAGAGTTGATTTAAAATTTCAGTGCAAAAAATGTGGAACCAGAATGGGGCTTCGATCCGGAACTGTGATGGAAAATTCTAATTTGCCTATTAGATACTGGATGATTTGTATCGAATTAATGACACTCTCCAAAAGAAAATTCTCTATACTCCAACTTCAATATCTTTTAGGGCACAAGCGCTATGAACCCATCTGGCTAATGGTGCAAAAAATTCGCCTGGTCATGCACAAAAGAGATGAAAAATATTGGCTAAGGGCCTACTCTGAATTTGATCCTGAGTTTCTTAATGAAATTGATAAATTAGCCCATTTAAAAAATAAAAAATAAGATATTGTCGAAAATTGATCTTTTAAAAACAGTTTAAGAAAGAATATTAAGATAATTAAAAATCGATTTTGTAATGAAATAGATTTTTTTAGAATTTAAAGTACTCCCCTTTTTCTCTTATAGGACTCTTATCTTTTATTAGACTACTTCAAGATTCTAAGCGACTTAACAAAGATCAAAAAAGAAAAGCAGTCAAAATAATTTAAGTAATATTATTCTCTCATCTTGTATTGTTCGATTATAAGTAATACATTCGTACCATACACTCCACAATATACTGACATCCAGCAACTAAACCCGGAAAATCATCAGTATTTTATTTTCTACAGACCATCAAAGTTTATCATTAGCAGTATTACCTATCGCTTTCTTTACAATTATTTATCACTTAAATTAATTAATTTTATGAAAGAATCTACATCAATACCTATGCTTACAGATGAAGAGTTGCTTACAAAAACGCAACAATACACCTTTAAATACTTTTGGGATTATGCATCAAGTTCGGGAATGGTATATGAGCGTCTTCCTGTTTCAGGAACAGCCGGAAACAGAGTTACATCTGGTGGCTCCGGGTTTGGAGTGATGGCTATTTTAGTAGGCATTGAGAGAGGGTTTATTACCCGAGAGCAAGGTCGTCAGCGTATTGAGGGAATTGTCGATTTTTTGACCAACTCTGCGACTAATTACAAAGGAGCTTTTGCGCATTGGATCAATGCAACTACCGGTGAAACTATCCCGTTTAGTACAGATGACAATGGGGGCGATCTGGTCGAAACATCTTATATGATGCAGGGCTTGATTACGGCGCGTCAATATTTTAATCAGCCAACATTACCAGAGCAGGATTTGGTTGTTAAGATCAATATACTTTGGAACAATGTCGACTGGGATTATTTTACGTTTGGGTCAGATAAATTGTATTGGCATTGCAACAATGCGTTGCAAAATGTGATTCAATTGCAAATTGTTGGCTGGAACGAGTGTATGATTACGTATTTGCTGGCTATTGCTTCGCCAACTCATGCCATTAATCCTGGTTTATGGCAAAGCGGCTGGTCTTCTGGAAGTTCCTATAAAACTAAAAATCAAAAGTTTTATGATATTACTCTTCCTATTGGCAAAGGAAGCGCAAAGGGTGGACCTCTATTTTTCTCTCATTATTCATTCTTGGGATTTAACCCAAAAAATTTAAGAGATAGCTATAATGATGTCAATTATTTCCAGCAAAACCAGGCTCATACCTTGATAAACAGAGCTTACTGCGAAGAAAACCCCCTGGAATATACCGGATATGGCGCAAAAAAAGCCTGGGGATTGACTTCTTCTGATGGAGATACAGGTTACAGCTCCCACTCACCCGGAAATGACACAGGTGTTATTGCCCCAACAGCAGCAATCTCCTCTATGCCCTATACACCCAAAGAGTCGTTAGCTGCTCTGAGATATTTTCATGAACAGTTGGGTACTAAAATATGGAACGAAAAAGCAGGATTTATAGACTCTTTTAATGAAACTGCCAATTGGCTCGATGGCAGTTATCTGGCTATTGATCAGGGCCCGATTATTTGTATGATCGAAAATTATCGTTCGGGTTTGCTTTGGGATTATTTTATGTCGGCTCCAGAAATTCAGTCAACATTAGGCAAACTGCAGTTTACTCCGGATTATTATCCGCGTCCAATAATTAGAGAACCTCTTTTATTTGATAATTTTGAAAACGGACAGATCAACTTTACTGCTAAGATTAATATAAACCCTGTAGGCTCTATGCAAATTACGGTAGTAGATAATCCGGACAAAACAGGATCAAACCAAAGTAATAAAGTATTGCAGTTTACACGTCTTGACAACACCATTAAGTGGGCAGGTTTTTTTTGTACACCAAATGAGCCTCTTTCTGAATATAAATATTTGTACCTGAAGTATTATCGCAACAATCCTAACTCTCAGATAAGACTTAGTGTTACAAATGAATTCTTATCTCAAAGCCCCTTAGACAAACAAAACGAATGGGGAGTAGCGGTATTTGATTTATTGTCGAACAAAGTAAAAGATATCACTGTGTTTGGTATTCAGCCTGATTTTACCGACAGTCGTGCCATTGGAGATATTATTTATATCGATGAGCTGACTTTTAGCGATACCGAAATTGATATTAATCCTTTCTACAACAACAATCCTCAAGAACTCAAAGCAACCAATGTACAGACCAATACGATTAGTTTATCCTGGAATCTACTTCCCGGAATAACGTCATACGATGTATTTAAAGAGGGCGTTTTTTATCAAAATGTTACCCTAAATTCGATAACTATAAACGACCTGAATTCATTTGATATTTACTACTTCACAGTAAGAGGTCGTGATGACAACCAGAATCTTTTTACTAAAATGAGTACCAGTCTTTATGTCGCAACACAAGAGACAAAAGCACACAAAGATGAGCGTATGGCCTGGTGGCGTGAAGCGTGTTTTGGGCTGTTTTTGCATTGGGGTACCTACGCCGGACTGGCGGGACATTATACAGGGCCTACTTTAATGAAATCAGGTACAGGTATTGGCCCTGATTACTGGATGCAGGATTATTATTCCTGTTATCGTCCTGAATGGGTTAATCCGGACGGAACTATTAAAATTGATCCTGCTACAGGACAGCCTTACGAACGTGGTCAATATGCGGAGTGGATTATGTTTGCAGCTCAAATTCCAAGAACTGAATACGAAACCCGCTGGCAACAAAATTTTACAGCACAAAATTTCAATGCTTCTCAATGGGTAAGAATGGCAAAAGATGCCGGCATGAAATATATTGTCATTACTGCCAAACATCACGAAGGTTTTACATTGATGCACACCCATCATGTAGGATATAATATTGAAGATCATACCAATATTTCAGCCGATATATTGAAAGACCTTGTAACCGAAGCTCATGCAGCAGGGTTAAAAATTGGATTTTATTATTCGCAATGTCTGGATTGGATGAACCCGGGAGGTATGGGATGGATTCCTCAGAATACTACACCCAGTCATGAGGCTTCCTACGAGGATAGTTCACAATATACGGATAACATTGTAGTGCCTCATATTCAAACCATGATTAATGATTATGGTATTGACCTGATATGGTGGGATATGGGAGGTAGCAACACACCTGAATTCCGTTACCGAATGATGAAGGCTATTAAAAATATCCCCGGATCAGACCGTTTGATATTCAATAATCGTATGGAAGATGGTTTGACCGCAGACTTTAGAACTCCTGAACAAAATATCCCTAATATGCCTCCAAACGGAGATGGAACAGATTGGGAAACCTGTATGACGATGAATGACAATTGGGGGTATGATGCTTATGATACACGTTGGAAAACCGAAACAGATCTCATTCAAAAGCTGATTGATATTGTTAGTAAAGGAGGTAATTTCCTTCTTAATGTTGGTCCGGAAGCAGATGGAACATTCCCTCCTGAAGCTATAAACAGACTGGATGGGTTTGCTGCCTGGATGGTTATCAATAAAATGGGAATAGAAAAGGCCCAATCCAGCCCCTATACCAAACAATTATCGTGGGGACGAGCGACCCGCAAAATTATCGACGCAACGCAATACTTATACCTGCATGTATTTGCCGATAATTGGCCTGAGGATGGGAATTTGGCTGTTCCCGATCTCCTTGACGGAAGTATTGTCAAAGCTTATTTTCTTGCCGATACAACCAAAACAGCATTGAATATAGCCCCGAACGACAATGCTTCAGGGTATATTATTCCGGTACCTGAAAATCCTTTGGACAGCATTAGCACTACCATTGTTCTGGAAATGTCAGGAGTTGTAGATCTTCTGATCTCTTTTGTTAAACAATCTAAAAATGGTACACTTAATCTAAACGCAGTCGATGCAACTGCAACCGGGCTAAGTATAGAAAATGGACCGCTTTATAATCTTGGATCATGGACAAATGATGCGAGTTATGCTACCTGGCATGTAGAAGTTATCCAAGCCGGCAACTTTGTTTTGGATGCAGTGGTAGCTGGGTACTCCGGACAGTTCGTATTAAAAATAAACGGAATAGATCAAGTACCTTATCCATTCACAATTACAACCAGCGGTTTAAGCAACTATCAGAGCTTATCTTTAGGAACCGTTAATTTGCCAGCGGGTGTTTATGACATCGAACTGCATCGTATTGCAAATGGAGGATGGGATCCTGTTAATGTACGTCAAATTTCGATTCATCTTCCAGTTGATACAACTCCTATTGTAACTCAAAACACAGATAAAACTCTTGTTCTTCCTGCTCAAAGTGCCGTACTGCACGGAAGTGGTATTAAGATAGAAAATGCTCCAAACTATAATATTGGTGCTTGGACAGATGCAGCCGCTTATGTAGCCTGGAGAGTAAAAGTAAATGAAGCAGGTATTTACCACTGGAAAAGTGAGCTGGCGGGTATTTCCGGCAAATTTCAATTGATGATAAAAGATAATTTAAGTATTACTTATTCGTTTACAACAATTAACAATAGTTTTACGAACTATCAAATCAAAGAATTGGGTGATATTTATCTCGAAGAAGGAATTTATTACATCGAATTGCACCGTATTTCCAACGGAGGTTGGGATCCTGTCAATGTACGCAATATAACTTTCTATCAGGAGCTGTTGTGAGTACCAAAAATAATAAAGAACAGTTCGAATAAAGACAAGGAATTGCTTTTATAAAAACAAATAGAATTAACAGCACTAAAAAAAGCCTGTAAAATAATATTTACAGGCTTTTTTGTTGTGACCACGGAGGGGTTCGAACCCCCAACCCTCAGAGCCGAAATCTGATATTCTATCCAGTTGAACTACGTGGTCTTTTTGATTGCAGATTGTTGAGTTTAGATTTTAGATTGTCGAATGAAATCTAAAATCTGAACTCTAAAATCTAATTTTTATACTAGTAATTTCTTAACGATTGTCGAAATTGTTTTTCCTTCAGCAGTTCCGCCCAATTGTGCAGAAGCTAATCCCATAACTTTACCCATAGATGCAATTCCTGAAGCACCTGTTTCTGCAATGATTTTTGCAATTACAGCTTCTACTTCTTCTTCGCTTAATTGTGCAGGCAAGAATTTCTCGATTACAGCAATTTGTGCTAATTCAGGTTCAGCCAAATCAGGACGATTTTGTTCTGTAAAAATACGAGCACTTTCTTTACGTGTTTTCACTAATCTTTGAAGTAACTTAACTTCATCATCTTCTGACAATTCTTCTTTAGAACCTGATGCAGTCGACGCTAGTAACATTTCAGATTTAATTGCTCTTAATGCTTCTAGTGCTACTGTATCTTTTGCTCTCATGGCGGTTTTAATCTCGTCCATGATTAATGTTTGTAAACTCATCTTATTTTTTTATTTAAATAGGTAAAACCTATAATTGATATCAATATTTTGAATGTTTATTCTCGACTTGTCTCGAACTGATAACAATATTAACTTTAAAAGTCAAATATCGAAGTCAAATTTTAAATTCTGTGCGAAGATAAAAAAAATAACCCGAAAATTAAATCCAATTTTCGGGCTATCTCTATAATTCGGATTTGTATTCTTAATCTACGTTGTCGTGCAAAAATGAATTATTGGAACGCAACTGCAAATCGTTGTTACTATCTGTTCCAACTGAGATTCTTGAATTAGTCGTATTAGACTGATTGTTTGACAAATCGATTCCTAATCTTTTGTAAGCAGGCTCTTTTTCAAGTTCGTCAATTCTGGAAACATTATTATGAAATTTATAATTAAATTCTTTTAGTTTCTTTCTTCTCTCTTCTGCTCTTAAACGTAAAGTTTCTTCGATTGTCAATTCAAGAGGAGAAACTTCTGAAGTGGTTGTAAAGGCAGCTTCACTTGCAAAATCAACTTTTGGTTTCATGGTAATATTTAATTCCGCCGGAATCACTTCTTCTACCACTTTATCCACAGGTTTTGATGCTACCAGATCATTCTCAACTTCCATATATTCTTCTAGCGAATATTTGATGATTCCTTTATCCGAAACTTCTGTTACCGGTACAAATTGTACAGGATCATTTACTTTAATATTACGGGTATCATTCGTTAATTCGAATAAAATTTTATTTTCCTGTTGTGCAACCGGTTCTTTTTTTACTTCCGGCTCTGATCTGAAAAGAGGCAAATCAAAAGAAAAAGTGGTTTGCTCTTCTCTTTCAAAAATTCTTTGCTGAACTGGTTTTGTTTCCTGAAAATTATGTACTTCAGGAGTCGAAATCGTAAAATCGATATCGGTAATAGGCGAAACAATTTCGAACGTTACATCAAGGTTTTTAATAAACTCTGACATTACTACTAATTCTTCCTTATTCATTGATGGAGCGACTGCAACGGGTGCAACTTCAATTGGAGCAACTTCAACTGGAGTAACTTGTTGTGTAGGCGCAAATGGGGTTACCACATCTTCGTCTTCGATTAATTCAAAAACAATTTTCTCTTCTGATTTCGCAGTAGGTGTTTCAGCATTTAAATCAAAAGACGTAACCGATTTATTCGTTAGATTATGAACACTTCTTTGCTCATCTTCCAGCGTATGAATGATTTTTTTAGGCTCGGTATTTACAATTTCGTTTTGTTGTTCAACATCAAAACCCGTTGCAATAATGGTCACGGCAATAGCATCACCAAGAGTTTCGTCTTCACCAACTCCCATGATAATATTAGCATTATGACCTGCTTCTACCTGAATGTGATCGTTGATTTCTCCAATCTCATCCAATGTAATTTCGTTTGATCCAGAAACGATAAGCAACAATACGTTTTTGGCTCCTGTAATCTTGTTGTCATTTAATAACGGAGAATCCAATGCCGAAACGATAGCATCTTTTGCTCTGTTCTCACCCGCAGCAACAGAAGATCCCATGATGGCTGTACCACTATTTGATAAAACAGTTTTAGCATCACGTAAATCGATATTTTGAGTATAGTGGTGCGTAATAACTTCAGCAATACCTCTGGAGGCGGTTGCCAAAACTTCATCTGCTTTAGAGAATCCTGCTTTAAAACCAAGATTTCCGTATACTTCTCTTAATTTATTATTATTAATTACAATTAACGAATCGACTTGCTTACGCAATTTTTCGATTCCTAAAAGTGCTTGCTCCTGACGCACTTTTCCTTCAAACTGAAAAGGAATAGTAACGATACCAACCGTCAGGATTTCTCTTTCTTTGGCTAGTTGTGCAATTACCGGAGCTGCACCTGTACCCGTACCACCACCCATACCAGCGGTAATAAATACCATCTTAGTACCACGGTCTAACATTTTTTCGATATCTGCGATACTCTCAATAGCAGATTGTTGTCCTACATCAGGATTTGCTCCTGCTCCCAGACCTTCTGTCAGGTTCATACCTAACTGAATTTTGTTGGGTACTGAACTGTTCTGTAGTGCTTGTGAATCTGTATTACAAACGATGAAATCAACGCCCTTAATACCTTGTTTAAACATATGGTTGATAGCATTACTACCACCTCCACCTACACCTATTACTTTGATAACATTTGATTGGTTTTTTGGTAAATCAAATGAAATACTTCCAAATTCTGAGTTGCTCATCATCTTTTTGGTTTTTGAAATTCTTATTTAATACATTTTTTACTTCTTGACTTGGGGCAAAAAGTAATTCCTTTTCTCTTTTTATTTTATTCTGCGTTGTCTAAAAAATCTTTGATTTTATCGACATATCTATCAAAAAATGATCTTCTGATTTTTGTTTCCGTAGATTCTGCCTTACCCGAACCGTTTCTGGTTTCTCTTGAATCTTCGATAGTTTCTACTCTTTCAACGTAGTTTTCTTCGACTTCGTATCGGGGTGGAACAGGTTGTTGCGGCTGCGGAGGAATGTTTCTGTACACCACTTTTGTCTGTTCATTTACAATCTCCATTCTAACAGCACTTTGCGTACTATTTTCGATACTGTTCATTACTAAACCAACTGCTGTTGCAAACAACGGACTTGAAATTTCTTCGCTTGAATTTCCTGCCAGATGCTCATTTGGATATCCAATTCTGGTATCCATACCGGTAATGTACTCTACTAATTGTTTTATATGTTTTAGCTGAGCTCCACCACCTGTAAGGACAATTCCTGCTATTAATTTTTTGCGGGGATCTTCGTGTCCATAAGCTTTAATTTCTGCAAAAACCTGCTCTACAATTTCTACTACACGAGCATGAATAATTTTAGATAAGTTTTTAAGCGAAATCTCTTTTGGCTCTCTGCCTCTTAAACCCGGAATAGAAACAATCTCGTTGTCTTTATTTTCTCCCGGCCAGGCTGATCCGAATTTTATTTTTAACAGCTCTGCTTGTTTTTCGATAATCGAACAACCTTCTTTAATATCATCAGTAATTACATTTCCTCCAAAAGGAATTACGGCTGTATGACGAATAATACCATCTTTAAAAATGGCTAAATCTGTTGTTCCGCCACCAATATCGATCAAAGCTACACCGGCTTCTTTTTCTTCCTGACTCAAAACAGCATCTGCCGAAGCCAATGGTTCTAATGTCAATCCTGACAATTCGATTCCGGAACTCTGAATACATCTTCCAACATTTCTAATCGAAGAAGCTTGCCCAACTACTACGTGAAAACTGGATTCCAGTCTTCCACCGTACATCCCGATTGGTTCTTTTATTTCAGATTGCCCGTCGATTTTAAACTCTTGTGGCAAAACATGAATAATTTCTTCTCCCGGTAACATCGCCAGTTTATTAACCTGGTCGATTAAAAGCTGAATGTCTTTTTCGCCAATTACTTCTTCCGGATTACTACGGCTGATGTAATCTGTATGCTGTATACTTCTTATGTGTTGTCCGGCAATACCCACAACAACATCTTTTATTTTGTAACCTGAATTGTTTTCTGCTTCAAGTATTGCTTGTTGTATCGATTGAATAGTTTGTGTAATGTTGTTTACAACTCCTCTTGCAACTCCCAGACTTTTGGATTTACCAATACCCAGAATTTCCAACTTACCATACTCATTCTTCTTGCCGATCATGGCAACTATCTTTGTCGTTCCAATATCTAGACCTACTGCAATGTTATCTTTTTCCATTTTCTATTATTTTGTGCAAACTACTTGTTCCGTAAACCTAAGGTCAATTTTTTTATATCTGTATAACGAACTGTCTAAAACCGCTTTTTGAAAAAAGGCTTTATAGTTATCAAATTTCTTATCAACATTCATCGTTCTGCCAAAATCGATGAAGTAATTATAATTTCTATTAAACATTTTTAAGCTACCATTAGGCATAATCTGTATTGCAATGATGTTTTTTTTCAAAAACGCATCGTCATAAATTGTGCGAAATAGAGTAGCTAAATCTTCGTTATTTTTTTTATTTATTGCCCCGGAAACAAGAGGAACCCGAGCGGTAAAATTATCCGACAAAGGCATTTTATTACCCTCATAGTCAATATAAAAAGAAGAGTCACCATCATAAACTCTCGCTATTGGTGTCTTCTGTTTTACTACCGCTTTTAGAACCCCATCGATACTTACAAAAACATCTGACTTTTCAATCATCGCTTGCGTATCAAGGGTTTTCTCAATCTTATTCAAATCTAACTCATCTTTTCGGATACTGGAAGCGTCTCTTTTATTTTCTATCAACAATTTATTAACCGTTTCCGGCTTTACAAAAAGCGTATTTTCTCCTACAAAAACGACCATGGATTTTTTTAATTTCCGATCACCATTTCGATGTTGAGCAAAAGAATATAAAAAAAGTACTAGCCCTAAAATGAGAATTAATCTAACATTTGTCCAATTAAATATTTTCATTTAGCATTTTTTTGATTGATGGAACCATTTCACCAATATCACCAGCTCCTATTGTTACAATTATTGGCGCATCACTGGCTTTGATCTCCGCTAATAAATCACTTTTTGCAACAATTTTCTTGTTCGAATTTGTCATTTTTCCCAGCAACCAATCAGATGTAATCCCTTCCATCGGTAATTCGCGTGCCGGATAAATATCCATTAAAAATACTTCATCAAAAGCCGATAAACTTTCGGCAAATCCATCTGCAAAATCTCTTGTTCTGCTAAACAAATGGGGCTGAAAAATTGCTAATACTTTACGATTCGGGTATAACTCCCTTACTGCCTGGTGTACTGCATTTATTTCTGTTGGATGATGCGCATAATCATCTATGTAAACTAAATTTTCGCTTTTAATCTGATACGAAAAACGTCTTCTTATTCCGTTGAATGAAGCAATGGCTTTTGCAATCAAGTCGGTCGGGGTGCCAAAAGTCTTTGCCATCGCAATAGCCATCAATCCATTCATTAAATTGTGTTTTCCAGGCAATCCAAAATGTAAATCTTTTATAATTTCTGATGGTGTTTGTACATCAAAAACATAGCTTCCGTCCTCAATTCGAACATTAAAAGCCTTGTAAACAGCATCTTCGTTTATAGCACATTGTACACCCTCTAGTGGCAACTCTTTTGTTATAAACAGTTTATTTTTATCTTCTACTTTCGAAGCAAATTCTACAAACGAAGCTTCAATTGCTTCACTTGTTCCGTAAATATCCAAATGATCTGCATCCATAGAGGTAATGCAGGCAATATTGGGATGCAAATGCAAAAATGAACGATCAAATTCATCTGCCTCTACAACTGTTACTGTTTTACCGTTCCCTATCAAATTCGAATTATAATTCTCTACAATACCACCCACAAAAGCTGTAACATCTGCACCACTTTCATACAGTATATGTCCTAAAATACTTGACGTTGTTGTTTTTCCGTGTGTTCCGGCAACCGCAAAACTAAAAGTGTCCTTGGTGATAATCCCTAAAACTTCGGCACGCTTTTTAATCTCGTAATTTCTTTCTATAAAATAATTCCATTCTGAATGTGTTTTTGGAACCGCAGGCGTAAAAATTACCAACGTATTTTCTGCAAAATAATCAGACGGAATCAAATTGATGTTATCTTCAAAATGAATCTCAATACCACTTTCGATCAATTCACTCGTTAACATTGATGGCGTTTTGTCGTAACCAGAAACCTGTTTCCCGATATTTTTAAAATAACGGGCCAGAGCACTCATTCCGATGCCTCCAATGCCAATAAAATAAACGTTTTGTATTTGATTTAAATTCATTTCTATTTAATTTTGAGCTATTTACAAGTTGCTTTATTCTATAAAAAACTAGTAATTAAGCCTTTGTAATTTTATTTTTTTAACAACTCAAAACGCCTAAAAATAGCGTTCTAAATTTTTAATTTTGTTCTATAATTTTCGAAAAAAGTTATATTATAACAACTTTTTAATCTGATCTACAATAACTTTTGTAGCATTAGGCATTGCCAATTTTTTGATGTTATCACTTAATTGTTTTTGCTTTCCCTGATCTTTTAATAAGGCTTCAAAAACAATATTAAACTGACTGTCCAATTCTGATTCTTTCAACAAAATAGCTCCTTTTGCATCTACTATTGCCTGAGCGTTTTTAGTCTGATGATCTTCGGCTACGTTTGGCGAAGGAATAAAAATTACAGGTTTCCCCACAATAGATAATTCTGATACTGATGATGCTCCTGCACGCGAAATAATTACATCTGCCGCAGCATACACAAAATCCATTCTTTCTATAAAATCAACTACCCTTACGTTTTGCTGATTGTGCTTTTTATACTCTTCAAAATATAATTTCCCGCATTGCCAGATGACCTGAACATCTTGCGAAAGTATATCCTGCAATTCTTTTTCGATTAACTGATTGACTCTTCTCGCCCCTAAACTTCCGCCTAGAACCAACAATGTTTTTTTATTAGGATCTAAGCCATAAAAAGCTATTGCTTCGTCACGTTTGCTTTCAATATCTATTAAATCCTGACGAACGGGATTTCCGGTTAGAATGATTTTATTTTTAGGAAAAAATCGCTCTAAGTTTTCGTACGCCACACAAATAGCATTTGCCTTTTTACTCAATAATTTATTGGTAATTCCGGGAAATGAATTTTGTTCCTGAATTACAGTCGGGATTCCTGCCCCTCCCGCTGCCTGCAATAATGGCCCGCTTGCAAAACCACCTGTGCCTATTACAACATTGGGTTTAAACTGTTTGATAATTCGTCTTGACTCTAGCAAACTTGTTGCCAATTTTAGCGGAAACATCAAATTTTGCAAGGTCAATTTACGCTGCAATCCGGCAATCCAAAGTCCTTTTATTTCATAACCTGCCTGTGGCACTTTTTGCATTTCCATTTTATCCTTGGCTCCCACAAAAAGAAACTCAGCATCAGGAAATTGTGTTTTTAATTCATTAGCAATAGCAATTGCAGGATAGATATGCCCTCCTGTTCCTCCACCGCTTAATATGAATTTATAATTTGTCATATTTTTAAAAGTTATTCGCTTTAAAAACTATTCTGTTTTTTATTTTTTTACTTGTTCAAAACTGCATTCATCGGATTTCTCGAATTATCTTCGATAGAATACATCCCTTCTTCTTCATAAACCGATTCTCTTTCATCCTCTATCAAATCTTCTTCGGCCAATTCTTTGTCTATTAATCTTTGAAGTGCTTCTTTTCGTCTTTCTTTTTCCTCTTGCTCTTCGGCGATTTCTTCTTCTTTTTTGGTTACACTAATAATAATTCCAAGAGAAAAACAAGTCATCCAGATCGAACTACCACCACTACTAATAAGCGGAAGGGTTTGCCCTGTTACCGGCAATAATTCTACAGCAACTGCCATATTAATCATCGCCTGAAATATCATTGGAAATCCAAGCCCAACGACGACTAATTTCCCAAATAGCGTATTTGCTTTATGTGAGGCTATCACAAATCTAAACAGCAATAATAAATATAAAACCAATATCGCTACCCCACCTACTAAACCATATTCTTCGACAATAATCGCATAGATAAAATCGGAAGAGGATTGTGGCAAAAAGTTTTTCTGAACACTTTTTCCCGGTCCTAAACCACCTAATTTTCCTGAGGCAATAGCGATTTTCGCTTTCTCGATTTGATAATCATCTTCGTCCGGTTTGTCTGAGGTAAAATTCGTAATACGACTTTCCCATGTTGATACCCTGCTAAAGAATCTTGAATCCGGAAAAGCTTTGGCTACCAAAAGAAAAAACAAAAGCATAGCAACTCCGGAACCTATGATAAAACCAATATATTTTAATGGATACCTGCCAATAAAAGTCAACATAATTACCATTGAAAATATCAATGCCGTAGTCGAAAAGTTGGCTGGCAATATAAGCACCAGGGTTATAAAAACCGGCAACCATAACTGTATTAACGACGTTTGAAAAGGTTCGTTTTCGTCTCTGGTTTTCGATAAATAACGGGCAACATATATAAATAATATACTCGCCGCCAAAGTCGATGTTTGAAACGTAATACCAATAAAAGGTACCTGAATCCAACGGCTTGCATTTGCTCCCGCAATTACAGTTCCTTTTAGAAGCGTATAGGCCAATAAAATCCAGACAACAGGAAGGGCAACTTTCGAAATCGCTCTAAAATAATGATACGGCACTCTATGAACCCAATAAATAATCAGGAAACCAATACAAATATGTGCAAGATGTTTTACCAAATAACCCAGTGTATTTCCGGTTCCGTGACCTATATATGCCAAATTACTACTCGCACTAAAAACAGGCATAAACGAAAACAACGCCAATAAAGCCACGAATGACCATATTACCCTATCTCCTTTTAATTTGTTCACTAATTCCTTCATGCGTTTAGTTTCAAGTTTCTTTTGTTTCAGGCTTCATGTTTTAGGCGTCGAACTTGAAACCTGAAACATGAAACTATTTTTATAAATTGTGTACTGCTTGTTTGAATTGTTTTCCACGATCTTCGTAGTTTTCGAATAAGTCGAAACTTGCGCAGGCTGGAGACAATAAAACAGCATCGCCTTTTTCTGTTAAACGTTGTGCTGTTTTTACAGCATCCGTCATGGTGTTTACTTCGACCATAATATCAACAACATTTCCAAAAGCGTTAATAATTTTATGATTATCAACTCCAAGGCATATAATTGCTTTTACTTTTTCGCGAACCAATGACATTAATTCGTTATAATCGTTTCCTTTATCAACACCACCAACAATCCAAACTGTTGGTACATTCATACTGTCTAAAGCAAAAAAAGTAGCGTTTACGTTTGTTGCTTTTGAATCATTGATGTATTGGACATTCTGAATTTTTAATACTTTTTCTAAGCGGTGTTCAACACCTTGAAAATTGGATAAACTTTCGCGTATTGTTGCATTTCTAATTTGCATCAATTTTGCTACAGAGCTTGCTGCCATTGCGTTTTTCATGTTATGTTTTCCTTCTAACGCAATGTATTCTGTTTCCATTGTAAACTCTTCTTGGTTGATCTTTATTTCCATTTTGTTGTTATTTATAGAAGCCCCTTCATCAAATTTTTCAGTCAATGAAAAAGGAATTAATTTTGCTTTTGTTGTGTTGTTTTTTAACCATTCTCCAATTGCTTCATCATCTGCATCGTAAATAAGATAATCGCTTTCGGTCTGATTCATTGTTATTCGAAACTTTGAGTCAATGTATTTTTGATATTTATATTCGTATCGGTCTAAATGATCCGGACTAATATTTGTGATAATGGCAATATCGGGTCTGTAATCTATAATTCCGTCAAGCTGAAAACTACTGAGTTCAAGTACATAGGCATCATATTTATTTTCTGCCACCTGCCACGCAAAACTCTTCCCGATGTTTCCTCCTAAACCTACATTCAAACCTGCTGATTTCAACAAGTGATGCGTTAACATTGTTGTAGTAGTTTTACCATTACTACCCGTAATTCCTATTGTTAGCGCTTCTGTAAAAGGTTTCGCAAATTCAATTTCTGAGATCACTTTAATTCCGACAGCGATAAGCTTTTGTACTATGGGAGATTTCTCTGGAATTCCCGGACTTTTCATCACCACATCGGCATTCAAAATCAGGTCTTCCGTATGTTTTTCTTCTTCCCAAGCAATTTTATTAATGATAAGAACTTCTTTGTAGCTCTCTTTTATCTTTCCAAAATCAGATACAAATACATCGTATCCTTGTTTTTTTCCCAGAATAGCAGTACCAACACCACTTTCTCCCCCTCCTAATACTACCAATCTCATCTATCTAAGTTTTAAAGTAACGATTGATAATATGGCTAACATGATCGCAACGATCCAAAATCTGGTTACAATTTTACTCTCATGATATCCTTTCTTTTGGTAATGGTGATGTAACGGTGACATTAGAAAAATTCGTCGCCCTTCGCCAAAACGTTTTTTTGTATACTTAAAATAGGCTACTTGTAAAATTACCGAAGCACTTTCTGCCAGGAAAATACCGCAAAACAAAACAATCAATATTTCTTTTCGAACGGCAATCGCCAGAACTGCAATGATCCCTCCAATAGTCAAACTTCCTGTATCTCCCATAAAGACGGATGCGGGATAAGAATTGTACCAGAGAAAACCAATTAACGCCCCCACAAATGCGGATATAAAAACGGTCATCTCTCCCGAATTGGGGATGTACATAATATTGAGATAATTAGAAAAAATGATATTCCCGGACACAAACGTAAATATACCGAGCGCCAGAACAGATATTGCCGAGGTTCCCGCTGCGAGACCATCGATACCATCTGTTAAATTAGCTCCGTTAGATACGGCAGTTATAATAAAAATAACAACCGGTATAAAAATTAACCAAGCCCATTTTTCATATCCTTCGCCTGTCCAGGCTAGTATTTCGGCATAATCAAATTCATTATTTTTTACAAAAGGTATTGTTGTCGCCGTAGATTTTTCTTCAATCTGAGCAGGCATAACTATCGAAGTAGATGCTTTTACTCCTCCACTATAACCTGTATCTGTTCTTACCGTAACTGCAGGATTAAAGTAAAGTACGGTACCCACAATAAGACCTAAACCAACCTGACCAATAACTTTAAAAATTCCTTTAAGACCTTGCTTGTCTTTTTTGAATATCTTGATGTAATCATCTACAAAACCAATAGTTCCCATCCAAAGCGTAGTTACAATAAGCAATACGATATAAATGTTTTGCAAACGGGCAAATAACAAAACCGGTACAAGGGTTGCAAAAATAATAATCAAACCACCCATTGTTGGCGTTCCTGCTTTTTCGTTTTGACCTGCAAGACCTAACTCACGAACTGTTTCACCAACTTGTTGATTGCGCAAAAAGTTTATAATTCTTTTTCCGTAAATGGTGGACAGAAGTAACGAAAGCATAAATGCTAAAGCTGATCTAAAAGTGATGTACTGAAAAACTCCAGCACCTGGCATGTCTAATGTTTTTCTTAAGTATTCAAATAAATAGTATAGCATATATCTTGGTTTATATGGTTATTCGGTATTTTTTTTATTTGTAAGTTTTTGACTTTAATAATTATTCGATAAAACAAATAATCTATTAAACTGTTCAACTTTTTATTTTCCTAATTGATCTAAAATTTCTTTAACAGTTTCCATATCATCAAAATGATGGCGAACACCACTTATTTCCTGATAGGTTTCATGACCTTTGCCGGCAATTAAAATAATATCATTGGGCTGAGCCAATTGACATGCTGTTTTTATAGCTTGTTTTCTGTCGGTAATTCTCAATATTTTTTTATAATTATGAGCTTCAACTCCTTTTTCCATCTCATCCAAAATCACTTCCGGATCTTCGTTTCTGGGATTATCAGATGTTAAAATTGCTTTATCACTAAGATCTGTTGCAATTTTAGCCATAATTGGTCGCTTTGTTTTATCTCTGTTTCCTCCACACCCCACAACCGTAATGAGTTGTTCGTTTTTAGTACGGATATCATTTATTGTATTTAAAACATTATCAAGCGCATCCGGTGTATGTGCATAATCTACAATTGCAGTAATATTCGTTTCTGAAACAATGTATTGAAAACGCCCCGAAACACTCTCTAAGTCAGACAATAAACGAAGAGCTTCAAGACTATCCATCCCCAGTTCTACAGCCGTTCCATAAATTGCCAAAACATTATAAGCATTAAAAGTCCCTATTAGTTTTACCCAAACTTCATTGTCGTTTACTTTTAATAACAATCCTGACAATTGGCTTTCTAAAATCTGTGCTTTAAAATCAGCATACGATTTTAAGGCATAAGTAAATTTTCTCGCCACTGTATTTTGCAACATCACAGTTCCGTTTTTATCATCTATGTTAGACAAAGCAAAAGCTGATTTTGGCAATGAATCAAAAAATGATTTTTTTACGTCTCTGTATTCTGCAAAAGTTGGATGATAATCTAAATGATCGTGTGATAAATTGGTAAAAATTCCTCCCACAAAATGCAATGCTTCTGTACGTTTCTGGTGAATTCCGTGCGAACTCACTTCCATAAAACAATGCGTTACACCTGCTTCGATCATTTCATTTAAATAATGATTTATTGTTATAGAATCCGGTGTTGTATGCGTTGCCTTATACTCCGTTTGATCGACCATGATTTTTACCGTTGATAATAAACCAACTTTAAAACCTGCCTTTTCAAACAACTGAAACAATAACGATGCAATGGTCGTTTTTCCGTTTGTACCTGTAACACCAACCAGTTTTAATTTTTCTGAAGGATTCCCAAAATAATTGGCCGCCATAAAAGCTAAAGCCGTATTGGTATCTTTTACTTTAATATAAGTAATTCCTTTTTCGACATGCTCCGGCAACGTATCGCAAATAATCGCAATTGCCCCTAATTGAATAGCCTTTTCTATATAATCATGCCCATCAGAAAGTGATCCGCGAATCGCCACAAAAACATCCTTATCTTCAATTTTTCTTGAATCAAAATCAATTTTATGTATATCAATTTCTGTCGAACCTGTTACAGACTCAATAGCTACTTTATATAATATGTCTTTCAGTATTTTCACGATAATTCTAATACTATTGTTGTGTTTTTACTAATATTTTGTCCAGCCTGCAAAGACTGTTTTTTTACTTTTCCTACTCCGTTTACCTTTACTTTCAAACCTAAATTCTCCAGTAAAGCAATTGCATCCATTCCCGGCATTCCTTTTAAATCCGGAATCTGATTTGTTTTTCTATTGGCTTCTACCATATATTTATTATAACTGTCTTCTTGTTTTGGAATCCTTGAATCCAGTTTTTTAATTTTGTTTGTAGAAGGCGCATCAGTAAATATTTTTTGAGCGATTCTTTTAAAAACCGGTCCGGCCACATCTGCTCCGTAATAATTATTTTTTGATGTGTTAGGTTTATGAACCACTACAATACAAGAATATTTAGGATGATCTGCCGGAAAATACCCCACAAAAGAAGACGCATAATACAATCCTGACTTTCCTTCTTTTCCTCCGTAATTTACCTGAGCTGTTCCTGTTTTACCAGCCATCGAAAAATCTTTCGAATACAACTTTGATCCTGTTCCTTTTTTAACCACATTAAGTAATACTGCTCTTAATTTTTTGATGGTTTCCTGAGAACATACTTTTGGATTAATCACTTCTACATCAAATTTCTTGATGGTTTTGTTCCACTCTTTAATTTCCGAAACAAATTGAGGTTTTACCATTACTCCATTGTTCGCCACCGAATTATAAAATGCCAGCGTTTGCATTGGGGTAACCGAAACTCCGTATCCAAAAGCCATCCACGGAAGCGAAACTCCTGACCAATGTTTGTCTCCGGGCTGCGGGATATACGGTCTTCCTTCTCCCTGAAAATGCAAGCCTAATGTCTTATTTAGTCCGTAACTATTAATATGATTTACAAATTTTGCAGGATTGCTTTTATAATTATCATAAACAGCCTGAACCATCACTGTATTTGACGAAAGTTCGAAACCGCGTGCCAATGATACTTTACCATAACCACCTCTGTGCGAATCAGTAACAGAACGTCCGTAATATTTTACTTGTCCATTGTGACTGTCAAAAACTGTACTGGTATCTGCAACCTTATCTTCTAAAATTGCCATTAAATCGACTAATTTAAAAGTAGATCCAGGTTCGTGAGATTCGGCTATAGCATAATTGGTAGTTTCATAATACGATCCGTCTTCTGCTCTTCCTAAATTCGAAATTGCTTTTACATGTCCCGTTTCCGTCTCCATCACCACTACACAACCATGATCAGCTTCATATTCTTCAAGCTGCTTCAACAAAGCATGATGCGCAATATCCTGAATAAATACATCGATTGTCGAGATAACATCAAAACCATCCTGCGGATCCACTTCATTGACATCACGAATAGGCTTCCATTGCCCTTTTGCAATTTTTTGTTTTAAAATCTTACCATCTTTTCCGTTCAGATAATTTTTAAAAGCCCATTCAATTCCTTTTCCAACTTCAACTCCTGTTGCCGGATCAAAACGATCATAACCAATTGTTCTTTCGGCAATTTTTCCTATCGGATGTTTTCTAACCGTTTCCTGTTCGATTATTATTCCTCCCTTAAAAGCACCTAAATTGAATAACGGGAAACCTTTTATTTTTACATATTCGGTATAACTCAAATTACGGGCAATCAAATAGTACCTGTTTTTATTTGCTCTTGCTTTTCTTAATTCTTTTTCGAAATAACTTCCGGATTTATCCAAAACTGTTGCTAATGAATCTGACAATGCTTTTACATGTTTTTCAAAAGTTTCCGTTTTTGGCGCCTTAGCATCAAATCGAATCTCATAATTAGGAATCGATGTTGCTAATAAACTTCCGTCAGCAGAATAAATATTTCCTTTGTTTGCCGGAATTACGAAATTTCTAACAGTACGCTGTTTTGCCAGCTTTCTATAATAATCTCCTTCAACCCATTGAATATTGGTTAACTTAACAACAATAGCAATTGCCATCACAAAGATGAAAACTGCTACGAGGTAAATTCTGTAGGATATATTTTTATCGTCTACTGCCATATTCTTTTAAAGAAATTCTTTTCTTCTTCTTTTTTTACTTCTATTTTAACCGGAGGAACTGTCGACGGAAAAATTTGCTTTTCAAGCATTTTATCCGATATCGTAGATTCCATCTTCAACTTCATTAACTCGGAACGTCGATCTACAAATTCAGATCGCAATTCTTTTACTTCATTATTGAGTTTTGCAATCTCAAAAACCTTTTGTTCGTATCGTTGTGTATTGGCAATCATCAGAATAGCTAACAGAATTATAAAAACAATGAAACGCCAGTTTTTCACCGCGTCATCGTTTAACAAAAATCTTGCTTTTAATATGCCAAATACTCCACCTTTCATTTTCTTACCTATATATTATATCTTCTCAGCAATTCTTAATTTTGCGCTCCTGGCTCTGTTGTTGATTTTGATTTCGGCATCATCCGGAACAATCAATTTACCAATCGTTTTAAACGGAACCGAAAAATTTCCGAAAAAATCGCGTTCCGGTTCTCCTTCAAACATTCCGTTTTTAATAAATCTTTTTACCAATCTGTCTTCCAGAGAATGATAAGAGATTACAGAGAATCTTCCACCCGGATTAAGAATTTCCAGAGATTGCTCTATAAATTCTTTCAAAACATCCATTTCCTGATTTACCTCAATTCGAATCGCCTGATAGATTTGAGCCAATATTTTATTCTTAACTCTTTCCGGTAAATATTTTGCCAGAACATCTTTTAATTCGTCTGTGGTTTTTATTGGATAATGCTCTCTCGCTTCTACAATTGTTCTGGACAAAAGCGGTGCATTTTTCAATTCCCCATAATCAAAAAAAACACGACGTAAATCCTGTTCTTCATATTCGTTAACCACACGATAAGCATTTAAATCATTTTTCTGACTCATCCGCATATCCAGCTCAGCATCAAATCGTGTCGAGAAACCTCTTTCCGGAACATCAAACTGATGGGAAGAAACACCCAAATCAGCCAGAATTCCATCTACACTTTTGACACCATGAAAACGTAAAAACCTTTTTATAAACCTAAAGTTCTCATTAATTAAGGTAAACCGTTCATCTGGTAATGCATTTGCAAGTGCATCTTCATCCTGATCAAAGGCAAACAATTTTCCGTTTGGTCCTAATCGTCTCAAAATTTCTTTTGAGTGACCTCCGCCACCAAACGTAACATCTACATAAATGCCATCTGGTTTAATATTTAAACCATCAACTGTAGGATGAAGCAAAACCGGATTATGATATTCCATTGTCGTCGTCATTAATATTTCCCATTACTTCTTCGGCTAAATCTGCAAAATCCATATCTTCGCCGCTTATTGATTTTTCATATAAATCTTTATCCCAAATCTCCACAATATTAACCGCAGATGAAAAAACCACATCTTTAGAGATACTTGAAAAAGCGACCAAATCCTTTGGAACCAATAATCTTCCCAATGCATCAATTTCTACCACTTTAACACCAGCAGTAAATCTTCGGATGAAATCATTGTTCTTTTTTACGAAACGATTCAACTTGTTGATTTTTTGCATCATCAGGTCCCACTCTTCCATTGGATATAATTCTAAACACGGTTGAAAAACAGAGCGCTTCAAAACGAATCCGTTTTGAAGAGAGGAAGCCAATTGCTTTTTTAGGGGTGCAGGCATCATTAGCCTCCCTTTAGCATCGACTTTACACTCATATGTTCCAACAATTGTGTTCAAGAAAAATACATTAAGATGTTATACAGCAAAAATATAAAAAATATTACCACATTTTACCACTATGTACCACTTTGTTAATAAGTTTAACCACTTTCTTACCACCAACCTTAATTTATAGACTATCAATACTTTAACTTATAATTAACGAAAAGTCAATAACAGTTAGACATCAAAAAAATTATGCATAATATTTCTTAAAAAATTAGCTATAATGCAGTTTTCTTAACATTTAGGAAATACAGTAAAACCACCTGTAAAAGCTGATTTTTAACCACTTACATATTCTACCAAAATTATCTAGTTAAAAAACGGTAGCAAAAATTCATTTTTATTTATTTAACCCTATATTTGTCCCAAATGAAATTGGCATTAAATTAAATGGACAAACACTACAAAAAAGAAGGCAAATACAGCTATTATGAAGCTGGAGAAGGAACTCCTATCGTTATTTTACATGGCTTAATGGGAGGCCTTAGTAACTTTGATGCTGTAGCAGAATATTTCCCAACAAAAGGATACAAAATCGTTATCCCGGATTTGCCAATATACACACAGAGTATTTTAAAAACGAACGTAAAAAGCTTTGCTAAATACGTTAAAGATTTTATCACTTTTAAAGGTTTTGATAAAGTTATTTTACTAGGTAATTCTTTAGGAGGTCATATCGCTCTTTATCACACAAAATTATACCCTGAAAAAGTAGCAGGACTTGTAATTACCGGAAGTTCAGGTCTTTACGAAAGTGCCATGGGAGATAGTTACCCAAAAAGAGGTGATTATGAATACATCAAAAAGAAAGCCGAAGATGTATTTTACGACCCTAAAATTGCAACTCCGGAACTTATTGACGAAGTATATGCAACGGTTAACGATCGTATCAAACTAATCAAAACATTAACGATTGCCAAAAGCGCAATTCGTCATAATATGGCTAAAGATTTACCAAAAATGACAGCAGAAACCTGCATCATCTGGGGTAAAAATGACGCCGTAACTCCGCCAAATGTGGCTGAAGAATTTGATAAATTATTGCCTAATTCAACTTTGTACTGGATAGACAAATGTGGACACGCTGCTATGATGGAACATCCTGAAGAATTTAATAAAATTCTGGAAGAATGGCTCGTTAAAAAGAATTTATAGCACCTAACTTTCGACTTTTAGGAGGTCTTAAACACAAAAAACATGAAAATTAATACTGCCGAATTTATTATCAGTAATTCTGAAGTTGCAAAATGTCCGCAGGATTTTTTGCCGGAATATGCTTTTATCGGCCGCTCAAACGTAGGTAAGTCATCATTGATCAATATGCTTACCAATCATAAAAATTTAGCAAAAACTTCTGGAAGACCCGGAAAAACACAATTAATTAATCACTTTAAGATTAACAACAATTGGTTTTTGGTCGATTTACCCGGCTATGGTTATGCTAAAGTATCCAAAAAAACAAAATCAGTTTTTCAGCAATTCATTACAGATTACTTCGAAACCAGAGAACAATTAGTTTGTGCTTTTGTTTTGATTGACATTCGTCATGAAGCTCAAAATATCGATATCGAATTTATGTCGTACATGGGAGAAAGCGAAATTCCGTTTTGCATCATTTTTACCAAAGCAGACAAAATTAGCAAGACAAAAGTTGATTCTCATATTGCAGCATACAAAAAACAAATGTTTGCCAATAACTGGGAAGAAATGCCGCATTACTTCGTGACTTCTGCTACGGAACAAATAGGTAAGGATGACGTTTTAAAGTATATAGACGAAGTCAATCAAGAGGTTTTTAAAAACAATAATCAGTTTTAAAAAACAAATTTCAGGTTTATATAGTAAAGGCGACAGGTTTTAAAAATCTGTCGCCTTTATTATTTGTATTTGTTTTGTCATTTCGACGAAGCAGACCCGAACGATAGCGAACAGGCGAAGCAAATCTTATCAAGTGACTCCGCAACGAGAATCCAATCTTTGTCGAGCTTCTCGCGAAGATTTCTCCTTCGTCGAAATGACAAATTAAACTTGAAATTTCAATTACAAGAATTGAAATTTATTTCGTCAATTCTAATTTCTCTGCAAAATAATCACAGAAATCTTTCATGGTATCCGACATTTTTTCGTCGTCTGTAGCGCGCTTAAAAGTATCTGCCATTGCTACTAAAGTCTGGTGAAAGAAAATTTTCATTTCATCAACCGGCATATCTTTTGTCCACAAATCAATACGCATGGTTTCTTTTACTTTACTATCCCAGATAGACAACATTATTGCTTTTGCTTCTTCTGCCTGCACACCACCATCTTGTGCACTCCATGTTAATTTTTCCGGAACACGGTTTTCATCTAATTCTATATTGAATTTAATTTCTGAGTTTATTGTATCTGACATTATTTCTTAGGTTTATATTTTGATTTTTCAAAAATTTCTTTTGCATTCGTTTTTAATAATTCCGGCAATGTTACATTCGGGTTATTCTTCATATAAGACCGTACCATTTGCCAACCAAGCCAGGCACCAATTCGTCCCGGAGAATCATTATCTATTTCGAGATAAAATTTAGAAAACGGAGCTGGCGCTATAAATCGCGTCGTTAATTTTGGATCATCGCTGTACAACAATTCATTTTCTATAATAAACCGCCACATATAGGCTTCATTTTCCTGGCTCCATATTATTTGCTCGGGCGTATAACCAATTTTTTCAGCATCTGTATAATCCGGCAAAAGCAAATCTTTTGCATACAGTTGTTTCCCTTCGAAAATCATTTGAGAAACTAAATTTTTATCCGGAAAAGCAGGAATGTTTCTGTAAGCAAAACTCGAAACCACATCCGGCATAATTTGTTTTTCTTCAAAATTCTGTTTTAAGTAATTGGGAAACTGATAAAATTTATGTCCTTTACCCAAATACAGCTCCAGAGCCACAATTACCAGACTATCCGCATAAATTGCTTTGGCATTATAATCCATTTCGCCAATTACAGTAATTACTTTAGGCGTTTTAGTTTTAGGAAAATAATATTTTACATGTTGAAAAAGCGTATTAAACTCTTTGCGTACCGGCTCAAAATTAGCATACTTTTTTTGCACTTCTGCATACACTTCTTTCCAAAGCGGATCCTGCATTTTTTTCAACCAGATGCTATCGTCATTTCCGGCAGGAAAAAAGAAAGGATATTGCTTTTTTACCTTAGCCAGATCTTCTGGTTTAGTTTCGAAAAACACCTTATCAAAACGCTCTACTTTAATATCGACCGGGATTTCTTCGACCTCTTTTTCTACTTTAGTTTTTTGTTCACAAGACAAAAAAAACAAGCACAGAACCACTACAAAGCGATAAATTTTCATTTTATTTTAATTAGATTTGTGTTGCTGGATTTTAAGTAAATAGATACTTAAAAATAATTCTGCAAATATACACCCCTGCATCTTAAAACTTAAACTATTATGGCTAAAAAAAGTACTATTCAGACAGAAAAAGTAAATATCCACATTGTAGAGTGGTTAAAAAATTATGCTAACAATGCAAAAGCAAACGGTTTTGTAATTGGAATTTCAGGCGGAGTTGACTCTGCGGTAACGTCTACCTTATGTGCTCAGACAGGCTTACAGGTTTTATGCGTAGAAATGCCAATTCATCAGGCTGAAAATCAAGTATCAAGAGGAAGGGAACATATTGAGCAATTAAAAAAACGTTTCCCAAATGTTTCGAATGTACAAACTGACCTGACCAACACTTTTGAAGCTTTTAAGAGCGCTGTACCCACATCAAAAGATTCAACAAAAGTTAATTTATCGTTTGCGAATACTCGTGCACGTCTGAGAATGACCTCTTTATATTATTTAGCTGGAATTCACGGGC
Organism: Flavobacterium araucananum; assembly: GCF_002222055.1. GTDB lineage: Bacteria > Bacteroidota > Bacteroidia > Flavobacteriales > Flavobacteriaceae > Flavobacterium > Flavobacterium araucananum. The sequence continues at coordinate 105,622 of NZ_MUGS01000051.1, forward strand.
TTTTAGTTGCGGGAACTGGAAACAAAGTAGAAGATTTTGGTGTAGGATTTTATACTAAATACGGAGATGGAGGAGTCGATTTAAGTCCAATTGCCGACTTAATGAAATCAGATGTATACGCTTTGGGAGAGTTTTTAACAATTCCGGAGTCAATTTTAACAGCTGCTCCAACAGATGGATTATTTGGAGATAATCGCACAGATGAGGATCAATTAGGGGCAAGTTACGACGAACTTGAGTGGGCAATGTTGGCCGCAGAGTCAGGAAATACGGCATCTGACTTCAGTGGGAGAGAAAAATCTGTCTTCGAAATTTATAAACGTTTAAACACCAGCAATAAGCATAAAATGGATTCTATACCCGTTTGTAGCATCCCAAAAACGTTAAAATAAAACTTTTAACATTCGTCTGCAATTAATTACAGAATTTATTTATTAATTTTACAGTTCCAAAAACATGAACAATTCTAAAAAAGGTAAAAATTATGATTAAAGTATGTCTTGCAGACAATCATCCTGTGACTCACTTTGGCGTTAAGTCTTATTTCAAAGACCACGATCAAATTTCAATTGTTGCCAACGTAGGCAATTTTTCAATGGTTAGAGATATCCTTCAAACGAAGGAAATCGATATCCTAATTCTCGATCTAGAGCTCGAAGGTCTCTCAAGTATCTTCGAAGTGAAGTCGATCCTGAAAAATTTCCCCAAAACAAAAATTGTAATTTTTAGTGACCTCGCTGAACAAATGTATGCTCCAAATGCTATTAAGGCAGGAGTTTCCGGGTATGTGCACAAAACAGAAAAACTTGAAACTTTAGGTCTTTCTATTATTAAAGTACATGAGGGGAAAATTATCATCAACGAAACTGTACGTAAAAACATGGCACTTATTGCTAAACAAAGCAAAAGCGAGCGTTTGTACAGAAAACTTTCTAATCGCGAGATTGAAGTTTTACGTTACTTAAGTGATGGTAAAAAGAACAATGAAATCTCTAAAATTTTAAATCTGAACGAGAAAACGATCAGTACTTACAAATTGAGATTATTAACTAAATTAAACGTAACTAATTTAGTAGACTTAGTTAACAAAGCTAAGACTTTAGAAATTATTTAATGGTATCTCGACATTACTCTTCCTAGTTTTTTCGAGAACGAATTAACCAATTTAGAGTAATCGACAACCATAGACAAAAGCTCTGTATTATCTGAATTATCAGGTTTTATAGAGCTTTTTAATTCTTCGATGATTTTTCCAACCAAAAACCAACGCATTGACATAATCGTTTCTGTAACGTATTGCGCAATCGTTTCGTGTTTCATTTTCGAAAAAATATTCTGTCCTTCCCAATCGTGCAGCGTCAATCGTTCATCTTCCATCAAAATATCAGTAACCTCCTGAGCAAAATCAGGTTCTAAACGCATTAAATATTGTTCAAGACTGAATTTTTCATTTTGATTATAAAACCCAATCAGACCCGTAAAGATATCACGGAACAGATGATTAGAAAGCTCTACCTCATCTTCCTGTAAACTCAAATAAATACGTTCGTATACTTTATATTGTCTCATTTCAGAAACCATAACAACTTCACCCTCGTCATTATTTTTTAAAAGGACATCTTCAAATTCTTCCGTTTTATCTCCATAAAGCAATAAAATTTCAATTACTTTTCGTTCTAAACGGTATAAAATATCTACTTTTTCTGTTGGCTCTGCTGGCGCAGCATATCCTGGTCCTCCCGGATAATAATCATCTGGCGGCCCTGTTCTTGGATCATCAGGATCTCCTCCGGAATATCCCGTATTAGTTGGAGGTTGGTTTCTAAAAACTTCAAAAGGTTTTTGTTCCTGCTTTTGCTTTTTGTTAGCTTCTGTAATATCTTTTTGAATCAACTGAGCCAAAGTACTCACTAATACCTGCTCAGAAATTTCCATAATTCTGGCACATTCCTGAGTATAAATTTCACGCTGAATACGATCCGGTATTTTCGAAATACTTACCACCATATCCCGAATCAAATCGGCTTTTTTTATAGGATCGTTTTTAGCCTCTTTCATTAAAAGAGATGCTTTAAACTGAATAAAATCTTTACTATTTTCTTCTAAATAAGCAACAAGATCTTCATACGAAGTTTTTCGCGCAAAACTATCCGGATCTTCTCCATCAGGAAAAGCACAAACTCTTACATTCATTCCTTCTTCCAGAATCAAATCTATTCCTCGAACAGAGGCACGCAATCCGGCAGCATCACCATCAAAAAGAACAGTTATATTTCTGGTTAATCTATTAATCAAACGAATCTGATCAGGCGTTAAAGCTGTCCCTGAAGAAGCGACAACATTCTCAATTCCAGCCTGATTAAACTGAATAACATCTGTGTACCCTTCAACCAAATAACAATTGTTTTGTTTTGCTATAGCTTGTTTGGCCTGAAAAATTCCGTAAAGCACTTTACTCTTATGGTAAATATCACTTTCGGGCGAGTTTAAATATTTTGCAGCTTTTTTATCATTCGTTAAAATACGTCCTCCAAAACCTAAAACACGTCCGGACATACTTTCTATAGGAAACATAACACGCCCTTTAAAACGATCAAAAGGACGGTCTTCTCTGGCAATTGTCAAACCGGTACTCTCCAGAAATTCCAGCTTATACCCTTTCCCTAAAGCTTCTTTGGTAAGTGCATCCCAGGTTTCCGGTGAATATCCTAAACTAAACTTTTTGATGGTTTCATTTGTAAAACCTCTTTCCTTAAAATACGAAAGTCCAATTGCTTTTCCTTCTTCTGAATTTAAAAGAGTTTTATGAAAATATTCTTTTGCAAATTCCGAAACCAAATACATACTTTCCCGAACATCTGTGATGGCTTTTTCAGCATCTGTTTGTTCTGTTTCTTCAATTTCGATATTGTATTTTCTGGCAAGATATCGAATGGCTTCCGGATAGGTAAATTGCGAATGCTCCATCAAAAATTTAACAGAGTTCCCTCCTTTTCCTGTACTAAAATCTTTCCAGATTCCTTTTGCAGGCGATACCATAAACGAAGGTGAGCGCTCATCTGAGAACGGACTTAAACCTTTGAAATTACTTCCAGCGCGTTTTAAATTGACAAAATCACCAATAACCTCCTCTACACGAGCAGTTTCAAAAACAGTATCAATTGTATTTTGTGAAATCAAAACGTAAAATATTTTTAAAGTTGAGAGCCTGTAAAAGTACACAAATCAATTCTGAAATTTGGCGATTTTACCTAAAAAAAAGCGCCTCTTTCGAAGCGCTTTTTCTACTAACTAATCAACTGCATTTTTAATTTAAATCAAGACGTACTCCTAACGAAATATTATTTTCTTTTACTAAATTATTTTTAAACAAAGGATTCAAATCATATTTTGCATATAAGCTAAATGCTCCATATCCTACATAAGAACTTAATCCGTAGATAAAATTATTTACATTATAATCTCCTTTTATGGTTGTTTTATAATCTAAATCATCCTGATCGTACTTTAGAATTTGTTTCGATTTTACGTTAATTCCTGCGTAACCTCCAATCCCGAAACGGAAGCTTTTATGCGTTCTAAAACAGGTCTTCCCGTTGCTTACCTGAGGCCTGGTAAAATCAAATTCTAAATGCAATGGCAGCACGATATAAACGTTTCTGAAGCGAGATTCATCCAGATTAATAGCGTTTGTCTGCAAGACTGTCTGATCGCCATTTACCACAAAAGTTCTGTTGTCTGTTGGGCGAATGTTATTGTACATTAACGAAAGCCCGTATTTGGCATGCAATAAATTATCGTTTTTCATTAATCTCGAGTTATAGGTAAAGCCCCACTCGTAAAAATGTGAACCAATAAAACTGTAATTAGAGTCCTGAAGTTTACCATCGACCATCATATTATTCAATCCCATTGCAAATACAAATTGCGAAGTGGTTCTTTTTTCGCCGTGAATAGAATCTTTATCAGAATCTTTTCTCGTCCAGCGAAAGGTATAGGTATGCGTAGAATCTTGTTCTTTGATCTTTCCGTCTACTTTTTGTTGTACCAGATCATTAAGTTCATTTTGAGCCAGGGTCACTTTTTCTTCAATGATTACTGCTCTTGCTTCTGCCAATTCTTTTTTGCGTTTGTCTGCTTGTTCCTGCGTAATTTTCCCTTCAGACAATTGAATGTTTACCGCTTCGACTTCTTCTTTAAGAGCCGCTTTTTCTTCTTTTGTAACTTTCTCTATTTTATTGGCAATTCTCTTTGCTTTTAATTCAAAAGTTTCCTGCCCCAGAACTTTACTAACAAATAAAAAGACGAGGATAACGAGATAAAGTGTAAAATTTTTCATGATTGATTGATTTTTAAAATTGATTGATGATGATTATTAATTCTTAATTATTGATTTTGAATTGTTGATTGTTGATTGTGAAATGTGAATTGCGAAATGCGAAATATGAATTCCATCTACATCGGGTTAAAACCCGACGCCACAATATGGATCGTTCCTCCGGAACTAAAAATCTGCATTCTTATTTCTTTCCTCTATATTCTTTATTCTATTTTCTATACTCTGAACTCTTTCTTCTATACTCTTTCTTCTATTTTCTTTATTCCTGCTGATTTCGATTTGCCAAAGCCACTTTTACTGTTTGGTAGTTTTTATTGACTTTGGTAATCATTTTTTCTCTAAATGAAAGCTCTAATTCACCATCTACCTGATTAAGCAGATCATTGGCATTAATTTTTACTTTTGATTTTGGTTTAACCGAATTTTCTGCAACAACACTTTTTTCGGCTGATTCCAGCAATTGATCTACTGTTTCTTTTTTAGAAGTTTCGGCAATTGCTGTTTGATTTGTAATAGATTGTTTTTCCTGATTGTTTTTCTTGATGATTGAAGACTCCGCTATTTGATTTGATTCTTTTTTAATGTTTTTATTAGAATTTGGTACCAAAATATTGGGATGATTATTTCCCTGATTTATTAATTTATGTTTTGAAGCTTTTTCTGAAACCGCAACTTCTGTTTTAGCAGGAACCATTATATTCAAAGTTGGTCCTGCAACAGAATCTTTCTTAGTATTCTCTTTTATAACGACATTGTTTTTTGGCGTTTCGGCTACACTTTTCTTTTGGTTAAAAAAGAAAGTTCCAACTAGCAAAAAACCTACAATACTGGCAGCGATATAGATCCATTTTTTTCCGGAAGTTTGCAGAGAGCGAAGTCCAATTACAGGTTCCTTTTTTTCGGCAATACTTAACATAGCATCCAGTCGATCCCAGGCTTTATCGCTTGGCTCTATCGTGCGTTGTTTTAGTTTTTCACGGAAATCCTTTTCAAAATTATTCGGTTCCATTATCTTGTTTTTTTAATATATTAATTTGTGTTTGCAGCATTTTTCTAGCGTGCGATAATTGCGATTTTGATGTCCCTTCATTGATCCCCAACATCTTTGCAATCTCATTGTGTTTATAACCTTCGATAGCGTATAAATTAAAAACCATTTTATATCCATCCGGCAAAGCATCTATTAAAAACTGAATCTGATCTGTCGAAAACTGACTATCAATTGCATTGAAACTTTCTTCGACATAAATTTCGTCTTCAACAAACTTTACTTTTTTCTGAACCCTTAGGTACGATATACATTCGTTAACCATAATTCTGCGAATCCAACCTTCAAAACTTCCTTTGTGTTCAAATTTGTTTAAGTTGGTAAACACCTTCATAAAAGCGGTTATCATTACATCTTCTGCCAATTGAATGTCTTTTATATATTGTCGACAAACACTTAGCATTTTTGAAGAAAACCGACTGTAAATTTGCTGTTGTGCTTGTCGATTATGACCGACAGCCAACTTTATAAGTTCAGTTTCTTCTTGATGTAAATGGATAATTTTCATTAATAAGCGTTCAGATTTTATTTTACTAACAGTCTTCTATTAGCATAGACGATTGTCGTTTCGAAATGGTTGCATGAAGATTGAGAAAAAATTAAAAAATAAATTAAAAACTCTAATTACACACATAAAAATGCCTGATTTACAAACATATAAGCCAATTATCTAATGAACAAATTTCTAATTAAAAGAATTATTTTTTTCTTTCAATAACGTAGTTTACCATTAAAATAAGGGCTGCTTTAAACTCAGAATCGGGGAAATTCTCTAATAACGCAAGTGCTTCTTGTTGAAATTGCACCATTTTATTTTCGGCATAAGCCAAACCATTATTGTCTTTTACAAAGGCAATAACTTCTTTTACGCGCTTTTTGTCTTTGTTGTGGTTTTTGATGGAGTTTATCAACCACTTTTTTTCTTGTGGGGTACAAGTATTTAAAACATGAATTAAAGGCAATGTCATTTTTTGCTCCTTAATATCAATTCCGGTTGGCTTACCAATGGCTTCGTCACTATAATCAAACAAGTCATCTTTTATTTGAAAAGCCATTCCGATTAATTCGCCAAATTTGCGCATGTTTTCAACCTGAATATCATCTTCAATTACTGATTTTGCACCTAGAGCACAACAAGCCGCAATAAGGGTAGCGGTCTTTTTTCGGATGATTTCATAATAAACATCTTCAGTAATATCAAGTCTTCGGGCTTTTTCTATTTGAAGTAATTCGCCTTCACTCATTTCGCGAACGGCTACAGAGATGATTCGGAGTAAATCGAAATCTCCATTATCTATAGAAAGTAACAATCCTTTAGACAATAAATAATCTCCCACCAGAACGGCAATTTTATTTTTCCAAAGGGCATTGATAGAAAAAAATCCGCGACGACGATTACTGTCATCGACAACATCATCATGTACTAAAGTCGCCGTATGGATAAGCTCAATTACTGATGCTCCGCGATACGTTCTTTCGTTGACAATGCCTCCTGAAACCATTTTTGCCGTCAAAAAAACAAACATCGGACGCATTTGTTTTCCTTTTCGGTTTACTATATAATAAGTAATACGGTTCAGTAAAGCCACCTTTGAAGTCATCGATTCATGGAACTTTTTTTCAAAAAGTTCCATCTCGTTAAAGATGGGCTGTTTTATTTGAGAAGTAATATTCATTTCGTTCCCAAATATACTATTTTAAATAAAAAAACGTTGTGTATTTTACGTTAGTATATTAATAATTTATAGAATAATTAAGAAAACGTATCCGAAACATTCTCTGTCTAAAGACTATTTTAAAATTCTATACTTAATAAAAGCAAAACCAGGAAAACCATTTTATAACAAACCAAATTAGCAAACCAGAATCCTTTTTGCCCAAAAAAGCATTAAAAACAAGAGTAACGCTCGTTTTTAATGCTTTTTGTTTATTTATTCTATTATGTAGTCCCTACGGGACATTATTTAAATTGTCTTCAATTGATCTGCCAACATATAATCTACCAACATGTAACTCCTGGCGGAGTATTCCCTGAAATTACAAATTGACGCAAATAAATTGATACCAACATATAATCTACCAACATGTAACTCCTAGCAGAGTATTTTCTCAAACTATATATTGGTAGCAAAAACATAACCGGTATTGCTATTTTGTCCCGTAGGGACTACACAAACCCCAGACTATCCTTCTTTATTGGCTAATTGTCCGCAAGCCGCATCTATATCTTTTCCTCGGCTTCTACGTACTTTACATACTACTCCAATATTCTCCAGCGCTTTTATATACGCCATAATAGATTCTTCTGAAGCTTGTTGAAACTCACCATCATCAATTGGATTATATTCGATTAGATTAACCTTGCAAGGCACATATTTGCAAAACTTTACCAAAGCATCAATTGAGGCTTTATCATCATTGATTCCTTTCCAGACTACATATTCGTATGAAATCTTATTTTTTGTTTTTTTGTACCAATACTCTAGTGATTCTCTTAAATCTGCCAGAGGAAAATTTTTGCTAAAAGGCATTATTCGCGCACGAACTTCATCAATAGCGGAATGTAAAGAAACTGCCAATTTGAATTTTACATCATCATCGGCCATTTTTTTGATCATTTTCGGGATTCCTGAAGTCGACACCATAATACGTTTTGGCGACATTCCTAAACCTTCCGGCGACGTAATCATATCAATAGCTTTAATAACATTGTTATAATTCATCAAAGGCTCCCCCATTCCCATAAAAACTATATTCGAAAGCGGATGATTGTGATACAATCGACTTTCTCTATCTATTGCGATAACCTGATCGTAGATTTCTCCCGGTTCAAGATTTCGCATTCTTTTTAAGCGTGAAGTCGCACAAAAATTACAATCTAAACTGCAACCCACCTGACTTGAAACACAAGCTGTTGTTCTGGTTTCGGTTGGTATCAAAACAGATTCTACCACAAGACCGTCATGTAAACGCACTGCATTTTTTACAGTTCCGTCGCTACTGCGTTGCATCGTATCAACCTTAATATGATTGATTACAAAATTATCCTCGAGCATAGAACGAGTTGCTTTTGCAACATTTGTCATATCTTCAAAACTATGTGCTCCTTTGCTCCACAACCATTCATATACTTGGTTTCCACGAAAAGCTTTATCATTATTTTCAACAAAAAAATCGCGTAACTGATCTTTTGATAGGGCTCGTATGTCTTTTTTCTCCATTTGCATGGTGCAAAGTTAATCACTTTTGTCCTTTTTTTTTGATTTTTTGCTTCATTCCTTACTTAAACAAAGAAATCGTAAAAAAAATCATCAATATCTCAAATCCAGCTTCAGGTTTAAAGATTTTTAAATAATTGTCTGCTAGCTTTTCTAAAAACCCATTAGAAATAAAAAAGAGGATGACATGACGATAAAACAACTACAATCAACTAGTAAATAAACACTTAGTTCTAAGTCAATTTTAAACACTATCACAATTCAGTCTCAATTGATCTGCTTATCCTTTACTATAATACTTTAATAAAATTTTAACAATGATTTTTATCATTCCGTTTTTTCTGTATCCTAAATAAATTTGATCCAGGAAATAAGGTCACCACTTAATTCTGTAAAAGACTTATCGAATTATAAATTTCCTCATTTAAGTAATTAACCTATACGTTATCAAAATGAAAACAATTAAATCAATCTTACTGACAATAATTTTTACAGCCTTGGGATTGCAGGCAAATGCGCAAAAAAACTATACTGTAAATACAAAATCAACTTTTGAAGTTGCAGGAACTTCTACTGTACACGATTGGGTAATGAAATCTACAGAAGGAACCGGTATTGCGAACTTAACGATCAAGGATTCTAAACTTGCCGGCTTAAACAGTTTAACGGTAACATTATTAGCAGAAAGTTTAAAAAGCAGTAAAACAAGCATGGATAAAGTGGCTTATGAAGCCCTGGACACAGAAACACATCAAAATATTGAATACGTTTTAAAATCTGCCGAAAAAATAAACGAAACTACCTGGACTCTAACCGGAATTTACACCATTGCAGGTGTGAGCAAAGAATATAAAACGCAGGTAAAGGTAACAGCTGATAACGGAACTTTTATTTTGCAGGGCTCTAACCAAATTACTTTTGGGGATTTTGAAATGGCTCCTCCAAAAGCTGCTCTTGGGGTTGTAAAAGCCGGAAAAGACTTAACGCTAATATTCACTATAATTTTAAGCTAATCAAAATCCATTTTTAAAGGATAAAACCAAGTTAAATCATCTCTCCTAAAATGAAAACGTTATAGTTATTAAATACATTTTTAATAAAATTTTAACAATGATTTTTATCATAAAAATTAGTTAACAATCAAGATACATTTGATACAAGTTAACAAAACAACAATTAGTACTAAACCAAATTGACTTACACACTATAATTAAAAAAGAACAAAATGAAAGCGACAAGAATACAATTAATAGCAATGGTAATTTCCTTTTTAAGCATTACCTCATTTGCAAATGCACAAAAGAGTTATGCATTGGATAGTAAATCTACATTTTCAGTTTCCGGAACATCAACCTTACATGACTGGGAAATGAAATCAAGTTCAGGAACAGGGACCGCAAACCTGACTATTGCAAATTCTAAACTAAGTGATATAGAATCTTTATCTGTAATCCTTTTGTCTGAAAGCATAAAAAGCGAGAAAAAAAGTATGGATAAAGTAGCCTACGAAACTTTAAAAACAGATAAACAAAAAACGATTAAATATGTTCTGAAATCTGCCGAAAAAGTGAATGAAACTACCTGGACTCTAACCGGAACCTATACTATTGCAGGTGTGAGCAAAGAATATAAAACTACTGTAAAAACAACGGTTACAAAGGAAGGTCTAAACATACAAGGATCAAACAAAATCACTTTTACTGATTTTGGCATGAAATCTCCAACAGCAATGTTAGGAACCATTAAAACAGGTCAGGATTTGACCTTGAAATTCAATTTAAACTTTAATTTATAATAATCATGAAAAAAATCTATCTTCTATTTATAGCATTAACAAGCACGTATGCTGTAAATGCACAGCTTAGTTTTGGACATATACAGAATCAGGTTCCCCGCGATCAAAGAGCAATTAATGTATTTGATGTTAGAAAAGATACAACTGCCTATAAAGGAATTAGTGTTGATTTAGGTGGTGCATTTGCATTACAATTTCAAGCTGTAAATTCCTTCAATCATCAAAATAACCTAACCGGAGCTAATGGAGCATACCGATTAAACAATCTAACTAACGACTTTAATTTACCTAACGCTAATATGACAATTGGAGCACAATTAGCAGATGGTGTTCGTGTAAACTTAGACCTGTATCTTGCCTCAAGACACCACCATGAAACCTGGGTACAAGGTGGATACTTGCAAATTGACAAATTAGACTTTATTAAAAAAGGCTTTCTTGAAGATGTTATGAAGTACACGACGATCAAAATAGGTCAAATGGAAAACAATTATGGTGACGCACATTTTAGAAGAAGTAACAACGCTTATACTATAACAAATCCTTTTATTGGAAACAATATCATGGATGCTTTTACTACCGAAATGGGAGCTGAAGTATACTACAACAGAAGTGGTTTTGTAAGTATGATTGGAGTAACAAACTCTAAACTGAATCAAAACGTACAAGAAATCATCCCTGGAACACCTACAGCACTTGCTCCGGATCAAAATACAACTGTTAGTCCAACGATATTGGCAAAATTAGGCTGGGACAAACAAATTGACAGCGATTTAAGAATTAGACTTACCGGATCTTACTATCATACTGCTAATTCTAGTGGAAACTTATACTCTTCAGACAGAGCAGGAAGTCGTTTTTATAGTGTTATGACACACGCCGGAACGATTGGTTACCCAAGTTCAAATATTTTAGATTCTGAAAGCAATAAAGATACCGGTAGATTTAATCCCGGATTTGGCAACTGGGCAACATCTTATATGGTTAACCCATTTGTAAAATATAAAGGTTTTGAATTCTTTGGTACATTAGAGTTTGCTTCGGGAGGTGATTATAAAGGAACTGATGATACTCGTAACGTGAATCAATATGTTGGAGATCTGGTATATCGTTTTGGAAATCATGAGAACTTATATGTAGGTGCCAAATATAATTTAGTAGATGGAAAATTAAAAAATACCGATGCCGAGGCTGTTCAGGTAAATAGATTTGAAGCTGCTGCAGGTTGGTTTATGACTAAAAACATTCTGGCAAAACTTTCCTACGTACAACAGAACTACAAAAACTACCAACAATTTGGAAACGTAGGCGGAGTTTTAATGCCTAATGATTTCTACGGTGGGAAATTTGAAGGACTCATGTTTGAAGCAACAATTTCATTCTAAAAAAAATGTACACAAGGTTTTTAATCTTAATTATGGGTTTAGCAATTTTCTTTTTTATGGGAAGTGCTAAACCCACTTTTTTAGCAGAAGATACTACTCTGGTCATAAATAAAATTAAAATAGAAATTACCGGAACATCAACTGTTGGCACTTATAATTGCTCCAATACTTTTTTTATAAAAGATACTATATATCTCAATTCAATAAAAAAGAACGCTTTTACTACCGAAATTAAAATGTCAAATTTTGATTGTGGAAACAAAATAATGACTAAAGATCTACAAGGTACAGTCAAAGTAAAAAAATTTCCAAATAGTATTGTTTCGATAACAGATATAAAACCATGCGGTAAAAATTACAAATGCAATCTTAACTTTTTTATTACCGATAAAACACTAAAATACAAAGATTTTGTATTGTCTAATTCTGATGCTAAAATTCAGGGAACACTCAATTTAAAATTTTCTGATCTTGAGCTGGAACCTCCCGTAAAAATGGCTGGTCTAATAAAGGTTAGGGATGAAATCGTCATTAATTTTAGTTTATACAAAAACTAGCTTCATAAAAAATACGTTCAGAACGTTGATAAAATTCAGATCTTATTTTTGATGTCTACAGCTTAAACTCAAAAGTCTAACGCAATTATTTTAGTGCTGAAAAAAAAATATGTCTAATCTTTTTAAATTCTATTTTTTTGGCACGGGAATTGTCTTGCTCTTGAAAGAAAAATAATCTTACAAAGAGCTCAATTATTTTAAAATGTGTATCTTTATTTTTCAGCTTTATAACCTTTAAATTTTATCAACCTAAAAAAATCATTCCTTATGAAAAAACAAATTTTAAGCTTAGCTGTTATCGCTTTATTAGCATTCGCTGTTCAATCTTGCGAAAAGAAAGAACCAAAACCAGCAGAAGATGAATTGACTCTTGGTAACAAAGTTGATACATTGACAACAGACATTAAAGAAGCAAAAGACAGTGCAGTAATTAAAGCCGAAAATGCTGCAACAAGCGCTAAAGAAGCTTCTCAAAATGCGGTTGAAGATGTAAAAGATGCTACTAAAAAAGCAGCTACTGATGTAAAAGACGCTACTAAAAAAGGCGCCGAAAAAGTAGAAAATGCGGCAAAAGCTGCAAAAGACGGAACAGTGAAAACTGCAAAAGAAGTCAATGAAGCTTTGAAGAAATAATTCTATCAGAAATCAAAATTGAAACCATCCGCCGCTGCGGATGGTTTTTTTATGCTCAAAACCGAAGCAATATTTTTTGTATTTTTGCTCTTCAAATTTAGAAGATTATACCATGCATTTTATATCACAGGACTTAGAAGATTATATCGAACAACATTCTGAAAACGAACCGGAATTATTAGCAAAATTAAACAAGGAGACTTACCAGAAAATACTTTTACCAAGAATGCTAAGTGGTCATTTTCAAGGCAGGGTTTTAAGCATGCTTTCTAAATTAATTCGTCCGGTTAATATTCTCGAAATTGGTACTTATACCGGTTATGCAGCTTTGTGTTTGTGCGAAGGAATGCAGGAAACCGGGCAATTGCATACAATTGATATTAAAGAAGAGTTGGTAGACTTTCAACGTAAATACTTTGATGCATCGCCTTGGGGTAAGCAAATTTTTCAGCATTTAGGAGAAGCTGTAGAGATCATCCCAAATCTGGATGTAAAGTTTGACCTTGTTTTTATTGATGCTGATAAAGAAAACTACCTGAACTACTGGGAAATGATTGTTCCGAAAATGAATAAAGGCGGAATGATTTTATCTGATAATGTTTTATGGAGCGGAAAAATCCTTGAACCTGTTCATCCAAATGACGTGAGTACAAAAGTACTTTTAGAATATAACTTACTTTTAAAAAATGACCCCAGAGTTGAGACCGTTTTATTACCAATTCGTGATGGTTTGACGGTTAGTAGGGTGTTGTAAAAAAGGTACTAAGTTTTTTCTCTGGATAATTAGAAATTAAAAGTAAGATCAAAGGCTTTAGCCAAAACATTACGTTTTGGCTAAAGCCTTTTTAATTAGACCTATTTATCTCCAGCTAAAGCAGGAGACAATTGAATAATTAATATATAATTTAATCTTAAATTTTATTGTAAAAACGGGAGTCTTAGCCCAGATGGAAGCGACATCCTTTTGTTTTTTTCTTTAAAAAACAAAAGATACAGCGGACAGCTGGAAATAGCTCCTGAAAATTATCCCGGAAAATATTGGGGTTTTAATTTTCGATAAACTAAATAAATTAAAAATCCGAATAGTGCTCCAAAGAAATACCCTGTCAGGATATCACCCGGATAATGTAATCCTAAATAAATTCGGCTATAGGCGAAGATTAGTGGCCATAAAAACAGAAATCCCAAATACTTGAAATGACGTTTTAGAACCAGGAATAAAAAAGTCGCTACAGCCATTGTATTCGCCGCATGTCCCGAGAAAAAACTATACGATTTTCGAACCTGAACGACACGAATAATCGAATTGATTTCTGGATTATTACAAGGGCGTAAACGCTGAAACGTATATTTGAATAAGTTAGTCGTCTGATCAGTAAAAGCAATTAGAATAGCAATAAACAGTAAGACATATAGTGTTTGTTTGCCTCCTATTTTTTTATAAATAAGATAAAACAACAGCAAAAAAAATGGAGTCCAATTGAGTTGATTGGTAATAATAAGCCAAAATTTATCGTAAGTTTCAGAGCCTAAACCATTAAGATATATCAATAAATTGGTATCTAATTCTTGTATTCTTTCAAGCATTATCCTTGGCGTTTTACAGGTCCTGAAGAAATCGAGTCAATATCTTCCTTTACTTTATTGATTTCTGTAGCAGTATCTCCCAATAAATTGCCTGATAAATTAGTCGTATCTCCAAGCAGGTTACTCTTGGCATCATTGATCTGAGCATTAATATTACCGGTAATATCTGTTAAAGATTTTGCATCAAAACCATTAGCTTCTGCTCCTTTATGAATTTCGCTTTTAATATCGTTGGTTGCATTTTTTAATTGCGCCATTGCTTTACCCATTGTGCGGGCAATTTCAGGCACTTTATCTGAACCAAAAAGCATAAGTACTATAAACAATATAAAAACTAGTTCTCCTCCTCCTATACCAAACATATCTTTTATTTTAGTGTGTTACAAAGATATTAAAATTTGCATCCGTGAAGTTTAAAATTTACTTAAAAAAAAAAGACTCTTTTCAGAGTCTTTTTAAATTTATAATTAATCAAATTTTGATTTTACTTCTACTTTTGGCCATGAATTGTTGGTTACATCAATATCAGCCGTCATTAGTTTTGGATCTATCTGAATACTTTTTATAGCTTTTGATGTTGCATAAACTTTCTTGGCGGTATCATTATTTTTTCTCCAGATTTGAGCCGGATACTGGTAATTGTCTTTTGTACCGTCTTCATAAGTAATCTCAACAAGAATTGGCATGATCATTCCGCCTGGCTTGTTAAACTCTACTTCATAGAAATATTTAGGCGATTTTAATTCCGCTTTTTCCTCAGCGGTAAATGTTTGCGCTACATAATCAGCCAAAGGTTTTACATCTTCTACTTTTAATGCTTTTTTATTTGCTGCATTTACCTCAGCATTGTCTCCGGATACTAAATAAACGAATGGTCCTTTTTCGAAACCAAAACGTCCTTTTCTCACTTTTACATCTTTAATATCTGCAGTTGGAGTTTCGGACACATAATATTGTTTTACGTCTTTGATACCAATATCTACAAAATCTGTTGAATAAAACCATCCTCTAAAAAACCAATCTAAATCTACCGCAGAAGCATCTTCCATGGTTCTAAAGAAATCTTCAGGAGTTGGGTGCTTAAACTTCCATCTGTTTGCGTAGGTTCTAAAAGCATAATCAAACAATTCTCTTCCCATTACTACTTCTCTCAAAATATTAAGACCTGTAGCCGGTTTTCCGTAAGCATTGTTTCCAAATTGTACAATCGTTTCAGAGTTTGACATAATTGGCTCTAAAAACTTTTGATCTCCGCTCATATAAGGAACTATATTTTTTGCAGGACCACGTCTTGACGGAAAATTTGGATCTAACTCCTGTTCTGCCAAATATTCCAGAAAAGAGTTCAAACCTTCATCCATCCAGGTCCATTGACGTTCATCTGAGTTTACAATCATTGGAAAAAAAGTGTGCCCAACTTCGTGAATTACCACACCAATCATTCCATTTTTAACCTCTTTGCTTGTCACTCCATTTTCATCAGGACGACCAAAATTCCAACAAATCATTGGGTATTCCATACCTTGATCTTCAGCAGAAACTGATACGGCTTTTGGATAAGGGTAGTCGAATGTGTGAGACGAATAACTTTTTAAGGTATGCGCCACAGTCAGGGTCGAAGTTTCTCCCCAAAGCGGATTTGCTTCTTTTGGATAAACAGATTCAGCCATCACTACTCTGTTTCCAATTTTTACAGCCATTGCATCATAAATGAATTTTCTTGAAGATGCAATTCCAAAATCACGTACGTTTTTGGCACTAAATTTCCATGTTTTTTTCTTTTCAGAAAAACCTTTTTCAGTTGCCTCGGCCTCAGCTTGTGTAACAATTACAACGGGTTTATCAAATGATTTTTGCGCTTGTTCGTAACGTTTTACCTGTTCTGGTGTAAAAACTTCGCTTCTGTTTGTCAATTCTCCAGTAGCATCGATGACATGATCTGCAGGAACTGTAATATTTACGTCAAAGTTTCCAAAAGGCAACGCAAACTCTCCGCTTCCCCAGAACTGCATGTTCTGCCACCCTTCAACATCGTTGTAAACCGCCATTCTTGGATAAAACTGAGCTATTACATATAATTTATTCCCGTCTTTCTCGAACAATTCATATCCTGAACGTCCACCTTCTTTTCTGTAATTATTAATGTTGTACCACCATTTTATAGCCAGTGAGATTTTCTCTCCCGGCTTTAGCGGAGTAGCAAGATTAATACGCATCATGGTTTCGTTGATTGTATAGGACATTGGATTTCCTTTTGAATCCTTTACCTGTTCTATATTAAAACCGCGCTCTAAATCTTTTTTCAAGTATTTACTCGAAAAACCTTCCAGAGGCAAAACCTGATTAATTTTTTCACTTTCGGCAAGAGAAGTCTGAGTTTTTGCTTTAGCCTGATTCTGATCCAACTGAATCCATAAATACTCTAAGGTATCCGGAGAATTATTGGAATAGCTAATAACTTCAGAACCATTTAATTTTGAATTTTTATCGTCTAATTCAATATCAATTTTGTAATCTGCCTGTTGTTGGTAATACGCTGGTCCGGGAGCTCCGGATGCCGTACGAAACATATTTGGAGTTGCCAACAAATCATACATTTGGCTAAATTTGTTTGTATCGTATTTTCCTTGTTGTTTTGGTGTAGCTGTTTTCTCCTGAGCTAGTAATATTGCAGGAAAAATCAACAATAATGAAAGTTTTTTCATAAATTTTTAATGGTAATTTTGTCAGGGTGTGAAAATAGCAATTAAAATGATAATTTTAACTATTCTTTAATACTTTAACAATTCTTTCCTTGATGATTCTGTAAAAAGAACACTCTTTTTAGTACCAAAGGCTGAAATATGTGTAATATTTTGCTGTTCAGCATTCCAATCGACTAAAATAGTATTTGAAATCTCTATTGTTTTGAATTTATCAATGTCTTTTATTCTGGAATAACATACTAAAACATCTCCTGCTTCTACTTCTTTAGATAAAAAAGTAATAGGTTTTGACTGACCGTTTATTTTTACAGTAAAATTCTCAGAAAGATATTTCTTTAACAAATCAAGATCTCCCTGAGTTTCTTTGTCAGTACCTACGAATGTTTTTTGATGGTATTTTTTTTCCATTCCATTATTCAAATCATCTATAAAGATTCGGGAAGTAATTTGAATCATCTTTTTCTCGGCCGCATAATTGACCTGAAAAACTCCCATATAAAATTTATGGAATGAAAAAGCCGAAAGCGATAAAAACAATATCCCCAGCAAAGGATAAATTAGTCTATTTTTCATTTTCCGGAAACATTCACTTTTTTGAATTCCTTATTTTTATTGATCAGAAAATCTATCAATTCAAATTTTTGATCAGGATCAAGATGTCTTTTTGATTCTGGATCATTTGAGCAATACATCAAAAACAATTCTATTTCGTCCTCTTTTACACCTAATGTTTGTGTAAAAAAATCAGGTTTAAAATTTGCTCTTGAATATTCAATAAATGCCAGATCAGATATAACTTCTTCTTTTACATCATCATTTTTAGAAAGAAGTTTTTTGACATCTTTAAAAATTCTAACAAAATCAGTTCCATATTTAATAGTCTGATCAGAGTACATTACTGTGTTTTTTGCCGTAGATTGTTTATCATCTTCAAATTGCATATCTGTAATTTTCTGTGAGCCCACACCAAGGGCCTTCACTTTAAGATCTTTATGAACTAAAACTTCTTTTAACTCATTACTTACTAAATTCAGAGATACAGAAAACAGTACATCTGCACAATCTTTATCTGTTAAAACAATTTTTTTGGATTGAAAAGCTAATCCTGTAAATAACAAAGTATCTTTAGGTTTTGCCATGATATCAAACAGTCCGTTTGAACCAATAAAAGTTCTAACATTTGCATTAACATTCATTACATAACCACTTTCGATCGCCAAAGTGTTATTAACCGCCTGACCATGTAATGGTTTCCTTGAATTACTTTGCCCTACCACAATCTGGCAAAATAAGCACACAACGAGTATTCCTAGTTTATTTTTCATTTTCGAGAATAATTAGATATTTTCTTGCTAAATCTGTTATTAAAAACATACTCATTGTTTTGTTTTTAGTATCCAAAGATACAGCAAATTCAGTATCATCTATGCAATATAATTGAAATCCTTTGATATCTGCGACCGGAATCTTCAATCTTTCTGTATAATAATTCTCATCAAAAAGATATTCCATTTTTCTAAAAAGCATCTCCTTCTTCTCTACTTTCACTTCTTTTTTAAGCATTGCAGTTCGCCCTGAAATCTTATTAAGCAACTTATCTACAGAAGTCGAAGTTGCGGTATAAACTTTTCGCTCTGCCGGTGTATATTTTTTTTGACCGTATGGAATTATTCCTAAATTTTCGGCCGTAATGTTAGCGTTTTCATTTACAATTACTTCTTTCAATTCTACTTCTTTGGGAGTCATTTTTATGACAATCGAATTTGAATTTAAATCCTCAACTGTAATTCGGCGTTTTAGCGGATCTAAATTAACAGCAGAAAAAACCAACACATCACCTTCTTTTACCACAATAGAAAACAGGCCACTTACATCAGAAACTGTCGTAACCTGTGTCGTATTGTTGATGATATTTACACCCTCAACATTAGTCGACTGTTCGAATATTTGTCCGGTAATTTCCTTAGGCCCTGTATTTTGACCAAAACCAATCTGAATAACGAATAAAAAAAGGATTATTTGTAATGTGTTATTTATTTTCACGTGCAATTATTTCTTTGTATTTTACAGCTAACTCTCCTAACAAAAACTCTGTAGAAGTTCTGTTTTTTGAGTTCAAAATTACTGTGAATTTATCATTTTCGACTGCATAATATTCAAATCCTTTTACGTATTCTAAAGGAATTTTTAATCGATTAACAAAATGATCGAGAGAAAACATACGCTCTAAAAGTTTCATAAAAAACTCTTTTTTCTCTACTGCCACTTCTTTTTTAAGCATTGCTGTGCGTCCGGAGAAAAAATTCAACAAAGGATCTGCAGAAATTGAACCTCCCGCCATCGATCCTGCATTTGCCGTAGCGTTTAATGCCGTAGCGGTATGCAGCTTTCTCTCGGCTTCAGTATATTTTATTTGGTCACCCGGAATAATCCCTAACGAAACTGCGTTGATCCCGCTATAATTTCTAACAACGACTTCCTGCAATTGATGCATGACCATACTTAATTTTACTGTAAAGTTAAGATCAGAGAAATTTTCCGGCGTTAGCAAAACTCTGTTTTCTTTGAATTGTATCGACGAAAACACGAGCGTCTCACCGGGTTTTGCCGCAATCGAAAAACTACCATAAGCATCGGTCGTAGTCATTATTTCGGTTTGAGCATTGACCACATATACGCCATCTAAATCTGAAGTGTTCGAAATTATTCGACCGTTTACAACACCGCTTTCCAGATTTTGAGACCAAGTCGACTGGCTCAAAATAACAATCAAAATACATACAGCTTTATGAATCAAAATGACAAAAAATTAAATTTGTTCTTAAAAATGTAAAAATATCTTAATGTACTCCAAAATTAGTACTAACGAGTTGGTAAAAATATGTTAATTAAACCCGCTTTATCTGCAATAAAAAAGGACTTTTTAATATCTTTAACCTAAACAATTTGAGTTCAATTTTATGAAAAGCATTATTATCGCGAGCACTTCTACTCTACACGAAGGAAGCTATTTAGAATATTTATTACCTACACTACAATCCCATTTTAAAAATTGCAAAAGCATTTTATTTATTCCGTTTGCACGCCCTGGCGGTATATCTCACGACGATTATACCCAAAAGGTTGCACACGCGTTTGCATCAATAAACATTAACGTAAAAGGAATTCATGAGTTTGAAAATGCAGAAAATGCGATAAAAAATGCCGAAGGAATATTTACCGGAGGAGGAAATACTTTTTTGCTGGTTACTCAATTATATAAACACAACATCATGCAACTTCTTTCTGAGACTGTAAAAAACGGAACTCCGTATTTAGGAACCAGTGCCGGAAGCAATATTTGCGGTTTATCGATGCAAACTACCAATGATATGCCAATCGTTTACCCACCAAGTTTTCAGACTTTAGGATTAATCTCTTTTAACTTAAACCCGCACTATCTCGATCCTGATACACAATCTAAACACATGGGTGAAACCAGAGAAACGAGAATAAAAGAATTTCATGCTTTTAATGCTATTCCGGTTTTAGGTTTAAGAGAAGGAAGCTGGCTTGAAGTAAAAGGAGAAAAAATAACCCTAAAAGGAAACCTAAAAGCTCGTTTATTCAAGCAAAACGAAAATCCTGTAGAATTAGAAACAGAAAGTGATTTGAGTAATTTAAATTAAAAAAGATATTTTGATCATTAAGATATTAAACTTATTAAGAACTGAACTTAATTTTTCTTAATATCTTAATGGTAAAAAATATTTGCTCAAAAAAAATCCCCAAACAAATTGCTTGAGGATTTTGAAGAGCGAAAGACGAGGCTCGAACTCGCGACAACCAGCTTGGAAGGCTGGAGCTCTACCAACTGAGCTACTTTCGCATTAACAGGGTGCAAATATAAATAATTAAATGGTTTAAAAAAATAAAAATCAATAAATTATTTAACTTTGATAAAAAAACCGAAACAATTAAGTTCCGGTTTTTTAGAGCGAAAGACGAGGCTCGAACTCGCGACAACCAGCTTGGAAGGCTGGAGCTCTACCAACTGAGCTACTTTCGCATTACTGTGGTGCAAATATAAAAAATAAGTTAAGTTCAAAACAAGCTTTTTCGCAAAAAAAATCAATTAAAATCAACAATAATTTATAACGCATTTAAAACTAAAAAGTTATAAGGGCAATTATTTTTCGGAAAAATGAATATTATTAAAGAAATCCCCTCAAAAGCGGCTTATATCGTCCGCCAACCCGTTCTTAGAAAAGGAAAACCTATAGAAACCTGCCTCTTTGAAGCAGACGATTTAGAAACTACACCTCATTTTGGTTTGTTTGATAATGAAAATTTAACCGGAATTATTTCGCTATTCTCTAAAATCAATCCTATATTTGTCGAGCAAAATCAAGCTCAGATTCGTGGGATGCAGTTTAAGAAAAGCATCAGAAGCAAGGATTTGGAGAAGCTTTAGTTAAACATTGTAAAACCTACTGCAATGCAAACAAAGTCAATTTGATTTGGTTTAACGCCAAAACCGCTGCTGTTGGCTTTTATAAAAAAATGGATTACCAGCCCCTTGGTGCGCCATTTGATATTAAAGACACTGGCGAACACTATCTAATGTTTAAAAAATTACAGAATGAATAAACTTTACTTTTTATTGGTAATATGCATTTTTGTGGGCTGTAAAAAAGATACGCCAAAAACGATTCCGGCTACGGCCAAAAAAACTGCTCCGGCAATCATACTTACTGATGAAAGAAAAGTAGCTATTGACACGGCTCTTATAGGTACTTTTAAAAGTGAAACACTAAAAGAATTTTACAATTCATCTGAAAATAAAACGGTATGGGGAAATCTAAAAAAGAGAACTTACGTTTTGGCACAACTATCAAAAGCAGAAGAATTAGGTTTAAATCCGGAGGATTATAAAGCTTCGAAACTTAAAAAATTCGAAGAAAAAATAAGCTCTCTTAATGATAAAGACCTTGCTACTTATGATATATTATTAACCTACAATTTCGAAAAATACCTAAACCATCTTTATAAAGGTAAACTGGATCCTAAAAAATTATACACGGATTGGGACTTAGACGAAAAGACATTTGATGTAAATACAGTTCTTATAAAAGCTTTTAATAAAAACAAACTAGACAGTGTCGTTGACAATGTTCAATCGCAAACACAAACCTACAAACAGCTCTTAAAAGCCCTTGAAATTATCAATAATTTCCCGGAAGATAATATCAAAACCATCGAATCTGCAGAAAAAATAGTTTTGCACGATACAAATGCAGCTTTAATAAATATTAAAAAAAGGCTTTTGTACTGGAAAGATCTGTCAGGAAAAGATAGTCTGACCAAGATTTATGACCAAAAGACATTTGAGTCTGTCAAGAATTTTCAATCCAGACACGGACTATCTTCTGATGGGGTTATTGGTGTGGGAACTATAAATGCCTTAAACTTCTCTAAAGAAAAAAGAAAGCAACAAATCATTGCCAATCTGGAACGTTGGAGATGGTATACGAATGCTCTGGCCGAAAATTATTTCATCATAAACATTCCGGATTATAGCTTAAATGTTGTAGAAAATCAGGATACAACCCTGGTTCGAAATATTGTTGTAGGAACTAATAAAAGAAAAACACCTATTATAACGTCATTATTAAGAACAGTTGTTTTTAACCCAACATGGACTGTACCGCCAACAATTTTGAAAGAAGATGTTGTTCCGGCTATGAAACGAAATCGTAACTATCTTGCCAAAAAGAATATTACTATATATGATAGTGCAGGAAATGTGGTTGAACCCAATGCATGGAACGAAAACAAACCGGGTAATTATCGCTATGTACAAAGTCCGGGATATAACAACTCTTTGGGATTAATGAAAATTTTATTTCCTAACCACCATAGTGTTTATTTGCACGACACCAATCACCGTAATTACTTTGAGAGAAGCAATCGCTCGTTAAGTTCAGGATGTGTTCGTGTTGAAAATCCTTTAGAATTAGCGCAGCACATTTTAGATGATTCTGAAAAATGGTCGAAAGACAGAATCGATACTATTATTGCTTCCAAGAAAACAACCAGTATTAAAATCACCAAAAAATATGCCTTATATCAATGGTATTGGACGGCATGGAGCAAAAAAAATCAGCTCGTTTTCAGAGCTGATATTTATAACCTTGATTCAGATTTGTATGCTAAATTAAGAGATTAGCCTTTCTTCCATCGCAAAACTTCTTGACGGGTGATAGATATACAAACACGATTTGTTTTTTATTAATTCAATTATTTCATCCGTCAACTCCATTGGAATCGCTGGACAACCTTGACTTCTGCCTAATCTTTTATTATTTCTGATAAAAGATTCAGAAACATAATCAGCACCATGAATAACAACACCTCTCTCGCGGGCATGATCATTTATTCCGTTCTCTAAACCATCTAAGCGTAGAGAAGCACCATGTTTTCCTCGATAAACTTCGCCTGTTGCATAAAAACCTAAGCTACTTTTGAAAGAGGAATTTGAATTTGAAAAATTAGACGCAAATTCTTCTCCGGTGTTTCTGCCGTGAGCAACCAAAGAGTTAAATAAAATGGTATTTGTTGCCAAATCAATTACCCAAAGACGTTTTGTATTTGATGATAAACTAAAATCAATCAATGTCAGAATATCTTTCTGGACAACTCCTTTTTCCCTTAAGAGATAAAACCCTTTTAAGGCTTCAGAAAAAGTTCTAAGTTCCGGCAAATTAAAATTATTGGAATTTAGGGTATTATAAATATTTTCAATCTTAGCTTCGACTGCAAATTTCTCAACTTTTGCGATACTCTTTGTCGTTGCTTTTTCAACTTCGGGGGTGTTACTTGAATCTTTACCAAAAGATAATAGCAAAAACACCACTAAGGGATAAATTTTGTAAATCATTGAATTTCTTTAGGTTAATAATAAATCTGGGTGAGGCAAAAGTATAAAAAAAATATCCGTATCAAAATATAAGTCTGTAAATCAGGCACTTTTTGCCTAAACTTTAACAGAATCAAAACAATAAATTAGCATTATGGGCAAAAAATAAATAATTTTGTAAGAGATTTACTTCTGGTAAAAATCTAAACATTTTTGACTATTTTCTTAAAGAAAGTATAATGAATTTCATTTTTTTCGATTAAAACTGTAACATATCGATATAATTACAGTCTATTACAAAGCACATTAAATCCTTTATTCTGTTTTAAAATTTTACATGAAAAAACCAGCTCTTTTTATCTTCCTTTTCATTTCGTTTTGGAATTATGGCCAAAAAAAAGCAATTCAAACTCAACCCATTAACGAAGCTATTGCTATTGATGGAAATCTGGACGAACCTGTCTGGAAAAATGCCGCTATAGCTACAGATTTTGTCATGTATCAACCAGATAACGGAAAACCAATTCCTGAAGCCAGAAGATCAGAAATCAAAGTTTTATATAATAATGACGCTATTTATATTGGCGCAATGTTATATGATGACGAACCAAACAAAATTTTGAAAGAAATCTCGCAGCGTGATAAATTTGGTACTGCTGATATTTTTGGTGTTTTTTTAAATGGTTTTAATGACGGGCAGCAAAGTTTTGAATTTTTTGTATCAGCCGCTAATGTGCAGGGCGATTGTATCATGACAGATGCCAATGGCGAAGATTATTCCTGGGATGCGGTCTGGATCAGTAAAGCCTCCCTAACCGATAAAGGATGGATTGTCGAAATAAAAATCCCCTATGCCGCACTACGCTTCTCTGCCCAAGACAAACAAACATGGGGAATTAACTTTTTTAGAGAGATAAAAAGAGAACGCAAAAAATATACCTGGAATCTAATTGATACTAAAGTTGGAACGTTTACACAACAAAATGGCATCCTGGAAGGAATCGAAAACATCAAGCCTCCTACCCGATTATTTTTAATGCCTTATGCATCATATTATTTAAATGCTGGTGATAGTCAAAAAACGTATGGTACTATAAAAGGCGGAATGGATATTAAATACGGTATTAATGATGCTTTTACTCTTGATGCGATTTTAATTCCTGATTTTGGACAGACAAAATATGATGATCAAATTTTGAATCTGGGTCCGTTTGAGCAACAATTTAATGAAAACAGAGCTTTTTTTACTGAAGGAACTGATTTATTCAATAAAGGAAATATGTTTTATTCGAGAAGAATTGGCGGGACACCTTCAATAGATCCGGATTTAAAAGACAATGAAAAAATAATCGAAACGGTTCAGAATGTTAATCTTATCAATGCCTTAAAAGTTTCCGGAAGAACTAAAAAAGGATTAGGTGTTGGGATTTTAAACGCTGTTACCGAGAAAACTTTTGCAACCATAAAAGATACTATTTCAGGCAGCACAAGACAAGAAATAGTAGAACCTCTTACCAATTATAATGTATTGGTTTTGGACCAACGCTTTCGCAAAAATTGATCTGTAACTTTTATCAATACCAATGTTGCCCGAAACGGTCATTATCGGGACGCAAACGTAACCGGATTGGCATGGGATTTAAACACTAAAGAAAATACCTATAATTTGTCCGGAAATGTAAAATATAGCGTGATTAATGATACTAAAGATAAAAATGGCATTTTTAGCACGGTAAGTTTTGCCGAAACCAGCGGAAATTACCGTTACAGCGCAGGAACTGATTTTGTATCCAGGGATTTTGATCCCAACGATTTGGGAATTAATTTTTATACCAATTATTATAATGTTTACGGCAATGGGAATTACAGAATTCTAAACCCAACAAAGCTTTTTAATACTTTTAGGATTGACTATGATATGTATGCTGAATTTAATAAGGAATCCGGAAAAGTACAGGAAAACAAAATTAGTGCAGATCTTAACCTGTCGACAATAAAAAACAATTATTACGGCATTGGATTTACTGTTTTTCCTTTGCAGTCTCACGATTATTATGAACCAAGAGCAGAAAACAGATATGTTCTAATTCCTAGAAAATTTGAAACCTGGGCAAGCGTCTCTACTAATTACAATAAGAAATTTGCCATAGACTTAAATCCTTCTGTTATTTTTACTGATGAAGCCGGAAGAATGGCTTACGGTTTTGATATTGGCCCCAGATATCGTTTTAGCGATAAGCTTTTGCTAACCTATACTTTTAGTTTTAATCGAAAAAACAATAATAAAGGATATATCGACAGCGTAGACGACGACAACAATACTTTGACTCCTAAAACTATTGTTTTTGCCAATAGAAATGTAATTACTTATTCGAACACCTTAAGCGGAAAATACGCTATAAACAGCTCTATGACCATTAATCTGGCAGTGCGACAATATTGGTCTTTTGCTGAGAATAAGGAAGAACTTGAACTTCAGCAAGACGGTACTTTAATGCCTTATCCGCAATATACCAAGAACAAAAATTCAAGCTTTTATTCCTGGAATACAGATTTATCATATTCGTGGTGGTTTGCTCCCGGCAGTCAACTATCAGTATTATACAGAAACAATGCTTCTAACTTTGAACGTATTATTGACAAAGATTTCAAGAACAATGTAACTGCTTTACTTAATAATGACGCATTAAATCACATCTTTTCTGTAAGTGTAAAATACTTTATTGACTATAATGCTGTCAAAAATAAAGTTAGAAAGAGAGCTTAGTCTGAATTAATTTTAAAAAATACAGAGTTCTTCAACAAGATTAATATTTTTTAATACGCTTCATTTTATTAACGATAAATTGTATCGTTGCTTTCGCGCACATTTTAGAAATGGCTTATCTTTGTAAAAAACTAAAAATGATGAACAAAAAAGTAATACTTATGATTTTAGACGGTTGGGGAAAATCTCCTGACCCTAAAGTTTCTGCAATAGACAATGCAAACGTTCCTTTTATAAACAGTCTTTACAAAAATTACCCAAGTGCACAACTTAGAACCGACGGATTAAATGTTGGTTTACCGGAAGGTCAAATGGGAAACAGCGAAGTGGGTCACATGAATCTTGGTGCCGGAAGAATTGTATACCAGGATTTAGCCAAGATAAATCTGGCTGTAGCACACCAAACACTTGCCAAAGAACAAGTTCTTGTTGATGCTTTTACTTATGCAAAAGAAAACAATAAAAAAGTACATTTTTTAGGATTAGTTTCAGATGGCGGAGTACACTCTCACACGTCTCACTTGCGCGGGTTAATTGATGCATCGCAAGAATATGGTTTAGAGAATGTATTTGTTCACGCCTTTACAGATGGTCGTGATGTAGACCCTAAATCAGGTGCTAAATACATTCATGATCTTGAAGAACACATTAAAGATACACCGGTAAAAATCGCTTCGATCATTGGTCGTTATTATGCAATGGACCGTGATAAACGTTGGGAACGCGTAAAACTAGCCTATGACTTGGTTGTAAATGCAATTGGAACTCCTTCTAAAAATGCCGTTGCAAGTGTCCTGGACAGTTATGCTCACGATGTTACCGATGAATTTATTGCTCCAATTGTAATGGTTGATGAACAAGAAAAACCTCTTGCAACAATCGCTGAAGGCGACGTGGTTATCTTCTTTAATTTTAGAACAGACAGAGGTCGTGAACTTACAGAAGCACTTTCGCAACAAGACTTTCACGAGCAAAACATGCACAAGCTAAACTTGTATTATGTAACACTTACCAACTACGACGAAACGTACCAAAACGTAAAAGTAGTTTACAATAAAGACAATATTACCGAAACTCTGGGTGAGATTTTAGAAAAAGCAGGCAAAAAACAAATTCGTATTGCCGAAACTGAAAAATATCCGCACGTAACATTTTTCTTCTCCGGAGGCAGAGAAACTCCTTTTGAAGGTGAATCCCGTATTTTAAGAAACTCCCCAAAAGTAGCAACTTATGATTTGCAACCGGAAATGAGTGCTTTTGAACTTACAGCAGCTCTTGTTCCTGAATTGAATAAGGGAGAAGTTGATTTTGTTTGTCTGAATTTTGCCAATGGAGACATGGTGGGGCATACCGGAATCATGAGTGCGGCAATTCTTGCTTGCGAAGCTGTTGATGCTTGTGTAAAACAAGTTATCGAAGCTGCTCTTGCCAACGATTACACTACGATTGTAATTGCTGATCACGGAAATTGCGAAACCATGATTAATCCTGACGGAAGCCCAAATACCGCACACACCACCAATCCGGTGCCAATTATTCTGGTTGACAAAGACTTGAAAAATATCCAAAACGGTGTTCTTGGCGACATCGCTCCTACTATATTAGAATTAATGGGAGTACAGCAACCAAACGCAATGAAGTGTCATTCGTTATTGTAGAAAAAGTTTAGATTTTTTAAACCATATAAATAATATAAGTTCAACCCGTTGCGTGTAATTCAATATATATATTTAACACATAGAAACATAGATTTTTTTTTAGCTAAAAGGAATGAAAAAAGAAATACATTTCTTTCACATAGCCAGGCTATGTGCATTTTTAAACAAGTGAAACGCCTTTTTTAAAGGTCAAAAGCTATGTTTCTATGTGTTAAAATAATTACACCCAATGAGTTAAACTCATTTAATAAAGCTGCCTAAAGCTTACAATTACTTATATCACTTATATGGTTTATTTTTTTATACAAAATAGTGATAGGTCCACTCGACACAATAAATCAGAATACCAATAAGACCCCCAACCAACGTTCCGTTGATCCTGATGTATTGAAGATCTTTTCCTATTTCGAGTTCTAATTTTTCAGACACTTCTTTACCATCCCAACTTTTTACTGTTGAGGAGATTAAATCCCCAATTACTTTTTTGTTGTTCAAAAGAATAGAAAGTAAATCATTTTTAATGAAATTATTGATTTTGTCGATCATCACAATGTCTTCTTTTATTCCGTTTCCAAAACTTTGAATTAAGCCCGAAATACTATTTTTAATCGACGATTGATCACCCTTATCCAAATCAGTAGCAATAGACAATTTTATCTCATCCCAGATTCCGTTTATATAATCCTGAACCTCTTTTTTGCCTACAAAACCCAAAATCATATTATTGATCTTAATTCTCATTTCTTCAGAATTTTTTACCTTATCCAGAAAGTTATAAACGTATTCATCTATTTTGATTCTAATTTCACTTTCCGGCTTTTTGGCTTCGTCTAAAAATTCTGCCAGACCATTAAAAATACCTTCCGAAATGCTTTTATCGGCTAAGCCAAAACTCAAAAACGGTGTAGATTCTTTAACCTTTTTTCTGATTAAATCTTTATTATTACTAAGTTCCGTGCTCATAACGTTTAGAACATTTGTTAGCAATTCGTCTTTTACATTTCCTTTTTGCAAAGGCTCTAAAGCTAATGCAACCCAATCTCCAAAATTAATAGCTTCGAGTTTTGCTGCAAACTGAACCTGAATAAATCGCTTTATATCTTCATCCTTTATCGTTTTCAAAATTCCCGGAATAATATTGACTGCAACAAGATTGGCAATTTTATTGGCGTTTTCTTCTTGCGACAACCAATCTGAAGCTTTTGTAGCAAAGTTGAATTCTTCTAATTTGATTTCTAATTTCTCCCGATTTAAAAATTCCTCTGAAACGAAGTTTCCAAGGTTTTCCCCTATTTCATTTTTTTTGGTTGGAATAATTGCCGTATGCCAAATTGGGATTCCCAACGGATGGCGAAATAAGGCAACAACAGCAAACCAATCGGCAATTCCGCCCACCATTGCCGCTTCACTAAAAGCCTGCAACAGCGGAATCTTAAAATAAATGGCAATTATAAACAGCAGTACCGCAAAGCCCAAAAGCGCCAAAGCGCTATTTTTCATTTTATTTAAAGCTTTCTTTTTTAATATATTTTCCTGATCTATAGATGTTTCCATAATTACAATAGTTTTAACTATCACTAATTTACGTTTTTTCTGTCAAATAGTAATTCGAAAAGGTTTTGAGTTTAATTATAAATCAAAAAGGTTTGCCACGAATTAGCCCGAATTTTGCTTTAAAAACTTTGCGTTTAAATATTGAATTCGTGAAATTCAGTATTTAAACGCAATCTGATTCTCGTCAATTAGTAAAATTCGTCGCGAAAATTTTTAAATTCATCAACCTAAAAAAATAATATTAAAATCGTACTTTTGCCAACTGAAAATCCGAAATTATGATTATTGTAAAATCACGTGAAGAAATCGAATTAATGCGCGAAAGTGCTTTGATCGTATCTAAAACATTAGGAATGATTGCTTCTGAAATTAAAGAAGGAGTTACCACATTATACTTAGACAAACTGGCTGAGGAATTTATCCGTGATCACGGTGCGGTTCCAAGTTTTTTGGGATTATATGATTTTCCGAATTCGCTTTGTATGAGTCCAAATTCGCAAGTAGTACATGGAATACCAAATAATTTACCTTTGAAAAATGGTGATGTTATATCTGTAGATTGTGGCGCTTTTAAAAATGGATATCACGGAGATCATGCGTATAGTTTTGAAATTGGAGAAGTTGCTCCTGAAGTTAAAAAACTTTTGCAGGTAACGAAAGAGTCCCTTTACGTAGGAATCAGAGAATTTAAGGCAGGAAATCGTGTTGAAGATGTTGGAAATGCGATTCAGAAATATACAGAAGCTCATGGTTACGGAGTTGTTCGAGAACTGGTTGGTCACGGTTTAGGACAAAAAATGCACGAAGAACCAGAAATGCCAAACTACGGAAAACGTGGTCGTGGTAAACTTTTTATAGAAGGAATGGTCGTTGCAATCGAGCCCATGATTAATCTTGGAACCAAGAATATCAAACAACATAAAGACGGCTGGACGATTACAACAGCTGACGGAAAAGCAAGTGCCCATTTCGAACATGACGTTGCTCTTATTGATGGTAAACCAGAAATTTTATCCACTTTCCAGTACATATACAAAGCTTTAGGAATCGAAAGCAATGAAGAAGACGAATTCAGAAAAGTGCCGTTAGTTTTATAGTTATTACACAAAGTTGCACTAAGTTATACACCGAGATTCACAAAATTATTTATTTTAAAGACCTTTTAAAATGTTTGAAGAAGACAACGAATCCCGTAATAAATTAGATGCAATTACTTATAAAATTATTGGTTTAGCTATTGAAGTTCACAAACAGCTTGGTCCGGGTTTATTAGAATCCGCTTATCAAGAATGTTTATTTTATGAAATTGTAAATTCAGATTTGATTGTTGAAAAACAAAAATCATTACCAATAACTTATAAGGACATAAAACTAGATCATGGATACAGAATTGATTTACTAATTGAAAATAAAATAGTCATTGAATTAAAAACTGTTGAAGCATTTACCGATGTGCATTTTGCCCAAATATTAACCTATTTAAAACTTGGCAATTATCCCTTGGGATTGCTTATTAATTTTGATTCAAAAATTTTAAAAAACAATATCAAAAGATTTATAAACACTTTGTGAGACTCCGCGCTAACTTCGTGTAACTCTGTGAAACAACCCCAATGAAAAAATTATTTAAATTAGTACTCAATACAATTCCGCGTCCATTATTAATTCGTTTAAGTTATGTTGCGCGTCCAATTTTGGCATTTTCATTAAAAGGAACCAAATATACTGACCCCATTGATGGAAGAAGTTTTAAAAGTTTTTTGCCTTACGGATATGGAAAACAGCGTAACAATGTTCTTTCGCCAAGTACGCTTTCGCTAGAAAGACACCGTTTGCTTTGGTTGTACTTAAACGATCAGACTGATTTTTTTACAGCACCAAAAAAAGTATTGCATTTTGCTCCGGAACAAGCGTTTTACAAAAGATTCCGCAACCAAAAAAATCTTGATTACACAACCACAGATTTGCTTTCGCCATTGGCTGATGTAAAAGCCGACATTTGCAATTTGCCTTTTAAGGATAATGAATATGATGTTATTTTATGCAACCACGTTCTGGAACATATTCCGGATGACACAAAGGCAATGCAGGAATTATTTCGTGTTTTAAAACCAGGCGGAATGGCGATTCTACAAATTCCACAGGATTTATCCAGAGCAGTAACTTTTGCAGATGATACTATTACAGATCAAAAAGAACGCGCTAAAATATTTGGTCAATACGATCACGTTCGTATCTATGGCCGTGATTATTTTGATAAATTAAGAAGCATCGGTTTTATAGTAATCGAAGAAGATTATACCAATAAAATTTCTCCTGAATTGGTAGAAAAATATTGTTTGGCAAAAGGCGAAATTATTCCGCTTTGTTTTAAACAGGAAAACTAATTTTTTTACCATATAAGTGATATAAGCTCATTTAAAAAGAGTTTTCAAATTATTGATATTTTGAAAACTCTTTATTTTTTTGCCCAATCTCTAAATTATAAGCCAACCAAATCCCTAAACTTTGGAACCTTCAAAATCATTTCAGTTTTGCTTTGACATCAGTTTTGAAAAAAACCTGAATGCCTATATCCCATCAGCCTACATTGTTGAAGATGCCAGTGATATAAAATATCTAGACAAAAAAGCGAGTGCAGATGTACTTGAAAGTTTTGGAGTTCTTTTTGAGAATTTAGATGCTAATACAAAAAAAATACTGACGGCTTGCGACTCTTTAAAGCCTGATTTTATTTTCAAGAAATTCAGCGCAAAAATCAAGTCGGCAAAAACAATAGCTGATTTACAAAAAGATTCAAAAATTGATTTTGCTATTCGCCAGCACTTGCAATTAAATTTAGATTCGTTTTATAGTTTAATTGTCAAAGAACAATTTCCGCTCTCTGTAAACATGGGAGCCGAAAAAGATTTCTACCGTTCCAGAGTAAGCACTAATTCGCTGTATTTAGAGCCTCAGATTCAATTTAATAAACATCCGGAAGGAATTACGTATACGCTGTCTTTAAAAGAAAATATAACTACATTTTCGCCTTTAAACAGTAACATCGAAATATTACTGGACGAACCAAGCTGGTTGATTATTGATAAAAAATTAGGACAGTTAAAAGACCTTAATTCTAAAAAACTTCTACCTTTTTTAAAGAAAAAATCGATCGAAATACCTTCAAAATTGGTCGATAATTATTTTAAAAATTTCATTCCTGAAATTGCCAAAAAAATTGACATTGAAGCTACGGGATTTGAAATGGAGCAACGGGATACAATCGTTTCGTGTACGATTGAGCCTGTCTATGATTTCTTTAAAAACTGTTACTACCTCAACCTTTTTTTTGATTATAACGGGTATTTGTTTGATGCCGGTAAATCTAAAAAAACACATTCGTTTGTTGATTTCAGTATTGCTAATGAGCCCAAAATAATTCAGTTTAAGCGCAGTGCTGCTGAAATTTTATATACAAAAAAATTACTTGAAATTGGTCTGGTAAAAATCAAAAACGAATTATTTGGATGGAATCCGGATGCAGTAATTCATGATCCTTATGCTAATATTCAATTGGTTATTGATCATAAAGAAGAGCTGGAAAACTTTGGATTTTCGATCCAAAACCTGAAATTGGAAAGCAAAGAAATCATTACAGAAAAACATACCATTTCAGCATCAAAAGAAACAAAAGGAGATTGGTTTGATATCAAAATAATCATTACGATTGGAACTTTTACGATCAATTTCAGCGAAATTATTCCAAACATAAAAAGCAAAGAAAGACTGTTTGTATTGCCTGACGGAAGTTATTTTTTGATTCCGCTGGAATGGCTCAGCAAATATAGTTCGCTGGCAAAACTAGCCAGGACAGAAAATGGAGATTTGCTTTTACGTAAAAGTAATTTTGCTGCTTTGGATGCAATTCCAGAAATAAAAAACGATGCAGATCCTATTTATAAAGCCGAATATGCACCTTCTGATTTATTAAAGGCTTCTTTAAGACCTTATCAGGTTGATGGTGTAAAATGGCTTTTAGGTCACTTCAATTCAAATCTGGGTGCTTGCCTGGCAGATGATATGGGACTTGGTAAGACCTTGCAAACTTTAGCGGTTCTTGTTGCGGTACAGGAACAATTGGGATATACGACTAAAACCACCAATTTTGATTTGTTTCAAAACGAAACTGTTGTCGAGAGAGAACCCTTAAAAGCCCTGATTGTTTTACCCTCTTCATTGGTTTTTAACTGGTACAACGAAGCTGCAAAATTTACACCACATTTTTCGAAAATGCAATATGTAGGCAATGACAGAAAATTATTGGTAAACAGATTAGAATCGTCGGACCTGATTTTTACCAGTTACAACATTGTTCATCGTGATATTTCAATTTTAGAAAAGTACAACTTCCGTTATTTAATTTTGGATGAAAGTCAATACATTAAAAATAAAAATTCTAAAATTTTTAAAGCAATAAACAAAATAGATACTGATCATAAAATAGCACTAAGCGGTACACCTATCGAAAACTCACTGGATGATTTATGGTCGCAGATGCAATTTATAAATCCTGACATTTTAGGTAGTTATAATTTTTTTGCAGAAAATTTTAAAATCCCAATTGAGAAAAAGCAAGACGAAGACAGCCTGTCTGAATTAAAAAACCTGATTCAGCCTTATATTTTAAGAAGAACCAAAGAGCAGGTTTTAAAAGACTTACCGGAACTAACAGAACAGATCTATTATTGTAATATGGATCCTGAGCAGGAAAAATTGTATGAAAAAGAAAAATCAAAAGCCCGCAATTTTTTACTAAAAACAGATGGAACCAGTCCTGACAAAATTAGCATTATCAACACGCTGATGAAGTTAAGACAACTGAGCAATCACCCTAAAATGATCGATCAGGAATCTGAAATTGATTCCGGAAAATATATTGCGGTAACGAATTATCTTGAAAATTTAGTAAAAGGAAAACAGAAGACTATTATTTTTAGCTCCTTTGTTACTAATCTTAATTTTTACACCTCCTGGTGTAAGGAAAACAAAATCGCATTTTGTGAAATTACGGGCGAAACTCCTTCCGGAAAAAGAGAACAACAAGTAAATTTGTTTCAGGAAAACGAAGATCCTTTATTGTTTTTCATCTCGCTCAAAGCCGGTGGCGTTGGGTTGAATATTACAAAAGCTTCTTATGTTTTGTTTTTAGATCCGTGGTGGAATCCTTTTGCCGAAAAACAAGGAGTTGCAAGAGCACACAGAATTGGGCAATTAAATAAAGTGAATGTTATCAGGTTTATTTCGAAAAACACAGTAGAAGAAAAAATAATCAAACTGCAGGAAAACAAAAAGTTATTATCTGATTCGCTTTTAGAAGAAAGCTACATTAATGACGAAATCGAAGTGAATTTAGAATACATTTTAAATTCTTAAGGAATTGTTTTTAAAACCAATAAAATGTCTTATTTTTCGTTACATAAATTGTTATATTTACAATCTTACAAACACGCTGGATGTAATTTAAACACATCGAAACATAGATTTCATGTGTGAAAAAGAATTAAAAAAAGAAATATATTTCTCTCACATAGCCTACTTTGTGTATTTTAAATAAGTGAAATGTCTTTTTTGAGATTGCAAGATTTATGTTTCTATGTGTTAAAAAAAATGATGCCCAACGAATTGATACAATGTAATAAGATGCCAAAATTTTTATTTCAAAACCTGCTGCTGATTTTGTTTTTTGCTTCGGCGACAGCCCAGGAAGTACAAACCGAAGTTGATCCTCCTTATAATATTAAGACTGTTTCGTTTGTTCAAAACAGTACGAATGTAGTTCCTATCTTTGAGTTAGGCGATACATTTACATTTCAGTTTGATGATTTATTTGGCAATGAAGCCAATTACTATTTTGAGATTATTCATTGTGATTATAACTGGAAACCAACAGATATTCCTAAAACAGATTATATCAGTGGTTTTGACAATCAGAGAATTACTGATTATGTAAATTCATTTAATACACTTCAGGTTTATTCTCATTACCGACTTTCTTTTCCTAATCAGTTTACGACGCAATTGCGAATTTCAGGAAATTATATGCTTCGCATCCTGAACGAAGACAAAGAGATTGTTTTTTCAAGAAAATTCATCTTATACGAAAATCATTCGACTGTTGCAGCTCAGGTAAAACGTAGCCGCGATGTTACGAATATTAGCTATAAACAAAATTTAGATTTCTCTGTCGTATCAAATGATATTGCTTTTCAAACTCCTTTACAAAACGTAAAAATCTTATTATTACAAAATGGTAATTTTAATAATGTCATTAAAAACATTCCGCCGCAATACACGATCGGGAATCAATTGGTTTATAAATATGATAAGGAAACGCAATTCTGGGGCGGAAATGAATTTTTATATTTCGAAAACAAAGACATTCGTGCTGCGAGCAGCAATGTGGGAAGAGTAGGTGCCAATAATGATATTTACAACGCTTACTTGTACACAAATCAGGCAAGAGCCAATCAAATATACACTGTATATCAGGATGTAAACGGAAATTTTGTTGTTAAGAATGTGAATGCTTCCAATAACGAAATCGAGGCAGATTATGCCTGGGTTTACTTTACACTCTCTGCTCCTACCTTTAGATCATCGACCAAAGATATTTATATTACGGGCATGTTCAACAATTATAGCCTGTCTCCGGAATACAAAATGGATTATAATACAGACAAGGGTGTTTATGAAAAAGCAGTTATGATAAAACAGGGTTTTACCAATTTTCAATATACAATTGCAGACAAAAAAGGGGTCATCGATTATGAGAATGCAATTGATGGCAACTTTTATCAAACTGAAAATGAGTACACCATCTTAGTTTACTATAAAGAAAGTACAGATCGTTATCAAAGAGTGATAGGAAAAGGAAATGCGAGCTCTGTAAACATCATAAATTAAAACATTGTTAAGGTTTTAGATCGAAAGATTTTTTTTTGTAGATTTGCAGCTATAACCCACACATATATACTACTTTAGTATGGTTTCTCAGATAACAAGAGGCATAAAAATATCTGTTTTGACTAGTTTTGAAGGTACTTACTTCAAGAACTACAAGATTCACTTTGCTTTTAGTTATGTAGTTACGATCGAAAATCACAGCAAAGACTCTGTTCAGTTAACTTCTCGTCATTGGGAAATATTTGATTCATTAAATGACTTAGAAGTTGTCGACGGAGAAGGCGTTATTGGCAAAAAGCCAGTCTTAAAACCTGGAGAAAATCACACTTACAGTTCCGGTTGTTTATTATCATCTCCTTACGGGGCAATGAAAGGTTATTTTAATATGATCAATTTTACTTCGACCAAGACATTCAAAGTAATTGTACCTACTTTTAGAATGTGCGCTCCTTTTGCTTTAAACTAAGGATATAGCATAAAAACTATATTTTTTTTATCGTTATCTTAATCACAAAATTGTCAAATTATTAATTTATCCTTTGTACTTTTGTGCCACGTTAGATTATTCGTAATAAATCAAATCATCTAACCCTTAAATTGTCTAATTATCTAATTTTAAATAACATGCTAAAAGGATTCTTTCATGTACCAAAAGCGGTAAACGAGCCAGTAAAAGGTTACGCGCCTAACTCTCCAGAAAAAGCAGCTGTTCAGGCAGCTTACACAACATTGTGGAATTCTAAAATCGATGTTCCGTTGTATATCGGAAGCGAAGAAATCAGAACTGGAAATACAAGAACAATATCAGCTCCTCATGATCACAAACATATTGTAGGAACCTATCATTTAGCCGAAAAACAACATATCGAAAAAGCAATTGCCAATGCACTTGAATCAAGAAAAGCATGGGCAAATATGGCATGGGAACAACGTGCTGCTATTTTCTTAAAAGCTGCTGAACTTATTGCAGGTCCATACAGAGCCCGTATTAATGCAGCAACCATGATTGGTCAATCTAAAAATATTCATCAGGCAGAAATTGATGCTTCTTGCGAATTGATCGACTTTTTACGTTACAACGTAGAATTTATGACTCAGATTTACGGAGATCAGCCAAAATCTGATTCTACAACATGGAACCGTTTAGAATACAGACCTCTTGAAGGTTTTGTTTACGCAATTACTCCTTTTAACTTTACTGCTATTGCTGCAAATCTTCCTGCAAGTGCTGCAATGATGGGTAACGTTGTAATCTGGAAACCAAGTGATAGCCAGGTTTTCTCTGCAAAAATTATCATCGATGTTTTTAAAGAAGCCGGTGTTCCTGATGGCGTTATCAACGTTGTTTTTGGAGATGCATTAATGATTACAGATACTGTTTTGGCAAGTCGTGATTTTGCAGGTGTTCACTTTACAGGATCAACACATGTATTTAAAGATATATGGGCTAAAATTGGTGCAAATATTCACCACTATAAAACATACCCAAGAATCGTTGGAGAAACTGGTGGTAAAGATTTTATCATTGCACACCCAAGTGCTAACGTAAAACAAGTAGCGACAGGAATTACTCGTGGTGCATTTGAATTTCAAGGACAAAAATGTTCTGCAGCTTCAAGAGCTTACGTTCCTCAAAGTTTATGGCCAGCAGTAAAAGAACAATTAATTGCCGATGTAAAATCTATGAAAATGGGTTCTCCGGAAGATTTTGGAAACTTTATTACAGCAGTTATTCACGAAGGTTCTTTTGATAAATTGGCTGGTTTTATCGATCAGGCTAAAAAAGATGCTGATGCTGAAATTATAGCTGGTGGAAACTACGATAAATCTGTAGGATACTTTATTGAGCCAACAATTATCGTAACAACAAATCCTAAATATACTACAATGGAAACCGAGTTATTTGGACCGGTAATTACTATATATGTATATGAAGATGCAAAATGGGAAGAGACTTTAGAATTAGTTGATACTACATCTGAGTATGCTTTGACAGGAGCTGTATTTAGCCAGGATCGTTATGCTATTGAAGTAGCTACTACAAAATTGCAAAATGCTGCCGGTAACTTCTACATTAACGACAAACCAACAGGTGCTGTTGTAGGAATGCAACCTTTTGGCGGTGCAAGAGCTTCAGGAACTAACGATAAAGCAGGTTCTGCATTGAATTTATTACGTTGGGCTTCTCCTAGAACAATCAAAGAAACTTTTGTAACTCCAGAAGATTACAGATATCCTTTCTTGGGTTAATATCTGATTTTAGACTTTAGAGTTCAGATTTTAGATTATACAAAAGCCGCAATTTCATTCTGAAATTGCGGCTTTTGCTTTTTTATATATTTTATCTCCAAATTGGGATTTTTACAAAACTATCGTTGTACCATTTTACTTTTAAGGGCTCTCCAGCATCTTTAATAGTTTCTTCGGTTACTACTTTTCCGGTTCCGTAATTGAGTTCTGAAAATTGATTTTTATTGACATTGATCACTACAAGCAAACGACTTCCAATACTTAATTGTTTACTGACCAAATGCGTATTCGAAAAAGAAATGGTTTCTATTTGATTTGGTTTCAGCAAATTTCTCTTCGTGATATCTTTGGCATAACTGGCGCGTCCTAAAAAGTAAGACAAATGAAAATAGTCTCCATTTGGCATCACTTCATACAACGTAACTCCTATATCCATATCTTTTTTATTGATGCTCGCTTTTATGTCACCCAAAAATGATCCGCTTACCAATACCGGCTCTTTGAGCGGATTGCTTATAAAAACAAATCCGTTACTGGTATCAATTTCTTTTCGAACAATGGGATCCGGGTAATAATCGTTATTTTCTGTTTGTCTGTCAGCAAAATCAACTTCCTGATACAGGTATTTTTTTTTTGTTGGTTTTTTATCTTTTAAAGCATAAAATTTCCCTGATTTATTATCCGTCAAATACAGCCTCAGGAAACCATTTGCCATTTTGTCAAGAGACGGAGCGCTTCTCCACTGGTTTTGTCCCATTACTTCATAGTTTATTTTATCTTTTAGCATTTCTGGTTTAGTACCGTTTTTCAGAATATAATCAAACCATTGGTACGTAATTTTTTTAATATTGATTAAGGCTAGTGAGTCGACTTTATAGCCATACAAATTACTTTCGCCGCCTACCTGAGTACCAAAATGACCGTATGGTCCAATTATTAAATAGATCGGAGTTTGCGGATTATATTTTTGAAGTTCTCGCAAATAATACAAACTTGAATTTTGAGAATCATTATAATATCCGTCAAAAGCTAATATGGGAATATTTATTTGAGCAAAATCTTTTTTGTAAGGAGCCATTTTTTGCCAATATTTGTCAAACGAAGGATGTTTGATCCATCGCTGAAACAATCTGTTTGGAGCTCCGTCAATGCTATCCAGTTTTTTATAAGCCTCGCCAGTTTTCCACCATTTATTTTGCATCGTTCTAAATCTTTGTCTGTCGTCTCCGGCAACAGTATCCAGAGACTTATTATTACCTACATAAAATGACCATTCATAATTAGGGTTCACAAAAATGTTATTTTCCATAGGCAATCCCATTCCGGGCCTGTTCGCAACATACGGAACAATTGTTTTGAGTGCAGGATGCATTTTTTTGCAAGCCGCCCATTGGGTAAATCCGTTATAGCTACCGCCAAACATTCCTACGCTCCCATTACACCATTCTTGCTTACTAATCCAATCAATAACATCGTAAGAGTCGTTGCCATCATGTTCATACGGAAATATCTCGCCTGGACTAAACCGTTTTCCTCTTGTATAAGCAATTACACCAACATAACCGTTGTCTACAGCTTCTTTTAAAGATTTTACATCTCTGCCTTTATCCCTAACATAAATAGTATATTGAAGTATTACAGGTTTTGGAATACTGATTCCTTTTTTTCGGACCACAATTGCTGATATAAAAGCGCCATCTCGGGTTTTAATCAGTACACTATCCTGAATGTTGTAAGCGTTTTTTAAATCTTCTGAGTTAGTTCTGCTGGTCTGTTGTGAGAATGCATTTGATACTATTAAAATAAGAAATACAAAATTTAGAATGGTTTTCATTGAATGATTTTAAAGATGGTTTTATTTAAAGCGTAATTATTTATGCGAATTAAGAGTTGAGATGTGCCTTTAGGCACTACATATTGGTAGCTAATCGCAACAGGAATTAATTTAGCGTGCCGTAGGTACGCAATAGTTATCCTTTTGTTGCGTACCTACGGCACGCTAACATATTACGAATCTAATTTCTAACAATATGCAGTGGCCTAACGGCACAAATTGCAGACTTTGAAATCTTGATTGGCATTATTTATAAAAATGAGACTCATTCGATCTAAAGAGAGCATACGACGTCTCTACAACTAATTAGCATTAGCTGTAAGGATTAAAAATAGTACTGAAATTGATGAATTAGATTCCGTTCTTGTTTTTGAACTTGACTGATTGGCGGTTTGATACTTCTAATAGTTCTCCGCTTTTTAGCTTTACTTCTAATCTACCGCTATCTGTTGTATTAATTGTCTGGATGTATTTTATATTGATAATCTCGGTTCTGTTTATTCTAAAGAAAATGTTTTCATCCAACAGTTCTTCCCATTGACGAAGAGAACGTCTTTGAAGCGCTTTTTTATCCTGAAAAAATAGTCTCGTATAATTTTCTAAGGATTCGATTAAATAGATTTCATCTAACCGAATGAAAAATCGTTTCTCGCCATCTTTTATAAAAATCTTTCGGTCTTCTGAAACAGAATTATTCAAAGAAGATTTCAGTTTTATAGTATCTCTTATTTTTTCAATCGCCTTTGCAAAACGTTCCTCTCTTATGGGTTTCATTAAATAATCTAAAGCATTTACTTCAAATGCTTGTACTGCATATTGATCATAAGCTGTAATAAATAAAACATGAGGTACATTGTCTAAAGATTCTAACAAATCAAATCCGGATTTTTCAGGCATCTGAATATCCAAAAAAATTAAATCAGGCATTTTTGTTTCGATCAGATCTTTTGCATCATCGGCATTTGCCGCCTCTCCTATTACAACAA
The DNA here is from genome assembly GCF_002222055.1 of Flavobacterium araucananum. Lineage (GTDB taxonomy): Bacteria > Bacteroidota > Bacteroidia > Flavobacteriales > Flavobacteriaceae > Flavobacterium > Flavobacterium araucananum. The sequence goes on from NZ_MUGS01000051.1 coordinate 147,781, forward strand.
AATCTTCATACGTTGCCAATGTCCTTTTAAGCTCTTCTCTCGATAAACGTTCGTCATCTATTATTATAACTTTTATCTTTTTCATTGTAATGGTATTATAATAGTGGCTAAAACTGTATCGTCTTCCAGCTGGTTCATTTCAAAAGAAGCATTTCCATTATATTGCAGAAGCAGCCTTTCTTTCAGATTATTTAAGCCAATACCCGAATGATTAATCTCCTGACTTAGCTTTCCTGAATTTTGGACACTTATTTTCAGGAAGTTGTTTTCTTCTTCTATTTTTAAAGTTATAAATCCGCCGCTTTTTCTTTTTTCAATTCCGTGTTTTATGGCATTTTCGACCAGCGACTGAATACTCAAAGGCAGAATTAAACCTTTCGATACTTTTGGATTAATTTCAATTTTTATTTGCAATCGTTCCTCAAATCTTATTTTTTCTAATTCCAGGTAATCTCTAACAAGATTAATTTCGTCACTTAAGGGTATTAATCTGCTTATATTACTATTTAAAGAATTTCGAAGTAACTCAGATAAAAGATCAATGGCTCTTCTGGCTGAATCAGGATTTTCTAATACCAAAAACTTAATATTATTTAGGGAGTTAAAAAAGAAATGCGGGTTAAGTTGTGCACTCAAATTATTGAGTTGTGCTTCTTTTATTATAACTGTCAATCGGGCATTTTCTTTTACGGTTTCTATTTCAAGTCTAGAATAATGATAGAGATGATACGCCAATACCCAAATAGACATAAGCCTGATACCTGTAATAAAAACCTGCAATTGTGCATCCTTAAAAAAAGACACGAATGAAACAGGACTGTCGTTTAAAATAAACAAACGAACCAGATAAAGTTTACCAACAATTAAAAACATATACAATACAGAAAGTATTAAAATACTGAACGCAATTTTTGGAACTAACTTTTTTAGATTTAATTTATTCCATCCTTTTTTTATAGCAAAATTTCTATATAGGTGTGTAAGTGTCATACCAATAAGCACATCCAGAATTAAATCGATTATGCCCATTTTCCAAATAAAACTACTGGTAAAAAAAGCTGAGAGTCCCCAATATAAAGAAGTGGTAATCCAGCCAATGAGCTGAATCTTCCAATATGTCGATATTCTTGTACTTGTTTTCAAAATAAAGTTGTTATTACTATTGTAAAGATATTCCTCTAATACAGATGGAACAAATAAATGTACAGGAACGAAAGATAATAGAGGATGAATGCCGTTTTGCCTTTTATTTTGATAAGCCTCTTTATGCGATTTTCTTAGTACTAATATGCAGCCAACCACTTGAAAGAACTTAATTGAAAAACAAACAACTAAAATTCAACCAATTGAATCAGATACATAGAAATTTTCTGTTATAAATCTTGCGCTTTTAGGTTCTTATTATTTGTAATACTTTTCTTATTTTATTGATTATCAACACCATAGATGTTTAAAAATCTTATTATGTTATTTTAAAAACTTATTGTAATACATTAAAAATATATGTAGCCATAAATTTACATCATAATTAATAGCATAAAAAAGCATCATAAATACAGCGTAAAACCAACCATAATGCTTTAAAAAATACGCTCACAATCATTGAGTAAAAAAAAGAAAAAAACATGAAAAATTTACAAAACACACCAACAGTAATTGTAGAATCAAAAAGTATTGGTCACCCAATTGATTTTAAATGGAACAAAAAAAAGATCGATAATTTTCTGGATCCTCTAGAAGGAAATGACGAACTTGATAATGCCCTGCTTCAAATTAATCATAAAGCTGCTATTGGATTAACGGCTGCTTTATTAGAATGGATTTACTGGAGATTTACGGGATACACAAAAATGAACAATGAGGTACAAAAACGAATCGAAGCACTTTGGTGTTCAATAGAGTGCAGAGAAAGCTCTAAACCTTTATTATTTGATGTCGATTTTGATATATCTGCATCTGGTCATGTAAACGGACCTTTATGGATCGCTCTTATGAATACCAGAATGATTGATGTTATGTATAAAAAAGGTTCTTACTTGCTTCAAAGTGAACTGATAGGATTGGTATTACTGGCGCGCCATATTACTCCTGCAAAAAAGGTTTTTGATAAATGGTTCAACAGAAAAATGGCAACCTTAAAAGAAGAATATCCATGTCAATATCCTGAGAATACTGTAATAAATACTGATGAAGCGGTTTACGATTCATCTAACGAACCTGCAATTTGTCGTGATTTTTTCTTTAATCCTGAATTTGAAAACACTAAAGAAGCATCAGAAAAAGCGCTTGCTGCTTTTGTTGAAAATATAGATTATAAAGCAAATCCTTTTTTAATTCTATCCAGAAAGGCATCCTAATAAACTAAGAGTTTAAAACTTATTTTCAACCTCTGCAGCTTGCAACATCAAATAATGTAAGTCCGTATTTTTTACGAAAGGTTTTAAAAGTTCACTTCCCGGACCAAACATTGCCAACTCTACATAATCAGCAGAATGATCCATACTAATCCAGCCTACAGAGTTTATTTTTCCCTGCATTTCTGCAAAAGCCTTATACGGTAATTTTTTATAATTATACAATCCGTCTTCTTTGTGCAGTCCATCATAATAACTTAAGACCGTTTTTGCTTCTTCATCAGAAACAGAATGTCCATTTGCTTTTTCAATAATTTCTTTTACTTTCACAACTGACGATTCCGGTTTTATTTGATTCAAAATCCATTCATTCGTCTGCGTATATTTCTGGATACTGTCAAAATTATCATTGGCATCTTTACCATAAATAATTCCCGGATTGGCATTTCCGTGATCTGTAGTAATAATTACCAATGTCTCTTTGTCTTTTTCAGCAAAATCTATCGCAATTTTTACTGCTTCATCAAACTCAATCTGATCATTAATCAGACCTGCAATATCGTTTCCATGTGCAGCCCAATCAACTTTCCCGCTTTCAATTTGCAAAACAAAACCGTTTTTATGATTTTTCATCCTGTCAATAGCTTTCTGTGCCATCTCTGCAAGACCCGGAATGTTTTTTTGCAAATTCTCGTCACTATTTCTATCCACATAATAAGGCAAACCATCTTCTGCAAACACCCCTAAAATTGGTTGAGCATTTGAAGCGGCCTCCATATCAGAACGTGTTTTTACAACTTGATATCCTTTTGCTTTAAAAGCGGCAAACATATCTTTTTTATCTTTTCTGGATTCAGGACTAAAATAGTTTGAACCTCCACCCATCATCACATCAAAACCAAGATCTAAATATTGTTCTGCAATATCATCTTGTGCATTTCTACTTTTGCTATTGACACAAAAACCAGCCGGCGTGGCATGAGTAATAGGAACTGTCGTTACACAACCTGCCATTTTTCCTGACTTTTTAAATTTTTGCCAAAGTGGTAAATGAGGCTCTCCTTGCGGACTAACATTAAGTACACCGTTGTTTACTCTGAAACCACCTCCCCAGGAAGAACTTGCTGCCGATGAATCTGTTACAATAGAACTCGCCGAAGCCGTATCCATCAAAGCTCTCGAAACCCTGTTGTCTTTGTATAACTGAATCCAATTAGAACCTTTTCCTGTTTTTCTATTCAGGAACAAATCAGCCATATTTAAGGTTCCTGTACTCATCCCGTCACTAACGAGTAAAATAATATTTTTGGCTTTCTTATTTTTGTACGTAGATTCTAAATCTAAAATATTTGCAGTACTCTGAAACGGATTCATCACTGCAGCTCCTATCGTAAGTAAAGAGCCGTTTTTAAAAAACTTCCTTCTATTCATTATTACTTTGTTTATACGTATTTTCAAAGATAAAGAAATACGCATAACCTTAAAATTATCATTGTGTTATGCTTATTAATCTAAAAGCAAAACGGAAATTAATAAAATTTAAAAAACTGCACTAACCTTCACTACTAAAAAATAAAATCAGGGCTTTATTTGTAATATTTTTCATATAATATTGATTTTCAGATGATTGCGTAAGTAAAAATATCTTATTTTATTACATTTTTGGCGTATTGCAATAATCAAAAAAAAGACATCACACTAAATTTGTACTGTATTAAAAAACACCATAAATAGTCAAATTAAACATCAAATTGTTTCCTTAAAATTGAAAATTAAGTACCTAAATTATAATTCGCATGAAAAATTTACATAACATACCCCAAATAATTTCAGAAGCAAAAATTGTTAACCATCCCATTGATTTTAAATGGAACAGAAAGAAGATGGAAAAACTAATGGATCCGCTGGAAGGGCACAAAGATCTCGAAATCGCATTGTCCCACATTAATCATAAGGCTGCAATAGGCCTGACTGCTGCTTTGCTAGAATGGGTTCATTGGCGTTTTAAAGGATATACATCTCCAATAAATGATATCGAAAAAAGAATCGAAGCCCTTTGGTGTTCCATGTATAATCCGGAACAAACAAAACCTTTACTCTTTGATCTTGATCTTGAAATACCAACACAAGGTTCTATAAACGGCCCATTATGGACTGCCGTTATGAATGTAAGAATGGTAGATGTAAAATACAGAAAAGGATCTTACTTTCTTCAAACTGAAATTCTGGGTCTAATTTTATTAGCCCGTCATGTTACCCCAAGAAAAAAAATATTTGACAAATGGTTTATTACGATCATGACAGATTTAAATCGTTTGTTTCCTTGTCAATACGGTTACAAAAATCTGGATGAAACGGATGAAGCGATTTACGATTCATCAAACGACCCGATGATTTGTCGCGCATTTTTCTTTGATCCTGAATTTGTATATACGTCAGAAAATGTCGAAAACGCCATTCATGATTTCATTGCTAATCTGGATCAAAAAGCAAATCCTTTTTTACAATTATCCAGAAAAGCTTCTTAAAAATAAGTACAAATAAAAACCCGACAATACTGCTTTGACAAGCATTACTGTCGGGTTTTTGTAATCATAGAAGATTATACTACAAACTTTAAAGGCAGATGCACGACTTTTTTAGTTTCGAAAAATTCATCTTCAAAAATTGTAGACAAATCGTATAAAGTTGCTTTTGGAAAGTCCTTTAACTCCTCGGTTAAATCACCACCTTTTAGATATAAGATTCCGTTTTTTAAAGTATGTTTATGTTGCTTTTTGATTTTATTTTTAATCCAGGACACAAAATCCGGCATATTAGTTACAGCACGACTCACAATAAAATCAAAATCACCTTTTACATTTTCTGCGCGCAATTGTTCTGCTTTTACGTTCTTTAATTCTAATGCCTCAGCAACACCCTGAACTACTTTTATTTTCTTGGCTATAACATCTATTAAATAAAAACGTGTTTCCGGAAATAGGATCGCTAACGGAATCCCTGGAAATCCACCACCGGTTCCAACATCAAGAACCGTTGTTCCGGGCTCAAATTTCATGATTTTAGCAATCCCTAAAGAATGTAAAACGTGCTTTGTATATAAGGCATCAATATCTTTACGCGAAATAACATTGATTTTTTCATTCCAATCGTGGTATAAAAAGTCTAATTTTTGAAATTGTTCGATTTGAATGTCGGTCAAATCAGGAAAATATTTCAATATCTCATCCATTGCTCTAATTTTTTAACAAAAGTACTACTTTACAGTTGAAATATTTAACTCAATTTTGCAAATTGAAAATTTATAATAATTACCTTTGAAAACTATTTAAATCAATTATGAATAAGACTGCGCCTACTTTTGCTAAGCAAGACAATCTGAAGTTCTTCAGAACACTTAACTCACGAGTAAACAATTACTTCAAAGAGAACAACATTCAGAAAACTGGAAACTGGAAGCTGCACTTAAAAGCCGTTATTCTTTTTGCCGTTTTTCTAACACCTTACTTTTTAATACTAAGTCTTAATATGCCTTTTTGGGCACAATTGTTATTAAATATTCTAATGGGAGTTGGAATGGCAGGAATTGGAATGAACGTTATGCACGACGGAAACCACGGATCATACTCTTCTAAATCATGGATTAATAAAATTATGGGCGGAAGCATTTATGTTTTGGCCGGAAATGTTCACAACTGGCAAGTGCAACACAATGTATTGCACCATACCTATACTAATATTCACGGACATGATGAAGATCTTGATGCCGGAAGAATTATTCGTTTTACACAAAATGCCGAATGGCAACGTTTTCATAAATTTCAACACTATTATTCTTTTTTCTTATACGGACTATTGACTTTTAATTGGGCTTTAACCACCGATTTCAAGCAAATGAAAAATTATCTGAAAAGAAAATTATCTTATGGAACACCTCAAAGTCCTGCCAAATTATGGACTGTTTTGGTAATCACAAAAATAATCTACGTATTAATCTGGATGGTTTTACCAATGGTTCTTGGTGTAACATGGTGGAAAGTTGTGGTTGGATTTTTTGTAATGCATTATGTAGCCGGATTAATTTTAAGTATTGTTTTTCAATTGGCACACGTCGTAGAAGAAACTTCAAACCCGGTTCCTAATGAAGATGGAGAAATGGAAAACACCTGGGCAATTCACCAATTGTATACCACTGCTAATTTTGCTCCAAAAAATAAAATAATCAACTGGTTTACCGGAGGATTAAACCACCAGATCGAGCACCACATTTTTCCAAATATCAGCCATATTCACTATGGAAAAATTGCCGAGATTGTAAAACAAACCGCAATCGAATGCAACTTGCCTTATCATGAATTCAGAACGATGAGAGGTGCCGTGATAGCACACTACAAGCATTTGAAAGATCTTGGAATGAAACCAGAACTAGCATAAAAAATCTATTAATAATTAACCTTCCTTAATTAAAGTTGAAATTAAGGACATTCAAAAATTTTATAATGAATCATATTCTTTCAGACAGAATCAACAACTTAGCGACATCACAAACTTTAGCAATGGCTGCTTTAGCTCGCGAATTAAAAGCCCAAGGAAAAGATATTATCAGTTTAAGTTTAGGCGAACCGGATTTTAATACCCCAGACTTCATCAAAGAAGCGGTTAAAAAAGCAGTTGACGAAAATTACAGTACTTATTCTCCCGTAGAAGGTTATTTAGAATTAAGAGAAGCAATTTGCCGAAAATTCAAAAGAGACAATAATTTAGAGTACAAACCAACTCAAATCGTAGTTTCTACCGGAGCCAAACAATCTTTATACAACATTGCACAAGTAATGCTAAATGATGGTGACGAAGTTATTTTACCTGCACCTTACTGGGTTTCTTACTTCGAAATTGTAAAACTTTCCGGAGGAGTTCCTGTTGAAGTTCCTACATCTGTAGATACTGATTTCAAAATTACACCAGAACAACTGGAAGCTGCAATTACACCAAAAACAAAAATGATGTGGTTCAGTTCTCCTTGTAACCCATCTGGATCTGTGTATAGCAGAGAAGAGCTAACAGCTCTTGCAAAAGTTTTAGAAAAACACCCAAATATATATGTAGTTGCTGACGAAATTTATGAGCACATCAATTTCTCAGGAACTTTTTGCAGCATTGGTTCAATCCCGGGAATGTTCGAAAGAACAATTACTGTAAACGGAGTTGCAAAAGCATTTGCCATGACAGGATACAGAATTGGTTACATTGGAGCTCCGGAATTCATCGCAAAAGCGTGTACAAAAATTCAGGGACAAGTAACTTCGGGAGCAAATTCTGTAGCGCAACGTGCTACAATTACTGCTGTAGATGCTGATCCAAGCGTATTAAACCACATGGTTCAGGCTTTTCATAGTCGTAGAGACTTAGTTGTTGGATTACTTAAAGAAATTCCAGGTATAAAAATAAACGTTCCCGAAGGAGCCTTTTACGTTTTCCCTGACGTTTCTTCTTTCTTCGGAAAAACCTTAAGAGGAACAGAAATTAAAGATGCCAACGATGTTTCAATGTACCTTTTGGCCGAAGCTAATGTAGCAACAGTTACAGGAGATGCTTTTGGAAATCCAGACTGTATTCGTTTCTCTTATGCAACAAGCGACGATATCTTAAAAGAAGCTTTACGCAGAATCAAAGAAGCTTTGGCTGTCTAACACTATAAATAATTTTATCAAAACGGCTTAAGGTTTAAAGTTTCATCACTTTATACTTTAAGCTGTTTTTTTGTGCTTTTTTTGTGCGTGACCCTACGGGTCGGGCTTTCGGCTATATCTTTTATTCCGCTAACGCTTCATAAAAGGATACCGCCTCAATCCCTCACGCAAACGATAAACAAGAACTTTTTTCTTAATTCAATTAAGACACAAAGCAATTCGTGAAATTCCTGGCAAAAACAATTTAATCCTTTCAAAATTCCCATTCCACAATATTATAAATCACAAGTATAATCCTGTAAGACATAATAATCCATTAGTTCCCATCTTTGTAATATAAAATTTAAAAACATATATTATGATACATACAGATGAAACCACAGAAAAAGCAGTTAGCACCTTAGAAGGATTGATTTCTATACTCGAAGACGGAAAACTAGGATATACTAATGCGGCAGAACACGTAAGCAGCCCGGCAATCAAAACTGATTTCCTAGATTACGCACGCGAACGCGCCTTATTTATTGTAGAAATACAAGACGAAATAAACAAACTGGGGAAATCAACTGATACCTCTGGTGGTGGTCCATTAGGAGCCATACACCGCGCCTGGATCGATATCAAATCATCCTTTACAAGCGGTGATACAGAAGCTATCATCAATGCTTGTATTACTGGAGAAGAAGCTGCGATCGAAAAATACAAAATGGCTGTAGAAAAAAATGAACTTGAATCCAGTCAAATCGCTATTGTATCCAAACAATTAGCAAGTATCGAAAATACTTTGACAAAAATTAAAGCGAAGAAATTGTCTTAATATTTGACACTATTTTTTTGAGAACGAAACTACCCGACTATTAAACAGGGTAGTTTTTTTTGTTTTTAATCATCATCATTCCATATAACCCAACAATTCTAAAAAAAATCCCTTCAGCATTAGTAAACTCGAAATATTTATAAGAACTTTGCAAACTTTTTTCCGTGAATACCACAGAACACCAAAGTTTTAAAAATGAAGAAGATAGAAATATTAGCTCCGGCTAAAGATTTAATTGGAGGAATGGCAGCCATCAATAGTGGTGCCGATGCAGTCTATATTGGGGCACCACAATTTGGAGCACGCTCAAACGCTAACAATTCGCTTGAGGATGTTGCCGCTTTAGTACAATATGCACACTTATTTAATGCTCAGGTTTTTGTGGTAATGAACACCATCTTGTATGATAACGAGCTGGAAACGTGCCGTAAAATGATTTGGGAGTTATACGATATTGGTGTCGATGCCCTCATTATTCAGGATATGGCAATTATGGAAATGGACTTGCCTCCTATCGTACTTCATGCCAGCACACAAGCCAATAACCGTGATGCTGATAAAATTAAATTCCTTAAAGATGCCGGTATCAAACGTGTGGTTTTAGCCCGCGAATTGAACTTGCATCAAATTAAAACGATTTATGACGAAGCTGATGTTGAACTGGAATTTTTCGTAACCGGTGCATTGTGCGTATCTTTTAGCGGAAACTGCTATATGAGTGTGGCTAACGGAGAACGTAGCGCCAATCGTGGTTCTTGTGCTCAAAATTGCCGATTACCCTATAACTTAATCGACGGAAACGGAGAAACCTTAATCAAAAATAGTCACTTACTTTCGATTAAAGATTTAGATATTTCAGAGCAAATCCCAAATTTGATCGAAGCAGGAATTGTTTCTTTTAAAATAGAAGGACGTTTAAAAGATGTTGTTTATGTAAAAAATAACGTTTCTTATTTACGCCAAAAATTAGACAGCTTTTTAGAAGGCGAAGGAAACAGCAAATATATCAAAGCTTCTTCCGGAAAATGTACTTATACTTTTGATTCTTCTTTAAACAGAACTTTCAATCGTGGGTATACTGACTATTTTGTAAACGATAGAAACAACAGTATTGGTTCCTGGGAAAGCCCAAAATCGAAAGGACAATATATTGGCAAACTTATCCGAACTGTTGGAAACGCTTACGAAATCGAAAATGGCGAATTGCTAAACAACGGCGACGGACTTTGTTTCATAAATGAAAACAACGAAGCTGATGGAATTTATGTCAATAAAGCCGAAAACGGTAAAATATATCCAAACGTTTTAAAAGAAGTAAAAGACGGGACTTTCATCTATAGAAATAACGACGCTGCTTTTATTAAAATTGTTGAAAGAGAAGACAGTGCTGTTCGAAAACTAAGCACGACTTTATTACTTACCGAAAACGAAACTGGTTTTGAGTTAATCGCAACCGATGAAGACGGAAATGTAAGTGTTGTAACTTTAGAACATTCGAAAGAACAAACTAAAACCGGCGAATCGATAGAAGAAAATATTAAAACCCAATTGGCGAAAACAGGTTTTACACCTTATAATGCAGATGAAATTAATATTATGTTTTCTCAAAACTGGTTCCTTCCTATTTCAAAAATCAACGAAATGCGCAGAACTGTTTACGATCAGTTAACCCAAATTCGTCTGGCCAATTACAAACGCGAAGAACACCAACTGGTAAAAACTTCGCATCCGTATCCTGAAACAAAACTTGATTTTATGTACAACGTTTCGAACAAAACGGCACGTAAATTCTACGAGCGTCATGGCGTAACAGAAATCGAAAAAGCTTTTGAATTGCAATGGGATCCAGGTAAATCACGCGTGATGACCACTAAATATTGCATCAAATACGAACTAAAAAAATGCCCAATACACCAAAAAGATATAATGGGTGTTAAAGTAAAAGAACCATTGGTTCTAAAACAAGGCGAGTTGGAATACAAACTAAAATTCAACTGCAAACCTTGCGAAATGGAAATTTGGGAAAAAGATGCCGAATTTGAAATTGAAGAAGATCATTTTCATTAATATACAAAACCAATACTTTTAAGTGTTGGTTTTTTTATTTTGGGCGTGTTCGCCGAAAAAGGCAAATCAGGCAAACCGTAAAACAAGAAAAAGTTATTTTGAAAAAGAATTTTGAATAAAAATATTTGAATTGCCTCTAGCTTTAGCTGGAGGCAATCAAAGATAAATCTACTCGATCTGCAAAATCTGCCTGACAGTCTTTGTTTTCTTGTTAACTAAAAAAGAAAACTTTGCAGTTAAATATAAATTGTGTAGACGCGCTTCTGTGCGCCTCTACACTAAGACATGCAAATAGAAACTTTGCGGTTAAAAACATTTTTCGCTACTTTTACTACTCCAATATTTCAAATATTCTCCTATGAAAATACTACTCCTGGGTTCAGGCGAATTAGGCAAAGAATTTGCCATCGCTGCACAACGAATCGGACAAACCATAATTGCTGTTGACAGTTACGAAAATGCACCCGCAATGCAGGTTGCACACGGTTTTGAAGTTATAAATATGCTCGACGGAGAAGCTCTTGACAGAATTGTAGCCAAACACAAACCTGATTTTATAGTTCCTGAAATAGAAGCCATTCGAACTGAGCGATTTTACGATTACGAAAAACAGGGAATTACTGTTGTTCCTTCTGCGAAAGCAGCCAATTTTACCATGAATCGTAAAGCAATCCGTGATTTAGCTTCAAAAGAATTAGGCTTAAAAACCGCTAAATATCAATACGCAACTTCGGCAGAGCAATTGCAAAAAGCGGTTTTGGAAGTTGGAATTCCTTGTGTAGTAAAACCTTTAATGTCTTCGTCAGGAAAAGGACAATCGACTATAAAAACCGAAAATGATATTGAGAAAGCGTGGCAATATGCCGTTGCGGGTTCACGTGGAGATGTAATCGAAGTGATTGTTGAAGCATTTGTAGATTTCCATTCAGAAATTACACTTTTGACTATTACTCAGAATAATAATCCAACTTTGTTTTGTCCTCCAATTGGGCACCGACAAGAACGTGGAGATTATCAGGAAAGCTGGCAACCTGCAAAGGTTTCCGAAGCTGATTTGTATGAAGCACAGGACATGGCCGAAAAAATCACTGAAGCACTTGGAGGCGCAGGGCTTTTTGGGGTCGAATTTTTCTTAACCAACGATGGTGTTTATTTCTCTGAACTGTCTCCCCGACCACATGATACCGGAATGGTAACTCTGGCAGGAACTCAAAATTTTAATGAATTCGAATTGCATTTACGCGCTATTTTAAGCTTGCCAATTTTCGAAATCACACTTGAAAAAGCCGGAGCAAGTGCCGTAATTTTAGCTTCAGAAGATTCTAACAATCCAACTTTTACAGGAATCGAAAAAGTAGCCGCCCTGCCTAAAACCGATTTCAGAATTTTTGGTAAACCAACTTCAAGACCTTATCGCAGAATGGGTGTTGTATTAAGTCATGATTCATTGGCAACGCCAATTGAAGAAGTTACAGAACGCGCCAAAACAACGTCAAAATTAATAACCGTAAACTCTTAAAAATGAAAAAATCAATATTTCTATTATTCCTATTTGTTGGAATAGCAGCACAGGCACAAAAAAAAATAATTATCGACGAGCCTCAAATTGTAGAAACTGCTTGTGGTGAATGCCAATTTGGAATGAAAGGTAAAAGTTGCGACTTAGCCATTCGTATTGATGGAAAAGCGTATTTTGTTGACGGAACGACTATTGACGAACATGGCGATGCACATGCAGAAGATGGTTTTTGTAATAAAATCCGAAAAGCTTCGGTTACCGGAAAAATAGAAAACAACCGTTTCAAAGCTACTTCATTCACTTTGATAAAAGAAAAATAATGGCATTAATTCTTGAAAATATTGCCAAACATGTTTCTTTGACACCGGAAGAGCAAGCTCATTTTTTATCTAAAACTGAAACGAAGATTTATAAAGCCAAAACTATTTTATTAAATGCCGGAGAGGTTTGTAAACATTCGTATTTTGTGAACTCCGGAATTTTGAGAAGCTTTAACATCAACGATAATATTGTCGAACATGTTCTTTCATTTTCTTGCCCGGGCTGGTGGATAAGTGATATGTATAGTTTCTTTTCGCAAAAACCGGGACAGCTTTTTATCGAAGTTCTTGAAGACGCAGAAGTAGTTTCCTTATCCAAAGAAAACCAGGAACAATTGTATCTTGACATTCCAAAATTAGAACGTTTTTTCAGGATTTTAATAGAGAATTCATTGGTCGCCAATCAGCAACGTTTAATGGATAATTTAAGTTTACCCGCAGAGGAACGTTTTGAGAAATTTTGTACCAAATACGGAACCCTGGTTCATAAAGTACCTCAAAAACAAATCGCATCTTTCATTGGAGTAACACCAGAATTCTTCAGCAAAATGAAAGCCCGGCTTTTGAAAAGCAAATAATATTTTTGTCACAGATTTTAGAGATAAAAGGATTATTTTTTCGCCACGAATTACACAAATTTCCACTAATTAAATTAACTTAAGAATTGAATTAAAATTCGTGACAACATTTTTTTAAATCATTTTAATCTATGAATCCCGATAACTATCGGGAGTGGCTATAAAAAACAAAAACACGGCTCAACTAAGAACCGTGTTTTTTTTGAATTAAAATTGTTCAACCTCTGTAGAGTGTTTCATTGCGGTTGTCGTTGATTTTCCAATTGTTACTGTATTTTGTACGGCATCAAAATAAGAAGTCCCCACAAAAGCCTGATGTTTCACCGCTCTGAATCCGCTTTTCTGTAAAGCAAATTCTCTTTCCTGCAATTCAGAATAGCCTGCCATTCCGCGTTCTTTGTAGGCTTTAGACAATTCGAACATACTGGTATTTAAAGCATGGAATCCTGCCAGAGTAATAAACTGGAATTTATATCCCATCGCAGCCAGATCTTCTCTAAAGGTTTCCATTTCGGCAACAGATAATTTTGCAGCCCAGTTAAAAGAGGGCGAACAATTGTATGCTAACATCTTATCCGGAAATTCTTTTTTCATCGCATCAGCAAACTTTTTAGCATAAACCAAATCCGGATTACTGGTTTCCATCCAAATTAAATCTGCATAAGGAGCATAACTCAATCCTCTTGCGATTCCCTGATCGATTCCGTTTTTTACATAGAAAAAACCTTCGTTTGTTTTTTCGCCTGTTATAAATTTAGCATCTCTTGGGTCTGCATCACTGGTTAATAAATTAGCCGCATCAGCATCTGTTCTGGCAACGATAAGAGTTGAAACCCCCATAACATCTGCTGCTAAGCGTGCTGCAATTAGTTTATTAATCGCTTCCTGAGTTGGTACTAAAACTTTCCCGCCAAGATGCCCGCATTTTTTTGCAGAACTCAATTGATCTTCAAAATGAACTCCTGAAGCTCCTGCTTCGATCATTGATTTCATTAGTTCGAAAGCATTTAAGTTGCCGCCAAAACCAGCTTCGGCATCAGCCACAATCGGAACCAGATATTCTTTTTTATCTTCAACCTTATTTACAGTCTGAATCTGATCAGCACGCAATAAAGCATTGTTTATTTTTTTTACAACCATTGGCACACTATTTACAGGATAAAGAGATTGGTCCGGGTACATTTCTCCTGCCAAGTTTGCATCTGCAGCCACTTGCCAACCGCTTAAGTAAATCGCTTCTAAACCGGCATCGACTTCCTGAATCGCCTGATTTCCTGTCAATGCGCCCAAACCAGCAACATAATCCTGACTTTTTAACTTTCTCCATAATTTTTGCGCTCCCATTTTGGCAATAGAATGCTCTATTTGATATGATCCCTGAAGTGCAACTACTTCTGTAGCCGTATAAGGACGTTCAACACCTTTCCATCTTGGGTTCGTAATCCAATCGTTAATCAATTCCTGAATTCTGTCTTCTGTTGTTTTCATAAAGTTTAAGTTAAAGTGGTTAGTAAGTAAATAGTGTTCAGTCTCTCCCGATAGCTATCGGGATTAGTTTTCAGCTTAACTGGACTTATTTTTCTTTGAGTTTAATCTTAACACATAGAGACATAGAATTTCTTTGTGGTTAAAGACATTTCATTTGTTTAAAACAAACATAGCTATGTGTAAAAAACTAGTTTTTTTTATAAAACTCTTTTTATTCACATTTTAAACCTATGTTTCTATGTGTTTAAAATTTAAACTCAGTAATTGTTATAAATATTTGTAACATGGAATGGTTAAAAAATCGACAAAATCTGGATTTACAACCAGTCTTTCTAAAACTTTTTCGGCGAGAGGAAATTGACGTTTTTCATAATTTTCCTCGCCTAATTCGTCTTGAATTTTCTTGAATTCATCTAAAGCTAATTCGTGATAATACGCCAAATCTAATTTTTTGCCATTATCCAAAACCACTTTATTCTGAAGCCATTGCCACAATTGCGATCTGGAGATTTCAGCCGTTGCAGCATCTTCCATCAAATTATGCAAAGCAGCTGCGCCTTGTCCGTTTAGCCATGACGCCAGATACAGAACCCCTACGTTTATATTTTTTCGAACACCGTTTTCCGTTATGATTCCAATTGGTGGTTCAATCAAATCTGCTTCCGTAATTTTTCGATGTTCTCTTTTTATATGAATCTGATTAGGTGTTGGCATTCCTTTATCAAAAACCTGTTTTGCCAACGAAACTAAATCCGGATGTGCTACCCAGGTTCCGTCATGACCGTTTCGAACTTCGCGTTCTTTGTCTGCTTTTACTTTTGCAAAAGCAACCGCATTGGCCTCTTCATTATTTTTAATCGGAATTTGCGCTGCCATTCCGCCAATCGCATGAATTCCACGTTTATGACATCTTTGAATCACCAAATTCGAATAAGCATTCATAAAAGGCGAGGTCATATTTACCTGATCGCGATCCGGAACAATAAACTTTGGATTTTTGCGAAATTTTTTGATGTAGGAGAAAATATAATCCCAACGTCCACAATTCAATCCCACAATATGTTCTTTCAATTCATATATAATTTCATCCAATTGAAAACTCGCTGTAATGGTCTCTATTAAAACCGTGACTTTTATCGTTCCTCGTTCCAGTTTCAAATAATCCTCGGTAAAATCAATTACAGTATTCCACCAGCGCGCTTCGAGATAATGTTCTAATTTTGGAATGTAGAAATAAGGTCCTGAATTATTTTCTAAAAGTCTTTTATGATTATGAAAAACATACAATCCAAAATCTATCAAAGAGCCTGAAACTTCTTTTCCTTCTATCAAAATATGTTTTTCGGGTAAATGCAAACCACGCGGACGTACTATTAAGGTGGCAATTTTTTCATTTAATTGATAGGACTTATGTTTAACCAGATCAGTATACGTAATCGTTTTATTTACCGCATCAATCAAATTCATTTGTCCCTCCATCAAATTTTGCCAGGTTGGAGAAGTGCTGTCTTCAAAATCAGCCATAAATGTTTTTGCTTCGGAGTTCAAAGCATTGATAATCATTTTGCGATCAACCGGCCCGGTAATCTCTACTCGTCTGTCTAGTAAATCTTTTGGGATCTCTCCGGCTGTCCAGTTACTTTCTCTGACACTTTTAGTTTCCGGAGTAAAGACCGGCATGACTCCCTGATCAAAAGCAGTTTGTTTTTGCTCCCGTTGTAACAATAACAGTTTTCGTTGCGACTCAAATTTTCGATGCAAATTGGTTATAAAAGCAATCGCTTCTTCTGTCCAGATCTTTGGATATGAAAGCTTCTTTTTGGTCAAAAATTCAATTGCCGTTTCAATATTATCTAATTGGTTTTTCATAGCTAATAGGTTTTACACTACAATGTTACAAAAAGTTTTTTACAAAACAAGCGAACGTTCGCTAAAAATTAAAAATAATCTTTTGGCGATTATTCCTTAAATCATTATATTTGATCTATGGATATCGAAAAAGACTATATAAAGCTGATCTTCGGACTAAAACTCAAGCAAGTCAGAACTCAAAAAAATCTTTCTCTTTTTGGCTTAGCCAAATTGACAAATCTTTCAAAATCGTACTTAAACGAAATTGAAAAGGGAAAGAAATATCCAAAAACAGATAAAATTTTGCTTCTATGCGAACATCTGGATGTTCCTTACGACCAAATGGTATCTTTAAAACTTGATAATAACCTTGCTCCAATTGGCGAAATCCTGAAATCCGGAATTTTAAAAGAGATTCCACTGGAACTTTTCGGCATCCAGGAAGCGGATCTAATTGACATTATTGCCAATGCTCCGGCAAAAGTAAACGCCTTCATCAGCACCATTATCGAAATTGCACAACACTATAATCTCAGCAGAGAAAGCTTCTTTCTGGCTGCTTTAAGATCGTATCAGGAAGCACACAGTAATTATTTTGAAGACCTGGAAGAGAAAGTAATTGCTTTTTCGAAGTCATTCCAGATCAACTTAGATTCTAAAATAAGTATCGAAGAACTAGAAGCAATCCTTAAGGAAGAATACGAATATACTATAAAAGAAATCGCTTTTACAGATCAGGAAGCTTTGGGCGATTTGCGCTCTATTTATGTCCCGAAAAGTAAAACTTTATTGCTTTCGACAGAAATTGATGACCCGCAAAAGGCTTTTGTTTTAGCTAAAGAAATCGCTTATAATTATCTCAAAATCTCAGATCGTTTACTGACTTTTAGCTGGATCAAATTTGAAAATTTTGATCAGGTTTTGCATAATTTTTACGCTTCTTATTTTGCCGGGGCTTTATTACTGCCAAGACAATTGGTTGTCAATAAAATCAATGATTTCTTAAATAATGAAAAGCCTAATCCAGAAGAATTTGTTGCACTAATAGAAAGTTTCGAAGTCTCTCCGGAATCTTTCTACCAAAGATTAACCAACTTATTGCCAAAAGATTTTCATTTAAAGAATTTATTCTTTTTAAGAATGTCGCATAAAATTGGCTCTGATGTTTATCAGATAAAAAAAGAACTACACATTACCAATCAACAGGAACCTCATGCCAATGAAACCAATGAGCATTATTGCAGAAGATGGGTTTCGGTAAAAACCATAGACGAAGCGATTAAACAAAATAAGCCTCACTTTTTTGATGCTCAAATTTCCAGTTACATCCATAGCGGCAATGAATATTTGGTTTTTTCATCAGCCACTAAAGATCCTTTTGTTGAGCACAATATTCGCAGCATTTCGGTTGGAATATTAATTACTCCGGCAATGAAAAAGAAATTCAAATTTATTGAAGGAAAACCTTTAGTCAAAAGAATCGTTGGTGTTACCTGCGAAACCTGCGACGTAAAAGACTGTCTCGAAAGAACAGCACCGCCAATTGCACTGGAAATAAAAAAACGTCACGAGAATACAGATGCGGTAGTACAACAGTTTATTGCGAAGTATAGCTGATTTAGATTGTTGATTTTAGATTATTGATTTTAGATTGTTGATTTTAGATTGTTGATTTTAGATTGTTGATTGTTGATTTTCTGCCTTTAATCTTTGTCGATTATGATTGTGCGTAGAATGGATTAAAATCCATCCCTACAATATAATTCGTTCCTCCGGAACTTTAATAAAAGCGAAATATAGATTTCTTATAAAAATAAACTTCTCGTTTAGCCCCGATAGAAGTGGAAATCCTTTTGTGTCCGCCGCTGCGGATACAAAAGATTGAAACGGATAGCGGGACTTCAGGTCTTTTGAAAACCAAAATTTCTGCTCCTAAAAAACACCACAAAGCCATAAAATCTCAGCACCTTAAAGAACTTAATCTAGGTTAAGTGCGTTTCATTGACCTTGATGGTATCTTTGTACTATAAAAATAACAAAACATATCATCATGGAAAATATAGTATTACATAAAGCAGAAACAAGAGGAAACGCAAATCACGGATGGCTAAATGCTTATCACAGTTTTAGTTTTGCGAGCTGGTACAATCCGGATAGGATTCAGTTTGGAGCACTTCGTGTTTTGAACGATGATACAATTGCCGGCGGAAAGGGCTTTGGAACACATCCTCACGATAATATGGAAATCATTACGATTCCGCTTGAAGGAGATTTAGCACACAAAGACAGCATGGGAAATACTGAAATTATTAAAAACGGTGATATTCAGGTCATGAGTGCAGGAACAGGAGTTCAGCACAGCGAGTTTAATCCTAATGCAGATCAGCAAACTAAATTATTGCAAATCTGGTTGTTTCCAAACAAAAGAAATGTAACTCCTCGTTACCAACAAATAACGCTGGATGTTGCCGACAGACACAATAAATTATCTCAAATTCTATCTCCAAATGCTGATGATAGCGGCGTTTGGATTCACCAGGATGCTTGGTTTAATATGGGTAATTTTGACTCAGGTGTATCTACAGAATACACTATTAAAAAGGAAGGAAACGGAGTTTATGCTTTCGTTTTAAAAGGAAATGTAACCATCAATGGTCAGGAATTAAATACCAGGGATGCTGTTGGAATTTCAGGAACTGATACTCTAAACATCACAGCAAATACGGATGCTGAATTTTTATTAATGGACATCCCAATGAACTATTAATTCGACGTCAATTTTCAAGCAATAAAACAAAACAAACAGGCAATCAAAAGTTATTTCATTATTTATTTCTTAATCTAGGTTAAGTGCTTAATGAAGACAGTCGAAGTAACTTTGTCCTATCAAAATGAAATTAATATTTAAAAAATAAAAATTATGTCAACTACAAAATGGTCAATTGACCCAACACATTCAGAAATTGGTTTTAAAGTTAAACACATGATGTTTACAAATGTTTCAGGTAAATTTGGAACTTACGATGCAACAATTACTACTGAAGGAGACGACTTCGAAAATGCTGCAATCGAATTTTCTGGTGATATCGCTTCTATCGACACTGCAAATGCAGACAGAGACGGTCACTTAAGAAGTGCTGATTTTTTTGATGTGGAGAACAATCCAAAATTAACGTTTAAAGCTTCAACTTTCAAAAAAATTGATGCCGGAGATTATGAAATAACTGGAGATTTAACCATCAAAGGAGTTTCAAAATCAGTGACTTTTCCTGTAGACTTTAGCGGAATCATGACTGATCCTTGGGGAAACACAAAAGTTGGTTTAAGCATCGAAGGAAAAATCAATCGTAAAGACTGGGGTTTAAACTGGAACTCTGCTCTTGAAACCGGTGGTGTTTTGGTTGGAGAAGAAGTTCGTTTAAACATTGAATTACAATTTGCAAAACAAGCGTAATTCTTTCAGAATAAATTTAATTTGTTTGGTTAAGAAGCCTGCACTTTTTAGGAAGTACAGGCTTTTTTTGTTTGCCACGAATTACACTAATTTCCACGAATTATTATTTTTATTTTTTTGCCACAGATTAAATAGATTAAAAAAGATTTTTTTCTGTACTACGCGAATAATAATCAGTGAAAATCTCTTAATCTGTGGCTAAAAATATTTCAGCATTTGAGAAAAATTAGTGCAAATTAGTGCAATTCGTGGCAAAAACTATCTTACTGTATTTCGAAATTCAGTTGGCGACATTCCGGTTTGTTTTTTAAAAAATCTGGAGAAATAGGAGTAATCTTCGTAACCCACTTTGAAAGCCACTTCGTTTACCGCTAATTGTTTATCAATCAGCATTCTTTTTATCTCCAGAATGACACGATCTGTAATTACTTCTGTGGCTGTTTTTTGAAGAATTTCATTGCAGATTCGGTTTAAATGCTTCAAGGTGATATTTAGTTTTTCAGCATAGAAAGAGGGTAATTTTTCTTGCCTGAAATAATACTCCAAAAGCACTTCGAACTTATCAATTTTGACATTATAGGAATGCGTTTGATGCGAATAGGTTTCGTTGTATTTACGCGCAATTTCGATATGAATACAATCTAATAAATTAAGCATTTTATCGAGTTGATATCTATTCTCCTGATTGCTTTCCTGAATGAGCAAATCAAAATACGGGAGTATTTTAGGGATTTGATTTAGCCCAAAAACCATTTCCGGCCGATTATGAATCGAATGATAAAAATTATATTCATTGATTGTTTTTTGCCCAAAATATAAATTATACAATTCCTGAGAAAAGATAACGACATAACCCTCAATATCTTCAGACAAACTCCAATGATGCATTTGTCCGGGTTGCAAAACGAACAAACTTCCTTTTTTGATTTCGAACTGATCAAAATCGACTTCGTGTTTTCCGGAACCATTCGTAAAAAAGACCATCAAATACGAGTCATGCCGATGTGGTTCTTCGACAAAACTGTGACTTTTAAGATGCTCTTTGAACGTATTTACATAAAAATCACGATGAACATCATTGCAACTAAAATTCTGAACACTATAAACCGGGTATTTTTTCATACTAAATGTCTTTATTGTGCTATAAGTAGCGAAGATATAAAAAAGACTTTTACACGGCTCTGAATTACCTTTGTATAAATAAAAAATAACAAAATCATGTCAAGTGCATTAACTCATATTTTAAGTAACGAATGTCCTATTTGTCATACAGGAAAAGTTTTTAAAGACAAAAATATTTTTCTGAATTTTAGTTTGCCAAAAATGAATGAATATTGCAGTCATTGCAATTACAAGTTTCAGAAAGAACCCGGTTATTTCTTTGGGGCCATGTATGTAAACTACGGATTAACAGTCGCTCAGGGAATTGCCACCTATTGCATTGCTCAGTTTTTCTTTGAGAAAAATTTCGATTTAAGAATCATTCCAATCATTGCGGTTGTGATTATTATACTTACTTCTTTCAATCTTCGGTTTTCAAGATTAGCGTGGATTTATATGTTTAAGGATTATACGAAATAAAAAAGTGTTATTTTTGCCTTTCAATTGAAACTAATTTTCAATTCAAAAAAATTCAATCTTAAATTAGACAAATGAAAGCATACGTATTTCCGGGTCAGGGCGCACAGTTTACAGGAATGGGCAAAGACTTATATGAAAGCTCGGCTTTAGCCAAAGAATTATTCGAAAAAGCCAATGAAATTTTAGGTTTTAGAATTACAGATATCATGTTCGAAGGCACTGCCGAAGAATTAAAAGAGACTAAAGTTACACAACCGGCTGTTTTTTTACACTCGGTTATTTTAGCAAAGACTTTAGGCGATGATTTTAAACCAGAAATGGTTGCAGGACATTCTTTAGGAGAATTTTCGGCATTGGTTGCAAACGGAACTTTATCTTTTGAAGATGGCCTTAAATTAGTTTCTCAACGTGCTCTTGCCATGCAAAAAGCCTGCGAAATTACGCCGTCTACAATGGCTGCAGTTTTAGGGTTAGCTGATAATATTGTTGAGGAAGTCTGTGCTTCTATAGACGGAATTGTTGTTGCTGCAAACTACAACTGTCCGGGGCAATTGGTAATTTCGGGAGAAACTACAGCGGTTGAAAAAGCTTGCGAGGCTATGAAAGCTGCCGGAGCAAAACGTGCTTTGATTTTGCCTGTTGGAGGAGCTTTTCACTCCCCAATGATGGAGCCAGCCAGAGAAGAATTGGCTGCTGCGATTGAAGCAACGACATTCTCTACTCCTATTTGTCCGGTTTATCAAAATGTGACTGCAAATGCAGTTTCTGATGCAAACGAAATCAAAAAGAACTTAATCATACAATTGACCGCTCCTGTAAAATGGACTCAATCTGTACAACAAATGATCGCTGATGGCGCTACTTTGTTTACTGAAGTTGGTCCGGGAAAAGTCTTAGCAGGCTTGATCAGTAAAATTGATAAAGAAGCTGTTACTGCGAATGCTTAATTAGTATTCCGTTTTCAGTCACAGTTTTCAGTTAAAACTACACATATAAAAAATCCTCATGAACAGATTGCTTATGAGGATTTTTATTTAAAGATCTTTTATTTCTTCCTATTATTATTTATGATTCCAGTTATCAAATAATTTTGATCTCTTTTTTCAAAAAACCCATACCAAGTAGTTCTCGTATTTGGTTTATAAAAAATATAATTTGAACCTAAGTATTGTAACGATTTTGGTGCTTTCTTATGCGGGAAACCAGAAATATCTGAAATTATAAAATTCACAATTTTATCTGCATAATTCTGAGCTGACTCCGAAAAACCAAAATACTCTTCCTTAAAAAGAGTATAAACTAAATTATCAAAATATTCCAGAACAGCATTTTTAAAAAATTACTTTTTCCAAGGATAAGCTTTTATTCTTTTAGACATTTCAGCTTTAAACTCCTCTGGCGTTAATCCTTTTGCGAACTCAGCATCAAAATCAAAGGTTTCATTGTCTATACCTTTAAATTTAGGGTTTTGAACTTCGTATTCTACGGCAGGCTCTTCAACCTTATCATTTTTAAGATCTTCTTTTTTCTTATTCATAATTCCTACAATTTAATCTTACAAATTTACAAAATAAATTGATTGCATAAATTAAAAAATTCCAAACAATCAATTTAGATCATTTGGAATTTTTACTATTCTACAGCTAGACGCACTGCTGTGCGTCTCTACCGAAAACTGTGACTGAGACTGAATACTTAAATTAAGAACGAACTTTTTGTTCCCATTTCCAGGCACTTGCCATTGCTTCATCCAGGCTCAATTGTGCTTTCCAGCCCAAAACATTGTTTGCTTTGTCTGTATTTGCATACGCTTCGGTGATATCCCCTTCGCGTCGCGGCATAATTTTGTATGGTAATTTTTTATCGCTTACTTTTTCGAAACTATGAATTACTTCGAGAACTGAACTTCCTTTTCCTGTTCCTAAATTAAAAGTTTCTACTTTTTGTAAATTCTTTTTATTGAATAAACGTTGTAACGCAATAACGTGTGCTTTTGCCAAATCGACTACGTGAATGTAATCGCGAACTGCAGTACCATCGGGAGTTGGATAATCATCTCCAAAAACCGATAATTCTTTGCGCAATCCTACTCCGGTTTGAGTAATAAAAGGCACTAAATTTTGAGGAACTCCAATTGGTAATTCTCCAATTTCTGTTGTTGCATGCGCTCCAACAGGATTAAAATAACGCAATAAAATAGCACTTATATTAGTAACCTTTGCAGTGTCTGTAATGATTTCTTCTCCTATTTGTTTGGTGTTTCCATAAGGAGAAATTGCAGTTTGCACCGGGGCATCTTCTGTAATTGGCATTTTTTCGGCCTGACCGTAAACGGTACAAGACGAGCTAAAAATAAAACTCGCTTCTGGTTTTTGCTGTAGTTCCTGCAAAAGATAAACTAGACTACTAATGTTGTTTTCGTAATATAATAAAGGATTCTCAACACTTTCCCCCACTGCTTTTGAAGCTGCAAAATGAATTACTCCTGTAACATCATTGTGTTTTTTAAAGAATTCCTGAACTGACGCTTTTTCTCTTAAATCTAATTTTTCGAATAAAGGCGTTTTTCCGGTAATTGTTGTAATCCCTTTTAAAACATCTTCTGTAGAGTTCGAAAGATTATCAATTATCACGACTTCAAAGCCTTCATTTTGCAATTCGACTACGGTGTGAGAACCAATAAATCCTAATCCTCCTGTTACTAATACTTTCATATTTTTTTTTAGATTATAGAAAATAAAATCAAGAAAATAGACTTACAAACTGTGTTTTTCTATCACTCTCTTAACCCTAATTTCCTTTTTTTTAATTCTTAGCTTCTTTATTCTATATTCTTTATTCTTTATTCTATTTTCTTACCTCTATTTTCTAACTTCTTATTTCAAAAATTCTAAAACAGAATCGGTAATAAATTTAATTTGCTCATCATCAAGCTCTGTATGCATTGGTAAAGCAATAACTTCTTGTACTAATTGATTGGTAACCGGAAACTGCTCTTCTTTGTAACGAGAATCAAGATATGCTTTTTGCGAATGCAACGGAATTGGATAATAAATCGCACAAGGAATTGCTTTATCCTGCAAATGCTGCAATAATCCATTTCTGTCTGCATCGATAATTCTCAACACATATTGATGAAAAACGTGATCATTTTCGTTTGCATCAAATTCCGGTGTAATGACATGTGCATTTCCGGCAAAAGCTGCATTGTATTTTGAAGCTGCTAGACGACGTGCTGTGTTATATTGATCTAAAAGAGGCAATTTTGCATTTAGAACCCCTGCCTGAATACTGTCTAAACGAGAGTTTACACCCACAACATCATGATGATAACGCTCATACATACCATGATTTACGATTCCGCGGATAATGTGTGCTAACTTATCGTCGTTTGTAAAAATTGCTCCACCATCTCCATAACAACCTAAGTTTTTAGATGGGAAAAATGAAGTTGCTGCCACATGACCAATAACTCCTACTTTGCTTTTTGTACCAGACTTCGAAATATAATCGGCTCCAATTGCCTGCGCATTGTCTTCGATTACATATAAATTATGCTCCGCAGCAATTTCCATAATCGCATCCATATTTGCGGCGCGACCAAATAAATGTACCGGAACAATCGCTTTTGTTTTTGGCGTAATTGCTTTTTTTATCGCATCGATATCGATGTTCATATTCGTGATATCAACATCTACCAAAACTGGTGTTAATTGCAATAACGCAATTACCTCAACAGTTGCTGCAAAAGTAAAATCGGCAGTAATTACCTCATCACCCGGCTTTAGGTCTAATGCCATCATTGCAATTTGCAAAGCATCTGTTCCGTTTGCACACGGAATTACATGTTTTGCTCCCAAATAATCTTCAAGATTTTTTTGAAATTGATGTACTAAAGGTCCGTTTATATAAGTATTTGTATCTAAAACTTCTTGAATTGAAGCGTCAACGGTAGTTTTTATTTTCTCGTATTGACTCTTTAAGTCAACCATTTGAATTTTTTTCATTTTCAATATATTTTTAAAATTAAAGAGCTGTTTCAAAAACAGAATCTCTAAAAGGAGGAACAAAAATAGTTATTTAATACCTTCAAACCAATGAAAATAATCGAAAGAAACGTAATTTAGCCACAAAAATAAACAGATGCTTTTTCTCTATAATTTAGTTGTTTCTATTGCTGGCTTTTTTCTGAAAATTGTAGCGCTTTTTAGTCCGAAAATTAAGCTTTTTGTTCAAGGCCGAAAAAATGTTTTTGCCATTTTAGAACAAAAAATAAACCCTTCTGATAAGACTATCTGGTTTCATTCTGCTTCACTGGGCGAATACGAACAGGGTTTACCGGTAATCGAAAAAATAAAAGAAAAATATCCTTCTCATAAAATCATTGTTACTTTTTTCTCGCCTTCAGGATATGAGGTACGCAAAAACAATACTGTTGCTGACGTTACCATCTACCTGCCTTTGGACACTAAAAGCAATGCTAAGAAATTTTTAAAATTAGCACATCCGGAATTCGCTTTTTTTATTAAATATGAATTCTGGCTCAACTATCTAAAAGAACTTGAAACCAGTAAAACACCAACGTATTTGATTTCCGGAATTTTCAGAGAGAATCAAATGTTTTTTAAGTGGTATGGCGGTTTTTACAGAAAAGCACTAAAAGCGTTTACCTACTTTTTTGTTCAGAACGAAATTTCCAAAGAAAAAATCGAAGCTATAGGATTTCACAATGTAATTGTTTCCGGCGATACGCGATTCGATCGCGTAAATGCTATTTTAGAAAGAGACAACACGCTTGATTTTATTGAAAATTTCAAAAATAATTCTCCCATTATAGTTATAGGAAGTTCGTGGCCAAAAGACGAAGTATTACTAACCCAATATATCAATCAGGCACCTGATAACATAAAATTCATCATTGCACCGCACAATATAAAAACGGACCAAATAAACAACCTTAAATCTCAAATAACAAAATCGACTGTTTTATTTTCAGAAAAAAATGACCAGGACCTATCCCGCTATAATGTTTTTATTATAGACACAGTGGGACTGCTGACCAAAATATACAGCTACGGAACAATCGCTTACGTGGGCGGTGGTTTTGGAAATCCGGGAATTCATAATATTCTGGAGCCCGCAACATTTGGGCTTCCAATTGTTATTGGGCCTAATTATTCCAATTTTGCCGAAGCAATTGAATTGGTTGCCTTAAATGGATGTGCTGTAATTTCGAATATTAATGAGTTAAAAGAAAACCTGGATCGCCTGCTTAACGATAAAAATTTTCTACAGGAAAAAAGCCAAATTTGCAAAACTTATATTCAGGACAATAAAGGCGCCATAAATACCATTATGAATATCGTTTCTTAAGCGGCTTATTGATACAATATGAGATTTACTGTCGTAATTAATAAAAAAAGAGCTTAAACGAGCTCTTTTTACATTTATTGAGGTGTCAAATAATGAATCAAAAACAAAATAAACTGCAAGGAAGAGAATAAAAAAAGCCAATTCTCTTATTGAATATTCAACAAAAAATAATTTATACAAAAAATACAATAATATAAGATAATTTTGTAGTTTTGGCATATTCTTTGATAAATAAGATAATCGTGAGCAATGAAAATATTTTAAAAAAAAAATAAA
>NZ_MUGS01000052.1 GCF_002222055.1 Flavobacterium araucananum
TTCTATGTGTTTATTTTTTTAAATTACATCCAACGGGGTAAAACATAATTTAAAAATACGCGTAAATGAAAAAAGTAATTTCGGTTTTAATAGTTTTTGTTTTGATTTCTTGTGGAGCAAAAAAAACAGCAGATTCAGGTTCTAAAATTTTATATGAAGTTTTGACAGAACAATCTGATGGTGGTGGGAATATTAAATTTTTTGAAATTTTGACGGAACCAAATGAAATCAAAATGTTAGAAAATGACCCTCTTTTGGCGGCCAAAATGAAACACGATGATATTAATAATTCCAATTATATTATCCTGAATATGGGGGAGAAAAATACCGGAGGTTATTCTATTGGAGTTGAAAAAGTAGAAGAAACAGATAAAAATATTATCATTACCGTAAAAGAAAATAATCCTGCTCCGGATGCAATGGTCCTGCAGGTTATTACTTATCCTTATACAGTGGTAAAAATACATTCGAAAAAGGAAATCATAATAAAATAAGGTTTTTGCTATAGCAGTAAGAGGAGTGAAAATCGTATTTGGCTGAACAAAAAAAAATCCTGTCGTTTGAAATGACAGGATTTCTTTTTACAATTATTTTTTACTTTTATTTAGAATCTAAATTTAACTCCTAGACCTACATCGAATCCAAAGTTGTCATCGTCATAGTATCCGGAACCAATTTCTGGTCTTGCATCTAATGATAGTGTAATTGGTGCTTTGTCAAAGGTATACTCGATACCAATATCTCCGGCAGCAAAAACATAAGTTCCGCTATCGTTAAATTTATTATTGTTTGTATAATAATCGTGATCCCATGCAGCGATACCAGCTCCAACACCGGCATACCAGTTAAAACCACCGTCGATGTTCCAAACCCATTGGTAAAGTCCAACTGCTTTTATAGCATCAACGTCACTACTGTTTCTCCATCCTAAATCAAACTCAAGTCTGTTTTTTTGACTTAATCCTCTTTGGTATGAGATTTCTCCACCAAAACCGTTATTGTCGCCTAAGCGTATTCCAAGTGCATTTTTTGCAATTTCTTGTGATTGAGCCGTAAACGCTAATCCTAATAGCATAATGGCAGATAAAATGATTTTTTTCATAAAAGGGGTTATTAATTTTTTTCAAATGTACAGTTACACACAATCTTCAAACGTATATTATTTTTGAAAATTGTTATATAATTCACATTTCATAAATAACCACGGGATATAAAAAGTAAAATTTCCCTTATAATTAGCGCGTTTAGCGATGCTGGAATTTATTTTTTCAGAATAATAGAAGAGATTAATTGAGAACTTAAAATATCTTCCATTTCAAAAAGATTTTCTTCTTCGGTAAAATTACTTTCTGCGTACGAGTATAATTTCCAACGTTTTTTATGGTATTCTAATGCCGTAAGGTTTTCGACCCAATCGCCGGAATTTAAATATAAGGTAGATCCGTGTTTGTTCTCTTTGGTAATAATTTTAGGTTCATGAATATGTCCGCAAATTACATAATCGTAGTTTTTTTCGATAGCTAAATCTGTTGCAGTAGTTTCGAAGTCAGAAATAAACTTAACCGCTTTTTTTACGCTTGCTTTTATTTTTTTAGAAAAAGAATAAGGCTCGCGTCCTAATTTTGCCAGGCACCAATTGACAAAGCGATTCATTAAAATTAAGTAATCATATCCTAATCCGCCTAGTTTTGCGATCCATTTAGAGTGTTGTACAGAAGCATCAAAAACATCTCCGTGAAAAATCCACGCTTTTTTATCGTCTAATTCTAATACTAATTTGTCGACCAAAGAAAAATTCCCCATGTTCATATCACTAAACTTTCGAAGGATTTCATCGTGATTTCCAGTGATATAATACACTTTTGTACCCTTAGAAGCCATTCCTATTACTTTTTGAATGACTCTTAAATGTGCTTTTGGAAAGTATGATTTTCTAAATTGCCAAGCATCAATAATATCACCATTTAAGACTAATGTTTTAGGTTTAATGCTTGATAGATAGTTGTTTAGTTCTTTAGCGTGACTTCCGTAAGTTCCCAAATGGACATCTGAAAGGATGACCAATTCGACATTTCGTTTTTTCAATTTTTCTTTTTTTGAAGTTTAACAAATAAAAGCAACTCTCGTCAGATTTGTTTTATCAAAAGGTTATCAATTTGGGTACAATTTTAATAAATTGTGATTTTTAAACTACTTAACCTTTACTTAATAATACTAATTTTAAATTTTTTAATTTAATTCATAAAACTTACATTTGCTCAAAACAAATTACAATGGCAGGAAATAGCTACGGCACCCTATATAAAGTTACTACATTTGGAGAATCTCATGGTGAAGCTTTGGGCGGAATCATTGATGGTTGTCCATCAGGAATAGAACTTGATCTGGAAGCAATTGAAGTTGAAATGTCTCGCAGAAAACCAGGACAATCAGCAATTGTAACGCAACGTAAAGAACCGGATGCGGTTCAGTTTTTATCCGGAATTTTTGAAGGTAAAACAACTGGAACCCCAATAGGTTTTATTATCCCGAATACGAATCAAAAATCTGACGATTACTCGCATATAAAAGACAATTACAGACCAAGCCATGCTGATTATGTATACGATCAGAAATATGGGTTTCGTGATTATCGCGGTGGAGGAAGAAGTTCTGCGCGTGAAACAGCAAGCAGGGTAGTGGCTGGTGCAATTGCAAAGCAAATGTTACCGGAAATTAAAATTAATGCTTACGTTTCTTCAGTTGGTCCAATACATTTAGATACGCCGTATCAGGATTTGGATTTTTCGAAAATAGAAAGTAATCCTGTTCGTTGCCCTGACGAAAAGTCGGCAGCGATTATGGAAGAATATATCCGCGATATTCGCAAACAGGGTGATACCGTTGGCGGTATTGTTTCCTGTGTAATACAAAACGTTCCCGTAGGTTTAGGAGAACCTGTTTTTGATAAGTTACATGCCGAATTAGGAAAAGCGATGCTTTCTATAAATGCAGTAAAAGGTTTTGAATACGGAAGCGGATTTTCCGGTTCTGAAATGAAAGGAAGCCAACATAATGATTTATACAATCCTGACGGAACAACAAAAACAAATCTTTCAGGAGGAATTCAGGGTGGAATCAGCAACGGAATGGATATCTATTTTAGGGTAGCTTTTAAGCCTGTTGCGACGATCATGCAAACTCAGGATTCATTAGATAATAAAGGAAACATTACACCAATGACCGGAAAAGGACGTCATGATCCCTGTGTTGTTCCGCGTGCTGTGCCTATTGTCGAGGCAATGGCAGCAATAGTTTTGGCTGATTTTTATTTGATCAACAAAACGTACTAATAAAGATTAAGACAGTGAGGGTCTTAGTATTTTAATCTAAAAAAACAAATTAATGCAAGAAGTTACAGAAACTAAAAAAAAATCATTCCTTAAAGGGTTAACAGGGCAAATTGTAATTGCAATGGTGCTTGGAGCAACTCTGGGAATTATTATCCATAATTCGATTTCAGAGGAAGCGGCACTATCGTTTAGCAATAAAATAAAAATGCTTGCGACTATTTTTATCAGATTGGTGCAAATGATTATTGCCCCTTTGGTATTTACTACTCTGGTAGTAGGAATTGCAAAATTAGGAGATATAAAAACGGTGGGCAGAGTAGGAGGAAAAGCTCTTGGATGGTTTTTTACGGCTTCTTTTATTTCTTTATTAATTGGATTGTTTTATGTAAATATTTTACAGCCGGGTGTTGGGTTAAAATTAGACCATGTAGATATGGCTGCTGCATCTGAAGTAACCGCTAAAACAAAAATATTATCTGTTGAGAATTTTGTAGAACATATTGTTCCTAAAAGTATTTTTGAGGCAATGGCTACCAACGAAATTTTACAGATTGTAATATTTTCTATCTTTTTTGGTTTAGCAGCTGCTTCATTAGGCAGTACTGTAAAACCCATTATAAATGCTTTTGACAAAGCTTCGCATATTGTTTTAAAAATGGTAAACTACGTAATGAACTTTGCTCCAATAGGAGTTTTTGGTGCCATTGCAGGTGTATTTGCTATAAGAGATGCAGAAGAATTAATTATAACCTATTTTAAATTTTTCGGATCATTTCTGGTCGGAATCAGTACATTATGGGTAGTCTTGATTGCTGTAGGGTATATTTTCCTGAAAGGAAGAATGACAGAGTTGTTAAAACGTATTGTAGGGCCATTGGCAATCGCTTTTGGAACAACAAGCAGCGAAGCTGTTTTTCCTAAATTAACAGAAGAATTAGAAGATTTTGGGGTAAAAGACAAAATTGTAGCTTTTATGTTGCCGCTTGGTTATTCGTTTAATCTTGACGGAAGTATGATGTACATGACTTTTGCAAGTATTTTTATCGCTCAGTTTTATGGTGTTCATTTAGATTTAGGAACACAAATGGCAATGCTTTTGGTTTTAATGTTAACCAGTAAAGGTATTGCAGGTGTGCCAAGAGCAAGTTTGGTAATTGTTGCCGCTACTTGCGGAATGTTTAAAATTCCCGTAGAAGGAATTGCGTTAATCCTGCCAATAGATCACTTTTGTGATATGTTCAGAAGTGCTACAAATGTTTTAGGAAATGCTTTGGCAACATCGGTTGTAGGAAAATGGGAAGATGATAAAGAGGGAGCAGAAACATCTGTAGAGTAAGTTTAATGTATTTTTTGCTGGAAAATATCTTAAATTTTTAGCAATATCTATATAAATAAAGAAAA
This sequence comes from Flavobacterium araucananum, assembly GCF_002222055.1. Taxonomy (GTDB): domain Bacteria; phylum Bacteroidota; class Bacteroidia; order Flavobacteriales; family Flavobacteriaceae; genus Flavobacterium; species Flavobacterium araucananum. The sequence goes on from NZ_MUGS01000052.1 coordinate 4,734, forward strand.
GCTGTATTTTTATATGAAATACAGCTTTTTTTTATTTTTAAGTGTATATTTGATAAAACTAGCCGATTCATGCCCCAAATGCGGATTTTTTTATTACTATTATTTTGCCTGAATTGTTATGCCAATTCAGCAATTGCGCAATCTGAAACCATTTCGGAGGATAAGATCGCTTTACTCGTAAAAAAAGCCTGGAAAGATTATAAGGAATCTAATTTCGAAAAGTCACTAATTAATTCCAGAATAGCTTTGAATTATGCTACAGCTGCCAAAAATAATTTTTTGATTGCAAAATCGTATAAAATTATTGCAGGCAATTATAGTGAATTGTCAGAGTTTGATAAAGCAATTTTTTTTTACAACAAAGGATTGTTCTACGCTAATAAAACAGATAACGATTCTATAAAATACAGTCTTCACAATAATTTAGGAAATATCTACTGCTTCGAGAAAAAGCAATTTGATAAAGGAATAAAATTTTATAAAAAATCAATTGCTTACAGTTTAAAGATTAATAGTATGAGCCAGGTTTATTTTACGAACGTAAATATAGCCTGGGCCTATTTTGATGTTGGCGCATACAAAAAAGGATACCCTTATCTGAAATTTGTAAATATCAACAAAAATAAATACGGTTTTGAGTCTACAGAGATTGTTGTTAACATGCTTAACGCAATGTATTTGAGTAACCATAACGAATTTGATGCGGCAAATGCTTTTTTTATTAAAGCGATCGAAGCAGGTAAAAGTGGCTCCGAAAAATCAGATCTCTCCTATACACATTTAGAATACTCGAAATTTTTATCAAAAAATAAAAAGTACAAACAGGCTTACGAAAATCTGGCGGCATACAATAAAATTACCGAAGAACTATACAACCAGGAAAAGCTCAAGAAAGCGTCCAGTGCCGGTTTTAATCTTGAGCTGGATGAGTATAAACGACAAATTGATAAAATCGAGAGCGAAAAAGATTCGCAATATCAAAGTCTTAAAAAATCCAGAATAATTGTCATCTTGTTTGTGCTGATTTCGTTTATTCTTCTTTTGCTGATTATTACTTTGATTAAAAATATCAGATTCAAGAAGAAACACAATTTAGAGCTTCTGGAAGCAAAAGAAATTGCCGAAGATGCCTCATTACTCAAAACGCAATTTATATCGACTATAAGCCACGAATTACGTACTCCGCTGTATGGTGTTGTGGGGATTACAAATATGCTGCTCGAGGAACATAAAGAATTGTCGAGAAGTCAGCATTTAAGTTCTTTAAAATTCTCGGCAAGGTATCTATTATCCCTGGTCAATGATATTCTTCAAATTAATAAAATCGAAGAGAATAAAGTGATTTTAGAAAATCTGACTTTTAATGTTTCGGACGAAATTACGATGATCAAAAATTCTCTTTCTTTTTTATCTCAAAAAAATAACAATAAAATTTCTGTCTCGATCAGTCCCGGGATTCCGGAATATCTAATTGGCGATAAATTAAGGCTGGCTCAGATCCTGATGAATTTGGTTAGTAATGCATTAAAATTTACTAAAGACGGTGAAGTCGAAATTATTGTAAAACTAAACAGAACAGAAGGTAAAATATACTTTCTGGATTTTCTTATAAAAGATAACGGAGTAGGGATTGCGATTGTAGATCAGGGTAAAATTTTCGAAAAGTTTGTTCAGGTTGGCAGAAAAGATGAAGATTATCAGGGAACAGGATTAGGTTTAAGCATCGTTAAGCGATTGTTAGGTCTTTTTGGCAGTACAATTATGCTGGAAAGTACTATTGGCGAAGGAACCTCATTTTCGTTTGTAATTCCTTTTGAGTATGACCCGGAGAAGACCAGAAAAATTATAGATGAAATTGAAGTCGATCTGACTTCGAATGAAGTTTATAAAATTTTAATTGTCGAAGATAATCTCATAAATCAATTGGTTACGAAAAAGATAATCGAAAAAAATAATTATATCTGTAAAGTAGTTGATGATGGTTTTGCTGCTTTGGAAATGTTGGAAAGGGAAGATTTTGATCTTATTTTGATGGATATAAATATGCCGTTGATGAACGGGTTTGAAACTACCAAAAGAATTCGTTTAAAGGATATAAAAACACCTATTGTAGCTCTTACTGCTTTTGATAAAGACGAAATAACAGACGAAGCAATTTCTTCAGGGATAAATGATATAATTATTAAACCCTTTGAACCTGTTAAGTTGTTTAAGATTATAAGTTATTTAATAAATGAAGCAAAAAACGAGAAAAGTGTAAAAGTATAAACACGAATTTCACAAACTAAGTTAAGGATAAAAATCCGTGTCAATTTGTGCAATTCGTGTTTAGTTTTTTATACTATTTGGTTCTATACAGTAGGTTTAGTACCAGCGTTTTTTGTTTTGTTTGGAAGCATTCGATTTTCTCGATTTATGAGCACCACCACTTCGATTTGAGTTTTTAGGTTTTTCTTCTGTTGCTGCTGCTTCAGGGCTTCCTGCATGCCATTGATACGGATGATCTGTAATCGTTTTTACTTCTACTTTGATCAATTTTTGAATGTCTTTCCAGTACCCGTGTTCGTCTTTGCTACAAAATGAGATCGCAATTCCTCCGTTTCCGGCACGACCGGTTCGTCCAATTCTATGCACGTAAGTCTCCGGAATATTAGGCAAATCAAAGTTGATTACAAACGGCAACTGATCTATATCAATACCTCTTGCTGCAATATCTGTAGCAACAAGAACGCCAACTTCTTTATTTTTAAAAGCATCTAAAACGCGTTGTCTTGCATTTTGCGATTTATCACCGTGAATAGCTTCGGCAGGAATATCTTTTTTACGCAATGCTTTTACCACATTATCAGCTCCGTGTTTGGTTCTCGAAAAAACCAATACGTTTGATAATTCTTCGTTTTTTATTAAATGATACAGTAAATTTCTTTTTTCTGTTTTCTCTACAAAATAAACACGTTGTTCTACGTTTTCGGCTGTAGACGAAACTGGCGAAACCTCTACTTTTGCAGGATCTTGCAGGAACATTTCGGCCAATTCGCGAATAGCAATAGGCATCGTTGCAGAAAACAATAAGGTTTGTCTGTTTTTTGGGGTTAGTTTAACGATCTTTTTTACATCGTTTATAAAACCCATATCCAGCATTTGATCTGCTTCATCCAGGACCAAAGTATGTAAATGATCTAAATCAAGAAACCCCTGTTTCTGTAAATCCAATAATCTTCCCGGTGTTGCGACCAAAATGTCAACTCCGTTTTTTAGCGCATCTACTTGTGGATTTTGCGAAACTCCACCAAAAATGGTCAATTGACTCAGGTTCGTATATTTGGCATAAGTATCAAAACTTTGTCCAATCTGAACCGCTAATTCACGTGTTGGGGTAACTATAAGTGCGCGAATTACTTTGGCTTTTTTAGAGGAGCCTACAATTCGGTGTAATTGATGTATGATTGGGATTGCAAATGCAGCCGTTTTTCCTGTACCGGTTTGCGCGCAACCAATTAAATCCCTTCCTGCCAAAACAATCGGAATAGATTGTTCCTGAATAGGAGTAGGGTTTAGGTAGCCTTCTTCAAATACGGCTTTTTGTATACTTTTTGAAAGTGATAAATCTTCGAATAACATATCTTAGGTATTAAGAATTTAGTTTTAAGCACTAAAATTCTGTGCAAAGATAGGTTTATTCAGCCAATCGTTTATTTGAATCTTGTTTTATTTGGCAAATCAACTAATTTTCAGTTGGTAAACTTTCAAATTAATTATTCTTTTTCGTTATTGGCTTTGATAAAATCAGTAACCAGATACCCAATTAATTTGCCAATTAAGTTGTTGTTAGGCGAATCTGCCAAATCCGGAGCACCTTCGCAAATATGCAAATAGGCCGCATTTCGATGTTGTCCGAAAAAAGAAATAAACTGGCGCAATTCTTCTACAGAAAACCCACTGATCGTCATAGCACTACTGGCAATATTAGGAATGGCATCCAGATCAATTTCAATACCAAAAGAGTCTGTTTTTATAAACTCTAAAGCCAAAGCCATTTCCCTGTTAAAATCTTTTTCCTTGCGAATATTAACACTGTCATACGTATTATAGCGAACGCGGTCTTCTAATTTTTTTATAATATCCAGAACACTCTTTGAAGTATAGTTTTCGTGTAAGCCAAAAATGAAGTATTTTTTTAAGAAACCTTCTTCATAAGCATACGAAAAACCGTTTCCGCTATGACGGCCTTCCAGAATTCTAAAATCGGAATGGGCATCAAAATTAATGGCGTTGATTGGTTTTCCATTGGCCAAAGCCGAGCCTTTTATATTTCCGTAAGCATTATTATGTCCTCCCCCAATAATTATAGGAGTTTTCCCTGCTTTTATAATGTTAAAAATAATATGCGAAACTTCTTTATCAATTTTTTCAACAAGCTGGCTCAATTTTGAGCGGTCGTCGATATCATTAAAATCAAGATTTTCGACATCGCGCATTTCTTGTGCAACATTAATTTGCCCCAGAACAATAATCTGGCTTCCTTTAGAAAAACGATTGTGTTGTATGTTGGCAATGCTCTTTATAGCACTTTCCCAGGCAGATGCCGCACCAGGCCTGCCGTAATTGGCACGCACGCCAATATCTTCCGGAATTCCCAGGAGCACATATTTAGCTTCACTTTCTTTTAGAAAATTAATTTTATCAACTCCTTTCGGAATAATAATCATTTTTTCTCCAAACTTTATTTCACCACTTCGATGATTTGTGACTTTTGCTAAATCATTAACGGTAAAAGGAATTAATTTCTCCATGAAAAAATTTTATTTTCCAAAAATAATATAATTGTAGTAACTTACGTTATTACCTTATATTAATTCTTAAATTTGTTTTAAAGAAAATTTTTTAAATATGGAAAACCCAAAGAACAACAACTCAAGTCTAAAAGCGGTAATCGCAGTTTTAGCAGTCCTACTTATTGGTAGCTTAGTGTATATTTTTAAATTATCATCTGATACAGATGTAGTTAAGAGCGAACTTACAACCACCATGACAGAGAAAGAATCTGTTATGAAAGATTTGCAAGAGTTAAAAGCAACTTATGACGCTGCAATTGCTGAAAACACCTCAATGTCTGATGAACTTATTCAGGAAAGAGATAAAGTAGTTGCTCTAATGGATGATTTGAATAAATCAAAAGGAGATGTGTCTAAATTTAGATCTCAGGTTCAGGCAATGCAAGGCAAAATGAAAACTCTTGTAGCTGAAAACGACGAATTGAAAAAACAAAATGGTGTTTTGACAGTTCAGAGAGATAGTACTATTGTAGTTTTAGGAGAGTCTAAAAAATATAATGAAGTATTAGTTGGTCAAAACGAAGAATTGGCTAAAACTGTCGAAAAAGGAGCTAAATTATCAATTTTAAACACAAAAACTTCTGCTTATAAATTAAGAAGTTCTGGAAAACAAATTGAAACAGATAAAGCAAGCCGTGCTGACGTTTTGAAAATTAGTTTTACTATCGCTGAAAACCAAATCGCTAAGTCTGGAGACAAAACGTATTATGTACAGGTTATCGATGCTAAAAACAATGTTTTAGGAGAAAAGAAAACAGAAAATTTTGGTGATAATTCTTTAACATACAGTTTTAAAACTACTGTTAAGTATGAAAACAAAACAGTAAATGTTACAGAAGATTTAGCAGGTAAAGATTTTGAAAAAGGAACTTACTTTATCAATGTATTTGATAATGATGAATTAGTTTCTAAAACTAGTTTTAGTTTAAGATAATTCGCGTCGCTTAGGTAATAATACCACTAAAATATTAAAGGTCTGTGAAGTTTTTCACAGACCTTTTTTTATGGAATAAAGCGTTGTTTATTTTCGCTTTTTAGTTTGTTTTTCTTCTAGCTTTTTTAGAATTTTTTCTTGTTTTTTTGCTTTTATATCAGTTTTAGCTGCTTTTAAAGTGTTTACTTTAGCCATGATCTTAATAGTTTTAATTATAAAAATTGAATAAATCCGGATCCTGTATTTTATCTTTCAGTAAACCCGTTGGGTGTAATTACTTCGTCTGTTCGCTTCGCTTGGGTCAAAAAATATATATTTAACACATAGAAACATAGATTTTTTTAGCTAAAAGGAATGCCAAAAGAAATACATTTCTTTCACATCGCTAGGCTATGTGCATTTTAAACAAGTGAAACGCCTTTTTTAAAGATCCAAAAGCTATGTTTCTATGTGTTAAAATTAATTACACCCAACGGGTTTTTAGTAAATAAAACTTTATAAGCGAGTAGCATTCTCCGTAATTTTTTCGGAGATGAATGGGTAAAGAATAAAGTTATACAGGATTTAATAAGCACACTCGCAGGTGCTTAATAATTCGGGAAGATTTTTAATTTTAAGATAAAAGAACCCTTAATTATACTATTCATTTTAGTATAGAGATTTGCATTGGTTGTAAAAACATTTTGTTTCAAACCAAAGTTGTATAAGCCTAAAGATGTATAGAATAAATACATAAGAAAAAAGCTATAATTAAGAATCGTAAATATAGCCCCTAATTTTGTAATTGACAAATAAAAAGAATGACTTTGTCAGTATTTTAAGTAATTCTTTTTGAGGATTGTAGCTTGCAAAAAAGACTATAAAAAAAGAGGAGCTTAACTCCTCTTTTTTTATGCTAAAATTTCGCCTTCTACAAAAACACTTTCTATAAGGTTACTGCCAAATGCGTATGGAATTTGGTAATAAGAAGAGATTGGTTTGGTAAGAATCAGGTTGGCTTTTTTGCCTTTGGTGATACTTCCGTGGGTTTCTGAAATTCCCATTGCATAAGCACCATTTATTGTTGCTGCATTTATAGCTTCTTCAGGAGTCATTTTCATTTTGATACAAGCTGTTGCAACCACAAAATTCATATTTCCGGATGGAGTAGAACCAGGATTAAAATCTGTCGCTAAGGCAAGCGGAAGTCCTGCTTGTATCATTTCTCTTGCCGGTGTATACGGAATACTTAAAAAATAAGAACAAGATGGTAATGCTACAGGCATCGTTTGGGTATTTTTTAAAGCTTCGATATCTTCTGGTGTCATAATCTCAAGATGATCTACAGAAAGGGCTTTAAATTTAACTCCGGCTTGAATTCCTCCAATCGAATTAAACTGATTGACATGTATTTTGGGTTGTAAACCAAGTTCAATTCCTGCCTGCATGATTTTTTCTGTTTCTTCTACAGAAAAATAACCCGTTTCGCAAAACACATCAATATAATCTGCCAATTTGTTTTGAGCAATTTCAGGTAGCATTTTGGTAATAATTTCATCAATATAACCTGCTTTGTTGTCTTTATAATGTACCGGAAAAGCATGAGCGCCTAAAAAAGTAGCTTTTATAGAGATTGGATAATTCTCGCTCAGTTTTTTAATAACACGAAGCATTTTTAATTCCCCTTCGATTGTTAGCCCGTATCCGGATTTTATTTCTACAGCTCCCGTTCCTAAATGCATAACCTCTTCTAAGCGAATTTTAGACTGCTCATAGATTTCGTCTTCTGTGGTTTCGTTGAGTTTTTTAGCAGAATTTAAAATTCCGCCACCACGATTTGCAATTTCTTCGTATGAAAAGCCATTAATTCGATCTACAAATTCCTGTTCGCGATTGCCGGCGTACACAATATGCGTATGACTATCGCACCACGAAGGCAAAATAATTCGTCCGGTTGCATCAATAACTTTATCCGCCTGTAGTTCAGGAAGATTTTCCATGGATCCAAAATCAGCAATCAGATTGTCTTTTAAAACTAAAAAAGCATTTTTTATAGAAGGAAGAACTGCCATCTCTGCTCCGGAAACTTTAGAAACAGAAGTTTCACGAACCTGAAGCAATTCTTTTATGTTTTTGATAAGAGTGATCATTGTATGGGTTTAGTCTGTTGAAGTGCTTTTAATCTATTAAACTTAATTAATCTTAACACATAGAAACATAGATTTTTAACTCTCAAAAAAGGCGTTTCACTTATAATAATACATATAGCTATGTGTGAGAAATGAGTTTCTTTTGATTTACCTTTTTTCAAAATAAAAAATCTATGTTTCTATGTTATTCTGAAACGGTTATTTCGAACATTTTGCTCCAGTTTTTACCGGTTACAAAAATTGTTTTTGTTTTAGGATTGTAAGCAATTCCGTTTAAAACATCGTCTTTGGTTACGTCAGTCATTAATTTACGCAAACCTGACATGTCAAGAATCCCTTCGACAGCACCAGATGTAGGGTTTACAACTGCAATTGCATCTTTGAACCAAACATTGGTATAAATTTTTCCGTTAATCCATTCCAGCTCATTAATCGCTTTAATTTTTGATGTTCCGGAATAAACATTGATATAATCTACCATTTTTTGAGTTGAAGGATCCATTTTCCAGATTTTCTCCGTTTTATCAGTTTGATAAATGTATTTACCATCATTTGTCATTCCCCAGCCTTCGATATCTTTATCATAAGCAAAAGTTTTCTCCAGTTTTAAGGTGTTTGCATCATAAATAAAACCAGTTTTGTTTTGCCAGGTTAACTGGTATAATTTTCCGTTTATAAAAGTGATTCCTTCTCCAAAATACTTTTTGTCAAGATCAATTTGTTTGTAAACTTTACCGGTTTTATAATCGTATTTTCTAAGGTAAGAAGCGCCTTCTTGTCCGGTACTTTCATATAAAGTATCTTTATAAAACTCTAAACCCTCTGTAAATGATTTTTTATCATGAGCGAAAGTATTTACGATTTTATATTTTAAGGGTTTAGCTTCGATATTAGAAACTAATTCGATTCGTTTGGTAGCATCTGAAGAATCAGATCCAAAATGAACCGACGCTTTTAGGTATTGATATCCCAGTTTTTGATCTTTTAATGCAAATTTAAATTTTTCAGTTCCTTTAGTAGTTCCTACCTTTTTATCATTTATAAAGTAAGTAATGCTATCAATTTCTTTCGAATTTGGGTTCAAAATTCCAATAGAAACTGCTTCTTGTTGCGTAAAATGTGCCGGAAAAGCAGAATCATCAATGTTAAATAAAGAATTTTCAGCTTTATTTTTATCTCCACATCCAATTAATGTGATTCCTAATAAAATGACAGTTAGGAAGTTATATTTTTTCATAGTTTAAAATTTGAATAAGCCAATATACGACGATATTTTTATAGCAACAAAGCTCTTGCAAAAATATAAAAAGATTGTATATTTGCATCGGCAAGTCCTACACGACCAGCTCCTGCAGACTCCCCCAGGATGGGAACATAGCAAGGGTACGTGGTTGAGCGGTGCGATGTAGGTCGCTTGCCATTTTTTTTATTTTTTAGAATTTATACAAAATCAGTCTTCCTTATGGAGGATTTTTTTATTTTTGGACCTTTCGTAAAGTGAGAAGTTATAGGTTAGAGGTAAAATGTTTTTAACTATCGCATTAGATTCTATTTATAATATACATCACATTTAACTTATAACATTTAACATCTAACCAGCAAATGAGCAAAGTCGTTTTAATTACAGGAGGATCCTCAGGGATTGGAAAATCTATTGGAGAATTTTTACAAAAAAAAGGTTTTGTAGTATACGGAACGAGCAGAAATCCTGAAAAAGTGCTTAATTCGGTTTTTCCACTAGTTGCTTTAGATGTTCGCAATGCGGAATCAATTAAGGCTGCGGTGGCAAAAATTATTGCAACTTCAGGCCAATTAGATGTCGTAATTAATAATGCCGGTGTTGGGATAACAGGACCATTAGAAGAAATTCCGACGGAGGAAATCAAGAATAATTTCGAAACCAATTTTTTTGGACCTATTGAAGTTATGAAAGCGGTTTTGCCACAAATGCGCGAACAAAAATCAGGATTGATCATTAATATTACTTCAATTGCTGCTTATATGGGTTTGCCGTATCGTAGTGTTTATTCGGCATCAAAAGGAGCTTTAGAATTGATTACAGAGGCTTTGCGTATGGAAGTAAAATCGTTTGGAATCGAAATTACCAGCGTAGCACCAGGAGATTTTGCAACAAATATTGCTTCAGGTCGTTATCATGCGCCTGTTATACAAGGCTCTGCCTACGAAAAAGTTTACGGAGATACACTTGCAACTATGAATGAACATGTTGATGCAGGAAGTAATCCTAATGAAATGGCAGAAGCGGTTTATAAAATTATGCAGCAAAAAAAGCCAAACGTACATTATAAAGTTGGTGTTTTTATGCAAAAGTTTTCGATTGTTTTAAAACGTGCTCTTCCGGATAAAGTCTACGAGAAGATGTTAATGAACCATTATAAATTATAAAAATTGAAGAGGGGCAAAGTTTGAAATTATTCTACAGGAATAAAGATTTCAAATTTTGCTCCTTCGTTTAATATTCCTTTTGCTTTGATAAAACCTTTGTGGTTTTCTACAATTCGCTTGACTATCGTAAGTCCAATTCCGGTGCTTTTTGATGGTTTTGTGTGCAAAGCCTGAAAAAGTCCGAAGATTTTTTCACTATACAATTGATCAAATCCTACACCATTATCGGCAATGGTTATCTTGTAGTATTTGGTAAGTGGAGAAAGCTTGTCGAATTCTCCATTCGTGATTTTTGCAGATACTGTTATGATTAAATCGCGGTCAGGACTTGCAAATTTCAATGAATTGCTGATAAGATTATACAGTAATTGTCTGAACTGAAATTCGATCACCGATAGTTTTCCTAATTCCTGTATATCAAAAACTACATTTTTGTTTTCAAACTCGTCTGTAAGATCATTAATAACGTCCTGGGCTATATCAGTTATGTTTTTTACTTCAAATTTTCTATCGTCAAATTTGGTTTTAGAATAGAGTAGTAGATCATTAATTAAAGTTTGCATCCTTAAAGCCGAAGTACGGATTTTTTGAAATGCTGCTTTGCCTTTTTCGGATAAATTATTGACTTCCTCACGCTCAATTGTATCTGTAAAAAGCTGAATTTTACGCAAAGGTTCCTGTAGATCGTGACTCGAAATGTAATTAAAAGCTTCCAGTTCGCTGTTCATTCTTTCAAGGGAAATATTTTTCTGAATTAGTTTTTTCTCGATGTCTGAATTTAATTTTTCGATTTCCTTTTTTTCATCTACCGTTTTTTCTAACAATTGACTTTTTTCTTCGAGGACTATTTTATGTTCCGTTTCCTGCTCAATTGCGTTGAGATGAAAAGAAATAAGATCAGCAAATAAATGGAACATTTCGCTGACTTTGAATTCTTTCAGGCTGTTTGGTTTTGGATCAATAGCACATAAGGTTCCAAAAAAAGTTCCGTCCTTCCGTATAATCGGTACAGAGATATAACTCTGGAGTTTATACATTGCCGGAGTATGATGGTTATGGTATTGGGGATCCTCGCTTACATTATCTATAATTACTGCTTTGGGATCTCGTCTTATTTCATCGCAAATGGTAGTTTTTACCTGTAATTCATCTCCTGGTTTTAGGCCAAAATGAACATTGTCCTGAACACTGCACGTGATCCATCTGTCATCCGTAACTCTCGCAACTGCAGCAAAACCCATTCCGGTTGTCTGACAAATTACGTTGAGTAAAGTTGGGATAATTGAAATTTTTTCAATGTTAAGTATGTCTTGTTTAAAATGATCTTCTAGCACTTTTTATGGGAGTATTTTAATTTTTTAAAAATACGAAAATAAAACCAGCTTTTGGTCTGTCGTTTTTATAGAGATTGATTCTAACTATTTAGAATTATTTTTTTAGTTTTTTATCTTATGGAAATTATAAATTGTAATTTTGCAGCGAATTTGCGTTAGGGATAGAAACGATATCCTTTTATTTTTTTCTTTAAAAATATAAAAGATATACGGATAGCCCGTTCGCCGCGGCGAACACGCCCAAAACAGGAACACAATTAAATAGATATAATTATGAAATTTTTTATTGACACAGCAAATTTAGCTCAGATTAAAGAAGCACAAGCTTTAGGTGTTTTAGATGGTGTAACAACTAACCCGTCATTGATGGCAAAAGAAGGTATTACCGGAAAAAACAACATATTGAAGCATTATGTTGATATTTGTAATCTTGTTGAAGGAGATGTTAGTGCTGAAGTAAATGCGCTGGATTATGATGGAATGATCAAAGAAGGTGAAGAATTAGCTGAATTGCACGAGCAAATCGTAGTTAAATTGCCTATGACAAAAGAAGGTGTTATGGCTGCAAAATACTTCTCTGATAAAGGAATTAAAACAAACGTAACACTTGTTTTTTCTGCTGGTCAGGCTTTATTGGCTGCAAAAGCGGGAGCAACTTATGTTTCTCCTTTTATTGGTCGTTTGGATGATGTTTCTACAGATGGTTTGAATCTGATCGAAGAAATTAGATTGATTTTTGATAACTACGGTTATGAAACTCAAATTCTGGCTGCTTCTGTACGCCATACGATGCATATTGTAAACTGTGCAAAAATTGGTGCAGATGTTATGACAGGACCTCTTTCTGCAATTTACGGATTATTGAAACACCCATTGACAGATATTGGATTAGCACAGTTTGTAGCTGATTTTGAAAAGGGAAATAAATAAGAATCAGTTCTTTAGGATTTAAAATCGCCATCTTTTAATAAAAAGATGGCGATTTTTTTTTACATTTATAGGTCCCAAAAAGAAATGGATATGAAAAAAGTAATCTTGATTTTAGTGTTTTCGATCGTTAGTGGTACCGTAAATGCGCAGGCTGCCAAAATTATAAAAGAGGTTAGTGAAGCCGGCGATGTGGCAAGTTTCGAATTAGATTGTTCCGTACAATTTCAGACTCTGGCTAAGGGATTACGTTACAATATAACCCGTCATGAATTTAAAGGCGCAGAGATGAAAAACTCCTACCGATTGCTGTTGGTTATGGATGGTTTTTATTCGAAAACATTGAATAAAACCATGACTATTTCGGCAGTTTTAAGTGACGGAACTATTATAGAAGCTAAAAAGATTATAGAAGATGATGGCTTTTTTGATGGTGCCTGTACCTTAAAAGTTAAAGACCCCAAAGCGCTTTTAGAAGCCAATATAGATAAGGTTATTGTTCATGCAGACAAAGATGTTGTCTATACTTTGTCAGCAAAGAATAAGGAGGTTTTTAAGAAGAACCTGAGCAATATTATAAATGCTAAGTAAGCAATAAAGGTGCAAAGTAATAGCGGTTCAAAGTTGCGAAGTTTGTGTTTTTATTCCTGACTTTATTTGCGAAAATTGATACTGTTTTAAATAAAAAAAAACTCCCATTGGCCGCAGCGAATGGGAGTTTTTATATGTTTTTGTTATTTTCTAGTGACCACCAGAAAGTTTTTTGTCAAAGCTAATACCTTGTTTTTTAAGGATTCCGCTCACGCTCCAGGCATAAAATGCCAGGTAAGCAAAACATAGAACTCCTACTAAGTAACTGCTGTGAATACCAATAAATTCAGAAGCGAAACCTTGTAACCAACTAATTACTCCACCACCCATAATCATCATGATTAAGAAGCTACTTCCCTGACTTGTATTTTTTCCTAATCCGCTTACCGCTAATGTAAAAATACATGGCCAAAGTGTACTACAGAATAAACCAACACTTGTAAAAGCATAAATGCTTACAATACCCTGAGTCGACATTCCGATTGCTAAAGCAACAATTCCAAGTGCAGAAAATATTAATAACATTCTGGCAGGATTTCCTTTGCTCGCAATATCAGCAGCAATTAAGACTAATATAATTAAACCATAGATGTAAAATGGTGTTAAGTCATGTTTTGCAATTGCATTTACAGCCAGGAATACTCCAAAAGCTAAATAAGGTGCAACGAAACGCAATATTTGTTGTAAGCTTGCTTTGTCTGTAAAAGCTTCAATAGCTCCTGTCCAACGACCAATCATTAAACTAGCCCAGTAAAGAGAGATATAAGGAGAGATTTCTTGTAAAGTATATAGAACACCTGTTTTTGCATTGATAAGAGATTCCATGTAAGCAGGTAAGTTACTTGCTGTAGAAACTTCTACTCCAACATAAAGAAAGATTGCGATCATACCCATAACCAATTGAGGGTATTGTAATGCTGATTTTTTGGCTGCTACACCATCTGTTGCGATTTCTTCTTCGATCAAAGCAGGTCTGTCCGGTAAGGAAGAAAATTTTAATAAAATAGCCACTAATAAAAAGGCTAAGCCAAGTATTAAATAAGGAATTTTTACACTTTCGATGCTTAGCGTAGAAGCTCCTGTGCTTGATCCAAAAATTGCAAAAGTTACAATAAGCGGTCCTATAGTTGTTCCTAAATTATTGATTCCTCCAGCCAGTGTTAAACGTTGAGATCCTGTAGCAATAGGGCCTAAAGCAATTGCTAAAGGGTTTGCAACAGTTTGTTGTAGTGAAAAACCTAAGGCAACAATGAATAATCCGGATAACATTAATGGAAATGATCCTGTATTTGCCGCCGGGTAAAACAATAATGTTCCTAGTGCAGAAATTAGTAAGCCTAATGAAAGACCGTTTTTATATCCAATTTTATTTACTAAATCTTCTTTGATCAAAGCCGAAACTCCCATATAGATAAGAGATCCAACTGTGTAAGCAATATAAAATGCTAATGATACTAATTGACTTTCTCCTTGTGATAAATGAAAAGCTGTTTTAAAAACAGGAATTAGGATATCGTTACTTGCGGCCACAAATCCCCAAAAGAAGAATACGATAACAAGAGGAATAAACTGTCCCCACTTGGTTTGTACATTTTCTGAACTCATAATTTTAATAAGGTTAATTTTTTATTTTATTGTTTTTTGAAGACCGTAAATATATTTGTTAAGTGTATCAAAAAAAAATAAAAAGGCACAAATAATGTTAAATTTAAACAAACGGCGTTATTTTTTCAACAAAGTGTTAATTTTTACCGATTTAGAAAATGAATTTAAAGCAGGAAATTATTCCAGAATTTTATTTTTTACTTCTTTGCTGTAATTTCTACCAATAGGAATGGTGTAGGATTGTATCTGAATACGGTTTCCTTCTATAGATTTTACTTTATTTAGGGCAATTACATACGATTTATGAATGCGTAAAAAGCGATCTGCAGGCAACTCTTCAGACAGTGAAGTCAATGATTTATGGGTAATATAGGTTTTATCAGGAGTTACAACTTTTATGTATTCCTTCATTCCTTCGACAAATAAAATTTCTTCAATATTAATTTTCATCATTTTTTTATCGACTTTAATAAAAATATGAGAATCTCCTTTTGTGGTTTCGACTTTAATATTGTTTTTTAAATTGTATTCGGTTGTAATTTTGTTAATGCATTTTATAAAACGTGGTAACGGAATAGGTTTTACTAAATAATCTAAAACATCAAGATCATAACTTTCTGCTGCAAATTCTCGAAAAGCAGTAGTTATAATAACTTTGGTTTTGTTTTCGATCAGACTAATGAGCTCAAAACCTGTCATCATAGGCATGTTAATGTCCAAAAACACGGCATCGACAGTAGTACTGTTTATAAAATCAAGCGCTTCCAAAGAATTATTGAATGTGCCAATTACCTCAAAGTCTGTAAAATTTGTAAAATAATTTTGCAGGACTTTGATAGCCAAGGGCTCATCATCAATCAACACGCATTTAATTTTCATTATCAATAGGTATTTGCAAACGGATTATATAGTAATTTAATTTCGTTGTGTGCTTTAAACTGAAATCATTTTTGTAAATTAGTTTTAATCTTTTTTTGGTATTCACTAAACCAATTCCGCCTTTTAAATTAAGATTTTGTGAATTTACAAAATTATTTAAGATTTCAAAATCTAACATTTTATTATCGATAACCTTACAATTAATCTTAATTTTTAAGTTATTATTGTTTACACCACCATGTTTAAAGGCATTTTCGACAAGTGATATGAAAATTAAAGGTGGCACAACAACATCTTCTATATTCGACTCGAGATTTACGGTAACCTCTACGTTATCAAAGCGTAACTTCTCGATTTCGATGTAATTCTGGATATAATCAATTTCTTTTATGAGTGGAACAAATTTGGTTCCTTTTACATCATATAAAACATATTCCATCAAATTTGATAGTTTTATAATAACATCCGGAACTTTATCTGATGATTCTAATGACAAAGCGTACAGATTGTTTAAAGTATTGAAAAAGAAATGTGGCTGTATTTGATTTTCAAGGTACTTTAATTTAATCTTGAACTGATTTTCTCGTAACGAACGGTTTCTTTCACGTTCTCTCAGCCAGGTCAAAGTAAGATAAACAGACGAAGCCATTGCCAGAACATACAACTCGCCAATACAAACGGCAACGATATGATTGATTTCGAACGGATGGTACTCTCTATTCGCTTCCGGCCAGATATTTTCGGATATGATATAATAAGTCAGAGCAGTTTTTAGTAAATAAATGCAAAACAGACTGACCAATAACGAAAAGGTATAGGTAATATATTTTTGTTTGAGAACATATCTGGGAACCAAAACAAAAAGATTAAAATAAACCAAAGGAATGTGCAAAGAGAACTCAATAAGGTTTGATTTGAACGAATACGGATAATCGTTAAAATAAGCTCCCCATCGTAAAAAATTAAGAGTAAAGTAGCTGCCCCAAAACCAAACATGATTCTTGAGTTTAATGTCAAATTTTAATTTTTGAATTTCAGTCAACTTTAATTTAACGATTTATTGTTAGGGGCTTTCTGCTGGTAAATATTGTGCAACTTTAAACAATTACTGGGTAAAACGCAATTCTTTTGAATAAAATTTTGAAAAAAAAGATATAAAGTATGTTATTTATTTGGGATAACGTTTTCGTAAAACACATTTTTTATTATTTATAATTTACAAAACGCCATTTTATATGCCTAGTTATCAAATAGGTAAAGTGTTAATTGTAATTGGGTATTTGTTGTTTAATTTGTATTTTTTATTAATTATATTCTTTATTAATAGAAAAGTGTTGTAATATTTTTATAGGAAAACGTTTTCGTGTAACGGATTATTGATTGTTTTATGTCGTTGGTTTAAAATTTAAAGTCGTTTGTATAAATTATTTTTTTTAACAATCTCTTAAGAATAAATTTACGCCATAACTAACAAAATAAATAAACATGAAAAAAATTTTCTTAATCTTTATGATTGTTTTTACGGCGCAAGTTTCGCTTGCACAAGTAAAAAGTGTCAAAGGTGTGATTACAGATTCTGATGGGATGCCATTACCAGGGGCATCTGTTGCAGTACAAGGAGGTCAAAAAGGTGCTACTACCGATTTTGATGGTTTGTATACAATTGAAGCACAAAAAGGACAGACTCTAGTTTTTACTTATGTAGGTCTTGAAACACAATCTATAGTTGTAGGCGATGCTGCTACAATTAATGTTAAATTGGTACAAGGGGCATCTAATGCATTAAATGAAGTAGTTGTAACTTCATTAGGTATCAAGAAAACAAGAAAATCATTGACTTATGCGGCTCAGGAACTTAAAGGAGAAGAGCTAACACGTGTAAAAGATGCAAACGTTATAAACACAATTGCCGGTAAAATTGCCGGTGTTGCCGTAACAAAAAGTGCAGGTGGTACTGGTGGATCTACTAAAGTGGTTATTCGTGGTAATTCTTCTATAACAAACAACCAACCTTTATATGTTATTGATGGTATCCCAATGTTGAACTCCGGTTCAGGACAGCCTAATGACACATTTGGTAGTTTGGCAGGAGGTAACCGTGATGGTGGAGATGCAATATCTTTGGTTAATCCTGATGATTACGAAGGAATGACAGTTCTTAAAGGAGCAGCAGCTTCTGTATTATACGGTTCTCAAGGTGCAAATGGAGTAATTTTGCTTTCTTCTAAAAAAGCTAAAGAAGGAAAATCAAGCCTTACAGCTTCGTCTGTTACTACTTTTGAAACAGCAGCTTATTTACCAAAATTTCAAACAGATTATATTGCTAACGCAGGTGAAGATGAATCTTGGGGAAATAAACAAAAAACAAAAGATCACGTAAAAGATTTCTTTAATACAGGAACTACACAAATTACATCTGTAGGATATTCTACAGCAACAGCAAATTCTTCTACCGCATTATCTTATGCAAATACTTCAGGAACAGGAATTATTCCGGGAAATAGTATCAAGAAAAATAACTTTGGGATCCGTCAGACGGCTAAGTTTTTTAATGATAAATTAACAGTTGGTGTAAATGCAAACTATACGACTCAATCAATTGCTAATAAACCGGTTAATGGTCTTTACTTTAACCCGTTAACAGGTGTTTATTTAATGCCAAGAGGAAACGATTTTGATTACTACAAAAATAATTATGAAGTTTTTGATCCAAACAGAAATTTAATGGCTCAAAACTGGATGACAAACAGAGATATTATGCAAAACCCATATTGGGCTATTAACAGAAATAAATCTGAAGACACAAATAATTTCTTTAATGGTGCAATAACAGCTTCTTACAAAGCTAATAATTGGTTAACAATTGCTTCAAGATATAGCTATAACAGAATTGACAGCGAATTTGATAAAAAAATATTTGCTACAACTCAAGGAACACTTTCTAATGCAAACGGTAGATACATTAACGAAAATTCTTTAAGCACACAGCGTTACGGAGATTTGATTGCTACAATCAACACAAAATTTTCTGATGATATATCATTTAATGCTAACGTTGGTACTAGTATAACAAATACACTAACAAATCAAAAAACAATTTTGGATTCTGGAATTGGTGGAGGATTAACACTTACAAACTGGTTTACCCTTCATAATTTTGTAAATAACACAGGAAACTATCAAACAATTGATGCTAAAAGAGAAGTACAATCTGTATTTGCAACGACTACTTTTGGATACAAAGAAATGTTGTATTTGGATTTAGCAGCCAGAAATGACTGGTCTTCTACATTGGTTAATACAGACAGCCCGTCTTACTTTTATCCTTCTGTAGGTTTAACAGGTATACTTAGTGAAATGTTTACTATGCCGGAATTTATAAATTTTGCCAAAGTTCGTGGAACGTATGCTCAGGTAGGTAATGATGTTTCTGCTTTTGTTACAAGTCCAGTAAATTATTTTCTTCCTAATATTCCTGGTACACAACCTCGAGTTGGTGTACAAAGAGGGACTACTTTAAAACCGGAATTAAAATCAGAGTACGAATTTGGTACTGAATGGAGAATGTTTAACAATAGACTAGGATTTGAGGTTTCTTATTATCATTCTATAACTAAAAATCAGTATTTACAGGTTCTTGCACCAGAAGGAAACCCTGAAGGAGTTAAATTTTATGGATTTAATGCAGGAAGTATCGAAAACAAAGGTTTTGAGATCGTAGTAAATGCAGGTATTGTTAAAGGGGATAAATTTTCATGGGATTCATCAATAAACTTCTCTCAAAATAGAAACAAGGTAAAAGAACTTCCTGATTCATTAGGAAAAGTAGTTAACCTTACAGATCCGGGAGTTAATAACTACCAATATTCATTAATCGAAGGAAGACCATTTGGGGCTATTATGGGTAAAACTATTTTAAGAGATGCTCAGGGTCGTATTTTATTAAACGCAGATGGAAATATTCAGAATAACGGAGCAGGTTTTGTTGAAGTAGGAAACTCAAATCCTGATTTTATGTTAGGTTTTTCTAACACTTTTAAATTAGGTGCCTTCTTTGCAAATGTTTTGCTTGACGGACGTTTTGGTGGTGAAGTTATGAGTATGACTCAGGCTCAAAATGATTATTTTGGAGTTTCTCAAGCTACAGGAGATGCAAGAAATGCTGGAGGAGTTGCAATCAATGCAGTTATGCCTGATGGAACACCAGTGACAACAATGGATGCTAAGCAATATTACAAAACAGTTGGAGGAAGAGACGGAATTACTGGCGAATACGTTTACAAAGCTACAAACGTAAGTGTTAGAGAAGTTTCTATAGGATACACATTCAATCCTAAAAAACTGCCTGTTTTTCAAACTGCCAGTATTTCATTAATTGCCAGAAACTTATTCTTTATTTATAAAGACGCTCCTTTTGATCCAAATATTGCATTAAGTACAGGAGAAGGCTTGCAAGGTGTTGATATCTATGGTTTACCATCTACTAGAAGTATCGGTCTTAATTTAAATGTAACGTTCTAAATTCAAAAAAAAATGAAATTTAAAAATATAAAAACAACAGCTGCCTGTATTTCATTACTTGCTGTAGTAGGGTGTACAGATAATTTTGAGGATATCAATACTAATCCCAATGGTTTTAGTCAGGATCAATTAGCTCAGGACTTTAACCATATCAAAGGAGGATTTGCTCCAATGTTTAACAATATTCAGGTATTAGGAAATCAAAGGGAAGATCAATACCAGTTGCAACAAAACTTAAATAGTGATATCTGGTCGGGTTATATGGCCACACCAACTGGTTTTAGAGGAGGAAGTAATAATACTACTTACGATTTAATCGACGGATGGAACGGTGCTATATGGAGTAATGCATATCCTAATGTAATGTTTAATGCATATGATATTGCAAATAAATCAAAAGGAAAATACGATCAGTTTTATGCACTTTCTCTTATTTTAAAAGTAGAAGGAATGCACAGAGTAACAGATATTTTTGGACCAATTATCTATTCTCAATATGGTAAAGAAGCACCAATACTTTACGATTCTCAGGAAGAGGTGTATAACCAAATGTTCTCTGAACTGGATGTTGCGGTTACTGAATTAACAAAAAGAGTAGATGCAGCTGAGCCAACAGCTTTTGCTTCTACAGATTTATCAGGATACAAAGGCGATTATAAACAATGGGTAAAATTTGCCAATACATTACGTTTAAGATTAGCAATGCGTATTGTAAAAGTAAAACCGGACCTTGCAAAAACTCAGGCTGAAAAAGCAATTGCACAAAAATTTGGAGTAATGACTACAAATGCAGATGCTTTTAAAATTGTATCTCCGGATTTTACAAATCCTATTGCTACTATTAGCGGTTCATGGTTGGATATTCGTATGTCTGCAGATATGGAATCAATCTTAAAAGGATATAGTGATCCTAGAATATCGGCTTATTTTGATACATCAGTTCAGTTTCCGGGTCAATACAAAGGGGTTCGTACCGGTATTACTATTGGAGGAAAAGGAGATCACCAGGATTTTTCAGGAATTGGAGCTGTTGTAAAATCAAAAGAAATTTATTTGTTTACAACTGCCGAAGCTTATTTTTTAAGAGCTGAAGGAGCTTTAAGAGGTTGGAATATGGGTAATGATCCTGAATCATTATATAAATTAGGTATTCAGGCATCATTTGATCAAAGAGGTGCTTCAGGAGCTGCTGCCTATATGACAGACAATGTAAAACTACCGGTAGATTATACAGATCCTGGTTTTCCTGTAAACAATGTAGCAGCAGTAAATAATGTAACCATTGCTTGGGATGCTGCTGCAACAAACGAAGTAAAATTGCAAAAAATTATTACTCAAAAATGGATTGCTGGATTTCCGGAAGGTCAGGAAGCATGGTCTGACTACAGAAGAACAGGTTACCCAAAATTATTTCCTGTAGTTGTAAACAATAGTGGAGGCAAAATTTCGACAGCACTTGGTGTAAGAAGAATCAACTTCGTGCAATCTGAGATTGCAAACAATAAAGACGGAGTTGCCAGCGGTGTTGCAAAATTAGGAGGCCCTGATAACGGAGGAACAAGACTTTGGTGGGATACTACCGGAGCTAACTTCTAATAAAACAAAAGGAATCAAAGACTTTAAGTTTGGTTAGTAAATGGTATAAGCAATGTAAGTTGCTTATACCATTTCAAAAACTAAAATTGTAAATACAAAAAAAGAAAAAAGAAATGAAAAGTGCTTTAGAAATAAAACCTGATATCAGCTATAAAAGCGCGGGAAAATTTGAAGAGACCAGATTCGAAAAGATCCACAACGAAATCTTCAAAAATTCAGCAGAAGCTTCTATAATTGTAGCGCAGGAAATCGCGCAATTAATTAGATCTAAACAAGAAAAAAATAAATCTTGTGTATTAGGTTTAGCAACAGGTTCTTCTCCTATAAAAGTTTACGAAGAGTTAGTGAGAATGCACAGAGATGAAGGTCTAAGTTTTGAGAATGTAATCACTTTTAATCTGGATGAATATTATCCAATGACCAGAGAGAACAATCAGAGCTATCATTATTTCATGCATCAGCATCTTTTTAATCATATTGACATCAAACCCGAGAATGTTAATATTCCGGATGGTACAGTTTCTATTGATGAATTAAATCAATATTGTATCGATTATGAAATGAATATTAAAAATGCCGGAGGACTTGATTTTCAATTATTAGGTATTGGTCGTACAGGTCACGTAGGTTTCAACGAACCAGGATCGCACATCAATTCCGGAACCAGAATTATAACACTGGATCACATAACAAGAGTAGATGCTTCATCAGATTTTAATGGTATCGACAACGTTCCTAAAAGAGCGATTACCATGGGAGTTTCGACCATTATGAGATCAAAAAGAATCGTATTAATGGCTTGGGGACAAAACAAAGCCGATATCATCAAGAGAACCATTCAGGGTGATATTAGTTCAGAAGTTCCAGCTACATTTTTACAAAATCATGCCAATGCCACTTTTGTATTAGACCAGTCTGCCGCGTCAGAGTTAACCCGTTTCAAGACGCCTTGGTTAGTAGGAGAATGCATCTGGACACAAGAATTAAAAAGCAAAGCGATTGTTTGGTTGTGCCAAAAAACAAAACAATCTATATTAAAATTAACAGACAGAGATTACAACAACAACGGAATGTCTGATCTTTTGGCACAAGAAGGTTCTGCTTATGATTTGAACATTAATATGTTCAACGTATTGCAGCATACCATAACAGGATGGCCGGGTGGAAAACCAAATACTGACGATTCGCACCGTCCGGAAAGAGCCAATCCTGCAAAAAAACGAGTGATTCTTTTTAGTCCACATCCTGATGATGATGTGATTTCTATGGGAGGAACTTTTTCAAAATTGATAAAACAAGGTCACGATGTACACGTAGTATATCAAACCTCCGGAAATATAGCCGTTACAGACGACGAAGCATTGAAATTTGCCGAAGTATGCAGCGATTTTGTAACAGACGAAAATACAAAAATAAACTTCAAATCAGTCATTGAATTCCTGAATAACAAATCAGAAAATCAAATTGATTCACTCGAAGTACGAAAATTAAAAGGACTAATCCGTCGTAGAGAATCCTATGCAGCAACAAGATATATAGGTCTAAAAGATGAGAATACCCATTTTCTGGATCTTCCGTTTTATGAAACAGGACAAGTAAAGAAAAATCCGTTAGGACCTGATGATATTGCCATTGTAAAAGAAATTATCGCCAGGATAAAACCACATCAGGTATTTGCAGCGGGAGATCTTGCAGATCCGCACGGAACACATGAAGTTTGTCTTAATGCGATCTTTGCAGCAATGAAACAATTGAAGCCTGAAAAATATATGGATGATTGCTGGTTATGGTTGTACAGAGGAGCATGGCACGAATGGGACATTCATGAAATAGACATGGCAGTACCACTCTCACCGTCAGAAGTATTACTAAAACGTCACGCCATTTTATACCACCAATCTCAAAAAGACAGAGTTATGTTTCAAGGAAACGATTCAAGAGAATTCTGGGTCAGAGCCGAAGACCGTAATAAAAATACTGCCGTACTATACGATGATTTAGGATTGGCAGAATATGAAGCGATTGAAGCCTTTAAGCGTTTTGATTATTAGAGTTGTTTTTTAGATTCGGTTTGGAGCGAATCAAATTACAAAATTCAGATTGATTTCATAAGGATAGTGAGGGTTCAATAGAGATCATTCTGAGTTTTGTTTCTTATTTATTTAATACTGTTATCTCACGATAACAACTTTTCAAAAACAGTAAAATGAAATATTTATTAGTACTACTATTAGCAGGTATAACGTCTGGTGCTCAAATTCAAAAAGAGCAACTAAATCTTATGCCCTGGCCACAAAATGTTGTTTTAAACGATGGGAATTTTGCTTTAAACAAAACGTTTAAAGTAAACATTACCGGAAATCCTAATCCCCGAATTTTTGGTGGAGTAACACGTTTTTTGCGCCGCTTAGATGGTAGAACCGGTATTTTTTTCGAACAGGGTTTTATTTCAAAACTAAATGAAGTTCCTACAGCCTCACTTCAGATTAATTGTGATAAAAGCGGAAAAATTGGCTTGTATGAAGACGAAAGTTATCATTTGGACATCAAACAAAATCAAATTACAATAAATGCAACGAGCGATTTAGGCGCACTTCACGGCCTTGAAACCTTACTGCAAATGTTGCAAAATACCAATAACTCGTTTTATTTTCCAAACTCAAAAATCTCAGATTTTCCCAGATTTACCTGGAGAGGTTTGATGATTGATGCAGCAAGGCATTTTCAGCCCGTGGATGTTATCAAAAGAAATATCGATGCATTGGCAGCTATGAAAATGAATGTTTTTCACTGGCATCTGGTTGATGATCAGGGTTGGAGAATTGAAACCAAAAAACATCCAAAACTAATAGAATTAGCTTCGGATGGATTATATTATACACAAGAGGAAATAAGAAATATCGTAAAATATGCTGATGAGCGTGGTATTTTGATCGTTCCTGAAATAGATGTTCCCGGTCATGGATCTGCAATACTTACTGCTTATCCGGAAATAGGAAGCAAAGTAATTACACTAACAGGAGGGACATCTGAAAAAAATATTCAAGGTACAGCAATTGCTACCTATGGAATTGAAAGAAATGCGGGTATTTTTTCGCCAACATTAGATCCTTCAAATCCTAAAACATACCAGTTATTAAGTGAATTATTTGATGAGGTTTGCCCGTTGTTCCCAGGCGCTTATTTTCATATCGGGGGAGATGAAAATGAAGGTAAAGACTGGGACGCAAACCCAAAGATTCAGGAATTTAAAAAGAAAAATAAACTGGCTACAAACCATGAATTGCAAACCTATTTTACCATGCAATTAGTGCCAATGCTTAAAAAACACGGAAAACAATTGATGGGATGGGAAGAGATTTTGACAAAAAATATGTCAAAAGAAGCCATTATTCATTCGTGGAGAGGTCCAAATGAAGGAGTTGTTGCAGGTCAATCCTTAGTAAATGCAGTAAAAAAAGGATACAAAACCGTTTTGTCAAACGGATATTATATCGATTTGATGTATCCCGTTGCCAGTCATTATTTAAATGATCCAATGCCAAAAGGAGCAAATCTAACAGCCGAAGAGAAAGCAAGGATTTTGGGAGGAGAAGCAACAATGTGGTCAGAACTTGCCACCTCTACAACTATAGATTCAAGACTTTGGCCCAGAACAGCAGCAATTGCAGAAAGACTTTGGTCTTCAGAAGATATTACAGATCTTGCCAGTATGCGCAAACGTCTTGAGGTAGTTTCTTTTAGATTAGAAGAACTGGGATTAACCCACATTCGTAATAAAGATGTGATTTTAAGAAATATTTCAAACAATCAAAATATAGTACCGCTAAGCGAATTTTCGAATGTTTGTGAGCCATTAAAAGGATATACCCGTAACAAAGGAGGTACAGAATATCAGACTTATTCTCCGTTTACCCTTTTTGCAGATGCATGTACACCGGATGCAAAAGATTCTTTAGCTTTTGAGGATGCCGTAACACAATATTTAGCCAGTAAAACGCCTGAAAATAAAGCAAAAGTAGCAGCTTTTTTCAACAAATGGATCGCTGTAAATAAAGATTTAATAACGCTTAGTGCCAATGCACCTTTAGTGCAACCAATTTTGCCATTATCTAAAAAATTGAATGACGCATCGCAGGAATTGTTGCTTGTTTTAGATAATAAATCGACCTTAAAAGCAGATGATTTGCAGCATTTAATAGACCAATGCAATTCAAAAGACCATGCTGATGTTGAGCTATCAGTATATACAAGTCTTAAGAAATTAATTTAAAAGTTTGGTTTGAGTTAGTATTTAGTATGTTTTGTTACCAAGATTATTTAGTAATTAATTATCTCTGCTAGAATATTCTAGTAGAGATAATTTTGGTAAACTTCGTATTTATTTAAAAATTTTAACCCTAAAAAACATCAAAAAATA
Organism: Flavobacterium araucananum; assembly: GCF_002222055.1. GTDB lineage: Bacteria > Bacteroidota > Bacteroidia > Flavobacteriales > Flavobacteriaceae > Flavobacterium > Flavobacterium araucananum. The sequence continues at coordinate 30,911 of NZ_MUGS01000052.1, forward strand.
ACCATCAAATAAATTATTAACATTTAAAACCAAATAACGAGAATAAAAAACATGACAAATAAGTAAAGTATTAAAATTGATAAACCCCAAATTTATCTTTTTTGTTTAATCTAAATTTTAAAAAAATTAAATAAATATCAATCAATACTATTCACTAATGATTATGGAATCGGTAATAGTAGTATTTATTTTTAGAAGTAATATGAATTAATTTCCAGTGAGTTGCAATGTATTCTATTTGCAAGAAACTGAATCCCAGTTGTTGTATTTACATGCTTTTTAAGTAGGTAAGGTATCGTAATTGGAATATTTATTTTCTATTAACCAATATTAATTTAATTATGAAACATTATTACAGATTGCTTTTTTTGTTACTGTTTCCCTTACTCGCGTTAGCACAACCGGCTCACGGCAAAAAGGTAGTGGGGTATTATGCGCAATGGGCTATTTATGCCCGGGATTTTAATATCCCGAAGATAGATGGAAGTAAATTGACGCATTTGAATTATTCTTTTTATGGGACAACTTTTGATCCTGCCCATCCGGAGAATACCAAATTGTTATGTTTGGACAGCTATGCCGATTTCGAGCATATGGAAGGCGGAATCCCTTGGGATGCTCCGGTCAAAGGAAACTTTTATGACCTTATGAAGCTTAAGGAAAAGTATCCGCATCTTAAAATTTTAATTTCTGTTGGAGGATGGACAAAAGGTCAGGATCTTTCTCCAATTGCTGCAAGTCCTGTAGCAAGAGCTGCTTTGGCTACAGATATGGCAAACTTTATTACCAAATATCCGTTTATCGACGGATTTGATATCGACTGGGAATATCCTCTTTCCGGAGGAACAGACGGTACCGAAGTAATTAACGGAGCTCCTATTCCTCCGCAAAAGTACAGCCCGGATGACAACAAAAATTTAGTGTATTTATTGAAAGCAATGCGTCAGGCAATGCCAAATAAATTAATCACTATTGCAGCCGGAAACAACGTTCGTAAAGTGGGGTCACAATATTTAGGGCCAAACAACAGATCACAATACGGAATGACGGAAGACATTTCGACTTATTGTGATTACATTACTTATTTTGGATATGATTTTGGTGGAAACTGGTATGATAAAACATGCTATAATGCACCTTTGTATGCAAGCGGAAATCCAAATGATCCGCTTTATGGCGCAGCACAATCAGAATCACTTGACGAATTAACCAATCAATATTTGAATGTAGTTGGTTTTCCTGCCAATAAATTAATCATGGGATTGCCTTTCTACGGAAAGAAATTTGATCATGTGGCGACAAATTCAACAAATGGATTATTCGTTTCAGCACCAAGAGATGTTGTTGCAGGATGTACAAATCCGCAAAACCCAACAGGAACCTGGGATGGTCCGGCAGCTTGCGAAAAATCAGGAAGTATCGAAATTTGCGATTTAGTAGGGAATCCGGTAACAAATTCACACGCATATTTAGATCCAAATACCATGTTGGTTACGCCAGCTGCCGCTTCGGCAGGATGGGTACGCTATTTTGATAACACAACAAAAGTTCCTTATTTATACAATGCTACTTTAAAACAGTTTATTTCTTATGAAGATAAACAATCAATGGATTTAAAAGTGCAATATATAAAATCGAAAAATCTTGCAGGAGGTATGGTTTGGGAATTGTCTCAGGATACCAGAGGTGCTGTTCCAAATTCGTTATTAACTCAGGTTGATACATCATTTGGCAGCGTTGTTCCCGGAACAGTAAGTATTGCAGGTTCTGTAAAAAACGGAGCAGCATTGGTACCGGATGTTACAGTAGAATTGCGTAATGCAAGCAATGTAGTATTGCAAACGGTAGCTTCTACAGGAGGTAATTTTACATTCAGTAACTTAACTTCTGGACAAAATTATATACTTACAGCTGCAAAAGCTTCGTATACATTTACTCCAGTAACTTTAACAAACGTTACGGTTAATCAAACCGGAGTTGTTATTAATGGATCACAACCTTTATACACCGTTAGCGGAACCGTTTTGAATGGGGCAACGGCGGTTTCTGGTGTGACAGTTTCAGCAACATCAGGATCTACAGTTTTAACGGCGGTTTCTAATGCAAGCGGAGTTTATAGCGTTGCAGGTTTAACAGCAGGACTTAATTTTACAGTTACGGCTGCAAAAACAGGATTTTCCTATACGCCAACATCTACAGTTTATACTGCAATTGATGCCAACAAAACATTGAATTTTGCTCAGGGTGCAGCAGTTATTAATTATACCGTAAGCGGAACAGTTTTGAATGGAGCAACTGCGGTTTCTGGTGTAACTGTTACGGCAACTTCGTCAGGAGGAACCTTTACTGCAATTACAAATTCAAGTGGAGCATATTCGATTGCTAATTTACCGTCTGGCGGAACATATACTGTGACTGCAGCTTTAGCAGGACAAACATTTACACCCGCTTCAACAGTTTATACTAATTTGATTGCGAACAAAACGCTAAACTTCTCACAGGATGCTGTTGTAGTTCCAACAAGTAAAATTAGCGGAACAGTTAAAAATGGTACAGTAGCAGTAGCGGGTGCAAAAGTAGAATTGGTTTTACCATGGACAGATAACACACACAATTGGAAAAGTGTTATTGCCGTAACAGATGCACAAGGTAAATATAGTTTTGACAATGCAGTTGTAGCAGGATATACAACTGTTACAAGTTTAAAATTAAACAGTTGGGAAAACGGAGAAGTAAGCTACTTCCCAAATAATCTGGCAAACTTTGCAGTTCCTGCAAACCCAACAGTTTACAACTTCAACACAAGTTCTACAGCAAAAACTGCACTAGCAGCTGCAAATTTAATTAGCGGAACCGTTAAAAACGGAACAGTTGCAGTAGCTGGAGCAAAAGTAGAATTAGTTGTGCCCTGGACAGATAATACTCATAACTGGAAAAGTGTTCTGGCAACAACAGATGCATCAGGAAATTATACTTTCGATAATTCAGTTGTAGCAGGTTATACACAAATTTTAAGTTTAAAATTAAATGCATGGGAAAATGGCGATGTAACTTATTATCCAAATAACCTAGCCAACTTTGCAGTTCCAACAACAGCAACAATTTATAATTTTAACAGACAAGCAGTGGTTGCGACTAAGCCAGTGGTTACCATTACAGCCCCAACAGCTTCGGCGATTGCTATAAATTTAGGATCATCAATTAATTTTGTTGCAAGTGTTGGATTAAGTGCTACTGATGCCACTACAATCTCATCTGTTGTATTTAGTTTAGACGGACAAACTTTGAGTGCTACCAATTCTTCAGGAACTTATACATCGATTTGGACACCGGCAGCAAATCAGTTTTCGCTTAGTCATACGCTAACCGTTACGGCTACAGCATCAAACGGAACAACAGATGCAAAAACATATAGTTTTACATTAAATTGTTCAGGTGCAAACTGCCCAAATTCATTACCGGTAATTACTTGGAATTCACCATCGAATACTACAGTAAACCAAAGTACTTTTCAGGTTGTGCCAATTTCAGTTACGGCTGTAGATAGTAACGGATCAGTTTCAGGAGTTACTATTACAATAAATGGAGGAACATTTAACATGACAGCAGGTACAAATAATACGTATACGTATAATTTTACACCAACTGCTTATCAGGATTATCCAGTTGTAATCAAAGCAACCGATAATCAATCTGGTGTAACTACATTAAACAATACAATCAAAATTGCTCCGGTGAGCACAAATAGATTTATCCCGCTACCATCCAAAATTATTTTAGGATACGCACATTCCTGGGAAAATACAGGTGCTCCATTTTTATATTTTTCTCAAATGGTGGGAAGTAAGTTTAACGTAGTTGATTATTCTTTCGTAGAAACCGTTAATCGTGATGGTTATACACCAGTATTAACTACAAATGACACTAGATATTTGACCAATGGAGTTTTCAATAAGCAATTGTTGAAAAATGATATAAAATCCTTAAGAGATAGCGGCGTTCCTGTTATTGTTTCTATTGGAGGTCAAAACGGTCATGTTGTTTTGGACAATGTAACTCAAAAAAATATCTTTGTTAATGGTCTAAAAGCGATTATTGACGAGTATCAATTTGATGGAGTTGATATTGATTTTGAAGGCGGATCGATGAATTTTAGCGCAGGAGGTTTAAGAGATATTTCTTATGCGGGTATTTCTGCTTATCCAAGATTAAAAAACGTAGTAGATGCTTTCAAAGAATTAAAAGCGTACTATGGCCCAGGATTTTTATTAACAGCAGCTCCGGAAACACAATACGTACAAGGAGGATATTCTACCTATACAGATACTTTTGGTTCCTTCCTGCCAATCATTCAAAACTTACGTAACGAACTAGATTTGTTAGCCGTACAATTGTATAATACAGGAGGAGAAAACGGATTAGACGGTCAATATTATGGTTCTGCCAAGAAAGCAAACATGGTCACAGCCCTAACCGATATGGTGATAAAAGGGTATAACATTGCTACAACAGGAATGCATTTTGATGGTTTACCAGCCTCAAAAGTTCTTATTGCATTACCAGCTTGTCCAAGTGCAGCAGGTAGCGGTTATTTGACACCGGCAGAAGGAATAAGTGCTATGAATTATTTAAGAACCGGAACCACTTTTTCAGGAAGAACATACACTATGCAGCCAGGCGGACCATATCCTTCTTTAAGAGGATTAATGACTTGGTCTGTAAACTGGGATGCATCCTCTTGTGGTAATTCATCTGAATTATCTAAAGCCTATGCCGCTTACTTTGCTTCGCAGTCATCAGCAAAAACACTAGCATTAGATAAAATTGAGCCTAATGGTAAAACAATAGCTTACTTTAAAAATGATGCATTATCTGTTGCAAATGACACTGAAGATATCGCTCAGGTAGATGTATTTAATACCATTGGGCAATCAATAGTAAGTCATAAAAATATTCAGAATAGTAAAGAAGTCCTGCTTCAAAACCAAAGTTTCTCAACCAAACAATTGTTTATCGTTGTAGTAACAGACAAAGCAGGAAACAAAAAATCATTTAAAGTGATGAACTTTTTAAACTAAAATGAATTAAAAAATTAGAAATAAAAAAATTAGAACGGTTAAAATTGAGTTTGGTTATTTATTTTTTAATCTGGTTTTTATTTCGAATAAATGCAGCAAATTTAGGTGATTTGTTATTTGGTTTTCACCTGAAGGAGCGCATTATAGACCTGGCAATTTTATTGCCGGGTTTTTTTTGTTTTATGATGAATTGCTACTATTTTTCGGGAGCTGTTTCCTGCTATTCGCTTGTATCTTTTTCTGTCTAAAGAAGCCAGAAAAAGGATACCGCTTCTATCAGGGCTGGGACATTCGGTTTCATAAGAAGTTGCAGTTTAAATTTACATTATTAGTGTACTAAAAAACAAAATAACCACAATATTTCGAACTAGAATGTCGATTATAACCGCGTAGAATGGATTAAAATCAATCCCTACAATATGTTTCGTTTGTCCTGAACTCTTTATAAAATTCCGAAGGAATGATTTATTTTGTAGCGAGGGATTTTAATCCCTTGAAACGTAACGTAACCACAATATTGTCGTTGCGAGGAACGAAGCAACCACACTAACAATTGATTTAGCAAATGAGATCGCTTCGTTCCTCGCAATGACTAAAATGAGCGTAGTAATATAAAATCCTTGCAAATCCGCGTTTTCGCGAAAGCGAATCCGTGTCATCCGCGTGCCATTTCTTCACAATTAAATCCAAATTCCAAACTATTTTAAGTAATTTTGAACTCCAACAATTGTACTAAAAACTTCATGCAAAAAGTAATCAACTTCATAATAGTATTTTTAATTTTTACCACAGGTTTTGCTCAATCCAATCAGAAAGCCCCGGAAGTTGATCCCATTCAAATTCAAAAAACATATAAAGATTGGTCTGCTTATCAAAGCAAAAGCATCATGCTTTCGAGAGATTTTGTAGCATTAGATTCAAATTCTAAAGAAATTTCTAAAGAAACCTTTTTAAACGAACTAACAAACGGAAATTATATCCCAATTCGATTAAAATCTGAAGATTCGATCTACTATTATAAACTCTTTAAAATTCAGCCCAATTCTGATACAAGCATAAAAGCCACTATAAATCAGGAAGCTTTCGATGCCTATAAAAATTTCGAAATGGAAGGGAAACCTTTTCCTAAACTCTCGTTTAAAGATTTAAACGGAAATCTGGTTACAAACGAATCCATGAAAGGGAAAATCATAGTCATAAAATGCTGGTATATTCATTGTACGCCTTGTATAAGAGAATTTCCGCAGGTAAATAAACTAACAGAAGAATATAAAGACCGAAAAGATATTCTCTTCATAAGTTTGGCCGAAGATTCACAGGAACAATTAAAAACATTCTTGGCGAGAAAACCTTTGTCTTATTCGGTTATTCCAGGCATGAAAACATATATGAATGAAGCTTTGGAACTCAACTCATTTCCAACCCATTTTATTCTGAACAAAGAAGGTATGATTGCAAAAGTACTGCCTAATTTCGAGAGTTTAGAAGTAGCGCTGGCGAAAGAAAGTAAATTGTAGTTTAAAATAATTAATTAAACGCATAGTTTGTCATTTCGAGGAACGAGAAATCTTCGTAAGCAGCTCGATAAAGATTGAAAATTAGTTGCGGAGTTTCTCGCGAAGATTTCTCGTTCCTCGAAATGACAAGATTGGGTAATAATTATCTAGGTGATAAAAAAACTTTGGTCCTTTGTACCTTTGCAACTCTGAACCTTTTTCCGTACTTTTGCACCAAATTAATTAAAAAGACATTCATGTTAACAGTCAATAATTTATCAGTTCAATTTGGCAAACGAATTTTGTTTGACGAAGTAAATACCACATTCACACACGGAAATATTTATGGAGTTATTGGAGCCAATGGTGCTGGAAAATCTACTTTTCTAAAAATCATTTCGGGCGACATCGACCCAACTTCTGGACACATTCATTTAGAACCAGGAAAACGTATGTCGGTTTTAACACAAAACCACAACTTGTTCGATGAACATACCGTTTTGGAAACCGTTTTGATGGGAAATAAAGTTTTGTATGCTGTTAAAAAAGAAATGGATGAACTTTATTTAGACTACAACGACAAGAACGCAGACAGAATTGGAGAACTTCAGGTTCAGTTCGAAGAAATGAACGGGTGGAATGCAGATTCTGATGCCGCATCGATGTTGTCTAACTTAGGAATCAACGAAGAGCATCATTATACTTTAATGGGCGATCTTGAAGGAAAAATTAAAGTACGTGTGCTTTTGGCGCAAGCGCTTTTTGGAAACCCGGATTTGCTTATTATGGATGAGCCTACCAACGATTTGGATTTTGAAACCATCACTTGGTTAGAAAATTTCCTGGCAAATTATGAAAATACTGTAATCGTAGTATCTCACGACCGTCACTTTTTAGATTCAGTTTGTACACATATTTCTGATATCGATTTTGGAAAAATAAATCACTATTCAGGAAATTATACCTTCTGGTACGAATCTAGCCAATTGGCAGCAAAACAACGTGCACAACAAAACAAAAAAGCAGAAGAAAAGAAACAGGAATTAGAAGAGTTTATTCGTCGTTTTAGTGCAAACGTTGCAAAATCAAAACAAGCAACATCTCGTAAAAAAATGATCTCTAAATTGAATATTTCAGATATCAAGCCTTCAAGCCGTCGTTATCCTGCAATTATTTTTGATCAGGATCGTGAAGCAGGAGATCAGATTTTGAATGTCGAAAACCTTGAAGCTTCTATAGATGGTGATCTTTTGTTTAAAGGTGTAAATTTGAATATGGCAAAAGGCGATAAAATTGTTCTTTTCTCTAAAGATTCACGTGCTACAACAGCTTTCTACGAAATACTGAACAACCAACAAAAAGCAGATTCTGGAACTTTCGATTGGGGAATTACTACCAATCAGGCTTATTTGCCGGCAGAAAACCATTCATTCTTCGAAAACGATTTGACTTTGGTAGATTGGTTACGTCAATATGCAAAAACAGAAGAAGAGCGTGATGAGGTTTTTATTAGAGGTTTCTTAGGAAAAATGATTTTCTCAGGAGAAGAAGCTTTAAAAACAAGCCGTGTATTATCAGGAGGAGAAAAAGTACGTTGTATGCTTTCAAGAATGATGATGGAACGCGCTAACATCTTAATGCTGGATGAACCAACGAATCACTTAGATTTGGAGTCGATTACCGCTTTCAACAACTCGTTGAAAAACTTTAAAGGTTCTGTAATTTTTACCACACATGACCACGAGTTTGCACAAACAGTTGGTAATAGGGTAGTAGAACTTACACCAAACGGAGCAATCGATCGCTACATGACATTTGATGAATATCTTGATGATGAAAAAGTTCAGGAATTAAGAACAAAAATGTACGCTAAATAAAAATAGCTTTTAGATAAAAAAGAAATCCCGATCGCTGTGGCGATCGGGATTTTTTTATGTCTTATTTTTTACCAAAAAGCTTAGCGAATATAAAGATGATAATCGCGACAATAAAGATTACGATAAAAATCCCGAATCCCATTCCGGCTTTAAAAATGTCTCCAATAACTTCGCAACTTGTAAATGAAAATAGTATTACGAATACCATTAACAAACGTGTAATGTTCTTTTGCATGATTTTGCTGTTTTAATTGTTTTAAAAAGAATTTACTATTCTAATTATCGTAGAATAAAATTACTTCAAACAACAAAAAAATGCGTTATATAATTTGGCTCAAAAGTTCTATGATTTTGATTAGTCATAAAGAATATCAAAGATATTCAAAAAGAGCCATCGGCTCGATCCATATTGTAGGGCTGGATTTTAATCCAGTCTACAAGAATGCAAAAGAAAAGAGAGCCGTAGGTTCGAAATAGGTATATGACGCTTTATTAATATGAATCGTTCCAATGGAACTTTCATCTATTGCGTTAATAGCAGCGGATTAAAATCCGTTGCTACAATATGAAGTATTCCTATGGAATTTAAAATTGCAACAATTAGATCAATCTTATTTTTTTTAAATATTTTTTGTAAAGATTATTTTAAAATAAATCACGGTTGAAATCTTTTATAAATCCAGCCTTTTCACCCTTTTTTAATTCTTTGATCAGTTCTTTTTTTTGATTTTTTTATGTTCAAACATTTTCGATTTTTTTATAATAAAAATCACTAGCTCTTATAAAGAAAAGCTCCAGCGGAGCAAAATATTTATAGCTAATTAATGAATTAGATTGGTAAAAGCTCCAGCGGAGCGATATTTGTTTTTTTTAAAATAGCGATAGATATCACCCCGATGGGGTTTATCAAATGCGATATAAATTTCTACAAATATAACGTCCCGCCGGGACTACCATTTTGATTCTAACGATACAAACTCAATATTAAGATAACATTTCAATCAGCTGAATTTTATTTCTTAATGATTAATTTTTTTCTGGCTGTAAATTGGTCTGCCTTAATTTCGACAATATAAACACCATTACTCAAATCTTTAATATTTACAGTTCGGCTATCCTTTAAAACCTTCGATTTTACTATAATACCATTTGAATTGATGATATTGATGTTAAAAGTCAAATTTTCGTCGTTATGATAATCTATAGAAAAAGTATCTGATGTAGGATTAGGATATACCAAAACAGAAGAATCTTCTTTGATGTTTTCATTAATTCCTAAAGTGGGAACATCTGTAATTATTTCTCCTTGATTCGTTACGGCAATAAATCTATTATTAATGTAAATAATATCATTTATAGCTTTGGCAATACTTACTCCGGAAACTTCAGGTGTCCATGTTACTCCACCATCTATGGTTTTGAACATTTTTCCCTGAGCACCTGCTGCATATCCTGTTAAGGCATCTTTAAAACAAATGCAATACATCCAATCAGTAGTTCCTAAATTTAACGCTGTCCAGGTTTGTCCGCCATTGGTTGTTTTAAGAATTGTTCCCGCCGCTCCGGCTATAAAACCTGTATTTGCGTTTAGAAAGAAGATATCGTATAGGTTTTCAGAAGTTCCACTTGAAATTGTAACCCAGGTTGTGCCACCATTTGTAGTTCTTTTAATTTTACCACTATCACCAATACAGATTCCAGTATTTACATCAAAAAAATGAACTTCTTCTAATCCGGTTGTTAAACCTGAAGTTTGGCTCGTCCATGTTGCTCCGCCATCTGTTGTTTTTCTGATAAGTCCTGCGTCGCCCACCCCATAACCTGTTGTTACAGTAGGAAAACTTACAGACAATATAGCATACGGACTTGCATTTGGATTCTGATTTGTCCAGGTAGCTCCCATATCGGTGGTTTTTGCTACAATATTATTATTGCAGCCATAATATCCAACAGTTGCACTAGGAAACGAGAAACTATTAATCGAAAAATTGGATATCGATTTAGATGTCCAGGTGTTTCCGCCATCAGTAGTTTTTAAAATAGCCGTATTGCCGCCAATGTATCCATTATTTTGATCAAAGAACTTTATTGCCCAAAAATTTCCTGCGTAAGGCGATGTAATTTTACTCCATTGGGCATGGCTGTTTTGTAAAACGATTAAGAACAATACTAAGAGTAATTTTTTTTTCATTTTTATTGGGTCCGTTTTTATCGTGTTGACTCCTCACTTTTTTAAAATATTTAAGTTGAATGATTTATGGTGTATTATGATATGTGTTTATATAAAGTTCTATGACTTTGATGTTCTTTTAATGAATGCCAAATGAGTTGATTTTTGTATTATTTTTCTATGCTAAAATAGAATTTTTAACTTAAGGCTGTATATAAAAAAGTAAGATTTTATTTTTTAAAATATAAATCTATATCCAAATTGTACTTTTAAACTTCGAAATTTGCCACCAATTCAAATAAAAATATTTCAATCCCCAACAGCACAACAAATAAATTCTGATTTTGTATATTTGCCCAACCAAACATTACACTTAATTATGAGTCAAAAAGTATTACTTAATTCTAAAGAAGTTACTATCATACTCCATCGTTTGGCTTGTCAGTTGATCGAAAAACACCTTGATTTCTCTGATACTATTTTAGTGGGAATTCAGCCAAGAGGCGTTTTTTTAGCTGAACGTTTAAAACAAATATTAGAAAACGAATACCAGGTTCCTGAAATTTCTTTGGGATATCTGGACATCACTTTTTTTAGAGATGATTTTCGTCGTACTGATAAACCACTTGAAGCCAACAAAACACAAATAAATTTTATAGTCGAAAACAAGAAAGTCATTTTTATCGATGACGTATTGTTTACGGGGCGAAGTATTCGTTCTGCCCTGACTGCAATTCAATCTTTTGGACGCCCTTCAGAAATCGAATTATTAGTGTTAATCGACAGACGTTTTAGCCGTAACCTGCCTATACAACCCGATTATCGTGGTCGTCAGGTAGATGCTATAAATGATGAAAAAGTAAAAGTAAGCTGGAAAGAAAATGAAGGGGAAGACGCCGTTTACCTGATAACGAATTAGTTTAATCGTCAAATCGGTTAATTGTTTATTCGTTTTTTGCGATTAAACAATTTTAATAAATAGACAAATAAACGGTTAAACAATTAACCGATTAAACAAAAAAATATGACAGAGAACCAAGAATTTATTTATGAGTCAATTTTTAATCAGGTCAGAATGGGATTTCTTTCTCTTGATGAGATTCAGGAAAACATCCTGGAAGAAATCGAAGACAATGAATTTGAAGATGAAATTTCAGAAGAGTGGGCATTTGATAAAATAAGAGAAGAATACCAAAAGTTACTCTCAGAAAGTAAACAATGGAAAAGCCCAACAGATACTGAAAGACTAATAAAAGCGTTTGATGAATTGTGTGACGAGAATATATTGGCCCTTCATAATGCAGGTTATACCACAACAGATGGCGAATATGAAGTTGTTGAGGTAGAAAGAGCCTTACAGGAAAACGAAGTCGAATCTGACGGGTATTGTTTTTATCACGAACAAGATTTGGCGAGAGCCATTGCAATCGAAGATCCCGGTTTGTTTATTGCTTTCCAGAAAGTAGATAACTCTGATGATGCAACAACAATAGAAGTAGGGAAAATAGTTGCCGAAGCTTTAAGAAATAACGGTCTTGAAGTAAACTGGAATGGATCTGCAAGGAGCAAAATAGAAATTCCGGGTTTTAGATGGCAGCATATTTTTGATGAAGACGGCAGAGATCTACAAGATTATAGTGAGGTTGTAGAGCGAATGATACAATAGAGTAGCTGCTTTTAGCAGTAGTATTGAAAGACTGAATGTTTCAGAAATTCAAGAATTTGACAATTAAATATTAAAGAAATAAAAATGAAAGAATTAAGCGTAAATCATTTATTAGGAATCAAATACATCAACGAGAATGATATTAACCTGATTTTTGAAACTGCCGATCATTTTAAAGAAGTCATTAACAGACCCATTAAAAAAGTTCCTTCATTACGAGATATTACCATTGCCAATATTTTCTTTGAGAACAGTACCAGAACAAAACTGTCGTTTGAGTTGGCACAAAAACGATTATCAGCAGATGTCATTAGTTTCTCTGCGGCTCAGTCTTCTGTTAAAAAAGGAGAAACCCTTATTGATACTGTAAATAATATCCTTTCCATGAAAGTTGACATGGTTGTAATGCGCCACTCCAATCCCGGAGCGGCTTATTTTTTATCCAAAAATGTCAAAGCAAGTATTGTAAACGCCGGAGACGGAGCACACGAACATCCAACTCAGGCTTTGTTAGACAGTTATTCGATTAGAGAAAAACTAGGCGATGTAGCCGGAAAAAAAGTAGTTATTGTAGGCGATATTCTGCATTCCAGAGTAGCCTTATCCAATATATATGCTTTGCAAATGCAAGGCGCCGAAGTTAAAGTTTGCGGACCAAAAACATTGATTCCAAGGTATATCGAATCATTAGGAGTTACAGTTGAACCTAATTTGCGAAAAGCGCTCGAATGGTGCGATGTTGCTAATATGCTTCGGGTACAAAACGAACGTATGGATGTGAACTTTTTTCCATCTACACGCGAATATGCACAACAATACGGAGTCGATAAACCCTTATTAGATTCTCTAAATAAAGAAATCGTTATCATGCACCCCGGACCAATAAATAGAGGAGTAGAGATAACCTCTGAAGTGGCAGACTCCGATCATTCTGTGATTTTAAATCAGGTTGAAAATGGTGTAGCGATCAGAATGGCGGTGATTTATTTATTGGCTTCTAAGATTCAATAGTTTAGTTTTTAGTCTGAATGACAGTCTGATAAAATGCAGAGTAAAAACTGAAAACGGAGACCGAGACTAAATACTATAAACGGAGACCGCGACTGAAAACTAAAAAAAACGTACCTTAGCTCTTGAAAACAGCGCCTATAAAATATAAGATGAAAGTAGATCAAAAAGGACATACAACAATAATCAAAGATACTCAGGGAGATTTTAATGGTTTTCTGGAAAAAGTTACGCAGCAGTTTAAAACCTTTGAAAAACAAAATGTTATAATCGATTTATCTGCAAATCCTGTATTGGCAGAGAAAGATCTCAAACTCTTTTTGCCACTTTCGAAGCAACATACAAAGGCCAAAAAGTCATTTGTAATTGTGGTGGCTGATCTTGATTTTAATGCTATTTCTGATAAATTAACTGTGGTTCCTTCCCTTTTAGAAGCTCACGATATTATCGAAATGGAAGAAATTGAAAGAGACTTGGGATTTTAGATTTAGAGTTCAGATTTTAGATTTTTGAATAACTAAATCAATCTTAAATACGACTTCCTCAATCTAAAATCAACAATCTAAAATCTAAAATGAAATTAACCATACTTGGCTGTTATGCCGCAACTCCCAGAACAATTACCAACCCAACTTCGCAGGTATTAGAAATTAAAAACAGATTGTTTTTAATAGATTGTGGCGAAGGAACTCAGGTACAATTGCGAAAAAATAAGATTAAATTCTCAAAGATTAATCACATTTTTATTTCGCATTTGCATGGAGATCACTTTTTTGGGCTAATTGGTACCATATCGACTTTTGCCCTTTTAGGCCGTACAACTGATTTACATATTTACGGGCCAAAAGGAGTCAAAGAAATTATTACTTTGCAATTGAAACTCTCGAATTCCTGGACAACTTATGAGTTATTTTTTCATGAGTTAGAATCTAAAGAAAGTGAAGTTATTTTTGAAGATAACAGAGTCATTGTTACAACAATTCCGCTAAAGCATCGTGTATATACAAATGGATTTTTGTTTCAGGAAAAACCCGGAGACAGAAAGTTAAATGTTGAAGCTGTTGAGCAGTATGATATTCATACCGCTTATTATCAAAAAATAAAAGGCGGCGGAGATGTTACACTGGATGATGGAACGGTGATCGAAAACGAAAAATTATCTTTTGATCCCATTCCGGCGTTGAGTTATGCTTTTTGTTCTGATACCGTTTATCATGAAGATATAATTCCGATAATCAAAGATGTTGATGTTTTATACCACGAATCAACCTTTTTGGAATCAGAAGCTGCTTTGGCTAAAAAAACATTACATTCTACAGCAATCGAAGCCGCAACAATTGCGCTTAAAGCAAATGCAAAACAATTGGTTTTAGGACATTACTCTACACGATATGACGGAATTGAACGTTTTAAAGAAGAAGCAGAAACCGTTTTTCCAAATGTACTTTCGGGAGATGACGGGAGAAGTTTTGAGTTCTAAAAAAAGTTATGAATTATGAGTTATGAGTAGAAACTGCTTATCGTCATAATTTAATCTAAAATCTACCATCTAAAATCTAAAATAATAAGTCATGAACGATTTAAGCAATTATAGAAAATCTTACGAGAAAAGCGAATTATTAGAAACTAATATTCCCGAAGATCCCATTAATCTTTTTAACAGATGGTTTCATGAGGTAGAAGATTTTGGCGCAAGCGGAGAAGTAAATGCCATGACCGTTTCGACTATTGGATTGGATGGTTTTCCGAAATCAAGAGTCGTTTTGTTAAAGAAATTTTCTGAAGAAGGGTTTATCTTTTATACCAATTACGATTCCGAAAAAGGAAAAGCAATTGCCGTAAATCCTAATGTTTGTTTGTCTTTTTTCTGGCAGGAAATGGAACGTCAGGTAATCATAAAAGGAATTGCGCAAAAAACTTCTGAGAATATATCTGACGGCTATTTTGATTCCCGTCCTGATGGAAGCAAACTTGGTGCAATTGTTTCGCATCAAAGCGAAGTGATTCCGTCAAGAACTTTTTTAGAAGAAAATTTAAAAAAATTAGAAGCAGAATTTGAAGGAAAACTAATTCCAAGACCTGATAATTGGGGCGGATTTTTAGTAACTCCTTTAGAGGTAGAATTTTGGCAAGGAAGACCTAACAGGTTGCATGACAGAATACGTTATCAAAGTCAATCTGATTTTTCGTGGAAAATAGAGAGGTTATCTTCTTAGTTTGTAAGATTTTTATATATAATAAAAATAAAATAGTGTATTTCATCGATTAATTTTGTAGTATGGCGATAAATTGAATATGTTTGAAAAATAAAACTAAAACGATTTATTTAAAAATAGAGATTAAGGAATTTGCCCCAACATTTACTTTAATATTAACTGCAATTGATTATGAAAAAGATGATGTATGCCATGATGTTCGTTGTAATATTTATTACAATGAACTCATGCTCTGCAGATAATGCCGAAGCAACTGAAAACAGCTCCACAACTGAAGCTCTGGTAAAAAACTACACCTATAATGACTCTGAAATTGAAACCATGAAACTTATCAACGATTATCGTGTAAGTATTGGTTTGAATGCACTGGAAGCAATAAATCATATTTCGTATAAATGCGAAGAGCATAACATATACATGATTGCAAATAATGTTGTCGATCATAATGATTTTACGGCACGTTCTAACAACATTATTACGCTGTTAGGTGCAAAAAAAGTAGGCGAAAATGTAGCTTACAATTATAAAACTTCTGATGCGGCCGTAAAAGCCTGGTTAGAAAGTCCCGGACACAAAGAAAATATCGTAGGCGATTATACTCATTTTGGTTTGTCAGTAACAATTGATGCTAAAACGGGAAAAAAATATTACACGAATATATTCGTGAAAATTTAAAAATATTATTGGACTGGTTGGTTTTTATTGGTCGTTGTAAATCATAGATTTACAACGACTTTTTTGTATAAAAAGCTGTCTGGACTCAGACAGCTTTTGCAAATAGTACAATTTTTATTAAACTACAAAGCTGTTATAATAAATTCGCTTCGTCTGTTCATTTGATGTTCTTCTTCGGTACATTTTACCCCATCAGAACAACCGTTTACTAGTTGGGTTTCTCCGTAACCTTTTCCCGTTAACCGGTTAGATTTTATACCGTTTTTAATAAGCCATTGTAGGGTAGATTTTGCTCTTCGGTTTGACAAAGCCTCATTATATTCATAAGTAGCTCTACTATCTGTATGCGAACGGATATCAAGTTTCATCGTTGGATTGTTATTTAATACGTCCAGAATTTTCTCCAGATCTAATGCTGCTTCGGTTCGTATATTAGATTTATCCAAATCAAAATAAATCATTTTAATTCCAAAGCATTTTCCAAGATCATCCCCAATAGTAACTTTACAAATCGATTTCTCTAATGCAATAGGAAGACTTGTTTTTCCGGTTAGTTTTTCAATCGTTACACTTAACTCTTTAGTTGTATAGTCTTGTTTTTCGGCCCTTACGTTATACGTTTTTCCGCATTCAACAGCAAAGCTATAAAACCCGCCTGCGTCTGCAATTGTACTGTTTTTTATTGCTGTACCTTCATATAAAGTAACCTTTGTCCCGGGTAAAATAGCGTTCGTTTCAGCATCTGTAATAACTCCGTTTAACTCCTGAATGCATTGTAGTCTTCGGGTTTCCAGAAATTTATAAATATCATCAGATCCCTTGCCGCCGTCTTTATCAGAACTAAAATAACCCCTTCTCGAAACGGGATCTATGATATAGGCAAAATCATCTTTAGGAGAGTTTACATCAGCTCCCAGATTTTGGATACTGCTAATAGTTCCATTATCTTCAATTTTACCCACAAATACATCCAATCCGCCTAATCCGGGATGACCGTCTGAGGCAAAATAAATTTCGTTTTCACTAGTTACATACGGAAAAGTTTCCTTTCCTTCTGTATTAATAGTATTTCCTAAATTTTCGGGTGTCCCGTATGAGCCATCACTATTAATCGATACCTTAAAAATATCCGATTGCCCTAATGTTCCGGGCATATCAGTTGCAAAATAAAGCGTTTTTTCATCCGGACTTAACGCAGGATGCGCCATGCTATAATTGTTGCTGTTAAACGGAAGTTCTGCAACATTGGCCCACTTGCCATTTTCGAGCGTTGCTTTGTATAATTTTATTAAAGTAATTTTATTTTCATCTTTTCCTTTTTTGCCGTTTACATAATTGTTTCGGGTAAAATAAACCGTTTTTCCATCTTTGGTAAAAACCGGAGACGATTCGTGAAATTTGGTATTAAGGACAGTTTTAAATTTCTCAACTTTCGAGCTCTCATTAGTCTCAGGATCAACATGGGCAAAATATAAATTAGTAAAATATTCGTTCGTCCATTTGTGCTTACGTTGCGAAAAGTTTCCGGTGTCTCTTGCCGAGGCAAAATAGATTTTGTTGTCATAAACAAATGATCCATAGTCGGAGTATTTGGAGTTGATTCCTGCATCTTCGATTTTGTAACGTCCTGAATTTGCCTTGATCTCATCGAGATAATTTAGATCGTCTATATATAGTTTTCCTCTATTGTCATTTTTGAATTTTGTATGAAACGCAACCAGCAGTTTATTGGCTTTATCTGTTTGGCCAATTGATTTTAGCGATTGTGCATATCTGTAATAATATTCCGGCTCAACATTGGTAGTCATATCAAATAGTGCTGCATACCATTTGGCAGCACCTTCAAAATCAGAATTAAAGTAATAAGAATTACCCAGTTTCCTGAACATATCTTCAGATTTGTAACCTTTGTTTGCTACACGTTCATAGGTTTTTATAGCATCGATATAAGCGTAGCTCTCATATTTTCTGTCTCCGGCGGCTACCTTAGATTGTTGCGAATAACTGTCAAATGAAAAAACAATTATAAGAGTCAGATAAAGAAATATATAATTTTTCATAATCATTTTATTTTAGAAGAAACGTGGTGTAGTCAATTTACCATTGTTTTTAAAGAATTCATAACGCAGGAATATTTCGTGAGATCCTGAATTATAGTTGTTTAAATTGGTGGTTTCGCGATCATAGCCATAACCTATGTATAAGCCATCTGAGACCTGAAAGCCAACCATTGCACTAAGAGAAGCGCTCCATCTGTAAGCCACGCCCACCACAAATTTGTCGATAAACATAAAGTTAGCCGATACATCTACCTGAAGCGGAGCCCCCTCAACCATTTTGGTTAAAACTGCCGGTTTGAATTTTATGTATTCCAATTTATCAAGATCAAATACATATCCTGCCATTAAATAATAGTTGATTTTATCCTTAAAAATGGCAATATCATTATCATCATACCGATTGGTTTCGATAAAATTAGGTACAGATAATCCAAGGTACGCCTTGTCAGAATGCCAATAAACACCGGCTCCAATGTTGGGTGAGAATTTATTTTTTAGATCCTGAAACTGCGGATCGCCCTGACTTTCCGGATTTAATTTATTGACATCCAGATTGAATAAATTAGCAGTTCCTTTAATCCCAAAAGAAAGTTTAAAATCTGCCGAAGTCTGAACAGTATACGAAAGATCTACCGAAAGATTGTTTTCATTGGTTGGACCAATTTTATCATTAACAAGAGAAACTCCAACTCCAAGGTTACTATTATTAATAGGCGAATTGACAGAAAATGTACTGGTTTTTGGAGCACCATCCAATCCAACCCATTGTGTACGATATAACCCAAAAACACTTAAAACTCCTCGAGATCCTGCATAAGCCGGATTGATATTTATGGTGTTGTACATATATTGCGTAAATTGTGCATCTTGCTGTGCATAACCTCCAATAGCTGCGAACATCAAAACGAAAGAAAATAATTTTGTTCTCATAATAGATATTATTATATTATTACTATCGATTTTTTATTTAGACAGATACAAATACCCATCTTTCTTATTATTTTGAATCACATTGTTGCCATCTAACGATTGATAGTTTATAATGTAGAAATAAGTTCCGGTTGGTAATCCATCAGCTTGTTTAATGGTGGTTCTGCCTCTTGATGTTCCGTCGAATGCATTAGTTTTATTATTATAATTGTTAGTTTCAAATACTAATATTCCCCAACGGTTATAGATTTCTACCGTATTTTCAGGATAACAAGTTGTGTCATCAATATTATCAATTGCAAAAAGATCATTTATTCCGTCTCCATTAGGCGAAAAAGCATTATGAACAACTACATTTCCACAAGCCAGAACTTTACAATCATCATTAATAGAAAGGTTTACAAATAAACTTCTCGGACAAACTTCATCTTTTATTTGATATTCAAATTGGTACATACCAAGCGATAACCCAAACGAGGTAACAATACTGCCTTCTATAGCATGAGAGTTATCAGTATCGATCCAGGTACCTTTGGTAGAGGTGTTTGCTGGGAATAAGTTAAATAAATTCACAGTAGATGTATCTGCATTACAAGCCTGAGCAGCAATTGGTGCCGCTGTCAAATTATTGTGGCTAATGGTTATCGTCTGCACTAATTCCGTTTTATTACCGGCACAGTCAGAGAGCGTGTAGGTTCTGGTTAAGATATACGGGCTGTTTGTACAACCTGTACCCCCATTATTAGAATCACTCACTGTAACATTTACAGTTTGGCTGCAATTATCAGTGGCATCAAGTATAGCGTTAGGATTTGCAACCGGAATATCTGATATGTTTTGTAAGTTGGTACTATCTGCCGGAGCAGTTCCGGTAGGAGCAGTAGTGTCCTTAACTGTAATTATCTGAGTAAAAGAAGCTGTATTACCGGAACAATCACTAGTTGCCCATTTGCGGGTTAAGGTATAATTTGTATCACATTCATTTTCGATAGTACTCTTTGTCTCTGTATAAACTATAGGCACATCTATATTGCAATTATCCTGTGCAGTTATAACAGGTACTTCAGGAACTTTGTCGCATGATACAGTGATGTTGGTCGGTAGTACTCCGTCAAATACCGGTGCGGTTGTATCCTGTATTGTGATAGTTTGCATAAAAGCAGTAGTATTATTTCCGCATTCATCTTTTGCAATCCAGATATTGGTATAAGTTCCAACATTACTGCAAGATGCAGACGCTACAAATTGACCGCTTGTTTTTATATAGCTAATACTTGAACAAGTATCGGTTGCAACAGGGGCTTGGTTTTGCGCAGTTGTTAATCCTGTTGTATCGCTACATTGCAATGTAACATCCAGTGCATTTGCAGCCGTTGTCCAGGTTGGCGCAGTGGTGTCCTGAATAGTAATTACTTGGGTGAAAATTGTCGAAGTATTCAAACACACATCTTTTGCGACCCAGGTATTGGTATATGTTCCGGAATTGGCACAAGAACCTGCGACGAAATTCCCGCTGGTTTTAGTATAGGTTACAGTCCCTCCACAAGTATCGGTTGCAACCGGAGTTTGGTTTTGAGCCGCTGTTAATCCTGCTGCATCACTACATTGCAAAGTAGCATCCAGTGCATTTGTAGCTGTTGTCCATATTGGCGCAGTGGTGTCCTGAATAGTAATTACTTGGGTAAAAATTGTCGAAGTATTCAAACAAACATCTTTTGTGATCCAGGTGTTGGTATACGTTCCGGAATTGGCGCAAGAACCTGCGACGAAATTCCCGCTGGTTTTAGTATAGGTTACTGTTCCGCCACAAGTATCGGTTGCAACCGGAGTTTGGTTTTGAGCCGCTGTTAATCCTGCTGCATCACTACATTGCAAAGTAACATCCAGTGCATTTGCATCCGTTGTCCAGGTTGGCGCAGTGGTATCTTGTATTGTAATCACTTGCGTGAAAGTTGTTGAGGTATTCAAACACACATCTTTTGCGACCCAGGTATTGGTATATGTTCCGGAATTGGCGCAAGAACCTGCGACGAAATTCCCGCTAGTTTTAGTATAGGTTACAGTCCCGCCACAAGTATCGGTTGCAACGGGAGCTTGATTTTGAGCTGCTGTTAATCCTGTTGTATCACTACATTGCAAAGTAACATCCAGTGCATTTGCAGCTGTTGTCCAGGCTGGCGCAGTGGTATCCTGAATTGTAATCACTTGGGTAAAAATTGTCGAGGTATTCAAACACACATCTTTTGCAACCCAGGTATTGGTATATGTTCCGGAATTTGCGCAAGAACCTGCAACGAAATTCCCGCTGGTTTTAGTATAGGTNNGTTGCAACCGGAGTTTGGTTTTGCGCAGCTGTTAATCCTGTTGTATCGCTACATTGCAAAGTAGCATCCAGTGCATTTGTAGCTGTTGTCCATATTGGCGCAGTGGTGTCCTGAATCGTGATTACTTGGGTAAAAATTGTCGAAGTATTCAAACACACATCTTTTGCGATCCAGGTATTGGTATAGGTTCCGGAATTGGCGCAAGAACCTGCGACGAAATTCCCGCTGGTTTTAGTATAGGTTACCGTTCCGCCACAAGTATCGGTTGCAACCGGAGTTTGGTTTTGCGCAGTTGTTAATCCTGTTGCATCACTACATTGCAAAGTAGTATCCAGTGCATTTGCAGCCGTTGTCCATGTTGGTGCAGTGGTGTCCTGAATCGTGATTACTTGCGTGAAAGTTGTTGAGGTATTCAAACACACATCTTTTGCGACCCAGGTATTGGTATATGTTCCGGAATTGGCGCAAGAACCTGCAACGAAATTCCCGCTGGTTTTAGTATAGGTTACTGTTCCGCCACAAGTATCGGTTGCAACCGGAGTTTGGTTTTGAGCCGCTGTTAATCCTGTTGTATCGCTACATTTCAAAGTAGCATCCAGTGCATTTGCAGCCGTTGTCCATGTTGGCGCAGTGGTGTCCTGAATCGTGATTACTTGCGTGAAAGTTGTTGAGGTATTCGAACACACATCTTTTGCAACCCAGGTATTGGTATACGTTCCGGAATTGGCACAAGAACCTGTGACGAAATTCCCGCTGGTTTTGGTGTATGTTACAGTCCCTCCACAAGTATCGGTTGCAACCGGAGTTTGGTTTTGCGCAGCTGTTAATCCTGCTGCATCACTACATTGCAAAGTAGCATCCAGCGTATTTGCAGCCGTTGTCCAGGTTGGCGCAGTGGTGTCCTGAATCGTGATTACTTGTGTGAAAGTTGTTGAGGTATTCAAACACACATCTTTTGCGATCCAAGTGTTGGTATAGGTTCCGGAATTGGCGCAAGAACCTGCGACGAAATTTCCGCTGGTTTTAGTATAGGTTACTGTTCCGCCACAAGTATCGGTTGCAACCGGAGTTTGGTTTTGCGCAGTTGTTAATCCTGTTGTATCGCTACATTGCAAAGTAGCATCCAGTGCATTTGCAGCCGTTGTCCATGTTGGCGCAGTGGTGTCCTGAATCGTGATTACTTGCGTGAAAGTTGTTGAGGTATTCGAACACACATCTTTTGCAACCCAGGTATTGGTATACGTTCCGGAATTGGCACAAGAACCTGCGACGAAATTCCCGCTGGTTTTAGTATAGGTTACAGTCCCTCCACAAGTATCGGTTGCAACCGGAGTTTGGTTTTGAGCCGCTGTTAATCCTGCTGCATCACTACATTGCAATGAAACATTTAGTGTTCCTGCCTGAGTTGTCCAGGTTGGTGCAGTGGTGTCAGTTATTGTGATGGTTTGCACAGCGGTAATAGTACCACAACTTGTTACAACTTTGTACGTACGTGTAACAATTGTTGGGCAAGTACCTGTAGCAACATCAGAATACGATATTGTGTAAGTTCCAATTAAAGCGCTATTTGGTAAAGTACCTCCCGCAGTGGTTAATTGAGCAAGGGTTATAGTAGTACTTGCGGTATTATACTGGAGCCCTGTTATAGCTGCTGTTCCGCATCCTGAAATAGTTGTATTCGCAGGTGCTGTAAGTGCAGCAGCCGGGCTAATCGATACCGTAGAATCTGCTGAGGTTAATTGACAATTTGTAACACCATTTTTGACAACTACTTTATAAACCCCACTTGCTGTTGCCACAAGAGTAGCAGAAGTCTGACCCGATAACACCACATTATCTTTATACCAAACATAAGTTGGAGAAGATGCATTTGTCGAAGCCGTTAAAGTAGTCGATCCACATGCTATCAGAGTTCCTGTAATTACAGGTGCACACGGCACAAAATAAGTTGGACTGCTGATCGCTTTAGAATCATTGGCACAAGCTGAGTTTTGATAATTGAATGTAGAGGTACTTACCGTTTGAGTACCGCAAGCTGTTCCGGTAGGCGTTAACTGGTAATTTAAAGTAATAGTTTCTGAATTTAAAAAATCAGTATTCCATGTAATTACCTGTCCCGCTGTTGAGGTTGTACCTTTTGAAGTAGTAATAGCACTTATTGTAAAACCCGGAATGACAGTTTCTTTTGTGACTAAATTTTGAGCAACCCACGAAATTTGAGTAGCAATCTGATTGTATATTGAGGTTAAGTTCGCACCACTTTGAGTAATATAAGCAGCACTTCCCTGAATACCGTCAAGCGTAAATTTAGCAATATTCTGATCGCTATTGTTCGTATTTATGTTTCCGCTGATACCGCCAAAAAGACCAACAGAAAAAACCTGATTGTTATAAACAACACTTGATTTTGTTGTTGTTTTTGCATTTGTAGCAGCATTTATAGCATCAGTAACACATTGCGATGTTTTGCTAACATTACAATTTGTGTTCCCGCTGGTTCCCGTTACGTTTGTTACACCATCTGTCAATAAAATAATAGCTCTTGCTGTACTGCAATCAAATCTGCCATTCGTTTCTAATTCTGTTTCTGATCGAACAATTCCTGCATAAATGTTGGTCGAATTGGTTGCCTGCAAGGCATTAATCTGAGCAGTTATGGCAGTTACACCCGCGGCATTCAAATAAGTAAGCCCTATTTTTAAACTAGCCGTTGTGCTGTAAGCTACAATTGCAATTCGGTTCAAAGGATTTACTTTAGCTTGTGTTAAATACGCTAATGCAGCATCTTTGGCATAATCCATAGAAGTTTTAAAATCTCCCGGGATTGTATTACCCATACTCCCGGAAACATCAATTGCCAAAATCACATCTGAATTTCGGGTAACAGGATTTGATCCCGTTATATCTACTTTTACATTCACAATGCCACAATTGCCTGGGTTTGCGGTAACCGTTTTATTGGTAGTTATGGTTTGAGCTGAGCCTGAAAAAAAGGACAGAAGAAATAATACAACAACGTATATTTTTTTTATATCTCGTAAATAACTGCTTAGAGAGCGTAATTGTTTTTCCATTTTGAAATATTTTAAGGGAATACCGGATATATTTATTTTAATCATTAACTGGATTAATGACATAAGTATGCAAAACAGTAGCAATAGCATAATTGGTACAGTTTTTTGAGGTAGCGGTGATTTCGTTACAAGACCATTTTTGTATAGAAGTACCTGTTGGTATCGTAATGTGTATATAGAAATTCACAGATTGTCCCGCGTTTAAAGTGATTTCGCTAAGAGAATTTCTTTCAGAATCTATAAAATCAGTATTGATCATTACATTTCCTGCCGTAGAACTGCCATCCGTATTCGCACAAGTAGCATTGATGTTCTTAGCACTCAGGACAAAAGTATCTGTCAGGGAGCTGTTGTTCGTTAGGACCATCGCATAATAAGTTCCGTCGGGAGGAGTGCTTCTGATGTTTCCGTTGTTCTCTACAATCAAAGTAGCATTACAAGATCCGGACTGAGCAAATGAAATTGAAGAGAGTAAAATAAAGAGTAAGACAAATACGTTTTTCTTAAAAATGTTCTTTTTGAAGGAAAAGATAAACTTACAATTGTTAACAAATTTCAATGCTTTTTCAAGAGTAGTTTTAGTTATCATAACTTAAGATTTTTGTTAGTGATATTTATCAAATTTTAACAGAATCAAAGTTATAGAGGGTGAATACTTTTGGTTTTTTTTATCTGTAACTAACCTAAAAAGTCGTTGAAATGTAATTTTTTTGTTAAAAATTACTGAAAAATGTAATTTTAGTACTCTTTTGTGATGATTTAAAATGTAGTATTTTTTTTAATTTTTTATAAAA
>NZ_MUGS01000053.1 GCF_002222055.1 Flavobacterium araucananum
TTGTGTTATTATCTTAAAGAGTTATTTTTGTTTAAAAATTTAACTATATGAAAAAAATCTACTTTTTGCTTATTACAGTATTCTTTTTAAATGTTTTGAACGCACAAATAATAACTATTCCGGATACTAATTTTAAAGATAAATTATTAGCATCAGCTGCATATTTAGATACTGCAAAAGATCTGAGTGGTAATAAGATAAAAATAGATTCAAATGGTAATGGAGAAATTGAGATTAGTGAAGCTGAAAAGGTAAGTGAACTTTATTTAAACGAAAATGTAGTCCCGAAAAGAATAGCTTCATTAACAGGTATTTTATATTTTAAAAACTTAAAAAAAATAACACTAGAATATGGTAATCTCTCTACACTTGATTTAGCAGGATTAGATAATCTGGAAACGTTATCAATTAGAGGAAACCAACAACTAAAGTCTATTAACTTAAATGGTTTAAGTAATCTTAAAATATTAGATCTGTATAGCTGCAAGCTTACGACTTTAGATTTAAGTACTTTATCCAATCTTGAAAATCTTGATTGTACCGGTTGTAGATTAACCAATATTGATGTAAGTGATTCATTTAATTTGAAAACACTAAATTGTAGTTACAATTTATTTACATCATTAAGCATCGTTGGCTTAAGTAAACTCAATAATCTTGTTTGCAGTAATAATCCTATCACTGATTTGAATTTGCAAGGATTAGATAATCTACAATTTCTAGAGTGTGATTATACTAATATGACAACTTTAAAATTGAACAATTTCCCAAAACTTGAGAATGTTTTAAGTAGGTGGGGAACATTAAAATCAATAAAAATATCAGGTTTGCCAAATTTGAAAAAATTAGAATGTTTTTATAATAACATTACTG
The DNA here is from genome assembly GCF_002222055.1 of Flavobacterium araucananum. Taxonomy (GTDB): domain Bacteria; phylum Bacteroidota; class Bacteroidia; order Flavobacteriales; family Flavobacteriaceae; genus Flavobacterium; species Flavobacterium araucananum. Next base: position 874 of record NZ_MUGS01000053.1, read on the forward strand.
ATTTTGATGTTACCAATACAAGTAAACTTGAATGGTTAAGTTGTGGTAATAATAATATTAGTAATTTGGAGATTAGTGCTTTTAAAGAGTTGAAATTCCTAAATTGTGATACCAACAAAATGACTTCATTACAAACTGGTAATTTGTCAAAATTAGAAACGCTATATTGTGGTATGAATCAATTTACGAGCCTGGATGTTCAATCTTCTCCCAATCTTCAAGTATTATCGTGCTATAATAATCAGATTAAAACATTAAATTTAGAAAACTTGTCAAACCTTCTGGAGGTAAATTGTAGTAATAATCAAATTGAGGCCTTAGATTTTAATGCTGCAAAAAAGATTTCACAAATTGTGTGTTATAATAATAATCTGGTCTATTTATTTGTAAAAAATGGCAAACAGGAAGGATTAGGTATTTATGATCGTTTTAGTTATTATAACAATCCAAATTTAAAATACATTTGTGCAGATGATACAGATATAGAACAGATAGAATATTACTTAGGAGATAATAATATGCCTAAGGTTAATTTTAATACTTACTGTTCTTTTACACCTGGAGGCGATTTTTACACTATTGAGGCATCAAATAAATTTGATCAGGATAATGATGGGTGTGATTTAAATGATGTAGTCATTTATGATATAAAATATAATGTATCTGGTAATTTAAAAACAGGAGTTTTAGTATCTAATAACTCAAAAAATCCTTCAATTCAACTTCAGGATGGAAATTATAAAATAACACCAGTTCTGGAGTACCCGGAGTATTTTGACATATCACCAAAAGAGGCTATCGTTTCTTTTCCTAACGATACAAGCCCGCGTTTAGAAAATTTTTGTATCAGTGCTGTTGGCAGCCGAAACGATTTAGAAATAGTTTTAGTCCCAGTGATATCAGCTGAACCGGGCTTTGAAAGCATCTACAAGATTGTTTATAAAAATAACGGAAACACAACTCAGTCTGGGGTTATTACAATTAAGTATGACAATACTGTTTTACACTATGTTTCTTCAGATAAAAATTTAACCTCTAAATCTGGAAATGAATTAAAATGGAATTTCAATAATTTAAAACCTTTTGAAAGCGGTAGTATATCTTTGACTTTATATTTAAACAGACCAACAGAGAAACCTGCGGTCAACATAGGTGATATTCTAAAGTTTAGTACAAATATTTCTTCTCAAAATTTAGATGAGACTCCATTAAATAATATTTTTGAGTTAAAACAAATAGTGGTAGGTTCTTATGATCCAAATGACAAAACTTGTCTGGAAGGATCAGTTATTACACCAAGCTTAATAGGTGAGTACGTTCATTATCTCATTCGCTTTGAAAATACAGGAACATCTCCTGCAAGAAATATTGTTGTAACTGATAGGATTGATTTAACAAAGTTTGACATCTCAACATTAATTCCAACGAGTTCAAGTCATCCTTTTGTGACTAAAATATCGGAAGGAAACAAAGTTGAATTTATTTTCGAAAAAATCAATCTCCCTTTCGATGATGCCAGTAATGACGGTTATGTGACTTTTAAAATTAAAACAAAACCAACTCTAAAAGTTGGTGATTCGTTTACAAATGAGGCTAATATTTATTTTGATTATAATTTCCCGATACTCACCAATACTGCAACTTCAAAATTTGAAGAGACGTTAGGAATTACTGATTTTGAGTTTTCAAGTTATTTTACCCTGTATCCAAACCCTGCAAGTGATATTTTAAGTTTTAATGCAAAACAAAATATAACAATACAATCGGTAGCTATTTATAATATTCTGGGACAATTGGTAATTGCAGTTCCAAATGCAAAATCGACTTCCAGTATTGATGTTTCGAAACTTAGAACCGGTAATTACATTATAAAAATAAAATCAGATAAAGGAAGTTCAAGTATGAAGTTCATCAAAAAATAAAAAAATCTTATTGACAAAAAAGTTCCACAGCAATGTGGGACTTTTTTTTGCTTTATAGTTTCTGGTTTTTGCTTGTTTCAAGTTAGATTTTCGATAATGAGCTATTTTTTTTATTAAAGTTGGCAATAAAGTTAGCATAGCTGTGAGGTAAAAATTAAAAATAAATAAAAATAATTTTAGGTATTAAAGGCTTGTTTTACAGCGTTATTTGTGAATGTTCTAACTTTTTTTGAACTTTTTTAGAGATTTCATAAAACCAAAACTATTATTACCGCGTAAATGAGCTTATAACTTAAAAATATTAATCATGAAAACTAGAAAATTTTTAGCCGTAGCAATCTTAGCATTAGGATTTGGATTTACATCATTTGCACAAAAAACTAAAATGGTTGGTGGAGCTGCAATGTACCCAAACAAAAACATTATTGAAAATGCCGTAAACTCGAAAGATCACACTACATTAGTCGCTGCTGTAAAAGCTGCCGGATTAGTTGAAACACTAGAAGGTAAAGGACCATTTACTGTTTTTGCTCCAACAAATGCAGCATTTGCAAAATTGCCTGCAGGAACTGTAGAAACATTATTGAAACCTGAAAACAAAAAAATGCTACAAACGATCTTGACCTATCATGTTGTTGCAGGAAAATTGAATGCTTCTGATATTGCTAAAGCAATTAAAGAAGGAAAAGGAAAAGCAACTTTCAAAACTGTTAGCGGTGGTACTCTTACTGCCTGGATGAAAGGAAAAGATTTATACATTAGCGACGAAAGCGGAAACAAAGCTAAAGTTACAATTGCAGATGTTAATCAATCTAATGGTGTAATTCATGTAGTTGATACAGTATTATTGCCAAAGAAATAATTAAAATTAGATTCCTACTATTAAAAAAAAGTCCTGTATTTACAGGACTTTTTTTATGTTTAGCCAGGTTTTGTAAAATTATTTCTTTGCGGTTAATGTCGATCCTGCCGAAGCGATTACAACACAAACTACAGCTAATATCTCGTAAAAACTAAGATGTTCCTGCAAAAATATAAAAGCACAAATAGAAGCTGCTGCGGGTTCTAAGCTCATTAAAATACTAAAAGTACGAGGAGGAAGTTGTCCTAAGGCTTTCATCTCTAGTGTAAACGGAATAGCACTTGATAAAAGTGCCAATGCGATTCCCATACCAAAAAGTTTTGGTGTAAGATTTGCCAGTCCATTTTCGAAAAAACCAAATGGTAGAATTAGAATTGCAGCAAACAGCATTCCGGTTGATACAGCCTGACCACCGTTCATGATTTGCGAAATTTTACCTCCCAAAACAATATAAGCTGCCCATAGCGCACCAGCCAACAGTGCAAAGACAACACCAAGCATATCAACGCGATCATTTGTCCAGGGAGCGATTAAAACGATTCCAGCTGCGGCGAGTAACACCCAGCAATAATCGATCAAACGCCTTGAACCAATAATTGCCACTAATAAAGGTCCTATAAATTCGAGCGTAACGGCTAACCCAATTGGAATTCTTTCTATTGCCAGATAAAAAATCAAATTCATAGCACCTAAAGACAAGCCATAAGGAATAACGATCTTCCATTGCTCAGGAGTTATAGCCTTTAAATTAGGTCGGTAAGCGATTAATAAAATTATTGCCGAAACCCCAATTCTGATAGATGCAGTTCCTGCGGCACCAATTGCAGGAAATAAACTTTTGGCAATTGCTGCACCACATTGTACACTAATAATAGCCAGAAGTACTGCGTAAATGGGAGGAATATTGAATTCTTTATTTTTCATGAGACGTAATGGGTGAGATAAGAAATGAGCCGGAGACCACTATTTCCTATTCTTAAGAAAGTTTTGTTGTATTTAAGTTCAACGTTATTATCTAAAACAGGTATTTTTTAAATTATTCTAACGCCCGTTTTGTTACAAAAGCACGATAACCAATAAGGGCCATTTGCCATTTTTTTGCTTTTGAAATGTCCAGACCTTGTTTGGTAAAACTTGGTAAAAGAACTTTATTTATTTTGGCTAAAATTTTATACATAGTAGGTTGATTTTCATCAAAGATATAAAAAAAGACTTTGCGTTTGGGCAAAGTCTTTTTTTGGAGCATTCCTGCTATTACTTTTTATATTGATTATGATTTTCTACTTTCTCTCTCGGCTTTTCTGGCTTCTTTCTCATAAAGTCTCATATCTTTTTCGTGTTGTTTCATATCTTTTGCATGTTGTTTCATATCAACTTCCTGTCTTCTCATATCCAATTCGCGTTGTCTCATACTAGCCTGAAATTCTTTTGAGTCTGCGCCGTATTTGTCTTGCATGTTTTGATTAAATTTATCCATATCGGCATTAAATTTATCCATTGCAACTTCATATTTTGCCATTTCTTTGTCGAAAATCGCTTCTCTTTGAGCCATTGCATCTTCTACTTGTTTTTCATAGGCTGACATATCTGGCTCAAAAGCTTCCATTTTTTTATCAAATTCAGACATTTCTTTTTCAAACTTCGCCATTGCCACTTTATCTTTATGATTGGCAGGTGGCACTGGTGGTTTTGGCATTTTAGACCTATCAACAGGAGGTGCCTGAATTCCTGGTTCGTTTGGGAAAACAGGAGGAGCTGGTGGTGTAGGAGGTGTTATATTTGAAACCTGATCATCTGCACCATGAGTTTCACTTACTTCTACAATACGATTTTCTATAGCCATTGGTTTTTCGATTGCGCCATCTGCAATTAAGTCGATTTTTTTAGAACCATTATGCTCGGTTGTAACAATAATTCCGCAACTTTTGATAGGATGATCACCTTCAATCTGAATAGTTTGTGCTTTTCCGGATACTTTTTTGATATCAACTTTAATAGCTGTTAATTCATTTTTTGAGTTTCTTTTTACATCCGAAATGACAACATCAATATTGTGATTTTTCTTTAATTTTTCGGCAATTTCCTTTAACTCCTGATCTGTTGTATTCTTTTTAATTTTGTAAACATCAACAGGGTCTTTCTGTTCTGTAACTTCCTGATTTTCTTTTCTTTCTTTTTCTTGTGCTACTGTTTTAATTTGAAATAAAAGCACAAATACGACAAGTGCGGGAATTATGGCATAATATTTCCAATAATTTCGCTTTTTTGATTGATTTTTGTTTAACATGACAATTCGTTTTTTGATTAATGATTGATAAAAATGATTGGTGATTGCAACACAACTTTCATGTGTTGTTATTTTCAAAAGCGTATACTGATATGCTTTTTTGTCGGATATTTTTTTGGCAGCTTCACTATCTGCAATAAATTCAAGGTTTTGTAAGATGGCTTTTTTGTACAGCCAAATAATTGGATTGAACCAGAATAAGACACAAAATACTCTCGATATCAAAACATCTACAGTATGATTTTGATCACTGTGTACTTTTTCATGTTCAATAATATTTTCTAGTTCTAAGGCTGTATACATTGATGAATTGTATACGATGTAATCAAAATAAGAAAATGGAGCAATATTTTCGTTAATATCTACAAATTTAAAATCAGCTTGGTGTTGTACTTTTTTACCTTTTAATACGGAATTTAAGCTATAGAAATCAACCGCAAATTTTATAAACAGGGCTAAAAAACCAATTACATAAACGGCAAGTAGTATATAGTTCCAATTAATTTCAAAAGTTTCCTGTGCCACAGCCTGAGGAGCATATAGTGGCGAATATTTGGTATAGGAAACCGGAACAGGATCGATCCAGACAATTTTGGTGTACACTAAAAATGGTAAAACCACTGCTGTAATCAAACCTGCCATTAAAAACCATCTGCTGCTATTAAAAAAAGTTTCTTTGCGCAGTAAAAAATAATAAGCACAATAGAACAATATTAGCAATCCGCTTGATTTTGCGATAAAAATGAAAAGTGTTTCCATAAACTATTATTTTTCTTCGTTTGGAGATTCAATCATAGCCAAGATTTCACGTAATTCTGCTGCCGAAATTTTTTCTTCCTTAGCAAAAAAGGATACCATATTTTTATAAGAACTATTAAAATAGTTATCGATTGCAGTATTCATATACTTTTTGCTGTAAGCTTCTAAAGTAATTATAGGGTAATACTGGTGCGTGTTTCCAAAGGCATTATGCGCCACAAAACCTTTTTCTTCAAGATTACGCACAATTGTCGATAAGGTATTGTAATGTGGCTGATCTTCTGTAACCTCTGCCTGAACTTCTTTTACAAATGCTTTTTTAAGCTTCCATAAAATGTGCATAATTTCCTCTTCCTTGTTGGTTAACTTTTGCATGTTTTCTAATTTTAATTCAAACCTACAACTATTTTTCTAGTTAAGCAACTATAAAAATAGTTATTTAACTAAAAAATACGTTTGATCGTTTTTTGAGTATAGAAAACCTATTCAAAAATTCTTTTAAATTTATGAAATGAGATAAGAAAAAGTAGCAGGGATTGGATTTTATAAAACTTTCTCTTCCAGCAATGCCTTTTTGATCCATAAGCAACAAAGTGTTGCCACAACTCCAATACAAGCCATAAAAAACCAATTGACCTGATAGCCTAAACGGGAAATAATTTCAAATCCAACCTTTGAACTTATAATATGTGCCAGACTAAAACTCATGGTATAAAGTGCCATATAACGACCTTCCTGACCACGTGGTGCCCGACTTAATGCAAAAGCATTCGAAAACGGAAAGGTTAAAACCTCTCCAATCGAAATAACAATCATGCTAATAACCAATATTCCAGCCCAAACGTTAATCAATAATAAGAAGAAACTCGAAGCCATCACAAAAGAACCTATAGTAATGATCCTTATTTTAGCAAATCCTTTTCTTTCCATAAAACCAACAATTGGCATTTCGAATGCAAATATCAAAAGTCCGTTTAAGGTCATTAATAATCCGGTTTGAAATTCAGTTAGACCAAACTTCTCATTATGATATAAAGGTAAGGTTGTAAAAAGCTGAAAGAAAATCATGGCAGTAACAAAACTTACAAATAAGAAAACCCAAAAGATTTTATCGTGAAAAACCGACTTTATTTCGGCTGCACTTTCGATTTTATCGTCGTGAACGGCTTTTTTCTTTTCTTTCACCAATAATGCAAAAATCGAAATCGAGACTATACACGATGCACCGTCGATCCAGAATAAACCAGAATATCCAATTCCCATAATGATCAAACCACCCAAAGCAGGACCCGCGGCAAAACCCAGATTTACCGCTAAACGTACCAAAGTCAAAGCACGCGTTCTGTTCTCTGGTTTAGCATAAGCACCCAACGAAACAAACATTGCAGGTCTGAACATATCTGCAATAGTCATTAGAACAAACATGGCGATGCATAAGGTCCAGAAAGTAGTAATGTATTGTATAAAAAAAAGAGAAACCCCACTGGTAAACAAACTAAAAATCATGATTTTGTAAAAACCAATTTTGTCAGATAGTTTGCCACCCAACCACGAACCTAACATCGATCCTAAACCAAAAGCCACCATAATCCAACCTACCTGATTGTACGTAAATTGAAGGTCTTCCTTTAAGTATTTGGATAAAAAAGGAAGTACCATTGTACCGGCACGATTGATAAATGTGACAATTGTAAGTATCCAAATTTCTCTTGAAAAACCTTTAAAATTATTGATGTAGTGACTAAAAGCAGTTTTGAGCATTATAAATAAGTTATTTGCAACAAAGTTAAGAAACTTTGTACGGATGAGCGGTTGCTGCTTTGTTACTTTTAAACTATTTTTGCTCAAAATTTCTAAGATGAAAAATAGTATTGCTTTTTTAGTATTGTTAGTGGTGAATTTCTGCTTTGGTCAAAATAAATTTAATCAGAAAGAAACTGAAAAATTTCAAAAGACAATTAATAGCGAATATGCTAATCCTAAGACAAGTCCGTTAATGGAAGAAGATTTAAAAACATTTAAAAGTTTAGATTTTTATCCCATAAGCGGGAAATATTTTGTTGTTGCAAAATTAGAAAAAGCACAAAACGAGAAAGTTTTCGAAATGAAAACTACCGGAACAAGAACACCAAAATATATTAAATATGGTACTTTGCATTTTACCATAGATGGCGTTGCACTTAAACTGAATGTATATCGAAATATTGAACTTTCGAAAACCAAAGAATATAAAGACCATCTGTTTTTACCTTTTTCAGATTTAACTTCAGGAAAAGAAAGTTATATAGGAGGAAGGTATATTGATCTTAAAGTACCAAAAGGAGATACTATTGTGGTCGATTTTAATCAGGCCTATAATCCGTATTGTGCTTATAATCATAAATATTCTTGCCCGTTAGTTCCGCTGGAAAATGATCTGAATGTAGAAATTAAAGCCGGAGTTAAAACATTTCATTAATGGATTATTTTAATTTTCATACGCATCACTTTACAAATCAATCCAATATTCTGGAATTGGTAAATCAATATCCGCAGGAGTTTGATGCTATGATTCCGTATTACTCTGTCGGAATTCATCCGTGGTATATCAAAGAAGATCAAATTGAGGAAGATTTACGAATTATTGAAGAAAAATTACAGACTCAAAATTGTCTTGCAATTGGTGAATGTGGTTTAGACAAACGTATTGAAATTAAGTTTGAACAACAAATTTTAGTTTTTGAAAAACAATTGGCTTTAGCCGAAAAATATAAAAAACCAGTCGTAATACATTGCGTTGCTGCTTTTCAGGAAGTGATTGCAATTAAAAAGAAAATGAAGATTACAGTTCCGATGGTTATTCATGGTTTTTCTAAAAATAGTCAAATCGCTAATCAGCTTATTGCGGCAGGATTCTATATTTCGTTTGGAAAATATTTACTTCGAAATCCAGATTTGAAAATGGTTTTTGAACAGATTCCAAACGATCGTTTTTTTCTGGAAACAGATACAATCGAAGAAAGTATTAAACAGGTTTATGCTCTGGCGGCAGAATATAAAAATATAACAATCAAAGAATTACAAGAGATTATTTCAAGTAATCATAATGCAATATTTGAGAAATAAAAGGAAAAGGTATAGATTAAAACCTTAAACCTGAAACAAAATTTTAAACTTAAAAAACAATAATTTAGGATATGGCAGAGTGGACAGAAAGAGCCGAGCTTTTATTTACAAAAGAAGGATTAGAAAACTTGCAAAACTCAAATGTTTTGGTAGTTGGTTTAGGAGGAGTTGGCTCATTTGCAGCTGAATTTCTGGCAAGAGCAGGAGTGGGGAGCATGACGATTGTAGACGGAGATGTTGTAGATATTACCAACATAAACAGACAATTACCAGCATTGCATTCGACAGTTGGACAGCCAAAAATTGCAATTGTTGGAGATCGTTTGATGGATATTAATCCGGAATTGAAACTAACTCGTGTACAGGAATTTTTATCGCCGGAAAGGGCTTTTGAAATCGTTTCGCCAGAGTTTGATTATGTTTTGGATTGTATTGACAGTATTACTCCAAAATTAAATCTAATTATTGCAGCCAAACGCAAAAGAGTAAAAATTATTAGTAGTATGGGGGCTGGTGGAAAAATGCTGGCTTCGAAAGTAAAAGTGACCGATATTTCTAAAACAATAAATTGCTACTTTTCTAAAGCGATTAGAAAACGCTTAAAAGCCGAAAAGATAAATAAACTAAAAGTAGTTTTCTCGTCTGAAATTCAGGACGAAAAAAGCTTAAAACTAACGGATGGGAAAAACTTCAAAAAGTCTTTTTACGGAACAAACAGTTATATGCCGGGATTATTTGGTCTTCATATCGCTGAAACGGTGATCCGTTATTTGCTTAGTAAAGAATAGTTTCTAAGGTTCTAAGATACTAAGTTACTAAGCTTTTAGCTCAGAATCTTAAAAACTTAGAGCCTTGAAAGAAAAGTTTCAAGTTCAAATCGTTTGAACTTTGACAAAGTTTCCGCAAACAGATAACCAGAAACTTGAATCTAAAAAAGAATAATTACAAAGTAAAAAACACACGACTATCCGGTTCCAAAAGAAAACCTTTGAACCTTAGTACCTCAGAACCTTTAAAAAAAATGATTAAAACAGTAATTTTTGATATGGATGGTGTAATTGTAGACACTGAACCTGTTCACCGTTATTCGTATTACAAACAATTTTCAGAATTAAATATTACAGTAAGCGAAGAGATGTATACTTCGTTTACAGGATTTTCGACTAGAAATACGTTTCAAGCTCTAAAAGGTTTTTTTCCTGAAATCGAACATGAAGTAGAAGATTTGATACAAAGAAAAAGAAGCATTTTTAATGATGCTTTTGATACTAAAGAAGATTTATACCTGTTAGAAGGAGTCGAAGTTTTGATAAAAGACTTATATGCTAACGGAATACAGCTGATTTTAGCATCATCGGCATCAAAAGTAACGATCGACCGTGTTTTTACGAGATTCAGTTTGCACCAGTATTTTACAGATATTGTGAGTGGTGAAGATTTTCCGCAATCCAAACCCAATCCTGCAATTTTTGTACATGCTGCATCCTTATCGATAGCTCCAAAAGAAAACTGTATTATTATTGAAGACAGTACAAATGGAGTTAAAGCGGCAAAAGCTGCCGGGATTTATTGTGTGGGTTACAACAGCCTTCATTCTAAAATGCAGGATTTGTCAGATGCTGATATGATTATCAATTACTTTAGTGAATTAGATGCTCAAAAAATATCACAGTTAAAGGGTTGAATTATAGAAAATTTAACATTTGTTCGCTAATTGAATTTGTAAATTTGAACAAACAAAATAAACTCAAAAAATGAAAAAACTACTTATTGCATTAGCCATCATTCTGGCACCTTTTGCTACAGAAGCACAAATAAAAACACCACAGGCAAGCCCTAAAGGATATATCAAACAAACAGTTGGATTAACGGATGTAGAAGTTACTTATTCAAGACCGGGCGCGAGAGGCAGAGCTGTTTTTGGAAATTTAGTTCCGTTTGGTAAATTGTGGAGAACTGGGGCTAATGAAAACACTATCATTAATTTTAGTGATGATGTAGTGATCGATGGTAAAACATTGAAAAAGGGTAAATATGCAATTTATACGATTCCTAAAATCGAAAGCTGGGAAGTAATTTTTTATCTTTCTACAGACAACTGGGGATTACCAGAAAACTGGAACGATGCTTATGTAGTGTTAAGAACTACCGTAAAAGAAGATGCTTTGCCAACTCCGTTAGAGACTTTTACAATTGGAATTAGTGGTTTAGATCCTAATTTTGGATATTTAGATATGGCTTGGGAAAACTCTCATGTAGCTTTAAAATTTGAAGTTCCAACTGCAAAAGTTGCCGTAGCAAGTATCGAAAAAACTTTGGCTGGACCAACTTCTAATGATTATTATGCTGCTGCTCAATATTTGTTTCAATCAAACGGAAGCATTGAAACAGCAAGAACTTATGTAGATAAATCTTTGGATATGAGTACTGAAAAACCCTATTTTATTTTAAGATTAAAATCGCAAATACAAGCAAAACAGGGCGATAAAAAAGGAGCTGTAGAAACGGCTAAAGCTTCACTTGCTGCTGCTGAAGTCGCTAACAATCAGGATTACGTAAAATTGAATAAAGACAGTATAGCTGAATGGAGCAGATAATAATTCTTTTTTCGAATTATTAAAACAGATATAAAAAAATCCAAATTCCAATTAATATTGGAATTTGGATTTTTTTTATTAAATCTAAAAACCTGGAATTTAAATTTTAGCATTTATTTAGTTCAAACTTGGCGGTTCAGGAATTTTGATACTTTTCTTAATTTTCTTTACAATCAAAAGGTAAAAAGTAATTCCGCCCAAGATTATTAGCAAGGCAATTTGCAATTGTCCCAGACTATTATTTTTACTGTACATCGCATTTGCACTTGCCAATTTAGCTTTTCCTTCCTTGATCTGAATCTGGGATAAAGAATCTAATGTCTTTAAGGCTTCATTGCTCGCAATAGCAATTTTATTCCAGTCTTTGTTTGCAACCTGTTTATTAATTTCTTTACAGGAGCTTAAAAAAGCGTCAAAATATTGTTTTTCGGTATTGGTCAGAACAGTTTTAGCATACAAATCATCAATGCTGTGAATGATGTTTAATGTTTGTATAATTTCATCTTTTTTGATGTTGTCGCTTAGGTCTCGTTTTTCGGCCTCGGCTTTTATAAAATGAAGTTCTTTAGAATACTGAAATATATAATGCGCCACAACCAATCGATCGTTATAGATCGCATTAATATTCCCATTTACATTTTTTGAATTTTGCAGGGTATTAAAATTACCCAACAAAATTATTAGCATCACAATCAGTAAAATAAAAGCAGCTTTGGTTTTATTGCTGTATTTTTTTAAACCCTTCATAATTGATGCTTTTTTTGCTAATTTGCAAATAGTTAGTCTCTCAAAGATATAGCTTTTGATGTAAAATCAAAATATTTAAATTTTTCAATCTTTACCAGTAATCTTTGTCAATTGAGATTACTCCAGAACTACATCTTTATTATCCGGTTCTTTTCTAAAAAAAGCATACTGCATAAACAGCGACAAGACAATAGTAAGCATAGCCCCGATAAAATTAAGCCATAAATAACCTAATTTTTCTTGTCTGTAGATCATAAAATAGTAGATAAAAAATATCGTCATCTGGCTGATAATGGCACTGTAAAACATTGCTTTTGCTTTTACGCGACGCAGGTAAAAACCAACTAAAAAGATTCCTAAAACAGTTCCGTAAAAAATAGAACCAATAATATTTACTAACTGAATTAAATTTTCGAATAAGGTTCCAACGCATGCAAAAAGTATGGCTACAACTCCCCAAAACAGGGTAAAAAACTTAGTAGCATTTAGATAATGTTTCTCTGACTTTTCGGTCTTTAAATTTCGCTTGTAAATATCAATTGCGGTTGTCGATGCCAGGGCATTCAGCCCAGAAGCGGTTGATGACATCGCTGCCGAAAGGATTACGGCGAGTAATAAACCTATAAGCCCTTTGGGTAAATAATGCAGGATAAAGTGAAAAAACACATAATCCTTATCGTTGGTTTCGCTATTACTATCTGCTCTCAAAATAATTTCTTTGGCGCGATCGCGTAAGTCTTTTTCTTTGTTCGAGAGTGCTACTAATTGTTTGCGCAAATACGGGTTATCATAATCCTGATTTAGCTGATCGATATACAATAAGTTGTATACTTTTTTATCATCAGACAGTACTTCAAGTTTTTTTTCTAAAGCATGATATTCCTCTTTGTAAGCCGAGTTTTCGATAATAATTTTATTATTCGGATTAAAATTTAACGGAACGGGATTGAACTGAAAGAAGACAAAAACCATAACCCCAGTAAGCAAAATAAAGAATTGCATAGGCACTTTTAATAGTCCGTTCATGATTAATCCCATTTGGCTTTCCCGAATCGATTTTCCGGATAAATAGCGTCCAACCTGAGACTGATCTGTTCCAAAATAAGCGAGGGCAAGAAAAAAACCACCAGTGATTCCGCTCCAGAAAGTATATTTTTCTTCAGGATCAAAAGAGAAATCCACAATATTCATTTTATCGTTGGCACCTGCAATATGCATTGCACTAGAAAAAGTCATGTCGTTAGGTAAATAGTGCAAAATCAGGAAAAAAGTGATAAACATTCCCGACATAATTACGAACATTTGCTGCTTTTGCGTTACGTTTACCGCTTTTGTTCCTCCAGAGAACGTATAAATTATTACCAGAACACCAATGATAATATTCATTAATGTTAAATTCCACCCTAAAAGTGCCGATAAAATAATTGCCGGGGCATAAATGGTAAGTCCCGTTCCTAAACCTCTTTGAACCAAAAATAATATGGCTGCCAGGGAACGGGTTTTTAGATCAAATCTTTTCTCCAGAAACTCATAGGCGGTAAAAACTTTATTTTTATGATATAAAGGAATAAAAGTCAGGCAAATAACGACCATAGCAATTGGCAACCCAAAATAAAATTGCACAAAACCCATCCCGTCATGATACGCTTGCCCGGGAGTTGACAGAAAGGTAATAGCGCTGGCTTGTGTTGCCATGACTGAAAGTCCAACGGTGTACCAGGGCGTTTCGTTGTTTCCTAAAATAAAATCCTCGACATTTTTACTTCCTTTGGTTTTCCAGGATCCATACCCAACAATAAACAAAAGTGTTACAATAAGTACGATCCAATCAAATAGTTGCATAGGTTATGAGTATAATTGCATGATTAAGAAAAAAATCGCAATATAAATTGCGTTTGCTACCAAAACATAGGTGTAGCTTTTTTTCCATTTTTTTACTTTTTTAGCTTCCATATTTTTTTGAATGTTTATTTCTTTATTTCTTGTTTTGGAGCTTCGATGGGTTGTTTAAGAGAGATCATATTCGACAGTAAACGATAGGCTCCCGCAACACCTTCCGGCAATTCTCTAAAAAAGCTCAAACCGGTATAAATATAGTACCCTTTTCCGTACGGCGCTACCAACAAAGCACCATTTTTAGGAGATTCGCCTTTGTCATGCGAGGACAGGATAGGAGTAAAGGCAGGATCGTACTGATCCGGATAATACAAACCTTGTTCTTGTGTCCAGCCTTCAAAATCTCTTGTACTAATTTTGTTTGGTGTGTTTAAAATAGGATGATTTGGTGCCAGGAAAGTAATTTTAGCATTTTCTTCGGTCACACGATCGTTTGATATTTTTAAGGGATATGGTGCAATTTGATCTGTTACGGTTTTGCCATACGTATTGTATTGCACAATCATGTTTTTGCCGCTTTTTACAAAATTAAAAAGGATGTTTTGTTTGTGTGCCAAAGCATTTACGGTATTATAAGCACGAATTCCGGTAATCACAACATTAAATGAATCCAGTTTTTCGGGCGTGATTTCTTCCGGTTTGATAATGGTAACTTTATATCCCATTTGTGTCAAACTCTCCGGAACTTCATCGCCTGCACCCATAATGTAAGCAATTGAATCTCCATTTGTTTTTAAATCTATTCGAATGCATTTTGACTCTGCCGGTTTTAACACCATTTGTTTTGTAATATGCGGGTAATCAATAATAGTCTGATCTTTATCAAAACGTTTATTGTCTACGATTGCAATACTTTTGGCAACAGCTTCTTCAGGGTTTACCGGTGGTGTAACTTCAAAATAAAAGATTTGTTCGTTTCCTTTTTTCTCTAAACTAAAAGTGATTTCTTTTGGAGAAACATTCCAGCTGTTTGGCAACTCCAATTGCAGTTTTCCTTTGATACCATCTTTTCCTGCACGAACTTTTACAGGAATCATTTTAGTTTTGGTACTTCCAAAAATTAGAACTTTTTCTAAAATCGAGGTTGTAACTTCAGGAACTACATCCAGAAAATTATACATTTCGCCTTTTACACCATCGTTGTATTTATAGACAACAGTGCGTTCAAAAGGGATTTCAACCCCATTTATTTTGATATTAAAAACAACCTTTACCTGTCTGATAATATCAGGAATACCAATGTTTTCCTGATTCGAAACGGTATACATTCCTACGCTTGCTTTTTCTTTTAACCAATACGGCTGCGTATAGTCTATAGTTTCAGGAAGCTGTAACTGCAGGTTTATTTTTTGATCGCTATTGTTTTTTAAGGTTATGTTTTGAGTTGTATTTTTGCTGTCCGGTAATGAAGTAACACTTGTTAACTGCATTTCGACAGGCGATCTGTTTATGGCTTCAAGACTTAATTTTATGGTGCTTCCCGGAGTTGCTTCCTGCTCGCCCGCAACAGCTTCTAGATACAATCCGGAACACGATGCAATTATATTTTTTACAGCAGAAGATTTTAGCGGTTTCCAATGTTCGTCGTCTAATGCTTCGATCATGGTATAGGCTTTTACCAAATCCGGAATACTTGCCGATGGATTGCTAAAATTATATTTTGTAATAATAGTAGAAATTAGATCCCCAATTGGTTTTCCGTTTTTGACACGGTTCCACGACGTATCAATTCCGTCAAATAAATTATCACGTTCCTTAGGATTGTCACCATTTATAAGTTCCAGATATTCTGTCTCTTCACCGCGGGCTCCGGTACTGCCAAAACCTTGCGATTGATGGCGACTTCTGCTTAAAGCGGCAATTTCCTGATTCGATTTCCCAATTCTGTTATAATAAACTCCGGTTTCCAATCGGGTAAATTTTGATTTATTGGCGGCATCAAATTTTTCCTGGCTGCCATAAAACCACCACGACGGATTAAAAAACAAACGTTTTACCTGCCATGGTTTTACATATTTTAATTGTTCAGGATATATTTTAGGATCATTTGTAAGTTTAAAACTTTCTACGCTCAACATTGCAGACGATGTATGATGTCCGTGTGTGGTCCCCGGAGAACGATGATCAAACCGATTGATAATTACGTCCGGCTGAAATTTTCTAATCGTCCACACTACATCAGCAAGAACCTTGGCTTTATCCCAGATTTCGAGGGTTTCATCCGGAGTTTTCGAATAACCAAAATCGTTGGCACGGGAAAAGAACTGTTCGCCACCATCTATTTTTCTGGCTTCGATTAATTCCTGAGTTCTTATAACGCCTAATAGTTCACGCAATTGCGGTCCTATTAAATTCTGACCGCCGTCTCCGCGGGTTAACGATAGATAACCTGTTCTGGCATTCATTTCGTTTGCCATATAAGAGATTAGACGCGTATTTTCGTCATCAGGATGTGCCGCAAGATACAATACAGAACCTAAAAAGTTCAATTTTTTTATTTGATTGTAAATTTCGACTGAACTCGGTTTTTGTGGTTGTTGTGCAAAAGAAATGGAAATTCCTGTTATTAGAATAAGAAGAATTTGTATCTGAATTTTTCGCATAGCGTAATTTAGTGTTGGATAGAGGTTCAAAAATACTAATTATATTTTTGAAGAGTAATTAAATGAAATGTTAATGTTTGGTTATTGATTTCCTTTTTTAAGAAATTTTACTCCAAAAAAAAGAGAGTATCAAAATAAATGATACTCTCTGGTATTAAAAATTGCGATTAAGCATGTTATTATCTTCTTCCTCCGCGGTGATCGTCATGATCATGTCTGTCTCCTCTGTCATGTCTGTCGTCTCTATCGTGTCTGTTGTCTCTATCGTGTTTATCATGATTTCTGTTATCATAATGTTTGTATTCTCTGCGATCGTTTCTACGCTCATTATAACCATAAACCTCTCTTGGTCTGCAAGGTTTTTGTGGAGCCCCATAATATCCTTTGTAATATTTTACTCTGTGACGATCAAAATAGGTATAAGGAGTTCTTCCGTGGTAATCATTTAAAACTACTTTGTAACCGCTGTACAAATCATAATTTCTGTATTGTCTTGGCAAATAAGTAGTTCTAACCCATCTTCCTCCTCCAAAATAAATAAACTGAGAAGCTCTAACATCATAATACGCTTCGATATCCGGTAAGTAGTAATACTCCATTTCAGAATATCCTGCAGGTCCCCATGCCGGTGGTGATCCTATATTTACATTTATAGATACTTGGGCTTGTGTGGCGTTTGCAACCAAAAGAAATAAACCTACGATTGCTATTTTTATTGTTTTCATTTTTTTTAGTTTTAATATTAATGTTATTCTTGTTTACGAATATTCATATACTGTGCCAAAAATAAAAACGAGATGTATTTGGTCGAATAAAAAATGCTTTTTAACGAGTAGAAAAAGGTTAACTATTTTGTAAATATTTGATTTTTAAAACGTTTAAGAGTCTTTTAAAGTTTAAAAAAAAAGAAGTTTTATTTCTTATTTATACTCAACAACTCTTGGTTTGGCAAGCTCAAAACTTTGCAAACCAAAATCAGTTGTTTCAAAAGTATTTGTTTTAAATACATTATCACCCTGATAAGGAATTGTTGGATAATAAGAAATGGAGAGCTGAAAGGAGCTAAAAACCAGATAGTCATTACTAATCAACAATCCTAAAGTTATTTTTTGATAGGTTTTGTTTCTGCCCATGGCATTATTAGGACTTCCTAATACAGCTGCGGTATAATTAAAAAACGGATTCATACGAAATCCCCCAATAGCATGAGGGGTATAAGTTTGTGTTTGCAAAGACAAAACTACTTTATTGGTTCCGTAAACCGCACTATTAAAACCTGCTAAACCATTTTGTTCATTGATGTTTAGTTGATCTCCAATAATATTATCACGGTTTGCACCTATAACAAACTTTGGATTAACGAATTGTCTCAATTTCCAGTTTCCTATACTGTATAGTTTTGTAAAATAATTAGATTCAAATAAAAAGGCAGTATCGTAGGTTTTAGAATCGTGAAAAAATGTTCCCACTTCAAAATTGGTACTTAAAAATCCCCAGCGATAATAATTTCCAAACGAATATTGCGCTCCAATATAAGGTAGCCATTGCGTATTCTTGTATTGATAGCCCAGAGTAATACCATATATCCTGCCAATTGGTACATCTTCTGTTTGTCCGTTTCTAAAGATATAACTGTCTTTGATAAATTTTCGTGAATTAAGTCCGATACCACTTAAAATAAGTTTTTCGTCAGAATAAAAATGCGTTGGATCGTATAGATCTGTAGGTCTTTCGCTAAAATTCACATTCAAAAAACGGGCAGAAACAATCAGATTTGTAATTCCGCCATTTTCATCTTCAAAAACTTTAGAAGCTTTTCCTGCCCATAAATCCTGAAAATTACTTTTGAAAGGCTGAAAGGCATAAGTCAAATCAGGCGCTTGCAAAGTATCTTTTCTAAAGTTCTGTCCCACAAAAATTCCGCCACCCCATTTGGTCAAAGGAGAATAAAATGCACGTTCGATATCGATGCTTTTACTGTAATTGTTATCCAGATCCATATTATAATGCAATGCTGTACTAATGTAGGTATTCTTGATGTTAGGTACTGTATAGGTTACATCATTGGCATTTCGACCATCGTCAAATCTATTCGAAAAACGGTATTCCAGTTGTTGTCCCGAACCAAAAAAATCTTTTTCTTTGATCCCTACAGAAACCCTGTTGCTTGATATCGAAAATTTAGGAATAGTACTCCAGGAATCTAATACCCGAATGGTTACATCGACAGAATCTGATGCTGTGCCGGCTATTTTGTTTGTAATACGTACTGCCGTCACATATTTCTGAGATCGTATTAAACGCTCCGATTCCTGAACTTTATAGGTATTATACGGTGTATTTTTTTTAAATAATAATAAATTATAAATGGCTATTTTTTTAGTCTTTAAGTGTAATCTGTTTCCTGTTCTTTCTCCCCAATTTTTGGGCATTTGAGTCGTATCAGTAATAGAATGTCCAAAAGGATCCAGAGTAACAATATTTATGTTTCGAATGATCTTGCCGCTAAAATCGGTAGTATCATTTTGTACCAGAATTTCTTCTTTCTTTTTGGGTTTATTGCTTCTGAATAACAGCTTATGAAGTGTTTGTGTAAACTTATTCTTTTTAGAGTAATTTTTAATTCTTTTGTATACCTCGGTACTGTCTTTTTTAGGAGCTGTATCTTTCTTGGGATTATTATTTTGACCACAGATGCTTTGTAAGCAAAAGCATAAGAAAATAAAGACTACTATTTTTTTGTTTACAAACATTAATTTTACTGGCTTTCAGATGAATTTTATATGAATATAAGAAATTTAAAGGACTATTTTTTAAAATAGATTTACTATTTAGTTTTCTACTTTTAGTTTTCTAACTCTCCAGGTAAATCTTTTAGGCATGTGATTTCCCATCAAATATCCCCACGGTTCCAGAGATTCAATTCTGTCGAATATAATTTTAAGG
Source organism: Flavobacterium araucananum (assembly GCF_002222055.1). Taxonomy (GTDB): domain Bacteria; phylum Bacteroidota; class Bacteroidia; order Flavobacteriales; family Flavobacteriaceae; genus Flavobacterium; species Flavobacterium araucananum. Next base: position 20,598 of record NZ_MUGS01000053.1, read on the forward strand.
ATCGCTAAAAGCGGAATTGCCAGAAACATTCCCGAAATTCCGGCAGCGGCACCTCCAATAATAATTCCCATGATAGAAACAAAGGCATTTATCTCTACTTTAGAGTTTATGATAAGTGGTACAAGTATATTGTTATCTATAAGCTGAACCACAATATTTACGATAAGTATTCCCAGTATAATAGAAGTTTCCGGAGTTCCGGTCAAAGAAGCTAAAACAGTTATTATTCCCGCAATTAAAATCCCGATATACGGAATCATGTTCAGGATTCCGGTAATCAAACCTAATAGTACAAAGTATTTGACACCAATAATCCAGAGCCCTAAACTTGTCAGGACAGAAACCACTATCATTTCAAAAATCAAACTAACAATATAATTGTTGATTGATACTTTTATTTGTGATAAAATAGATTTTAAAGTCGAATGATCTTCTTTATTGACCAATTTGGCAAGAAACAGAATAAAATGATCTTTGTATAAAAGAAACAAAAAGGTATAAATTGGAATTATCGTGCAATCTACCAATAAGTCTGAGATCGATATAATGGCCGAACCTATTGTGGCTTTTCCGTTTTGTACAGAATCTTTGGTAACATTATCCAGGTATTTTTTTTGTTCGCCAATACTTAAATGAAAATTATCTTTTATAAACTTATGAATATCTGTAATAAACGAGTTTGCGTTCTTTTTTATAGTATCAAAATCATTGGCGATATCACTTACCTGATACGAGATAAAAACCAATATACCTACTATAAACAAAGCAAAAACTAAGATGCAACAGGCGGCAGCAAGATGCCTTGGAAATTTGAACCGGGTATGCAAAAAGGTAAAAATAGGCACTAACAATACTGCAAATAAAAACGCCATTAGTACAGGAGTAATAATATCTTTTGCAATACAAAAAATAAAAGCAAAGCTAATAAGGCTAACTAAGACAAGGGCAAGTTTAGCATAAAAAGGTAATTTTATCGAATGGATCATTTTGTTTGGTGATTTAGTAAAACTAGAATTTGGTAAAACAAATATTATATTTTATTTAAAAAATAACGTTTTAGCTTTTTCTTAATAGTTTATAAAATTCCCATGAAAGTTTTTTCGCCACAGATTAAATAACTTTTTTAGTTTTTTTAATCTTCTTTGTCTGCTAAATCTGCGTGAAAGTTTTTTTGCCACGAATAACAAATTAACGCTAATTTTTTGCCACAAATTAAAATGATTTCACAGCTTTGTGAACTTTTCCTGAAATTTTTTAGCTCAAACAACTTCGCCAACTTTGTGTATCCCAATAGCGATCGGGATTGCGGACTTTGTGGTAAAATTTAGCGACACATTTTGCGGTAAAATTCAACTAAAAATTAAATAGCTAATCAAAAAACTCTTTGTCTTCGTAATGTGTGGGCATAATCGAAATACCTTTTTGCAGTAATAAATTGTTAGGGAAAATAATCCTTTCGCCTTCTTTTGTTCTTAGATTAACATGAAAGGCGCTAATGTCTTCAATTTCAGCTTCGATAGGAAAGTCTTTGTCGTGAATTTTAATGGTATCACCAATTCTAAAAGGAAACGAAAAAAACAAAATCATTCCTGAAGTAATATTGCTTAAAATCGACCATTGTGCAAACATAGCAACTCCTATTACAGTAGTAATAGAAGAGACTGTTATAAATATATCTTTGGTTTCAACACCCCAAATTACAATTAAACTTATGGTTACCAATATGTTCATTAATACATGAATGTATTTGATTACCAAATTAGTACGATGTTCTAATAATTGACTTGTGCTGGCATAACGACGAATTAATTTGGCTATAATTACCCTTAATGCGACAAGAGCCAAAAGGAGGACTACAGTGCTTAATATTTCCTGACTATATTCTTTAAAAGAAAACATAACTAATTTTTTACACTAATGTACTCAAATATTCGTAAACTTTGGCGGTTGGCAATCCCATAACATTTGTATAAGAACCCTCGACTTTTGCAACTGCCATGAAACCAAACCATTCCTGAATACCATAAGCACCCGCTTTGTCATACGGTTTGTAGTTTTCGATATAATATAAAATAGCTTCGTCTGATAAATCATTGAAAGTTACTTTTGTTACATCATTTATGACTGTCGATGTAAAGCTTGTTCTAAAACATACCGATGTAAAAACTTCATGTGTGTCATTAGACATTGATTTGATCATTTCAAAAGCTTCTTCGGCATTTTTTGGTTTCCCTAAAGCTTTATCGTTATGCCACACAATTGTATCGCTGGTAACCAAAATTTCATTTTCTTTAAGTTCTCCATCAAATGCACTTGCTTTTAATGCCGCCAGATAATCTGTAATTTCTACCCCTTTTAGTTCAGGCGGATAGACTTCTTCGATCTCTTTTAATCTAATTTCGAAATCCAGATTCAGATCCTTAAAAAACTGTTGCCTGCGTGGTGATCCTGAAGCCAGAATCAAAGTGTATTTTTTTAATTTTTCTTTAAGCATTGTATTTAATATTTAAGGTAATAACCAGAATTGATAAGATCCCGAAAAATAAAATCAATTTTAAAATGGTACTCAGATGATGGAAATCTTTTTTAGATTTTGCAGTAAAAATTTTTACAATAAAATATAAAAGTGGTGCCAAAACAAAAGCAAAGGCATAAAATGTAGCAATAAACAGATCGTTTTTAACAAAATACGTATTGATATAAAGAAGACACGAAATAAAAGGTATAATAGTAAATCCTAATACTATTTTTGCTGTTCTGTTAATTCCTATTGCAATAGGTAATGTATTCATGCCCTGATTGTAATCGCCGTTTACATCTTCGATATCTTTAACTATTTCACGAATAAAATTAATCATAAAGGCAAACAAAGCATAATCTGTCAGGATAGAGAAAAAACTTGCCATTTGCGCCTGATTGTCTGCATTGGTAGCAGGAAAAATATCAAAAACCCCAATAATCAAAACACTTACTGCAAGTAGCAATGCTACCACAAAATTGCCTAAGATCATGATTTGTTTTAAAGTTGTCGCATAAAAATAGAGGAGCGTGGCAATCAAAATAAAAAGAGACGCGAAACCGGGCCTTAAAATAATATTTGATAAAATAAACCCAATTGCAACACCAGTAATATTAAGTGTAATGTAAATGTTATAACCGGCAGTTTCAGAGATTCCTTTGCCAATTACAACATCCTCAGGTTTGTTGATGGTATCACTTGCAACATCATATATATTATTGATTACATAACCTGCAGCAGCCAATAAAACGGTACTTAAAACCAATAATCCGTATTGCCAATCTGATAATGCAAGAGGAATATCCTGTTGTTTTAAAAAAGCATAACGAAATAATACCTGCATAAAAGCAAGCATCAGCAGATTTTTGTATCGAATGAGTTTTAGGAATTTCATTTTTTAAGGTTCTGAGTGGCTAAGTTAATTAGGTTCTAAGGTTTTTTCTTAAAGATTCTGAAGCTCTAAGAAACAAAGGTTCAAAGGCTTCTTTTGTTTGAATCTTTGTCAAAGTTTTAAACTTTTGACAAAGATAGTTTATGTTTAAAGGCTGAAAACTGAAACTGCAAACTGTGATTTAGTCGTGTTTTCCGCTAAAGTGTTCCATCCATTTTCCCTGTACTTTCATTACTTGTTCGATCACGTCGCGAGCAGCGCCTCTACCACCTTTTACGTGCGAAATATAACGACAAATCGTTTTAATTTCCGGACTTGCATCTTGTGGGCAGGTTGGCAATCCTACTAATTTCATGACATGAAAATCAGGAATATCATCTCCCATATACAATACCTGCTCCGGCTTAATGTTATAATTTTTAGTATATTCTCTAAAAGTTTCTACTTTATCAGGAGTTCCTAAATAAATGTCTTTAATACCAAGATTTCGTAAACGAACACGAACGCCTTCGTTGCTTCCGCCAGAAATAATGCATACATTAAAACCACTTTCAACCGCGGCTTTCATAGCATAACCATCACGAATATTCATCGTACGAAGCATTTCGCCTTCATTGGTTACAAAAACCGAACTGTCTGTAAGTACGCCATCAACATCAAAAACAAATGTTGTAATGTCGTTCATTATTTCTTTAAAATGTTTTTCTATCATCCTGAATAGATTGTGTTATGAGTTTATAGATGTTTTTTTGATTTTCGTTGGTTAAATACGCCAAATGTGATTCGATTGTTGCCAGATCATGACGTTTTGCAGGTCCCGTCTGAGCATCTATTGGGTTTAAAGTATTTATTTTTTCGGCAGTTTCCTGAATCAAAGGCTTCAAGACTTCAAAAGGAACCTGATGTTCTTTACAAATTTCTTGTCCAATTTGATACAAATGATTCGTAAAATTATTTACAAAAACAGCCGAAACATGCAATGCTTTTCTTTGATCTGAATTAATTGCAAACACGGCATTTGAGATATTTTTGGCTAATGTTTCTAAAATACGGAAATCAAAGGTATTTTCGGCTTCCAGACACATCGGAATTATTGAGAAATCAATATCCTTATTTTTAGAAAATGTCTGAAGCGGATAAAAAACACCTTTTCTGTTTTTAGAATCCAAAACATCAAGAGAAGCAGCGCCGGAAGTATGAACAACGATTCGGTTCTGAAAAGGCAATTGCCTCGAAACGTCTGCAATAGCCTTGTCTGAAACTGCTATAATGTAGAGATCAGCTTCTTTTAGCTCTTCGAAATCGTTTACTATTTTATCAAAATCAAGTAAAGAAGCTAATGTTTCTTTTTTTCTGGAATATACCTGTACTATTTCTACAAGTTCACTTTTAGCAAAAGCTTTTATTAAATGTTGTGCAACATTTCCGGAACCAATTAGCGTTATTCGAATCATATCGCAAAATTAGCATTATTTTTCTAAAACAATAATCAAAAGAAAGTTTAGCCACAGATTAAAAAGATTAGATAGATTTTTATTCTTTGGGATTTAACGAATAGAGTCCAAAATTTTGTAGCATAAGGATTTATCAGAATTTAAATGATTTTAAGTCTGCTATTATTTTGATCGAAAAGTAGTTCAATCTGTTTAAACTGTGTCTGGTATTAAAATTATCAAGAATGGCAGTACTTAATTTATTTGTAGATCTAAGGATAGAATTTTAAGAATTCGATGTAATTTGATTAACTATTTTTAGTTTTTATTAACAAACTACGAATATTGGAACTCAACATTTTTAAGTACTTTTGTGCCACTTTTATACAATGTAATTCCTTAAAAATGGATAAAAAAATATTCTCTTTTTTGTTTTCTACACGATTAATGTCTGTTCTTTTTTTAACATTTGCGATCGCAATGGGTGTTGGTACTTTTATCGAAAGTAAATATAACACAGATACAGCCCGAATTTTAATTTATAATACCTGGTGGTTCGAAGCGATAATGGTCTTTTTTATGATCAATTTCTTTGGAAACATCAAACGTTATCAATTACATAAAAAAGAAAAATGGGCAACACTTTTATTGCACATTGCCTTTATTTTTATTCTTTTAGGAGCCTTTATAACTCGTTACATCAGTTACGAAGGTATGATGCCAATACGTGAAGGTGCTGCCGAAAACCAAATCTATTCTGATAAAACATTCTTAACCGTTTTTGCAGACGGTGAATACAAAGGCGAGATGAAACGAAGAGTTTTTGAAAAAGCACTATTGTTTTCACCTGTAACCAACAATGATTTTACACTTTCAGGAAAATTTGACGAAACTCCTTTCGATGTAACCTATGTTAATTATATTATGGGTGCTAAGGAAACTATAAAACCAACTGCAAACGGGACTCTATACCTAAAATTGGTCGAAGCCGGAGCAGGAGGTCGTGAAGAGCATTTCCTGAAAGAAGGTGAAGTTCAAAATATACATAATGTTTTATTTGCGCTCAATAAACATACTGATGGCGCTATCAACATCAATACAACTGGTGATAAATATACGATTCAGACACCTTTTGAAGGTGAGTTTATGCGAATGGCAGACAAATTAAAAGGAGCTGTAACCAAAGATAATGTGCAGCCACTTATGATGCGTTCTTTATACAGTATTGGCGATATCCGTATTGTATTTCCGGATCCTGCCGTAAAAGGAATCGTAGATTATGAATCTAATAACGATTACAAAGCCAAATCACATCATGATGCTTTGATTGTAAAAGTAAAAGCAGATGGTCAGGAAAAAGAAGTTCGTCTATTAGGCTCTAAAGGTAGTGTGGGAGAACCTCAAACCGTAAAAATAGGTAAAGTCGAATATAGTTTATTCTACGGAAGTAAAGCTTACATCCTGCCTTTTAAAATAAAACTAAACGATTTTATCGCAACAAAATATCCTGGAACAGAAAAAAGTTATTCTGCTTTTGAAAGTAAAGTAACCGTTCAGGATTCATCAGAAACATTTGATGCCAGAATTTATATGAATCACGTATTAGATCACAAAGGATACAGATTTTTTCAATCTTCATTCGATCCGGACGAAAAAGGAACTGTATTATCTGTAAACCATGATTTTTGGGGAACCTCAATTACTTATTTAGGATATTTTATGTTATTTTTTGGTTTAATGGCTATTATGTTTACCAAACATTCTCGTTTTGCAGACTTAAAGCGCAAATTGGATGTTGTAAAAAAGAAAAAAGAAAAATTGATCACTATTTTGATCTTAATGATCAGTTTAAGTGGTTTTGCACAAGCACCACACGTTCATACACCAGGTCATGAGCACAATCATACAACAGATCCTAACGATCACGCAAATCATGTTACGGCTCCACCAAGTCAGAAACAATTAGATTCATTACTAACCATCTACAAAGCTCCGGAATCCCATGCGGCAAAATTTGGTCGTTTGATTATCCAGGATGCAGGTGGCAGAATGAAACCTATTAATACTTTCTCCTCTGAATTGCTTAGAAAAGTAAGCCAGAGTGATACTTACAACGGAATGAACTCTGATCAGGTATTTTTGTCCATGACACAATATGCTCAGGTTTGGATACAGATTCCGCTTATTTATATCAATACAAAAGATGATAGTATTCGTAAAATCATTGGTATTGACAAAACAGCAAAACTGGCACCGTTTGTTAAGTTTTTTGATGAAAACGGAAACTATAAACTTTCTCCTTATCTGGATGCAGCTTACAAAGCAGCGAACCCTAATAGTTTTGAGAAAGATTTTATCGAAACTGATAAAAAAGTAAACCTGATGGAGTCTGCGCTTAGCGGAAGTATTCTGAAGATTTTTCCAATTCCTAATGATCCTAACAATAAATGGATCTCGTATTTAGAATTGCAAAATGCAGGTTTAAAAGGCATGGATTCTACTTATGTAAAGCAAATTTTACCAATGTATTTTAGTGCTTTAAACAACGGATCAATTTCTAAAGATTTTACAACAGCAAATCATCTGGTTGAAAGTATCGATGGATTTCAAAAGAAATTTGGAAGTAAAGTACGTCCAAGCGAAAAGAAAATTGACCTTGAATTAGCGTATAACAAATACAATATTTTACCAAAATTGTTCTATTGGTATTCGCTTGCCGGAATCTTTATGTTGATTTTTACCTTGTTTAGTATTTTCTTCGATAAAAAGTTTTTACGCATCACCGTAAATGGTTTTCATATTTTGATAGGAGTAATATTTGCTTTTCATACCGTGGCTTTAATAGCACGTTGGTACATTTCAGGTCACGCACCGTGGAGTAATGCTTATGAGGCGATTGTTTATGTAGCATGGGCAACGATGTTTTTTGGACTTGCTTTTGACAGAAAATCAAAACTTACTGTAGCATCAGCGGCATTTGTAACAGCGATGATTTTTATGGCTGCCAACGCCAACTGGATCGATCCTGAGATTGCAAACTTACAACCGGTTTTAAACTCCTATTGGTTAATGATTCACGTAGCGGTCATCGTGGCAAGTTACGGTCCGTTTGCCCTTGGAATGATTTTAGGATTTGTAGGATTGATTCTGATCTTTTTTACCACCGAAAAGAACAAAGCCAAAATGGATCTTAACATCAAAGAAATCACTTACATCAACGAAATGGCCTTGACTATTGGTCTGATTATGCTAACAATTGGTAACTTTTTGGGCGGACAATGGGCCAACGAAAGTTGGGGACGTTACTGGGGATGGGATCCAAAAGAAACATGGGCTTTGATCTCGATTATGGTTTATGCTTTTGTAATTCACGCTCGCTTTGTACCTTCATTAAGAGGACAATGGTTTTTTAATCTAATGAGTATGTTTGCCTTCGTTTCTATTTTGTTTACCTATTATGGAGTAAACTTTCACTTAGTAGGATTGCATTCCTATGCAAGTGGAGAGGCACATTCATTAAGCTGGGTTTGGTATTCATTAGGAACAATTTCTCTTATCGGAATTTTAACCTATCCAAAATATCGTAAGCATTATAAAAGAAAAAATAATTAAATAAGGAGTTTTATTAATTCACAAAAAAGGTTCAACCGTTAAGTTGAACTTTTTTTTATGCAATATTTTTAAGAAGTCAAAAAAAACTTAGCTACTTAGAACCTTAGTAACTTTTAAAAAAATATCTCTTTCGAAACCAAAAAGCAACATTTACCAAAGCAATCAAAGCAGGAACTTCGATCAAAGGACCAATAACACCAGCAAAAGCTTGCCCGCTATTAATACCAAAAACACCAATGGAAACAGCAATTGCTAATTCAAAATTATTTCCTGTAGCAGTAAAAGCAATCGAAGCACTTTTAGCATAATCGGCACCAAAGTATTTTCCGGTAAAAAAACTAATCACAAACATTAGCCCGAAATAAATGGTTAAAGGAATTGCAATTCGAACAACATCCATTGGGATCTCAACTATCAATTTACCTTTTAGACTAAACATCAGGATAATGGTCAATAATAAAGAAATTAAGGTAATAGGGGAGATGAACGGAATATACTTGCGCTCAAACCATTCTTGGCCTTTGAGTCTTATCAAACCGTATCGACTTATAACTCCCAGTGCAAAAGGAATCCCTAAATAAATACCGACACTTTGAGCAATCTGGATCATACTAATATTGACGTTGAAACCAGAGTATCCAAAATATGGAGGCAAAACCGTTATAAAAAGATAAGCGTAAACGCTGTAAAGTAAAACCTGAAAAATACTGTTTAGTGCAATAAGCCCGGCGGCATATTCACGATTTCCGTCAGCAAGATCATTCCAAACCACAACCATAGCAATACAACGTGCTAAGCCTATCAGGATCAAACCAATCCTGTATTCCGGATAGTCTTTTAAGAATACAAGAGCTAAAGAAAACATTAAAACAGGACCAATAATCCAGTTTAAAATGAGAGAAGCTCCCAATATTTTTGTGTTTTTAAAAACTTCTCCCATTTTTTCATATTTCACTTTTGCTAATGGTGGATACATCATCAAAATCAAACCAATAGCTAATGGAATATTGGTGGTTCCGCTGGAAAAAGAATTGATAAAATTTCCGCTTGACGGAATAAAATATCCTATAGAAACTCCTATAACCATAGCTAGAAAAATCCAGAGCATCAAAAAACGGTCTGGAAATCCTAATTTCTTTTTTTCTAAAGCAGGAGCACAATGATTCAAAGACATATCATTTTTTTATTTGAGAAAAAACATAAAACATTTCAGTAGCAATTTGCAGACTTCTTTCCTGATATTTTTCTAATTGCAGACTAGTATCATCAAAAGCCTTCGGATCATCATACGTTATTGCAATTCTTTTTTCGGCTCCGGCAATAAAAGGGCATCCACCATCAGCTGGCGAACACGTCATGATTGCTGCAAATTTGCTTTCAGGATTAAAATCATCATCATAAGTTTTCGAAAAACCAATAATTGGCGCTTCATTCTTCGCAAATTTAATGGCATAAACAGGATTATTTCCTTCGGATATTTTCTGGGTATTAAAACCTGATTTTGCTAATGTTTCGGCAACTTTAGGGAACAAAGCTGTCGCTTCTGTACCTCCTGAATAACAAGAAACCTTTTTTATACCATAATAATGAGCTGCCGTTTGTGCCCAAACCTGAGCCAAATGGCTTCTTCTGGAATTATGGGTGCAAATTAAGTTTAATCTGATTTCATCCTCATCATCAACTTTAAACTGTATCAAATCAATTAAAGGCTGTAGTATGTTTTTACGATCGTTAGAAATAGTTGTAAAATCAAAAGACTGTACTAAAGATTGAATTTTTGGATATAAAGTATTTTGATTCGACATTTTACTATTTTTTAAGTTTAACAACAACCTCCGCCCGGAGTACAAGAGTTCGCTTCATCAGGATTAAATTGTATCAGTTTTAATTTTTGTTTTTCGGCTGGAATTCCACATTGATCCTGCGCCAGGCAAGCTGTAGTTTTATTGCGTAACTCAAAATCTTTTCCGTTAAAACCCAAATCGTATTTGCCAATTGTAGTATCCTGATATTCAACTTCGATTTCAAAATCCCCAATATTTAATACCTTTTCCGAAAGTTCGATTATCTGAATCAATTTCTGGGGTTTTAAGCGGTGCTCATAATCATTGGCATCCCAGAGCTGAAAATTTACGACAGTTTCTTTGCGAACAACTCCGCCACAATCAATAAAGTTTTTGGTAATCAAACCAACTTCGGTAACGTGAAAATATTCCGGAACAAAGTTTCCGTTCGGTAACTTAAAATTTACTGCTTCAACAGTAGTCAATATTTTTTTTATTTCTGAAAGTTTCATACTAATTCTATTTAATGATTAACAACATTCGTTTTTTCTTTTTTCTAAATGAAGGTCAATTTGTGTAAATAAGCCTTTAATCTTTGCAAAACCAATTTCGTTAATACAGTAACAAATGGCATTTCCCTCTATATTGCCTTTGATAAGTCCCGCATTCCTGAGTTCTTTAAGGTGTTGAGAAATCGTGGGCTGTGATAAAGGCAATTCGTTTACAATATCGCCGCAAATACAAGAATTTACCTTTAGTAAATATTCGATAATGGCAATCCTTGCCGGATGTCCCAATGCTTTTGTCAAAACAGCCAATTCATTTTGGTTCTCTGTAAAGTGATCTGATTTTGTAGCTCCCATCGTTTTATTTTTATATTGCAATATTACGATATAAATAGATATTAAAAAAGAAAATATATAGATATTTTCTTTTTTATATTTTAATTAGTGTCTTTTGCAAATCTGCCAGGATACATAATTGCCACTAAAACTATGATTAATAGGAAATTATATTCAGCACCATTTCTTCCGCCACCAACAACAAACCAGCCTTCCTGAAAATGAACCAGAATAATTCCCATAATCAGAACAAAAATTGTTACAAATCCGGCGAGTTTAATGTATTTATTTAAAATTAGAAGAACAGCCGCAACAACATGCGATAGTTTAATAGACCAGGCGATAACAACACCAAAAGGAGCAAACCCAATCTGATTGAGATATAAGTTTCCGAAATCATTAATGCCGTTATTAAAGATCCCAAATATAGAATGGGTAAGGAGGATAAGGGCAACTGCAAGTCTCAAAAGTAAAGTTCCGTTCATCGTTAATGGTTTGATATTTGGATTGTTAATAGAATTAAAAATAATAAAAAAAACGCATATTAAATTTAATATGCGTTTTAAGTTTTATCTTAAGTTTAGTTTTAAACTTTTCCTAAAGTATACAATTGCGTCATTGTAGGTGTTAAACTTCCTCCGGCAGGCTCCAGGGTAATCCCAAAAGCTTCTGCAGAATCTGTCTGACTTACAGCAAAGATTTTTTGATCATTTGTTTCAAAATTGCTCAGCAAACCAATACTTGTTGGCGTAAGAACCGGACTTAATTTTAATGCCCATACCTGATAAACCATTCCTCTTGGCGGTTTAGGCAAACCTGCAGCATCAATATAAGTTGTTTTGGTATCCTTATTCCAGTATACTTTTGCAAATGACGTAGGAGAAACTGCCTGACCACCAAGTGTTACACCAGTGTTTTTAATATCTCTAACTATTGTTAAGCTTTTTTCTGTTTCCTTATTTTGTTGGTCTAAGAAAGCATAATCCCTTTGTATCTTACTTTTTTCAGTACCCACAGTTGCAATAGCTTCTTTTGTTTTTGTAAGTTCTAAAGTTTGATATCCAAAACCTACAAGCAATAGTACAGCCGCAGCCCAACCCACATATTGAGACCAGTTTGAGGCTGGTTTCAGGTCGACTACCTTACCATGTTTAAGTTCTAAACGAGCTTTTATTTTTTCGAAATTTGCTACCGAATGAAAAGGCGAAAAACTTGATGACAAAGCAACAATAGCTTTTTCGATCGAAAGAATTTCCTGTTCTACTTCGGGATTGTTCTTGGCCATTTCGGCTACTTCCAGATTTTCAGTTTCGGTTAATAAACCGTAAACATATAGTTCTAGAATTCCTGAGTCTATATATTCTTTTGCTTCCATTATATTTTTAAATAATTACGTAAATCGTTAATACAGTTTCTGTTTTGCGTCTTGATAGTTCCCAAAGGCATTGCCAATTCTTCTGAAGCTTCTTGTTGGGTATAGCCTTTAAAAAATAATAAATCGATAATCTCAATACATTTTGGCTTTAATTTCTTTACGAATTCCTGAATTCCAATAGTATCAATTTTATTAACGAGTTTATTACTGTCGTCTAACAGATTTACGAAATTATCTGAAGAAAGGTTTTTTTGACTGTTATTAAAATTCTTAGATCTTAGTTTGTCAATCGACGTATTCCTAGCTATATTAAGGATCCAGGTATAAAAACGACCTTTTCCTTCGTTATAAGAATCTATATTTTTCCAGATTTTGACAAAAACTTCCTGCAAAACATCCTCCGCTTCTTCACGGTTTTTTATAAGAACATTGATAACCGAAAATAAACTTTTCGAGTACATATCATATAAATGGGTAAAAGCTCTTTCGTCTTTTTTGTAAATTAAAACTAACAACTCATCTTGACTCATAGATTTGGATTTTTAAGCTTAAACAAAATTATAGTATACATTTTTATACCTTGAGATAAAGATAAATGATTTTTTTGTGAAAAGCATAAATTTTTTAACAGCCTTAAAAGTAGGAAAATATGGGCTTTAGAAAAAATATTACTTTTTTTTAAATTTTTTAAAACCAAAAGCAATCCCTTTACGTAAATGCTATTATAACATCAAACGATAATTCGTAAAATAGCATGAAAAATTAGAATTGATTGAAAATTCTGATTTTTAATTTGATGTTCCGTTTTTGAAGGATAAAATAATTTAACATTTATCATAAAACAAGCTGTAAAGTAAATCTCAACAAATAAAATAGTGTTGTCATGAAAAACATATATAATTTAAAAATATTGATTGTAGGTTTAACTACCGTTCTGTCCTTGATAAGCTATACTAAGAATGATTTTCGTAAAGATCTTTGTCAAAATCAGGATTTGAGTTTTAATAAAATAAAATAAGCGATATGAGAATTTTGAGAATAAGTTTTCTATTAATTTTTACAATTCTGTTTATCAA
>NZ_MUGS01000054.1 GCF_002222055.1 Flavobacterium araucananum
TATTATTTATTTTTTTTAACATTTTTTTATTAATATCAAAATTATTTGTATTTTGGCTATATCAACTAACCAAAAACAAACCTAAATGAGAGTATATTTACTAATTATGTTGTTTTTCAGCGGAATATCCTTTGCGCAGAATACAATTTCTGGTTCTGTTACTGATGGTAACAAACAATCTATTCCTGGTGCTAACGTAAGTATTGTAGGAGAACGAAGCGGAACTTCAACCGACTTCGATGGTACATTTAAGTTAACGACTTCTGTAAAATTGCCTTTTACAATTAAAGTATCGGCAGTAGGCTTTGAAGCAAAGACAATCAATATCACATCAGCCAGTCAAAAGGTAAGTGTGGTTTTAAAAGATGAAGAAACTAAACTGGATGAAATTGTTGTTTCGGCTTCAAGGACTCCTGAAAGAGTGATCGAATCTCCGGTAACTATTGAAAGAATGGGAATTCAGGAAATTAGAAATACCACCGCACCTACTTTTTATGATGGTTTAGAGAATTTAAAAGAGGTAAATTTTAATACCAGCAGTATTTCTTTCAAATCCATAAATACCCGTGGTTTTGCTTCTGTTGCCAATACGCGTTTTATGCAATTGGTAGACGGGATGGATAATTCTTCGCCGGCATTGAACTTCGTGTTAGGAAACTTAATAGGTATTTCGGATATAGATGTGGCAAATGTAGAGCTTTTGCCAGGTGCATCTTCTGCACTTTATGGAGCAAATGCTTTTAACGGTATTATGTTTATGAACAGTAAAAGTCCTTTTACGAACGAAGGCATTAGTGTTTACTACAAATACGGACAAACAAGTCAAAAAGCTGCCGGAACAAATGATTATAATGATTTTGGAATAAGAGCGGCGAAAGCTTTTACAAAGCATTTTGCTTTAAAAGCGAACTTTACTTATATGGAAGCAACAGAATGGATTGCTGCCGATACAAGAAGTATGACCGGAGGTTCTGTGGGACATGCTAACAATCAAAATTATGACGGATTAAATATCTACGGTGACGAGGTAACTACTTTTATCCCAAATGTTGGGCAAGTAAGCAGAACCGGATATCGTGAACAGGATTTGACAGATAATAAGGTAAAAAATGTAAAAGCAGATTTCTCTGCTCATATCAGACCTTTTGCAGATGATACAGAGATTATCATGCAATATAAAATAGGTTTAGGAAGTACAATTTATCAGGGAGCAAATAGATATGCCCTGAAAGATTTCATGATGCAACAAGGGAAAGTAGAGGTAAAAGGGAAAAACTTTTTTGCCAGAGTATATGCTACTGACGAAGATGCAGGAAATTCGTATGATATGAGATTTGCTGCCTGGAACGTAAACAGAGCTGCAAAATCAGATCAGGAATGGTTCACAAATTATGCAACAGCCTATCAGTTGTCTGGTGCTGTTATGGGGACAAATGCAAATGAGTCTGCAGCAATTGCCAGAAATTTTGCAGACTATAATGTGCTTCCTGCCGCAATTTCTTTTATTCCTAAACCTACAGGTTCAGCAAGATTCGAACCGGGTTCAGCTCAGTTTAATAATGCGCTTACTAAAGTTATTGCAAATCCGGATTTAACTCAGGGAGCAAAATTTATCGATCATTCAAAATTATACCACTCAGATGTAAATTATAATTTTAGAGATATCATCAAATGGGCCGAAATTCAGGTTGGTGGTTCCTGGAGAGAATATGTAATGGATTCTGAAGGAACAATCTTTACAGATTATGACGGGCCTATCAGTTACAGAGAATATGGTGCTTATGGCCAGTTGACTAAAAAATTCCTGGACGACAGATTAAAATTCACCGGATCTTTACGTTACGATAAAAGTCAGAACTTTGATGGTAACCTGTCGCCAAGAGTTTCATTTGTATATTCTGCAGGAGAGTCTAAAAGACATAATTTCAGATTGTCTTATCAAACAGGTTTCCGTAACCCAACAACACAAGATCAATATATTGGTTTAGATTTAGGGCCGTTTGCATTAATTGGTTCGGCACCTGAGAATTTAGATCGTTTTCAGGAAACTGTAAATGTAAGTGCTGCAGGGCAAACCATAGCGGGTCAACCGGCGACTATTGGTATGTCTGGTCAAAACGCGTATCATAATGCCTATACTGTAGCTTCTGTTCAGGCGTTTGCTGCTTCGGCAAATCCTAATGATCTTAAAGTAGCCAATATTGGGTTGGTAAAACCGGAGCAGGTTCAGGCTTTTGAAGCAGGTTACCGTACCGTAGTTCAAAATGATTTATCGATAGATTTAAATGTTTATTATAATATTTATAATGATTTCATGAATACTGCCAGAGTAATATCTCCATACTACGGAACAGTAGGGACAGATGCTACAAATCCTGCGGTGCAACAAACTTATCAGGCATTGGCATTTGGAGACAGAAGAGTGTATCAGGTTTATACCAATACTACAGCTCAGGTTTCTTCATTGGGTTTTGGAGTTGGTTTGTCTAAAAAAGTATACAAAGATTTTGAAGTAGGTGTTAATTATAACTACGCACAATTTGATTTTAATCAAGAAGATGACCCTAGTTTTATTGCAGGATTTAATACCCCAAAACATAGAATTAAAGCATCTCTTGGAAATGCTAAAGTGATTAAAAATTTAGGATTTAATGTTAATGTGAGATGGAATACAGAATATTTATGGCAATCTTCTTTTGGAGATGGTATGGTTCCGGAAAACACTGTTCTTGATGCGCAGATAAATTATGCTTTTCCAAAACTGAAATCAGTTATTAAAGTTGGGGCAACAAACCTTTTCGGATCAGATTATATTCAGGTAATTGGTGCCGGAGCAATCGGGCAGCAATGGTTTGTTTCCTGGACAATTAATCCATAATTATAGCGTAGTGAGATGAGGCAGTTTTCTTTCTTTTTTATCAAATAAATAAATTAGAAAGAAGTAATAATTTAAAACTTAATAAAATGATAAAAAATATAAAATTGCTGTTATTGGTTTCCTTGACCTTTGCGGCGTGTAATAATGATGATAGTAATGATACACCGGCAGAAGTTCCGGTTGTTCCCGGATCAGCGGTTTTTACAAAATATATAGCTCTTGGAGATTCGTTTGCTGCAGGTTACAGTGATGGCGCTTTGTTTGCAAAAGGGCAGAGTAATTCATATGCAAATATATTATCGCAGCAATTTGCGGCAGCAGGTGGTGGAGCTTTTACTACGCCTTTAATGCTGGATAATATTGGGGGGTTTTCTTCAGGAGGTGTTCAGGTGGCTAAATTTCCGACAAGATTAATTTTTAATCCCGCTACAAGTGCTCCTGTAAATGTTCCTGGAGTTTCAGGTACTTCGATCACAGCTCGTTTAACAGGTTCGTTTAGTAATCTTGGAATTCCTGGTGCAAAAAGTTATCATTTAATAGCACCTGGATACGGAAATCTTGCTGGAGTTTTTGCAACTCCTGCAACAGCAAATCCTTATTTTGCGCGTTTTTCTTCTTCGCCCACGACTAGTGTTCTGGCGGATGCAGTAGCACAGGCACCTACATTCTTTTCTTTGTTTATTGGAGGGAATGATGTTTTAGGTTATGCTACAAACGGAGGAGTTCCTACTTCTCAAGATCCTGTTTTGGGAGATGATATTACGCCAACAGCAACTTTTAGTTTTGCATACAATACATTGGTTAATACTTTAACGGCTAATGGGGCAAAAGGAGTAGTGGCAAATTTGCCCTACATTACAACCTTACCGCATTTTACAACAGTGCCTTATAATCCGCTTACAGCAAAATCAATTGGTAAAGACAATGAAGCAGTTGGTTTGGCAACAATTAAATTGCTTAATGCACAATTGTATGGTCCGCTAAAAGCAGCTTTAACAGCTTTTGGTGCAGGAGACAGGATTAATTTGTTGTCTGAAACTTCTACCAGCCCTGTGTTAATAAAAGACGAAACATTGCCTAATCTGGCTGCTCAGTTAGCGGCGGCATTTACGCCAACATTAGGAGCGCAAACTGCAAATTTTTATGGCGCAATATTTGGTCAGGCGAGACAGGCTAAAGCTACAGATTTGTTATTGTTAACGACCAGAGCGGCTATTGGTACAGCACCAACGGCTCTTGATTCTGGTGTGGGAATTGCACCTCCATATCCGTTAAATGCATTTGGAGTGTCATTTCCATTACAAGATAAACATGTTTTAATTCCGAGTGAAATTGCCGAAATTAAAGTAGCTACAGATGCTTATAATGTAATAATTGCTGCTGCTGCAGATGCAAAAGGATTGGCTTTTGTTGATACAAGAAGTGTATTGACGCAATTGTCCAGCGGAGGTATTCGTTTTGGCAATTTTACGATGACTTCTTCTTATGCTGTCGGAGGAGCTTTTTCTCTGGACGGTATACATCCAAGTCCAAGAGGGTACGGTTTAATTGCCAATATATTTATAGATGCCATTAATACAAAATATGGTTCAACGTTACGTCATGTAGATTTGGCTTTATATCCAATTCAATATGGGGCAACAATACAATAATGCCAATTTTTTTTAGTAAGAAAGTCACTCGTTTCCAAAATGTAGTGGCTTTTTTTATTTTTAGTTAAAAAATGCTTTTTTCGATATTTGAAGCCTCTCTTTTAGGAATCAAACAAAATCGTAGTATTTTTTATAAAAAAAATATTGATTTTATATTTTAAAAAATTATCTTTGCGCTCTGAAAAAAGAGGTATTTTCGATAAACCTAAATAGCTATTTAATAAATACATAAGTAATGTCAAAAGTAATAGGAAAAGTTGCTCAAATCATTGGACCAGTAGTTGACGTAGTTTTCAACGGTAAAGATGTTGAACTTCCAAAAATTTATGATTCACTAGAAATCACTAAAAAAGACGGAACGTTGTTAGTTCTAGAAGTACAATCTCACATTGGTGAAAACACTGTTCGTACCATTTCTATGGACTCAACAGATGGTTTGTCAAGAGGATATGAAGTAGTTGGAACTGGTAATCCAATCCAAATGCCAATCGGTCCAGACGTATATGGAAGATTATTCAATGTAATTGGAGATGCAATTGATGGTTTAGGAAACTTGCCAAAAACAGGAGAAAACGGTTTGTCTATTCACAGACAAGCTCCTAAGTTTGAAGATTTATCAACTTCATCAGAAGTTTTATTCACAGGTATTAAAGTAATCGATTTGATTGAGCCTTATGCAAAAGGAGGTAAAATTGGATTGTTTGGTGGTGCCGGTGTTGGTAAAACAGTATTGATTCAGGAGTTGATCAACAATATTGCAAAAGGTCACGGTGGACTTTCTGTATTCGCAGGAGTAGGAGAAAGAACACGTGAAGGAAATGACTTGCTTCGTGAGATGTTAGAGTCAGGAATTATTAAATACGGTGATGATTTCATGCACTCTATGGAAAATGGAGGATGGGATTTATCTAAAGTAGATATGCCGGGAATGAGAGAGTCTAAAGCTACTTTCGTTTTTGGACAAATGAATGAGCCTCCTGGAGCTCGTGCCCGTGTAGCACTTTCAGGATTATCTATCGCTGAGTATTTCCGTGATGGAGCAGGAACTGATCAAGGTAAAGACGTATTGTTTTTCGTTGATAACATCTTCCGTTTTACACAAGCAGGATCTGAGGTATCGGCACTTTTAGGACG
Organism: Flavobacterium araucananum; assembly: GCF_002222055.1. GTDB lineage: Bacteria > Bacteroidota > Bacteroidia > Flavobacteriales > Flavobacteriaceae > Flavobacterium > Flavobacterium araucananum. Next base: position 5,665 of record NZ_MUGS01000054.1, read on the forward strand.
TATGCCTTCTGCGGTAGGGTACCAACCAACTTTGGCAACAGAGATGGGAGCTATGCAAGAGCGTATTACTTCTACAAACAAAGGATCTATTACATCTGTACAAGCGGTTTACGTTCCTGCGGATGATTTAACTGACCCTGCACCGGCAACAACATTTGCTCACTTAGATGCAACAACTGTATTGTCTCGTAAAATTGCTGAGCTTGGGATTTATCCAGCGGTAGACCCGTTAGATTCTACTTCAAGAATTTTAACTCCTCAAATCTTAGGAGCTGAGCATTATGACTGTGCACAAAGAGTAAAAGAGATTCTTCAAAAATACAAACAATTGCAAGATATTATTGCGATCTTAGGTATGGAAGAATTATCTGAAGAAGATAAATTATCAGTATCGAGAGCACGTCGTGTGCAACGTTTCTTATCTCAACCTTTCCACGTAGCCGAGCAATTTACAGGTATTCCTGGAGTATTGGTTGATATTAAAGATACTATCAAAGGATTTAACATGATTATCGACGGTGAGTTAGATCATCTTCCTGAAGCAGCTTTCAACTTAAAAGGTTCTATTCAGGATGCTATTGAAGCTGGAGAAAAAATGTTAGCTGAAGCTTAATATAATTATAAATTATGGGTTGTAAATGATAATTCCTACTCATTTATGACTCATAAATTATAAATCATAACTAAAAGAAAAATGATTTTAGAAATAGTATCACCAGAAGCAAAATTATTTTCAGGAGAAGTAACATCAGTTACATTACCTGGAGTTGACGGAAGCTTTCAAATATTGAATAATCACGCTCCTATTGTTTCTATTCTGGAAAAAGGAACTGTAAAAATTGCAGCGCCAAGTTTTAATTTTTCTAAAGACGTAGCGAGTAAATTCACGAAAGTAAATGACCAAACCTATACATTAGAGATTGAGGCAGGTACTATCGAAATGAAAGACAATAAAGTAATTGTTTTAGTTGACTAACACAATTTCAAAATAAATTTAAAAAACCATCAGCTACAGCTGGTGTTTTTTTTTTGTTATATTTGGACTATTAGAATCTCTTTATAAAATATTGATCGTAGTATAAAAGCACAGTAAGCTTTTATTGTTTCGTTTTATCAAACTGATAAGACGTGATTTATTTATGTCAAATTTTATAAAGAACAGATGAAAAATATAAAAAAGGTTGCCGTTCTGGGCGGTGGCGGAAGAACTGGAGCTTATGTTGTAAACCAGTTATTAAAAGAAGGATATAGCATTAAACTATTGCTAAGAAATCCGGAGAATTTTACGATTCAAAATCCACAAATCCAAATTATTGAAGGAGATGCCCGTGATCCCGAAGCTATAAAAGTACTGCTTAAAGATTGTCACGCTGTAATTAGTACAATTGGGCAACGCAAAGACGAACCACTTGTGGCAAGTTTAGCGACTAAAAATATTTTGCAGGCAATGAATGATTATGCAATTGAGCGTTATCTTTTATTAGCCGGGCTTAATATCGATAGCCCGTTTGATAAAAAAAGTAATAAAACCGAAATGGCGACACAATGGATGAAAACCAATTTTCCGGTAATTCAGGAAGACCGACAAAAAGCGTATGATTTTTTGGTCGACAGTACTGTAAATTGGACACAGGTTCGGGTTCCGTTTATAGAATTTGCAGCTGTAAGTACTCCGGTTTTGGTAAATATAGAAGATTGTCCGGGAGATAAAATCAGTGCAACTGATATTGCAGTATTTATGGTCAGAGAAATGACCAAAGCAAACTTTAGCAGACAATCGCCGTTTATTAGTGCGGTCTAAAAGTAAATTGAAAACAGCGGGTGACATTAAACCCGCTGTTTATTTTTATAAACTTCAATTTCATAACTTTGCTTTTATGAAATTACCCGAAAATCTAATTCAAAAACTTGAAAACCGTAAGCAGAATAATTCGCTTAGAAAATTGCCTGTCTTCAATAATTTGATAGATTTTTCGTCTAATGACTATATCGGATTCTCAAAATCTGAATCTATTTTTAAGCATACACATGCCTATTTATTAGAAAATGAAATTTTTCAGAACGGTGCAACCGGATCAAGGCTAATTTCCGGTAACCATTCCTTATATCAAATTACAGAAACATTTATAGCAGCGTTTCATGATGCTGAAACCGCTTTAATCTTCAATTCGGGTTACGATGCCAATATTGGTTTTTTTAGCGCTGTACCGCAAAGAAATGATGTTATTTTGTACGACGAGTTAAGTCACGCTTCTATTCGGGACGGAATTGTCATGTCGAATGCTAAATCGTATAAATTCGACCACAATGATTTTGAAGATTTAGAGCGTTTGATCCAAAAATTTCCCAAAACAAATATTTATATTGTTACCGAAACTGTTTTTTCGATGGACGGGGATAGTCCAAATCTGGAAGAATTAGTTCAGCTTTCAGAAAAATACAATTGTTATTTAGTAGTTGATGAAGCGCACACTTTGGGTGTTTTTGGAGACCAAGGCGAAGGCTTAATGCAATACCTGCAATTGCATAACCGCATTTTTGCAAGAATTATGACTTTTGGCAAAGGTCTGGGTTGTCATGGTTCAGTGATTTTAGGAAGCACAGCTCTTAAGGAATATTTGGTAAACTTTGCCCGAAGCTTTATTTATACAACCGGATTATCGCCACATGCGGTTGCTACAATTTTGGTAGCATACCAACAATTGGAAACCGAAAAACAAACGATCAAAAAATTGCGGGAGAACATTGTTTTGTTCAATCAGCAAAAAAACATGCTGGGTCTAAAACCAATGTTTGTGCGAAGCAAATCGGCCATACAATCTGCCATAGTTCCCGGCAACGAAAATGTAAAACAACTGGCGCAGCAACTGCAGGATAAAGGCTTTGATGTAAAACCCATACTTTCGCCAACGGTACCCGAAGGACAAGAGCGATTGCGTTTTTGTATACATAGTTTCAATACAGAACAAGAAATTAAGCAAGTACTTGAATTGTTAGGAAATTTCGTATTTTAGCCCACGGATCTCACAGGTTTTGACGGGTTAACACAGATTATTATGACGAAGCTCTTACACAAAGAAATATCAAAACCCATATTGCAGGTGTTCTATGATGTTTATAATCATCTTGGTTATGGATTTTTGGAAAAAGTATATCAAAATGCTATGTATTTTGAATTAAAATCACAAGGATATAAAGTTGAAGCTCAGAAACAAATTAAAGTTTATTTTAAAAATCAGTTAGTAGGTGAATTTTATGCTGATTTGCTAATTGAAGACACGATAATTGTTGAGCTAAAAGCATGCGAATACCTTATAAGTTCGCATGTTGCTCAATTAATGAATTATTTAAAAGCAACTCAAATAGAGGTTGGCTTAGTGCTCAATTTTGGTGAAACTCCAGATTTTAAAAGATTAGTTTATACAAATAACAGAAAGCAGAATTTAAGAAATCTGTGATTACCAGTTTAATCTGCCCAATCTGTGGGCAGAAAAAGCCCAAGCTTCTTGATTTTTATCTACTTAAAAAAAATTTCGATTTTTTTTGTAACGTTTTGATGATTCCTGTACTTACGAGTCGTAATCAAATAAAGAAACCCTAAAGAGTTTCAATCATCAAAACTAATCAATCAACAAATGAAAAAATTATTTAAATCAGTACTAGTAGCAATTGCATTTATCATTGCCGGAACAAGCGATGCACAAACTAAATCTCCAAAGCTTGAAAATTCTCTTTTATGGGAAGTCTCAGGAAACGGATTGTCGAAACCTTCTTATTTATACGGGACGATTCACATGATATGTTCAGGAGATTATTTCCTGTCAGAAAAAGCAAAAAAAGCATTCGATAGTTCAGATAAATTAGTTTTAGAAATTAATTTTTCGGACCCTAAAGAAATGAACGATGCGCAACAAATGGCAATGGGAAAAGAACCACTCAGCAAAAAATTAGATCCCGAACAATTGTCTAAATTAGAGGCTATTTTAAAAAAATCTGCAGGAATGACACTTCAGCAAGTTGATAACTTTAACCTGATGACTGTTATGAGTTTAATCTCGATGAAAACCTTTGGCTGTAGTGATATTAAATTTTATGAAATGGAATTTATTGATGCTGCCAAGAAAAGGAATATACAAATCGCCGGACTGGAAACGGTCAAATCTCAGTTTGAAAGTTTTGGAAATGCGTATTCTGATGACGAAATGATAGCAATGTTAGACGAGTCAGATCCGCATCAGACAAAAGAACTGGTAACCTCGTACAAAAAAGAAAATTTAGACGAATTATTTAAAAATATTACAGCGGAAGACATCATGAATGCAAAGGCTAAAAAGTATATGCTTGACGAAAGAAATTACAACTGGATTAAAGTTTTGCCTGCATTAATGCAAAAAGAAAGTTTGTTTGTAGCAGTAGGAGCAGCACATTTAGCAGGTGATGAAGGAGTAATTAATGGGTTAAGAAAAGCGGGATACAAAGTAAAACCAGTAATGAATTAGTCGTATTTTGAAAGAGAAAGAACAGGAATTTTTAACAAGGATCGAAAGTCATAAAGGAATACTGTATAAGGTTTCTAAAATGTACATGGACAATCGGGACGATCAACAAGATTTGTTTCAGGAGATTATTTGTCAGCTCTGGAAATCGTATGATTCTTTTAGAAACGAAAGTCAGTTTTCGACCTGGATGTATCGCGTTGCAGTAAATACAGCGATTGTTTTCCTGAAAAAGGAAAAACGAAAAGTCGATAAATACGAAATCGCTTCAGAAAACATTAAAGATGATGAAGGCGATTCGCATATCAAAGAAAATCAGATAGATCATTTTTACAAAGCTGTTCAAAAACTCGAAAAAATAGACAAAGCCATTATATTCTATCAGTTAGAAGGATTTTCTCACAAAGAAATAGGCGAAAATCTGGGGATATCTGAAGGAAATGCGAGAGTAAAATTAAACAGAGCAAAAGAAAAATTAAAGGAAATTATAAAAAATCAAGGATATGGATTTTAACGATATACAAAAAGCATGGAATAATGAAAAGACAGATAATGTCGTTGTTCCGGATAATTTAAAAAAAATAGAATCAGCAAATACACCGCTGGATAAAATTAGAAAAAACCTTAAAAAAGAACTTATTTATCAGTCAACAGCTGTAGTGCTTTATGGTTTTGCGCCTCTGGTATTTGATTTTCCTGCAAAATGGATTATCCCGTTTTATTTGTTTTTCAGCATATTTTTTGCTGTTTGTTTGTACTATTTGGTAAAACTCTATTTGTTTTATAAAAGATTAAACAACATAAGTTTAAAAACAAAAGACAGCTTGTACGAAACTTATTTTGATATCAGGCTCAATATGGAGTTGTACAAAACCTTTGGGTTTGCCCTGACGCCCTTTATTGTATTGTTTTTGATAGGATATTTGTACAACGATTTTTCTCAGGTGCCGGGATTTCAAATTACAAACTTTAGCAACTCTCAATTGATTAGTGTATTTGCTGCCGTAACAGGTTCTATTTTGGTTATGGGAATTACATTAGAATGGTGGGTTCATAAATTTTATGGGAAATATGCCGGAGAAATCAAAAAAGTAATCGACGAACTAAAAGAAGAATAATCAAAAACAAAACCTATCGTACAGATGGGTTTTGTTTTTATTGGTATTTTTGCTAAAGATATTACACAGAGATTCGCAAAGAAAAAATACAAAGCAACACAAAGTAAAAAGTCTTTTTTTGTGCATCTCAGCGTTTTTTCTTTGTGCATCTTTGCGAAACAAAAAAATATATGAAAATATTTATAACAGGAATTTCAACCGATGTGGGCAAAACCATAACTTCTGCAATTGTAGTCCAGGCTTTAGAAGCCGATTATTGGAAACCTGTTCAGGCAGGGGATTTAGAAAATTCAGACAGTCATAAAATCAAATCTAAAATCTCCAGTCTAAAATCTAAAATTTTCGGAAACGCTTATAAATTAAATACACCCGCAAGTCCGCATTTAGCAGCAGCCATTGACGGAATTGTTATTGATCTTCAGCAAATAAAAGAACCCGAAACAACCAATCATTTGGTTATTGAAGGCGCCGGAGGAATTTTTGTACCACTGAATGATAAAGATTTAATAATCGATTTAATTCAGCCCGATTATAAAATTATTGTTGTTTCAAGACATTATCTGGGTAGTATCAATCATACTTTGCTAACAATCGAAGCCATCAGGAATCGTGGTTTTGAAGTTGCCGGAATTATCTTTAGCGGAAGCGAAAACAAACCCACAGAAAGTTTAATCCGGAATAAAACCGGTATTCCTTGCGTTGGTAGAATTGACGAAGAACCCTATTTCGACCAAAATGTAATACGGGAGTACGCCGATTTGTTTCGGGAGAATTTGCTTAATTTATAGAAGAAAGAGTATAGAAGAAAGAGTATAGAAGAAAGAGTATAGAAGAAAGAGAATAGAAAATAGAGAAAAGAATAAAGAGTATAGATTATAGAACATGGATAATAAAGAAGATAGAATAAAGAAAATAGACTTTCCTATCTTTGTAAAAATTGTAGAGTTTAGTCTTTTCTCTTTATTCTATACTCTTTTCTCTATTTTCTATTCTCTAATATCTATATTCTAAACAAGATGACTTTAACAGAAAAAGACAGCCAGTACCTTTGGCATCCTTATACACAACATAAAACAGCACAAGCTCCAATTGCAATTTCAAGAGGTGAAGGAGCGTTGCTTTGGGACGAAAACGGCAAAGAATATATCGATGCAATAGCTTCGTGGTGGGTAAATCCGTTTGGGCACAGCAACAAATTTATTGCAGATGCGATTTACAAACAACTAACCACGTTAGAACACGTTTTGTTTGGCGGTTTTACGCATGAGCCAGCCATAAAAGTAGCCGAAAGACTTCTGGAAATTTTGCCTGAAAATCAGCAAAAAATCTTCTTTTCGGATAATGGCTCAACAGCTGTTGAAGTAGCCATAAAAGTAGCTTTGCAATATTTCTTTAATAAAAATGAAAAACGAACCACTATAATTGCTTTCGAAAATGCATTTCACGGAGATACTTTTGCCGCAATGGCAGCAAGCGGAATCTCGTTTTATACACAAGCTTTTCAGGGAATGTTTATAGACGTGGTTCGGATTCCGGTTCCGGTAAAAGGAAAAGAACAAGAAAGTTTTGAGGCGCTTAAAAATGTTATTGAAAACCATCATTGTGCGGCATTTATTTTTGAGCCATTAGTACAGGGAGCTGCCGGAATGGTCATGTACGAACCCGAAGCTTTGGCTACATTAATCCAGATTTGCAAAGAGCATAATGTTTTGGCCATTGCAGACGAAGTGATGACGGGTTTTGGTAAAACAGGAAAGACTTTTGCAATGGATTATGTTTCTCAGGATCCGGATATGATTTGCTTGTCGAAAGCATTAACCGGAGGTACAATCCCAATGGCAATTACCACTTTTACTCAGGAAGTTTTCGATGCATTTTATGATGACGATATTAATAAAGCCTTGTTTCACGGACATACTTTTACGGCAAACCCAACAGGTTGTGCAGCAGCTTTGGCAAGTATCGATTTGTTGCAAACCAATGAAATGCAGGCGAACATTGAGAGAATAAATAAAAGTCATTTAAGCTTTCAGAAAAAAATCGAAAATCACTCAAAAGTAAGTACAGCCCGAACACTGGGCGTTATTTTTGCAGTAGAAATCAAATCAGATTCAGATGAAAGTTATTACGGATCTATGCGAACAAAACTCTATAATTTCTTTATTGACAAAGGAGTTGTTTTACGCCCGGTAGGCAATATTGTCTATATTCTGCCACCGTATATCATGACTGACGAACAACTTAATAAAGTATACAAAACGATTGAAGAAGCGATAGATATGGTCTGAATATTGCCCACGGATATAACGGTTGTTGCGGGTCTCACAGATTAAATAATTGATAATAATCTGTGTATATCGTTTTAATCCGCGTTATCAGTGTGCCATCTTTGCTATAACTTCACGAACTTTGCGATTAAAAATCCACAACATTGAATACTAAAATTTCTATAACAGCTTTTGCGTCTCTTTCGCCTTTAGGGAATACTTCTAATGAGGTTTGGGAGAAATACCTCGACAACAAGCATTGTTTTTCTAAGCAGTTTTTAGATCAGCAAGAAACTTCGGTGGCTTCTCTTGGTGCAAAATCGAAACAAATTGTTGCTGATATACGCGATTCAGATCCTAAATATAAATTTTTAGACAATTCGGTTTTGTTTGCTTTGGCAGCTTCCAGAAAAGCAGTTGAACAGGCAGGATGGGATTCTGAGGCTATTTTTGGAATCAATATAGGATCTTCCCGTGGTGCTACAGATTTATTCGAAAAGCATTACGCAGCATATTTAGATACCGGAAAAGCGCAGACCCTTGCTTCTCCAACCACTACTTTGGGCAATATATCTTCCTGGATTGCGCACGATTTGCAAAGTGTTGGTCCTGAAATTTCGCATTCGATAACCTGTTCAACCGCACTTCATGCTTTGCTCAATGGTGTTGCATGGCTGAAATCCGGAATGGCTGATAAATTTTTGATAGGAGGAAGTGAAGCACCTTTAACAGATTTTACGATTGCACAAATGCGTGCCTTAAAAATATATTCAAGAATAAATCAGGACACAGATTCCTGGCCCAATCTGGCCTTCGATTTCGAAAAAACACAAAATACCATGATTTTGGGCGAAGGAGCCGCAGTTTGTTGTCTGGAAACGGGTCAAAAAGAAAATGCAATTGCTTATGTTACAGGAGTGGGTTATGCAACTGAGATTTTAGAACATAATATTTCGATTTCTGCCGAAGCAACGTGTTTTCAAAAATCAATGAAAATGGCATTAAACGGTGTGGCTTTAGAAACTATTGATGCGATTGTAATGCATGCACCCGGAACCATAAAAGGAGACTTAACAGAATTGCGTGCCATCGAAAAAGTTTTTGGGTCTAAATTGCCTTTATTAACAACAAACAAATGGAAAATAGGACACACGTTTGGCGCATCCGGAATATTGAGTTTAGAACTCGCGCTTTTAATGTTTAAGCACGATACTTTTATAGGAGTTCCGTTTGGAGAAAAACAACAACAAACAAAACCTATAAAAAGAGTTTTGATTAATGCCGTTGGTTTTGGCGGTAATGCGGTTACTGTTTTGATCGAGAAAGCTTAACCAGACTTAGAGAAATAAAAAAAACCATTCGCCGCGGCGAATGGTTTTTTTGTTATTAGAAAATTATTTTCCTGGTAATTATTTTGTTGTCCTCTGTAAGAACCTTGACAATGATGACTTGATTCTGAACGGGCAATTGATTCGTGCTATAAGAGGTATTGTGTATGTTCTCTTTATAGAAAATGTTTTTACCCAATACATCAAACACATAAACAGATTCGATATTTAGAAGATCAGACTCAATTAAAATCTGACTATTCGATTTGTAAATCAGCGTTTCTTTTTTAGTAATTTCCGGCGTACCAGGAACTTCTAATGTTGGGTTGTCAATCGTTGGATTTCCTCCCGGTAATGTCGTAACCGGCGGTTCTGTTGTTGGATCTTTAGGATCTGTAACTACCGGCGTTTCTGTAACAGGATCTTTTGGTTCTGTAACTACGGGAGGAACAATAGATTCTGTTGGTTTCTTGTAGAAAGAAAGTACAAAACGCTCATTAAAAGTTCCCGGTTCCGTTTTAAATGTATATCTGTCGCTCGATAAATTGGTTAGAACATTATTTGTTTTATCTAATAAGTATACATCTTTACCCTGAAACAATCCATCAACACTTTCGATACCAATAGTATATTCTGTTGCTGTGCTTGCAATATAACCTAAAGGAATTATTTCTTTTTGCTCTTCAAACGGTAAAGCACGACCTTGAATTACCAAATTATTAGTTCCTAAAACAGAGTATAAAGCTGTTCCGGTTGCATAAGAGCTTCCGTCATACGCATCATCCAACTCATTTGTTGCTCCGGTAACGTACCCTAAAAGCATTTCGTTGTAAGCTCCGTCGCTATTTTTAAGATTCAGCCAAACCCTGTTTTTCTCTACAATCGTTTTTGCTGTTTTAGAAAATTGATTGTTGCTTGCAGTTGTTTTTACTCTTAATGCATTATTAAATACAACAGTTCCGGTTGTTTTAGCCTCTACAAAGAATCCCTGACCAGAAGCAATGTTTCCGTTAAGTTTAGTTCCGCCACAAGTTGTACAATTTGTAGTATCTCCTGCACCTGTTGAACCGGTTGCATTGTACGAAATATAGTTTGAATCACTGTAAGAGTAACTTCCTGAAGCATCCGGAATTACAGTAATAGAGTGTGTCCATAAATAAAACGTTCCTTTTATAGTAGCGCTGTTATCTGCATAAAACTGATCTGCGTTTAAAGCAGACGGGTAAGGATTACCTAATAAATTAGTCGTCGTTGTATTCCCTGCTTTATTGGTTACAGGAGTCGAGATTATTCCGTTATTAGGAACCCCAACAAATTTTCCTGTAAAAACCTGAGGACTTCCGCTAATCGCAATAGTCGAAGGCGCTCTTACGATATAACCTTTTCCGGGTTGCATTACATAATTTCCTCCCGTTAGATATTTCCAGTTGTCGATAGAAGAATCATATTCTAAATATTTATCAGACAAAGTATTTGGTGATAAGTTGTATAAAGTCTGACCTGATACCGGCGAAGACCAATATGTATAATCAAAACGATTTACAGGAGTTGTATTTCTGTATAACTCAAATGATGTTGCACTACCTGTATAAGTAGAGTTGTTGTTTGTTTGTACTAATGATCCGCTATTTTGAACTACTATTTTACCAGTAGAATTTACTGTAATGTTTTCTAATACCGTAAGTACTTTGTCTGTAGCAATAGTAAGTGTTTTACCCGCAGCAACCGTACAAGAACAAACTTGTAAGTCGTTTGATAAAGTAAGATCATTGTTTATAATAATCGAAGAGTCAGTTGGCGGAGCAGTTGATCCGTCATAACTAAACGGTACATCGATCAGGTTAATGGCCAGATTAGCATCACCATTATCTTCTCTAAGACGCACTTCGATTTTAGAGTTTTTGTTTAATGTATATTGCTGTCCGCTATTTATTAATGCAGCAGTATTGGTGTAGCCAGATTGCGTGTATACTTTTACACCATCGATATAAATTTCGCCAACATCATCGCAATTTACCAATTGTATCTGGTAGCGACCACAAGGAAATCCCTGACGTTTGTATGTAATAGCAAACTGGTCAACATTCATTGGGGCACCTTGCCAGCCAGAATAATAAGAAGGCGATTTTGTTCTGTCCCAAAATGTTTGTGTGTTTATATTTAGATTATTATCTACATAAGTTCCTGCATAACTTGCAGCAGGCAATGAGATATCCGGTAAGTTAAAACCATAAACATTCCATTTAAAATCTCCATAAGGAAGCGTAGCATTATTACCTTTTATGGCACCATAAGTAAATGATATTCTTGACTGACCAGCATTTTCATAATATTCAAGAACAAAATCATGTGTACCGGCAGTAAAAGTATATTGTGCAGAGTAAGTAACATAACTATGATCTGACCATGAGTTTGTTGGAGTTACCGGAACCAATGTTCCGTCAATATACAAACGAATACCATCATCACCACCAATAGTAATGTTGTACGTTTCTGCCGTTGTAGTAGCTTTCATTAAATAACGAACAAAAAACTTATCGCTTGGTACCGTACCACAAAATGCATTTGCCTCAACAGTAGCGTCACCGGTAATAGTACCATCGGCTATATTGCGGTCAAAAATTGCTTTCTCGGCTATAGATCCTACATACGTTGTTGTTGCAGGTGTATTACCAGTATACGTATAAACAAATCCTTTCCAGTAGTTTGTTCCTGCCGTAGGTGTAGCGGCACAAACAGCAGCAGTTCCTGTTACTCCAACAGTTGCCGATGAATAATTTGAATTTGCATTTCGCAACGTATATGTAAACGAAGTCGTTCCGGTAAAAGCACTAGAAGGCGTAAAAGTTACGCTCGAAGTACCATTGACTGTTACCGTTCCGTTTGTTGGCTGCGTTACCGTTATTTGTTGCAAAGCAGAACCCCCTATAACATCATTTGTTAAAATAGGAACTGTTACAGCCTGATTGATTGGAGTCGAAATATTGTCGTTGTTAGCCGTCAAAGTATTCACGTCTTTTACAGTTCCTGTGATTACCGGACCAACACTATTTCCGTTTCCGTTTAATATTTCAAAAGTATTGTAAGTGCTGTACACATAAAATCTGATATAAACCGTTTCTGTAGAAAGAACAGGACTTATGTCTGTAGCCAGCGTATTTGTTAAAGTCGTAAATGATCCAGCGGTAGCCGTTTCCGGGATTAAAACTTTTACGCCAGTAGCAAAAGAAGGATCTTTTGAATATTGTACCTGAAATTTTCCGTTGTTACCTCTGTAGGTAAAATTGAATTGTTTCAGATTTAACTGGTGATTTGAATCCGGATTTATTTTAAACTGAATGTATTTATTAGGATCATAACTGCCTCCGTTATCTGCAGGAGTTGGCCAGCTACCGGTTTGAAAAAAAGCAGTTGTCGTATTTTGATACACGTAAGAAAGTGATGCGCCTGTTGCAGTTATAGGCGAATTCGAATTTACATACGCGTTTGTAACCGGATTGTAGCTTGATGAAGCACCGTTCCATAACGATAAGTTATCATTTGCAACATCAGAGATCGTTACTTTGATGCTTGCCGTAGATGTTCCTGTAGGTCCGGTTATGGTATAATTAAATACCGAAGTTCCTGTAAAACCTGATGCAGGATTAAAAGTTATCGTTTTATCCGGGTTGATAAGCGCTGTTCCTTCTGTTGCTGCAGGAGGAGTAGGAATTGTTAGTGATGTAACCGTTTCTTTTTTAACATCGTTGTTCAAGGCGTTGATGTTTACAGCCAAATCTTTAGTAGTGTCTACATAATCATTGATAGCCAATATTTTAGTAGAATCAAAAGCAGTAATAGTTCCTCTAATAAGAGGTACAACATTACCGGCGTTCGTTCCTGTTTTTACTTCAAAAGTATTGTATGTGCTGTACGAGTAGATTCTAACATAAACCGTTTCAGATTCTAATACCGGATTAATCTCTGCCGAAAAACTTGGAGTATAAGTGGTCCATGAACCTGGCGTAGTCGTTTCTGTAATTAGATCTTTTACGCCTGTAGCAAACGAAGCATCTTTAGAATATTTTACTCTAAATTTTCCGGAACCGGATCTTACCTGAAAAGTAAAAGTGCTTAGATCAGCTTTCGAACCCGTATTTGGTTTTATCGTAAACTGAATATATTTTGTTGGATTGTATTCCCCACCATTATCTGCGGGAGTTGGCCAGCTACCGGTTTGAAAAAAAGTGTCGGCAGCATTGTTTGAAACGTAACTAAGGCTTATCCCATTGTTTGCCGTTAAATCCTGAGAAGTAACTGTTCCAACAGAATAGGTTGGACTTAAAGTATTAGCATTAGCAGCATTCCATTTTACCAGGTCAACTTGACTGAAGCTTAAAAAGGGTAAAAATAAAAGTAAAAGTAAAATTTTTTTCATGTTATATGTTTTCTATCAACTCGTTATGCTGGCATAATAATTCTCGCCTGCGCAAATATAGATACATCTACGGGTTTGAATTAAAGAGGGTTTTTAGAATGGCGATATAATCGTTGAAATGTTAAAAAAGTCGATGAAATACACTAAAAAAAATGCGTATTTATGGTATTTCTTATAAAATGGAGTTTTTAAATATAAGAAAAATCGTAATTTAGGGTGTTAATTTTAAGAATTTTTGAAACTTTTATTCAAAAAAAGCGAGGAAAGGTGATTATTCTTCAAAATTAACAAAAATTAACGGTTATTGAAAAGTAAGAAATTTTAGGCTCTTTTGTGGTTTTTTCTAAAATGGCGAAAACGCTAAATTTCTTTTTCTAAAGAAGTCACTTTATCATACACTAAAAAACTTTCATAACCTCTTCGCAACATATAATCACAAAATTTTTTACGTTTTTTCAGCGTATTTTTTTCAGTAATACTATTCCAGCATTTTTCAGCCAGATTCTCAAAAGTTGATTCGTATTCTTCGGGAGAAATTTCTTTTAATGCCAATGTAATGTTGAAAGCAGAAATTTGTTTCATTTTGAGCTCATTTGTAATTCTGATTTTCCCCCAATGTTTGATGCGGTGTTTTCCTCTGGCGAAGCTGCAGGCAAAACGGGTTTCATTCAAAAAATTACTTTCAATTAGCTGTACTACAATAGTATCAATTTCGTCAGCCGTCATTTTAAGACTGTATAACTTATTGACAACCTCGGCATGACATCGTTCCTGATAGGCACAAAAGTGCTCCAATTTTAACAAAGCTTCTTTGTTTGTCATGACTTTGGCGATTAAATTTTTAAATGATAAAATTTTGTCTTTTTTCTACAAAAAGTAAGAATTTGGATTCAAAAGAGTAATTTTTTGGGAAAACTAAGTTAAATAATTTCGGGAAACATAATTTTTGTAAGCAAATACCACTTTTTATTTTATAAATACCTTTATTTCAGTAACTTAGGGCTTGTGCTTTTTTTATTAAAAAAAGAGATTCAGATTCAATCTTCGAAGCGCAAAAAAAATCTTTTTTTTTAATATTTCCTATAAATAGCACAAAAGAATTATTGCTTATAATCTTAATTCCGACTGTTATGAGACTAAAATTATCTTTATTTCTATTTTTCGTTTACATTTCTTTGTGGGCACAGCCGCCCCATACATTTACAACCAATGGTTCTGTAGTAGTTCCCGCAGGAATTACCTCTATGTCTGTTCAGGCATGGGGAGGCGGTGGTGCCGGTGGCGGTGCCAGTGGTGCAGGATTGCTTTTAGGCAGAGGAGCTGCCGGAGGAGGAGGAGGTGCCTATGTTTCAGGCACAATTACAGTGGGAGTTGGAACAACTTTAAGTGTTGTTGTTGCCGGACAAACGGCAGGAACACTTACTAACGGAGTAGCCGGAGGAAGTTCTACCATTACAGGATTTGAAGGTATTATTCTGGCTGCCGGAGGAGCAGGAGGGTTTGCCAATACAACCGGAAACACACCATCAGGAGGATCCGGTGGTACAACTACAGCTTCGTTTGGAACCACAAAAACTGCGGGTAACGCCGGAGGAAACGGAGGATCTGCTTTGCTAACCTTAGGTCTTTCGTCCGGAGCAGGAGGTGCCGGTGCTAACCCAACCGGTGGTGCCGGAGGAGCCGGAATTTCGAGTTTACTTTTAGGCAATAGTGCCGGAAATGCGGGAAGTGCTCCCGGAGGTGGTGGTAGTGGTGCTATTAATTCGGCTTCAGGTTCTCCTCAAATTGGAGGAACTGGAGCAGGTGGTCAGGTTATCGTAACCTATACCTGTCCTACTTATGCCATTACCGGAACAACCGCCACCAATGCCTGTGCCACAGACGGAAATGCTACAGTAACCGTGACATCCAGTGCAGGTTCATTGCCTGTAGGGAATTATACCGTAACCTACAGTCGCGGTACTCCGGCAGCAAGTGGGTTAACAGCATCAATGACCGTAAGTACCGCCGGTACAGGAAGTTTTACCGCAACGGGTTTAACTACAGTAGGGACGAGCACTATTACGGTAACACAATTAACATCAGGAGTTTGTCCCTCTAGTATTAGCGCATCAAATGTTGCTACCATAACGATTTCAGGAGCAAGTGTAGGAGGAACAGTTGCGGGAGGTACTACAATTTGCAGCGGTCTTACAAGTGCTACATTAACCTTGTCCGGACAAACCGGAACGGTAGTCAAATGGCAATCTGCCATAAGTCCGTTTTCTACCTGGACAGATATTGCCAATACCGCTAGCACATATGTTTCAGTACCACTAACAGCAACGACTGAATTTAGAGCTGTGGTACAAAACGGAACTTGTAGTACTGCCAATTCTGCTGTGACCACTGTTACGGTAAATCCTTTACCCGCAGCACCGGTAATAGGTACAATAACGCTTCCTACCTGTGCCGTTCCTACCGGTGCAGTTGCCTTAAGCGGTCTGCCATCCGGTGGTACTTTGACCCTGTATCCGGGAGCTATTGTAATACCGTACAGCGGCACAACAGCCAATGTTACCGGTCTTGCTGCCAATACCTATACTTTTACGGTTTATAACGGAACCTGTACTTCGCTAAATTCTGCAAATGCCGTAGTGCCGGGTTTGGTTACCAATACCTATACTACTTTTTGGTCTAACGGAACACCAACGGCAGATCAGAATATTATTTTTGCAGGAAACTTTACCTCTGCCGGGGGAGGTGCAGGAAGTATTAATGCCTGTAGTTGCACGGTAAATTCAGGAGTAAATATTTCGATTCTGTCCTTAGACACTCTCACCTTAACGAATGCCCTGACCAATAATGGCGGCACACTTACGTTTCAAAATAATGCCAGTTTTCTGCAAACAACAAATGCAGTAAATACGGGTAATATTGTGTACAATCGTACCAGTTCTCAAATCATTCTTGGAGATTTTGTATATTGGTCAACCCCTGTTAATCCTCAAAAATTATTAGATGTTTCACCACTTACCTTAAACGATAAGTATCTTACGTTTACCAGCGGTACGTGGGTAGTGACAAACCCCAATACAAACATGGTCGTTGGTAAAGGGTATATTATTCGCAGTCCGCAAACGTATTCAAGTACTATAAAAGCAGATTATACTGCCTCTTTTATTGGCGTGCCCAACAATGGCAATATATCCGGAGAAACCGCTACAGCAGGCAATATTTACCTGGTAGGAAACCCCTATCCTTCGGCATTGAGTGCTGATCTTTTTTTAGGGGCAAATACATTTTTAGACGGAACACTTTATTTCTGGACCCATAATACACCAGTTGTTTTGCAAGGAGCTTATCAGTATAATTCTAATGATTATGCGAGCTACAACCTGAGTGGCGGTGTAGGTACAGCACCCGCACCTTCTGGAAATGCAGGAAATAATAATGCCACGCCTTCCGGCAAAATTGCTGCGGGACAATCCTTTTTTGCAAGTGCCAATTCTTCGGGAACAATAGCGTTTACCAATGCAATGAGATTAGGAGGAACAAATAATACGCAGTTTTTTAGAAATGGCAGCACTGTAAAACAATCAGAAGTAGAAGCACATCGTTTGTGGCTGAACATGACAAATGACGGCGGGGCCTTTAAGCAATTATTGGTTTCATACATCGAAGGCGCGACCAATGATAACGAAAACAGATACGATGGCGAAACCTTTGATGCCAATCCGTACCTGGATTTTTACAGCATAAACAATCAGACTAATTTTGTAATTCAGGGGCGCGCCTTGCCTTTTACAGATACTGATGTAGTCCCGCTGGGATATCGAAGTACAATTGCCGGAGATTTTACAATTGCGATAGATCATACTGAAGGCATTTTAAGCAATCATGCAATTTACATTGAAGATAAAACCGCCAATGTTATTCATGACCTGACGGCAAGCAATTATACTTTTTCAACCGGAACCGGAACTTTTGCAGATCGCTTCATATTGCGTTATAGTAATTTGTCATTAGGGACTAAAGAAAATGAAAAAGAAAATGATGCATTGACAGTTCTTGTAAAAGATAAAATAATTACAATTAATGCCTTTGGAAATGAAAATTTAAGCACCGTTTTTGTCTACGATGTGTCCGGAAAATTGATTTACAAAACCACAAATATTTCAGATAAAGTTTTGAAAATTAATAGCTTGAAAATGGATAATCAGGTCTTATTAGTCAAGGTGGTTTTAGACACAAATAATGTAACAACTAAAAAAATAATTTATT
>NZ_MUGS01000055.1 GCF_002222055.1 Flavobacterium araucananum
CCCGTGCGCCGGTCTCTAGTTCCGAAGAACTATACCCCTCGACTTGCATGTGTTAAGCCTGCCGCTAGCGTTCATCCTGAGCCAGGATCAAACTCTTCATCGTATATTGTTTGTTCTAATAAATCAGAACTAAGTATTATGCGACGCTTTCTCTATCGTTTCTTAATTCGAATCTCTCAATTCTATTACTCTTATTCTTTGTTTTGAAATCTCTCTCAAAACGGCTGTCAATTCAATATGTCTACGAACGTGTTCTTCTTATTTTGTGTTTCACTTGTGTTGCAAAGCGGGTGCAAAAGTAGAAATTTTATTTTCAACTGGCAAGTAAATTTTGAAGTTTTTTTTAGAAATTTTTATTTCCGTTTTCCTCTAATCTCCCAACCAATATCTCAATGAACTTTCCCTGTTTTACCTCACTTAACTCTTATCTAAAAAAGTGTTCGGTGAACTTCGTTTGCGGGGTGCAAATGTAACAGCTTCTTTCAAATCTCGCAAGCTTTTTTAAATCTTTTTTTAGAAATAAATTTCTATTTTGATTTGTGTGCTTGTCAGTATTTCAGCGAACGTCTATCGTTGTTGCGGGTGCAAAAGTACCACCTTTATTTACATTGACAAGGGTTTTTGTTGCATAATTTCAACCTTTTTTAAAACTTTTTCTTAACTCTTTGATAACACC
>NZ_MUGS01000056.1:0-49082 GCF_002222055.1 Flavobacterium araucananum
CTAGCGATAAGTTAGTTATCCTTACTAACAAATATAAAAACAAAATAGATTAGAATTTACATTACTTTCTCTTTTATAAATAGAGATAACCCGTTGGGTGTAATACTCGTCTGTTCGCTTCGCTTGGGGCAAAAAATATATATTTAACACATAGAAACATAGATTTTATACCTAATAAAGAATACAAAAAGAAACACATTTCTTTGACATAGTCAAACTCTGTGCATTTTAGCTAAGTGAAACGCCTTTTTGAGAGGCTAGAGTCTATGTTTCTATGTGTTAAAATTAAGTACCCCCAATGAGTTAAAATCGTATTAAATTTTAATTCCTATTTTTCTAAAAAGCATATTGATTACTTTATTAATATCCGGAGAAATAGTAAACTTGTAATTTAAATACACATATAAAATCGTTACTAAAACTGATTTTAAAGCAATTCCGATTAATGGATAAACCGGAAATTCCCAAAAATAAAACATTAAAAATAAAGCTCCGGTAACTGCCAGCGAATGTAGATTTTGTTTGGTAAACGGGTATAAATCAAGTTTCTTAACCACAAACAGTAACTTGGCCAAGCTGTAAAGAGTAATGGATAATAATGTAGCAAATGCAGATCCTTTAATACCAAAAATTGGTATGAAAATGATATTAAGAACAAAGGTTGCAACCACCAAAGCCAGTCCTAAAAACAAAACGGTACGATAGTATTTTGTATTGAAGATGATCGCATTATTATTCCCTAAAATCAGATCAAAATACTTCGATAAACCAATCATAAAAACTACGGGAATACCTCCTCTGTAATCTTTGGGAACGATTTCATAGAGTTGGCTAATATTAACAAAAATGCATAACATTACAAAACCACCAACTATTTGCAAATTGATCGACGTTTTTTTGTACAGTAAATTCAATTCGTCGTGTTTGTTTTCATGCATTAATTTTGCCGTAATTGGATATACAATTTGGTGCATTGCACGACTTGGTACCGAAATTACCAAAGCAATATAAGTGGCAACAGAGTAATAGGCAATATTTTCAATCTTCATGTATTGATTGAGTATTAACTTATCTCCATCTAAAAGTAAATTAGCGACACTTCCTGAGAGAATAATAAAGAAAGTATATTCCATCACACTTTTTACATTTACCGGAATATTGATTTGAAACTTTGGCTTTTTGACATAAAATGCATAAAACATTGTCACTATAAATGCTACAAAATAAATAGCGGCTGTTACATACACAAATTGAATAAGTGTCATCCAGTTAAAATACAAACCTACCAAAGCAATAGTAGAAACCAAACGTAAACCAACCTCTTTTATAAAATTCCCAAAAACGGAATGCATGTGTACTCTTGCCCAGGCATAAAATATCTCGAAATATGCCATACAGATCCCTATAAACGGAATCAAAAACATAAATTCTTTTACAACAGGGTTTTTCTTGGTAACAAATGCGGTGATATCGTCAAAGAAAAAAATACCTATAATTCCTAACGGGATACACATTAATATTGGAAATAAAGCGGTAAAGGACAAAAACTGCTCCCTTTCTTCTTCGGTTTCATATTGCGAATAAAATTTTACCAGTGTGTTTTGCATCCCAATCGCGAACAACGGCATGATAACATTTGCTGCTGACAAAATATAATTAGTTAAGGCATAATAGGTTGCACCTAAATAAATGGGGTATAAATAAAGCGTATTAATTGCTCCAATTGCGAAGCCAATGTAGGTTATAATGGTGTTTTTGAAAGACTGATTTAAGACAATACCCATGCTTTGATTTTAGATTGTAGAGTTCTGATTTTAGAATTTAGATTTTTATCGTTTATTCGTTAATCAATTGTGCTAATTGTCTGGTGAGGTTTTTTCTTGAATATTGTTGTAAACCAACACCATTAGCTTGTAATTTTCCTTCCAAAAATTGATTATAAAAGTCCAAAATTACACTTTTTAACTTCTCTTTTTCAGAATAATCAAAAAATACTCCTGTATTTGTTTCTTTGATAATATCGGCAAAATCAGACCCGTTAGGACCAATAGCAATTATTGGGCGATTTGAGACCATATACTCAAACAATTTACCGGGAATAATGCTTTTTGTATCTTCAGAATTAATCTCTATTAAAAGTAAAACCTGAGATTTTTTTTGATGTGCTATTGCTTCGTGATGAGAAACATAACCCAGAAGATTCAAATACTCTTTCAATTCAAACTCTGTTATTGAATCTAAAACTTCCTGGCTTACTGCGCCAATTAATTTTATTTCTAAATGTGCTTTAAAATCCGGGATTTCGTGAAGCAATTCGACCAGAGATTCCCATAAAAACTTAGGATTTCTATCTGACAAAAAAGATCCGATGTGCGCCAGAGTAAATTTGGCATCCAGTGTTTGTTTCTCGACATTTTCGATATCATAACCATTAGTAATTACCGAAATTGGTTTATTGGTAATTACTTCAAATTCTGTCTTTGTCGTTTTACTGGTTACGATAATTGTATCGGCAGTATTTAATACCTTATGCTCGAGATTTTTGTGTTTTTGAGCTGCATAACGGGACAGTCGCAAAGCTTTATGATAGCCAATTGTTGTCCAGGGATCACGAAAATCAGCAAACCATTTTACGTTTAGTTTTTCTTTTAATTCTAACCCTATTAAATGCAGACTGTGCGGAGGTCCGGAAGTTACAATTGTATCTATATTATTTTCCCTGATATATTTTTCAAGATACGCTACTGATGGTTTTACCCAAAAGACGCGGGCATCCGGAATAAAAAGATTACCCCGAACCCAAAGAAAGGTTTTATCTAAAAAGGTTTGTTTTTTCTTATGGGGAAAAATTCCGGAACTAATTTTCTTGGTTTTATTTTTCGAAAAAATGGAAGCCAATTGATAGGGCTCCCAAATTTTATTTTTAAGCACTATTGCCTTTTCAGAGATTTGATTCACCAAACCTTCATCAATTATAGGATATGTGGGGTTTTCAGGAACATAAACAATTGGCTCGACACCAAATTCAGGCAAGTACTTTACAAATTTTAACCAGCGCTGTACACCGGGACCTCCGGCTGGCGGAAAATAATAGGTAATGATTAAGAGTTTTTTTTGTTCCATTAGGTTTGTTCGATTTCACAGAGATTCACAAAGAATTTACTAAGTTTCGCAAAGATTTTTAAAATTATTTTTGAGTATCTCTTTGAATTCTTTGCGAATCTTTGTGAAAGAATCTTTCAAAATAAATCCCGCCAATCAAAAGCAATAACATTGCAATTGAACTTGCCAACGTAATCATACTACCTGTTTTCACGACCTGAGGTTCAAATTTAAACTCAATGGTATGTTGTCCTCCTGGAACTTCCATTGCTCTTAAAACATAATCTACCGGAAAATGATCTGTCAATTTACCATCAACATAAGCGTTCCACCCATTTTTATAATAGATCTCAGAGAAAACCGCCAAACCATCTTTTGCGTTATCAGATTTGTACTTGATATAATTTGGTTTGTATTGTACTACTTTGATAGTTCCTGTCGTATCCCATTGTTTCTTCAATCGGGCACTTCTAAACTTACTTTCATGCTCACGAACATTAAAAACAGCTACTTTTTTAGTATCTATATGATCGAGCGCTTTCATTACATCGTCTGGTTTGTTGACTAACTTTACAGTTCCTACAAACCATGCATTTCCGTTTGTTTTTGGATTTACAGTTGGAAACTCTTTTCCTTCTTTATCAGTCTGAATGATGTATTTTACATTGAGCATATCCAAAACCTCCATATTATTTTTTGCGATCTGATAATCAAATAACTGTTGTATCCTTCTGGGTTTAGCAGCATGATATCCGCCAAGAGAATGATGAAAATAAGAGGCACGGGCACTGGACATGTTTCCGTTTACTTCAAAAACTCTGTAATGTGTGGTATCTTTTAAAATTTGAGCATCAGAAGGTGTTTCCTGAAACGGAGCCGCAATTTGTACGGGACTCACAAAATCCTTAGCTGAAACATATTTTTTATCAACAAAAAACAAATCAAAAATCATTAAAAGACCAACAATAATCAAAGTTGTATTTTGAACCAATTTATTTTTGATGAACAACCATAAAATTCCAAAAGTAATTACAATAAAAAAGCCTGAACGCAGTAAATCTGCAGAGTACAAACTCATTCTGTCTTCTTTTAATGCATCTACAAAAGCCGGTCCGTAACTTTGTGCAAAGTAACTATCACTGCTTCCCGTAAAATGAAACATACTTTTGGCAAAAACTAAAATTATTATAATACCAATACCAAAAACTCCGGTTTGTAGTAGCGCTTTTTGTTGTAGTTTAGGTTCTTCTTTTGCTTTAAAGAAAGATTGTAATCCCATAATAGCCAGAACAGGAAAACACAATTCAAGAATTACCTGAATCGATGAAACTGCTCTAAACTTATCATACATTGGCACATAATCGATAAAAAAGTCTGTTAACAAAGAGAAGTTTTTACCCCAGGAAAGCACTAATGAAACCAATGCACCTGCAAGAAATACATATTTTACTTTTCGATCGTCTATAAATAATGCCAAAACTGCCAGAAAGAAAACCACAACTCCTATGTATGCCGGAGCAGCAACAATAGGCTGATCTCCCCAATAAGTAGGCATTCCGGACACAAAATCCTGTGCTTGCTCTGATGGAACTCCCTGCTCCATCATAAAAGCATACATGCGGCTGTCTGTTCCTACATTTTCATGATTGGAACCACCAAAAAGTCTTGGAGCAATTAAGTTAAAACTTTCCGGAATTCCGTAACTGTATTCTGTAATATACTCACGGCTTAAAGCATTTTCGTTTGTCTTTTTAGTTCCGTCAGGATTAAAAGTCAACTCGCTGTTGCTACGCGTACTAAATTTGGCGTACTCGCTGGTAGCCATTAAGTTAGTTGCATTGGCGCCAATGGCAAAAATTCCGGCAACCGCCAAAACTCCAAATGCTGTTAAAAGAGGTTTGTATTCTTTTTCTTTGATAAAATTAAAAGCAAAATAACCTGAAAGTATCAATAAGAAAATCAGTAAATAATAGGTCATTTGAAAGTGATTGGCATTAATTTCTAATGCAACCGCAAACATGGTGAGCAAACCACCCCAAATATATTTTTTCTGAAAAATGAGGATAAACCCGGCAATCACAAGCGGCATATAAGCAATTGCATGGGCTTTTGCGTTATGACCAACTCCAAGTATAATAATTAAGTAGGTAGAAAAACCAAAGGCAATTGCACCAATAAATGCTTTTAGAGGATCTATTTTTAAAACCAATAATAAACCGTAGAAACCTAAGAAATATAAAAACAGATAATCAGCAGGACGTGGTAAAAAACGCAAAGCATCATCTATTTTACCCACATAATCGTTAGGATAATTAGCGCCTAACTGATAGGTTGGCATCCCGCCAAATGCTGAATTTGTCCAATACGGCTCAGAATGTTCTGTAGCCCTAAAATCATTTTGCTCTTTTGCCATTCCGGTATATTGAGCAATATCCGATTGAAAGATTTGTTTTCCTTGTAAAACTGGATAAAAATAAATTAAAGAAACGAGAATAAAGCCCAGTATAACAAGGGCATGCGGATAGAACTTATTTACTATTTTCAATTTAGGCTGGTTTGGGTTAAATGATGAATCCTATAAATTTAGGTCACAAACTTAATCTATTTCTTCGTAATCAACATAATCGCCAACCTTTTTGGTTTCGCGGGGATTTTTGGCATTGGCGGTATTAATGATTATCTCATCATTATTTGTACGCGTTTTTTGCCATGTATTATCCTGACTGTATTGTTGTTGTCTCTGAAAGTTCTCGCCTGCTTTTTCAACTGCTTTTTTTACCAGTACCGGTAAAAAGATTCGGGCCAAAAATTTAAAAATATAATAAAACGCAATAATCCACATTATCGTTTTAAACAAATTTGTAAAAGATGCTTCTTGCATGATCGTATAATTTTTTTCCAAAATTAATAAATCAATTGTTTAAAATTAAAATATCAATCTTAAATAAATAATAAAATATAGTACATTTGAAATGCGTTATTACTTTTTAATCAAACAAAACATTTATGTTAAAAAATAAAAACTTACTTATTACAGCTCTTTGTTTAGTTCCTCAATTTTTTTTCGCACAGTATACTGATGTTATTAATTCTAACCGTCCGGGCGAAACAATGTCTGCGTACGCAGTTGGAAAATCTGTTATCCAGGCAGAACTTGGTGTATATGGCATCAAGGAAAAACACGATTTATTAGATTATGATGCCAGCGGTTTTGGTACCGATATTACATTGCGTTATGGTGCATTTCTTGAAAAACTGGAATTTATTCTGGATTTGCAATACCAAATGGAAAATTTTGACACTCCTTATACAAGTTATAAAAAGAATAATTTCAGACAAACTGTTTTGGGTGCCAAATATTTGATTTATGATCCTTATAAAAACTACAAAAAAGAGGCAAACATATACAGCTACAAAGCCAATCATGCTTTTAACTGGCATGAATTAATTCCTGCTGTTTCTGTTTTTGCAGGAGCCAATTTTGTTGGCGCAGAGAATCCGTATTCCTTTTCGCCACAATCAAGCATATCTCCTAAAATCGTATTGATTACTCAGAATCTTTTTGGAGGTGGTAAATGGGTTTTTGTAACCAATATTATTGCTGATTATATTACGACAGATTATCCTAGTTATGGTTATGTGTTAACCCTGACACATGGCTTTAATGATAAATGGTCTGGTTTTGTTGAAAATCAGGGATACAAGAGTGACTTTTATAGTGATGCGATTGTTCGTGGCGGAGCGGCTTACCTGATCAACTCAAATCTTCAGGTTGACGCGTCTGTAAGTACCAACTTTAAAAACACTCCTTCTATCTTTTATGGTGGTGTTGGGGTTTCCTGGCGCTATGACGGAAGTTATAAAGAGAAACAAATGGAGTTTAAAGGTAAAGAAAAGGCTAAAAAGAACAAAGATAACGAGTTAGAGCAACGAGAAATCGACTATCAGGCTAAGGAAAGAAAACGTAAAGCAAAATACGAATAAACCAATAGTAAGAAAAAATTTAAGAAAAAGTCTAATGTTATAGAAAAATACCTATATTTGAAAATCAACCAAATTAACTAAAATTTTCAAATATGAAACAAATTTACTTACCAAAACCAACCAAAATTGGGCTTTTTTTTAAAATTTTTTTATTACAATTTGCACTCTTTTTCTCTTCATGTGAGAATGAAAACTACGATTCGGTAAATAAAAACCAATCAGCAAAAACCGAAATTCAGGTAAAAAACGGAAGATTGCTCTTCGAATCGAAAGAATCTTTTGCCAAAACGTACAATGAATACGTAAATCTACCCGAAGAAAAATTAAATGATTTATTAATGCCGCTTTATAAAAAAGGTTTTCTTTCATTAAGACCTGTTGTAACAGAAAAAAATGAAGAAACTATCTTTAATCTTTATAAAGAAAAATTAAAATTACAAACACCCAGAGGTGGTATCACGTCTAAAGGTTCACAAACAGTACCTGCACCGGTAGATCCTATACTTGATGATCCTCTTGGTCCAGTTGAATTTATTGGAGACGATACTTTTGCCGGATTTTTGAATATTGACGGTGAAATACAAATTGGAGAAGAAATCTATAAATATACAGATGTTGGTCTATTTATTGCTGAGGAATCAGAATATGCTACACTAAATGATTATCTTGGATCTGAAGATATCTCTACAGATCCTTTTGTCGAAACAGAGCTAAGAATTAAAGAAGATGTTACTTTAATATTGCCTGAAAACTATCCAACACCTATTGGGGTTAGCAATACAATTGTGTATTACAGACCTAGCAGCACTCAATCTACAACTTCAAGTACAACTTATAGCGGACCTGTAGCGGGATCTGCTGCAGCTACTGATCCTACTTATAATAGTTTTTTAAGTAATCTTAGTACTTGCGATCCTCATAGCGGATTATTTGGTAACTTGTTTGGCGACAATGATGTTTGTATTGATAAATATGAAAGTAAAAGACGCGTAAAAACAAAAGCATTTAATTACAACTATTTGCTTGTTTACCACATGGGTGTTAAATGTGTTCACCAGTTTAAAGGATGGACCGGATTTTGGAGAGTTGAAGCTACTGACGAGATCAGATTGGTAGTAGAGGCTGCTCAATTTGAATATGATGTAGACAAACTATTAGGAAATACGCTAATAAACAATAATTCGCAAATAAAAGATTTCTATTTTAATGACAAAAGAGTTAGCTACGGCCCGCTTAATTTTAATGTTAGTGGTCCATTTGGCTTTAGCTATAGTAATTTAAGTGAATCTACTTTGCCACAAATTTTTCAAAATAGCGGACTAGGTTTGTCTTTTGAATGGTTTGGAACAGGTAATACGACCTTGGATAATTTAGTTCAAAACGGTATAAATTCAAATCTAAATGCCAAAAAGATTAACGAGCATTTTTATGGTTTTGCTTACAGTCAAGCCAGAGATCTTTTAAGACAAACACCACAAAATGGTTCTTATACTCCACCACCTAACAGAACTTTTGCTGCTAAGTTTCCGCAAAACGGAAAAATCTTAATTCAAAAAGCTGTTCTGGATCAAGGTTTAAATATTGGTGTCAGAGAAAAAACATTTGATTGGGGAGCTGAAATTAGATTTAATGCTAAAGATTCCGGAGACGGAAAATGGAATATGACCGGAGGACAAGGTAACCTCTTGGCAAGACCAAAAAATTTCAGAGTAAAAATAATCGGGGCTGCCCGTAAAGGAAATCAATGGCACGGAAGTAAATTTAGTGTTGGTATTGATTAAATCCTTTCTTTTTAATCTATAATTTACAAAGGTTATATATCTTTATATATAACCTTTGTTTAAAAAATGAAATGAAAAAAATTGCCCTAATCCTGTTGTTTTGTTTACAATTAATGTCTTGTGCATTCCCTTCTTATGTTTCTCAAGACAGAAAAATACAAACCGGATTAGACTTTCATAGTGGCAAATGGTTATTAAACACTATTGACGCCCCGTATCCCTCAGATGAGAAATTGACTAAAATCGCTCTAAAGGATTTTACGAAACATTTGAAAAATAATTTAAGTTATGTACCTAAAACAAAAGGTATTTTATTACCCCGAAACATAACATTTGATCCCACTAAAAAACAATTAACAGATCTAAAGGCTGGAACCAATTTTGATTATTTTATAAATGTAAAAGCCAAAGTTGTTAAAGAAGAAATTGGAGCAGTTGATTTTAGTACACACAATCACCGCGGTAAATCCTATAGAAATGAAGTAACGGTGATAGTCGAAATATATGATTTAAATAATTTAGAAATCATTTATTCGCAAACGGTTAATGGTTCTGTTCAGATTGTTGAAAATTCAAATGATTTTTATATGGCAAAAACAACCGACGGATTGATTGTGGGAGCCTACAAAAAGATCATGAAGGATATAAACAAAAAATCGATCTGAAAACATATCCTATAACTCTGTTATACATCTTTGAATCATAAAAAATGAAGCCCATTTATTTGGGCTTTTTTAATATCAGAACTTTTTTCTTATAGTAAAGATGGCTATATTCGTTGCCATCAATTTTATTGATATTTTTACTTAGAATATTGTTTAAAACAAATAAATCGTAATGATTACAATTAGAGAAGCCAAGACAAAAAAGGAATTAACGGATTATATCAAATTTCCGTTTTCACTCTATAAAGACAATCCATATTGGGTTCCGCCTATTATTGCTGATGAATTAGAATCTTTTGATAAAACAAAAAATCCTGCTTTTGAGAACGCTGAAGCTTATTTTTATCTGGCATACAAGGACAATGAGATTGTTGGCAGAATTACTGCGATTATCAATTGGTCTGAAGTAAACCATCAGCATAAGAAAAAAGTACGTTTTGGCTGGTTTGATGTAATTGATGACATCGAAGTTACCAAAGCTTTATTAGCTAAAGTATATGAATTAGGAAAACAAAACAATCTGGAACACGTAGAAGGTCCAATGGGATTTTCAAATTTAGATAAAGTTGGTGTTCTTACTGAGGGTTATGACCAAATGGGTACCATGATTACCTGGTACAATAATCCGTATTATGTAACTCATTTTGAGCAATTAGGCTTTCAGGTAGAGAAAGAGTATATCGAAAGTATTTTTCCGTTCTCGAATGTTAAACCGGAATTTTTCCTTAAAGCGCAGGAATTAATCAAAAAGAGGTATAATTTACGCTCGTTAACTTTTACCAAAACAAAAGACATTATGCCTCATGTAGACAAAATGTTTGATTTGTTTAATGACTCTTATGCCAGTCTATCGTCGTTTGTGGCGATTTCAGATGTTCAGAAAGATTATTTTAAAAAGAAATACATTAGTTTTATCAATCCTGAGTATATCAAATTTGTGGTAGATAAAGACGATAATCTCGTTGCTTTTAGTATTGTAATGCCTAGTTTTTCTGAAGCATTGCAAAAAGCAAAAGGAAAATTATTTCCGTTTGGATTTATTCATCTGCTAAGAGCCAGAAAAAAGAGCAAAGATGTAGTATTTTACCTTATTGGTGTTCATCCGGATTATCAAAACAAAGGTGTTACAGCAATTATATTCGATGAATATTTTAAAACTTTCTCGGAAAAAGGAATTAAAAATTGCATCAGAACTCCGGAATTAGCAGATAATACTGCTATTCATTTATTATGGAAAAACTTTGACCCGAAAGTGCACTGTCAAAGAAAAACATACTTAAAGTATCTTTAAAAAAGTTTGCAGTCTCAGTTTACAGTCTCAGTATTCAGTTTACTGTTAGCTGAGACTGTAAACTGAATACTGGAACTGAGAACTATTCTACTTTACATGCTACTTTTGTCAGGACCATTTTTGGATCAAATTTCAATTTCTTTTTATCTTTAAAGGTTACTTTTCCGTTTGCTTCTGCAACATCAGTATAACCTTCAATAAAAGTATTTTCTCGCTGTAAAAAAGCAACTTCTCTAACAGAAGAAACTCCTTCTGACATAAAAGTATAATCTCCTATTAGCGTATCCCCTTTCATATTTCCAATCAGGGTTCCTTCATTTTTATCTTTTCCGTACAACTTATAAGTCAGTTTTCCGTTTACTTCCTGATGCGAATTAACGTTAAAACTCAATTCAACATTACTACTATCATTTGCGAAAGCATAACATTGGTCTCCTGATGGCTCTGCAACTTCGGCCTGTTTAGGAGGATTTGGAACAATCTCTGGCGCAGGTGCTGTTTTTTTGCAAGACACAAAAACAACTAAAACTATTACTGTTATGGCTAATACTTTTTTCATACTATTTCTTTTTTACTGTGGTTTAGAACTATAAATTTAATAGAAATAAAAAAAATCCATTCGCATAACGAATGGATTTTTTTATATAATTCCCATATTCAGGAATTTATTCATCAAGAAATTAAGCGTCTAAATCAACTTTTGTTCTGCTTGCAATTTCTTTATAAGTTCCGTTTTCTAATTTTTCACGAATTGCTTCAAATGCAACCAACGTTTCATCAATATCACCTAAAGTGTGTGATGTTGTTGGAATCATTCTTAACAAAATAATTCCTTTCGGGATTACCGGATAAATTACGATAGACAAGAAAATACCGTAGTTTTCTCTTAAATCGTTTACCATAACCATTGCCTCAGGAACACTTCCTTCTAGATATACCGGTGTTACACAAGTATTTGTATCTCCAATATTAAAATTTCTGGAACGTAATCCGTTTTGTAATGCATTTACATTTTCCCAAAGTTTATCTTTCAATTCAGGATGATTACGCAATAACTCTAAACGTTTCAAAGATCCAATTGTTTGAATCATTGGTAATGCTTTTGCAAACATTTGAGAACGTAAATTGTATTTTAAGTAATCTATAATATCTTGATCAGCGGCTAAAAAAGCACCAATATTAGCCATTGATTTTGCAAATGTCGAGAAATAAACGTCAATACCATCCTGAACTCCCTGCTCCTCACCTGCTCCGGCTCCTGTTTTACCAAGTGTACCAAAACCGTGTGCATCATCTACCAGTAAACGGAAATTATATTTTTCTTTTAAGGCTACAATTTCTTTCAGTTTACCTTGTTGTCCTCGCATTCCAAAAACACCTTCAGTAATAAATAAAATTCCACCACCTGTTTCTGTAGCCATTTTTGTAGCACGTTGCAGGTTTTTTTCCATACTTTCGAGATCGTTGTGTTTGTAAGTAAAACGTTTACCCATGTGCAAACGAACACCATCAATAATACAAGCGTGAGAATCTACATCGTATACAATAATATCATTTTTAGTTACCAAAGCATCAATAGTAGACACCATTCCCTGATAACCAAAATTCAATAAATATGCCGCCGGTTTCATTACAAACTCAGCTAATTCTTTTTCTAATTGTTCATGATATTTTGTGTGCCCTGACATCATACGAGCTCCCATTGGGTAAGCTGCTCCAAACTCTGTTGCTGCATCAATATCTGCCTGACGAACTTCAGGATGATTTGCAAGACCTAAATAGTCATTCAAACTCCAATTTAAAATATCTTTTCCACCAAATTTCATTCTTGGACCAAGTTCTCCTTCTAATTTAGGGAATACAAAATACCCCTCAGCTTGTGAAGCCCATTTTCCTAATGGCCCTTTATTGTTCTGAATTCTTTCGAATAAATCTTTTACCATAAATATATTTTGAAGTAATAATTTTAATTTATACAGGGTGCAAAAATAATGATTATTATTCGAAAATTGGGTTAGGCATTTATTTTTCTTAAAAAATATCCCGAATCTCAATATCCAAAAGGTCTTACCTTAATATCTATCCCCTGTTTAACCAGATTAAACTACTGTAAAAAAAGCTAAACAACTTAAAATCAACAATAAATTATAAGTAAAATATGACTTTTATCATAATAAAAGATAGTTTAGTCTTTTATTTTTACCCTAGATTTTAAAACTAAAATGAAACCAATTTATTATGAAAAAGAATTATAATGTCTCGATTAAAGCAATAAGAATTATCTGTTTTTGCATTGTAATGATGCTTTTAGGCAGCTGCAAAAAAGAAGAGAAATCAGGTAATTATACTGATATTATGACCGAAGGAGAAATGGTCGCTGTACTTACTGCACCACCAATGGTACCTAAACCTGTAGGTAACAGAACGGCGATGAAGCTAAAGGTAAATATGGAAATTAAAGAACAGGAAGGTACAATGACCGATGGTGTAAAATATACGTATTGGACATTTGGAGGATCTGTACCCGGCAGTTTTATCAGAACCCGTGTTGGTGATGAAGTCGAATTTCACTTAAAAAACCATCCTGATAATAAACTACCCCATAATATAGATTTACATGCTGTTACTGGTCCCGGCGGTGGTGCAACATCGTCATTGGTCGCTCCGGGACATGAAAAAGTATTTAGCTTTAAGGTAATTAATCCGGGCTTGTATGTTTATCATTGTGCGACTGCTCCTGTAGGAATGCATATTGCAAATGGTATGTACGGTTTAATTTTGGTCGAACCGGAGGGCGGACTTCCTCCTGTTGATAAGGAATACTACGTAATGCAGGGCGATTTTTATACCCAGGGCGAATATGGAGCCAAAGGCCTACAGCCTTTTGATATGAATAAAGCCATTAAAGAAACTCCTGATTATGTAGTTTTTAACGGAAAAGTTGGTTCACTGACCAACGGAAATGAACTAACTGCAAAAGTGGGCGAAACGGTTCGTTTATTTGTAGGGAACGGTGGTCCAAATCTGGTTTCTTCTTTTCATGTTATTGGCGAAATCTTTGATCATGTTCATGTAGAAGGTGGTGCACTTATCAACGAAAATGTTCAAACTACCTTAATTCCTGCCGGTGGTGCTGCAATTGTAGACTTTAAAGTAGAAACACCCGGAAATTTCATCCTTGTTGATCACTCTATATTCAGAGCTTTTAATAAAGGTGCTTTAGGAATACTAAAAGTCGAAGGTGCTGAAAATAAAAACATTTATTCCGGAACTATACAGGAAGGAATTTATCTTCCTGAAGGTGGAACAATCCAGAAAATGCCTGATAATGGTGTCGCTAAAGTAGCCACTCCTAAAAGAACTGCAGCAGAAAGGGTAATAATTGGAAAAGAAATTTTTGGCACAACCTGTTTCGCCTGTCATCAATCTGAAGGACAAGGCATACCGAATGCTTTCCCTCCTCTTGCCAAATCAGATTATCTAAATGCAGACCCCAAACGAGCTATCAAAACAATCTTGCATGGTTTAAGCGGTGAAGTTACTGTAAATGGCAAAAAATACAATAATATTATGCCCGGTCAGAATTTATCTGACGACGAAATTGCGAATGTTATGACCTATATCTATAACAGTTGGGGAAATAATAAAACGGTTGTAACACCAGAAATGGTAAAAGCACAACGCTAAAGATACAACTATGCAAAAAAGCATTTTTATGCTGGTTTTCTTCCTGCAAATAACATTTGTGAGCACACAGGAAACTAAAATGGTTCTGATACAAGAGGGCTCTTTTATCCCTCTTTACGGAGCCGTAACAAAAAAACCAGTGTTTGTAAAACCCTTTTATATTGATATTTATCCGGTTACGAATGCTGATTATCTGACTTTTGTCAAAAAAAAATCAGACTATCGTAAAACTAAAATAAAAGGAATTTATGCAGACAAAAGCTATCTGTTTTACTGGAAAAGTGATTTAGATTTCGGGAATGTAAACCCTAAATCTCCTGTAACAAGTGTTTCGTGGTTTGCAGCCAAAAAATATTGCGAATGTCAGGGAAAGCGATTGTCTACAATGGAGGAATGGGAATATGTTGCGATGGCTGATGAAAAAAAAATCGATGCCCGAACCAAAGCCGAATTCAATAAATATATCTTGTCCTGGTATGAAAAATCAAAGACTTATGAGAATCAAATTGGGAAGACTTTCAAAAATTACTGGGGAGTTTATGACCTGCATGGTTTAGTTTGGGAATGGACTTCTGACTTTAACAGCATTTTTTTATCAGGAGAATCCAGAAAGGATAAGAGCGAAGATAAAAACCTGTTTTGTGGCGCTGCATCTGTCAATGCTACAGATCTTATGGATTATGCCGCTTTTATGCGATACGCTTTCAGAGGCAGTCTTAAAGCCCAATATTCGACACGCAATCTTGGTTTTAGATGTGCGGGTACAACAAAACCATAATTTTTAAATTACTGAAAATGAAAAAAATAATATGCACAATTTTTATATTGGCGCTGAGTCTGCAAAGTTGCAAAGACACCAAAACTACCACGATTGTAAAACCAAAAGAAAAACCAATTACGGATTTATCGATCTACAATCTTCCATCAAAATGGACCAATCAGGAGGGTAAAGATCTTGAACTAAAAAGCCTGAAAGGAAATGTGCTGGTCATGGTTATGATTTATACTTCATGCAAAGCAGCTTGCCCGAGATTAATAGCAGATATGAGAGCTATTGAAGGAAAACTGGATCAAAAAACTAAAAAAAATGTAAAACTTATTTTAGTAAGTATTGATCCTGTAACAGATACTCCGCAAAAATTAAAAGCATTTGCGATAACCAATAAAATGAATCAGGAACCTTGGATTTTTCTGCGTTCTACGGAAGAAAATACCAGAGAATTTGCAGCAATTTTAGCCGTCAATTACAAGGAAATATCTCCTATGGAGTTTTCGCATTCAAATATTATAAGCGTTTTCAATACTGATGGAGAATTAGTCTACCAACAAGAAGGATTAGGTGTAAATAATGACAAAACCATTGAGACAATAAATCTGGAAGCTCAAAAAATTTAAATAGGTTGATTAGTAGAAAAGCAAGAGCGAATTTTAAGTAAGGGTCTCTTGCTTTTTGTTTCTCTTCAAATAAAAATGCACCAACACTAATCTTTTTTTGATTGTGCCGGTGCATTTATTCTACGATAGTATTTTAAGCAAATTCTTTTTCCAGAATAACGGCTTTATTAAAAAGTATATTATTCTCCAGATGAATGTGTTTATGCAAATCTTCTTCAAATTCTTTAAGCATTGCAAACGCTACTTTATAAGTAGTACAACCATCACTAGGTGGAGTGTAATTATTGGTTAAACTTGCAATTTCTCTGTAACGATCCCCTTCATTATCATGTTCGTGCATCATCATCGCAATTGGGTTAGATACTGTACCAAAAGACGGCTGGGATAAAACCCCATCTTCTTGTTTTGTTTTTACCATTCTTTTTATGAAAGGAAACAAGATCAATTCTTCTTTTTTCATGTGTTGCGCCAATTCTTCTGCACCTGCCGTAAAAAGCTCATTTACCTTAAACAATTCCGGATGAGCAGCTCCATGAACTTTACATAGCTTATCCAGAAACTGAGTCAGGATAATTGTTTTATCCTCGACATAACGATGGTGCGTTTTTTCGATATAATCTACCATTAAGTCCAAAGGCCACGAATTAAAATCTACACCATTATTATTTTCAGATTCTAAAACATCATTCAAATTTTGTAACAAAGTATCCGGATCAATATTTTGCTTTTCGCAAACTTCGTTTAATGTTCTGTTTCCTTTGCAACAAAAATCAATTTGATATTTTGTAAATACGCCTGCTGTTCTAAAATCCTGTGCTACAAAAGAGCCAATTGTTTTATTCTTTAAATTTTCCATCTTATTAAAATTAATTATGATTTGACTTATAATAAAAGATATTTTTGTCTTTTATTGTGTTATTAAAAAACTCTAATACCTAAAAACAGCATTAGAGTTTGTCCCTTATTCTACAATCAAAACGCCTTTCATCATGGCAACGTGTCCAGGGAAAGTACATAAAAAATTATAGGTTCCTTTTTTATCAATTGTAAATTCAATTGTATCTGTTTCTCCCCCACCCAATAAT
The DNA here is from genome assembly GCF_002222055.1 of Flavobacterium araucananum. GTDB lineage: Bacteria > Bacteroidota > Bacteroidia > Flavobacteriales > Flavobacteriaceae > Flavobacterium > Flavobacterium araucananum. The sequence continues at coordinate 16,991 of NZ_MUGS01000056.1, forward strand.
TTGGTATGAGCAATAATCGACGCTTTTTCTGAAGCTGGAATATAATCAGTGTCTTTCGCATTAATCGCCTTAGCAGCAAAAGCAGCTTCGTCTGTACCTTCCTGCAAAATTACCAGATTGTGCCCCATAGCTTCTTTTGGTATTTTGCCTGTGTGTTTTAAAGTCAGCGTAATTGGTTTTCCTGCTATTGCTTTCAGTTCTTTAGTATTAAACTGCATCTGGTCATTACCTTCGATCACCAAAACATTTTCGACAGCTGCTTCCGGTTGTACACCTTCTGATTCTGTTTCATTGACCTCTGTTGATTGATCTGCAGGTACCGTTTCCTTTTTTCCGCAAGAAGTTATTGCTAAAAATCCCATTAGCATTAACATCGAAATTTGAACTTTTTTATTCATTATTGTATATTTAAATTATATAATCTATTCACTTTTATTAAATATTTTGAGATAAAAATCTCCTGAATTAACGCCTAAAGCCAGCTCTTCTAAGGTGGTATTGGTAAGCATCGTCAATAATAGTTCCCGGATTTTTTTAAATTGATTGTGTACAGGACAAGGATGAGTTTCTGAACATTCCTTTAGACCAATTCCGCAACCTTTATATATAGCATCGCCGTCGATAGCATCTACAATCTGGATGAGCTTTATCGATTTTATAGCCTCATTTGAAATTTCAAATCCTCCTCCTACACCTTTTGCCGATTCTATAATTCCGCTTTTGGTTAAAATTTGCATTATTTTACCCGTAAAAGGCTCCGGCGAATCAATCTCTTTCGCTACATCTTTTATACCTACCCTAATTCCTTCAGAAGATTTGGTTGCAATAAAAATTGAAGCCCTGATACCGTACTCGCACGCTTTTGAAAACATAGATAAATTTGTTAATTGAATACAAATGTATTTAAAATCATATTAAAAGACAAATTTATCTTTAATTGTTTTCTTACCGTAAATTCCTTATTTATAACCAAAATAATTAATATAAAACAAAACACATATTTCAGATCAAATTCAAATAAAACTAATTTTAATTTTACCTTTGGAAGTACTAATTTTTCTAACACTTAAATAATGGCTTTAAGCAACTCAAAAGATCTAAAACTAGCCGTTCTTATTGATGCCGATAATGTGCCTTACAGCAATGTAAAAGGCATGATGGAAGAAATAACAAAATTTGGAACGCCAACCACAAAGCGTATTTATGCAGACTGGACCAAACCAAATTCGAACGGATGGAAAGCTGTTTTACTCGAACACGCCATTACACCTATACAGCAATACAGCTATACAGTAGGAAAAAATTCATCTGATTCTGCTTTGATTATTGATGCTATGGATTTGCTTTATTCCGGAAAACTAGACGGATTTTGTATTGTTTCCAGCGATAGCGACTTTACCCGTCTGGCCATCAGATTAAGAGAATCCGGTATGAAAGTAATAGGTATTGGCGAAAAGAAAACGCCTAACTCTTTTATAGTTGCCTGCGACAGATTTATATATATTGAAGTGCTTGACGGTGCCATCCAGAAGAAAAAACCTAAAGCAACTACTGCAACAGATGCTAAAAAACCTGTCGAAAAACCGGCAGAAAAAGCATTACACAAAATAGACAAACAAACGATTGACCTTATCGAAGCCACGATTGAAGATATTGAAGATGATGACGGATGGGCGTTTTTGGGAGATGTTGGAAATTTGATTGTGAAGAAAAAACCGGAATTCGATCCAAGAAATTATGGTTTTTCTAAACTTACACCAATGCTAAAATCGCTAACTGATATTCTTGAAATTGACGAGAGAGAATCAGACAAAAAAGGTATTAAACATGTTTATGTTCGCCTGCGGTTCAATTAATTATTAAACTATTACCCTCTAATTTTTTACAAACATGAGAAAAAAATTCTTTATCTACGGATTCTTATTGTTTCTAATTGTTGTTACAATTTACTTTTATACCAAGCGTGGTTTTTTACTCGTTATCATTATTCCGATACTATTGGTTGTTGGTCTTTATAATATTTTTCAAAAGAAACATGCGATCCTGCGAAACTTTCCTGTTTTAGGTTATTTCAGGTATTTATTTGAAATGATTGCTCCGGAAATTCAGCAATATTTCATAGAAAGATCTACTGATGGAAGGCCTTTTTCCAGAAATCAACGATCTTTGGTATACCAAAGAGCCAAAAATATAGATTCAAGTACCCCTTTTGGAACACAACAAAACCTGAATCACGATAGTTACGAAGGAATAAAACATTCTATTTTTCCGGCAAAAGTCAACGAAGAATTACCTCGTGTATTAGTGGGCGGAAAAGATTGTAAGCAACCTTATTTAGCTTCTTTATTTAATGTTTCGGCCATGAGTTTTGGTTCCTTAAGCGAGAATGCCGTTCGCGCCATAAACATTGGTGCCAAAAAAGGAAACTTCTACCAAAATACAGGAGAAGGTGGTTTGACTGAATTTCATCTTGCCGCCGGTGGTGACATAACCTGGCAAATTGGTACAGGATATTTTGGCTGTCGTGATGCTGAAGGTAATTTTAGTCCTGAAAAATTTTCAGAAAAAGCCAATCTTCCAAACGTTAAAATGATCGAAATTAAGCTTTCGCAAGGTGCAAAACCGGGTCACGGAGGTGTACTTCCGGCTGCTAAAAACACCAAGCAAATTGCCAAAATAAGAGGAGTTGAGCCCCATACCATGATCCTTTCCCCTCCCGGTCATCATGCTTTTTCAGACAGCAAAGGACTTATTCATTTTATAGCACAATTGCGTCAATTATCAAACGGAAAACCAATTGGATTTAAGCTATGTATTGGAAACACAGCCGAGTTTGAAGCTATTTGTCACGAAATGATTTCTGAAGATATTTTTCCCGATTTTATTACTGTAGACGGTGCCGAAGGAGGAACCGGAGCAGCACCTTTAGAATTTGCTGATGGTGTGGGAATGCCTTTTGAGCCTGCATTAATATTTGTAAACAAAACTTTAATAGGTTTAAATATTCGTGATAAAATACGAATTATTGGTAGCGGAAAAATCATTTCAGGTTATTCTATCCTGCATGCAATAGCTTTAGGCGCAGATATGTGTAACAGTGCGCGTGGTTTTATGTTTTCATTAGGCTGTATTCAGGCATTGCGTTGCCACAATAACGAATGTCCTACCGGAGTTGCTACTCAAAACAAAATGTTGATGAAAGGATTGGTGGTCACCGATAAATCAGATCGTGTATACCATTTTCATAAAAATACACTGCACTCTGCCAATGAGCTTCTGGCAGCAGCCGGAAAGAAAAGTTTTGCCGATGTTGATATTAATATCTTTATGCGTGGCGATGAATTTGGTAATCTCTCAGATTCGTACTTCCCGGATATTTTGACAAATGTTACTAAACGTTAAAAAAAAGAGCCTCTTTGAAATTATCCAAAGAGGCTCTTTTTTAAGCTATTTCAATAATTCAGACAAAGATTCTTTATTAATTATTTCTTTTACAAGAACCGTATTGTCATTTGCCAAAAAGTAAGCGTCAAACTGAATACCTTCTTCAACAAGTTCTTTAGGAAGCTGGTTTTTAGCAATCATTTCTTTCAACATCTTAGGAAAAACAATACTTGCCGCCATTTTATTGGGTTGGTCTTGCTTTAAATTCGTTTCGAATCGCAATTCGATTTTATCATCGTTAATATAACCTCTTGCGGTTGTAAGCGTAACATTATCAGCTTTAAAACTTGCAGCTGTACTATTATAAGTCTTTACATACTCCTGAAGTTTTTGTTTGGTGTTTTTACAACTTACCATAAATACCAATAAAGCCAGAGTAAACGAAATTTGGATAATTTTCTTCATCATCATTTTAATTTTTTAGTTTTTGAAGTCTTAAAAGTGCTTCAAGATAATAATAATCTGCATAATTTAACGAACAATCTATTTCGCTGCCAGCAAGTTTATGTCCTGTAGAACGAAGCAAAAAAAGCCGAATTTATATCGTGACTTTGATAACGATCTGAAAGTGAAACAATCAAAGAACCAATTATTCTGGAAACTAATTTTTACCAATCTTAATCAAGAGTTTGTGTGATTTTGTCAATATTTAAGCTATTTGCCATTGCTGTAAATATATTGTAGTAAACCGCTTTGTTGTCATACAATTCGTCATGCGTTCCTGCTTCTACACATCTTCCCTGTTCTAAAACAATTATGTTTGAGGCATCAATAATTTGAGAAATACTGTGCGAAATAATAATTACCGTTCTGTCTTTTTTTATAGCATCAAGTGATTTTTTTATTTGTTCGGTAGCGATTGCATCCAGACTTGCTGTTGGTTCATCCAGAAAAATAATAGGTGGATTTTTTAGAAACAACCTCGCAATTGCAATTCGTTGTTGTTGTCCGCCGGAAAGTAAGTGCGCATCAGAATCATATCCTTTGGGCAATTGCAACACTTGTTCATGAATATATGCTTTCCTGGCAGCGTCTATAACTTCAGATTGCGAAGCATCCGGGTTTCCGTACAAAATATTCTCTGCAATTGTACCTTTAAAAATATGATTCTTCTGCAATACCAAACCAATATTTTTGCGCAGAAAATCAGTATTGTAATCGTTTAAAGCTACTCCGTCCAGATAAATTATTCCGGAGGAAGGCAGATAAAATTTGTCCAGTAAATTTATTATAGTACTTTTTCCGGCTCCGCTTAATCCCACCAAAGCCGTGGTTTCGTTTGGTTTAATTTTAAAATTAATATCAAAAAGTGCTTTTGTTCCGTTTGGATATACAAAATCTACATTTTTGACTTCAATAAGTCCTGTAATTTTTTCCGGAATATAATCGCCGCTGGTTTCTTTTTCATTATCTGATTCTAAAATATCAAAAAAGCCTTCAGAATAAATCAAAGCATCATTTACTTCATCATAAATACGGTGCAATTGCCTGATTGGAGCAGATACATTATTGAACAACATAATATGAAACATAATAGCTCCAATTGTCATGGTATTATTCAAAACAAAATAAGCCGTTAGAATAATGATAATTACAACACCTATTTGTTCTACAAAACCTTTGACACTTTCGAAAATAAAACTGGTTTTTCTGGTTTCCAATTGATTTTCGGTCATCTCAAACTGAATATCTTTATGACGATCAGCCTCCATTGGTTCCCGAACAAAAGACTTTATAACCGTTATAGATTCGATTAAACTGATGATTCCGTTATTCTTCGTTTCGCGATAATTGCGCATTCTTCGTCTAAAACCACTCAATTTTGTGGCTTGCAACTGACTGATATAAAAATAAATCGGGATGATACATAAACTCACCAAACCCACATAAACATTCGCATAAAACATGATTGCCAGGGCAACAAAGGCATTTGCAAACAAAGGCAAAATATCAATAAAAAAATTCTGCACCAATCTGGTCAAACTGCTAATACCAAGATCAATTCTGGTTTGAAGTTTTCCGCTTTCATTTTCATTCGAAGTATAAAACTCCATGCGATAGCTCAGGATTTTTTCGACAATAGCCTGCGAAATATCACGGGTTATAAAAATACGCAACTTCTCGCCATAGAACTTTTGACCAAACTGTACCACTGAATAAACCAATTCTTTAGAAAGTAAAACGATACTTATAATCTCTAATAAATGAAATCCTTTTGATAATGGTTCGTGTGCAACCATTAAATTACTAATAGAATCTACCGTATATTTTAAGATTAAAGCATTTACTTGTGCGGCAAACGAACCTAAAAAGGTAAGTAGTAAAGTTGCAATAACCATCTTCCGGTAAGGCTTAACGAAAGGGGTTATTTTTTTATATAATACTGAAATCTCCATTTATTTTTTATTTTACGCCACATATCAAATATAAGAATTCTAAATTTGTGTTTTAAATCTTCTAAACACATTATTATGCAACTGGTTTTTGCTTCAAATAACAAAAATAAAATTCAGGAAATTCAAAGTATTCTAAACGGCTCCATACAATTATTAAGTTTAGAAGAAATTGGCTGCCAGGAAGAAATTCCTGAAACAGCCGATACAATTGAAGGAAACGCAATTTTGAAAGCTAATTATGTAACTGAAAAGTATGGCTATGATTGTTTTGCCGATGATACTGGATTAGAAGTTCAGGCGCTAAACGGAGAACCAGGTGTATATTCTGCCAGATATGCGGGCGAACAACGCAATTCTGATGATAATATGAACAAACTTCTGGATGGTTTATCTGATAAGGAAGACCGTAGTGCACAGTTTAAAACCGTTATTGCGCTTAATATAAAAGGAGAACAGCATTTATTTACCGGAATTGCAAAAGGAGATATTGTTTTGGAAAAAACAGGAGATCATGGTTTTGGCTATGATCCTATTTTTAAACCAGAAAATTACGACGAAACATTTGCAGAACTATCATCAGATATAAAAAATAAAATTAGCCACCGCGCAAAAGCAACTAAGCAACTAATTGATTTTCTGAACACAACCAAATAATTGTTTAAAATACAACATTTTAGATAGCAAAATTTATATTTCACGACGTAATTTCGCAGGAAAATCTTCAATTCTTCATGAATTAGATTTTACAATAAGTATAACTTTTTGATAATCAAATCATAACAAATACATAATTCTTAAAATAGCATTAGTTTATGTGAATAATTAACAGTAATTTTGCACCCTATTTTAAAAATACATATGAACAAATTTGAACAATTAGGATTGAATGAATCGTTACTGAAGGCGATTTTAGATCTAGGATTTGAGAATCCGTCAGAAGTACAGGAGAAAGCGATTCCCCTATTATTGGAAAAAGACACAGATATGGTTGCGTTGGCTCAGACAGGGACAGGGAAAACGGCAGCTTTCGGTTTTCCGCTAATTCAAAAAATTGATGCTGACAACAAGAATACACAAGCATTAGTTTTATCGCCAACACGAGAACTTTGTTTACAGATTACCAACGAACTTAAAAACTACTCAAAATACGAGAAAGGTATTAATGTGGTAGCAGTTTACGGCGGGGCTAGTATTACAGAGCAAGCTAGAGACATTAAAAGAGGAGCACAAATTATTGTGGCTACTCCGGGAAGAATGCAAGACATGATCAACAGAGGTTTGGTTAACATTAAAAATATAGATTACTGTATTCTTGATGAGGCTGACGAAATGTTGAACATGGGGTTTTATGAGGATATCGTGTCTATATTATCAGATACTCCAGATCAAAAAAGTACATGGTTGTTCTCTGCAACTATGCCACAAGAGGTTGCCAGAATTGCAAAACAATTCATGAGCGAACCGGTTGAAATTACTGTTGGAGCTAAGAACTCTGGTTCTGCAACAGTTTCTCACGAATTTTACTTAGTAAATGCTCGTGATCGTTACGAAGCTTTAAAACGTTTAGCCGATGCAAATCCAGATATTTTCTCTGTGGTTTTCTGTCGTACTAAAAGAGATACACAGGCTGTTGCCGAAAAATTAATCGAAGACGGATACAGCGCTGCTGCATTGCACGGAGATTTATCTCAGGCGCAACGTGATGGTGTAATGAAATCTTTCCGTGGAAGACAAATTCAGATGCTTGTTGCTACTGACGTTGCTGCACGTGGTATTGACGTTGATAATATTACTCACGTAGTAAATTACCAACTTCCTGACGAAATCGAGACTTACAATCACCGTTCAGGACGTACCGGTAGAGCTGGAAAATTAGGAACTTCTATTGTAATTGTTACAAAAAGTGAGTTGCGTAAAATTTCTTCTATCGAAAGAATCATCAAACAAAAATTTGAAGAAAAATCTATTCCTTCCGGAATCGAAATTTGCGAAATTCAATTATTGCACTTAGCAAACAAAATTAAAGATACTGAAGTTGATCACGAAATTGACAACTATTTACCAGCAATCAACAACGTTCTTGAAGGTTTATCTAAAGAAGAGTTGATCAAGAAAATGGTTTCAGTAGAATTTAACCGTTTTATTGCTTATTACAAAAAGAACAGAGATATTTCATCTCAAGCTGGAGAAAGACGCGAAAGAACTGACTCTGAGCCAAGAGAATTTAATAATAACGGAGCAGTTCGTTATTTTGTAAACATTGGTTCAAGAGATAATTTCGATTGGATGTCTCTTAAAGATTACCTGAAAGAAACATTAGACTTAGGTCGTGATGACGTTTTCAAGGTAGATGTAAAAGAAGGTTTCTCTTTCTTTAATACTGATCCTGAGCACACTGATAAAGTTATGGAAGTATTAAACAACGTACAATTAGAAGGACGTCGTATTAATGTTGAAATTTCTAAAAATGATGGTGGCGGAAGACGTGACCATAACGGACGTAGCGGTGGCGGCGGTGGACGTAGTTCTGCTCCAAGACGCGAAGGTTCTGGTGGTGGAAGTTTTGGACCAAGACGTGAAGGTTCTGGTGGTGGATTTAGAAGCGACAGAAATTCATCTGCTCCAAGAGAAGGTGGTTTCAGAAGCGACAGAAATTCATCTGCTCCAAAAAGAGAAGGTGGTTTTAGAAGTTCTGCTCCAAGAAGCGAAGGTAGTTCAGACAGAGCTCCAAGACGTTCTGAAAGCTTTGGTGATTCGCCAAGACCAAGAAGACCAAGAAGAGATTAATTCTCTTTGTTAATTTTCTGATAATTATATTCGAAGACTGCGAAATATTTAATCCCTATTTAGTACTTTTAGTGCTTTAAATCAGGATATGAAATATTTCGCAGTTTTCTTTTTTACACTACTATCTACTACTATTGGTTTTGCCCAAGATGTTGAATCTACAGTACCACAAAGGGTTTCCGGTTATATTATTAACGATAATAGCAAACAACCACTTGCCAATGTAAACATCATTAACACCAACAAAGTGCGTGGTGCAAAGTCTGATTCAAAAGGATATTTTGAGATAGATGTTCAGCTTAATGATACAATCCACTTCTCTATTCTAGGATTTCAATCTCTAAGAATCAGAGTAACAAATGACTGGATAAAAAATAAAGTGACAAGGATTCAACTTACTGAAAAAGCAATTGCTCTTGAAGAAGTAATTATCGCTCCCTTTAATTTAACAGGATATCTTGAAGTCGATTCAAAATTAATCCCAACCAAAGAAAATTACCGTTACAGTATTTCTGGTCTTACGCAAGGTTATGAAGCCGGCGAATATTCTCCCAATGCATTTGGAAAAGTATTAGGCTCTATTTTTAATCCTGCCGATGTTCTCTATGGATTTTTCGGAAAAAATGCAAAAGAACTTAAAAAACTTAAAGAAATGAGGAAGGACGATACCGTTCGAAATCTTCTTGAATCCAAATATGATCGTGAAACGGTCTCTGTACTTCTGGGTATTAGTAAAGACGAAATTCCCGAAATTTTGCAACGTTGCAACTATTCTGACTCCTTTATACAATCTGCCAATGATTTACAAATCATGGATGCTATAAATGGTTGTTATGAGCAATATAAAGTACTAAAACGGAATTAAATTTATACGTAAAGAAAATACTTAAATCCTCAATTTTAAAAAATTGGGGATTTTTTTATGCTGTTTAAATTTTAAAAACTCTTATATTTACTCTAACAAATAGTAATATCAACCAAAATTAATATATTATGGCTAAGAGTCAAGATGCTAAAAAAACGGTAAAAAAAGAACCGTTAAAAACGGCTAAAGAGAAAAAAGAAGAAAAAAGAGAGAAGAAAAACGCTCCTAAAAGAGATTAATTTTAGTCTCAGCTTACAGTCTCAGCTTGCAGTTCTTTTAAACTGAATACTGAGACTGTGACTGAATACTAAGACTTATTATTTAACCGGAATATTAGAAAGAATCTCCAATACAAATTTCCAATATTTTTGAGCAGAAGAAATACTTGCTCTTTCATCCGGAGAATGTGCTCCATGAATTGTTGGTCCAAAAGAAATCATATCCATATCCGGATAATTTGTTCCTAAAATCCCACATTCTAAACCAGCGTGGCAAGCTACAACTTTTGGTTTTTCATTATTTTGTTTCTCATAAATCCCTACCAAAGTATCTAATATTTCAGAATTTACATTTGGTGTCCATCCCGGGTAAGAACCCGCAAGTTCTACTTCGCAACCTACCAATTCAAAAGCAGAACGCAATGCATTTGCCAAATCGAATTTTGAAGTTTCAACTGATGAACGTGTTAAACATCCAACCGAAATTTCGCCGTCTTTTACAATAACGCGAGCAATATTATTTGATGTTTCGACCAAATCTTCCATATCAGTACTCATTCTGTAAACGCCGTTATGAGCTGCATAAATAGCACGGATAATACCTTCCTGAACTCCTAAATCCATTACTTTTTCAGGCAAATCGCATTTTACGATTTCAATCACAAGGTTTGGTTCAGTTGTTTTATATTCGGCTTTAATATCATTGATGATTTCCTGCATATCAAAAATATATGCTTCATCAAACATTTCAGAAATAATTACTTTTGCAACACTTTCTCTTGGAATAGCGTTTCTTAAACTTCCTCCGTTAATTTCAGCTACCTGCAAACCAAAGTTTTCAAAAGCATCAAATAACAAACGGTTCATAATTTTATTAGCATTCCCTAAACCTTTGTTGATATCCATTCCTGAATGCCCTCCGTTTAAGCCTTTTACCGTAATAATATGCCCAACAGAACCTTCCGGAACTTCTTCTTCATTATAAGATCTTGTAGCTGTTACATCCACTCCACCAGCACAACCTATATCAATTTCATCATCTTCTTCTGTATCTAAATTTAAAAGGATCTGTCCCTGAAGAATACCTCCCTTTAAGTTTAAAGCTCCTGTCATTCCGGTTTCCTCATCAATTGTAAACAAAGCTTCGATTGCAGGATGCGGGATATCTTTGCTTTCTAAAACAGCCATAATTGTAGCTACCCCTAACCCGTTATCTGCTCCTAATGTTGTACCGCGAGCGCGAACCCAGTCACCATCTACATACATATCGATTCCCTGGGTATCAAAATCAAAAACAGTATCTGCATTTTTTTGGTGCACCATATCAAGGTGTCCCTGCATTACGATTGCTTTACGATTTTCCATTCCCGGAGTTGCCGGTTTTCTGATAATAACATTTCTGATTTCGTCTTCAAAAGTTTCTAAACCTAAGCTATTTCCAAAGTTTTTCATAAACTCGATTACGCGCTCTTCTTTCTTTGACGGACGCGGAACGGCATTTAAATCTGCAAATTTATTCCACAGTACTTTAGGTTCCAGATTTCTTATTTCCTGACTCATTATTTTTTGTTTGAAGTTTAACAATTAAGAGTTCCAAAGTTACAAAGTTAAACGGGAATGTGTTTGTTTTTTTGCCACGAATTACACGAATTAGCACAAATTATAAGCAAAGTAAATCAGATTATACAAATCTTTAGTACTTAGTTAAACCATTAAAAATAAAGCAAATTTTAATTAGTGAAATTCGCGCCTAACTTTTTACAATCAATTAATATTGAATAGATAAGTAAGTCTTATTTTGGATATTTTGAAGGATTTAATGAAGTATTAAAAACAGATAAAATATAAATTGTTTTCAACGCTTCGTCGATAAAATAGAAGATAATAAAGGGAAAATTTTTAGTGGGAATACCGTGATAATCTTTGTATCTAATTTGAAAGAAAGGATTTCGTTTCAATGTTTCTATATGACCATCAATTACTTGATAAAAATATTCACCCAGCCCACTTTGCTTAGATTCATAATAATTAATCGCATCTTGTATATCAAGAATTGCTCTTGGCTCAATTACAACTTCAAAAATCATTTTTCTGATTTAAAACATAATTGTTTTTTTGCTTCATTCCAAGGAATAAAATCATTAACCTTCGAAGTCGATCTTCTTTCATCTAACAAATTTTTCATTTCTTCAGTCACAGAAAATTCATTAATTACAGTTTCATAATTAAATTTTTCTATTAATTGCATAAAGAAAGACAATTCATTATCCGGAATATTTAAAGTGATTTGTGTCATTTTTCCTTTTATTGAATAACAAATTTACAAAAAAGAAAGGGAACTACTATTTTAATTATTATTTTTAACCCAAAAGTAAAACCGTGAGAAGAAAATACATACTTCCCTTATTCCTATTAATACAAATTATAATTTTAAAAATTCTGCCTTTTTTTCCTGAATTTACAGAACGTTTTTACAGCAACGGATTGTACTTGAAAATCTCGCATTTTTCGAGAATCCTTTTAGGCAAAATTCCATTTTCGATTGGAGATTGTATCTACTCTATTTTGATTTTATTCTTGATTCGATGGATCTGGAAAACCCGAAAAACATGGAAAACAAATTGGAAAGACAATCTGTTGAAAGCCTTAAGCTGCCTTTCTGTATTTTACTTTTTCTTTCATTTGCTTTGGGCATTAAACTATTATCGGGAACCTCTTTTCGAAAAAATGAAAATACAGCGAGAATATACTGATGCCGAATTACTTGCTTTTACAAAGAAACTAATTGCCAAAACAAACGAAATTCAGTTTCAAATCACAAAAAAAGACAGTGTAAAAATAGTTTTTCCTTATTCGCAAAACCAGGCTTTTAAGATGAACTTAAACGGTTATGAAAATCTCGCTAATAAATATCCTTATTTTAAATACGAAATCTTAAGTGTTAAAAAATCATTGTTCAGTTTACCGCTAACCTATATGGGTTTTGGCGGCTATCTAAACCCGTTTACTAATGAGGCTCAGGTAAATGATTTGCTGCCTATGTACAATTTTCCGGTTACCACTTGCCACGAAATGGCACATCAAATGGGTTATGCAAGCGAAAGCGAATGTAACTTTATCGGAGTTTTGGCAGCTGTAAAAAATCAGGATTTATATTATCAATATTCCGGATATAGCTTTGCTTTGCGCTACTGCCTGGGGATTTGGCAAGCAAAAGATGAAAGAATTTTTAAACAATTGAAGCAAACAGTTCATATTGGAATTTTAAAAAACTATCAGGAAAGCCAGGACTTCTGGAAACGATATGAGACACCGATCGAAACAGGCTTTGAGATTTTTTATGATAATTTCTTAAAAACAAATAATCAAAAAGACGGCATGGAAGGTTATAGTAAATTTGTAGATTTAATGGTGAATTATTACAAAACCAGACCTTTATAAAATTTTGCCACGAATTACACTAATTATCACTAATTTATATATCTGAAAAGCATATTTTAGATACTCTATTAATTAACGATCAAATTATAATTCGAGAAATTTGTGAAATTCGTGGCTAAAAAAATAATTCGTTGTAACAAACTACGCTTAAGTAACACTAATACATTATGAGCGAAAATCTAGAACAGTCATTTGTTGCGCAATTGCAGGCAAATCAGAATATAATCCACAAGATTTGTAGATTATATACTGCTGGCGAAGATGCTCACAAAGACTTGTTTCAGGAAATTACCATTCAGTTATGGAAAGCTTATCCAAAATTTAGAGGTGATAGTAAATTTTCGACCTGGACCTATCGTGTCGCTTTAAACACCGCCATTACTTTATACCGAAAAACCAAACGAACCGTATCGACCGTAGAGTATGAAAGTCATCAGCATTTTATAAAAGATGTCGATTACAATTATGAAGAAGAAGAACAGATTAAATTGATGTATAAGGCCGTTTATCAGCTTAATGACATCGAAAAAGCATTAGTTTTTATGTATCTAGAAGACAAAGATTATCAAGAAATAGCAGAAACCCTGGGAATCAGCGAAGTGAATGCACGTGTGAAAATGAACAGAATTAAAGGGAAACTAAAAAAAATACTAAATCCTTAAAAATTATTATGAAAGAACTGGATTTATTAAAAAAAGACTGGAAAAAGAACACGGATTCTTTTGATCAAATTTCTGAAAAGGAAATCTACAAAATGATTCACAAAAAATCATCTTCGACAGTAAAGTGGATTTTGATCATTAGTATTCTGGAGGTATTATTTTGGACCGTTTCTAACTTTTTCTCAAGCGTAGATGATATCCTAATTAAAATAAAACATCCTGAAATGATATTTTTAGGAGATGTTTTAATGTACTTTAATTATATTGTTGTGTTGGTTTTTATTTATATTTTTTACAAAAGGTATAAAACAATATCAACGGTTGAGTCTACAAAATTACTCATGAGTAATATTTTGAAAACCAGAAAAACGGTTCAGTATTATGTTTGGTATAATTTGGGAATGATCGTTATAAGCTCAATTTTTAGCTTTTTTATCGGGTTTATCTACAATCCGGATATGGCGTTCATTAGAGAGAAATTAGCCTCAAAAGGATTTGCAACCTTATTTACAGCCGGAACTTTCATTTTTATTACATTGCTGCTTTTAGGAATGTTCTGGTGTTTCTATAGATTACTTTATGGTACTTTATTAAAAAGATTATATGTAAACTATAAAGAATTGAAGAAAATTGATTTCTAGGAAGGTACAAAAATTTAAACGAGGAAGGTACAGAGATTCAAAGTAGCAAAGGTTCAAAGGTTTTTCCTGATTGAGATTACAAGATGCTAAATTTCTAAGTCAATTTTAAAACTTTAGAAAATCTAAATTCGACAATCAAAAATCTTAAATCAAAAATCTAAATTCAACAATCTAAAATCTCTAATACTCCCATCTTCTCAATTTATTCAGTTCTTCCTCTGCTTTGATTTCTTCGGCAGGAATAACTTTCAAAAATGACGGGTGTTGTTCGATAGCAAATTCTACTTTTTCAACGATTTCTTCGATGGTATCGTTTTCATAATCAATATCAAGAGGTTCTTTGATGATGAAAGACTGCAAAATTCCTTTTTTCTTCATTCGCAATCCTTTTTTATCAAACGAACGGCGAAAGCCGTCAATAACAATAGGAATTACGATTGGTTTATGTTGTTTAATAATGTGTGCTGTTCCTTTACGAACCGGTTTAAACGATTTTGTAGTTCCTTGCGGAAACGTAATTACCCAACCATCTTCAAGCGCAATTCTTATGTTTTCAGTATCATTAGGGTTTACATCGCGTTTTTCTGTAACGTCGACACCTTTTGCGCGCCAGGTTCTCTCAACCGTAATAGCACCAACGTAGGCCAAAATTCGGGGTAGCAAACCTGCTGTCATCGTTTCTTTAGCCGCGACATAATAAATATTCATCTTTGGCTGCCAGAGGTATCCAATATTCTTAATGGTATCTTGACGTCCGCTTAAACTTGCGTTAAACACGTGAAACATAGCAACTACATCAGCAAAATAAGTTTGATGATTGGATATAAACAAAACATTTGTATCAGGCAATGTCTTAATAATTTCAGATCCTTCGATCTGTAAATCATTAAAACCCCTATATCTTCTGTGGGTCATGGCTCCTAAAATTCGGATTAACCATTTCTTGATGAATAATATATGTCCAAAAGGATTTCGTTTAAACAATCCCATAGCTGTCTGTTGTATTTTTTTGTTATCACGCAAACATACAAAAATTATTCTTTTAGCAATACTATAAAGCAATTTCGGAAAGAAATTGTTATTATAATGAATATCAAATTGTTAAATTTCTGCTTTTACGAATTTCCTTCAAAGGTTGTTTGCAAAACCTCTCTCAGTTCGCTTAAAATCATTGCTGTTGCTCCCCAAACCATGTGATTTTGAATATCAAAAGCCGGAACTAAAATATTATCTCCATAAGAAGTTGACAACGTGGCTTCGACAATAATTTTATCATCCATAAATACAGCCAATGGCAGTTCTATAATATCGGCTACTTCCCTACTATCCGGAGAAAACACAAGTTCTTCTTTTGAAATTCCCAAATACGGATGCACCAAAAAATTACTTGGCGGAATATACATTGGCGAAAATTGCTTGATTACTTTTATTTTCTCCGGAGCAATCCCAACTTCTTCTTGCGTTTCTCTTAGTGCTGTTTCCTGATAATCTGCGTCTGTAGTTTCGTATTTTCCGCCGGGAAAAGCAATTTGAGAAGAATGTACTCCCTTGTAAGCATTACGGACTATTAGGACTAAATGTGTATTTTCATTTTTGGGATAAAACAACATCATTACCGCAGCAATACGTGGGTTTTCTATTTTAAAATCCTGATTTTTCAAGGCTTGTATTCTTTCTTTGGGAGCCATTTTTATATGTGCAGTAACTCCCGGTAACGGAACTGGAATTAAATTAGGAACATATTGCAAAAAATCTTGAAAATCCATAATCAAAGTTTATTTTTGTACTATTAAATTCTGATTTATAAAATTTAAACAGAATCTCAAATAATATATAAATATAGTTTAGAAAACGCGTTTCTACAAACTTTCTAAAATCAAAGCCAGAAAAATGTACAGTAAAGAAGAATCACAGAAAATAAAAAGAGAGTTTTGGGTGGCTTTCGCTGAAAAATATCCACGCAAATGGGTTCTTTATGACACCAAAATCAAAGATTTCTCTTTTAAATTTTATGTAGACAATAAAAAAGCACAGGTTTTAATCGATATCGAACAAAGAAGCGATGAGAAACGTACTGCTTATTTTGAAAAATTAGAGGCTTTAAAAAATATTCTGGAAGAGGAGTTTATTAAAGATCTGGTTTTCGAAAAAAATTATACACTGGAAAGCGGGAAAACGATAAGCCGGATCTGGACCGAAATACAAGGTGTAGGTTTCAGTAACCGTAATAACTGGGATACTATTTTTAATTTCTTTTTCGAAAAAATGAATGCTTTAGAATTGTTCTATCTGGAGTATGATGATTTTATTAAGGATATTGAGTAAAGAAGGTGCTAAGGTGCAGAGATACTAAGGTTCTAAGATTTAAAAAAAACAAACCCGACATTTTTTTCAAAAAAAATTGTCGGGTTTGTTTTTTGACTAAACACTAAAAATATTATAGACTATAATATGATCATTGTAGTTGATGTATAACTGTTTTCTGAAATCTTGTTTTTTGCGGGTTATTATCGAAATTTTACAATCAGTTCCGTCATTATCTTTACACATAAAAGAATAAACAATATCTGTATCATTTTCTTCACGTTCGATATAATCGAGAATATTAAAAAGTTGAATTTCCTGAGAATAAACTACAATTCTATGTTTATTGGTATCTAAAATTACCGATAAATTGACCAAATCAAGATTGGACCAATCGCCCCATTTTCCTTTATCATTTTTCTCCAGGACACTAAATCCGGATGTTTTAAAATGGTATGCCTGACTTTGAACCTGTTGCAAACCAAATCCTAAAAAAAGTAAAATGATATAAGTGCGTATCGAATTCATATTGTATTTCTTGCAGTAATTAAAACTCAAATTTAACCTTTTCCTGGCAAGCAATTCCGAATTCGTCCATCATTTCTTGAACAATTTGCGCAACAGGCAAAATTTCATGAATTAATCCGGCAATTTGTCCAATTTCGAGTTCACCTTCTTCAAGATCCCCTTCAAACATTCCTTTTTTGGCTCTTGCTCTTCCTAAAAGCAGTGTCAAATCTTCCTTAGACGGGGATTTTTCGTATAGTTCCTGAACATCGTTATAAAACTTATTTTTAATCAATCGTACAGGGGCAAGTTCTTTTAAGGTCAACTGCGTATCGCCCTCTTTAACTTTTACTATTGTTTCTTTAAAATTATTGTGTGCAGACGATTCTATTGATGCTGCAAAACGACTCCCAACCTGAACACCATCTGCTCCTAAAACCATTGCAGCCAGCATTCCGCGTCCCGTTGCAATTCCGCCCGCAGCAATAACAGGGATTTTAATTTTTTCCCTTACCATCGGTATCAGCGTCAATGTTGTCGTTTCATCACGTCCGTTATGGCCACCAGCTTCAAAACCTTCGGCAACTATGGCGTCAACTCCCGCTTCCTGAGCTTTTAGAGCAAAAACACTACTGCTGACTACGTGAACAACTGTAATTCCTTTTTCTTTCAAAAAAGTAGTCCATGTCTTTGGATTTCCTGCCGATGTAAAAACGATTTTCACCCCTTCTTCAATCACAATATTCATAATCTCTTCGATATTGGGATACAACATCGGTATATTGACTCCAAAAGGTTTATTGGTTGCTTTTTTACACTTCTGGATATGCTCCCTTAAAACTTCAGGATACATAGAACCAGCGCCTATTAATCCTAAACCACCGGCATTACTTACAGCAGACGCTAATTTATATCCACTGTTCCAGATCATTCCACCTTGAATAATTGGATATTTTATATTAAAAAGTTGGGTAATTTTATTCATTCAAAAATGCTATTATTGTTTGATTATCTTTCCGGTTTTATGTACACCATCAGCATCAAAAGTATAAAAATAAAGTCCACTTTTTAAAGCTTCGACAGAAAGAACCGGGTTTTGACTTGTTATTTGTTGTTCTACAAGTTTTTGTCCTAAAACAGAGTAAATGGATACAGAAGCAGTACTGTTTTCGAACAAAAACGAAACTGTTGTCTGCACGGGGTTTGGAAATACTGAAAAAACTGTAGCGGCAACTTGAAAATTTTCTACACCCAAAGTAGATCCAAAATTTGGAATTCCGTACCCATAATTAGTATCCGGAACAGCATACCGATCAGAAGATTTAAGGACCATTTGCCTAATTTCCTTGTTTGTTTTTAAGGGATAAGCCTGCCATAAACAGGCGATCATTCCTGCCATGATTGGACACGAAAACGAGGTTCCGTTTACCGTTACTATATTTCCGGCAGTATCAGAAACTACAGCAGCGGTTCCTTGCGCCATAACATCCGGCTTTATTCTTCCGTCGTAACTTGGTCCTACAGAGCTAAAATTTGATTTTACTTTTGAATCCATTACTGCGCCTACCGTAAGTACAGAAACTGCATCTGCCGGCGCACCAATATGAGGTTCTGCGGTAGCTCCTTCATTTCCCGCAGATGCTACTACAATTATTCCTTTGCTGAATGCAATTTCTGCTCCGCGCGAAATAAAATTCGTCGAGCCGTTCATATCACTATAGGTATGATTATAATTTGCATTATCAAAAGAAAAATATCCTAAAGAAGTTGTAATAATATCAACACCCAGACTATCTGCTTTTTCAGCAGCTTCGACCCAATACGATTCTTCTACAGGATTTTCTGTTGGGGCATATTCCGTAATAAACAAATAATAAGAAGCATCAGGAGCTGTACCTACTAACTCATTTTCTTTATAACCGCCCATTGTCGAGAGTACCATTGTTCCGTGGTTATTGCCAGTGTAGAAATTCTCATTTTTATTGACAAAATCATACCCTCCTAAAATTTGATTGTTATCGATCAGTTTTTTAAAGGGCTGAGCAGTATTTACGCCCGGAAAACCGGCATCTAAAACCGCTATAATTTTTCCGGAACCTGTTTTATTTTGTTGATGTAAAACTTGTCCGTTCAACATCAGAATCTGACTTGCAGAAGATCCGTATGCATAATCAGTTGTTGTTTTGAGTTTGTCGTTTGTCTGAGAAACCTGATTCTGGCTAACTCTTTTAGAACTTGTGTTTAAGGTCTTGTCTGCAAAAACTACTTTATCGACAAACAACAGTGTTTTTAGTGCTAAAATGTTAGCCTCGGTTCCTCGAATATGTAGCGCATTCATCCATTTAGATTGTGCCATTATCGAGATTCCCGCACTTGATTTTATTTGATTGATGTAAGATTGTTCTACAGGAACATCCCTTAAATCCAAACTTATATTTTGATTGGTTCTGCGATCCAATGCACGTTGTGAGAGCATTTTTGACGGAGTGTCTAAATAAGTTTGTGCACTTGGTTTATCTTTAAAATAGACCCAGGCATCTTGTTGCGAAAACATCGCAACCGAAAATATCAATAAAAGAAAGGTAAAGTTATATTTCATAGTTTACTTTTTTAAAAGGTTAAACCTTTGCAAAAAAGTATAAAGCTAAGAAATTACTCCGGAACCAACTAATTCATTATCAAAATACCATGCTGCAAACTGTCCTTCAGTAATGGCAGATTGTGCTTCGTCAAACTGAATGTACATTCCGTCTTCAAATTGGTGTAAAGTTGCTTTTTGCAAAGGCTGACGATACCTGATTCTTGCCATTACCTGCATCGTTTCACCTACTTTTAATGCTAAATCAGTACGAATCCAGTGTACCTCAGATTTTTCTATAAATAAAGCTTTTTTGAATAAACCCGGATGCAAACTTGTTAAACCTGTATAAATAGTATTGGTTTCAACATCTGTAGCAATGATAAATAACGGATCTGTTGTTCCGCCTACATTCAATCCTTTTCGTTGTCCTACTGTAAAATAATGAGCACCCTGATGTTTACCCACTACTTTACCCATTGTTGGAAGATAATCTCGCTTTTTAGCTTCAAATTTTAATTCTTCTTCTAAAGTTAGACCAACAGGTTTTTCGATGGTATAAATAGGATCATTTTTATCGATTTGAACAATTTTACCCTCTTTAGGCTGCAATTTTTGTTGCAGGAATTCCGGTAAACGCACTTTTCCTATAAAACATAATCCTTGAGAGTCTTTCTTTTCGGCAGTTACCAAATCCATTTCGGCAGCAATTTCACGCACTTCCGGTTTGGTTAAAGCTCCAATTGGGAACAATGATTTTGCTAATTGATCTTGCGATAACTGGCATAAAAAATACGATTGATCTTTGTTGTTGTCTGCACCTGCTATCAATTGATAAACGGGTTTGCCATCTACTTCGATTTCATTTTTCTGGCAATAATGACCTGTTGCTACATAATCTGCACCAAGGCTTAAAGCAATTTTCATGAAAACATCAAATTTGATTTCGCGATTACAAAGTACGTCAGGATTTGGAGTTCTTCCTTTTTCGTATTCGTTGAACATATAATCAACGATTTTTTCTTTGTATTCTTCGCTTAGATCTACAGTCTGAAACGGTATACCAAGTTTTTCAGCTACTAATAAAGCATCATTACTATCTTCTAACCACGGACATTCATTAGAAATAGTAACGGAATCATCGTGCCAATTTTTCATAAAAAGGCCAATAACTTCGTATCCTTGTTGTTGCAACAAATAAGCCGCAACACTCGAATCTACTCCACCGGAAAGTCCAACAACTACACGTTTCATTCTAAATCTTTTATATTTTTACAAGGGTGCAAAGATAAGCCCTATTTTTGATAATTGCAGTAGTTTCGATTAGTTTATATAATGCCGCAGTAGATAAAACCTATTGCTGCAAAACAATCCGTGATTTAAACGGACGATTAATTCATTTTAGGTTTTGAATCTGCCTGATAACTACTTTTGGGATCGCTCATATTTACTTCTTTGGTCAGTTTCCCTTTTAGGTAAAACTGCCACATATTGGCTTTTTTTCCGTTTACAAATTTTCCTTTAGAAGCCACAACTCCATCTGCATCATAAAAAACAGCGTCGCCATTGTACTCATTATTTTTATACGTAGTTTGTTCTAAAAGAATTCCGTTTTGCCCGTACTTTTTATAAACGCCGTCTTTTAAACCGTTTACATAAGTCATTTCTTCAGCAATTTTAGCATTAGGATAATAAACTGTCCTTAATCCTTCCAGCTTACCATCTTTATACGTTTCAAGTGTCATTAGCACCTTAGAGGCTTTATGATAATATTTCCACTCGCCTTCGCGGGCTTTACCAATTTCTTTTCCTTCGCTTACTTTATTTTTACTCTGATCATAAAAAATAGTATACGAACTTCCGTCGTTGGCTGTAAAATCGCGCGTTGCTACAACATCACCTTTTTTTGTATCATCAAAAAATTTAAAGATACCGGTTTCTTTTCCGTGATTAAAAGTTCCTTCGTAACGAGGACGCTTAGAAACTTCATAAGTTCCTTTCCATATTCCGTCTTTTTTTCCGTTAGAATCTGTTTTATTAAAATCCTGTGCAGATACTAAAACTGCATTTAAGAAAAGTAATCCGATAATTATTTTTTTATAAATCATTGCAATTCAATTTTAAGCTTTAACGAAAATGACCTTTGTAAAGTATATTTTTGATATAAAAAAATCCCGATTACTCGAGATTTTTTTACAACAACTTATTATTTTTTGTTCTGTTTTTTTGAAGCTTCTTGTTGTTCCATTACATCTTGAAGACGTTGCTGAAACTTACTTTGTTTTTTAGGCTCTTTTAATTTATTTTCCTGAATCTGAGCGTGAATTTTATCTGTATCTACAATGTAGTTTTTAATTACGAACATAATTCCAATTGTAATTAAGTTCGAAATAAAGTTATACAAACTTAAACCTGCACCATAACTATTAAAGAAAATCAACATCATCAATGGCGAAACATAAATCATGATTTTCATCATTTTTGCCATATCCGGCATACCTTCCTGCTGAGGCGCAGCCATTTGTTGGTCTCCTGAAGTCATTTTCATATAGAAGAAAATCGCAACTGCTGCCAAAATTGGAAACAAACTGATATGATCTCCGTATAACGGAATGTGAATGGTAATTTTACAACTGCATCAAATGATGATAAATCATCTGCCCAAAGGAAACTTTTTTGTCTTAACTCAAAAGCCGAAGGAAAGAACTGGAATGATGCATACATAAACGGAAGCTGAATCAATGCCGGAATACATCCTGCCATTGGGTTTACTCCTGCTTTGTTGTATAACTTCATTGTTTCTTGTTGTTTCTTCATTGGGTCTTTTTTGAATTTTTCTCCCAACTCTGTAATTTCCGGACGTAAAACTTTCATTTTAGCCTGAGACAAGAATGACTTGTAGGTAATTGGCGACATTGCCAATTTGATGATAATTGTAAAGATGATAATCGCAATTCCGTAAGGAATAAATGAAGCTAAGAATCCAAATAACGGGATAAAAATCCATTTATTGATCCAACCGAAAATTCCCCAACCTAACGGAATAATTTTTTCGAAGTTTTTATCATACGTCTTTAGCACTTTATAATCAGCAGGTCCAAAATACCAATTCATTTTATAATCAACTTCTCCGTTAGAAAAAGCCAAAGGAACAGTTGCTTTGAATTGTTTGATATAAGCTGTATCGATTTTTTCATCTTTTACTAAATCATCAGATTGTAGTTTAGATTTTTCGAATGCTTTATCAGTAGATAATATAGTCGTAAAAAAGTGTTGTTTGAAAGCGATATAGCTCACTTTTTCAGGAGTATCTTCTTTCCCTGTACCATGACTTACTGAACTGTATTTTTCATCACCGTACTCATATTCAATTTGAGCAAAACGCTTTTCTATAGAAACACTTTTTTCGTTTCTGTTCGTTTTTAAATCCCAAACTAAATCTAATGGTTTAGACGAATTCAAAACTTTGTTCAATCCTTGAGAACGAACATCAAAACCAACTAAATACTCGTTTGGTTTTAAAATATATTTGTATTCTAAAAATTCATTAGCACCTGCTTTCAAACGCATGGTCAGGATTTGATCTGCACCGTTTTTAGTTAGCGTTGGCTCAAAAAACAAATCTTTAGAGTTCAACGTTCTGTTGTCTGTTGTTTGTAACTGAATGTTTAGATTAGAATTATTGTCTTTAATCAGTTCTACTAATTGTCCTGAATTTTTTTCGAATCTTTTAAATTCTTTCAACGTAGCTTCGACTATATAACCCCCTTTGTTAGCGATTTTAAGTTTTATCTTTTCGTTTTCGATAGTTGTATAAGCTTCTTTTGCCGAAGGAAGTGTAGCCGAATATGCAAAACCTCCTAATGTTTTTTGCAATTGTGCCAATTGAACCGTATCTCCGGGAGTTGCTGTAGCAGCAACCGGCAGAACAGCTGTTTTAGTTTTATCAGCTTTCGCTTGTTCTTCTTGTTTGGCAACTAATTCTTTCTTGGCTTTTTCAGCAGCAATCTCTTTATCAGAAGGCTGATTTTGGTACATAATCCAAATCAAAATTCCAAATATCAATACAAAACCAATGATTGAATTAAGATCAAATTTTTTTTCTTCCATTATTAATTTTAAAAAAAGTTATTCGTTAAAGACTATTAGTGATGAGTTCGACTCAAAAGTTACATCCTTTTAGAATTTAGTTATTATTTTTTATGCGCATTTACTGCAGCAGCCACAAAGTGTACAAAAATTGGATGTGGGTTTGCAACTGTACTTTTATATTCAGGATGGTATTGTACCCCAATAAAAAACGGGTGATTTTCAAGTTCTACAATTTCTACCAAACCTGTATCCGGATTTACTCCTGATGCTTTTAAACCTGCTTTATGCAATTCATCAGCATATTTATTGTTGTACTCATAACGGTGGCGGTGACGCTCAGAAATTGTTTTTTGACCGTAAATTTTATGCGCTAAAGTGTTTGGTTTAATATCACATTTCCAAGCTCCAAGACGCATTGTTCCACCTTTATCCGTAATTGTTTTTTGCTCTTCCATCAAATTCACAACCGGATGTTTGGTATTTTCATTCATCTCAGTAGAATTCGCATCTGCATAACCTAAAATATTTCTTGAATATTCGATAACAGACATTTGCATTCCTAAACAAATTCCGAAAAACGGAATATTATTTTCACGGGCAAAACGAACTGCTTCAATTTTTCCTTCAATACCTCTTTCTCCAAAACCGGGAGCAACCAAAACTCCGTCAAGAACTCCTAATTTTTCTTCCACATTATCACTGTTAATATGTTCTGAATGTATAGAAATTACATTTACTTTAGTTTCATTTGAAGCTCCTGCATGAATAAACGCCTCTAAAATAGATTTGTAACAATCCTGCATTTCTACATATTTTCCAATTAAACCGATGTTTACGGTATGTTTTGGGTTTTTTAATCTGCGTAAAAAAGTATTCCAGTTTTTTAAATCCGGAGCTGCTTTTTTAGGTAAATCTAATTTCTTTAAAGCTACAACATCTAATCCTTCTTCAAGCATTAAATTTGGAACTTCGTATATTGTCGAAGCATCAATTGACTGAATAACTGCTTCTCTCTTTACGTTGCAAAACAACGCCAGTTTATTACGCAATTCATCCGAAAGCTCATGCTCTGTTCTACAAACCAGGATATCTGCTTTGATACCGCTTTCCATCAATGTTTTTACAGAGTGTTGCGTAGGTTTTGTTTTTAACTCCCCTGCA
Organism: Flavobacterium araucananum; assembly: GCF_002222055.1. Lineage (GTDB taxonomy): Bacteria > Bacteroidota > Bacteroidia > Flavobacteriales > Flavobacteriaceae > Flavobacterium > Flavobacterium araucananum. The sequence goes on from NZ_MUGS01000056.1 coordinate 42,087, forward strand.
GCAGCCAAATAAGGAACTAAAGTCAAATGAATAACAATTCCGTTATTTTCTCCCAATTCCCAAACCAACTGACGAACTGACTCAATATAAGGTAAAGACTCAATATCACCAACGGTTCCACCAATTTCAGTAATTACAATATCATAATCGCCGGATTTACCCAACAATTGCATTCTGTCTTTGATTTCGTTTGTAATATGAGGTACAACCTGAACTGTTTTTCCTAAAAATTCTCCTCTTCTTTCTTTTTCAATAACCGAAAGATATACTCTTCCTGTAGTAACGTTATTGGCTTGTGAAGTAGGAACATTCAGGAAACGCTCATAATGTCCTAAATCTAAATCTGTTTCGGCACCATCATCTGTTACATAACATTCTCCGTGCTCGTATGGATTTAGCGTACCCGGATCTACATTTATATACGGATCAAATTTTTGAATAGTTGTACGATATCCTCTTCCTTGTAACAATTTTGCTAAAGATGCCGCGATAATTCCTTTTCCTAATGAAGAAGTCACACCGCCTGTAACAAAAATATATTTTGTTTGATTCATTCTGTTGTTGTTTGTATTGTAGTTGTGTAAAAAACTTGGCAAAAGTACAAATAAAATTGGACAATTAGAATTTTAGACTTCTTAGATTTTTAGAATTTTCAATTGTTGAAATTTTAGCACAATTTTGCTTTTTGAAATCTAAAACAAACATATCCAAGAATTAAATTATTTCTATTTTTTAGAATATTTCAATAGTATATCATGAAGGTTTTCTCTAATACTCTAAAAATACAATAATCTAGAAAAGTCTAGGCTATTGGTTTTGGATATTGCTTCTTTATGTTTCGAATCAATTCTTCCAGACCATTTAGTTTTAGCTCATAGACAAGAGCTAATTGTTGCCCTAACTCACCTTTTGGAAAACCTTTATTGTGATACCAAACGACATAATATTCCGGTAAATCAATTAAAAATCGTCCTTCGTATTTACCGAAAGGCATTTTTGTATGGGCTAATTTTATGAGAAGTTTTTTGTCTGGTTCCATGTTGTAAAGAAAAAAGAAGCAAGAGGAAAGAATATAGACTCATTCTTTCTTCTTGCTTCTTGTTGGTACAAAGCTATTCTAATTTTTTATTTTTTTACCACATATTAAAACAAAGTTTTCAGTTGCAGTCACGGTTTTCAGTTTACAACTGACTGTTTACTGGCACTGAAAACTGCGACTTAATAGTGCCATCTCACGAAAGCTTCCATGGCGGCATACGTTGCCAAACCTAATTCCTGATATAAAGCGGCCGTTTCGGCATTTCTGTCTTCGGCTCTTTGCCAAAATTCTCTGGCATCTGTTCCCTGAAAAACAACACCATCTTTTTGCGATTGATGTTTGAAGATTCCGTGACGTTTTGCCAACACCTGATCCGGGCTCATTGGCACAGCCATTTCGACTTCGTCAATTCCCCATTCCTGCCATGCTCCACGGTACAACCACAACCAGCAATCATCCATAAACGATTTTGGCTTTAAGGCTTTTACGGCTTCAAAAATAGCATCCAGACACACTTTGTGCGTTCCGTGCGGATCTGCAAGATCTCCTGCAGCATATATTTGATGGGGTTTAATTTTTTCGATTAAATCCATCGTTAACTGAATGTCTTCTTTGCCAATTGGTTTTTTCTCAATAGTTCCGGTTTCATAAAAAGGCAATTCCATAAAATGAATCTGATCATCGGTTAAACCAACAAAATTACTTGTTGATCTCGCCTCTCCTTTTCTTATTAGTCCTTTTATATATCGAACTTCGGGAATATCAATTTCGCTGTTCTTTTTATTCTCCAGAAAAGTTTGTGCTTTTTTATAAATCGTATCTGCTTCGGCACTTTTTATTCCAAATTTTTCATTGTAATCAATTACGAATCTGGCAAAACGCAACGCTTCATCATCGGCAACAGCAATATTTCCAGATGTTTGGTATGCCACATGCACTTCATGCCCCTGCTCTTGCAAGCGCATAAAAGTTCCTCCCATACTAATGATATCGTCATCAGGATGCGGACTAAAAATCAATACACGTTTCCTGGCCGGCTCAGCTCTCTCGGGTCTGTGGGTATCATCGGCATTTGGTTTACCTCCCGGCCAGCCTGTGATTGTATTTTGTAATTTATTGAATATTTTAATATTGATGTCATACGCAGGTCCGGAATCAGCTAATAAGTCGCTCATTCCGTGTTCGATATAATCAGCATCCGTCAGCATTAAAATTGGTTTTTTAAGCTGAAGTGCCAATCCTAAAACTGCTTTACGGGTAAGTTTATCTGTCCAGATTACTTTTTCGACCAACCACGGTTTGTTGATTCTGGTTAGTTTTGAAGAAGCTTCTTTATCCAAAACAAAAACGGCATTATTGTGTTCCTGCAAAAATGACGCTGGTACTCTATTGGTAACTTCGTCTTCTACTGATCTTTTTACAACATTTGCTTTTCCTTCTCCCCAAGCCAATAAGATAACTCTTTTGGCTTCCATGATTTTTTTTACTCCAAGGGTAATCGCTGTTCTTGGCGTATTACTTAGCCCGAAGAAATCTTTGCTTGCTGCTACTCTTGTAATATGATCTAACGCTACTAAACGAGTTTTAGAGTTTTGCAGCGAACCGGATTCATTAAAACCAATATGTCCGTTACCCCCAATTCCAAGAATCTGAAGATCAATACCACCCAAAGCTTCGATTTTAGCTTCGTAGTTGTGGCAATAATCTGCGATTTGTTCTTTTGTTAAAAGTCCGTCCGGTACATGAGCGTTTTCAGGTAAAATATCGACGTGGTCAAACAACAATTCTTTCATGAAACGAACATAACTGTTGATAGAATTTGGTTCCATCGGATAATATTCATCCAGGTTAAAACTAATTACGTTCTTGAAACTCAAACCTTCTTCTTTATGCAAACGTACTAACTCTGCATATAATCCTTTTGGCGAAGAACCTGTTGCAAGTCCTAAGATACAAGGTTTATTTTCTTTTTGTGTGGCTTGAATTAAAGCTGCAATTTCCTGAGCTACTGCTTTTGATGCAGCACCAGAATTTTCAAAAACAACGGTATTAATATTTTCAAATCGTTTTTCGAAACCTGTTGCTTTGTCTACTTTACTTTTTAACATGATATAGTTTTTTTTAATTCCTTTCGTAACATTTTCCAACTTCAATACTTGACCTTTTATTGCCTAAAAAAGAATCATTGTATAAGAGGATAATAATCAATAAATTTAATGAGTTTGACCCAATACTTGTAGCTGATTGTTAATAGAATACTTATTTTTTCTATCTAAAACAGCAGTAATTAATTGCAATTATTTTGCATTTACAACGCAAATGTATGCGTATTTTTTGCAATATAAAACAAAAGTACTTTAATAAGTTGTACTTAACAGCAAATTGGATATCAAATTTTTGTTAATTCTTTTAGGCATCCCAGTCTAAAACGGGATAATATTGTTGCAAATATTGCTTTACATCGGCAATATCTTCTTTGGCTGTTAAATCCGGAACATGTTCTGAAAACGGAATTCCTAAAGTTGTATCAGGATGTTCTTTTACGGTGTTTAAAAGTACGGTTGGCAGTTCTTTTTCGTCTCTTTCCGGATGAACGGGACAATTTTTAAGATGGGGATACAAAGTGCTTCCGTTAAATTTGAAAGCATTCATACTCACTCTTATTTTTCCTTCGACATCTTTATAATCTGCTAAAACTTCCGGGGATGGCTTTTCGAGAATATCCAGCAATTGATTGTTTTTGTCCAGTTTAGCAATGGCAAAACGCGAAATTCTTTCTAACGGAAATTCTAATGCATCACGGTCATAGGCTATAAAAGCATTTGGGCTGTTGGTTTCTCTAAGGGCTAACAAAGCTGCTGCGGAATATAAATTATCACTGTTGCAAACTGAATATTGTTGTGCATTTAGTTCCGGAAATTGTTCTACTGCCTGAAACAAAGCATCGGCAGTACCAAATGGCTTTACCCGATCTTCCGGAATGTATTGCACGGCAAACGAAATATTGAGTCCATGAAAATTATTATTTACATTTTGGCTGCCGTAAAATTCCTTAAACAACTCTCCTTGCTCGCCTATAATAATGTAGATATTTTGATATCCTGCTTTTTTAGCATTCAATAAAAGGTAATCTAACAAGGGTCTTCCGCTTGATCCTACGCCAATCAATCCTTTGCTTCTTTGGTTTGCCTGAGTAATTTCTTCTGCTGTCAAATTATCGAGAATGGCTTCTTTTTTCATGCGGGATGATGCTCCACCGGCAAGAATAACTAAATTGTTGTGCATATTTATTTTTTAAATTTCAATATTTTCAATAATTCTCACGCCCGGATCTACCGCTACTGCATAAGCTTCCTGAGCACCAGCTTTTAGGATCGCTTCGATTACCTGATTTTCTTTTTCCGGATTTGCAATAACAACTATGCTTCCGCCACCACCAGAACCTACGATTTTGGCACCATAAGCGCCTGCTCGTAAAGCCGCATTGATCATAGCATCGATTAACGGAACAGTAACTTTTAATAAATCACGCAAAACTTCGTGATGTTGATTCATTAAACCACCTACTTTCTTAAGGTCTAAAACAGGTTTTTCAAATTCTTTTAAAGCTTCTTTTGTATAATGGTAATTTTTTAGTGCAGCTTCAAAAAACGGAATCAATCGATCGGGCAAACAATTTCTATAGTGGTCTATATCTGTTATTTGAGCCGTATTTAGATCAAAATCAGGGAAATTTTGTTTGACAATAGCTATCGACATCAAAGCGTTTCCTTTTATTTCTCCAATCAGTCCAATGGTTTCTTTAGGAACGCCGGAAACTCCGGTAATCAGACCTTGCAAATGAGTTCGAATAACTTGATACGAAAAAGGAGTCTTTGTATTTATATACACCACATTTCCAGCTCCAATGCTGTAATGATCCATCATTCCGCCTGGTTCACCGTGTTCTAATACCTCAGATTCATACCCGATTTTCGAAATAAATTCGGGCGTAACTTCATGATTAACTCCAAAAGCTTCGATCAGGAAACGAATCCATGCCATTAATAAGGCTGATGAACTTGATGTTCCGGAATTGATAGGGATATCGCCTGAAATTGTAATCGTATAACCCACATTAGCCACACAACCATAACGGCGCAATACACGCAGGGAAGAGGCAAAATAATCACGAGGTTCTAATGTATCGAAAGTAGCATCAATAGCAATGGTTCTAACTTCATTAATATCGATCATATTCAATACAAAAGTGTAGGTATCATTTTGTGTTGCGGTTAACTTTATATTTCGATCAATTGCGCAGGCTATAACCGGCAATCCTAAATAATCCTGATGATCGCCAAAGAGACATGTTCTGCCCGGGGCTAAGGAAATAATTTTTCTCACGTATTTATTTTATAATAAAACATTGCAAAACAGTAAATTACAACATTATTTAGTTAAAGATTTATTTTATTTTATGGCTTTTGATTCTACGAAACTATCGATTATAATTTTATAAAACAAGAAAAAAAATAAAAATGTGCTCGAACACACTTTTAAAATGTTCTCGAGCACACTAAATAAATCCAACACCATCTTTCAAATAATTAAATCAAAGTTTCTATATTTGCTTATATGGATAAAAAGTACACCATTAAGGATATAGCAAAAATGGCAGGAGTTTCTAAAGGAACTGTTGACAGGGTTTTGCATAACAGAGGAAAAGTTTCTCCAACAGCTCTTGACAAAATAAACGAGGTCCTGAATGTGATAAACTATGAACCAAACTTAATTGCCAGAAACTTAAAAAGCACAAAAGTATATCGTATTTGTGTTTTGCTTCCGGATCCTGAAATTGATCCGTATTGGCTTCCTTGTGTTAACGGAATTCAGGAAGCTATTAAAGAGTTTAAAGCTTATAGTGTGGTGATCGAAACCCATTATTTTAATCCAGAAAGCACTAAATCATTTTTGAATACCAATGACACCATTATAAAACAATCCCCGGATGCTGTTTTAATTGCTCCTTTTTTCTATAAGGAAACACTGGAAATCCTAAAACAATACGACGAATTGAATATTATAGTAAATACGTTCAATAATCAAATTGAGGGTAAATCTATTAAAAGTTTTGTTGGACAAGATTTGCATAAAAGTGGTCGCGTTGCTGCCAGCCTGATGAACCTTATTGTAACCGACGGTCAGATTGCGATTATACATATTGACGAAAGTCTGAAAAATGCAGTTCACATGCAGGAAAAGGAAAAAGGATTTAGAAATTATTTTGAAGAAAAAAATATTTCGGAGTTCTCCCTGACTACTTTAAAATTAAAGCATCCAAATGTCGAGAGCAAGTTTTCTGCTTTTTTAGAAGAAAACCCAAACCTGAAGGGAATTTTTATTACAACCTCTAAGGCGTATCAGATTGCCTCTATTTTATCTCCTTTAAAAAATAGAAAAATTGCGATTATAGGCTACGATTTAGTCGAGAAAAACATCAACTTCTTAAATCAGGGCTTGGTTCATTTTTTAATCCATCAAAATCAAAAAAGACAAGCTTATTTAGGAGTAAGTACTTTAGTCGAGCATTTTTTATTCCGCAAAGATATTCCGGAAACTATTTTGCTGCCAATTGATATCATTAATGTCGAGAATGCTTCTTTTTATGTTTCTTAAGATTATATAAAAACGGCTCGATTAAGCAGATTTACGTTGATGATTTTTCTAAACTTTGCAAATAAAAACCTGCGTATAACGGGTTTAATCCGTCTAATCAGTGGGCTAAAAAATGGCTCGCAGATTAAGCAGATTTACGCTGATGATTTTTCTAAACTTTGCAAATAAAAAACTGCGTATAACAGGTTTGATTCGTCTAATCAGTGGGCTAAAAAATGGCTCGCAGATCAAGCAGATTTACGTTGATGATTTTTCTAAGCTTTGCAAATAAAAACCTGCATATAACGGGTTTGATCCGT
>NZ_MUGS01000056.1:49115-59088 GCF_002222055.1 Flavobacterium araucananum
CTAAAAAATGGCTCGCAGATCAAGCAGATTTACGTTGATGATTTTTCTAAGCTTTGCAAATAGAAAACTGCGTATAACGGGTTTGATCCGTCTAATCAGTGGGCTAAAAAATGGCTCGCAGATCAAGCAGATTTACGTTGATGATTTTTCTAAGCTTTGCAAATAAAAAACTGCGTATAACGGGTTTGATCCGTCTAATCAGTGGGCTAAAAAATGGCTCGCAGATTAAGCAGATTTATGCTGATGATTTTTATAAACTTTGCAAATAAAAACCTGCGTATAACGGGTTTGATCCGTCTAATCAGTGAGCTAAAAAATGGCTCGCAGATTAAGCAGATTAAACCGATTTAAATTTAATATTTTTTCTAAACTTTGCTCCTTTAAACCTATGTCCCTCTAAACCTTTGCCCCTCTGAACCTCTGAATACTCCTTTGCCCCTCCTCAAACCTTCAAAACAAATTTCCCGAATGAAGACGCGATATGAAAATTAGGCGTTTCGGTATTTGGGTTTACCCATGAAATCCAGGTTGGCTGATATTGCAGATTTTCGACTAAAGAAAATTTAGCCCTGAAAATACCTGCTTCGATGGTATTGTTTTGGATTAAATTTAAATCTGATAAGGACTGCATACTAATTTGGCCTGCAACACTAAATGATGTCTGATCTCTGGAAGTTTTTACCTGCAACTCTTTTTTAGGCCATTTCCAGCTAAAATCGAAATCTTTGTCCGGATGTGCTTTAAAATCCATTATCCTTGCTGCCGAATCTATTTCCAGGCAATAATAAGGATTTAGGGATTCATTGGTTCTAAAAAAAAGCTCCACGCGATCTGAATTTCCAATACTATTAAAGGTATCGTCTTTTTGATCCTTATAAATATCAGTATCAAAAACCCTAAAATTAAAATAGAGGTTTTCAAGATCCCAGACTGCCTTAAATTCTATTTTGGAGAACGGATTATTATTCCACGGAGAACAAAAATCAGTAAGACAATTTGCTTTTTTCCACAAAGAAGCATCTAAAATCTGATTATAATTTTCCGGATTCTGAGGTATTAAAACAACTTCATATTCTTTGATAATTTTACTCATACTTTTTAAGAAATTTCAATTTTTAAAAATAAAACAGCAGTGCTTTTTCACTCTTTATATCTTAAAAAAAATTGTGTGTTTTTTTTGTTCTTATAAATAGGCTAATATAACGCAAACTTTTATTTAAAACCTATATGCTGTTTTTTATTCTGTTTTAGTTAAAAATGAAAAAATAAGAAAAACCGCATTAATTTACAAGGTATTAATATTTAATTTATTATCAGTCAAGTTAATTGATAATTAAGATATTCTCATAAATATTCATAATAGCTTTTTATTCTCTAAAAACAGATTCATTCGACTACGAATACGCATAAAACAAAGCGATGTGCTTTTTGTGCTTTTTTTTAGAGCAATGGCAACAATTTTAGTAAAAAAAAATGTTCTGTACAATTTTATGTGCTCGAGAACACTTTTTTAGTGTGTTCGAGCACATTTTTCCTGTTTTTTCTTGGTTAATAAAAATATAATCAATAGTTTCGTCGGGAAGTAAAAATTTAACGCACAATTATTAGCCCTTTTCTACTCTTTTTAATGGCAGCTTTGAACTCCTTTTTTAAGAGAAAAAAAGACACTGATTTCTAAAATATTTAAAGAAAAAAATAACCAGACCAGAACACATTTATTAACCAAACCAAACAAGAGTATGAAAAAAGCATTCTCAAAAAAACCTGAAAATTTCAGGTTGCATACAGTACTTGAAAAAAGTTTAAAAGTGACGCTATTTTCACTATTATCTTTAAGTTTTCAAATTACAACTGCAGCTGCTTCAAAAGAAATTTCAATAAACCAAACCAATTTAGCGGCATTTCAAAAAATAACAAAAGGAACAGTTGTCGACGAAAAAGGAATTCCAATTCCCGGTGTAAACGTCATCTTAAAAGGCAGCAAAAAAGGTGTACAAACGGATATGGACGGAAGTTTTGCCATTGAGGTACCCAACAATGCTTCAATTTTGGTCTTTACTTTTATGGGAATGCAGGATCAGGAAATTGCAGCTGGAAATGGCACTATAAAAGTAGTCATGAAAGAAGCCGGCGAACAAATGAGCGAAGTGGTTATTGTAGGATACAGCAAGGTAAAAAAAGAGAGCCTCACAGGATCGCTTCAAACCTTAGACAGCAAAAAAATTGTAGATGTAACGAGCCCAAATGTCGAAAACATGCTGGCAGGAAAGGCTTCTGGAGTATTTGTTAATACCGGCGGAGGACAACCAGGAGCTGAAGCAAAAATAATTATTAGAGGCAGAACAACCGTTAACGGAAGTACAGATCCTTTGTGGGTTATTGATGGAGTTATTGTGGGGAATAGCTCTGCAAACATCAATCCATCTGATATCGAAACGTTAACGGTTCTTAAAGATGCCGCTTCTACAGCCGTTTATGGGTCACAAGGGGCAAATGGTGTCATTGTCGTAACAACAAAAAGTGGAAAAGCAGGAAAATCTAAAATCAGTTTTTCTGCAAAAACAGCCTTGACAACAATAAACAATGGAAATTTTAAAATCATGAACGGGGCTCAATTGTATGATTTGTATGATTCGTTTGAAAACAAACAAGATTTCCAGAACGTTTGGTGGTGGACTCCTGAATTGAGAAACAAAAATTTTGACTGGTGGGATAACGGCAGCAGAACAGGTATTGCCAAAGATTACAACTTATCGATTAGTGGTGGCGGAGAAAATTTTAAAAGTTATGTTTCCCTTGGTGTCTATAATGAAACGGGTGCCATAAAAGGATATGAGTATAAAAAGTACAACGGTTTGATGAAATTTGAGTACAAACCCAGTAGCTGGTTTACGCTTAGACCACAGGTAAATATGACCCGTGAAACGACTTTTGACCAACAACATTCTGTGGGCGCTTTGTACGGAAACATGCCTTGGGACAGCCCCTATCTAGAAAATGGAACTCTGGTAGGCAATGCCCCAAACCCAACCTGGGTAAACACTACGGGATCTAATTATTTGTATGATCTACAATGGAATTATGGTGAATCTGAGTCTTACAACGTTCGAACTAATTTAGACTTTGATATTAAATTTACAAGCTGGCTGACTTTTGCATCTGTAAACAATTACATTTTTAGCAATTCGAATTCAACCTATTATTCTGATCCCAGATCTTCTGCCGGAGAAGCGGTAAAAGGACGAATCGAAGATAATTTCTCCACTTATAACAGAATTTATACGAATCAATTATTCAAATTTAATAAAGCATTTGGCAAACATGATATCAATGCGCTTGCGGGTTATGAGTGGAATGAGTATAACTCTAAATCAAGTACAGGTGTCGCCACAGGGATTCCTCCGGGAATTATAGTCCCGGATGCTGCTGCTGTACCGGAAAAAGTGGGTGGCAACAGATCGCAATGGGCGGTACAATCCTTATTATCAAATGCCAATTATTCGTATGACAACCGTTATCTGGCACAGGTTTCTTTTCGTCGTGATGGTGCGTCAAACTTTGGAAAAAATGCGCAATATGGTAATTTTTTCTCTGTAAGCGGAGGCTGGAACATTCATAATGAGAAATTTTTCCATGCCGGTTATATCAACAATCTAAAGCTTAGAGCAAGTTATGGCTCAGTAGGAAACCGCCCGAACAGCTTATACCCTCACCTGCCTTTGTATTCTTTTTCGCAGAGCTATAATGAGAACCCCGGAGCTTTAATTTCGCAATTGGCAAATCCGGATTTAAGTTGGGAGAAAACCTTTACAGGTGGTATAGGTATTGATGTTAGCTTTTTTAACCGTGTGAACATTACTTTAGATTATTACAATAAAAATACTTCAGATCTATTGTACAGAGTACCTCTTCCGGGTGTTATTGGGGTAACAAGTATCTGGAAAAACGTAGGTGCTGTAAACAACAGAGGTTTTGAGGCATCTGTAAATGTAGAGATTATTAAAAATGATAATCTAAGATGGTCTGTAGATGCTAATATTGGTACTAATAAAAATAAAGTAACGAGTCTTTACGGAGACAAGCAGCAAATTATTGTTGGTGATGGCAGTGGTATTTCAGGATCTGCATCAAAATTATTAACGCCCGGAAAGGATGTTGACAGCTGGTACCTGACAGAATGGGCTGGTGTTGATCCTGAAAACGGAAAACCACAATGGTTTACAACAAATGCTGCCGGAGAACGTGTAAAAACGAGTAGCTACGGCGATGCTTCTAAAAACCAAAAGGTAATTGGGGCTTATACGCCTGACTTTTTTGGAGGATTCTCTACAAATTTAAACTACAAAAATTTTGATTTTGCGGCTATTTTCAGTTATTCTGTTGGAGGTGAAATCTACAATTATGCCCGTGCAGAATTTGACTCAGATGGTGCTTATACAGACAGAAACCAGATGAACCTTCATAGCGGATGGACCCGATGGGAAAAACCGGGTGATATCGCAACACACCCACAAGCGCTTTACAATAATTCGAGTAATTCTAACAAAGCATCATCCCGTTTCTTAGAAACCGGAACGTACTTAAAAATGCGAAGCATCACTTTGGGTTACAACCTGCCAATCGAGCGCATGCACATCTCAAATTTAAGGTTGTACATCGCCGGAGAGAACTTATTTACGATAAGCCATTATTCCGGAGTCGATCCTGAACTCCCGCCCAACTACAATAGTGCAACGGGGCAATACGTGATTTCTGGTGTTGCGGCACAAGTATATCCTTCGACCCGCAAAATTGTATTGGGACTTAATTTAACGCTATAAAAACAAAATCATGAAAAAGATATTTATATTAATGGCAATTAGTCTTTTGTTTTCCTGTGATATTGACAGAGAACCGTTTGATTCCTATACACAAGACAAAATTCAGCAAGACAAAGAAGCTTCTGTCGAAGTTTTATTAAACGGATGTTACGCACAACTTAAAGCATGGTCTGATGTTATGCACAGGGTTGGAGAATATCCGGGCGACAATATTATGATTCGGGGAACTTCGACTGATTCTTTTTACTCCTTTATTTCTTACCAGCATATTCCCGATAATGGCCGTTTATCTGTTTTTTGGAATAATAGCTATAAGATTATCTCGCAATCCAGTGATTTGATCAAAATTATTTCTGAAGGAGAAAGTGCTGCCGTAAACCAGCAACTTGGCGAAGCATATTATTTAAGAGGTATGATCTATTTTTACCTGTGTCGTACTTACGGAAGACCTTATTGGCAATCACCTGAAACAAATTTAGGCGTACCCATTGTAAATGGTTTACCTCCGGATTTAAGCAATCTTAACCTTCCGGACAGATCAACGGTAAAAGATACGTATGCGCAAGCGATAAACGATTTAAAAAAAGCCGAATCTCTCATGACGGCAGACAGACCGGCAGCTTATGCTACTAAAGAAGCCGCTCAGGCAATGCTCTCAAGAGTGTATTTGTACATGAGTGGTACGTATGAAAATCCAAATCAGGAATATGCGACACTATCGATAGATTATGCCAACAAAGTACTTGCAAGCGGAAGATACCGTTTACTAAGCAGAGACAGTTTTATGAAATTTAATACGTATGCTCCTGATGCTGATGAACAAACTGAAACCATTTTTGCTGTAAAACAAGTTGCCTCAGAGTTTTCAGGTTATGATCATTTTTATGGTATTGGCGGAATGTATGCTACTATTCAGGGACAAGGCTGGGGAGAAATGTATGCCAGTGCAAAATATCTGGATCTGTTACGAAAATCCGGATTAAAAAAAGATGCACGTTGGGCATTTATTGATCCGCAATACGCTACAGATGCCGGAGGAGCTAAAACAGAAGCATTTCGTTTTGTATACGACGTTTATAATAGTGGCGGGACACAAACAGGCTACAACTATATCCAGCAACCTTTAAAAACAAATCCTGACGGTTCTTTTTATATCACTATAGGTACAACAAACTACAATCTTACGGTTGTAAATACTGCCCAAAATCAATATTCGATTGTATATGAAGGCAAAACCTATACAGGCGAAAAAGATTATATGATGTTATTGAACAGAGTATATCCTATGTATTATATCACCAAATGTTCTTTGCAAAATAATGATTCGCACCTGCACTCGCCTACTATTTCGAGATTGGCAGAAATGTATTTGAATATGGCAGAAGCTTATGCTAAAAAAGGAGATTATACAAATGCTCTGACCAACCTGAATATTATTCGCGAAAGATCAATTATTGGCGGAGGTTATACTTCTCTAAACAGTACAAATGCTGTGCAACGCATTGACGAAGAACGCCAGTTAGAATTGGCTTTTGAGGCGCATCGTGGTTATGATGTGTATCGAAACGGACAAACGATGACACGTCGCTACCCGGGACCACACTTGCCTATGATCGACATACCGGCTTCGAGCTTAAGGGTCGTGCAATATATACCACAGTCAGAAATTAATGCTTATCCCGGAACACTGACTCAGAACCCATAATCGAAATGAAAAAAATATCTAACCTCTTTCTTGCTTTTGTATTAATGTCTTTTTCTGCTCTTTTCAGTAAAGACATTGATAGGAGAAAAAAGATTATAAAAAATCCGAAAACTGAGATTTCTTTACCCTTGGCCGGAAATGCTTTTAGTTCTAAACCCTTGGTTCAAAACAATACCATTACAGATAATGGTATCGAAAACTGGACTAATCCTGATGAATCTTTTACAGCTTATTTTAGGATTTATAAAGCAGGTACATTTCAAATTACGGTACCGGAATCTGTAGCAGTTTATGGAAAATCAGAACTTGAATTTTCGATCAATAATGAACCTAAAAAAGTAAAATTTGATACTTCAAAAAAAGTAATTATGATAGGAACCTGGAAAATAAATAAAGAAGGTTATGTGGCCATCAGAATAAAAGGAATCAATAAAACCGGGGATCGTTTTCCTTCTCTAAATAGTTTAACGATTTCAAGCACAGATTATGAGGGCAAAATATCCTATGTTCCTAACAATGAAGGAAATTTTTATCATTGGGGGCGTCGTGGCCCATCTGTACATTTGAACTATCAGGTTCCTGAGGATACAAATGCAAAATGGTATTACAACGAAGTTACCGTTCCGGAAAACGAAGATAAAATAGGGTCTTATTTTATGGCAAATGGTTTTGGAGAAGGATATTTTGGAATTCAGGTAAACTCAGCCTCAGAAAGAAGAGTTTTATTCTCTGTCTGGAGTCCGTTTACTACAGATGATCCTGCGAGTATTCCGGAAACCCATAAAATCAAAATGCTAAAAAAAGGAGATGGTGTTTATACCGGCGAATTTGGCAACGAAGGATCAGGAGGTCAAAGCTATCTTAAATACAATTGGAAAGCAGGAACAACATATAGATTTTTATTACAGGGATTTCCGCTAAACAATAATACGACCACTTATACTGCTTATTTTTATGCACCAGAGTTAAAAAAATGGTTGTTAATTGCCCGTTTTAACCGTCCTGAAACCAGTACATATCTAAAAAGATTTCATTCGTTTTTAGAAAATTTTATTCCGGAACAAGGCAATCTTTCCCGCAAAGTATTATTTGGCAATCAATGGATTTGTGACGATAAAGGAGTTTGGTCAGAAATAAATTCAGTTCGGTTTACCACTGATAATACAGGGGCAAAAGAATACCGAATGGATTTTTCAGGCGGACTTGAAGATAATTTCTTTTATTTGAAGAACGGAGGCTTTTTTAACGACTTTACTTTACCCAAAACGAATTATACGAGACCATTAACAAATAAAAAACCTCAGATAAATTTTGATACACTACCCTAAATAATATTAAAAAAAGAAAAACAATAACACAAAAAACAAAATTTCAGGATAATCACTTTTAGATTATCAATCATTTCAAATCAAATTAATTCAATTATGAAAACTAGTATTTTAAAACTCATGTTAGTCGTTTGTATTTTGTTTGCAGGAGCAATTGCATCGGCACAAATGATTAAGACCAAAACTCCAACACGCCCAAAAGGTCAGCAAGATGTTTTGCGTCTGGCTACAGAACCAATCCCAACGGTACGTGTTGCTTTTATTGGTTTAGGAATGCGCGGTCCCGGAGCGGTTGAGCGTATGACACATATTCCGGGGGTAGAAATCGTAGCACTTTGCGATATGTTGGAAAAAAACACACAATCTGCCAATGAAATTTTAACGAAACAGGGGCTTCCTAAAGCACAAGAATTTTTTGGTGACGAAAATGCCTGGAGAAAAGTTACTGCTTTGCCTAATGTAGATTTAGTATATGTCGCTACAGATTGGAAACACCACGCTATTATTGGTGTTCAGGCTATGAAAGATGGTAAACACGTTGCAATCGAAGTTCCGGGAGCACTAACCATGAAAGAAATCTGGGAGCTTATCGATACCTCAGAGAAAACCCGTAAACACTGCATGCAGCTGGAAAATTGTGTTTACGATTTCTTCGAACTTACAACTTTAAATATGGCACAACACGGTTTATTTGGAGAAATCCTGCATGCCGAAGGATCTTATATTCATGGTCTTCAACCTTTTTGGGGCGAATACTGGAACAACTGGAGAATGGATTACAATATCAAACATCGTGGCGATGTGTATGCTACTCACGGTATGGGACCCGCTTGTCAGGCTTTGAACATACATCGTGGCGACAAAATGAATTTTCTGGTTTCTATGGATACAAAAGCAGTTGGAAATCCGGCTTACATAAAAGAGAAATCAGGAATGGAAATTAAAGATTTTAGAAATGGTGATCATACCATGACTATGATTCGTACCGAAAACGGAAAAACAATCCAGATTCAGCATGACGTTACCTCTCCACGTCCGTACAGCAGAATGTACCAATTGAGCGGTACCAAAGGTTTTGCCAACAAATATCCGTTAGAAGGATACGCTTTGGATGGTGCAGCATTGGGCGATGATGTAAAACCAAATCACGAAAAATTAAGCGCCCATTCGTTTGTTCCCGAAGAGGTTAAAAAAGCATTAATGGAAAAATATAAACACCCGATCGTAAAAAATATCGAAGAACAAGCTAAAAAAGTTGGCGGTCATGGCGGAATGGATTTCGTGATGGATTACAGATTAATTCACTGCCTGCAAAAAGGATTGCCACTAGATATGGACGTTTATGATCTGGCCGAGTGGTCTTGTTTGGGTCCGTTGACAGAGATTTCGCTGGATAACAATTCATCGCCGGTAGAAATTCCAGATTTTACCCGTAGCGGTTGGAACAAATTACAAAAACTGGAGTTTTCAGAATAATATATTTATTATTATAAAAAAGGTCATCTAAAAACAAATTTAGATGACCTTTTTTATCTTACATATTCTAAATATGTACTTAATTTCTAATAAAAACAATTAGTTTATCTAAAAATTAGGATTTCTTATATCCACCATTACAGGAACAGGTATACATAAACATTTACAAACATTTATAACATATTTATCTGACAATTGATCTTGTTTAAGTAAAGCAGATTTTAAACTTATATCCAAAGTATTTACGAATACAGAATGCTTTTCACTTCTGTCAGAAATAATTTTACAATTGTGATTTATAAGGTGATCCACGATGTCAATTCTGTCATTCATACTTTTCTTTTTTAGCATTCAACGTCTAATTCCATAGACTGAATTATTAAACTCGGTTTATCCAGTATATGCTCGCCTAATTCTCTTTTAATATGTATCATTTCAGCGGCTGCATCAAAAAGATTAGCCCTAGCTTCTTCTAAACTATTACCTTCTGTAACAACTCCATTAATTTCTTGGATGTATCCCAAATAGCCTCCATGACCATTTTCTTCAAAAACAGCGGACACTATCATTTTATGAGAACTGCTTTTAATCTTTTCCATAATGTTTGTTTTTTAGTATACCAAATATATACATATTTATTATAT
>NZ_MUGS01000057.1 GCF_002222055.1 Flavobacterium araucananum
AATAGTAGTTGTAAATAAGTATAAAAGTAAGCTATTACTGAGAAAAAGAAGCTACAGCTATAATAAAAGAGTCGAAAGGCGAACTTTAAAAATAACCACAAAAAATACCTTAAAACAAAAAAACTAATTAATAACTTAAACAATCAACCATGAATTTTAAAGATTTATTTAACAAAGGAGCAAATTGTTGCTTTGCAGTTGTTTTCTTATTGTGCTTACTTGCGGGCCATCAAATGAATGCGCAGACTGTAACACTCGAAGGAACTATAAAAGATGCTGCAGGACTAACTTTACCCGGCGTTAATATATTAGAAAAAGGAACAAAAAATGGTACATCTACAGATTTTGACGGACGTTATAAATTAAAACTTACCAATCCTAAAGCTGTAGTAACCTACTCTTTTATAGGTTTTAAAACCAAAGAAGTAACCGCTGCCGGAAAAACTAAAATAGATGTTGTTTTAGTAGAAGATGCCAACAACCTAAATGAAGTTGTAGTAGTAGGATATGGATCTGTAAAAAAAGGCGATTTGACAGGAGCTGTTTCTACATTGTCCGGAAATGACGTTAGAAAAACGCCAATTGCAAATGTTGCCGAAGCTTTGACAGGTCGTATTGCAGGAGTTCAGGTAATTTCTTCTGAAGGTTCTCCGGATTCTGAAATCAAAATCAGAATTCGTGGCGGGGGCTCTTTAACTCAGGATAGTTCTCCGTTGATAATAGTAGATGGATTTCCGGTGAATAGTATGAATGATGTTTCGCCATCGGATATCGAAACAATTACCACTCTTAAAGATGCGTCGTCTACTGCAATTTATGGTTCAAGAGGAGCAAATGGGGTTATCATTATTACCACTAAAACAGGTAAGGATGGTAAAATTGCCGTAAACTTTAATATGTTTTATGGTATGAAACAAATGGCCAATCAAATTGATGTTCTTGCTCCGGAAGATTTTGTAAAATGGCAATACGAATATGCTTTGCTTGCCAAGGATGTTAATTCGTATGAGAAATATTTTGGATCATGGCAGGATCATGACTTATATAATGGATTGAAAGGAGACAACTGGCAAAAACAAATCTACGGTCGTACCGGAGAAGTTCAAAGCCGTGATTTAGGAATTCGTGGTGGTTCTGATAAAATAAATTTCAATTTTAATTATGCGCATTACGATGAGACCGCAATTATGCAAGGCTCAGATTTTAAAAGAAATAACTTGTCTCTTGCCTTAAAAAGCAAAGCAAGTGATAAGGTAGACCTTACCTTTACAATGCGTTACTCTGATACTCAAATTAATGGTGGCGGAGCAAATGAGCAAAATGAATTTTCGTCAAACGACTCCCGTTTAAAACACGTCGTAGGATATTCTCCAATACCAATGCCGGGTTTAACTACAGATAATACAGACGAAGCTTTGTCCAGTTATCTTGTAAATCCTTTTGTTGCTACGGCAGATAATGACCGTGAGCAACTTAGAAAAAACTTTAATATGCTGGGAAGTTTTTCCTGGAAGCTAACGGATAAACTTGTTTTTAAAACAGATTTAGGCTTAGATAATTATAATTATTTAGATTATCGTTTCTACGGACGCACTACGTATTATGTAGCAAATAAACCTGCTGCTACACTACAAGGAATGCCCGCAATGATTATGAGCGATAGAAAAGATACCCGTTTTAGAAATGCCAATACCCTTAATTATGATTTCAAAAAATCATTAGGGGACAACCATAGTTTAAGAATCCTTTTAGGAGAAGAATCGATAAATTATCAAAGAAATGACGTAACAGATGTTTTGCAGGGTTATCCAAAGTTTTTTGACTTTGATCAGGCAAAAAAGCTGACTTCGCAAGCCACACCAATCGCAGTAGATAATTATTACTTTGCAGATGATAAGCTACTTTCGTTTTTTGGACGTGTAAATTATGATTATAAAGACCGTTATTTATTTACGGCAACTTATCGTGCCGATGGATCAAGTAAATTTTTAGGCAATAACAAATGGGGATTTTTTCCGGCTGCAGCAGTAGCCTGGAAATTATCTGAAGAAAGTTTCCTGAAAAATGTTTCGTGGATCAACACCCTAAAAGTTAGGCTAAGTTATGGTCAGGCCGGAAACAATAATATCCCAACGGGACAAACGTCTCAAACGTTTCAATCGTCGCAATCTTCGTGGATAAACGGAGCAAATAACTATTGGGCGCCTTCGAACACATTGCCTAATCCTGATTTGAAATGGGAAACTACAGTGACGCAAAACTTAGGATTGGACTTTGATTTTTTCAAAAGCCGTATCAATGGATCTTTCGAATTGTATAAAAATGTAACGCAGGACCTTTTGGTTAATTTTCTTATTCCGGGATCCGGATATGCGACACAATATCGAAACATGGGAGAAACACAAAATACAGGTTTCGAGGCTACTGTGAATGTTGTGGCACTTCAAAAACAGAATTATGGTTTAAATTTCTCTTTTAATATCGGAGTAAATAAAAATCGTATCAATTCGCTTGGAGTAATGAATAATTTTAATGCTTCGAGCAACTGGAATTCTGCCATAGGCGATGATTATCAGGTAAATGTTGGTGAGCCAATAGGTATGATGTACGGGTATAAAAATGATGGCCGTTATGAAGTTGCTGATTTTGATTTTGACGGAACAAAATATACCTTAAAACCAGGAATTGCAAACAGTTCAACGATTGTTGGAGCGGTACAACCCGGAACAATGAAACTAAAAGATCTAAATGGCGACGGTGTTGTTACTACGGCAGATCGCGCTATTATTGGGAACTCAAACCCAAAATATACAGGAGGTTTTGTAATTAATGGTAATGCTTATGGTTTTGACCTTTCGGCTTCTTTTAATTATAGTGTAGGCAATGATGTTTACAATGCTAATAAAGTCGAGTTTACGAGCGCTACTCCAAACGGACAATACAGAAATTTAAGTTCTGAAATGGCTGACGGAAAAAGATGGACCAATCTTGATCCTGCAACAGGACAGTTGGTAACAGATCCTGCTGCGCTAACAGCACTTAATGCCAATACAACAATGTGGTCACCGTACATGAATCGTTTTGTTTTTAATGATTGGGCAGTCGAAGACGGTTCTTTCTTAAGGCTTAATACCCTTACGCTAGGGTATACGTCTCCAAATTCTTTAACGTCTGCAATGGGGGTTTCTAAATTGAGATTTTACCTCACCGCTACGAATGTTTTTCTTATTACCAACTATTCAGGACCGGATCCTGAGGTTTCGACAAGAAGAAGCTCTCCTTTGACACCAGGTGTAGATTATTCCGCTTATCCGCGTAGCAGACAGTTGGTTTTTGGTTTAAACCTTAATTTTTAATTTAAAACGTATCAAAATGAAACATAAAATAATTATAGCAGGGTTACTCGTAGCGGGACTTTTTAGTTCTTGTCAGGATGATTTCTTAGAGGCTCCGGCACAATCTACAGTAGAAGAAGAAGCCCTTTTTTCGAATGTAGGTCTGGCCAAAGGTGCTGTTGACGGAATAAAAATACCTTTTGGAGATACCAATGGACATAGAGGTCGTTTTTTGCCTTATTATGGATTTAATACAGATGTAGAATGGTTTAATGCCTCAGAATCTACCTCTGATGATAAAGCAGATTTAAGTATTTATGATGCAAAAGCGATCAACAGCCAGATGGATGTCGAAGTAACTGTTGGCGGTGGCGGAAATCCATGGACTTCCATGTATTCCGGGATTGAGCGTGCCAATGTTTGCATCAAAGGTTTACGCCAATACGGTGATCCAAAACCCGGAACTGAACTGGGGTATTTGTTGGGTGAAGCCCTAACCTTGCGTGCTATTTATTATGCTGATTTAATGAAAGCACATGGCGATGTACCGGCTCGATTTGAACCTGTAACATCAGCTACTATTTATTTGCCAAAATCCAATCGCGATATCATTTACAAACAACTAATTCAGGATCTGGGCGAAGCTGCTACATTAGTGCCCTGGCCTAACGAAACTGCTGCAACCAATAGTGTAGAACACGTTAATAAAGCATTTGTAAAAGGTTTTCGTGCTCGTTTAGCCTTAGTAGCGAGCGGATTTCAGCAATATCCTGATGGTGTTCGAAGAAGTAAAGACGCCGATCTTTCTGTCGAAAAAATGTACAAACTGGCACTGGACGAATCAAGAAGTGTAATCGAGAGCGGAAAAGCACACCTGGAATCTTCATTTGAGACTTTCTGGAAAAAATACAATCAGGAAATTACAGCTGCAGGAGGAGAATCCCTTTGGGAAATTCCGTTTGCAGATGGTAGAGGACGAATGTTGTTTAGCTTCGCAGTCAGACATACAGACACAGATCAGTTTCATGCCAATGGAGCCAATCGTGGTGGAACTGCAGGACCATTACCCTTTATTTTTTATGATTATGATCCGGCAGATACGCGAAGAGATGTTACCTGTGTTCCTTATATCTATGGGAAACCTGTAAACGGAATTGCAAAGCAGGAATTAGGAGCGTTGAACAAATGGTGTTTTGGAAAATACCGTTACGAATGGATGACACGTCGTGTAACCTCAACAAATGATGATGGGGTTAATAAAATTTATATGCGTTATGCCGAAGTACTTTTAATTGCTGCCGAAGCTGCAAATGAAATAGAAGGACCAGCTTCTGCTGCGCCTTACTTAAAAGAAATACGCAGACGCGCTTTTGCTCCGGCAGTTCAGGCAGATAAAGTAGAAAATTATGTAAATGCTTTGACCGGCAAAACAGCTATGTTTAATGCTATTGTAAACGAAAACAAGTATGAATTTACCGGTGAGATGGAACGCAAACAAGCTCTTATTCGTTGGAATTTGCTTAAAGTAAAATTAGAGGAAGCAAAAGCAAAAATGTTCGACTTGCAACAACATAGAGGTGAATATGCTACCGTACCTACTACTTTGTATTTTAAATATAAGACAGATAATGTGTCACTTGATATTTATGGCTTAAACAGAGGAGAAAATGTAAATCCGGGAGCAGATTATACTTCTTTTGCGTGGAGCACTCTGACAGACAGTAAAATAAACTCTCTCTATAAACTAGGAGTTAATCCGGATAACAGACAGTTTTGGCCGGTATGGCAAAAACTTATTAACGGAAGTAATGGGCAATTGGTCAATGATTATGGCTATTAATATCTCAGAAAAAAATAATTATAAATTATAAGTTATTATGTTTATGAAAACAAAATATATACTAAAAGGAGTAATAGCCACATTATTATTCGCATTTGCAATTTCAGGTTGCGAAAGTTTTAATGAGGAATTGATGGATGGGATAGGAGCGACCAGAGAGTTTTCTCCGTTAGGAGTTACAGCAGTAATAAGAACTCAGACGACAGTCGAATTAAACTGGACCACAAAAGAAGATGCAGATCATTATGTGGTAGAGTTTAGTGCCGATGATACTACCTTTAAAACGATTTATAAAACGGTTGAAGTTACTGCAAAACAATTGCCCTTAAAAGTGCAATTAGAAGGAGAAACTACATATTCTATACGAGTAAAAGCCGTTAGTGCAGCAGGTTTGGCAGATTCTAAGTGGTCTGTTATTACCGCAACTACATTGTCTGAGCAACTTTTTCTTGCTTCTGTAGATGGTGATATCGATGCCAAACAAGTTACCCTAAGATGGGTTGCCAATAGTAACGTAACACAAATTGTGGTTAACCCTGGTGCTATTACGCACACCATTACTCCAGCAGAAAAAACTAGTGGTATTGCTGTTGTAACCGGCTTAACTGGCGAAAAAGCCTATACGGCAGACTTGTTTAACGGTACTAAGAAAAGAGGTAATAAAGCATTTACAACTGCAATCGATATTGGAGACGGGATTCTGGTAAAAACTACCGATGACTTAGTACAAAAAATTATTGATGCTCCGGCAGGTTCTGTTTTAGTTTTAGAAGCCGGAGATTATACAGCTCAAATTGCGACTATTGCTTTGGCAAAATCGATAACAATTAGAGGTTTAAGAAGTTTTAATAAACCAAAATTAAAAGTAAACTTCTCTTTGCTTGCAGGAGCTGCAAATGTTAGTTTAATCGACTTGGATCTTACGGGTGATGTAGCATCGGCTAAAAATGATGTTATAAAATATAATGAAGCAGGAACCTATAGTAAACTCATCGTTAGCGGTTGTACCATTCATGATTACAATGGTTCATTTGTTAGCGCAACTAGTGCTGCTGCCAGAATTGAATCGATCACGGTAGATAACGCCTTAATTACAAATGTTGGAGTGGGGTCAACCGGAGAATTTATTGATTTAAGAGGTAGTTTTACAGCTGCTATTAATCTTACCAATAGTACTTTTAACAATTGTGCTCAGGCAAGAGCTTTTATTAGAGAAGATGTCAGTGCTGCATTTGGTACTGGTTTGGTAACAAATACATTAATTGATAGTTGTACTTTTTATGGTGTAACAAATACTATTGCACAAAGCGGTTATCAAATTCTCTATATTCGTTTTGCAACCAATGCTACAATTGTTCGTAATTCGTTATTTGCAGAAACAGTTGCAAGATATGCCAATCAGGCAGCAACTGTAGCACCAACATTCACCAACAATAATTATTTTAATGCAGCAACACTTAATGCAGCGGCACCCGTGTCGCCTTTAAAATCTGATGCTTCAGGAACTGCCTTAAATCCACAATTTACAAATGCTGCTACAGGCGATTTTACACTTAAAAATCAGACCCTGATAGATAATAAAATTGGAGATCCGCGTTGGAGACCATAGTTTTTTTTAAAAAAATTGTTACAAAAAAGGGATGCAGTCTAAAAACTGCATCCCTTTTTTTATAAAGTATAACAACGCTTGTCAAAGTTTTGAAACGCCGGTTACAGATAATTGCAATTATTCAATATCCAGATCAAATTTTTCTAATAAACCTGCAAGTGCCGTCTGAGATACTTTTGTTCTTTTTATTTTATTTTCGGAAGGATCAAAAGCATAATTTCTGGAAGTCCTAAAATCAGTTTTCTCCAAAATACAATCTTGAAAAGTAGCATTTGCAAGATCACAATTTTTAAAAAGAGAAAGCGATAAATCAGTATTCGAGAAGTCGACATCTTTTAGCGAACAATCGATGAAGTTTGTTTTTTTTAGTTTTTTGTAAATAAAAGTCGAATAGTCAAGAAGACAATCCTGAAAAGACATCGAAAATAAAAAACTATTGCTCGCACTAAAATCAAGACCCATTAATTTGCAACCAATGAATTTAATGTTTTTTAAGCCTGTGTTTTTAAGAACCGAAAGCGAAAGATTACAGTTTTTAAAAGTACAATCTAAAAAATCGATAGAACTGAAATCACTTTTCGAAAAATTACAGTTGATAAACTCGCAATTGATAAATTCAGTATCCAATAATTTTTGATCCGTATAATCGATCGTATCAAATGTTTTGTTTTGATGTAATGCTGCTTCCATAGGAGTGAGTTGAGGTTTGAAAAATAATAAGCGAAAGCGATTTATTGTAATTCGATACAATCGAAAATGTCATTTTGTAATGTCATTTCGTTTATTTCGGCTTTGCTTTCAATTCTTAAAATATTATCGCAATCCTCAAGATCAAAATTCCATAAAGATTCAGGAAGCCGGTCATTAAGCAATGCATTTGCGAACTCTAATTTCGATTTAGAATCAACGGAAGTTTTAAAAACATAAATCATAATTTGCTTTTTTTTACAGGGCAAATTTCAACAAATGCTTTTTGAGTTGATAGGATTTTGTAAGCAATAATTAGGATTTATCAATCAATTTTCGATATTGAATAGGAGTGATTCCTTCTTGTTTTTTAAAGAAACGACTAAAGTAAGAATGATCCTCATGTCCTACCTGCATTGCTATTTCATTGATAGAAAGAGTAGTTTGAAAAAGCAAATATTTAGCTTCAAGCAAAATGGCATCATCAATCCATTTGGTAGCGGTTTTGCCCGTTGCAGATTTTACTGATTTGTTTAAATGATTTGGCGTAACATTAAGTAGCGAAGCATAATAATTGACCTGATGATTTGTTTTGATGTTGGCAAAAATAAGTTTTTTAAACCTCGAGGCGAGCACAGCAGAAGCCGTTCCGCTCTTTGGTGTTTTGATGTTATTTTTGTTCATTTCGCAAAACAATGCCATGAGATAGGACTGTACAATATCAAAATTTGTAATATCGCTTTGGACATATTCAGCTTGCAAACGATTAAAAAGGTTAAAGATAAAAGGAGAGTTGGTTTCGGAGAGACTAATTTTTGGATTTCCTCCAACTTTCAGGAAATCAAAATCATTTAACAATTCCGTATTTCCATATTTGCCAACCAAAATATCCGGATCAAATTGACAAATAAATCCGGTGAGCTCATTGTTAATTTGTTCTATCGAAAAAATTTGTTCAGCAGGAACTATCATGATTTCATTTGAAATATAAGTGTATTCCTCGAAACCAATTTTTAAGGATTGCGTTCCTGAAGTGAGAAAAAGAAAAGTATGAGAAAAGTGTTTTGAGGGCGGAACCGGAATGAGAAGCTGATTGATGTCTTCCATCTTTAGACAAAAAAAACGTTCCGAACCTGATTTGAAAAGCTGATGTGCAGGATCTTCCGGATCCAGGAATTTTTCGCGGAAACCCTGAAAACCATACGTTTTTATTTTTTCATTTGTTTTACTTTTCATGGTTTAATAATACAATCTAAAATCAAGTAATTTGCACAAGGCATAATGTTTTTGATACAACTCTTCCACAACCTCTGTAATATCATCATTTTCCTGATACAGGCTAAAAAATGCTTTGTCAATTGTACTGCAACTCGCGATTTTATTATAGGTCGAGCCATATCCTGAAATGGCTCTTGCACCGGTAATATCCAGAAAATATTGGGCTTCGTCATCCTTAAGATCTAATACCTTAAGATTCGCAAAATGTATGATTTTGCCTTTCATTTTACCTTCAAAAAGTTCGGCTATTTCTTCCAGGCTGTAATAATAATCATGAAGGCAAATGGTATTTGCTTCGCCGGGCATAACGAGATAGATGATTTCATAATCCTTAAAATTATGATCTTCATAAAGTAACACATTCAGGCTTTCTTCAAGACCTTCGATCGTATCGCAAGTTTTATAGATACTGGCAATACCTTGATCAATCGCAATTTCTTCTAAATTTTTTACTACCTGAGTTGCCCTGTCATCGTCTACGTCCGGAACACCTTCGAGGCAGAAGATGAATTTTTCGTAATCCATACCATTATGTTTTCTTGTTGCTAATAAGTCTTTGTTTTTCTTTCTCACAAAAGTATTTTTTATTGTCGAAAAACTGCTACGACAATAAAATTTTAACGCATTTTTTACAGCGAAGCAACAATCAGTTATTATTTTAAATAAAAAAAATCCACTTTTAGAAAAACTAAAAATGAATTTTAAAACTAAGTATGAAGGGTTTAATTTTTCAGGTTATAAACACTGTTGGGTATAAATTATTCGGCTCTGTTCAGGACTAATAATTTCTGCCACCATTTAGGTTCTTGTTCTTGAAGTGTTTCGCTATAATTAATAAGTGTAGGCTGTTTTTTATGTCCGCAAGCGGCACAGAAAGCAGCCTTAGAGGTACGATACGGTTTAGAACAATTCTCACATGCTGAACCGTACAACTCGATTCGGTGGTGCATAATCGCATTGGGATTTGTTTCTTCAAATCCGGATAATTCTTTATAATAATCAAGTAAATCCTTGAACCGTTTCTTTCTCGTCATATTACATTTCCCTGTTTTAAAACCATCACGATAGAGATGAGAGGCAATTTTATATTCCGCTTCATCAAGCATAGGAACTTCCATTTTACAACGCCAACACCAAAGGTCTTTCATGGTTATATTTTTACAGGTTAAAAGGTCTAATTATTGTTTTTGTAATATTTGACTTTAATGTCCGGCTAATTTACAATGGTTTATTAAGATTAATTTACGGTTTTTCACATTTCAGTAACAAAAATCGTTTTTTTTAACACTTAAAACAATAAGTAGAAATACCTGTTTTTGCAAAGGCAATTTAAATTTGACAAAAAAAAGCGAATTAGTTGAGGCTAATCCGCTTTTGAATAATTTTGAGATCTACTACTAATAGTATTTGTGTCTGTTAATGTGCAATGAATTTTAGACCTACAATAGAACCAATTAAAGTGCTAAGAAAAAATATCCTTAAAAAAGTTACAGGTTCCTTAAAGACAATAATTCCTAAAAGAACAGTTCCCACGGCTCCAATTCCTGTCCAGACTACATATACGGTTCCCATAGGCAGGGTTTGTAATACTTTAATCAAAAGCCCCATACTCATGACAATAGAAATGGCAAACCCCAAATACCATAAGTACATTTCATTGCCCGTAGCTTCTTTTGCTTTTCCCAGACATAAGGCAAAAATTACTTCAAATAATCCTGCAATCACTAATAAAATCCAATTCATAACTTTTTTTTGCAAAGGTTAGAAAACGAATTGGCAGAGAATTTTACATTTGTTAAAAAATCAAGATTATCTAATTTCGGCTCGAATCCTGCTCAGGCTTACTTGCGAAATTCCCAAATACGAAGCAATATGTCCTAATTGTACACGCCTGATTAAATGAGGATAATCTCTAAGGAGTTCTTTGTAGCGTTCTGTAGCAGTACGAAACTGACTTGAGATAAGACGTTCTTCGGTTTTTACCAATTCTTTTTCTGCAAATTTTCGTCCCCAATTGGCAATGTTTATGTCCTGCCCGAAGAGTTTTTCGAGATTCTTGCTTTTCAATTCATATAATTCGCAGTCTTCCAGAAGTTCAATATCTTCATATCCTTTTTGGTTCGCAACATAACTTTTCATCGATAAAACGGTATCTCCTTCCTTCCCAAACCAAAAAGTTACTTCATTAGCATCGCGATTCGCATAAGCTCTGGCAATTCCTTTTTTGATAAAATAAATAGAGGATTCAATCTTATCCGCTCTCAATAAAATATGACCTTTAGAATACCTTACTTCAGTCACACAGTTTTGAAGCAGCCGTTTTGAAGCTTCCGGTAATGGATATATCAAGTCAAGAATTTGTTCTATTTCCATATCATATTTTTTCATGAATTATTTTACTAAATTTTATATAATTGCATCAAGGGACAGGCGTAAAATTGTTACTGCATTTTCCATTTCAGTTTTATCTAAATGTCCAAAACCTAAACGGGTTGCGGTAAGATCTTTGGTCTGGTATAAAATGGTTTTTGGCAAGAATAAACCGTTTGCAGCACATTGCTTTTGCAGTTTTATCAAATTGAAGTTGTCAAGCCACTCTACCCAAATTGCCAAACCCCGAAGCGGAACCTGAAATTTGATTTTGCCACTTAACTTTTCCTTTAGCAATACAACAAAATAGTCTCTGCGTTCTTTATAGATTTTTTTATTTTTTTTCGAAAGACGATGTACCTCACCTTCCCTGATCCAATCTGTCAAGACCTGTTCTTTGATAACATCAATTCCAGGCTCCAGAATGTTTTGATGTTTTTCGAGTTCTTTAATAAACTCAGCCGGAGCAGCAATAAAACCATAACCAAAACCTGCCGGCAAAGATCTGCCAAACGATCCAATATAAACCACTCTTTCATTAGAATCTAAAGCTGCAAGCGGTAAAACAGGATTGTTGTCGTAATGAAAATCAAAATCATAATCATCTTCCAGAATAACAAATCCGTACCTATTGGCCAATTCCAATACCTCCATTCTTCGTTTGGCACTTAGAGAAGTTGTCGTAGGATAATGATAATTAGAAGTAAGATATAAGATTCTAATCGTATTCTCTTCGCAAATTTGTTTTAGATATTCGGTATTAATTCCTTCTTTATCAACCGGAATAGAAATAATTTGAGCACCACTATCTGTCAAAGTCATGTTAGACATATAATAACCCGGTGAAGCCACAACCACTTTATCACCAGGCGAAATGAGCAGTTTTGTCACCAGGTACAAACTAATTTCATGGCTGCTGGTGGTGAGTAAATTTGAGGTCGAAATGCGAATGCCTCTCGTTAGGTTTAAAAAATTAGAAAACTGGGTTTTAAAATTCAAATGTGATTGTGTTTGAATTTGTTCCCAGGTTTTGGCACTTTTCCTGCTTTTTAATTTCGAAACATAAAGTCTTGCCAAAACATCTGTCTGAACCAATCGCAAATCAGGTAAACCATCCGTAAATTGGTACGGTAAAATACTTGTTTCTTTTGGGTTTTCGAGAATTGTAGAATGCTTAAAAGTAAAACCGGAGCTTGCTCTCGAATTGTTTTTGCTTTCTGTTGGAATAAATTCGTCCTTCTTTTTTTGTTGTTTCTCTGTTAATATAAAAGTTCCTTTATTGGGCAGGATTTCGATCCATCCTTGTAACTCTAAATCCTGGAAAGCTTTTATGAGCGTGTTTCTATTAACGGCTAGTAATTTGCACAAAACCCGCGTTCCAGGAAGTTTTGTGCCCTCTGGAAGTAAGCCTATTTGTATCGCTTTTATAAATTCAAAAACGATTTGCAGATACAATGCTGTCGTTTCTTCAGGCTTGAGCTGAATGAAACTTTTAAAAGGAATTTGAACCGGACTATCCATTTTTGCAAAACTGGTATACATTAGTAGTACGGCAAGATACTACTTTTGCAAAAAAATAAAAAAAATGACAAAACTTTATTTTGCTGCACTGGCTCTGATAAGTGTTAGTTTACAGGCTCAGGTGCAAAAAGATACCATAAATATTGATGAAGTAATTATTCATGAAAATAGGTTTAGTACACCAATATCTAAGAAAAACAGAAATGTTTATATCATAGATAAAGCTACAATTGCAAAATTACCGGGACGATCTATTCAGGAAATCCTACAATATGCAAATGGAGTTGACCTGAGACAAAGGGGGCCTTTTGGTAGTCAGGCAGATGTAAGTGTAGATGGCGGAAGCTTTGAGCAAACCGTAGTTCTTTTGAACGGAACAAAAATCATTGATTCTCAAACGGCACATAACATGCTCAATTTGCCTGTTCCGGTTGAGGCAATCGAGAGAATAGAAATAATCCGTGGTCCTGCCGCGCTTACTTATGGCGTGAATAGTTTAACAGGAGCGATCAATATTATTACTAAAAAACCAACGAAATCCGGATTTTTGGTAAATTCTTACGCAGGCTCGAATTTTGAGAAAGACACACAAAATACAGGTGATACCTTTTATGGCACCGGAATTCAGGCAGGTGGTGTTTTGAGCAAAGAAAAACAACAACATTCGCTTTTTGCCTCTCACGATAAAAGCAACGGATACCGCTATAACACGGCTTTCGAAAATAATAAAATATTTTATCAGGGTAATTTCCAGCTTAATAATACCAACGAGATTTTAACCTCATTTGGATATATTAATAACGGATTTGGAGCGAACGGATTTTATGCGGCTCCGGGAGATAAAAACTCAAGCGAGGTCGTGCAAACCACATTTGCATCTGTGCAATCGAAACATCAATTGTCTGAAAAATGGACGTTGATGCCCCGAGTGAGTTACAGATACAATTATGATGATTACCGTTACTACGGAATCGCTAATCTTAAAGCAGGCAGAAGTCAGCATTACACCAATTCGATAGCGGCAGAAGTGAATACGACTTATAAGATGGAAACGGGAGAATTAGGTTTTGGTGCCGAAGTTCGAAGCGAGGATATTTCTTCGTCTAACATTGGTACGCATGACCGCGAAAACTATGGCATTTATCTGCAATACCGTACTACTTTTATCGAAAAGCTGGATGTAAATTTTGGTACTTATCTTAATTATAACTCAGATTATAAGTGGCAGGCTTATCCGGGACTTGATGCGAGTTATGCTATTACTGATGCTTTTAAGATCATAGGGAATATAGGAACAAGCCAGCGTATTCCGTCTTTTACGGATTTGTACCTCAACCAGCGTCCGGGAAATATTGGGAATCCTAATCTGGAAACCGAAAATGCTTTTCAGAGCGAAGTAGGATTCAAATATATCAAAAGAGATTTTAGTTTTAATGCAAATTATTTTTTCAGAAAGATCAGCAATTTTATAGACTGGACAAGAAACGTAACGACAGAGCCCTGGCAGAGTAATAATTACGGAAATCTGAATACAAATGGATTTAATCTACGAACGAATTACAGAGCAAACCTGTCCGAAAATTCTAAGCTTAATATCAATCTGGCATATTCTTATTTAGATTTTAAATTTCAGGATGTAATTCCGGTTGTTTATTCTAAGTATCTGGTTTCGTCTTTAGAACATCAGGTAACGAATACAATAGATTTTCAACATAAAAATTTTACGGCTTTATTTGCAACACGTTTCAATCAAAGAATTACCGGGCCATCATATTGGGTAAATGATTTCAGAGTAAGTCAGGCGATTAAAAAAGTAACCGTATATGTCGATGCACAAAATATCTTCAATGCTACTTATTATGAAGTAGGAGCAGTGCCGCTTCCTTCAAGATGGTTTAGTCTGGGAGTAAAACTGGTGACTTTTTAATTTTCTTTTTTAGTTTTATTATAATGAAAAAAGCCCTTTTATCTGTTTATGATGAAAGGGCTTTTGTATTTACAATAGATTTTTGTCGAGACAATAAGTTTGAGATTAATTTTACCCGTTAGGTGTAATTATTTTTAACACATAGAAACATTAGCATTGTTGCACTCAGTAAAGGCGTTTCACTTGCAGTAACAAACATAGCTATGTGTAAGAAACAAGTTTCTTTTTGATTTACTTTTTCATAAACATAAAGTCTATGTTTCTATGGGTGCCAATTATTTTTTTTATGCATTACACCCAACGGGTTAATTTTATAAGTTTGTAAAACTTCATCGTTTACTATTTATAATTACAAAAAAAGAAATTTTGAAAATTCCTATTTACAATCAGAGAGCAGAAGCCGTAGGAGGTATATATATCGCTGAATTAACCGCGTTAGGAAGAGATGCAGATAGGGTCAATAAATTAGGGACGCATCGCGATGATTTTTATATTTTTTTGGTATTGACAAAAGGAAAAGCAATCATGGAGTGTGACATGATCGATGTAAAAGCGAGTGAACAAAGTATTATAATGGTCAAACCGTTTCAAATTCATGCACCAAAATTTATTTCGCCAGATGCCGTAGGATATTATATTGGTGTAGCTCCATTTTTAATTCCGAATAATTGTGCTACGGTATTTCAAAACTTAAAAATTACGGATCAGGTTTATAAAATCGATAAACTACAAAAGAAAGATCTCTTAGAAACAGTAGGTTTATTGCATCGTGCTTTCGAGACTATTGCGGTAAACAAAACGGCAATTGTAAATGGATTTTTTACAGCCCTTATATACCGTTTTGTCAATTTATATTCAGAATCAGATCGTTCGTTATCAGAACATAAAAATCAATCGGCTCAGATTTATTCTAATTTTAAAAAGTTAATTTCAAGTACCACTTTTTTAGAAAGTCCTTCTTTTTTTGCTGAAAAGCTAAATATTACTACTTCGCATTTAAATTATTGTGTGAATGCTTCAACTGGTAAATCGGTAACTTACTGGTTGCAAAACGCCATGATTTTAGAAGCACAACGATTGTTGTATTATACAGAATATGATGCCAAAGAAATTGCCTTTATGTTAGGTTTCGAAGATCATACTTATTTTTCGAGATTATTCAAAAAAGTAACTGGAGAAACGCCATTATCCTTTCGATTAAAATTCCGCGAATAGTCCAATCATCCCTATTGGTTATGCAATCTGTATTTCTGGTTTTAATATCAATTTTGCATTTATATTAAAACAGACCACTATGAATTCGATGCCCAAAATTATAGGAGATTTTATGGAACTTGCTTTTACAAACAAGATTACTAAAGTAAAAGTTACCGCTACTCAAATGCTCAGCGAAAATTTAAAACAAATACAATTTAAAGGTCATTTTCCGCATATTAAATTTAAAATAGGACAAGCGATCATTATCAGAATAGATGATACCAATTATCGCAATTATACCCCAAGTAAATGGAATAGTGAAGAAGGCACGTTTGAAGTGATTTTTCATATTCATAAAAAAGGTCCAGGAAGTTGTTTTGTCGAAAATATCAAACCAAATGATCAAATCACAGTGGGATTACCACGAGGTTTTGAGTTTTTTAAGACCGAAGAAAAATATCAGTTTTTTTACGGAGACGAAACCTGTATTAGCGTTTTTAAAAGTTTTAAAGACGAAATTAATGAGAATGAAAACAACTATTTAGGAATTTTAGAATTAGATCCGGCTTCTACAGAAGTGCCAAAAGATTTAGGACTTGCGGTTGACATTATACCAAAGTCTACCAATAGTGCGGATCGTGCCGTAAATATTCTAAATAATTTAGAAGATACAATTTGGGATTTATGGCAACACGCACATTTTTATTTAATGGGAAATGCAAAGTCTATTCAAACTTTTAGAAAAGCCTTAAAAGCAAAAGGTATTTCGAATAAAAAAATCTATACACAGGCGTATTGGGCAGAGGGAAAAATTGGGCTTTGATCATTTATTATTAATTAGATTTAATTGATTAAAAAGGCAATACATTTCTCTTATTGAGATAGCTATGTTTGTTTTAAATAAGTGAAACGCCTTCTTTAAAGAAACCAAGACTATGTTTCTATGTGTTAGGATTATATTCTTATTATTAATCACTTAAGATTGTTTTATTGAAATTTGATACAATTTAGAACAATCAATTTCAGCTGTTTTGCATCTTAAAAGAGTAGTTTTGAGGTTAAACAAATTTAGTTTTTTAACCACTAAAAAGACTCAAAATGGTACATGAAAGGGTGATGGAGAAGTTGGCAATTTTATCAGATGCCGCCAAATATGATGTTTCATGTTCTTCTGGTCAGAGCAACAGGAAAAATAAAGATAAAGGATTGGGCGATTCGTCCGGATATGGCATTTGCCATTCGTATACCGAAGATGGACGTTGCGTTGCGTTGCTGAAAATTTTACTGACCAATCATTGCATTTTTGACTGTGCATATTGCGTAAGCCGAAAAAGCAATGATGTAAAACGTGCCGCTTTTACGGTACAGGAAGTCGTTGATCTGACTATTGGTTTTTACAGAAGAAATTATATCGAAGGCTTATTTTTGAGTTCGGGTATTTTTGATAATCCAGATTATACGATGGAACGTTTGGTCAGGATTGCAAAGAAATTACGATTAGAAGAAAATTTTAATGGTTACATACATCTTAAAGCGATTCCGGGAGCAAGTGATGAACTTTTGAAAGAAGCCGGAATGTATGCGGATCGCTTAAGCGTAAATGTCGAAATGCCTACAGAGCAAAGTCTGAAGTTACTGGCACCCGATAAAAACCATATTGATGTGATTAAACCAATGGAATATCTAAAAAAGGAAATCGTTGGGCATAAAGAAGAGAAAAAACTAAACTATAAAGCACCTGTTTTTGCTCCCGCAGGACAAAGTACACAAATGGTTATTGGCGCAACCCAAGAAAATGATCTTGAGATTTTGGGTATGGCAAATTATTTTTACGAGCAAATGAACATGCGACGGGTCTATTATTCCGGTTATGTGCCTATAAGTCATGATACTCGTTTGCCGGCTATTGGAACTCCGGTTCCTATGATTCGGGAAAACCGATTGTATCAGGCTGATTGGTTAATTCGTTTTTACGGATTTAATGTAAATGAGATTGTAGGGTTTGACCAGCCGAATCTTGATTTGGATATTGACCCAAAACTAGGGTGGGCCCTGCGAAATATGAATCAGTTTCCGGTTGATATCAATACCGCCGATTTAGAACTTATCAAACGCATTCCGGGAATAGGATTTCTGAGTGCTAAGAAAATTGTGGCAGCGAGACGATTTAAAAAACTGGTTCCTCAGGATTTACAAAAGTTAGGAATTGCATACACACGAGCCAAATATTTTCTGGCATTTGCAACACCATTTCAATTGCAAAAAGATTTAACGTCCATGCAAATCAAAGAGCATATTTTAAATATTCAAAAGAGTAAATACAAAAATGACTTTTCGAACCAACTTGCTTTATTTTGATAAAAATGACACAAGTAATTTACGATGGTACTTATGAAGGCTGGGCTACAGCCATATTTGAAATTTATGAATATAAATTGCAGGATGTTGTTTTTGCCAAAAACGAAGCTTTGACCGATTTGCTTTTTTCGACCAATCATACTGTTATTACAGATGAGGTAAAAGTAAACCGGGTTTTAAGCGGATTAAAAAAACGCCTTTCCAAAAATGGATTTCAAGGGCTTTATCATGCCTTTTTATCGGATATCAATAAGATCGAAGAAATCATGTTTCGATATGTGCAATATGTATTGTCGAGTTCAATAAATATAGAAGATGATTTTAGCAACAATGATGTTTTAGAGATGCGAAAAGCAATTAGACTGACCGGAAAAGAAGCGCATCGAATGGAAGCATTTGTTCGTTTTAAGCTAACAAAAGATCAATTGTATTATGCAATCGTTGAACCTGATTGTGATGTTTTGCCTGTCATCGAAAATCACTTTAAAAACCGTTACGCAGATCAGCGCTGGTTAATTTATGATGCAAGACGCAAATATGGGGTTTATTATGATCTTGAAAATATTTCGACAGTCAATCTTCAATTTGATACCAATATGGCTTCTTCAAAATTTTTAGCCGAAATATGTGATCAGGAAGAAGAACTTTTTCAGGATCTGTGGCGAAATTATTTCAAGAACGTAAACATCGAATCCAGAAAAAACACCAAACTTCATCTTCAGCACATGCCAAAACGATATTGGAAAAACTTGATAGAGAAAATCCCTGTGATTAAAAAGTAATGAATCCACCGTTAAAACATAGGATTAGTTTAGTGTTTAGGATAAAACTGCTGGGTGTAATTATTTTTAAGACGTAGTTATTTAGTTAAAAAATATTTTTTTCCCGAATTACACCCAACAGATTATAGTTGTTGTTTTTTATCTTTTTGCCTTTTTGCAAGTGAAGGCTGTTCAAAATAAGACACAAGTTCTAAGGAATAAATAACGCTGGTAATTTTCCATTTTCCATCTCTTTTGATTAAAGTTAAATATTTACCTCCCCAATTTGTCATTTTGTTATTCGCCCAAAAGCTATAATCCATTGTTACAGCTGCAACAGTTCCGTCTTCGATAATATGAATGTTATCAAATTTATCTTCGGTGGATTCGTATTTAAATAATCCTCTTAGAAAACCTTTATAGCTTCCGGTAAAATAATTGGTTCCTGCTTTTTCCAGACCTTTTTTTTCTATCTCTTTACTTTGCGATTTGTCCTTAATGGCAGCACACCAGGTAACAGTTCCTTCATTAAATAAAGTATAAAAAGTGATAGAATCTTTTTTTATCACGCTCTCGCTATATTGATTTATAATTGCGGATATCTCTTGTTTATCGGTTGTTTTTTGCTGTGCATTTGCATGCAGAAGAAACATTATACAAGCGATAATAAATAATTTTGGAGTTTTCATTTTTCTATTTTTTACGATTGTTAATCCATTTATATTCAATCGTTAATCCGTCATAACCATATGCATCAGCTTTCATTTCTTCGATAGCGGTATAGCTTACCGGATGCAGTTTGCCCAGACGCAAAAGCAAGGCTTCATGAACGGCATCGATATATTGGGCTTTGTCCTCTTTTAGATTGGTAGAGTCAGAAATCTTAAGGGTAAGATAAAAACTATTGGTCTTTAATTCCGTCAGGGATTCTGAATTTATAAACCACAGATCGTTTGACACAAAGGAAACCGTTACCACCGTAACTTCGGGTTTTTTGTTTAATACCTCTTTGGTAAGTTTGCTAATGGTGTGGGCTAATTCTTTGGCTAAAGCAGGATTTTGTTCGCCGCTTATTTTTAAATTGATTACAGGCATACTTCAAATATTTTAAATTAATGAAGTACAAAGCTCTGTATAACCAGAACATTATTTATTGATGTAGGTTAAGAGTTTGATTCGGCTTAATGATTCCGGTTTAATACCTAAATACGAAGCGATATGATATTGAGGTACCTTTTGCTCGATGCCCGGATAAAGTACTCTAATCATTTGCAATCTTTCGGCAGCAGAGTTTTTCAGGAAAGAGGTTTCTCTTTTGCACTTTCTGATAAAGTAATTATCAGAGATGTATTTTGCCAGTTTTAAAAAACCGGTGTCTTTTTCGATTAAAGCATTAAACTGTTTGTGTGTGATGGTGTATACTTGTGAGTTGCTCAATGCTTCGATATTGCAGTTTGTAGGCATTTGTGTCAAAAAGCTTGTATAAGCACTTGCAAAGCTATTTTCAAGATAAAAATCATTGTTAAACTCCCCATCATTATTTTGAACATAAGATCTTAATGTTCCTGAAATTACTATGGCAATAAAATCACAAACAGTACCTTCCTGAATTAAAAATTCTTTTTTCTTTAGCGTTTTAAGGTGCAGTTCTTTATGAAATTCTTCAAAAAGAGCATCGTTTAGCCCCAGTACTTCGGTAAAAATAGCTCTTAGTGATTCCATTGTATTTTATGAGATAAAGTGCTGTATAAAGATAATTATACAAGAAACAAAAAGAGGCAGTCAAAGCCTCTTTTTTATATTTCTAATCTTTCACCGGATTTTAATTCCAGATTCCGTTCATCTCTGTCAAAATGATAGGTTTGCCGTTGGTAACTACAATCGTATGTTCGTGCTGCGCCATGTGTCCGCCTTTATTACCCACCATAGTCCAACCATCCTTAAGTTCTACCGCAAGAGAGGAAGATGTAGCTATAAAAGTTTCAATTGCTACAACCGAATCCTTTTTAAAACGCCTTTGGTCAAATCGGTTTTTATAGTTTAATAATTCATCTGGCTGTTCGTGTAAACTTCTGCCAATACCATGTCCACCCAGATTTTTAATGACTTTGTAGCCTCTCTTTTTGGCTTCTGTTTCTATAAGATATCCAATCTCAGAAATTTTTACCCCACCTTTTATATTGTCTATTGCTTTTTGTAAAATATCCTTTGAAGCATCAACCAATTTTTGATGTCCGTTTTTATCTTCGCCAATCACAAACGATCCTCCGTTGTCCGACCAAAAACCATCTAATTCTGCCGAAACATCGATATTAATTAAATCACCTTCGTTTAAGATTCTCTTATCAGACGGAATACCGTGACAAAATTCATTATTTACGCTAATGCAAGTCCATCCCGGAAAACCATACGTTAAATATGGTGCTGATTTTGCGCCTAAATCGTTCAGGATTTTTCCGCCATATTCGTCTAATTCCTTTGTTGTCATTCCTGCTTTGGCAAAGTTTCTCATTTCCTTCAAAGTATACGCCACAGCCTCACTTATCTTTTGCATTCCTATTAATTCAGATTCTTGTTTTATTGACATGATTTTATTTTTTATCGAACTGCTATTTTATTATTCATTATTCCCTTCAATAGTTTCAGAAGTTTGAAAGAAATTATAAAAGGCAAAATTAATTATTTTCTGCCAATTCAATATCCATTGTTTTTATTAATCCGTTCTCAAAAGAGTAAATGTGTTTTACTATTCCGTCAAAAACGATATTGTCCTGCAGGTCTTTTACATTTTGATATACGCTAACTTCCAGGCTTCCGTTCTCTCTTTCGTTAAAACCAACGGGTTCCACTTTCGGATTTATTTCAGTCCATTGTCGGGTCCAATATTCCTTGATTTCCTTGTGTCCGCTTATGTAGCCACCTTCCCAGGCTTTTGACCATTGCACATCGGGCTGCATTGTAGATAATGCATTGTCAATGTTTCTTTCGTTAAAAGCAGTATAAGCTTTCTTGATAATTTCGCTGAATTGATTTGCCATTTTTATTTGTTTTTTTAGTCCGTAAAATCAACCATGCCTAATAACTTTGGTAATACTCCTCGTTAGTTTTAGACGTAATGTTCCTGATCCGTCGACAAGTCTTTTTGCAGGTTAAAACTAAGAAAAATATTCTTAAAAAAATTGGCACTAATAAGTGTTTTTTAAGTATCTTTTAACTTTTATATTTCATGTGTTAATCGCTAAAGAAACCACCTTGAATTTTAAAAACAGCTATTTCAGTTTAATTATCAGGTTGTTGTGTTTAGATGATAATGAGATGAAGAGAAGAATGAAGGATAAACAGATTATTGATTATATATACGAACAGTTAAAAATTATAAAAATCTCGGAAACCGAAAAGAGCATTGTAGAGTAGGTAGTATTTTAAATTTTGAATTATGGCTAATGAAGTTTATCATATAGGAAAAAGCGGAAAAGAATTAAGTCTCACAGTAACGGTAACGACTCCCGGAATTGCTACTACTGAGGTAAAATTATTTTTGTCTGACGGTACAATTATAAACAAAGGAAACTCTACAAATGGAGCCGGATTAATTAGTGACAGAGATATTGGGATCGATATAAATCTCAATAATTCGACGATAAAAATTGAAACCTATATTTTATTGTCAAAAATCCCAAAAACAGCATGGGGGAGTTGTTATGAAAATTTAGAGATCAATTACTATTTATATTACGGCAAAGTAGGTCAGACCAATCCCATTAAATTACTAGCGGGAGAAAAGAGTAAGAGTTCTAATGGCGAACTTATATCAGGAATAAAAAGAATTGATCTGGTAAACATCTAATTATGAAAAATAACTTTTTATTAATTCTGGCATTATTAAGTTTTAGTTTTTTGCAGGCCCAAACGGTTAAAATTGAAAATTTGAAAACTCCGGATTCCCCTGGTTTTCAAATTTTGGATGTATCACCCTCTTCAATAGAAAAACCTTTAAATCCAAAGGCTTTAGGCGCTACACTTTTGAGTTTGGCAAATGATAAAAATGCTATTCCTAAGAATTTTGCCTTAGAATTCTCGCCTTATTGGTACTTTAAAGATCGTAATGCGAGCGTTCATAAATATTTGAATATTGAAGACGAAAAAGGACGTGCAAATAACTTTTCCGGCATACTCAATAAGTTAAGTGTTTCTATTGCCTCTGTTTATAGTGATACTACAAGTGGAAGTTTATTGGCCAAAACAAACTATTTGTCTTTTGGTTTAAGAACAAACCTTTTTACGTATAGAAGCCGTGATCAAAATGATAAGATAAAAGCAGCCTTAGTAGGGTTTTCGAATAAATTTGTAAAGCTAATACCCAAAAAGGTGTCTACAGATTCTTTAGAATCTTTGCTCCGGGTAAAAAAAACAGATATCATCA
The DNA here is from genome assembly GCF_002222055.1 of Flavobacterium araucananum. Taxonomy (GTDB): domain Bacteria; phylum Bacteroidota; class Bacteroidia; order Flavobacteriales; family Flavobacteriaceae; genus Flavobacterium; species Flavobacterium araucananum. Next base: position 23,307 of record NZ_MUGS01000057.1, read on the forward strand.
ATTTGAAAAAAGCAATTGCCGAAGAACAAGACGAAACTAAAAAGAATCTTTTTATCAGTTCGTTAGAAAGCAACATCAAAGATTCAGTAAAATTAGAACTCTTAATCAGTGCTATCGAAAAGCAGGCAAATGACGTTATTCTGGACGCTGTAAAAAAAGATGATTCGATCAATTATTATTTAAAAGAACTAGATCAACTTCCGCTTATACAAGTAGATGGAGCTTTTGCTTATAGTGAGGCTTTTGCAGATAACACTACAGCAAAACGAAGGTTTAATAGAAGTGGTGTCTGGATAAATGCTTCATTTAATTTGTTTAGTATTGATAAAGAGAAGTTAAATGACAATTTATCGGCAATTTTTTTAGGCAAATATATAAGTGATAACATATTGACAGATGAGGTTACAGGTCTCTTTAAACGACAAAATGCTTTTGATTTTGGGATAAAAGTAGATTATACTGTAAAAGATTTTTCTTTGTCTTTTGAGCATATCAATAGAAAATACAATGATTCTGCTCTTGAAAGTACCAATAGAAACGTTTTTATGATGCAGTATAAAATAAGTGATGGTCTTTATTTAACAGGCAGCTACGGGAAAAATTTTGGAGAAGTGAATAATCTGTTTTCTCTCTTTGGAATAAATTACGGATTTGGAGCAACAAAATTAAAAACCATAAGTGAGTAATCTTATTTCTTTTCAGGAATAGATTTATAATAGTCCTGCAAAATGTACCATGCCTTTTTTTTATCGCCTCGGTCTGAGAGTAAGCCTTTGCGATTCCATCCGTTTTGGTATATAGGATGCATCCTGCCAAGCGATCGATAGTCTACAAGAATCCACGGGCAAACACCGGCCAAGTTGGGGGCCGTCTTAAACATGGCAATCTGGTCTTTATAAATTTGTTCCTGATATTCTTCAGTCCAGTATGCTGCTTCGTCAGTTGGTCCGTAATGACTGGCATAAAGTGCTTCGCCGCCAAATTCGGATATTATAACAGGTTTGTTTGCGACCAGTTTCCATTTTGTATCCTGCGGTTTACCTTGCCAGGGTACATACCAGCCAATGTATTCGTTTAAAGATATAACATCAAAATAATTGTATAGAGGATCATTGACATCCAATATATTATTACTATATCCCTGATTATTGATTACAGATGTTATCAATCTGGTGTCATCTATCGCTCTGCATTTTTTAGAGAGATCTATCAGGGCTTCATTACGATTGGCAGTTGTAGAATAGGTTTCGTTAGAGATACTCCAGATAAAAACACTGCATCGGTTTTTATCCCGTGCGATCATTTCTTTAAGCATTGTTTCCATTTTATCGGTAACACCCGGAGTAGCAAATTCAATATGTTGATAAACGGGCAATTCGTCCCATACCATCAATCCCATTTTTTCGGCCATTTTTACCATATACTCATTGTGAGGATAATGCGCTAAACGAACAAAATTGCACCCCAGTTCTTTTGCCCAGCTAAGTAAAATTAAAGCATCAGACTCTGAAAAAGCCTTTGCTGCAGTAAGTGGATTTTCTTCGTGTATGTTGGTCCCTTTTAAAAATATCGGTTTCCCGTTAAGTAAGATTTCCGTGCCTTTGGTTTCGATAGTGCGAAAGCCAATTTCATCCCTGACAGAATCTGTTTCACTCTCAATAATAACCTCGTATAGTTTTGGGTTTTCAGGCGACCATAATTTAAATTTTGACGAAAAATGTATTGCAGCTTTACCGTTGTTGTCAGTTTTAGTGATAAAGTTAATCCCTAATTCAGGAATCTTTACCTTTATGGTTTGTGCAGTAGTAGTACCTTTTAGTTGTACCCATCCTTGCACTTCTTTTACGGATGACTTTTTTAGCTGAATAAAATAATCTTCAATAAAAGAGTCGGGAGTAGCTACAAGGTTTACATCGCGGGTAATTCCTCCATAATTAAACCAGTCGTAACCAAGACCAGGTAAACCGTCTTTTAACCGTTGATTATTTACTTTTACAATCAGACTATTGTTACCATTAGATGCCAGATCGGTTATCTCAAACTGAAAAGGAGTAAAACCACCTTCATGGCTGCCAAGAAATTTTCCGTTAAGATATACCGTGGCAACATAATTAACGGCACCAAAATGAATAAAATAACGCTTGTTGGCTGTTTTATTATAAGTGAAAACCTTTTTGTACCAAACCACGCCTTCGAGATACGTTATTTCGGGCATTTGGGTATTAAAATCTCCAGGGACATTTAGTAGCGGACTGCCATCAAAAGAATATTCTATAAAATCTGTTTTCTTTTCCGGTTTTTTTTCCAGCCATATCTGTCGCCAGTCCCCAACATTTGTTGGATCTATAATAGCTTGCCATTTGCCATTAAGTGATTCGGTTTTTCTGGATGCAATATTCTGTAAGACAGTTTGGCTTTCACAAAAAAAAGGATTTAGTAGTATGAAAAAGTATAATATAAAATAAAGTATTTTTTTAGGCGCTAACATATTTTATCTGAACTTGGTTTCTTAATTGTTATACAGCCGTATTATTTTAAGATTAATGTGTATTACACACTTTAATAGCTGTTTGGTAAAGCTATACTTTTTTTAACAGCTAATTGATTAAAAAAACACAAAGTGTTATAGGATATTTGCACTTTGTATTTTGTTGTTTTACAATAGCAGACTTATTTCAATATCTTGGCAAACGGCAACTGTAGATCTGATTATAAACTAATGTTTTATGTGTTAGATTCTTAAAAAGCGTAAAAATACGGGTTGCATTTTTAATCTATAATAAGATATTTGCTTATATAATCTAAAAAAAAATATTTATATGAGTATAAGTTTGCGTAGCGTCAAGAATGCTAAAGACCCAGATGATGAGTTTGTATGGCTTAGAGCAACTGCTAACACTAGTCTAGAGGGATATGCTATAGTTGACCGAACCTTTGATGATAGTGAAGAAGTTTCAAATGAGTTTCGTCATATTTTTTTCTTTCCAGATCTTGAAGTAGAAAAAGATGATTGGATAGTATTATGCACTGGAAACAGTAAAGGTAAAGATAAGAAAAAATATAAAAAGCTAATAAAGGATGATTCGGTCTTTCATAGTTTCTTTTGGGGGTCAAAAGAATGCGTTTGGAACGATAATGGTGATGACAGCGCTTCTTTAATCAAATACTCTAGTATTAAAAGCGTTAGGGTACCTGCTGTAGAAAAGTAATTATGAGATTTAATTCTTTCAATTAAGTTGGAGGTAAATCCGGTATAATTTTTATTAAATCTTTCAGAATAAAGAATATAGACGACAAATTCTTCCATGCAAAATGTTTTATAAACGAAAAAAACACCAACTTTTCAGTGGTGTTTTTTTATTTTGTAGCGAGGACGGGAGTTGAACCCGTGACCTCAGGGTTATGAATCTGAAAGTGAATCTTACCCCCCTTATTGTGATGTTTTAAAAAGCTTTTTTTGATTAAAAAAAAGATAAATCGTGTTCGTTTGAGTGTTCTGTTTGTATTTGAAAGTTTAAAGTAGCTTTTACTTAAGTTCAAGATGTAATTTTTCTAAAAATGTGGTGAAATTCTGTTCCAGTCTTGTGAAAAATATTTCTTTATCTTCTTTTCTAGGAAAGGGTAAATTTTTAGTTGATATTCTTTTTAGTATTTCTTCTATGTAAGTGTATGTGATGTTAGAATGTTGTTGTAGCTGTTTAAAATCATTTGAATTAAAATCATATTTATATAAATGACCATGCATTAAACTAAACGAATCAATTAAATAAAAAAGATTTTTATAAAAAACTAAGTTCACTTGCATTTCTTCAATATAACTGTTTAAATCTGCATTTTGATCTCTTGCAATAGCTCCTTCTATATATGCTAGTTCTTGATATAACTTAAATTTATTCTGTCTTATTTGCATCAAATAGATTGATATTTTCTCATAGCTATCTAATTTTCTTAAAAGTAAATTGACATTTTTATTATGTTCACTTGAGTTTACGTTTACTATGTGTGTCAGGTATGCTAGTATTATTAGACTAGCAAGAGCTATGATTGTATTCAGAGTTCCTCCAATATAATCGCCAAACGATCCCCACTGAGTAATATCATTTGATATCTTATGTTTACTAAAGTTTATGATAAAAACTGAAATAGGAAATAACATAAATAATAGTCCAACAATTGATATAATCCAAATAAATTTTTTCATTTAATCCGTTTATGCAATTTTATTTTAATACGATTCTCGTCTGTTTTTATATCTTTTAAAATTTTGTAAGCTTTGATTATGGTTTCTTATTTTGATTGGGGCAGTTAACTGATACAGTCCAAAAAATAATATTAAAAACAATATTAAACATGATTCTTTATTCCAAACTACCCGCATAGATTTATGCGGTTCGACTTTTCTCTGTGTTTACGTTTAAAAGATTTTCTAAATTTTGTATTTTTTCTTTATAGAGTACAATTATTTCTTGTAGTTGTTCTTTACCCTCCCTTAATAATTGATTTTGTTCTTCTAGGAGTCTCATCTTTTCTACTAAATTTTTTGCGTTTTCAGTAGGTATTTCTATTCCTCGAAACATTTCGCCATTTCCAGTTAATAAAAAGTCTGCCGAAATATTATTGCATTTTGCGTACAAAATGTCAATATCAAAAGTACCTCTTGAATACCAAGAAGCTAACGTTTGTGGTTTTATCTCTAAAAACCTAGCGAAGTCACTATCTTTTTTAAAAGAATAGTGATTTTTTAACTTATTTAAAATCAGTGACTTGTCTTGATTCATAAAAATTATTTGTAAAATGTACTCAAAATTGTATATTTGTATTCAAAATGTAATTACATTTGTTTCATTCAAACATAACAGATGTGTTACTACGGTTCGAAATACATATAACTACGAAGGTAGTAAAAATCGCATTGCAAATGTTTTAATTTTTTGTAGGAATCATAATGTACAAAAGTAATGAAAAACAAGTGCCAAACTTTACGGAAAACCGTAAGAACATCAAGAGAGAATAGACGATACCGTTTGCATCAGAAATTAAGAAGAGCGAATGTAAGATTTAGTTCGAACTTAAAAACTGTTTTTGTGCCATTTGACAATGATTTACAAAATCGGGATATTAAAGAATTGCAAAATGAGTACAATTATCAAATACAGCTAGAGATATGATTTCTAAAAAAGAGAAAAAACTAATTATTGAAATGTTAGGACATCAGTATACACCTAAAGTGATGCCGTATTTAAAAAATTAGGTATTAGAAATGAAAAAAATAAAGACTTCTCTGTCGATAGTATCCGTATGATAACAAATGGTTTTCGTGAAAATGAAACCGTAGAATTGACAATTATGCAATTAGTGAACAAGACAATAAAAGCAAAAAAGGCAATGGCTTTAAAACGTAAAAAGCTTTCAAAAAAATAAATTCAAATGAATCCAAAGGTATTATCAATATTCAACAATGCAAAGATTTTTCTTTCCCCAGAGGAATTGAAAGAGCTTGCTGTTTGTATTGATAATGAGTTTGGAAAGCCATTACCTAAGAAAGCTAAAAAACAAACTGTCTTAGATAATTGGACACTTGAAAGTGTTACTGAAAGACTTTTAGCAACTCAATTCAATAAAAAAAGAGCATAAAAATACGTCCAGCAAATGCTGAAAATTCCTAGATGCATTCGGGCGTTTTGCGTCCGATGCTGAAAGGTTATTAGAAAAAAAAGTAATTTATGAATAAACAGAAAGTAGATAGTAAGGTTTTTTCGTTAGCATCTAACCTTTTTGGTTTTGGTAATAAAATCGAAAAGAAAGCAGTAGAAAATAACATTGCAATTGTCGTTGCAACTTCATTGCAACCTGAAAATCGCATCATGGCTGTTTATCCTGCAATTAGTATGGAAGCATTTAGTGCGACTATGGATAGCTATAGAAAGTATATTGCTTCTTATAATTTTAAGACTAATGCTGAAAATGATCTAACAGAAAAACATAATGATTCTGTTAGGTCATTTTTAAGTAAAAATACTTTGTCAGATGTACAGAGAGAATTTTCTAAAATTTTTCTATTTAAAAGCAGATCGCTAAAACCTAGAGCTTTTAACGAGCAAGCAGATGCCTTTATGAAAGATCACGGTTTGATTATAGAGAAAAGGAAAATTCAAACCGTAAAATATGCTACAGAATTGGTGTTTCAAAACCTACTACATCTTTATAATTCGCAACTTATGAAGCGTAATGAACAATACATTAGATTGGGAGTTACAGCAGTAAGACCAATTGAAGAATTTAAAATTAACTCATTTTTAGTAACTGCATTGCAGCGTAACGGTGTAACCAGTTTAGATCTATGCAAGAAGACTGTACGCAATCACAGACAACGTTTAGAGGAATGCGGTGTATTTGTCGATTATCATTTTTCAGGGCAAAATAGACCAGTAGAAGTACATATAAATACTAGGATTTTGACGGTTTTTGATCTCAAAACTTCAAAATTAAAAACTACTGAAAATCAATGTGTTACTTCTGAAAACGGGAAAGTTTTACCTGATAACAATGAGAATACAAGAACAGATTTAAATGAATATCAAATGAATGAGAATGTTAAGAACATTTCTCATGATAAGGAGTTCCCTTCGGTCACGCCTCTTAATTTGTTTTTTACAAGAACACGAGCCTGCAATACAGAAAATTCAGAGGGGGACGGGGTGAAAAATGTTAAAGTTTTAAATACATTATCTGAAAAGCTTGAAAATCTGATAATTCACCCGCAAGAACTGGCTCTAAACCTTAGTAGTCACGAATACGACAATTATAAGCCTATTGATCTTAGAGTTTTGTTTAAAGAAGCATATTCCGGAACAATGTCAAAAGAGAATTTTAGAGAATTGGTAATTCAGGACTTTTTCAAAAGCATATCTAAAATTTATAGAAACAGCACTCCTTATGCAGGTTCTTGGAAAAAAGCTGTCAATTTTTATATGCAAAATAAATTTATAGCCTTTACTGGTGATTCTTTTAATAAACAATCTATCGTCGATGATATTCATGAACTACGTTGGCGAATTGAGTGGGCTAGAAAATGGTTTGCGAAAAATAGCAATGTAACTCCTTTGTTTCCTTCTGATTATTTTGATATGACACGAAAAAATGCAAAAGAAGTAGGATTTGAATACACGAAATTAAAATATAGTGAGCATTTAAAATCTAAGGCAAAATACGAGGTTTTGAAAAAGAAGCTTGAAGCTGATGGAGTTCGAAGAAAAGCAACAATTAACCATGCAAAGAAATTCGAGAATGAAGTAAATCGATTCTTTAAAGATAAAATTACAATGCCACAATTGTATGATTATGTAGAGAAGAATTTACCTGCTGAATTTTTAGAAAAGTTACCACAAATGATTTTAGAGAAGTCATTAAAAATAAGCCAACGAGTAATTTTTGATGATGATTTTTTGAAATATAATTTATCTGAGTTTTAACCTAACCAATTTTTAACTATGCCAGTATTTGCCCCAGAACAATCTAAAATTAAAATGGTAATCCTTACCAAGACTAAAGAAAAAAATGCCGTTTGGTGGTCGCCAATCAATCAAAATAAACGTAATACTGAATCTGTAGTAACGAGTATGCTAAGACGTTTTGAAAAACACGCTTTAGCCAAAATTACTAATGTAGTTCAGTTTTATGAGAATGGTAATTTAATTGCAACAAAAAGATTATGACAACCATAACGCTAAAAAAAATTGATCAGGAAGATTTTTTAATACTTCAAAATGTTGTTGCTCAATTACGTCAAAAAGCATTAAATAAATTACAAAATAGCAAAGTTGATAATGCTTATTTCAATAACATTCTGTTCGTGGATATTACTACAAGTATTTTTTTCAGGATAAGAACAAAGATTGAAAATCAGACTAAATCATTTTCAAATCTGAAACTTAAAATTTATGAAGCAATTATTTTACTTCAATGTTGTAATGACTACGAGTCAAGTAATGCAAAAGAAAAATTCATATCAAGAAAATATTTCAGCCAAATTCATAAACACATAACTAACCTTTAAAAAAGTAGATTTTTTTGAGAACCTGGACAAACTGCAGCTGCGGATCTATTCAAAAAAAATCTACAATTCAACAACATGATAAAGAAAAGCACTTACATAAGAAGTTTTACAGTGTTGCAACAAAAACAACTTGAAAAGGTTGGTAAAGAACAAAATTTTAAGACTACTCCCGAGATATTATTTTTTGCATTAGACAGTTATTTGGAACAACAAAAGGAAATTGAAAGATTGAATCGAATTATAAAATTGAAGCAAGAAAAAATGGAACTATTAGATTCTAAAATTGATTTTTTTAAATCAGCTTCAAAAAAGATCAATGAGCTAAACGAGTTTCTAAAGAAGGCAAAATAAGACTCAATTATCAATCAAAAATAATTAGTAAATAAAATATTGAATAACTAGCAAACCCAAATTTATGAACTTAAAAACTTTAAATTATATACGAAACAAAGCCCAGTTGCAGGACTTATTTATAAGCCAATTTTCGGCAGATTATATCCGAAAAGAGATTCATGAAATATTAAAGGAAACCCGTAAAAATGCAACAGAGGGTGCAAGACTTTTTGCCAAAAACATTTCAACAAAGGAGCTAATTATTTTTATGGACAGAAATGGCAAACCTGACGGTTATGTTCTTTCAGATGAATTAAAAATCATGCTTCAAGATCACCGAGAAGAAGAATTCAAAATAAGAAAATTGCAAAATCAATTTTAGAATCAATGGCAAAGAAATCCGACAATCCCACAAATGCACTCATAAATCGAAACTTCATTATCCGAGTCTTAGAGAATCCTAAAGTAAATGACGTTAAAAATACCAAATTAACCTCTGCAAACAAACTTTCAAAATATTTACTCGACGAAGAAATTAAAATAAAGCTATTTAAGAAGATATTAGACGAAGGGAAAGACAAATATACTTTTCTTATAAGAAGTAGGCTTAAAATTGATTTTCAGTCAAAATAACTTTCAAGTAAAATAACAAAAAGACATTTTTTACAATGCTGTAAAAAATGTCTTTTTGTTGTCTTGTAAAATAAAATTTCTATCTAAGAATATCATTCTATGTCTTGTTCAAAGGCTTCGATTATCTATAAATACCGTCTATCGCATCTATGAAGACAGTCCATTTGCCCCCAATTTTTGTCAAAAGTAATATCGAAGTTTTTAAGTATTGATATGTTTTAATAATCTGTATTTTCTGTAAAATTTTCAGACTCTAACTTTCTAAATAATTAATCAAATGGATTATAATTAATAGTTCCAATCTATTTCTAATGCTATATTTGTCATCTTATTATATATTGAATTTAGGCCATAAGTTCCTTGGTAGCCGTAATCTTTTATTTTTTTGACACTGCCATTTTTAAATTTAATTTCAAGCCATACTGTAGGAAAATCGTAGCCATCTAGAGTATACTCGTTTGGCAAATCCTGAATATTAATATATTCAAGTAGTTCACTCATTTCTTTAAAGATAACCTTATCAATTTTTTTTCTTGACTCTCCTTTGTAATAGTTATCCTTTAAATTTGAAATATTCAAGGTGTCTAAGCAAGTATAATGAGCATTTTGATTGTTATCAATCTCAATTTCAAAATTGTTATCAGAAGTAAATTTTATATATTCTATATCATAATTAATTACTTTCTTATTCATTTCTATGAAAGAATTAAATTTATATGTTAGAGTATCAGTAAAATGAATAATTTGTCTCTTGAATATAGTTTCAGGATCTGTTTTATAATTGTTAACCAGCAACTCATTTTTATTGTTTACAATTATAGGTTTTACAATTTTACAGAAATAGTCTATGTTATTTGTCAAAGTAAATAACTCATACTGACTTAATTTTGATTCTATTATAGCATATTGATAATAAGTGCCATACCAGTAACCTGTAAAAATTAAATCAGTTTTGTTATCGTTATTAAGGTCAATTTTTTGCCAATTTTGAATATTCCAAATTTTATATAGGTCACAATTATTTAATTCCTTAATAATTAAATCGGTGGGCTTTATCTGTAATTCTCCGAAGTTCCCGTGTGCAAAAGCAGGATTTATAGTTTTTGCAAATTTAAGAACATCTTCAGTTGTTTGTAAATTATCTATTTTATTCATACCACCCCGCAGTAAGCCATCTTTTGAAATCGTATTCAAATTCTTTTTCTGACCTAAAACACAATTACAAAGAAATTGTGATATAATAAATGTGTATAATATTTTTTTCATATTCGTATAACAAGACCAGAAGAGTGTATTGTTGCTATCAATCTGGAATTGCGCCAACAAACTTCTCGATAATTAAGTTGTTTCTAAGGTAAAATTTAATAAAATGCATAATCTCCAATTACTCTTACAACAACCCATTTTTCTTTTTCTTTTTTCATAATTACCACTTGTGGTTGATTACTGCCGAAAAAAGATGCTTTATTGAAATAAAACATGATGTATTTTTTATCCATATAATACATTGGTTCAGATATAATTAAAACATACTCTATGCCGGTATTCATGTATTTGTCATAAAATGCCGATCCTAATAAACCTTTTTTATATTCTAGTAAAAAATCAAATTCAGGAAAATCTTCTTTTTTCCAATATTTTTTTATCGTATCCTGAGCATACTCCTCATACATTTTTTTCCAATGTTTCTCAACAAATAAACCATCTGTATAATCGAAATGATTCTTAGGATCTAAAATATGATCAAGTCCTTCGCCGCTATTAAAAATTTTTAAAGCCTGTTTATTTGCAGCCTTATCACTTTGCAGAATGTAATTTTTATTCTTGTTGAGTTTTTGTGTTTCTAAAAATACATTGACAGGTTCATAACTTTTTATATATTGTGCGCTGGCACATGATAAAACGAAAAAAGGAATTAATAGAAATGTTTTTATTAACTGTTTCATGATATTATTTTTTACAAGGAGTTCCTAAAGGTAAATAGTCCCATACTTATGGTAATTCTGTAATAATAATCACTTTTACTAACCTTGATTTTTTCAAAGGCTTCGATTATCTATAGATACCGTCTCCTACATCTAAGAAGACAGTCCATTTACCACCAATTTTTGTCAAAATTAATACAGAACTTTTATCGATATTTTTATAGTCAGTTGTTGTTGACTTGATAGTAAATACAGCGTACTTTTTATGTTTATAATATATTACATTTGAGAATGAAAAAACCTTGTAGTTTTCTTGAAAATCAAATTTTTCATATTTGCCGGGATTAGGAAATTTTTCTTGTTTTATAAAAATAATATTTTGATGTTTGAAATCTTTTAAAGTCCAATAATCTCCTTTTATCCATTGGTCTTTAATATAGTTATTTTCATATTTGGTTTTCATTTTCTCCCAGTCTTTCTTATCATATAAAGGCTCATTTAGTCCTTCGTTTCTTTCATATTTATTTGTATATGGCTCATAGTAAATATTTCCCTTGAAGATTTCAATAGTTACATTATTATTGATTTTTTCCTGAATAAGCATGATCTTATCTGAATCTTTTAAATCTAAACTTGAAATATAATCATTAATAGGAGCATTTTGATCTTTACTTGCAGAACAACTAAAAATAAACTGAGATATAATAAATACATATAATATTTTTTTCATAATCTGTTTAATTACAAGGTTTGCCCATTGGGGTTTGTTGTTGTGCAGTACCTTCGCCTATTGCATGACCAGTTTGCTCGGCAGCTAGTCTATTATCAATTCTCAATCTTTCTGCAGTTCCAGTTGGAAATGTTTTTTCATAAATAGGGGCTTCTCTTAATCCTCCCCAAGCTAGATCGGTATAGATTTGATCTGGTTTTACTCCATTTGCTAAAGAAACTCCTGTTTGAAATTCCTGTAAAGCTGCGCCAATAGCTTCTACATAATTATTAGCCATTTCTAAGTGCTGTTTATCTTCTGTTTGTTGGGGATATTTTATATTTACATAAGCCTGAAAAAGTACTGGAAATTCATTAAATACAGCAGGATTATCTGAACCATAATAATCCTCAACTAAAGTCAAAAAAAACGCGTGCGTTATCTCATGCAATATATTAGCAGCTTTATACAATTGTGTAGAAGAAGTATAAGCTTTATTATTTAGAATGGTAGTAAAGTTGTTTTTACTACTTCTACTAGTATATGCTGGCTTATTTCCTGCGTCTCCAGAAATAATATTAACATTGTATACATTATTAGCATTCAATTTTGTAAATACATTAGCAATATCACAATTTGTAGCATTTTTTAATTTATTCAAAACTGCTTTTGGACAAGGATCAAGTTGAGAGTCATCTATTCTTTTTTCAATGTCTTGAGCAATCAGTAGATTAGTTGCCGGAATTCCAATCCAAGAATCTGAGCCTTGCTCATACGTATAGAATATGCGGGTATTGGGGTCGAACACTTTTTGATTATTAACAGGAAATTGGTAATCTAAAATGCCATAATTATCCCTGTTATTAGCAATTATAATATTAGGAAGCATAACCTGCAAAATTTGCCAAGAATTTGTGAGAGTATTAAAGATATAGTCGGTACTTACACCATCAGGATCAGTAAATCTATAAACTTGATTCTGGACTGGGTGTAAGGGAAGATTTGGCTTGTATGAAGTAGAAGATGATGCACCTGATCCACCTAAAAATATGGTTCCACCATTGTCACAATTGCTCATTTTAGAAGCTTCCTCGCCACCGCCACCGCCGCCGCCGCTGCAATCACAGATTGTGAACAAAAGAACCTGGCTAATAATTTCTCCTCCATATCTTATTATATACCAATATTCAACACAGCTTGCTTGTGTTTTGCCAGTTCTCTGACCTTTGCGAGTAGGGCTTAAGGTTGCATTTTCGATTATTTTACCCTGATCATATTTATTATATAACAGTTTTGTTTTTGAGAGACTTAAAAAAGTAATTTCACCCGAATAGTTAAAACCTATTTTATCTGCATTTAATACAGCGCTAATAACATTATCGTAATTTCTATTAGTTTCATTAGTTTTTAATGTTACAATATTTGAACGTACTATTTTATTTTCATTTAGATAAAAAATAACTTTAGTAATTCCGTCTAATCCCTGTAATGATTTAGCATCTGCAATTAGTAGTTTTTCTGTCGTTCTTAAATCATATATTTTTAAACTATTGATATCAATTGCAGTTGATAATTCTTCAATTATAGATAATTGTTCCTCATTGGAGTTTAATTTTAATTGATTCCAATAATCATTTACTTTGACTTTATGAATTTCTGAGGCTGTATGATTATTTTCTTGTATTGGGTCTTCCCTTTCTTGACAATTTGACAAAAATAATACTAGAATTAACATTATTGCTTTTGTTAAACAAGTTTTTAAAAATACAGTTTTCTTCATAATTTAAATCTTCTTAGGGGTTAAAAATATCTTGCAATCTTCTAGCTTATCTAGCTGTTGTTACATTGTATTTATCATAAAATATCAATAATAAAGTTTTTTTAGCTGACTTTGCATCATATAATTGACTTTTCTTAAAGCTAATATAAGGTATATTTTACTACAATTATTTTTTTACTTGAAATAGAGATTATTTTTTTGTAAGAAATATTTTTTATTTAATTAGATTTTTCTAATAGCTACAAAATTATTGAAAGAGTTGGCATAGATTGACACGCTACAGAAAGAAATTAGCATTCTTCACAAAGGTTTTACAATTCCTTTGCAAAACCTTTGCAAAGCTACTTTATACTTTGATAATCAGACGCTCCCTTGTCAATCTTTCAGGGCATCATCATAAGATTCTAATATTTGTAATCGAAAAGCCTAACAACCTAATACAAGAACGAAAATGAGATAAATGGATATTGATAACTTGTTACAAAGGAACATCTTAGGCGGTCAGGAGTATGAGCCGTTGTTTCCACAGGTTAGCTGTGATAAGACTAATCTGGGCAACGGTAATACTTTTGATACTGTCAAAATGATAAAACAAATGGTTATAAAGTATAACCATCAGACAAAGGAAGTTGCAAAGCTGTTGCAACAAAGTTCATTGAAAGAAACGTGTGATCGGATTTATTGGTTTTTGTACAATCATATTCAGTATAAAGCCGATGGAGTAGAACAAATGCTTAGAAGTCCAGCCTGTGCGTTTAAACAGCGTGCAGAAGGTGTTGACTGTAAGACGTATTCGATTTTTGCAAGTTCTTTACTTGTCAATATGGGTATTAGGCACTACATCAGGCAAATCAAACAACCGAGTTTTCGACCTGATCTGTACACACATGTTTATGTGGTTGTACCACTTAATCAAGAATCAGGCGATATCAAACAAGGCTATTTTATTATAGACGGAACAACCAGTACTAACCGAGAACCTATTCACATTATGGCACATGACACAGAGGTCAATTTACCTCACTTTGGGCTAAATGCTCCCAAAACAAACCGCAAAGGCATTGCAAAGAAAACAACAATCGTTGCAAAGAAAAGTTCTAATCTTCCTGTCTATTTAGGAATTGGTGCATTATTAGGGGTTTTATTTTTAAAGGAATCTAATTAAACAATGAAGTATGATAATAATTAATGAACAGGAAACGGGATTAGGAAAGTCCTTTTTAAAGAAAATCAGGCTTAAGGATGTCAGTTTGAAAAACGCAGTTAAGGTGACCAAATTCGCTGCTCCCATTGCAGCAGGCTTTATCCCTGTTGGTGGCGGTGTGGCTTCAAAACTTTTAAGTTCTAAAGGTGGTAAGCTTGTCAATAGAGTTGCAAAGTCTAAAGCCGTTAGAAAAGGTGTTGCCCTTTCTAAAACCAAACTTGGAAGAAAAGTAGTAAGTGCGGTGCAGAATCAGCCAAGAGCGGAAATTGAACCCGTAAATGCTATTACTGCGGCATCTTTTGCAACTGCATTGCCCGCAGAACAAAGCCAAAGCAGCTACAGCGAATCCTCTGAGAGTGTCCTGGCCGATAGTCAACCCGTGGGGGAACTTACTCCGGTAAAAGCAGTTTCCTCTGCAAAGATGGCTACTGTAGAACAAATACAGCCCGTAACTCCTGCAAAGAATAATACAATGCTGTATGTTTTAGGAGCAGTGGTTTTAGGTGGCGGGATCTATTTTGCCACAAAGAATAATTAATAATCAAAATTAATCACAAATGAATAAAGAAGTAGTAGTCATTGGAGGAGGAATTGTTGGCGGTATGCTATCAAATGGAGCGAGTACATTATTACCTCAGTCAGAAAGCCCAATTATGAACATTGTTCTTGCCGCTGCATCAGCCTTTGGCGCAACTAAAGTAAGAGGCGCAAGCACAAAAGACAATTTGCTCAGAGGGGCGTTAATGGGAAGTACAGTGGTGCAAGCCTTACTTGCAGTGAAAAAAGTATCCGATAAACACCTGAGTTCAAAACTCACAGGAACTGGAAAAGGAACGTTGTTTGCAAAAGGTGCAATAGGTTTAGCCTGTCCTTACGATGAGGGTTTAAACGGTCAGTTTATGGGTGGCGATGGTCATGTATATGAAATTGACGAGCAGGGTTTAAACGGTACTTTCATGGATGAAGCAGGAAACGTTTTCCATACCGAGGAAGGTTTAAACGGTGCCGAGTATGAATACTTGGACGAGGAAGGCTTGCACGGAGCAGAAGCAGAAGTGTACGGAGAAGAAGAGCACGGTTTACATGGCGCAGAAGAAGAAGCTTTGTTGCATGAGCTTTACCAATAAAAAGTCAAAAAAACAATAACACAAAGCCGTAAAAGGTTTGTGTAAATTATCAATCATCAATCAAAAAACAATTACAATGAGCAGAAGATCAGAATTAGCGTCAGCGGTTGCGACAATTAAGGCTAAAAGAAACGGAGCAGTTCCAAGAGTGGGTCAGGTAGAATTAACAGACAAAACCTTGTATTTGAATGTTGCTATCAAAGGACAAGCGGGTACTGTTGGAATTGTCGATGTGAATACCAAACGTGAAGTTGGTGTTACCAATATTGACGGTAACAAATTAAATGCAGGCAGAGATTACATCATTGACAGCATCAGAGTACTTAGAGGTACTGGAAGCGCTACCCTTAAGAATGAAACTTGGGATAACACCAACATCAATTCAAACAAATTGTTTGATGGTGCTTTTTTAAATGCAGAGCTGCGAATCAAACAAGATGGAAATGTCTTGATTGACATGCCAATGACCGATTTGTTAGGAGATACAACGAATTTTTTCAGAAGTATTTCTACTTCACCTTTAATTCGTTCCAATTTGGAGTTTGAGATCGAAATCGAATACCCGAAAGGAGTTTCTGTAACTGCTGCGTCAGATACCAATGTTCGTTTCGAATTCAGAGTTCACCAAGCAAAACGATAATAATAAAGGTTTATTAATCATAATAAAAGCCGTAAACGTAAGTAGTTACGGCTTTTTTTAATCATACAACACATGGCAGTAAGAGAAAAGGTTATCAATTTAAAACTCGCAGCTGGAGAAACGGAAGTTTTACTCACCACAGCATTAGAAACTGGTTTTGTTCTGGGAGCGGAATTACACACCAATCATACCGATATAGACAATTTTGCAGAATATGGCATTTTTGATGATAGCGGTGTAGCATTTTCAAAACCCACACACGTAGATCACTGGAAACGTCGAGAAGGAGCAGGATTTGAAGACAGTTACAAGCCTTTGTTTTTCGAGACGGAATCTAAAACCTTTACATTCAAAGCAAAAACTACTCAGGCAGTTATAAAAGACACCTATTTTCATTTGATTTTGATGTATAAAATTAATTCTGACACTTGTCTTTAAAATAAAATCAAATGGTACAAGACATTATAAAAATTAATACAGGAGTTGTTTTTTTTAAACTAACGCAAGACAAAGAAATCACCATTGAGAATGTAACTACTCTGCAAGTTAGAAATAACGGTATTCTTAGTGTCTTTATCAATGATTTTGAAGTTGCAAGTAAAGAAAGCTTCGTTTTAGTTCCTCCTGACGGCACGATTTCAAAGATTGATTTAGACATTCGCTTTGATACCCCAAACAAAGGCAGTATAGAGGAATTATCGACATTTAGCTGGAGAGAAAAAGAGATCAATATTATTTATAAAAAGTTAATCAAATGCAAGAATTAGACAACTTAATAGAAAAACTAAATACCGATTCTTATTCGGCAGTCTCTGTTTTTGATTTGGACACTAATTCATTTCTTTTTCGTAACAAAACCCATGCTGAAATTATACAAGAATACCAAAGCGCAGAAGATTTCTTTGAATCCTTATTTGCTAAAGGGCATCGTCGTTTAAGTCTTTCTTTAAAACGCAAAAACGGAAGTTCTTACAAAGTGGACGGAAAATCATTTGAAGTGAATTTCTCTAAAGAGAATCAGGCTGCACCAGTTCCGGTACAACAAGTCAAAGCCCCGCAGGCAGATGTTTTTTCTAATTCTTTCGGATTGGGAACTCTTGACATTATGAACCTTATGGTTGCCAAGAATGACGCTTCAAGACTTTTTACGGAAGTAGAAACTTTAAAGGCAGAAAACAAGGAATACAAAAAGAAGTATGAAGACATCAGAGAAGAGCAACTGTTATCAAAATACAATGCAGACAAAGAGAGCGGTTTGTGGGGCGCAGTTCAGGGAGCAGTCCAAAACGCTCCTGCATTATTAGCCGCTTTTAAAGGAGTTGCACCCGTTGCGGGATTAGCTGCACCGATGGAAACCTATTCCAGTGAAGCCAAACAACACTTTGCAACGGCTTTGCAAAGCATTGACGATACTGTTGTAAATGTACTGGATAGCATCAATAAGGGACTTAATACAAATACTGAATTTTCAACCGAACTCGCACAATTATTAAAAAAACACCAATTATGGGAAGCGTAAAAACTACTGTCGAAATAGATATCAAGACTATTAACCCTTTTGAGGTTAAAGCAAAAACCAAGGCACTTAATGAATTAGCTCAATTAGATAGCGAAGTGCTTGTAAAGCTTGCAGAACTGTCGAAAAGTTCTAAAGCAATCATGCAGATCAAAACCAATTTTCCAATGATAAAAGGTTTTTTGTCTAACTAAAACCACATCAAATGAGAAAAAAAGGATTGTCTAATCCTGCTGTAGTTGCAACTGTTCTGGCTAGTCCACAGGGGCAAAAAGCAATTGCCAATTCGCAGGAAAATGCAAAACAGGGAATCAGCGCAGGGATCACGTTATTTAAATTTTTACTCGTTGGTGGCTTAGTGACTGTTATATATTACAAAGTCTTCAAAGGTTTTTCTAAGCTTCAGGAAGATGTAAGATACAAACCCAGTAATATCAATGTTACGCAGGCTAAAGCAAGAGCCGAAGCGATTTATACAGCACTGCTTGGTTTTGGAGCGAATTACAAAACAGTTGAGAATAATTTAACCGGACTTAATCACAACGGATTCATACGGGTTTATAATGAATTCGGAGAGCGCAGAAGCGCCACCCTTGTCAAAATGAATTTAGTAGAATGGTTACAGGATCAGTTTAAAGAAGATGATATTACCAAATTGAGATTTTTAATAAAAGGATTTTTCTAATGATGACAACACAGAAAAAAGTAATTATAGTAACTGCATCGGTAGTGATTTTAGGTTTAGGTGCTTATTTCTTAATTAAAACCAATAAAAACGGAAAATCTCTTTTAGGCGGTAATAAGAAGTATATCGATGAGGGAGACGTGAATTTAGTTCCTGTTTTCTCTGCCAGTCAAAAAGTAGCCTTACTCTATGAGGCGATGAACCGATATAACGGTACAGATGAAACTTTGATTTTTGAAACCCTCACAGGTGTTTCTCAGGCTCAGTTTGGACTTATCAATAAAGCTTTCGGGCTGAAGAATTACAATCGAATTTTAGGTTACAATACCATTGGCGGGAGTAAATTACCCCTTAAAACATGGCTTAAAGAAGAGCTTAACGATGCGGATTATTCTTTGCTTAGAAAGAAGTTTCCCAACTATTTATAAAATAAATTTCGAAGATTAACAATCCTATAAAGTAGATTTTATTTCTAACCTGGACAAACTGCAGCTGCGGATCTATTCAAAAAAAATCTACAATTAAAAAAGAGAAAGCATGAAAGTGAAAAATGAAGATAAGGTATTAATTGGTGTAGGACTTGTAACGGTTGGCGGTATAGGGTATCTATATTGGAGAAAAAAGCAGCAAGAAAAAGAAAATGATCTTTTAAACGCTGTTCCTGAATTTACACCTGACACGCCAAAAAGCGAAGTGACAACTATTTTAAATGCAGGAACGGCTTTAAACAAAAACAAAATGCTTGGCAGAGGAAGCAAAGGCATTGAAGTCCGAGAATTGCAAAGGCTTTTAGGAGTTGGAATTGATGGCGATTTTGGAACCAATACACTCAGCGCTTTGCAAAGTCGTAAAGGAGTTTCAAAAATCAGCATTAACGCCTACTTAAAAACAGTTTCTAAAACAGCCCTAAAAGAAAAACCTACAGCACTTGTAACACCAAGAGTAGGTCAAAAAGTAATGGCAAGCCAAAACAATGTTAGTGTTTTTAATGCTAAGAAAACAGCAAGCGGATCGTATTTCAATTCCGGTACAAAACCCTTTATCGGAGGAAGTTTTGATTATGGGGAGCATATTGGTGTTTTTGTTGGCTCTAAAGTCGGAGAACAATATTTAATCAATCGTGACGGGGTTTATTATTTTGTAAATGCCAACGCAGTAAAAGGATATTAAAATGGGAAATACGGAAAAACTGATTATTGGTGCAGTAGCCCTCACGGGACTTCTTTATTTGCTGACCAAAACAAAAACAACCCCTAAAAAAGTGATATTATAATGAGTTTTATTTTAGATAACAGTAGCATTTTTTTAAATGCATTTGTCAAATACAGTTTGAATACACCTCTTAGGATAGCGCATTTTTTAGCGCAGTTATCCCATGAATCGGGCAATTTTACCCGTATGGTTGAAAACCTGAATTACAGTCCTGAGGGGCTTTTGGCAACCAGTCCGTTTAATTCCAGACTGACTTTAGCTGAAGCCAAAAAATATGGCAGAACAGCCGATCACAAAGCCAACCAACAAATGATCGCTAATATTGGTTATGCCAATAGTAATGGTAACGGAAATATAGCAAGTGGTGATGGATGGAAATACAGAGGTCGGGGCTTAATACAACTTACAGGCAGAGCCAATTATGAAGCCTATAAAAAGTACTCAGGTTATGACGTGGTAAACAATCCCGATTTGCTTTTACAAACCGCAATTGCGGTGGATTGTTCGGCTTGGTTCTTCTCAGTTTATAAAAATTTAAACCCTTTGGCAGATGCTAATTTAATCACGGACATTACAAGGAAAGTAAACGGAAAAACCAACGGATTGGCAGACCGAATCACCAAATTTAAATTCTATAAAACTCAAAACATCAGTATTGAGTTATTAAAAAAAAAAGCGAAACCACTACCTAATTTTAGTAGTATCAGCGCTTACGCTTGGAATTGGCTTACACCTTATAAACAAAACCCAACATGAAAAACACAATCTTAAATGAACTTAAATATTATCAGGATTATTTTTTATTCCTAATTGTGGTACTCGCAGGAGTATTTACCAAAATCTATCTCGCTATTCAAAAAGGCAAGAAACCAAGCCTTAGTTGGTTTTTAGCCGAAGCAATCATAAGCTTTTTTGTTGCATTCTCGGTTTATGCCGTTTGCGATCAATACCTGAACATCAATAAGATGTTTACCTATGTGATGTGCGCTTGGGGTGGGTCTTTGTCAACCCTTATTCACAGTGAAGTAGAGGAACTCATAAGCAGCCTTTTTGATAATTTAAAAATAATTCTAAAACTAAAAATGAAATAGATCATGTGCAGTACTACAAATCAACAAAACCCAATGAAACTATTTTTAAAAGTGCTTTTCTGTGCCTTGTGCTGTTTAGCTCTTTGCCTTGCATTATACGGTTGCAAAGCCAAACCCAATGAAACTAATCATACAGTTGAAACAGTTTTAAGCCAAAAAAAGGACAGCGTAAAAAGCATTGTTGTAAACGGTGCCATTAATGATACTCTGAAAATTCAGGTTCCTGAAATTCGAACTTCAAAGCCCGAATGTGACAGCGTAACAAAAGCAGAATTACAATACCTTCTTAGTTTACTTGATAGTTATAAAAAGTCAGGGGATAATGAATCTGGGATTTATTACGACAAGTTAAAGAAGCAAATCATCGCTTGGCAGAAAATAGCACAGACTAAGAATGAAAATACAGTTACAAATACAAAAACGATTTATATCAAAGGGGATAAATTAATAAAATATGTTCCGGTAAAGTATATTCCTCTTTGGGTTAAAATACTGGCTTTTATTGGTGGTTTGGCTATTGTGTTTTTATGCTGGCGAATAGCCAGAATCTTTATTTAAAAATCAAAGAAATGAGTCTTAAAAAAATAGTTATTGGAGTGGGAATAGTTGGCGTTGCGGGCTATTTCTTTTTAGAATATAAAGTAAAAAAGATAATTGAACAATTTGAATTTGTAAAGATCTATCCCGTAGCATTTAAAAAATTGGATGCCAAATGGAACGACGGCAAACCATTTGTAACATTCAATTTGGATTTTAAGCTAGTGAATCCGACTTCTGAGAATTTCAGCGCACAAATTCTGGCAGTGACCTTAAAGAGAATTTTATTTTACGATAAAAAAAATATACTGTTAGGGTCAGCAAATGTAAATGTGAGCGCGGTAACCATCAAAGCAAATTCAAGTATAGTGATTCCTAATGTACCTGTTAAGCTTGATTTACAAAGTGCCATAACTAATATTCTTTCAGTTGTCAATACCAATAATTTTAATAGTAATGACATTCGAATGGAAGCTATTGTAAGCATTCTGGGTACAGAACATAAAATTTCTTAAAATGACATTAGCACAAGAATTCAATAGCCTTAACGGGCTGATCGTTTCGAGAAAAACACTTGAAAATTTGCTTTTAAAAGCCGAAAAAGAGAAACATACGGTTATCTCTAAACGAGTTATAAAAGTACTACAGGCTTTTAAAGATGATACGTTTTTGATCGAAATAAATAACCTTGTTGAGCCTTATGGACTAAATGGTGTGGATGCTGAAATGCTATTACCAACCTTGGAGTACATTTCGGAGGATCACAACGAGGGATTAAACGCAGTTTCTCCAGATGAAATTTACAATTACATTACCGATTTGATTATCAATACCATTAAAAAGGTAGGTCATTTGCCTTGGCAAAAGGAGTGGAAAGGTTCAGGAGCTAGTAATTCAGTTATGAATTATGTTTCTAAAAAGGAGTACTCAGGAGCGAATTTCATTTTGAATTTTGAAATCAAATTCGATCAGGATAAACAACCTTATTTAGTTCCTGCAAATTTCATACAGCCTTATTACTTAACGTTTAATCAAATTGAAGAAGCTAAGGCAAAGCTTAAAAAAGGAAGTAAAGCAAGACGGGTGATTTATTACACTTTAATTCATGATTACCAAAGCGAGAACCTAAAGTTTAAAACCAACGATAACAAAAAGTTTAGCGATTTTGTAAAGACACATTCCCTTAGCAAGGAAGATTTAAAAAAGAATCTAACCAAGTTCCCAGTTTTAAAGTACTACAATGTGTTTCGTGCTGATGATTGCGAGGGATTGCAATTTCCACCGGAAAAAGACAAGAAAAGTGTAAACCCTATTGCCGAGGCACAGGCGTTAATTGATGGGTATAAGAACCCGCCCAAGTATACTAATGTTGGAGATAAAGCTTATTATCGCCCGAGTACGGACGAACTTAATATGCCAATGATTGAAGCTTTCACAAGTGAAGCCTTTTATTATTCGACTTTCTTTCATGAAGCAGTACACAGTACAGGCGCAGCGCACCGACTCGGTAGAGATATGACAGGAACCCGAAAAGGTGGCGGTAGCGGTAATTATGCCTTTGAGGAATTAATTGCAGAACTAGGGGCGGTATTTCTGTGTAGCGAATCAGGAATCTTGTTTCATACCAAAGAAAATTCAGCCAAGTATTTAAAAAGTTGGAACAATCATTTGATAGATGAACTAAGTGATGATAATCGTTTTTTCTTAAAAGCATCGGCACAGGCACAAAAAGCAAGTAATCATATTTTAGGGCGTGAAGCTGCAAGTACACAAACAGCGGAAAAAGCACCAGAAAAGGTTATTGTTAAAAAGAGCGTTAGAGTTAAGTCTACTTTAAAAGAAATACAAAAGCCAGTTTTCAAAAGAGCCGTAAAGCAAAAAGCAAAACAGTTGGATTTGTTCGATGGTTTAAACGGAGTGATAAACAACAAAAAAAATATTTCAGTAAAAAAAGCAATTGCAAAGCGATCCATAAAAAAACAGATCATTGCAAAGCCTGTTGTAAAAGCGATAAAACCAGTTATAAAAGAGACAAAACCCGTTGCAATGGTCAATGTCAATAAAAATTCACTGGCTTATAAAATGGCAAATAAACCTTCGAAGGTCGATTTATTTAAAATTGAGAATACGGATATCTCGGAGTTTTTAGGAAATATTGAGCAAAAAGAAAAAGAAAGTGTTGTCATTACTCTTACTGGTGGTCAAGGTTCAATGAAAACAAGAATGTGCTTTCAGTTTATGAATGCCTTGGCACAAAACTATAAAACGGGTCATGCCAGTATAGAAGAACACCCAGAGAGTAGTTTGTATTACAATAAAGCCGCTGAATATTTAAATGCAAAGGCTTTGCAAAATATTGAAGCCCCTGAAATCAAAAGTGTTTCGGATTTAGAGAAGCTTATAAATAACAACGATGTTATTGTAATTGATAGTTTCTCAAAAATGCAGGAAATGCATAAAGGTTTCGAAGTCGACAAAGATTTGAGAAAGAAATATGACGGGAAATTATTTATTATCATTTTTCAACAAACTTCAGACGGCAAAATGCGTGGAGGGAGTAAAAGCCAGTTTGATGGCGATGTAATTTTGTTTACCGAGAAAATGTCTAATTATAAGGAAAATTACATTTGGGCAGATAAGAATCGTTATCAGGATAAACCGCTTGACGAATTGAAATTCAATATTTTCAATAAAAAACTGGTGCGGGCGACACCCCAAGCAGTGCCAGAACCACTAACAACCCAAATTAAAAAGTTATCGTTCACAGTAAACTAATAAAGTAGATTTTTTTGAAAGCCGGCAGCTCATTTCTCCAGGGAATTTCGCTTCAAAAATCTACAATTTAAAAAATTAATTATTCAATCAATCAAAAACAATCAATCATGGCAGTTAAGAAAAAAACAGTAAAAGGATTAAAAAAAGTATGTAGTGGCGTTTTAAAAGCTACAGGGTTAAAAACCGACGGTACTTTAAAAAAAGGATTCAAGTACATTAAAGGTGGGAAAATCGTAAAAACGGCAGCTAAAAAGCCAATCGTTAAAAAGAAAGTAGCCCCAAAGAAAACAGCGAAAAGAACCGTTAAAAAATAAGTAATGATAACCGACAAGACAAAATACTTTGAAAAGCGAAACGGCAATATCGTTGCTTTAATGAACCAAGATGAAGGGATCGCTTATGAGGTATGTTCTTTTGCTGCAAAACAAAGTGTAAAACGATCAGATGAAGATTTTGAATTAAAGGCAGATCAATCCGCTAACTGGGAAACTCAGTATTTAAATTTCAATGATTTTAATCTTGAAGCGTTCATCCCTCCTTTATTAGCTAAAAATGCTAATGAGTTTTTTGCACAATTATCTAAAAAGTATTTTTCAATTTCATTTGCTCCAACAGCAGAAAAAAGAATCATAAAGTTTGTAAAAGCAAGTAACGGAAATGTCTTACTGATGAAGTTGGATAATACTTTGATCGCTTCGTTTGCATCAAATCAGAGCGTTGTAAAGGATTTAAATCGTCCTGATGTGTTTATGATCCTTTCAGAAACTGCGTATAATGTAAATCCTCTAGTGTTTAATTATCAAGAGGTTTGGGGGGAGCTTTGCCAGCCTGCAATTGATAACACTACAATGGACAATTTGCTCAATGCTCTTTCACAGAATTTTTTCTTTGATAAGGATTTGTCTGCGGTGCAGCAAGTATCTGTAAATAATTTTCCTAAAGAGGGAAACAAGTTCTTTAAGGTTTACGATTGCCCGCAGTATAGAGGAAATGTCTATGGTTTTACTTCTGCGGTCAGAATTCCTTTTATTGTTCAGAGTGTATTTAATATCGGGAGTACTTCTGCTATAGCTGTATGGAGTATTAATCACTTCGACAATCAGGGAGGTGAAAATAACATGCCGCAAGATTTAGGCGAAAACAGGCTCTTTCCAATGTCTGAAACTTTCCAGTTAAACGGAATGTACATTAAAATTACTTCGACATTTAATTATTTTGGAGGGAAATATCATTTGCTCAGAATTTATCAGGATGCCAGAACAAACGAGGTTTATCTACTTGTAAATAGTGGTGATGCTACTGGTGTTTATGTTCCGTTTGATTTTAATTCTATTCACGCTGTAGACGGTGGGTTTTCTATTGCTTGTTCAATCTTTAGCCTGAGTGTGGAAATTAGAAATAAGTTTTTCTAAATGTTTTGAAACTTATATTTATTAGAAAGATAAATTTATAAAAAAGAGCAAGTAGTAATACTTGCTCTATAACATGTCTTTAAAAACAGATAAATCTTAAAGATTTGTTTCCGTGATTTTTCGCACATGGCTGATAGTATTGGAATTATTTGTGCAGTATTCTTAAAGTGCAAATAACACAATATCAAATATATACAAAATTAATGAGATTTTTGTTTTTTTATTAATAATTGTTTTTTTTTCACTTAGTAAGGTGTTATTTCTTTTCCTAAATTATCATAAGAAAGTTTTTTAAGAGCCAGTTTAAATTTTAAGTTAAGAAGTGGATTAATATTATGATCTATGAATTCGCTTCCTGATGTGGTTACGGCTACTAATGAAACTGAATAATAAAAATACTCAGTAAGATTTATTTGTAAATAATCAAATAATTTTGATTGGATGTCATCGTATTCAATTATAAATGTTGATTCGCAATAAGAATTGATACTAGAATATCCTGTATTTCCTAGGACACATAATATGTATCTTTTAGCTTCATCATAGTTTTTGAAATCTGTTTCAACGTCAATTGCATCATAAGATAAATGGTATTTTCTACTCATAAAAAAGTTTTTTAATTAGTTAAATACAAATTTATGAAAAGTTTTTTGCGAATGTATGAAAAGTAGATTTATTTCGATTCCTGGACAAACTGCAGCTCCGGATATGATTGAAATAAATCTACATTTTATAAGTTAGATTCGCAAAAAGCTTAAAAATGAGGGTTGTATTAGAAAAAGAAGGATCTTTGTTTATAAAATAATTTCTAAATATCTTATTATGAGTCTCAATTTACTTGGCGTAGAAAACGCTACAAAACCTGATGATGAATATGTAATACTTCAAGCAACTGCTAAAATAAGTTTAAAAGGATATGCTATAGTTGACAAAACTTTTAATCCAAATGAAAAAGTTTCAAATGAGTTTCGTCATATTTTTTTCTTTCCAGATGTGGTTGTTGAAAAAGATGATTTGATAGCTTTATGTACGGGTAAAGGAGAATATGAGAGAGAACGGCTCAGTAATGGATCGTTTACTCATCAGTTTTATTGGCAATCCAGTGAATGTGCTTGGAATGATAATGGTGATGATAATGCCTCACTAATTAACTATACTATTTTAAAGGTTGTTCCGGTACCTGCTGTAAAAAAGTAATAAAAATATTTAATGAGTAGTTGACTTACTACTTTAAATTGTAGATTTATTTCGATTCCTGGACAAACTGCAGCTCCGGATCTGATTGAAATAAATCTACTTTTTATTTTATATACTGCGAATAATCATCAGGTAAAACAGCATCAATGTCACGTAAATATTTCTCTAATGCACTCATAGTTGAGTGACCAGTGATAAGCATTAATTTACTTTTTGCTTCGTTAGGAGTACTATCTTTTACTAATTCTTTATATAATTTGGTTATGAATGTATGTCTGAAACTATAAAGCCCATAATCCTTGCTCAGTTTTAAACTGTCTTTTACTTTTTTAAATCGATCCCCAAAATAGCCTCTTTTATCTGTTTCGTTCGTTGTCCATTCTAATCCTATCCCTTTTGGCGTAAATAAAAAGCTTTCTTTATCAAATTTATCTAACTCAGGTAGTTCTTTCAATAGAATTTCAGGAATGATTTTAGTTTTTACAGGTTGATTCTTTGCTCTAACATATATAAGTCTATCTTTTATGTTTATATCTTGTATTCTTAATCGAACAACTTCAATTGGGCGCAGGTGGTTAAATGAAACAAATTGAATGAACAAAAGCAAAAGGTTGTCATACTCTAATAGGTATTCTAGAATGTTTTTTTCTTGTTCAGTACTAAATGTCTTATTTCTTTCCGGTGTAGTTTTTAAAACATTAATTTTTTTAATGAAATTATCCGTAACAATTTCATTGTCTTCGAGAGTTGCAAAAAACATAGAAAGATTTGCACGAGTATTGTTTCTATTTCTAGGACTTGTACTGGTAAGTACAGTGTTTAGGTATGTTGTAACAGTTTTTTTGTTTACTGTTGTGATGTATCTGTTTTCTTTTAACGTGCTTTTGTTTAATTCAAGTGCAAAAGTTACCGCATCAGGAATATTGTAATTCTTTAATTTGTCTACTGGTTCTGAATCTTCAAAAGGATTGTATCCATTGACAAGAATAGTTTCAACAGCATCACGTAGTATTTTTACTGCTGCTTTGCGTTCTTTAAGAGTTTTAAACTGATTTACGCCAGCATACACATGGGTTTGACGTTCTAATTTTTCTGTAACAGGATTTCTAAAAGAGAAGTAAACATACCAACGTTTTGATAAATCGCCATTTGCATCGTAAATATTTGGGGTCGAATATTTCTTTTTATAACTCAAAACGTGTGCGTTTTTGTGTTCTTTAGATAAGAGGGCGTGAATTTTAGGCATAAAAAAACGGTTTTAAATCACTCTAAAACCGTTTAACTTGTTGTTTCCTAAAAACTTAACTTTTTGTAGCGAGGACGGGAGTTGAACCCGTGACCTCAGGGTTATGAATCCTGCGCTCTAACCAACTGAGCTACCTCGCCAAGATTGCAAGTGAACTGTGTTCCTCATTGCGGGTGCAAATATAAAAATAATATTAAAGCTTACAAGCATAAATTGAAGAAAAAAAAATATTTTTAAAAATGCATTGTTTTTGGACATATATTCTTATATTTCCAAAAAAATTAAAAGTAGCACATGGATTCAAAAATACGTTACGAAATCGAGTTTCCGATCAATTCTTCTCCGCAATTATTGTATCAATATATATCAACACCATCCGGTTTATCAGAATGGTTTGCAGATAATGTAAATTCTAGAGGCGAATTCTTTACTTTCATTTGGAATGACTCGCAGGAAAAAGCGCGTTTGGCATCTAAAAAAACGGGAGAAAAAGTAAAATTTAAATGGGTGGATGAAAGCAGTAAGGATACTGAATACTTTTTTGAACTACATATCTTAGTTGATGAATTAACAAAAGATGTATCATTAATGGTAGTTGATTTCGCTGAAAAAGAAGAAGTAGGAGAAGCTAAACAATTGTGGGAGAATCAGATCTCAGACCTGAAACATCTTATAGGATCAGTTTAGTAAAATTCTATTTTAAACCTTATATTTGCCCTGAACAAAATTCAGGGTTTTTTTATGATCAATTTTAACGGAAACATTGCAGCACAAGACGATAGTATATTAACTCAAAATCGTGCGTTTTTGTATGGAGATGGCGTTTTTGAAACGCTTAAAATAGTTAATAATAAAATCTTATTTCTTGAAGATCATTATTTTAGATTAATGGCTTCTATGCGTGTAGTTCGAATGGAGATTCCGATGAACTTTACTATGGAATATTTTGAAGAACAGGTTTTAAGTCTGGTTGTTCAAAAAGGAATTTCAGAATCGGCGAGAGCCAGAATTACAGTTTTTAGAAATGATGGAGGTTTGTATTTGCCAAAAACAAACGAAGTGTCTTATCTAATTCATGCAACGCCCCTGGAAAATACTTTTTACGGCTTAAATGAAGGCGAATATGAAGTAGATTTATATAAAGACTTCTATGTCACCAAGCAATTATTATCGTCTATTAAAACGACTAATAAAATGATAAATGTTACAGGAAGTATTTTTGCTCACGAAAATGGTCTGGCAAATTGTATTTTAGTAAATGATACTAAAAATGTAGTGGAAGCATTGCAGGGAAATTTGTTTATGGTTGTGGGAAAAAAAATGATCACACCTCCAATTTCTGAAGGTTGCCTAAACGGAATCATGCGCAAACAAATATTAGCTTTGGCGAAGAAAGTAGAAGGCATAGAAGTACTTGAAGAAATAATTTCGCCATTTGATCTTCAAAAAGCTGACGAATTATTTCTGACAAATGTAATCACAGGGATACAACCGATAACTAAGTATCGAAAAAAGGAGTTTACAAGTAATCTGGCTCATTTATTAGTGCAAAAACTAAATGAATCCATATCTGAAAATTAATTCAGATATGGATTTTCAGGTGCGTTAGACCAAATAACATAATCGCCTCCAAGCTCAATAATTTGCTCTTTCCAAAAATGGGTGGTCGATTTTCCGATAATCTTGTTTTTATAACTATTATCAGTAATGATCCAGGAATTTCCCTGCATTTCATTCTCAAGTTGATTTTCGTCCCAACCAGTATAACCTAAGAAAAAGCGAATATTGTTTTTGCCAATAGATCCGTCGTTTATTAAGTCCTTAGTCGATTCAAAATCACCTCCCCAATAAATCCCGTTCGAAATCTCGACACTATTCGGAATTAATTCCGGGATATTGTGAATAAAATAAAGGTTGTCCTGTTCTACCGGGCCTCCGTTGTATATTTTGAAAGTGGCATCAATTTCAGGTATTAAATCATTAATAGTGTATTTTAACGGTTTATTAATGATAAAACCTATTGATCCTTCTTTGTTATGGTCTGCTAATAAAATTACCGATCTATTAAAAGATAAATCTCCAATTATAGAAGGCTCGGCAATAAGCAGGTGTCCTTTTTTTAATTTTTCTGAAATCATACGGCTACAATTTTTACTAAATTTAATAATAAATTTTTTAAAAACCCAAATAAAATCGATAAACCGCACAAAAAAACCCTCCATGAGGAGGGTTTTGATTATATTATAAGTTTAGAGAACTTTCTTACTTAGTTCACTGCACCTTCTAATTCAGCTCCAGCTTTGAATTTTACTACATTTTTAGCAGCAATCTGAATTGTTTTTCCAGTTTGAGGGTTTCTACCGTCTCTTGCAGCTCTAGCAGATACTGACCATGATCCAAAACCTACTAATGAAACTCTTCCACCTTTTTTCAAAGTAGCTCCCACGTTTCCTAAAAATGACTCTAAAGCTAATTTTGCCGCAGCTTTTGTAATTCCTGCATCAGCAGCGATAGCATCGATTAATTCTGATTTGTTCATAATAATTAGTTATTAATTGTTGGTTAAAAAAAATTGTTAATACACAAATTTAGTAGGAAATCCGTTCCTTGCAAGTGTTTTCTTTAATTTTAGCAAAAATTGTTGATAACTTGCTTTTTTTGTTCATAACGCAGCTTGTTTGTCAGGCCAAAGTAGGTACAAACCCCTGTTTTACTGACGTTAATAGACCTTTGCCGTATCAGAAAAAGTTATGCCATTTAGTAATTCGGCAACCTGCATTCTTTTTTTTCCGGGTAATTGCAAACTTAAGATTTGAATGAAACCATCTTTGATTGCTATTTTGATTTCTTTTTTGCTGCTAATCAAGTTTCCAACTTCATAAGAATGGGCTTCTACGACTAGCTTTGCCTCGTATATTTTGATGCTTAACTCTTCGTTTTTGTCTTTCAAAAAGCACCACGAAGCCGGATAAGGACTTAAACCACGAATCAGGTTATTAATTTCATTTCCGGATTTTGTCCAGTCGATCTTACAATTTTCCTTGTTAAGTTTGTATGCGGTTTTAATTTCGGCATCGTCTTCCTGAATAGTAGTAGTAACATTTCCGTTTTCGATAACCTTCAAAGTATCAATTACGGTTTCGCTCCCTAATAGCATTAAGCGGTCGTGCAATTGTCCTGCATTTTCTTCCGGTTCAATAACAATTTCAGAATTCAGGATCATTGCGCCTGTGTCTATTTTGTCGTCAATAAAAAAAGTAGTGACACCGGTTTTAGTTTCTCCATTAATAATAGCCCAATTAATAGGTGCTGCACCACGATAATTGGGTAATAAAGACGCATGTAGGTTAAAAGTTCCCAAGCTTGGCATTTCCCAAACAACTTTAGGTAACATTCTAAAAGCAACAACAATTTGTAAATTGGCATTTAAAGCTTTTAATTCTGCAAGAAAATTTTCGTCTTTTAGATTTGTTGGTTGTAATAAAGTAAGGTTGTTTCCCAGGGCGTATTCTTTTACTGCCGAATATTTTATTTTTTGTCCGCGTCCAGCCGGTTTATCTGCTGCTGTAATAACACCAACAACATCGTAATTGTTTTTGATAATGGTATCCAAAATGCCAACAGCAAATTCTGGAGTTCCCATAAATATAATTCTCAATTTTTCCATTATAATTTTAAAGTGTATTTATTATTCGGTTGAACCGTAATATAATTATTTTCTAATAATTCCTGAAGTGCCAAAATAGTATCGTTAGTATCCAGTTTTATTTTGGTCTGAATTTCTCTTGAGGTCAAAGAGGCTGTTTTTAGTAAAGCCAAAATTTTGTCTGCAACCGAATCAGCTTCTGTGATTTTTCCTTTTTGAGTAATGCAATAAGAGCATACGCTACAGTTTTCAGTAGTTTCTTCTCCAAAATAATCCAAAATCAATCGGTTCTTGCAGGTTTTCTTGTCCTTTATATAATGTAGAACAGATAAGAGTTGGTCTTTTTTAAGCTGATTTTGCCTTTCCAGGTATTTCGAAACCCTGTTTATGGTAAGATTATCTTCGCGAACCTCATTGAATAATATTGTTGCATCGTTATTTTTTGATTTATATTCAATAATTTCCTTCTCTTTTAGTTTGTCTAACACAGCGGAAACCTGTGCTTCGGTATGATTTGATTTTTTTGCAATCAACGAAATGTTAAACGGCGTTTTCATTTCGTAAATTCCCGGATAAGTTCTCAGGATCGCCAGAATAATTTCTTCGTCATTCGAGTTCAGGCTCATGTATCGAATCACTTCTTTGGATTCGATTAAAAACTGCATTGTAATTTTTTCTGAGAATTCCTGAGACATGGTGATGATGCCCTGCTGATTCAAAAATTGCAAAGCATTATACGTTTTTAGAGTAGGGAAGTCGTACTTCTGACAAAAATGATTCAGCTTAAACGAAAACGAATCGTTTAAACCTTCGCCATAAGCAATCTGAAAATAATTGCACAGTTTAACATACATCGTATTCAGAAATTTTTTATCCGGCAAAACGCTTAAAAATTGTTGTTCTGTTTGATTACTGTCCGAGGGGCTCGTTAAAACAACCGAAAAAGCTTTTTCGCCATTTCGTCCCGCTCTTCCGGATTCCTGGTAATAGTTTTCTATATTTTCAGGCAATTGTGTATGAATAACCGTTTTTACATTGTCCTTGTCAATCCCCATTCCAAATGCATTGGTAGCTACAATAACCTGCGCTTGCTCAGACATCCATAGTTGCATGTTTTTGTCTTTTTCTTTTGCCGAAAGTCCACCATGGTAATACGTTGCCTTAAATCCCAGCGACTGCAATTGCGTTGACATATTCAGGCATGATTTTCTATTTCGTACGTATATAATAGAAGGCTGGGGGTTTTTCTTCAGGATTTGTTCAGTACGGTACAATTTGTCCTCTACCTCAAAAACCATGTAAGCAATATTTTTTCTCTCAAAAGATTGCTGAAAAAGTTTAGGATCTTTCATTCCCAACTCAGTTTTAATATCTTCAATAACTCTAGGAGTGGCTGTCGCAGTCAAAGCCAAAAACGGAATCTTTGGAAAGTGCTTTTTAAGTTCTGAAATCTTTAAATAAGCCGGACGAAAATCATGACCCCATTGCGAAACACAATGTGCTTCATCGATAGCGATTAAACTTATTGGAAGATTTTTTATGCGTTCCAGAATCCAATCAGACTGAAGTCGTTCCGGCGAAAGATATAAAAATTTGTAATTGCCGTATTGACAATTGTCCAGAAGATCAATGATTTCTTCGGTATGAATCCCACCCGTAAGGGCAATCGCTTTAATTTCGCGCTTTTGCAAGTTGGTCACCTGATCTTTCATCAAAGCAACCAAAGGAGAAACAACCAGACAAATCCCTTCCTGCATCATGGTTGGGACCTGAAAACAAATCGATTTTCCGCCACCGGTTGGGAGTAGGGCAAAAGTATCCTGACCATCCAAAACCGAGTCAATAATCTCCTTTTGCAACGGTCTAAAACTGTCGTGTTTCCAGTATTTTAAAAGAATTTCTTGCGCTTCTGGCATTGGTCATGTTTTAAAGTTAAAAAATTTAGAAATCAGTTTCTAGTTTTACAACTTTAAAACACGCCTAAATTTTATCTAAGATATAAAGAATTCTGTTCTCAACGGTATCTTTCGGTACTTCAATTAAGTCGTAGCCGTATTTTTTATACGTTTCAACAAGGTGTTTCTGGATTGTCAATGCCTGTTCAAAATTCTCGTAGCGCTCAGTGTCACACTCGTAAATTTCTTCCCAAGGCGGTAAAATAAAAGTTTTGGTATATTTAAAATCCTCACAAGCGGTAATAAAGTGCGAAGGATAATCATCGCCAATATAGTCCATATAAGCGACAACATCAGGAATGCCCCGATCTATAAAAACTACATTGTCAGGTTCTTCATGAGCATCTTTAAATTGTTTAATGCGTCCTTCAAGCAACATTTCGCTAAACAACAAAGGCTGTTCCAGAAACAATTGGTCAATACCACGTTGTTGGGCTTCGAGTGTAACTTGTCTTGAAATTTCAGGATAACAACAGTAGCCACGAGCTACTAATTCGTTAATAAGCGTAGATTTTCCCGTTCCCGGGCCACCAATGAGAACTATGATTTGTTTTTGCACTTTCTTAAAATAAAGCGCAAATTTACCTAAAGTTATTGGTATTTAAAAAGATTATTTTACCAGAAGCGAACGATTTCGCAATTTTAGGAAATAAAGTTCCTGCTGTACACTACAATCTTTTGCTTTTTAAAGAAAAAAGGAAAAGGATTTTCGCTGCCATCAGGGCTAGTTAGCAAGCATGGTTTTGTTTTTGGAAGGATTTCAAAGATTGTGTTAAACTTTGACATAAACTGGACTGAAGTCCAGCTATACAAAATAAATTATTCCTTCGGAATTGAAACAAAAAAGAGCCACAGGCTCGGAAAATATTGTAGGACTGGACTTTAGTCCGGTTTAGAAAAGGATATGTAATGTGGGAAAGTTATAAGTTTCAATATTTTTAAATACCTTCAAGGTTTTGAAAACCTTGGAGGTTTAGATTGTGAATATTTAGATTTTTATAATTCGTCCGCATAATTTCAATAAATCAATCGCGAATCTTCGGGATGTTACTGCAAAATAATTTGTCGTTCCAGAATTAATAGATTCTGTGAATATTGCTGCAACTGGACTAAAGCCCAGCTCTACAAAATAAATCATTCCTTTGGAATTGAAGCGAAAGAGAACCGCAGGTTCGGCAAATATTGTAGGGCTGGACTTTAGTCCAGTTTAGATAAAGAATATATTATACAATATCAATTTAAGATTGTAATTACTCACAAAACAAATATTTTCCGGAAATCGCAGCTTTCTTCTCCGAAGGAATAATAATATGCGATTCAAATTTCTTGCCTTTCAAAACATCATTCACAAAATCCAGCACATATTGCTGTCCCTGATGAAAAAGGTATCCGGAGAATTCATGTCCGCCACCGCAAAACGTAATGAGTTCAATATCTTTATGCAGGTCATTCATGTGATTGTAAACGGCATAAGATCCAAAGAGAATCAGCCATCCGGAAGCATTTGTAGGGCAAGAGCGATGCGAGCCTGCGGCATACGGAACCGTTTCGTCTTTATTGCCGTGAGCTAATAACATCGGGATCGCTTTTTCTTTGGTGATTAAATTAATATCCTGAATAGCGCCTGATCCTCCAATAAAACCTGCATATCTAAAATTTTGAGGCAAATTGCCTTTGTATAAATTCATGAGTTTATAATCCCAAAATGAAGCGTGGAAACCAATTTCGGCACCCGCACTAATTCCTGAGATAAATATTTTTGAAGTATCCAGGTTGTATTTGTTTGCATTTTCGATCAGGTACGAAGTTGCCTGCCACATATCGCTTACACCAATTTGGATTGCTTTTATTTTTTCGGTTAAAGTTCCTTTGCAGCCAAAATCTTTTCCTTTCATGTATAAACTATAGGAGATGCTCGCCACCGCATAACCGTTTTGCGCCATAAACATCCCGAAGCTTTTTTCGCTTGCACGATCTCCACCCGAAAATCCACCTCCAAAAGCAAAAACGATTAGCGGAACCTTTTCGTTTGTTTTCTTTTGGGGTAAATACAAATCCAGATCAAGTTTCAGAGTGTCATTTTGAAAATAAGTTATCGTTTTGATTTCCTGTGCCTGAATATTGTGGAAAGTGAGTATAGTAAAAAGGAAGATGATAATTTTTTTCATAGTAATGTAGTTTAGTCTCGCGATACTGATAGCTATTGGGAGCGAAGATGCAAAGTATTTCAAATATAAAAGTTTGCCACGAATTCCGCTAATTTCCGCCAATTTTTAATTTATTAACCTGACCTAAACAGTGCAAAAAATAAAATTTTGAGTAGCAATTTTAATTAGGGGAAATTAGTGGAATTCGTGGCAAAAAAACAATCATTATTTCCTTCTAAAAAATCTAAAATCTAAACTCAAAAATCTAAACTCAAAACCGTATATTTGCGTTTATTTTTAATTACGAATGGAAAACGATAAAGAAAAAGAAACCGCCGAATTTTACGAAAGATTAAAGGTCGAATTAGATAACTCAAATACTTGGCCTGCAGAATATTTGTATAAGTTTATTATGCCATCGGTAGACGATAATGTTGAGCGAGTTGAAAAAGCTTTTGACAGTATGGGCGCGGTTATTAAAACAACAAAATCTAAAACAGGTAAATTTACCAGTGTTTCTGTAGATGTAACAATGCATAGTGCTGACGATGTGATTAGCAAATACAAAGAAGTTTCTACAATAGAAGGTATAGTTTCATTATAACTTATGGTCGAAAAATATAAAAAAGAAGTCGCGAATGACGTTGTTTTTAATTTAGAATATAATTCTGAAAGACAGCGTTTACTTATTCCGGAATATGGTCGTCATTTGCAAAAACTGATCGATCAGGCTACTCATATAGAAGATGATGAAACGCGAAATAAAGCCGCAAAATATATCATTCAGGTTATGGGAAGTCTGAATCCGCACTTGCGTGATGTACCGGATTTTCAGCATAAATTATGGGATCAGCTTTTCATCATGTCTGATTTTAAATTAAATGTAGAATCTCCGTATCCAATTCCGTCAAGAGATGTATTGCAGTTAAAACCGGATGTTTTGCACTATCCGCAAAACTTTCCTAAATACAGGTTTTATGGTAATAATATCAAATATATGATAGATGTTGCCAATAAATGGGATGATGGAGAAATGAAAAATGCATTAGTATTGGTAATTGCCAATCACATGAAAAAATCATACCTGAGCTGGAATAAAGATACCGTAAAAGATGATGTGATTTTTGAACATTTATTTGAATTATCCGGAGGTAAAATCAATTTGGTGCAAAGTACAGAAGAACTTTTAAACACTACTGATTTATTGCGTACCAATAAACGTATGTCTAATAAAATTACACCTGCCGGACCACCAAAAATTCAGAGCAACAAAAACAACAATAAAGGAGGGAAACCAAAGCCTTTTCAAAAAAACAACAACCAGAAGTAAAAGAAAGGTGCTAAGTGTCTAAGATGTTAAGTAGCTAAGTCTTTTTTAAGAAAAAACTCAGAACCTTAGAATCTCAGTAACTCAGAACCTTAAAGTAAACAATCAGAAATAAAAAAAGTTGCGAAGTAGCTAAGCGACTAAGACAAAAACTTAGAACCTCAGAACCTTAGTAACTCAGAACCTTAAAAAAAGAATATGGGAATTTTTAAAATCGAAGGAGGAATTCCTTTAAAAGGAGAAATCACTCCGCAAGGAGCAAAAAACGAGGCATTACAAATTTTATGTGCCGTGCTTCTAACGGGAGATAAAGTGAAAATAAATAATATTCCCGATATTATTGACATCAATAAATTAATTACCTTATTGGGTAACTTAGGGGTTAAAATTCAACGAAATGAACCGGGTTCGATTACGTTTCAGGCAGATGAGGTTAATGTTGGATATTTAGAAACCGAAGCTTTCAAAAAAGAAGGCGGAGCATTACGTGGTTCTATTATGATTGTTGGACCGCTTTTGGCACGTTTTGGTAAAGGCTATATTCCTAAACCTGGAGGAGATAAAATTGGTCGTCGTAGATTAGATACACACTTTGAAGGTTTTATTAACCTTGGAGCAAAATTCAGATACAATAGAGAAGATCACTTTTACGGAGTAGAATCTCCAACAGAAGGATTAAAAGGAACAGATATGTTGCTTGATGAAGCATCAGTAACCGGAACAGCAAATATCGTTATGGCCGCTGTTTTGGCAAAAGGAAAAACTACCGTTTACAACGCGGCTTGTGAGCCTTATTTGCAACAATTGTGCAAAATGTTAAACTCTATGGGAGCTAACATTACAGGAGTTGGATCTAACTTATTGACTATCGAAGGTGTTGAAAGCCTGGGTGGATGCGAGCACACAATCTTGCCGGATATGATCGAAATTGGTTCTTGGATTGGTCTTGCTGCTATGACAAAAAGCGAAATCACGATCAAAAATGTAAGCTGGGAAAACTTAGGTTTGATTCCAAATACCTTTAGAAAATTAGGAATCACGATCGAGAAACGTGGTGATGATATTTATATTCCTGCTCACAAAGACGGATACGAAGTAAAAACAGATATCGACGGTTCTATTTTAACAATTGCAGATGCACCTTGGCCAGGATTTACGCCTGACTTATTGAGTATTGTTTTGGTTGTGGCAACACAAGCAAAAGGAGATGTTTTAATTCACCAAAAAATGTTCGAAAGCCGTTTGTTTTTCGTAGACAAACTAATCGATATGGGAGCAAAAATTATGTTATGTGATCCGCACAGAGCAGTGGTTATGGGACATAATTTCGAATCTCAGTTAAAAGCGACAACAATGTCATCTCCGGATATTCGCGCGGGTATCTCATTGCTAATTGCAGCACTTTCAGCAAAAGGAACAAGCACAATTCAAAATATCGAACAAATTGATCGTGGGTACGAGCGTATCGACGAACGTTTAAGAGCAATTGGAGCAAAAATCGTGAGAGCGTAAAAGAGTTAGCCACGAATTACACGAATAGAAATATTTAAAAGATTATCTAATTGGTGATAATTCGTGCAATTCGTGGCAAAAAAATATGATATAAATGTCGTGCTAAAAAAGCTCAAATGACAGATGAACAAAAAGCTGTAAAAGCTACTATCTTCAGTATAGTTGGAAACACCTGCCTGGCCGTTATAAAAGGTCTGGCAGGTTTTTTTGGCAATTCTTATGCCTTGATTGCAGATGCAATCGAATCGACTACAGATATATTTTCGTCCTGTTTAGTTTTATTCGGGATCAAATATTCGAACAAACCGGCAGATGAAAATCACCCGTATGGTCACGGTCGTGCAGAACCGTTGATTACGTTTCTGGTAGTGGGTTTTTTAATTACATCAGCAACAATCATTGGTTACGAAAGTGTTATTAACATTCAGAATCCCCATAACTTGCCAAAATCATGGACATTGTATGTTTTGGGCGCTATTATTGTCTGGAAAGAATATTCGTTTCGGTTGGTGATGAAACGTAGTAAACAAACCAATAGTTCCTCTTTGGCGGCAGATGCCTGGCACCATCGCAGTGATGCAATCACATCTGTAGCAGCATTTACAGGTATTTCGATTGCCCTGATTATGGGAAAAGGATATGAATCAGCAGATGATTGGGCGGCACTTTTTGCTGCTTTTTTTATCTTATATAACAGTTATAAAATTTTCAGACCTGCGCTTGGCGAAATTATGGATGAGAATTTAAATGATGATCTGGTCGAAGAAATCCGCATCAAATCGTTGACTGTTATGGGTATTCTGGGAACCGAAAAATGTTTTATACGCAAAGCAGGAATGAAATATCATGTAGATCTTCATGCGATCGTTTCGGCTAAAATTTCGGTAAAAGAAGGACATGATCTGTCCCATAAACTACAAGATACCTTAAAAGAAAAAATACCTCAATTAGGAAATGTCTTAATTCATATTGAACCCGATGATTATCATTAAAAAAGGTGCAAAGGTTCAGAGTTGCAAAGGTGCTGAGGTTTTCTTTTGCAACAATAAAATAAAAATCCGCTTATTCTATAAAGAGTAAGCGGATTTTTTATACCATATAATAGTCAGTTCGAGCGGAGCCGAGAATACGCAAAGCATACACCTTTGCACCTTTGCAACTCTGAACCTTTGTACCTAATCTAAAACATTCAAAATCTTCATACCAAATACAACACCATTTTGCTGAATTCCGCCCTGATAAGAATGAACATAATCTAATCTGAATATTTTAAATTTCCCAAAACCAAGGTTGTCTAAGCCAACCGTAAATTCAGTGTAGGGTTTTTTGTCCGGAATAGCCAGCGTATGAAAACCAAGATTCATTGTAGATTTTAAAAGATTCAACAGCGGAATTTTATTCATGATAAATCCGGTATCATTATGTTCCAAATGCATTTCAAAATAACTGTCGTTTGTGCTGTTAGTATAATAAGGCATTAGGTTAAAAACATTCAGATAGCGATCGCTTGTTCCTATATGAGTTTGATTTCCGTTAAAATGTCTGTAGTCGATAAAAGAAATATTCTCTGCATTAAAAAACTTTCCGGCTCTGATGTTCATGCCCAGGATTCCTTTGTTGCCCAAAGACAAATCATATAGTACAGAAGCTCCAATGCGCTCAAATTCATATTTTTTCTCGCTTGCGGCAAAAGCTTTTTCAAAAGCTAAGAATAAGGTAGGATATTTATCGTTTTTAAAATTGTATCTGCCGTCAGGTCGTGAGATGTATTTGTTTCCAAAATTAATCTGGGTACTTATAGCCGCCTTAAATAAATGATGTTGGTCAAAGGCAGGCGTTGTAAAATCATTTGGTGCCAAACGATTGTTTGAAGAATACAAATCATCTCTCTTAAAGAAAGAATAATCTGTCGTGTTAACAAGAGGTTTTCGCTGTTCGTAAGCTACTTTTCCAATCAATTTTACGCCATTCAGAACGTCTTGCGAATAGTTAATCTGAGCATATTCCAAGTTGTACAACTTCATATAATTGTCTTTAAAAAATAAAGAACTTATAGTGTTTACAAAGTTACTTATAGGCTCAAAACTATTAAATTGGGCAACTTTTGTTCCTCCTGAAATTGCAATCGTAGCATAATTTATAGTATTAAATCTATGGCTGAATTCGCCAATGGCACGAAAACGTTCGTCTGAAAAACCATAATTGAAAGTAGTGCTTATCGAAGTGCTTTTTCCTTTTTCTTCATTCCATTTCTTAAAAGAAAAACCAGAATCCAGATTGAACCCCTGTACCGTATTAAAACCAAGTGAGGTTAAGTTTAGCAAGCCTTTGTAGTTAAAAGAATATTTTTTGAAAGTATTTTTATAATCATATCCCATCAAAATATCTCCTGCTTTAAACTTATTGTGTCTGGTATCTACAGAGTCAATATACTTTTGAGATTTTCTAATAGTTTGCAAACTATCTTTTTTAGTATAATCCGTACTTTCTTCTATGGTTAACGGAATTGGGCGAATTTCGTTCCAGAAGGCATCGTCTTTTTTGTTTGCATTCGCCTCAAAGGCAACAATTTCGTTCCCAAAAGTTTTCTTTTCAAACGAAGCCGGAAACTCATAATTAGAATATATATAATTGAATTTCCCGGAGAATTTTACGCCAAAAATACCGGCAGTAAAATCAAGCGTTTGGGCATTCTTTGTCCAGATTTTATTTTGTGAATTGTAACTAAAGCTTTGTTTTAGATTCATAACTTCGGTAAATTCATTTTTCATGCGATATCCTTTTATATCTAGATCCAGGGCATAAATGGCAAAACTGTCGTCTACGATATAAATATACCCTTCAAAAACGGGTTCTTTATCGCGTTTTGGTAGTACTTTAATCTTATAGATTTGTTGCTTGTTATCGTCATAAAATGTACCTTCAAGTTTGTATTTGTAGTAGCTAAAAGCATTATCTGCAATAGGAGAGATGAGTTTAATATCGAAATCTAAAGTATTGTCATAAAAATCATAAGTAGACAGTGAGGCAGTATTGTAACTATATCCTTTGTTGTTTCCCGAGATTTTAGACGCAATAATTTTCTCCTTTAATTTGTTGGGTTTCTCAAAAGTGATTTTCGATATCGTTTCAGACAGATACAAAATTCCGGTTCCGGTAGAATCCAGGTTTGATGCCATATCATCGCCAAGATCTACTTTCTTGCCAAGAATTTTTTTAGGCAAATCTTTGACTTTAAACATTCCTTTCGAATAAAAATCTGCTGTATATCGTGCCGTTTTGTCTGAGTTGTCTTTTTTTTCGGCAATAGCACTTCTTATAACGGCATCGGCAGGATTATTTTTGGGATCAATTACAACTTCATTTAATGCAAAACTCTCTTCGAGCATTTTTACATCCAAAGTCATTGTTTTTGAATCAGCAGGAATTACTATTTTTTGAGTTTTAAATCCCAGATACTGAAAAGTGATTTTGTTCTTGCCAACTTCTTTTATATTGAGTTGGTATTTTCCCTGCTCATTAGAAGTAGTTCCGCTATAGGTGTTTTCTTCAAATACAGAAACAAATGGCAACGGATTGCCTTTTTCGTCGGTTATGGTTCCTTTTATCTGAGCAAAATTTGAAATCGAAAAAATTAAAAAGGCAAATAAAATATAGTTTTTCATGAAAGT
This sequence comes from Flavobacterium araucananum, assembly GCF_002222055.1. Classification (GTDB taxonomy): domain Bacteria; phylum Bacteroidota; class Bacteroidia; order Flavobacteriales; family Flavobacteriaceae; genus Flavobacterium; species Flavobacterium araucananum. The sequence continues at coordinate 65,643 of NZ_MUGS01000057.1, forward strand.
GGTTTCTCTCACAAAAATAGAATAAGTTAAAAGTGAGCCTATTAAATATTTGTTAAATTGTAAGTAAGGCTGACAGGACTTGAAACCTTTAAATTGAATTGATCTTAAACAAAGCCAGCTTTGCCAAGAAATATATTATTTTATAAGAAAGACTGAATCGCCAATTCGTAGCTTTTTAATCCAAAACCTAAAATTACACCTTTGGCATTTCCGGACAAATAGGATTGATGTCTGAAACTCTCACGGGCATAAGTATTAGAAATGTGTACCTCGATAACAGGGGTTGTTACGGCTTTCATGGCATCGCCCAAACCTATAGAAGTGTGTGTGTAGGCTCCGGCATTCAAGATGATTCCGTCATAAGTAAAACCGCATTCCTGAATTTTCCCGATCAATTCACCTTCGATATTGCTTTGGTAATACAAAAGTTCAATTTCCGGAAATTTTGTCTGCAACGTTTCAAAATAATCTTCAAAAGTTTGACTTCCGTAAACTTCAGGTTCTCTTTTTCCTAAAAGATTCAAATTGGGACCGTTGATAATGCAGATTTTCATATTTATAAAGTGTGTTTTGAGATTTAAAATATTTAATTTTTAAATCAGATAAGAAATATAAGTTCAATAAAGCTACTTGATTTTTGTAATTGCCCTTGAATGTTGTAAAAATAAAAAAACCGTTCTAATTAAAGGAACGGTTTTTATAAAAGTATGTGATATTATTTCTAGAATAAGAATCCTGCTGAAATTTGGAACGTTGAATTTTTAACATCTGCATTTTTTGAAGCTTCTGTTAATCCTAAACCGTAACGACCTTGAACGAAAATACTTTTTGTAAGTTTTACTCCTAATCCGGCATTAAGACCAAATTCAAAAGTTTTACCATCTTTAACATCAAAATCATTTTTTTCGCTTAATAAGAATGATGCTTGAGGCCCAACCTCTACACTAAAAGTATTATTTAAGTAAAACTTAGCCATTACAGGGATAGATAAATATCCTAATTTGTTTTTAAATTCTTGTCCGGCACTTTTGTATGAAGCTCCTTGTGTAGAATATAAAAGCTCTGGTTGAATAGCGAATTTTTCTAATAATTTAATTTCGGCCAATACCCCAACATGATAGCTGGTGATACCTTCTTTGTCAAATGCAACTCCATTAAGACCTGCATCTCCGGTTTGGCTTGCAAAGTTAACCCCTGCTTTAACTCCAAATTGTACTAATTGTGCCTGAATCGTAGCTGATGTTGCGATGAACAGAACAGCCGCTAAAATTATTTTTTTCATAAATGTGTTTTTAAAATTTGGTATTTTTTAATGTTATCTATTAGTCAAAACTACAGAATTAGGAATTTATTGTTTTATATTTTGGTTTAAATAATTACTAAATTTCGCATGTTTTATGCTATTTGTCTGGTAATGCGCTCTGTTTAAGATAATTGTTAATGCTTTAGTTAAGTTTGGAAATTTATTAATTAATCAGAAAATTATTTCAAATAATTTATGGATAATATTTATTTTAATAAGGATATTTTTATGTTTAATTTTTTACATTATCAAATTTAACGAATGCTACAGACTTAATTTGTGAAACATTTTTAGATAATGTTGTTCTAAAAAGTCATAAATTTTATGTTTTTTTAATTG
>NZ_MUGS01000058.1:0-10694 GCF_002222055.1 Flavobacterium araucananum
GGAGATAATTTGCCTGTTGTATGTTATTCTATTTGTATATGCGGCGCTGAGTAAATTACTTGACTTTGAGAATTTTCGTGTGCAACTCGGACAATCCCCACTACTGAGCGCTTTTGCCGGATCAATTGCGTGGATTGTACCGACACTTGAATTGCTTGTCGCATTGTTACTTGTTTTTAAAAAATGGAGATTAATTAGTCTTTTTGCAGCCTTTGGTTTGATGGTTATGTTTACCNNTTTAATTTAGTTTTCATAATGCTGGCAGCAGCGGGTATCCTGATACTGGCCCGTGGGATGTCAAACACATCCTTTATTTCAAAACCCGCTGTTCTTGTCAGTTCCTTTTCGGGAAGCGTTCTTTTTAGTATTGGAATTGTTGTGCTAATGTTTATTTTATCAGAGGATATCATGCATCATCGCAATAGTTTTATACGCCGTTTTCCACATCATCAGGCAGTAAAAATAAGCGAAGTTGATTTAGGGTATAATTCATATTATTTTGCCGGGGCAGCAAACGGAAATTTGTATTTGGGGAATACTACAGCGCCATTACATATTGTGGCACTCGACAGCATTTTAAAAAACAAAAAGACATTCCAAATAGAATTGGATAAAAGTAATTTTGATTTTAAAGCGGTTAGAATTAGTATTTTCCCACCCTACTTTTTTGTTGCAGACGGGAATGTTCCCTGTTTGTTTAAAGGGGAACTATCCAATTGGAAAGCCTCACTTTTTATGCGTGATAAAGCTTATTTTGCGCGCATCACACCAATGGATTCCAGCAGGCTTGCCTTTAGGGGACAAGCAGCAAATAACAATGAAAATATTATTGGATCTATGGCAGTTGGGGAAACTGTAAATGTGAAATTAAACCCGGATTTGTTGCAAAAACAAATTGATGGTGTTTTTGATACCGATGGAATGCTACATTACAGTTCTGGACTAAAACATATTGTTTATGTTTATTTATACCGCAATGAGTTTGTAGTGGCTAATGATTCGCTTGATTTAAAATATATAGGAAAAACTATTGATACTACAAGCAAGGCTCAAATTAAAGTTTCTTATCTCTCAGACCGCAATCAAAAGAAAATGTCAGCGCCACCGCTTATCGTTAATAAAACCAGTACTGTTTATGAAAATTTACTTTTTATTCATTCGCCGGCTCATGGCTTATATGAGCCCAAAGATATGTGGAGCCAGGCAAGTACTGTTGATGTTTATAATTTGAATGATGCTTCGTATGTCTCAAGCTTTTATGTTTATAACATTGGAGATGATAAAATAAGAAGCATACTGGCGCATGAGAATTATCTCTATGCCCTTATCGGCAATCATATTGTTTGTTACGAGTTTAGTAATTCACTTTTGGAACATTATAAGAGTAAATTATGACTATCATATACCAGGGCCCGGGTATCAGGAATGTAATCGAACACCTGTAGAAAAAAGTAGATATTTTTTTTAAATTTAATTTTTATTACCATGAAAAAATCAAGTGTAAAAATGCTTTTGCCAACCGCTGCGTTTGCTTTAGCAATTGTAGGTGCTTTTGCCTCAAATCCAAGTGGCAAAACAACGAATGTTAGTGCTCCTGTGCAAGGGTACATTAATAATCCGGATCCATGTACCGAGTCCGTTGAATGTAGTACTGACCAGGGGGATATTTGTACTATTGAAAGTACAAACCAACAGGTTTTTGGTAAAAATGCCAGTGGTACTACTTGTAACAGAGTATTGTACAAATTAAATTAATTTAAAGAACTTAAAGCCAGAGTGCTGAGTTCATTTACAATGCAGTTCCGGATTTTATAATTGGAACTGCATTGTTTTTGTTTATAATGATTTTAATGGAGTAGCAACCCAAGAAGGTATACTTTTATTTTGAAGGTAATAATCAAACCACTCTTTGAGATGAAGGCTTAGGTCTTTTTGATTTTTCGGATTCATAATTACGTGTTTTTCCTGCGGATACACGAGCATAATATGTTCTTTATTCAATCTTCGCAGCGCCAAATAAAATTCTATACTTTGGTACCAGTGCACCTGCCGGTCTTCTTTACCTGTCCAGCAAAGCAATGGAGTTTGGATATTGGTTACATACTCTAGTGGAGAGTTTCGATTATAGCCAGCCTTATCTTCAAAAAGTGATTTGCCCATTCGCCCTTGCTGATTTTCATAACGCCATATATCCGCAATACCCGTATTCCATCCCATAGTTAAATACGAACTTGTTAAATCTGCTACACCGGCGCTTGATACCGCTGTGGCAAACAAATTAGTTTGGGTAATGATGAAATTAGTTTGGTAGCCTCCGAAAGAATGCCCAATAAGAGCAATCTTATCTTTTTGTACAATGCCTTTTTCGATTATGCACTGTGTTGCTGCCACAACACAATCTGTTGCAGAAATTCCGGGATTCCCAATTTCATAGATAATATCAGGACACAAAACAAAATAGCCTTCAGAAGTATAATTGGTCACATTAAATCCTGTATCATCGTATAATGATGGATTAATATATTGATTCGATTCATACATTTTTAATTCATATATCTTCACTATCATCGGATATTTTTTAGAAGGTTCATAATTCGCAGGATAGAAAAGGGATCCCGTTAAGGGTATCCCTTTGGCATTAGAGTAGTGAATTTTCTCAGCCTTACCCCAGAAAAAATCTTCCTGCTGTTTGTTGCTTTGTACCATTAGTTGTGCCTTGCTTTTTTTATCTTTTTTGAACCAAAGTGAAGGCGGTTTGTCATAATGCTGCTGTTGAAAAGCATAACTTTCACCTTGCTCGGACTTCATAAGATAATTATTTCGCATCGTATTAAAAACCATAGGCTTTTCTCCACTGGTTTTGTTCCAAATAAAATAACCACTTTCATCATTATTTTTTGCCTCTAAGAAAAGGTCATTGGAAAGATCAATTTGAAAGGCGTAAAAACCATCGTAGGCAGCTGTTTTTACAAGATCATAGAATTGTTTGGCTAACCTAAATTGTATGTTTTTCTCTCTGCCATGAGTTAATCGATTGGCTTTTTTCCCATCGGGAGTTACTTCCCAAATATCAAATTGGTCATACAACAAGAATGAATCATCGTTTTTTGTCCAGCCTAAAAAACCATAAGCAGGAACTTCACCTGCTGCGTTAAAGTCTTTATCCAATAGAGGCTGATGTATGTTTAAAGAACAATTAAAGTGCACTTTTTTCCTTATATCGTAAACCCACCATTTTTGATCTTTGAAATAGGTTACAAAATTACCCTTTGGAGAGATAACGGTATGATTTTTATTTCCGGAATGTTTGGTGAGTATTCTGGTGGAATCTCCTGTTGTAAGATTTACTAAGTAAAGATCAATATCCCCTTGTTGTTTATATTGGGGTTCGTATTGTGCTGGATTAAAGGTAAGGGCAAATTTTTGTTCTGCTGCCAGGATCACTTTTGGAAGCTGGTTATTTGTTATTTGATTGAATTTATTTTCAAAAGGCTTCCAAAGAGCCAGCTTGGCTACTTTTTCCCATTGTCCGATTTCTTCCTGTTCGGGATATAACAGTTTATCGGAGGCATTCCATACCTGTACCCCAGTTGTGTCTATTGCCTTCTCATTGGATTCTCTTTTTTTAATTCCAAAAAAAACGCGCTGCCCATCATCAGAAATAAACAGTTTAGTTGATACAGTAGGACTAATTGTGAAATCAGCAGGAAAATTTGAAAAATTTTCAGCCTCAAATTTGAAAAGGTTCTTGTCATTGAGCTGATAAAAAAATAAACTATTCTGCTCTGAATCTGCTCCTTTTTGCAAAAAAGCAACTGCATTGCCGTTGTTTTGCCAAATTAAGTTATAAAATGGTGTTGAAGCATTTTCGATAATCATGGTTTTCAGTACTTCCTTATTTAAAGAAATAAATCCGATATTATGATCAGCACTAAAAAGTACAGCATTTTGCTGTGGGGCTATTTTGTACTGCTGAACATTATTGATCTTCATTATGGTTTGTCCTGAAGTGGTTTTTATTTCCAGAATCGGATCTGCTGTTTTGCTGTAGGTGATTATGTATTTTTTATTCTGTGTGTATTGATATTGTGTGACCCCAGCAATAGTTTTTATCTCACCACTTTTTAAAGTAAGTATTTGCAGTCCTTTTTTGTCAATATAGGCAAAGCTTTCTTCTGCATTAAAATTCCCGTTAGTGCCTTGTGGAAAAACATACTGTTTATGGGTTTGTGTATTTTTAATAAAAAGGGTGTCTTGTCCATTTGGATAAGCTAGTTTGTAACTGATCCACTTTCCATTTTCAGAAATCTTATCGGATTGCAGGGTATGCCAGAGGTGATAGTCAGACTCCTGAAGGTTCTTTTTTTGTTTTACCTGCCCCGTTAAAGGGCAGGCTACTAAAACAAAAATTAAAAATATAATACGGGATAAAAATGACTTAACCGGTATTAGTCTTGTGTTATAGATTTTCATTTTGAAAGTATAAATGTTTTTTAATACCCTTCGTTTTGGGGCAATAGGTTTGGGTTTACTCTTAATTCTGAATCGGGAATTGGAAAAAGCCTGTCAGTGGTGTTCCATCCGGATTTTCTGCCAGAGAGGATATTGTCCAGATTACCTGTTCTTTTAAGATCAAAAAAACGTTGTCCCTGTTCGGTAAAAAACTCAAGTTTTCTTTCATTCAAAATAGCTTCAAGCACTTCTTCTGCTGTAATGGCCGTTGTGTTTTGAAGACCTGAACGGTTTCGGATTTTGTTTAAATCTTCTTTTGCTTCCGCTAATTTGTTTAAGTGCGCTCTGGCTTCTGCGCGAATTAGATACTGCTCTTCCAGGCGCAGAACAATTGAATACTCAAGGGAAGTTCCACTTGGAATTCTTTGTTTGTATTTACTGGCATGATACCAAGTTGAAGCCCCACTGGTAATTGCTTTTGTCCAATGGGTTCTGCGCAAGTCATCAGTAGTGAAAGCAATAACCAAATCAGTATTTAAAGCGACAAGTGTTGGCGGTCCACTGTTAAAAATAAAAACATTTCCTTCATCGGTATTTTTACCGGCTGTTGAAGGCATTAACTGCCAAATTGTTGAAGTGCTTTCCTTTAGAAAGACTTTATCGATATTGTTTTCTAAAGGGTATAAATTGGTGTTTTTAATCACTAAAGTGGCAGTTTGTTCCGCGGCATCCCACTGATTGCTGTATAAATAAACTCTTGCCAGTAAAGCGTTTGCTGTCGAATTATTGGGACGTACACGACCTGCACTAATGTAATTATCAGGCAATAGTGTTATTGCTTTTTGTAAATCAGTGTTGATATCAGCATATACCTCAGGGACAGACTTTTTAGAAACAACGGCATTTACCTCGTAGGAAGTTGTAGTTATATAAGGAATATTATCAAATAGATTGACCAGATAAAAATGGAGCAGTGCGCGGATAAAAAGAGCCTCGCCTAATAACTGATTTTTGTCTGATTCTGCCAGTTTAGTAGTTTTGGAAACCCCTTCAATAATGGCATTAGTGGCATATATTTGTTTATAGCTATTATTCCACCATCCTGTAACGGTGGTATTGGATGGTATAATAGCATTATTATAAAAATCTTTGGCAGAATTGGCATCTGTACCATAGAAGGTTAATTCGTCGCTGTAATTTCCTAATAGATTAGATATTCCGTTTGATTTACCTGTCATAAGCCCGTTATCTCTTATCTGGGCATAAATATTGGCCAGCGCTGCATTGGCTGTATTTTTATCATTAAAGATGGTGTTTCCTGTTAATTGAGAAGTAGGTAAGTCTACTTCTACAAAACTATCACAGCCGTAGATTAGCAAGCAAAACAGGCTCAGAAAAATGAAGTTATAGGATAAATTCATTTTTTTATCTTTAAAAAAATGAATTTTTAGTTGTTGTACATGATTTTTCATGATCGTTTTTTTTAGTGTTAAAAACTAAGTTGAATTCCCAGCGCATATATTTTCAGCGGAGGTAAAAAACCTGAAGCAATAAACTCAGGGTCGGCTCCTTTATAAGAAGTGAATGTTAGTGTATTCTGACCTTGAAGCGAGATACGGCATTTCATATTTTTTAGGCTGTTTTCAGGAAGATCATAGGATATTGAAATGTTTTTAAGCCTGAGATAAGATGCGTCAGTTATGGCTGCAGTGCTGGTTGTATACCAGCTATTGGCACTTACTACGGGAGAGTTTGTTCCCGAACTGTACATTTGATAAGGACCTGAATCTCCGGGGTTCTGCCAGCGGTTTAAGACTTCAACCGTTTTATTAGCCATGCCACCGGGCAGGCCTAGCATGTTTATGGAATTCCAATTTTCCTGTTTAACGTATTGGAATAAAAAATCAAGCTGCCATCTTTTAAAGTTGATTTGATTTTGCAAGCCACCATAATATTTTGGACTGAAATCTTTTATAGCCTGCCTGTCATCCGGAAACGAAATTTTTCCGTCTTTATTGATATCTTCAAATTGATAGATTCCGGTTTGGTTATTAAGACCTGTATAGTTGTACACCTTTTGAATGTTAATGGATTTTCCAATTACATACTGATTGACGTAGGTTGAGTTCTCTAATTGTGGAAAAGCAATCAATTTATTTTTCGGAACAGTTAAATTCAGATTGGTTATCCATTTGAAATTTGGTTTCTGAATATTTACAGTTCTAAGGGTAGCCTCCAGCCCTGTATTTTCTACTGTTGCATTTAGATTAGCTAAGATCGAATTGAATCCTGTTGTGCCCGGTAATGGAATGCCCACTAATTGATTGGAAGATCGGTTACGGTAATAGGCGGAGGTAAGAAAAATGCGATCCTGAAGAAAGCCTAATTCTAATGCTATTTCAATTTTTCTATTGGTTTCCCATCCAAAATTGGGATTATATAAACGGTTGGGCTGCAAACCAACTACCCCTTGATAATTATTACCGGCAGAACTATAGGTATCCAGAAAGTTGTAGTCTCCAATTTGATCGTTGCCGGTAGTTCCGTAACTACCTCTGAGCTTTCCAAAGCTTATGATTTTATTCTCTAGTATTGGCTCTTTTGAAAATAACCAAGCCACTCCAATAGCGCCGAAATTGGCAAATTGATTTCCCGGACCAAATCGGCTTGAGCCATCCCTGCGACCTGTAAGATTTACAATATAACGCTCTTTCCAACTAAAGTTGGCACGACCAAAAAATGCCTGATATTTATATTGTGTCTGCTGATTTGTAAATACATAAAGGTAAGTGGCCGAAGCTAAATCGTAAATTAGATTGTTACTTGTAAAACCGTCTGCTTCTTGTACGAGTTGTCCAGTTTTTTGCTGTTGGAATGTAGCTCCGGCTAAAAGCTCAATTTTACCTTTCCCTATTTTTTTATTCCAGTTGATCTGAGGTTCTATGATCCATGATTCTCTGGTGCTGTTATTGATAAAAAGTGATGAGGATTCGCTCCCAAGACCAAGCGCAGGATTATATATTGTGGAAGGTGAGGTTCTGGTCTCATCATAATGGAGATCCGTAAATCCGATACTTGTTTTTATTTCTAAATCGGGTATTATTTGATAGGATAAAATTGTATTGGCAATAAGATTGCCTGTTTTGGCTTTGTAAATAGCCTCAAGATTACGCAAAGGATTATTAAAAGTTCCGTTTTCCCAATTTAGGTTTGCTTTCGCATCATAAAGAGCAGGGGCGTTAGGAGGGAGTGATCTTGATTCTCTTGTAAAGTCAGTTCCGGGTAAATTATTATTTTGAGAAGAGTAGGAAGCAGAGAAATTTATCTTAAAGGTATTATCTGCTGACTGATGGTTGAGATTAAAGTTTATCCCGCCTCTTTTATATTTATAATCACCGGGAAAAACGGTTGTTTCATTGTGGTAGTTACCGCTGATAAGAAACTGCGTCTGAGCTGATCCGCCGGTTATGGAGGTCTGAACATCGCTTATTTGGGCTGTGCCTCCAGTGAGTACTTTTTGCCAATCGGTATATCGATTTTGATCCCAAGTGCCATTTACATCATATGCAGCTGCGGGATATTTTACAATTCCATCATTTGCAAAGGCTTCTTTTCGCATTTGCAGGTAGTCCTCGGTATGCATTAAATCCATAAAGCGGGTTACAGTTCCCAGAGCTGTATTGGTATTTATGGTAAATCTTGTTTTTCCCTCTTTGCCTTTTTTGGTACTGATCAGTACAACGCCATTAGCACCACGAGATCCGTAAATNNACTTCAATACTTTCAATATCAGAAGGATTTATGGTGTTTAAAGGGCTCACGTTTGCACTTGGGATTATAATGGAGGAGATATTATTATTAGATATAGAATTTGAAGCATAAGGAACACCGTCTATAATGTAAAGAGGCTGGTTTCCATCAGCTCGCAAACTGTTAGTACCTCTTATCTGGACATCAAATCCTCCGCCGGGGACTCCAGTTGACTGGGTAATTGTGACTCCAGCCATTCTGCCTTGCATGGCCGAGAGAACACTTGTAACGGGTTGGTTGTTGATATCTTTTGCCGTGATTTTTGCTATACTTCCGGTACGCTGGCTTTCTTTTACAGAATAGTAACCAGCATTGATTTTTACTTCCTGAAGTGTTGTTGCGTCTTGTTGCATCTTAACATTGATTACCAAACGACCGACAACAGGAATTTCAACTGTTTTAAAACCGATATAGGTAAAAATAAGATTCGCACTAGGTGATACTGTTATGGAAAATTTGCCATCAAAGTCGGTCAAAACAGTATTTTTCTGGTTTTTTACCGAAATACTGACTCCGGAAAGTGGAAGTGTACCATCGGTCACGATACCGGTGATTTGTGTTTGTTGTTGTGAAACGGAAGACTGCAAGGTATTCCGTGCTAAGGCTGGTGTGCAAAAGAGATAGAACCCGAAAATAAACGGGTACCAAAGTGCCACCAACCCATTGCTGAATGAAATAGTTTTCATAATTTTGGGGTTAGTTAATTTGAAACGAAAGTTTTTATTAATTCAGCTCTCTACACTTGTTTGTCGACCGGTTAGAGAGCTTTTTTCGTAGTCTTAAAGACATCAGGTTGAAAGTCTATAGGGGATGATGTTTTTTACTATATCATACATGCTTGGATTTAGGTTTAAAAAAAACTCATCTTGATTATCTTTCCGAAACAAACTCTAAAAATTTTAATGTGCCTTTTGGAAAATAGAAATAAAGGCAATACCTTTAAAGTGCGAGTTTAAAGAGGAAAAGCTTAAATATAAGTGCCAAAAGTATTTTAGGTTTGGGTGAGGTTAGATATACAGGATATTATATTTTATAATTCCTTTTTTATATCAAGGTAGAGTTAAAATTCTGACGGTAAAAGTGTCTGTAATAAGATTACTTCTAGGTATTTCCCTATCCTAACACAATGGTTGTCTAGTTTTGGAACAACAAAAGGTAACTCACTTTTAGCAGATCGCTAAGGTGGTTTAGTAACGGTTATATATAAAAAAATCGTTCTCATAAGTTTATGGTTATGGAACGATGTATTTCTAGGTATAAAGGGTTCTTGCAGAAAAAAGCAAGGAGCGGCCTCACACTTTCAATCCGTGGGTGTCCTACGACCCTTATCAATAATTAATAATTATTGTTTGCAATTGAAAGCATATGTGAGAACCGCTCGCATGCCGTTGCAAAAGTAAAAAACTTTTTGACATGGAGCGATTCCACGATACTCTCGTTTGCTAAATAGGACTTTACGGAACGAGAAAACATCGTTTAATTATGCCTATTAGAGGCTTATAATCAATTCGCTTGAACAAATATAATAAAAACTATTCATAACCCAACATGTTGGGTTGTTAATTTTTGTAAATTATGATAAAAAATATTATTTTCGATACTACTCAATTTGATTTTGACTTAATAAATCACGTAAAAAATTTACGTGGAGATAAAAAATGGTCACAAGATGAGCTCAGTTTAAAAATGGGAGTAGCCAAAAGTTTTGTAAGTAATGTTGAATCATTTACTCAACGACACAAATACTCAACTCGACATATTGCACTATTGGCGAAGGCTTTTGGGTATAAAAATATTTCAGACCTGATGAAGTTCCCTACCCCTCAATATGATAAAATTAAAGTAACCGTAAAGCAAACTATGAATGAAAGCGGAACTAGAGCTTTGAGTTCAGAGGTACTGAAGATTGAGTATATAAAATAATTATATCAAAGATTAATAAAGAAAGATGAATTAATTAATTTTCTGAAGATAATTAATATAAACCTCGCTTAAGACTTATTTAAGCGAGGTTTGGTTTTTTAAATGATTATTATTATGATCCTAATATAGAGACTTTTCTAAATTCTTTTAAAAGTTTTTCGGTTTCTAAAGTAGATTTATGAGTTCTTGCTCTGGATGCTTTTTAATATTTATTCAGATTATTTACAGATTACCTTTTCATTATCTACATCATATTTTGAAGTGGATAAAAATTGAAGTCCTGTTTATCTTTATATTATTCATATTTAGATCATGAGTTTGATGTATATATTATGTCGATAAAAATGATATTGTCTTTGTAAAAGTCAGGAACGAAACCTTTTATTATGCTTGAATTTTGCTTGTGATAATCAGTATTTTAGATTCTATACTTGTAAATAAGTATAAGTAAATGCTTTAATTTTTTAGAAAATCAATTTTTAATTTTTGAAAAAAGACCTGACTTCGGA
>NZ_MUGS01000058.1:10715-11276 GCF_002222055.1 Flavobacterium araucananum
TTTTATTTTTTGCCGGATTTGTAGAGGTTGTTGCTGATAAAACCATTTGAAAAAAAACATTTACGGAATAAATGGTTGATTATAAGAGTATTGCTTCGAGATGTAAAGCAAAGCCATCGTTAAAAACTAACTATTAAGCTTTTTTTATTTCAGGATTATATCATTTATCTGCGTGGGTAAGATGCAAGCATATGTATGTAAACATGTGAGTATAAAGAAACGTACGTAAGTTGGAACGCAGTTACGTAAAAATGTAGATATCAATGACTGGATGCATGCATGAAGGTGAGCATAAAGGAAAGTACTTACATTGGAACGCAAGTACTGAAGAATGCGGTTATGTCTGTATAAAGTAAGGAACGTAAGTAAGTGCAGGCAGGACATAGGTATAAAACAGGGATATTCAAACGATTGTTTGTTTATACTGCAAAGGAACAATATTCAGCAAAACAGTATTCAGTATCCAATTCCAATTCCAATTTAAAGCTGAGATGAAAAAAAGTTTTAAAATCTATTGTGCAGTATAATTTAAAGAGTATTTTTTTTAAATAGTTTTATTTT
>NZ_MUGS01000059.1 GCF_002222055.1 Flavobacterium araucananum
AGTAAAAATATTTCTTATATTCGTTTGGAATAAGTCTCCTTGTTGCTAAAAAACTAATTTAAAAAAGTTAGATTGAAAAAATTTTATAACTGGTATAGCGGAGTTAATTTTAAAATAAAATAAAACTAAATGTCAAAAATAGATTTTCATATATTTAAAAGTAATACTGATGCAATTGCAACAAATAGAGGATTTTATTATCAATATTTATCAACTGTAAAAATTTGGCTAGAAAATTTTATAAATAATGTTGATAATGAAATATTTTGCGAAAGAGAAGAGGATATATTCGAACTAAACTCCAAAGAGGAAATTTATAAATTTAGTCAAATTAAATGTTACAGCGACGGATTTAGTCTTAAAAGCCCTGAAATTGCATCTTCATTACTCAATTTTTATAAATTATACCAAAAATATAAATCTCAATATAAGGGAACATTTTGTTTTCATACAAACTCTACAATAAAAGTAAGAGCAGGTAAATCGCTAAGTAATTGGTATAATAAACAAATGCAAGGTGATTTTTCACCTACAGAATTTATTGAAGAAACGAGAAATATTTTTTTAGATTTATTAAAAGAGAAACTAAATAAATATCTGGAAAAAGCTTTTGAAAATAAAGATATAATTGATGCCAATAAAAAATATAATAATTATGTTGAGCTTGTAAAATCAGATGATTTTATCCAATTTCTAGGTCTTATTCGATGGGAATTTTCTAGTATTGCTAAAACGGAAGAAGCAATTTCGGATTTGGTTAAAGAAATAAAAGGAATAATTCTTTCAGGTAAGTTAGATTATGATAGTGGAATAAATGAAAACTTCATTTTAGGCTATCTTTTAAATACGGTTATAGAGAAGTCAACTGAGACCATTGAAGACAATCGTTTATTAAATAATAATTTGCTAAAAATAATTCTAAACTCAACAGATTTAAAACAACATTTAAAAGAAAAGTTGAAAAAAGAGATTGTTTTGTTAATGACTAACGATTTTCAGATCATGGAAAATTTGGAAGATATTAATAAAACTACTTTAGCTACTCATAAAATGGTAGCTGAACTTCATAAGGCAGTGCTAAAAGAAAATGAAAAATCTTCATTAATATCAAATTTAACGGTACAAGTAAAAAATTGGTTTAATGCGATTGGATATAAATTTGAAAATCAAGAAATAATAAATAATGACGAGATATTCGGATTTATAATAAATATTAGAAACAGAAGGGGATATGATAGAGTTTTGATATTGTGTATTTCAGAGCCGGTAGAAATAAATCATTTATATAAATTACATGAACTTACTAAAGATTTTAAATGTAGTGAAGGTTGGGTTATTACATATAAAAGAATTAGTAAATCCGTAAGAAACAAAATAGGCAAAGAGGAATATAATAATTTGTTTTGTTACACTATAGATGAACTTATAGATAATGATATTGATTTTTCCGGATATTTTGATTGGTTAGATAGTGAGGTTATCTCAAGAGATATAAGTAGTAAATTCATACCATTATATTGTAAAAGGGATATTTTTGAAAAAGAAACAAATATTAAATTGGACACTAGTAAGTATTTAATTGATGAGTACATAGACCAATGGCTAGATGATCCATCAAAAAAGCATATTTCAATACTTGGAGAATTTGGTACTGGAAAAACATGGTTTGCGCTTCATTATGCATGGGTTAAACTACAGGATTACAAGAGTGCAATGCAAAGGGGTGTAAATCGACCACGAATACCGATTTTCATAGCACTTAGAGATTTTGCAAAATCAGTCAATATTGAAGGTGTATTTTCAGAATTCTTTTTCAAAAAACATAATAGTCCGATACCTACTTATGAAGCTTTTCTAGAACTTAATAAAATGGGGAAATTATTATTAATCTTTGATGGGTTTGATGAAATGGCTGATCGAATTGATAATCAAAAGATGATTAATAATTTTTGGGAACTAGCAAGAACGATCGATGATAATTCAAAAGTTATTTTAACCTGTCGAAATGAACATTTTCCTGAAGCAAGGCAAGGAAGGGAACTTCTAAACGCAAAATTAAAAGCCTCTACTCAACACCTAGTAATTAAAAATCCTGAATTTGAAGTTTTAGATTTATTAAAACTTAATAAAAAACAAATAAAGGAACTACTTCAATTACATACCACTGAAAAAGTCGTAAAAAAAATCATGAAGAATAGTATTCTTCTAGATTTAGCAGCACGTCCTATAATGACAGAACTTATAATAGAATCTTTAAAAGATATTGAAGAGGGAAAACCAATTGATATTTCTAGAGTATATCTCTATGCAATAAGAGAAAAATTTAAAAAGGATATAACTGAAGAAAGAACTTTTACATCGGTTTCAGACAAGCTATATTTCATGTGTGAATTATCATGGGAGATGATTTCTACAGATAGGATGAGCATTCATTACCGGTTATTTCCTGAACGTATCAGAAGTTTATTTAACGATGTTGTAAAGGAACAAAAAGATATTGATCATTGGCAATATGATATGATGGGGCAATCAATGCTAATTAGAAACGATGATGGTGAATATAAACCGTCTCATCGTTCTTTATTAGAATTCTTTACAGCCTATAAGTTTGCAGCTGAACTAGGTGTAATGGATAATGATTTCAAGGACTTTGCAATTGGAAAAGAAAATATTTCAGATTTAATTCCTCAAAACTATGAATGGAATGAATTTTTTAAAAAATCTAGTTCATTAAACTTAGGCGATTTTAAACGAATAACTATTTCACAACTGAAAAATACTTTTGGGCATCAAGTTTTATCGAGAGCCATATTGGATTTGATAACCAATATGATTTCCATAAGAAGTAGAAAAACACTTGACACCTTCAATGAAATAATTAATGATTGCCGTTCGAAAAAATTTGAGGATGTAAAATATATAGTTACCAATTTGATAATTATTATTACTAATGATCAACCTGATTATTTTAAAGAAAAAGATTTGTCCAATTTAGTAATTAAAAATTTTGAGGTTCCTCAGAAACTAAAAGATGCCCAATGGCTCTATCATGGTAGCATGAAAGCTGTAGATTTTTCAGGCACTAATTTTACAAATTCAGATTTGACTAACGCAAATTTTGGTTTTCCATTATATAGAGAATTTGTAAGTGGTAATATTGTAAAAACAATATTTACAAATGCAAACTTGAAGGGATTTCAATTTCATTTTAATCAAATAGATAGTGTTGCCTTTCTTAAAGATAGAAATATAATTGCTATTGGATCGCCTGATGAAATCCGTTTATTAAATGCTGACCTAACTGTCATCAAGTATATAAATGCAACAGGATGGGATATTGAATTTTCTCCAAATGGTAAATTCATGGCACATTCTGGTTATGGAATACTCTATATAAGAAATACAACTGACTTTGAAATCGAATGGGAACATGAATTTTCTGTACAATTCAATCCAAATGCACAGGAAAAAGGAAAAAATTTATGGACTGGTGGATTTGTTTTTTCTAATGATAATAAAAAAATATTTACCGCTTGCAATAATTCATTTGTATATGAGTGTGATATTGTAGCTAAAAAGGAAGTTGGTACTTTTCAATGTTTTGAAGGTGCGGAAACGATTTCAATATCTTTTGATCAAAAATATATAGTGTGTTCAGAATTTAATGCCTTTAGTTTGTGGGAAACAAAAAGTCGAAAGAAAATAAAATTTGAAAAAACTAAAAAAGATAAACTAAATAAATTTCGAGCAAGATTTCATCCTCAAAAAAATTTACTATTTATTGCGGAAGGTAATAGAATTAGATGTTATGATATTTTAAATGATATATTTCTATTTGAAATCGAAATTGAGAATATTGGAGATTTTTGTTTTTCATTAGATGGCAATACAATCTATATTCACAATAATTATAATATATATATTATAGACCTAAAAGAAAAGGCTATAATAAATAATTATAGGATTGAAGTCCTTAATAGTACTGAAAAAAAATCACACGAGAATATAGAAAAAATTGTTTATGATAGTAATGGTGATAATTTAGTTTTGATGACTAGAAAGCAAATTGTAATTTTTAATATTCATGTTGAAGATGTGATTGATATTTATCAAAATTTAATAACTGTTGAGGGTTCTGATTTTAAACAAGTAATCGGTTTAGATGAAGATATATTAGAGCAACTTAAAAAAAATGGAGCAGCTTTATAATAAAAAAGTTGGTAGTTAATAGATGATTAAAGCAATTTAAAAATTTAATGGAATTACTGTAGTTTTTTAAGATTTAGAAATGTGAGATTTTAAATTTGAGAAGGGAAATCTCAACCGCTTAATTCTTGTTCTGTGTGGATTTTCCTTTCATCATCTTTCAAACTATTTTTCTTGTGGTTTCACCGCCAACGAGTTCCGAGTAAGAAAGTGGCAAGATATCGGTTGTGATACAACCGGACATCTTGCAGATTACAGGAACGTGGTAATCTTTCTACTTTTTCAATAAATGAAATTAGAAATTCGAAGGGCGAAAAGCTTGCTAAAATAAGCGCATTATAACTTTAAAATTATGCTTATCAATATGCAATAATTTTCACGTTGTAAAAGAATTGAAGACTATCGCAAAGTGTATTCTTGATACTGTTTAAAAAGAAAAAAAGCCAGCGAATTTATTGGATAGCAGACAAAGCAAATGCGCATAATGTAATGCCTCATTCTTCGTCCTTACACCCTTCGGGACTTATAGCATTTTCTTTGTCTGCTATCCTATTTTTTAATGCTTTCTTTTTCTCTTTTTTCTTTTGAAAAATTTTATTTTGAAGAATAAATATTGCATTTACTTATCCCGAGAGGTGAAAAATCTTAAGTACAACTTATTCGAATCAGATTTTTTTGAGAGGTATTTTCTAGATTTTTTATATAAAAAAAGCTTAAAGATTACAACGTTTCTGTAATCGGCCAGATGTCCGTTTGTTTCACAAAACGATATCTGGCTGCCTTTGTGCTCGGAACTCGCTGGCAGTGATTTTTAAAAATTTAGAGAAGTAAAAGAATAAATACGGAAATCCATAAAGTTAAGAACACTAATTAATTAGTTTTGTTTAAAACATTAAAATTAAAGTTTTTAAAATTAGAGTCAGCTTGACAAATATTGTGAATTTTTTTTTTAAACGAATCTTAATTCAAAAAAGTATTTATGAAACAAATAAAGCTATTTTTAATTCTAATCCTAATGATTAATTGCAATCAAAAGAAAGAACAGATCGACGCCTCTGAACAGAGTTTTCCTACACCTGTAGTTAGAACGACTAATGATATTGTTTTAGAGAATTTTAGTTACGAGGATATCGCAAGATATACCATGTCATCTATAATGGGACAGCCAGCAAAAACAATTAAGGTAAGCAAAAGTGAAGATTTGTATTATGTCTCTTATATCCGTAAATCGGACAGTCGAAAGTTTAGTTATAAAATTAAATTTGATGGTAATAAAATTCTTTGGGCTAATATCGACGGTAGATGGAGGAATTCAGAATATGATGAAAAGATAAGTTTTACTGAAAAAAATAATAAAGTTTCAATTATTCAAACTTTTAGCGATAATTCCGAAGACATTAAGGAGTATAAAAAAGGAGATTAAGAATATAATTATTCTCTCGATCATCTTTCCTTTTCATTGTTTTCAAACTCTTTTTCTTTAAGTTTCTCCACCGTCGAGTTTCGAGGCTGACTGCAGGAAAGTGGCAATCTTTTGAGATTTTTAGAAGCAGGTATTGATCATTTGCAAAATATGGACATGATGGCTGTAGGCTGTTACAATTAATAAATACTTAAAAAAAGAAAAAGGAAAAAAAGAAAGCAGTCTTCAATTGGACAAACAGACAGGTGAAGTGCTATAAGTCCCGAAGGGCATTTTTTTGAGGAACGAAGAAAAATGTTATGCGCACTACTCTGGCTGTGTCCAATAACTTGCTGTACTTTTTATTCTTAAATTAAACCAAAGAATTTAGAGATTCTATGAACGGTATAATAAGATTTCAATTATGAGATATAAATAGAGATTTACGGAAATCCGTAATTAATCGGTTCTTTTTTTGTGTAGTATTGTAAGATAAACGATGTATCACATTCTTTTACAAGTATTAACATGACAACGCCGTAGTCTAAAAGGTTTATGCAATGTTAAAATATTATTGATTACAAAATAATTTAAATGAAAAAAACAATCGGCAAACCAGAGAATTGGCAGGACTTTGAATCTCTATGTAAAAAACTTTTTGGTGAAATGTGGTCGATTCCCAATAAAATTAAAAAAAATGGTCGTTTGGGTCAGGAACAAGCGGGAGTTGATGTCTATGGAATTCCAAAAGGAGAAATAGAATATTGGGGAATTCAAGCAAAAGGAAAGGATGAGTATTCAAATGCAAAATTATCAGAAAATGAAATAATAAAAGAAATAGAAAAGGCTAAAAAATTTCAACCTAAACTTGGCGTTTATATTATTGCTTCAACGACAAACAAGGATGCGAAAATTGAAGAATTTGTAAGACTTAAAAATGCTGAAAATCAATTAAATGGATCTTTTGAGATTCTACTATATTGTTGGGAAGATATTGTTGACTTAATAGAAGAAAATAAAGATACGTATAACTGGTATTTACATGGAATTAGTCAAAAAGACAAATTTGATTTTAAGATCTCTTTCAACAATTTCGAAGAAGAACTTACATTGTATCCACTCTTTGAAAAAAATATCACCAAATACATTTTAACAGACAAGAGTAGCTCTCAAATATTAATTGAAAAATTAAGCGCAAAAAGCGAATTTGATTTTCTTGAATTGAAACCATTTTCTCTATTCCATTCAAATACTGTGAATAAATCTTGGTGCGATTTCGAATTAATAATGGAAAATAGTGGGTCAGCAGTTATTGAAGATTGGCGAATTATATTAAAATTTATAAGTGGAGTTGCAAAACTGGATACTGGAACTATTTTATTTCCTCGACTATCTCTCACTGATTACGTTGATGACGAAAATAAAACAATTACTTATCGACCTCTCGATAATAAACCTTTAATTCAAAAGGATAATAAATACTTTGAAATTTCATTACTGCCTGATAAAATTTCTGATAAGATTATTATTGAATGGCAAATATTAGCAAGAGATTTTAATAGAAAAGAGACTGTTGAAATTAAAATGAAACCGAAATACATTGAAAAAATAAAATTTGAAGAAGTTAATAAGGAATCTCAATTAAATGAGGATGAGGTGTTTATTAGCTACTATGTGGTTGAGAAAGAAAATAAAGACAACATCTAAATTAATATTTATAATTAAGAGGAACTTAATTTTATTTAGAAGATTAGTCATTATCCGAAGTTTCAAGCTTTAATCCAACATACCTATGAGCAATCAATATTAAAATTATAAAAAATAAGCGTTATGAAGCAAAACCCTACTGTATACAAGATAGAGAAAACTCATAAAATGAGTTCTGTTGTAAAAGGAGTTCAAACGCATCTTGAAAATAATATAAAGCAATTTGTTGTTCGTGATATCGAACTGAAAGGCTATAAAGCAAAACTTATTGTAATTCAATCGACGGAAAAGGAATCTGAATGGGCTAATTTCTTTCCAAAAAAATATGTAGAAGGTATTTCTTTAGAATATCAAATCCCTTCGATACTAGTTCTTATAGAGACTCCTTCTGGAATTTTTTCGATAGTTGGAGGGGGATTTTACAAGTATATACTACCTTTTTTAGATACTTCTTATGGACTAAATACTTATTCCAGAATAATGAATCCTGTTCAAGATGAAATTATTTCAATAAAAACGAGAGGAGTTACAGGTTTGCGAGCAGGAATGTCTGAACAATTTAAAGACAGTTACCGTTTAATGGACTACATAAAATTTGGTAAAATCCCAACTGAACTAAAAATTAAACTCTCAATAGAAACAGCAGAATTATATTTTAACCAATTCCTCACTACAAGATCTCCAAATATAATCCTAAATATTTCTTGCGGTTTCAATATTAATAAAAGTCTTTCTTTTGAAGAACTAACCCTTTTAGTTGAAATATTAGAATATGTTGAAACAAAGAAAGCAGATGATTTTTTTAGCTCATATAAAGAAATAACAGATAAAAATATTATTTCTAATTCACTTAAACCTGCGATAATAAATGAGTTATTTAATAAGAGAACTGATATAATTAATAAAAGGATATCAAATTTTGATTTATGTTATCCAAACAAAATTGAGGACTTTTATGGTGCCGACGATTATGAAATCAAGTTGAAAGAAGATAAAAATAAATATAAAAAGATTGCCAGGACAAGTGATAAGAGTGAAATTCTCAGAATCATTTTAAGGTTTCTAAGTTCTGAAAATTTTGATAGCAATTTAAGTAATTTTAGTTTTCACATTCATAATATCTATATATACACTTACAAAAATCAATCAAAAAAGCCGATATTAAGTACTACTTTGATTTATCACCTTAATACTGAGTTAAGTCTACCTGATTTAGGAACCTACATTTATCTTGATTCTAAATGGTACAAATTAAGAGAGATATTTGTGAAGGAGATGAATCAAAGATGTAAAGAGATATTAAATGCCAATGATTTAAAAAATTCTATAATAGACAAAGAATGGGAAAAAAAAGCAAATGGAAAACGTGAAGATGAATCAAGTTATAATGATAAATATATCAAGGATAAATATTTAGTATTAGACACAATTACAATAGATTCTATAGAATTAGCAGATATAATCCATATACAAAAAGATATTATTTATTTGTGCCATATAAAGTATGGATTTAGTACAGAAATGAGAGAATTATACAGCCAGATTATTTCGTCAGCTAGAAGACTAAAAAATGATTTGAAAGACGAAAAAAATGAATACCTTAAAGCTAATTATAAAAGTCTTAAAGCAAAAAATAAAAGTAATGGTTTTTCAGAGGAAGCTTTTATAAAACTATTTAAGACAAAAGATATTAAATATGTAATGTGTATATCTAGTCACTTAAAAAATAAGCCTTTACAAAAAAGCATGGAAAAATATACTTCAAATATTGCTAAATTATCGTTGATACAGTGTTTTACAGAAATGAGAACGGAATATTATGATTTATCATTTGAAATTATTAAAAATGATAAGTGTTTTAATTAAAATCGATAATATGTGTTGCTAAATGGCAATACCTAATTCCAACATATTATAAGAATCATTTATTGATAAGTTTTTCAAACTTTATCATCATTCCGCTTTCTTTCAGCATATGCTTGTGTAGCGCAGTTTTTTCCTCATGAGCTGGATCAATTTATCAATATGGTAATCATTAATTCTGGATTTACGGAAAACCGCAATTTATTATCTGTTTTTTTGTGTATTATTGTAATGTTACACTAGTATAATTCAATATGACGTGTTAGGAATTAAATGCAACTACACAAGCTATGACTACAACTGAAAGATTAGAGCAACTTATAGAGAAAGGACATGCAGTACTTCGTACACACGTACCAAGCCCACCTAATGTTATTGGTGTAGGGACAATAAATTCTGGACAATTTACAGCTTGGCAAACACAGACATTAAGTTATTTGCAATCTAATTTATCTTCGGATAATCAATATATTAAATCTTTTACGGCAAATGTAAAAAGAAGTTATAAAAGCGATGTCAATAAAGGTATTGGAATTTTAAGTTCTCTATTAGAAGATATAAACCTCGGATTACTTGAAGATAATTCAATAGAAGAGTTTCCAAATCCAATTAATTCTCTGCTAACTATTTTAGAGAGATTTCATTTAGTGGTTAGACAGCTTCGTAATCGATATGACTCAAGGAGCACCTTAGATGTTAATGATGAATATGACGTTCAAAATTTATTACATTCACTTTTGATTCTTCATTTTGATGATATACGGGCTGAAGAATGGACTCCAAGCTATGCTGGAAAAAGTAGTAGAATGGATTTTTTGTTAAAAGATTACAAGATTATAATTGAAGTTAAAAAAACTAGGCCTAATTTAAGAGCTAAAGAGGTGGGTTCTCAATTGATTGAAGATATTGCAAGATACAAAGTACATCCGGATTGTGAAACTTTGATTTGTTTTGTATATGATCCCGAGGCTCTGGTTGGAAATCCTAGAGGATTAGAAAATGATTTGAGTTCGGATGATAATAATTTGAAAGTCAGGGTATATATTCGCCCGTAATTGTACCGTCTATTCTTCGTTTAAAGAAATTTCAAGATTCAGGAATTAATGTCTGAAAGCAAAAAAGAGACTCGCAGGTCTCTTTTTCGTTTGAATTAACATATCTTTTATCAAAAAGCTTATTTAGCTTTTAGTAAATCTTCCAAGTAGCTGTTTTTCTCTTTTTCAGCATCTAAAAGACGTTCGTAAAGTTTTTTATTTTCTTCGTAAACTTCAACTAATTTATCTAGAGGATTAAAAGTACATGTATTATTACTTCCAAAATTAGTTCCCTGACTATGGCTGAAATCATTTTCCGTAAAAGTGTTGAAATAATTAATTACACCTTCATCAGAAAAATTCTTAATTGCTTCTACACTTACTCCCAAAGCTTTTGCTACTTCTGCTAATTTTTCATCATCGATATCTTCACTATTTTCTAGTATTGATACAGTCTGCTGGTTTGTTCCCATAGCCTGTGCTAATGCTTCCTGTTTCATGTCTTTCAGTTCACGGATACGACTGATTTTGCGCCCCATGTGGTTTGGTTTTGTTAATGTACTCATAGCTCAAAGATAATAATTAAGAATAAAAAAGTGAGATTTATGTATGATACAAAAAATCTCATGTACGGTACGGAAAAATTTGATACCGTACCGTACAAGTAATTGCTTACTTGCCTGTGTGTTAAACAAAAATACAATTTTTCAGACAAGTATCAATTAAAAATTTAAAATTATGAATGCAGTTCAAATTCAGAAACAGAAAGAATTGGAGAATGCGGTAAGAGAACTCCAATCATTCATGGACATCACGGCAGTTACCCTTCATGAGGCGCAGACTGCGGGAAGAAATGGTCATATATTGACTATTATCTTAAGAGAAGAAACAGACCAGATTGCATCGGAGATGTATGTATGGGCAGATAAAGTTTTAAATAAATATCTTGTATTGCCCTATATTATAATAAATATAGCAGATATACTTCATCGTTTAAAAAACGGTAGTGTGTACTATTTAAAGTGGTATTTATCAAATATTATTCTTTTTAAAAATGAAGAGTTTGATTTTAAAACTAAAAAAGATATTCCGCCTATATCGGCACTTCTTAAAAAAGGAGTAAAGAAATGCAATCAGCATTCTTCCAAAGCAGAATCTCTCAGAAGAGGTTCACAGCATTATGAGGGCACAAATAACCATCCCCTTGCATTATATACAATCCATCAGACCATAAATCTGCTTTTTGGCTATATAGGAGAACTGGTGATGGGGAAACTGCATTCAGATTATTATATTTTACGCCACCTGAACACTATTAAAGATTTTGCACCAGTGCTGACTAAAATTTTTGATGCTGACAATAAGAGTGATATGGAGATCGCAAAACTTATGGATGAAGCAAGGATTAACTTTCCTTTTTCAGGCGTTGTAAAGATTAAAAAAGATAAAGTAAAAGAAGCGCAGAAGAAACTGAACCAGATTTTAAAAGAAGCTAAAAAAATCTTTCAGGAACAGCTTTCATATTGTGAGCAGAAAGCTGGCTATTTTTCTATTCCGAATGACATCGAAGAAAGCACTGATACAGTTATTGATTACGAAAAGATTATCATTGATACTGTTGCCTTGTATCTTAAAACTGAAGCAATATATTGTTTTGGTAAAGTCCAGACTTCTGTAAAGCATTATTACCTGCTAATATTTACCAGCGAGAATAAAACAAATGCAGTTCATGATCTAGCTGGAATTATCAGAAGCAGAACCAAAGAAAAATGCAGTGCAACACTTTTGATTCATGCCCTGTCAGAATTTCAGACGGCAACAGCAGACCAGAAGCATTTCTTTATGAATGCTATTTTAAATGGCATTCCTTTATTTAAAAAAGACTCGGCATTCTTTGAGGTAAAAAGCCTTCAAGTTCGCAGTCTATCATCTGCAAAGGAATACCTGTCATACAGAAATATTATTGTAAACAATATGGAAAGCTGGCAGGAAGATTATGAGTGGGCATGCTATGCCCCTTTGAAAGCATTGATGCTTCATACAATGACGGAGCAGATGTGTCTTGGGATGTTACGCTTTTTTACGGGATATTCTCCGAATCATTTTTCCCTTTCTTACCTGCTAGAACTGTGCTGTTATTTCAATTCAGAGATCAGCGCTTTCTTTCCACGCATTACGGAGCAGGACAGAAATCTCTTTACGCTGTTGAGCAGATCATATCCCTCACTGCGCTACAGCGGGGAAGATACCTTTTCAGAAGAAGACATGAGTCTTTTACAGAATCGTTACAATGACTTTGCACACTTCTGCACTTCTTTAGTTAAAGATGAATTGGAACGAATTGAAAATCTTTCTGCTGTTGAATCTTAAAACAGATGTTATGTATCACAATATTTTAACGCATAAGGACAATCCAGACCGCAGACAGATTAAAAAAGCAGTTAAGCTTTTGCGAATGTTTATGAAAGTTGATTTGATTTACTTTTCGAAGCGGTCAGACAGACTTTCTAATTCAGGCATAATAACAGTTATTATAAGTAAATCCAGCCCTCATTATTATGATGAAATTTATGAATACTGCTGGAAAATTTTCAGATATTTTAATGAATTTTCTTTTCGGTTCTACGATAGGTTTTGGGTTAAGGAAGAGATCGGATATGGAAATCCTTATTTTATTCTGCAATGTAATGATGAGACTCTTATTTACAGTAAAACTAAAGAAAAGCATGTATTTGAGATTGAAGAAATAAATTGTGAAGACTTTCTCAAAGAATCAGTGAAAAGGTTCGATGCTGATACAGCGGAGAGTGATGTTGTCGGGCGTGATTTAAAATATCACATCAGCAATGAGAATCATCTTATGTCTGCTTATACAATACATCAGCAGTTACGCTATCTTTTTATTAGCGTTTCTTGGTTTCTGACAGGAGAATATATTCCTTCACACAGTATAGCTGAACAGCAGAGACATTTGTCAGGATTCTGTAAAAGATTGGGAAGTCTCTTTGATTATGAAGTAAGGGAAGAATGGTATGTTTTAGAACAATTGGAGTGTGCTTGTGAATCGGTGCAGTATAATCACAAAATAGAGCCTGTAACACAGGAATCTGTTGAATCTGCCCGTGCGAAATTAGATTGGTTAAAAATTGAGACTGATAAAATGTTCAGAGACTGTATTGAGAAAACCAAACAAATATTTGAAAATTATGGAAACCGATGAAATTAAAAAACTTGAAGAAATTAAAGTATTAAGCGGAAGACTGCTTAATACTCTGCAACGAGCAGAGGATAAAAGAGGAATGTATAATGCAGAGATAAGAGTTTATGATTATTATGAGCTTGCTTCTATTATCAAAAACCTTATGAAACTGTGTATTATTGCTTTGGATCGAGATAGCGCAGTAGTTCCTGTTACGATTCAAAACAAGCATATTGATGTCGGACTCATACTAGGAATTGCGCTTCAGTTATTTCCAGTTGATGAGTTTGAGTTTTTAAATGAGATTGCTGATCTGTTTTCAGAAAATAAAGCAGAAACAGAATAGCCGAGATTAAGATTTAATATTTAAAATTATGGAGACTGATAAAATAAAAACACTGGATGAATTTAAAGATTTTGCATCTTATCATTTTAAACTTCTGAAACCTGCCAAAGACAAAGGCGGGGAATCAATATGTGAGATAAGATTTTATGGCTACGCGGATATGATGTGTCTGGGAGTTAATCTGATTCGAATGTGTCTGAATATCATTTATTCGGATGAACTTGATAACAGAGAAATATATATAGGTTCTGTTCTGGAGCTTGCACTTCAATTAATTCCAAGCGCAGAAATAGAGGTTCTGGATGAAATTTACAGAATGCTCAATGAGAAGAAGGAAGATTTATAACACTGTACTTGACAGGTTTCTCAATTATACCAAACCACTTTCATGTACATATTATGTCCATGATATTGAGACTAAAGAGATTTATCTTTGTTAGAATCAGAATCTAGAATGAAGTAATGATAAGTAAATTTTACTTATGAACCTCAATGGATTAGGTTTTATATTTGTATTATCCCCACCATATTTTGATCAGGATAAAATGAAAAAAGTGTTATAACTTTATAGCGATGAATGATTGTGGAACAAAAAAGACCGAGGCTCGGTCTTTTTTTAATGAAGAGGAATTTCAAATGGAGAAAGATGGAAGAGAAGAAAGAGGAAAAATGACGGCAGAAAAAACCAAAAAAATGCTGAAAGATGAAGGAGTGGAAGTGACGCTGGAACAGGCAGGAATGATTTTAGAATTTTTAAGAAAGCTGGCAAACATGGCAGTTTCAAACTATTTAAAAAGAAAAGATGAAAAAAATAGCAGACCTATACGTGAGAGTGAGTACCGATGAGCAGGCAGATAGGGGCTACTCACAGAGAAATCAGGAAGAAATGCTTCGTAAATACTGCGATATAAATGCAGTTGAAATAAGACACGTTATTTATGAAGACCATTCGGCAAAAACATTCAACCGCCCGCAGTGGAAGAAACTGCTTGCGGATCTAAAGAAGTATAAGAATAAAACTGATCTTCTCCTGTTTACCAAATGGGACAGGTTCAGCAGAAATGCGGGAGATGCCTACCAGATGATCAGTACGCTCAGAAAACTGGGAGTCGAGCCTCAGGCAATAGAACAGCCTTTGGATCTTTCAATACCCGAGAATAAAATGATGCTGGCTTTTTATCTAGCTGCTCCCGAGGTGGAAAATGACAGAAGAGCCCTCAATACCTTTCACGGAATGAGAAGAGCTAGAAAAGAGGGTAGATATATGGGGATTGCACCAATAGGGTATATTAACAGAGTAAAAGAAGACGGTACAAAATATATTGCATTCGATCAGCCTGAAGCTTCTATTTTAAAATGGGCTTTTGAAGAACTTTCCAAAGGAATTTTTAATACGGAACAGGTGCTTCACATGGCAAAAGAAAATGGGCTTAAAGCAGGTAAAAATCATTTTTGGAGAGCGATCCGCAATCCTCTTTACTGCGGTAAGATCGAAGTTCCTAAATATAAGGATGAGGAACGCACTTTGGTTAGAGGACAGCATGAAGCATTAATATCGGAAATG
This sequence comes from Flavobacterium araucananum, assembly GCF_002222055.1. Lineage (GTDB taxonomy): Bacteria > Bacteroidota > Bacteroidia > Flavobacteriales > Flavobacteriaceae > Flavobacterium > Flavobacterium araucananum. The sequence goes on from NZ_MUGS01000059.1 coordinate 15,322, forward strand.
CTTTTCTATAAAGTTCAGGATGTGCTGGACGGAAGATCCCGCAAATATCTTCCAAAAGCTCTTTCTGCCAAACCTTTTCCGCTCAGAGGTTTTTTTCTCTGCCCCGACTGCGGAAAAATACTCACGGGAAGCATATCAAAAGGTCGCCATAAATATTATCCTTACTACCATTGCAGTGCAGGTTGCAGATACAGGATAAATTCGGAAACAGCCAATGAAATATTTATACAAAACCTGAAAAAATATGTTCCTATTCCTGAGATTAAAAATATCTATGCCAATGTCATAGGCGACTGTTATAAGGAACAGATTAAGGATGTCTTGGAAGAAAAAACGAAAATCATAAGCCAGATCAAAGATTATGAAACCAGAATCTCAAATGCAAGAGATCTTCTTGCAACAAAACAGATAGATGCTTCGGATTACCGAGATATGAAATCAGATTATGGAGAGATGGTAAGAAGGCTCGAATTGAAATTATCTGGTATCGATGATGAAAATAAAGATATCGAAGAGCTTTTAAAAGCAGGAGTGGAGAACCTGATGAAACTTAACGAATATTATGAAAATGGCAACTGGATTGAGTCGAGAGATTTATTAGGTTCGATTTTTCCTGAGAATTTTACGATCTCAGAAAACGGGTTTCGAACCGCAAGAGTAAACGAAGTAGTGCATCTCATCTATAGCATTAACAGGCTTATAGGGCTAAATAAAAAAGGGACAAAGAAGAATTTTTCTTCTTTGTCCCAATTAGTAGCGGGAACAGGACTCGAACCTGTTAACAAAACAAAATAAAATAACTAAAATAAAAACTGCGTAATACAGTTTCGAACCTAAACTTTGGATGGCTCGATTTTGCTGGATTTTTATTTTTCTAAATAACATGTGCCACGATTCTGCCACAAAACTTAGATGGGTGGAATTTATTTAAAAAACGCCTTAACTTTTTGTGGTAGAAAAGGTATCCACTCCATGGATTTTTTGCCACGATTTTGCCATAGAAATTTTGGGCGTTTTTAAAAAATTTGAAAAGTAGTATAAAAGAAAAAAGCCTGCGAATCTTACGATTTGCAGGCTTTACCACGTTTTTTTCGGGTTTTTGAAAAGATTGAAAAAGTCACCTTTTTACTTCTTTTACCCTTTTTGTGGGGAGAGCAGGATTCGAACTTTATGTGTTTAGATCCCGTCTTTGCTACGTATTTATAAATGTCTGGAACCTAATGCACCGATTCTGCACCCAAATTCAATTTTACTATTTCAATATTCAAACATGCACAAAAATTAGAGTACTAACGAACTAACAAGAAGTTGTATTATTCTTTTGCTTTACAAATATAATTATAAATATTTAAAATGCAGGGCTTCCATAAATTTTGACTTTTTGTAGACTTTGAAAAGTTTCCTTTTAAATCAACCGCAGAGTGTAAAAGTTTCGAACCTAAACTTCTTAGGCCTTGATTTTGCTGATGTTGTACTTTTTCAAAATGAAATGCGCCACGATTCTGCCATAAAACTTGGAATGGTCAAATATCTTTACAAACCACCTTAACTTTTTGTGGCAAAAAGGGTATCCACTCCAAATTGGATTGATTATAAAATGTATATAGGTTACTATTATTTTAATAATTTATTGGTAAAAAGGTAATCGGCAGTCTGGTACCATGCAATAGTTTCTTCAAGGAACGGCTGGTTCATAGGTATGGACTTAAGGCTGTTATCTTCTTTATTCCAGGAGTAAAAAGCCTGTTTTTTCTGGTCTGATAAAATCATTACTTTTTCTTTTTTCATCAATACCAGCTTACGATAGGTACCCATTAGGGCACGCTCTTCAAACTTTGGATCAAGTACGTTTTTTCCAAAAAAGTCAGACTCATAATTCCATTTGAAAATAGAGAACAGGGTAGGCCACAGGTCAATCTGAGAACACTGCCTGGTAATTTTTTGGTTGTACTGCTCGGGCAGGTTTACTATGAGAGCCGGAATATGATAATTGGCAACATCTATTTCATCCTTGCCGGCGCTGCTGGCACAGTGGTCTGCAATGATTACAAACACCGTATTTTTAAACCACGGTTTCTGGCTGGCTTTCCTGAATAATTCCCTTAAGGCAAAGTCAGTATATTTTACTGCTCCTTCACGGCTGGTTCCAGATAGAATGTCAATTTTTCCCGATGGATAGGTAAAGGGCCTGTGATTGGAAGTGGTCATGACAAAATTGAAAAAAGGCTTATTGTTTTTATACTACGCATCAGCAACGCTAAGCATTTTATTGAAGATATCTTCATCGCATATTCCCCATGCATTCTCAAATGTTACTTCATTGTCATCGATGTTATATCTGGTTGTTTTTATCTTATCACTCAGTACACTACCGCGCCCCCGGTCATATATTGTAAAGCCGTTTCCGCCAAAATAGGCATTCATGTTATCAAAATAGCCGTCTCCTCCGTAGAAAAAATTACAGTCATATGCTTTTGATTTAAAAACACTGCAAACCGTATATAGATTTTGATTTTCAGGTCTTTTTACAATCGACTGTCCTGGGGTGGGAGGAATACAGAGTGTCACTGCTTCCATACCCCGAACTGTTCGGGTACCTGTTGCGTAAAGATCATTAAAAAATATACTTTTCTGGGCCAGACTGTCCATAAAAGGTGTTATGTTTTCCTTGTTTCCAAACTCCTTTAAAAAACTGCCGCTTAAGCTTTCAACCAGAACAAAAACTATATTTTTTTTCTGGTCAGATGCTGCGCTGTCCTTTATGGTTCTATGAATAGAATATCCCGCAGAATTGTAACGGCTATTCGGATCTTTAAGTTTTTCTTTTATAATTCCAAATGCTTTATCGTTACCTATAGAAGTATAGAAATCAACATACTTCATCTGGTTGTTGCGAAAAGCAGCAAAAAAAGAATAGATTCCTGATTTTGAAATTTCCGAGTTATAACGATTCGCTGACCATTCGGTCTGATAATTATGGATAAAAAATCCAAAGAATAATGCAACCGCTGCCGAAACGCTCAAAACCGTTAATCTGGTTTTTGCACTTGCTTTGGTTGTAAAGGTACTACCGAAGGCTCCTCTTTTAAAGAAAATGAAAATAAAAAGCATAGTAAGTAGCAGCACACCTCCAACCAATAAAGGAAGCGGGTAGGACTGCTCGATATTAGCCACTACTTCATGGGTATAGATTAAGTAGTCCACTGCTATGAAATTAAAGCGAGTCTTAAACTCATCCCAAAAGGTCAGTTCTGCAAAAAAGGTAAACACCAGAATAAAGACCGTTAAGGTGGTAAAGAAATAAATTAAAATTTTATCCAGGACTGAACCAATCCATTTGTTAGGCATAACCGTATAATAAAGAATAGCGGTCAGTGTCACAAAAGTAATTGTTCCGATATCATAGAATAAGCCTGTAAAAAGTGTTCTGAAAAGGTTTATGATGTTCCAGGATACTTCATCATACTGCCATATAAAAAAAGTGATTCTAAGGATTTGTGACAGGATTAAAAACCATATCATAAAATAGAATAATACAGCGTATCTGCTGTGAGACGGATTTAGTTTCGGCATAACTTTTAATAAGCGTGAATTTTAAAATACAATTCAGAATTAATTCTGAATTTTTAATAACTGATTAAAAAAAATCTAAAATTTGTAACTGATTCCAAAACATATTACTGGTGTTTCGTAATAATCTTTGGTGATATAACTAAAATCTTCTTATTTTATTTTTTTTTGTAAGACTAATGTATTAAAAATATCCATTACATTTAAAAATACTTCACCTTCTCTTTTTTACAATGTTTTTTGTTTATGAAAAAATTGATGTTGTGTTAAAGTTAGTTTTTGAGCCAATTATTTTCTAATTTTAGCGTAGATTTTATAATGTCAATTTAAAATTTAGAAAGCAAAAAGTTGTTAAACTGCAGGTTCGTAAGGATCTGAACGTACTCCAGCAAAATGATATAATTAAATTAAAAGGCAACTCAATTTCTAAGGGCTATACTGAAATTATTAATATTTTGGATCAGGACGATGAATTTCATTTCAATTCTTTTGAAAAGCCTGCAGAGGGCAGGATGGAAGTTCAGGAGTTATATAACTATTAAATAATACCGTAATTAAGTGAAGAGATTTCTACAATAGCTCATTAATTGTCAATATTAAAAGCTATGTGTTGCATAGTATTTTAAACTTTTTAAACATTCTAAATCCTGTTATGATGAGAAGATGAATATTTTTAAATAATAAATAAAAAGGAGTTGTTTTTTTAACAGAGCAAAAAATAAAAAATATCTACATTTGATTTGAATTAGGTCTTTATTAATTTTAAAATATCTGTGATGGAAAAAGCTATAAAACAAAAAGTCCAAAAGGATTTGGATTGCCAGCAAAAGTTGAAATAATCAGACTAAAGGGAAGTTTAATTTCTAAGGGATATACAGAAATTATACATATT
>NZ_MUGS01000006.1:0-57582 GCF_002222055.1 Flavobacterium araucananum
AGTTAAAGAACAAGTAACCTTGAATGGCAAATTTTATATATTCGTAAAAATGAAATTTATTAGAAAGTAAATTTTAGTTTTTCGATAAATGGATAAAAAATTATTTTTTTTTGCGATTCATTATGCTTAAAAAAACCTAAAATTATGTAGTCTAAATCTTTCTTTTTTAACAAATTTGATAAAAATTTGATAAAAATGACATTTTTAGGATTTTTTTTTAGGTGCTTTTTCAACAAAATAGCAGTCTTGCCTTAACGCTCGAAAACTGCGTCAGTAAAGGGATTCAAGCCTATATTTGTATTTTTAAAAACATGTAACGTGTTGATTATTAGGATTGTTTTGTATTTCTTATCTTTGCACCGTAGAAATTTCAAGAGGGTGACAGCGTTTTGAAGAAAAACAATTTATGATAAAGAAGTGGTATTTTTATGCGAGTTTGATCGTTATTATTACATTTTTGAGTTTGGGTTTTAAACCCTTTAATCTAGAAACCAAACCTTGGTTTTTAATAGAAAAAACAGATGGATCTGAATACTTATTTCCATCGCTTGAAGAGGATGACTATCCTGTTTCAAAAAAGGTAAATGTCCTATTTACAGAAAAGCGCCTTATCAGTTTTAAAGAAGCGGTTGCTTTTCGAGAATCTCAGGGAAAATACCGATTGGTAAATTCACTGGGTTATATGGGAAAATACCAGTTTGGTTCTAAAGCCTTAAGAGCTGTTGGCATAAACAATGACAAAGCCTTTTTAAAAGATCCTGCATTACAAGAAAAAGCATTTCTTGCGTTATTATCCAAAAATAAATGGATCTTGCGTAACGAGATCGAAAAGTACGAAGGAAAAATCATCAATGGTGTCGAAATTACGGAATCTGGAATTTTAGCTGCTGCCCATCTTGGAGGCGCAGGTTCAGTAAAAAACTTTTTTAAAAATAGAGGGAACAAGCATTTTAGAGATGCTTACGGGACTTCATTAAAAAGTTATATGAAAGCTTTTGCAGGTTATGACCTTTCTCGTATTGAAGCGGATAGCGATGCTACAATACACGATCAAATTTAGAATAAGCATAAAAAAAATCCCGAATCATTCGGGATTTTTTTTGCTCTTTAGTCAATTAGAATTTCTAAAATTTTAATAGCCGCTTCGCTGATTTTAGTTCCAGGCCCAAAAACAGCAACTGCTCCCGCATCAAATAAAAATTGATAGTCTTGTGCCGGTATTACTCCGCCAACAATCACCATTATATCTTCGCGTCCGTGGTTTTTAAGTTCTTCAATAACTTGCGGCACCAGTGTTTTGTGTCCGGCAGCCAGTGATGAAACACCCAGGATGTGTACGTCATTTTCAACAGCTTGTTTGGCAGCTTCGGCAGGAGTTTGAAAAAGTGGGCCAATATCGACATCAAAACCTACATCAGCATAACCCGTTGCAACTACTTTTGCACCGCGATCATGCCCGTCTTGTCCCATTTTGGCAATCATAATTCTGGGACGTCTTCCTTCTTGTTTGGCAAAGGCATTCGCTAATTGTTTTGCCTTTTCAAAATTCTCGTCATTTTTTATTGCTGCACTATACACACCGCTAAAGGATTTAATTTGTGCTTTGAACCTGCCAAAAATACTTTCGAGAGCATCGCTAATTTCGCCTAATGTTGCTCTGTTTCGAGCTGCTTCAATAGCAATTTCTAATAAGTTGCCTTGTCCGGTTTTGGCACAAAGAATTAATTTTTCGAGTGATTGATTTACCTTTTCAGTATCTCTTGTCGCTTTTATTTGCTCCAGTCTTTCTACTTGTTGTTTGCGAACCATTTGATTATCAACATCCAGAATATGCAACGGATCTTCTTTTTCTAATCTAAATTGATTTACGCCAACTATAATATCCTGACCGCTATCTATTCTGGCTTGTTTTCTGGCTGCTGCCTCTTCAATTCTTAGTTTCGGAATTCCTGCTTCAATGGCTTTTGTCATTCCGCCTAATTCCTCCACTTCTTCGATTAGTTTCCAGGTACTTTTAAGGATTTCATTCGTCAAACTTTCCACATAATAACTTCCTCCCCAGGGATCAACCGTTTTGGTGATTTTAGTTTCTTCCTGTAGAAAGATTTGGGTATTACGAGCAATTCTTGCCGAAAAGTCTGTTGGCAAAGCAATGGCTTCGTCAAGCGCATTAGTATGTAAAGATTGAGTTCCTCCAAAAGCGGCCGCAGTTGCTTCAATACAAGTTCTGGCAACATTATTAAAAGGATCTTGTTCCGTCAGACTCCATCCGCTCGTCTGGCAATGTGTTCTTAAAGCCAAAGATTTATCGCTTTTAGGATTAAATTGTTGTACTAATTTTGCCCAAATCATTCGACCTGCACGCATTTTGGCAATTTCCATAAAATGATTCATACCAATTGCCCAGAAAAAAGAAAGGCGGGGAGCAAACTCATCAATAGTCATTCCGGTCGAAAGTCCCGTTCGAATATATTCTAAACCATCCGCAAGGGTATAGGCTAATTCGATATCAGCAGTTGCTCCGGCTTCCTGCATGTGATAACCTGAAATAGAGATAGAATTGAATTTGGGCATTTTCTTGCTCGTAAATTCAAAAATATCAGCTATAATCTTCATCGAAGGTGTTGGCGGATAAATATAAGTGTTACGAACCATAAATTCTTTTAGAATATCATTCTGGATCGTTCCGGATAATTTTTGGATTGCGACACCTTGTTCTTCTGCTGCAACAATATAAAACGCCATAATAGGTAAAACAGCTCCGTTCATGGTCATTGAAACAGACATTTCGTCTAATGGAATCTGATCAAACAATACTTTCATGTCTTCTACAGAATCTATTGCAACACCGGCTTTACCAACATCACCTACAACTCTTTCGTGATCTGAGTCGTAACCGCGATGTGTTGGCAGGTCAAAAGCAATCGATAGTCCCTTTTGTCCCGCTGCCAGGTTTCGTCTGTAAAAAGCATTGCTTTCTTCGGCAGTTGAAAATCCGGCATATTGGCGAATCGTCCAAGGGCGTCTTACATACATAGTCGCATAAGGACCTCGTAAATTAGGCGCAAAACCTGCTCCAAAATCAAGAAACTCTAAATCTTCGATATCTTTTTCAGAATAAGTTTCTTTTAGCTCGATTCCTTCTGCTGTAAAAAAGCTCTCAGATTTTAAATGTTGATCTGTATAATCAGCATTTAACTTCTCACTTTTAACATCTAACTTTATATGTTTAAGGTCTTTTCTCAATTGTAAAAAATGTTGTTTAGAATATATTCAATTCACTATCTCTTGATGTGTGAAAAATGGATTTAATAACTACACTATTTTCATAAATAGAGTAATGTATTGCGTATGGGAAAGTTTTTAAAAATACGATTCGGATGTTGTCATATCTTATTTGAAATAGTAATGGGTTAATTTTTATAATTGCTAAACTTCTTTTAAATGAGTCATTAAATCTAATGGCTAATTTTGGATGTATGGCTTTGTACCAAAGTAAAGATTTTTTATAATCTAGTTTAGCTTCGTCAATAAGTACTATTTTATAAATCATTTTCAATTTCTTTTAAAAAATCATCAATGTCTGTAACATTCTTTGGATTTTTTAAATACTTCTCTGTTCTTTCTCTAACCTCATCAATTTGCCATTGAGGAATTTTATATTCCTTATTTTGTATAGGTAAAATAATTACTTCTACTTCATCTGCTGTAAAATCATCAGGTAAAATAACAGTTACAGAATGATTTTTTACTGATAATATTTGTCTAATTGCTTCCATAATTATTTAGGTTTATATTCAAATGTGAGAATTTGAAATCTATATTATTCAAGTTCTAAACGTTCCTGTTCCAGTTTTTCGGCTAATCTTTTTTCGATTATGGGTGTAATTAATGTTTTTCTTGGTTTTATTTTTACAAAAGGAAACAATTCGAGATCGTGTTTCATTTTGTCGTCTTTGTTAGGGTATTTATTCGTTCCTAATAAAACTTCTTTTTTAGAATCGAATAATTCCTGTTCTTTAGTGGCACTTTCCTGAATCTTCTTTTTGATAGTTCCGTCGTTCAAAAGTTTAAGGAAACCTCCGTTAGCTTCTATGTCTTTAAATAGAGTAAGACTTTTTTCAGCCAATTGCATCGTTAGGCTTTCGATATAATAGCTACCATCTGCTGGATTGTTTACTTTATCAAAATAGCTCTCGTGTTTTAAAACCAACAGTTGATTTCGAGCAATGCGGTCACCAAATTCATTGTCTTTATGATACAAAGAATCATACGGTAAATTGGCCACAGCATCTGCACCGCCTAAAATAGCCGACATACATTCGGTTGTTGTGCGAAGCATATTTACATTATAATCGTAAATTGTTTTATTGCGTTTGGTTGGCGTAACCAATAAATGACATTCTAAATCAGGATTGTATTCTGAAGCAATTAATTTAAAAAGCAATCTTAAAGCGCGAAGTTTTGCAATTTCAAAGAAATAATTCGTTCCTACGGATACCTGAAAAACAATTGGTTTTGCAATACTGGGTAAACGATTTAAATACTCGTTTGCATGTGCTAGGCTATAGGCAATTTGTTGCGTAATGTTTGCACCTGCATTTTGATATAAACCTAAATCGATACTTAATAAAGAAAGGTTTGTTGTCGTTTTTGAAATTTTTTCGATCGTTTCAAAATTATTTTTATCAGAGGTAGAAAACCAGTTTCCTTCGCGTGCAAAATGACCAATTGGGTCAATGTTACAGTAAAATACAGCTTTTTTCTGAATCGAAATAGTATCTAATATCTTTACGAAATCGATTGAAATAAAAGACAAATTAAAGTAAACGATCCTGTTTTTTAAAGGAAGAGTTTCTAGTAGTTTTTTAATATCAATCTGTTCGTTTTCTATTGTAAAGCGCAAACTTTCGGCACCTCTTTCGATAGTATTTATGGCTCTTTGAACTGATTTTTCGATATCATATACAAAAATGTTCTGACAAATTTTAAAATTTGAAGCTTGAGTTTTTACTACAGGAGCTTTAGAAAATTCGTCAATATGATAAAATGGTTTTACCTGAATATCTTCCGGAGAATTCCAAATTACGGTTTCGTTATATTCAGCTCCGTCTAATTCAAACTGAATTTTTTGTTTCCATTGTTTGGATGAAATTGGACTAAAATCGTCGAATAGGGTAGTAGCCATTAGAATTGGGTTCTTTTTTCTGGTTATTCTTTAGTGTCTTTAATGGTATCACCTTCAAATTGAATGATGTAAATATCTTCGCTGTCTTTTTTCATAAAGTACTTTTCACGAGCATATTTTTCTATTTGTTCAGGATTTTTAAGTTGCTTGATCTGTTCCTGATCTTTTTTTATTTCGTCCTGATAGTATTTTTTATTGTCTTGCAATTCATTAATCTGTCCGTCTAAAAAACGATGATCAAAATAAGAGTAATTGTCTAAAAATAACATCCAGACCACGAAAAACAGTAAAACCCAAACATATTTATTGCTCAGTAATTTGAACCAGCGTTTGCCTTTGTATGGATTTTTTAGTTTCATTTTCTCTTTAACAGATTACTTCTTATAAATTCGATTGGTGTTCTAGCCCCGATGGAGCCGGTATCCTTTTTATCCGCCGCGGCGGATAAAAAGATAAAGGCGAGAGCGGGAAATAGCTCCTTATTTTAATGCAATAAATTTACGATAAAAATTATGAAATTCGTTGATTAATTACGGCACGAACTACATCAATTGCTACGGTATTGTATTTATCATTAGGAATGATAATATCGGCAAAAGCTTTAGAAGGTTCTATAAATTGCTCGTGCATAGGTTTTAAAGTGTTTTGGTAACGGGTTAAAACCTCGTCGATATCACGCCCACGTTCTGAAATATCTCTTTTTAAACGACGAATTAATCTTTCGTCAGAATCTGCGTGAACAAATACTTTGATGTCGCAAAGTTCACGTAACTCTGGATTTGTCAAAATTAAGATCCCTTCAACAATCATCACTTTTCTAGGATGTGTTGATACAGTATCATCAGTTCTGTTGTGTTGTATGAAAGAATATACGGGCTGATCGATTGTTTCTCCAGCTTTTAATGCTTTTAAATGTTTAACCAATAATTCAAAATCAATGGCACGAGGATGATCGAAATTGATTAATGCTCTTTCGTCAAACGATAAATTATCGGTTTGTTTATAATACGAATCCTGAGAAATTACGCCTACTTCAGTGTCTGGTAATTCGTTCATGATTTGGTGTACTACTGTCGTTTTTCCACTTCCTGTTCCTCCTGCAAGTCCAATAATGAGCATATATTTTTTGTTTGATATTTGTTTGGCAAAAATAATAATTTAAGTCAATTGTCTGAACATATTATTTATTTAAACCATATAAGTGATATAAGTAAATGTAAGCAGCAAGATATTTAAACAAAATAGTACTTGGCTAAATTTATATTAGTTAAATGGTTAAAAGGTTACGACTTATGTGGTCATAAACACAAAAAAATCCCGAAAGAAAAATCTTCGGGATTAGTGCAATCAGTATAGTTTTAATAAAATATTCTGAATTTAGTAAGCACTTAAAATTATTTATTCTTTTTTGCTTTTATCATCATTTCAAGCTGATCCCAAAGTTCTTCGGGAATTGCTTCTAATAAATTAAATTGTCCGGCACCTTTTAACCATTCTCCACCGTCGATCGTGATAACATCCCCATTTACATAAGCTGAAAAATCAGATACTAAATAAGCTGCCAGATTGGCTAATTCCTGATGATCGCCTACACGTTTTAAGGGTACTTTTTTTGCCATGTCGAATTTTTCGGCAAGATCACCCGGCAATAATCTGTCCCAGGCTCCTTTTGTAGGGAATGGTCCCGGAGCGATTGCATTAGAACGAATTCCGTATTTTGCCCATTCTACTGCCAAACTGCGTGTCATGGCAAGAACTCCGGCTTTTGCAGTAGCACTTGGCACCACATATGCAGATCCTGTCCAGGCATAAGTGGTTACGATATTTAAAATAGTAGCTGATTTTTGTTTGCTGTCGATCCAGTGTTTTCCAAAAGCTAGTGTACAGTTTTTGGATCCTTTTAATACGATATCTATAACAGTATCAAATGCATTTGCAGATAAACGTTCGGTTGGAGAAATAAAATTTCCGGCTGCGTTGTTCAAAAGAACATCCACTTTGCCAAAAGCTTTTAAAACTTCCTGAAGCATATTTTCTACTTCTTCATAATGACGAACATCACATTGAAGTGGTAAACATTTACCCCCGGTTTCCGTTTCAAGCTCAGTAGCGGTATTCTTTAGTTTGTCTAAATCTCTTGAAGTAATGGCTACCTGAGCGCCTAATTCTAAGAAATATTTAGTCATAGCTTTTCCTAAACCACTTCCTCCACCAGTAACTACAATGACTTTACCTTTTAAAGCGTCATCTCTTAACATTTTATCTGTATAGCTCATATTTTTTTCTTTTTCTTACAATATTAATTAAATAAATAGGATGCACGCATAATAATGTTATAAAATTTTAATAAACTTTATATATTACATAGTTTTTTTGCTGCTGATTCTAATGTAAAATCATCTTTGGCAAAGCAGAAACGTATTAATTTTTGATCTTTATGATCAGAATAAAAGGTAGAAATGGGAATTGCAGCCACACCGTGATCTGTAATTAGTTTTTTGCAAAAAGTAACGTCATCGTCGTTTGAAATCGTAGCATAAGAAGCCACTTGAAAATAAGTTCCTTCGCAAGGTTTTAATTCAAAGCGGCTGTTTTGAAGTAGTTTTTTGAAATAATCCCGTTTTTCCTGATAGAATTTTCCAAGTAAATTTACATCAACAATGTCTAAATATTGACTAATGGCGGCTTGCGAAATACTGTTGACACTAAAGACTAAAAACTGATGTACTTTTTTAATCTCTTTCATTAGATATTCCGGAGCTACCGTGTAGCCAATTTTCCAGCCTGTAATATGAAAAGATTTTCCAAAAGAAGAAACCATAATACAACGATTTAAAAGAAAATCTTTGGTATGGGCAGAAATATGTTTTTCTTCAAAAGTAATGTATTCATAAACTTCATCAGATAAAACAATAAGGTCAGGATATTTTGAGAGTATTTTTTCCAGTTGCAAAAAATCAGCTTGTGTTAAGATTTTGCCTGTTGGATTATGTGGGTTATTGATGATAATCATTTTGCTTTTTGAAGAACACGCTTTTTCGATTGTTTCCCAATTTGGCGTGTAATCATCCTTTAGAGCTACCCGAACAGGTTTTGCGTTACAAAGCAAAACCGGAGATTCGTATGAATCATAACTCGGATCCAGAATAATAACTTCGTCGCCTGTTTTTACCAATGCCAAAATCGAAGTAAAAATTCCCTGAGTTGCACCGGCGGTAACCAGAATTTCGGTTTCCGGAATGACGGTTCTGTTATACGAACTCTGTACTAATTTTGCAATCTGTTGCATCAATGGCGGATAACCTGCCATTGGTGTATATTGATGTACATTTTCTTTTGTTAGTCTTGCCAGAATATCTGTTAATCGTTCATCTACAGGAAAGTTTGGGAACCCCTGCGAAAGATTAATGGCGTTGTATTCCGTTGCCATTTTAGACATTACCGTAAAAATGCTGGTGGTTATATTTGGAAGTTTACTCATAGAAAAGTTTGATTAGGAAAAACTTGTGAGTACAATATAAGGCAATTTTTATTTTGTCGAATAATTGCTTTAAATAGGTTTACATTTTATGGATGATAAAAATAGTTGGTCTGTTATGAAGGTCTACTTTTATTTTTTTCCAGTCTGCAATACGCATTGTTTTAATAAACTCTGTTGGTAAAGTGATGTCAGTTGCGATACAAAGATGCGTTGAAGGATTTACAATTTGCAAAATATCTTCGACCAGCTTATTGTTTCTATAAGGAGTTTCTATAAAAATCTGGGATTGATTTTTATCCTGTGATAATTTTTCAAAATGTTTTAAAGCCGATTTTTTTTCGTCTTTATCAATAGGCAAATACCCGTTGAAGGTAAAACTCTGACCGTTCATTCCGGATGCCATCATGGCCAGTAAAATAGAGGAAGGTCCTACAAGAGGCACAACCTGGATTCCTTTTTCATGCGCCAGTTTTACAATTACAGCACCGGGATCAGCGACGCCGGGACAACCTGCTTCGCTCATTAAACCCACATTTTTGCCTTCTAGCAAAGGTTTGATAAAGTCTAAATGCTCGCTTGGTTCCGTACGTTTGTTAAGCGTGAAAAGGATAAGTTCTGATTGTTTTTTTTCGGGAGAAACAGCTTTTATAGATTTTCGGGCTGTTTTTTCATTTTCAACAATATAGTAATCTATAAAATCGATACTTCTTTTTACTGTTTGCGGCAAAACATCCATAGGATCACTTTCGCCCATTGTAGTTGGAATTAAATATAATTTTCCTGGAAGTTTCATTTGCATTTTTTTTATATTGTTTAAAAACAAGAAGCTATGAATGTTTCTCGATGAGCTTTTTTGCTATTAGGTCTGTAGCTTCATCCAGCATTTGATAAACTGTATCAAATCCGTTTGCAACACCATAATAAGGATCCGGTACATCAACATTTTCATCCGGAAATAATTCATTCAGGATAAGTTGAACTTTATTTTTTTGTTCCGTAGTTTTTGCCAGATCAGTTACATCACTATAGTTTGAGCTATCCATTACATAAATGTAATCAAATTCATCAAAATCAGAAGGTCTAAATTGTCTTCCTTTTTGATTGTCTATGGATAGTCCGTTTTTCTTAGCTACGGCAATAGAACGTTTGTCTGGTGATTTGCCTACATGCCAAGATCCGGTCCCTGCAGAATCAACTATAAATGTGTTGGGTAATTTTGATGTTAAAATACCTTCGGCTAAAGGTGATCTACAAATATTTCCCAAGCAAACCATTAAGATTTTTACTGGCATGATGCGCGTTTATAGCGTTAATTTTTTGTTGATGTCTTCGACAAATTTCTTGAATTGTTTGTCTGTAGAAACTAAATTATCGACTGTTTTACAAGCATGCAAAACGGTAGCGTGATCGCGGTCTCCAATTTGTGAGCCAATATTTGCCAAAGAAGCTTTTGTAAATTTCTTAGCAAAAAACATGGCCAATTGTCTGGCCTGTACCACGTGTCTTTTTCTGGTTTTAGATTGAAGGGTTTCAATATCCAACTGAAAATAATCAGACACAATTTTTTGAATATAATCGATAGAGATTTCTCTCTTTACGTTTTTAACAAATTTTTCTACAACGCTTTTGGCTAATTCTATCGTAACCTCTTTTTTGTTAAAAGAAGATTGTGCGATTAGAGAAATAATAGCGCCTTCAAGTTCACGAACATTACTTTTGATATTGCGTGCAACATATTCGATAATATCTTCCGGCATTTCGACACCATCATGATATAGTATGTTTTTTAAGATCGAAATTCTGGTTTCGTAATCTGGCTGGTGTAATTCAGCAGATAGTCCCCATTTAAAACGAGATAATAAACGTTGTTCAATATCCTGCATGTCGACAGGAGCTTTGTCCGAAGTCAAAATTACCTGTTTTCCGTTTTGGTGCAAGTAGTTAAAAATATGGAAAAATACGTCCTGAGTTCCTGATTTTCCAGATAAAAACTGAACATCATCAATAATCAAAACATCAATTAATTGGTAAAAGTGAATGAAATCATTACGATTATTCTTTTTTACAGAATCAATATATTGTTGTGTAAAAATTTCGGCAGAAATGTATAAAACCGTTTTTTCAGGATATTTATCTTTTACTTCTACACCTATGGCATGCGCCAAGTGTGTTTTTCCTAAACCAACTCCACCAAAAATCAATAAAGGATTAAAGGATGTTCCTCCGGGTTTGTTGGCAACAGCCATACCTGCAGAACGGGCTAAGCGGTTTGAGTCTCCTTCTAAGAAATTATCAAAACTGTAATTGGCATTTAATTGCGATTCAATTTTAAGGTTTCTAATTCCTGGAATTACAAAAGGATTTTTAAGCTCAGGATTTAAGTTTTTAAACGGAGCATCAACCTCTTGCGGTTTCATTGGCACTCTGTTGGCACTTGGCAACTGTTCTGTAAACGGTTGTTTATTGCCATAAGTGTTCTCCATTTTAATTTTATAGAGTAACTTTGCGTTTTTTCCCAGTTCTTTGGTAAGCGCAACTTTCAATAATTTTACGTAATGTTCTTCCAGCCATTCGTAGAAAAATTTACTTGGTACTTGAATATATAACGCGTTGTCGGTTAGCTCAACTGATTTGATTGGTTCAAACCAAGTTTTGTATGCTTGATCTTGAATATTGTCTTTTATAAAGGACAAACAGTTTTCCCATACCGATTGAGCAGTTTTAGTCATAGATTCAGATAAATTTTTTTATTATTGATAAAGATTCTCCTAATAAAAAAGGAGCAATTTTATTCCGTATTTCGGGATAACAAATATGTGAACAAATTTCTGTAAAAAAAAATATTTTGCCCTCTAATTTTATAAAAAAATGTTGTAAGTGAACTTTAAGAAGTTAATTTTTTTTAATCTATAAATAATGAAAAATCATCAAACGCAAGTGCGTGTTCGGTACTCTGAAACAGATCAAATGGGAGTTGTTTATCACGGAAATTATGTCCCATATTTTGAGATTGGACGCGTGGAATGGCTTAGAAATAAAGGGATTTCGTATAAAAGCATGGAAGAAAGCGGAATTGGATTACCCATTGTTTCCATGCAAATAAATTATAAAAAATCTGCACGTTATGATGAGCTTCTTACAATTCATACCGCTTTCAAAAGTCAGTCATCTGTCAAGATCGAATTTGACTGTGCGATTTATAATGAAGCGAATGAGTTATTAACAACTGCTGCTTTTATTTTAGTATTTATTTCGTTAAAAACAGGTCGTCCAACAGCTCCTCCGGATTATATTTTAGAATTGTTTAAAACACTTGTATAATTGTTAAAACGAGATAGGTTTTTATAATAATTTATATAATTTTAATATCGATTTCAAACATTAAATCAAAAATGTCGAATACAGATTCGGCATTTTTTTTACGTGTTTTTGTTTTGATTTTGCCAATTGGTAAACCTGAATTTTCATCCATTTCCATTTCCTGAGAACTGATTTCCAGCTTTTTTTCTTTAATAACACGCATAACTTTATTCATGTTTTTATAATCAAAAGAGATTAAAAAATGAACATCGATTGTTTTTTCAATGATCTCACAAATTTCAAGTGTCATTTGAGCGGTTGTTTTATAAGCTGCAATTAATCCGCCAACACCTAATTTGATTCCGCCAAAAATTCGAACTACGACAACAAGAACGTTGGTTAGTCCAAAAGATTGTATTTGTCCGTAAATTGGTGCTCCGGCAGTATTGCTTGGTTCGCCATCGTCATTGGCACGATAAGAAATCTTTGGGGCCGTGCCCAATTGATAGGCGTAACAAAAATGAACAGCATGAGGATGCTGCTTTTTTAAATTTTCGATGATAGGCTTTACCTCGTCTTCGTTTTCTATAGGAAAAGCGTATCCAAAGAATTTACTTCCTTTTTCCTTAAAGAGAACTTCTTCTGATTCAAAAGCTATAGTTTGATACGTATCGTTATATTCCAAAAGTAAGTTTCTAAATTATGTTTAATGTTTTTCTTGCCACAGATTAAAAAGATTAAAAAGATTTTCTCTTTTGTGTTAATTTTTGCCACGAATTTCACAAATTATCTCAAACTTATTTAGTGTAATTTGTAACAAGCACGTTCTCGTGGTATTTTTTATTTTGGAGTTAAGCTTTTTCTCTCGCAGATTTTGCAGATAAAGCAGATTTGTTTTATCTGCGAGAAACAAAAAAAATCATTTAATCTTTGAAATCTGTGGCTAAAATAATTTATAATATTTTTTTATCAAATAAATCAACAACGTCTTCCTGGCCAACTTGCAAATTCCAAACATTAAAGCCCAATGCAGCAGCAGCATCTGTATTTTCTTTTTTATCATCTACAAACAAGGTTCGCTTTGGCGATAATTCATGTTTGTTGATCAGGTATTGAAAAACCTCTGCATTTGGTTTGCGCATTCCGATTTCAAACGAAAAGTACACTTTTTCAAAACATTGATAAAAATCACTATAAAAAGAAATCCCGCTTTTATGTTCGAAAGTCTGAATATGAATAGAATCTGTATTGCTTAATAAAAACAAACGATATTTTTGAGTGAGCATTTGTAAAAACTCTAATCGATACAAAGGAAAATCAGCCAGAACAGCATTCCAGGCTTCCAAAATTTGTTCGATCGATGCATTTGGAAGTTCTTTTTGAAAACCAGCCAAAAAATCAGTACGTGAAATATCTCCCGTTTCGAACAAAAGATTCAGGCTGTCCAATTCTGCATTCCATTCTGTCATTCCTAATTTCTGTAATCCTGAAACGGTCGCTTGTTTGTCTAAATTGATAAAAATATCTCCAAAGTCAAAAATTATAGTATCAATCATGATTTCTAATATTTAGTAATTCATCGCTTTGAATGTAGGTTTTTGTTATGCTTTTCTTTTGAATGACAGGCGCTTTTGTTCCTGCTCTAAAAGTAGATTTTCCGATAAATATTCGGGCTTCATCCCAAACATTTAGATCTATAAATGATTGTAGCGTTTGCAATCCGCCTTCAATAATAATTGATTGAATTTGGTTTTGATACAAAACAGCCAAAATCTGAGGTATTATGTTTTGATTAAAATCAATTACTTCAAAGTTAGTGTTTTCTGTCGAAAGGTTACTTTCATATTTTGTAAATACGATAGTTTTTACAGTATTGTCAAAAATAAAACTGTCTTTTGATATCCTGTTATTTTGATCCAAAACAACTCGTACCGGATTATTTCCTGACCAGTCTCTGGTGTTTAATTTTGGATTATCATCGATAACAGTTTGAGTACCTACTAAAACAGCCTGCTCTTCGCTTCTCCACTTATGTACGAGTTGCCTTGAGTATGGATTGGTAATCCAGATGGGTTTGCGATCCTGATCAGCTTCTTTTTCTGGAGATAAAAAACCGTCCTGACTTTCGGCCCATTTCAATATAATATAAGGTCTCTTTTTTTGATGAAACGTAAAAAAACGTTTGTTAAGCTCGTTGCATTCATTTTCTAAAACACCAACAATAACATTTGCTCCGGCAGCTATTAATTTTTTAATACCATTTCCGGCTACTTTTTCGTTAGGATCTACCGTTCCAACAACTACATTCGGAATTTTATGTTCAATAATCAAATCACAACAAGGAGGTGTTTTGCCAAAATGACTGCAAGGTTCTAAGCTCACATAAATAGTTGCTTTTTTTAATAATGATTTGTCTTTTACAGATCGAATTGCATTAACTTCAGCATGTGGTTCTCCGGCTTTTTTGTGCCATCCTTCGCCAATGATTTGGTTTTGGTAAACAATTACGCTTCCAACCATAGGATTTGGATATGTAGTCCCAAATCCATTTTGTGCTAATTTAATGCAGCGTTTTATGTATTTTTCATGTATATTCACATTACAAAAGTAGTTATTTTTGAGTTTAGGAGTAAGTTAAGAAACTATCAAAAAAGTATTTTTACTTTTGTATCTATGTTATACGTATAAATAATTATGGAAAATTGGATTATCAGAGCAATAAAAAAGGAAGACAATCAGGCAGTTGCTCAATTAATACGAATGGTTTTTGACGAAATGGAAATACCTAAAGTTGGAACGGCATACGCAGATCCGTATTTAGATTTAATGTTTGAAGAATATAATAAGCCTAAGTCCGTTTATTTTGTAGTCGAAAATGATGGCAAGATTATGGGCTGTGCAGGAGTTGCGCCATTAGAAAATGGAGATCCTGAGATATGCGAATTGCAAAAGATGTATTTTTTGCCGGAAACAAGAGGTTTAGGAATTGGTTCTAAAATGATGCAAAAATGTTTGGAACAAGCACTGGTTTTTGGTTTTGAGAAATGTTATATAGAGACAATGCCGTTTATGCATGCTGCTCAAAAATTATATAAAAAATCAGGATTTGAATATTTAGAAGCTCCCTTAGGGAATACCGGGCACAGTTCTTGCCCAGTGTGGATGTTGAAAGTTTTGTAACAGAATTGTAACAATTTTTGTCTTACGATACTTATGTTGTAATAAGATTGGTTTTAGCTTAACGAATAATGCTCAAATACCCAAAATGAAAATTAAACAATACCGGACTCATTTTATCAAAGAATTATCGCCTTATTACGATGCGTATGAAGCGGAAAGTTTTTTCTATTTAATATTAGAAGACAAAAATAAATTACGACAAATTGATCTAGCACTAAATCATGAACTGAGTTTTTCAGAGATTGATTTTGTGATATGGGATTCTTTATTGTCTCAATTAAAGAAAGAAGTTCCAATTCAGTATTTGTTAGGGAAAACTAATTTTTATGGACTGGATTTCGAGGTAAACGAAAATGTTTTGATTCCGAGACCGGAAACAGAAGAATTGGTAGAGTGGATTATCAATGAAAATTCTAAGTTTGATAAAGCCAAGAAAATAAAAATTCTGGATATCGGAACCGGAAGTGGCTGCATTGCTATTTCGTTGGCTAAGAATATCCCTAATGCAGAAGTTTATGGTATTGATGTTTCGAAAAAAGCAATAGAAACCGCTAAAAGAAATGCAGCAAATAATAAGGCAGAAGTTACTTTTATGCTTCAGAATATTTTAGAAGCCGAAGCTTTAAAATGCAATTTCGATATTATTGTTTCAAATCCGCCTTACGTCCGTAATTTAGAAAAGGAAGAAATTAAAAAGAATGTTTTGGATTATGAACCACATCTGGCACTTTTTGTAGAAGATAATGATGCTTTGGTTTTCTATCGGAAAATAGCATCACTGGCACAGGAAAATTTACTGGAAAGCGGACAATTGTATTTTGAAATCAATCAGTACTTAGGAGATGAAATGAGAGATTTGTTAGAAAAAATGAATTTCAAAAATATAGAACTGCGCAGAGATATTTACGATAATGACAGAATGATGAAAGGGATTGTTTAGTCTTGATCCTATTTTTTGGTGCGAGCTACAGTTTTTAGTCTAAATTGCGACAGTAATCTGAAAACTACTCGTAGCGTAAGGCTTCGATAGGATCTAGTTTAGCTGCTTTGATTGCAGGATATAAACCTGAAACAATTGCAACGGTAAAACTGGTTGCAAAAGCGGCAAATATAGCAACCCACGGAATCACAAATACAAAACTCATGGCAGTTGCAATCGCAAATCCTAAAAGGATACCTATTATAATACCTATTAAACCACCAATTTGCCCAATTAGTAATGTTTCGATAAAAAACTGAACGGCAATTGTTATTTTTTTTGCTCCCAAAGCTTTTCTTACGCCAATTTCGCGGGTACGTTCTGTAACCGAAACAATCATAATATTCATAAGAGCGATTGAAGATCCTAAGATGGTAATAACACTAATGATCCAGGAAGCCCAGCCAAGATATTTTGTGATTCCCAGAATGCGATTTATCAAATCATCACTGCGTCCAATTCCAAAATTATTATCACGGGTAGGGCTCAATTTTCGCACTCTTCGCATTGTGCTTGTTGCGTTGTCGATAGCTTCGTCCAAAAGTTCTTTTTTAGAAACCATTGCGCTCATGGTATAATTGATATTAGGAGCGGTAAATAGGGAACGTGCAACCTGAATTGGGATTAATACGCGTAAATCCTGACTGTTGCCAAAGGTTGATCCTTTTTCTTTTAAAACGCCAATAACTTTAAAACGTGCGCCGCGAATCGAAATTATTTTGTCTAAAGGGTTTACATCTTTTAATAAACCTTTTTCAAAATCTGATCCTACAACGCAGGAATAAGTATTGTTTTCGATGTCGAATTGATTAAAACTGCGTCCTGAACTTATTTCTAAACCGGAGTTGGATATAAAATGCTCATCGACACCAAGAACGCTGATTTCAGGATCTGTTTTTTTGTCTAAAAATTTAACCTCTGCAGTTTTTGTAGCGGTAAAAGACAATGAAGTCTCTGTAAAAGGATATTTGTATTTGTTTTTGAAAGCAACTGCTTCCGGATACGAAATAATAGGGTTTACAATCTCACGCTCGTTACTTCCACGATTTTTAAGGTTGTTTTCGTATTGGTTAATATTAAAAGTATTAGCTCCCATAGAAGCAAAATTTGTCGAAATTGTATTTTCAAGAGCCGTCACAACCGTTAGAATCCCAACCAGAGCCGTAATTCCAATTGCAATAATTAATACAGTAAGAATAGTACGCAATAATTGTGTTTTGATAGAACCAAAAGCAATTCGGATATTTTCTTTAAATAATTTTAGCATCATGAACAATTTGTCACGAAAATACGTTTTTTGTTACAAGTTTGTTTTCCAACTCGCATTATTTATTTTAAAAAGTGAGATATTTGCGGACGATTAAAATTAAAAAGAAAATAATGTTAAAGAATTTAGAGGCAGGTTTTCAAGGAATCTAAAATCTAAAAGCAACAATCTAAAATAAAAAAAATGGCTTCAAAACCAAGTATACCAAAAGGGACAAGAGATTTTTCACCAGCAGAGGTGTCAAAACGTCAATATATTATTCAAATCATAAAAAGTAATTTTGAGAAATTTGGTTTTCAGCCTATTGAAACGCCTTCATTTGAAAATTCAGATACTTTGATGGGGAAATATGGGGAAGAAGGCGACCGTTTGATTTTTAAAATATTGAACAGCGGTGATTTTTTTGAAAAGAAATTGGAGAATGATTTTTTTGATTTGAATAGTATTTCAATATATGTATCAATTCAAAAAATATTTCGAGATGTGACAAGTTATATATTTCATTATAAGATAAAAGGACAAAGTTTTTTAACTTTTGAAGACTTTGAAAAGTTATTAGTTGACAAGGAAGTACTTGCAATGATTGAGTATAAAATTGAAGAATGGACCTCTAGAAATGTGTTTAAAGATAGGGATTTTGGAATCGCTTTTGATAAAGAATTGACAGAAAGAAAAAGTTATCTCTTAGCAGAAATTGTTGATTTTATAAGGATGACCGGCTTGGATTTTGAACAAGTGCGAAATGAGGATTTTTTACAGAAGAGTTTGTTTATTGCAGATTACAATGTTATAAAAAAAATAAGCAATGAATTTTGTAATGTTTTAGGTCAGAAAAAATCAATATCTAGTTTTATGACTAGTTATATATCAGAAAAAGCGTTGCGTTATGATTTGACAGTGCCGTTCGCTAGATATGTTGTTCAAAATCAAAGCGAAATAGTTTTTCCTTTTAAAAGATATCAGATTCAGCCGGTTTGGCGAGCAGATAAACCTCAGAAAGGCCGTTTCAGAGAGTTTTATCAATGTGATGCTGATGTTGTTGGTTCAAAATCATTGTGGCAGGAGGTAGAATTGGTTCAATTGTACGATACCGTTTTTACATCTTTAGGTTTAGAAGGTGTAACAATTAAAATCAATAATAGAAAAATATTATCCGGAATTGCAGAAGTAATTGGTGCATCTGATAAATTGATCGATTTTACAGTTGCTCTTGATAAGCTGGATAAGATTGGCGAAGACGGTGTGAAAAAAGAAATGATCGAAAAAGGTATTCCGGAAGAGGCTTTGGTCAAAGTGCAGCCCCTTTTTAATTTTACAGGAACATTTGCAGATAAGATCCTTCAGCTTTCCAGTTTACTGGCTGAGTCGGAAGAAGGGATGAAAGGAGTAGAGGAATTGAAATTTATTTGTGACAATGTGGCAACTTTAGGTTTGTCTACGGCTACTTTAGATCTTGATGTGACTCTGGCTCGTGGACTGAATTATTATACAGGAGCTATTTTTGAAGTAGCAGCACCAAAAACGGTTTCAATGGGATCTATTGGCGGTGGCGGTAGATACGATGATTTAACGGGTATTTTTGGTTTGAAAAATATGAGCGGGGTTGGAATTTCTTTCGGATTAGATCGTATTTATTTAGTTCTTGAAGAGTTGCAGTTATTTCCGGAAACAGTTGCAGCAACATCAAAAGCATTGTTTATTAATTATGGAGATGCCGAAGCTTTGTATGCTTCGCAAGCGATCCAGAAATTGAGAAAAGAAAATATAAAAGTAGAACTGTATCCTGATAATGTAAAAGTGGGGAAACAGTTTCAATATGCCGATAAAAGATTGATTCCGTTTGCTGTAATTGCAGGAGATCAGGAAATCGCATCAAATTCGTATTCTTTAAAAAATCTAGTTTCGGGAGAACAAATTTCGGTTGACTTTGAAGGATTGAAAAATGCTTTGCTGGCTTAAGACTTTTAAAGCAAAGTTTTTAGTTGATTAAAGTAGACGGCGTTCTCAGAGCTTAATGATGATTATTGATAAAATAATTCGTGATAATTCATGAAATTCGTGGCTAAATGAATCGCAAAGAACGCAAATATTGAGGTAAATTTCATAAAGCTTTGGAGGTGATTGTGTTAGTCAATTATTAGTTTAAATCTTTTTAAATCTCCGTGAAATAATTGCGGGATAAGAAAAAAAGCATTTAATTTGCGGCCTTGATACGGGCGTAGTTCAAGGGTAGAATAGCGGTCTCCAAAACCGTTGATGGGGGTTCGAATCCCTCCGCCCGTGCGAAACAAATTGATCAATAACGATAGTTATTAATTATTTATCAGAGACTTCGGGTAAGTAAAAAAAAGCATAAAAAAAAGCTTCGTCTATAATAGATGAAGCTTTTTTTAATATAAGGTAAACTTGAATTAATAATTATTTATAAAGCCGAGGCCAACCCTTAAATTCAATTTTGATAGGTAATAATTTAGTTTCCATTTTGGATTCCAAATATAGTATAAACTAAAACGTAATAGTCTTAAAATTATACTAAATTTTATTTGGTGTTTGTGGTTTTTTAAAAGGCTCAGTTGCAATAAAGTGACAATTTGACATTTTGAAAGATTTGGCAGTACTTTTGCAATCCAACAGAAAGAATAAAAAATGAAGTTTAAGAATATTTTTAAAAATAAAAGTAATATGACTACGGAAAATACAGAGTTCGATCAGGAATTAGATGATGTAACGTTAGAGAACAATGCCAACGGTGAACAATTAATTGTTGAAGAATTAAGTGTTGAAGAGCAATTGGCTCAAGACTTGGCAAAAGAAAAAGATAAGTTTTTGAGATTATTTGCTGAATTTGAAAATTACAAAAAAAGAACTTCAAAAGAGCGTATGGATTTGTTTAAAACAGCAAATCAAGAAGTTTTGTTAGCAATGCTTCCTGTTTTGGATGATTTTGACAGAGCTATTGTAGAAATCAATAAATCTGAAGATGAAGTTTTGTCTAAAGGAGTTGAGTTGATTCACGAAAAATTTAAAAGTACTTTGGTTTCTAAAGGTTTAGAGCAGGTTGAAGTAAGAGCAGGTGATGCTTTTAATGCTGATTTTGCAGAGGCAATTACCCAAATCCCAGCGCCGTCTGAGAAATTAAAAGGTAAAATTGTTGATGTTATTGAAAAAGGATACAAATTAGGAGATAAGATTATTCGTTTTCCTAAAGTAGTTATCGGAAACTAAAAATGTAAATTAGATTCTGAATATCAATTTTTTAAGAATTTGATTTTAGAATTTATCCTGTTCTGAAGTTTCGGGATCGGATCGAATTTAACCTAAATTATGAAAAAAGATTTTTACGAAATACTGGGCATTTCAAAAAATGCTGACGCTGCCGAAATTAAAAAAGCTTACCGAAAAAGTGCTTTGAAATATCACCCGGATAAAAATCCAGGCGACAAAGAGGCAGAAGAAAACTTTAAATTAGCTGCAGAAGCTTATGAAGTTTTGAGCGATCCTAATAAAAAAGCAAAATACGACCAATATGGACATCAGGCTTTTGATGGTTCCGGAGGTTTTGGTGGTGGTGGCCACGGTGGTATGAATATGGATGACATTTTCAGCCAGTTTGGTGATATTTTTGGTGGCGGATTTGGAGGTTTCGGAGGCGGTGGCGGAGGTCCTCGTCGTGCGAAAGGAAGCAATCTTCGAATTAAAGTAAAACTTACTTTAGAAGAAATTGCAAATGGTGTTGAGAAAAAAGTAAAAGTAAAACGTAAAGTTCAGGCTAAAGGAGTAACATACAAAACATGTTCGACTTGTAACGGTCAGGGACAAGTGATGCGTGTAACCAATACTATTTTAGGAAGAATGCAATCTGCATCAACATGTCCTACTTGTGGAGGTTCAGGTCAGATTTTAGATAAAAGACCTTCTGAAGCGGATTCGCAAGGAATGGTACAGGAAGATGAAACTGTTTCGATCAAAATTCCTGCAGGAGTTGTTGATGGTATGCAATTGAAAGTTTCTAATAAAGGAAATGATGCCCCTGGAAATAGTATTCCAGGTGATTTAATTGTAGCCATTGAAGAATTAGAGCATGAATTCCTGAAACGTGAAGGCGAAAATATTCATTATGATTTATACATTAGTTTTCCGGAAGCAGTTCTGGGAATTTCTAAAGATATTGAAGCAATCAACGGAAAAGTTCGTATTAAATTAGAAGAAGGTATTCAATCCGGAAAAATCTTAAGATTAAAAGGAAAAGGGATTCCAAGTATAAACGGTTACGGAAGTGGTGATTTACTGGTTCATGTAAATGTGTGGACTCCAAAAACATTAAGTAAAGAGCAAAAACAATTTTTTGAAAATGCGCTTAACGACGAACATTTTGTTCCAAGTCCTGAAAAATCAGAAAAATCATTTTTTGAGAAAGTAAAAGATATGTTTTCATAAGCTGAACTTTTCTAAAATGTTTTAGATAATAAATTTAAAAACCCATTCTAGTTTAAATTAGGATGGGTTTTTTGTGTTAATAGTGTAAAGTTTCGCTACGAATTATTTACTTTTACACACGCGATACCACAAAGGTTAAATTGACGCAGAAAATCTTAAAAATAGCATGAGCAACTTACTCGAAGTACATAAAGTCGTAAAACAATACGGTGATTATGTAGCGCTTAACGAAGTTTCATTAAATGTGCCAAAAGGCAGTATTTATGGGCTATTAGGTCCCAATGGAGCTGGAAAAACTTCTCTGATCCGAATCATAAATCAGATTACATTACCGGATAGTGGCGAAATAATTTTGGATGGAGAAAAATTGCAGCCCAAACATGTGCAAACAATTGGTTATCTTCCTGAAGAAAGAGGTTTGTATACTTCAATGAAAGTAGGCGAACAATGTTTGTATTTGGCACAAATGAAAGGACTTTCTAAGGCCGAAGCAAAATTGCAGTTAGAATATTGGTTTGATCGCTTGGGGATTCAGGGTTGGTGGAATAAAAAAATCCAGGAACTTTCTAAAGGAATGGCACAAAAAATTCAGTTTGTGGTTTGTGTATTGCACAAGCCAAAATTACTGATTTTTGATGAGCCTTTTTCCGGATTTGATCCCGTAAATGCAAACGTTATTAAAGATGAAATTTTAGCATTAAAAGAGCAGGGCGCGACAATTATTTTTTCGACTCACCGCATGGAGAGCGTGGAGGAACTTTGTGATCATATTGCTTTAATTCATAAATCGAATAAGTTAATAGAAGGAAAACTAAGCGATGTAAAACGCCAGTTTAAAACCAATAGTTTTGAAGTTGGGATTTTGACCGGTAATGTCGAAGGATTGATGTATGATCTAACACAAAAATTTACGGTTTCGCCGGCAAATTTCAAATCATTAAATGACGATTTAAAATTAGAGATTCAAATTGGTAATGCAACGCCAAATGAGTTATTAAATATTTTGACACAAAGAGGTCAGGTAACACATTTTGTAGAGAAAATTCCAAGTGTAAACGATATTTTTATTCAAACGGTAACCGAAAATAAAGTTTAGAGTTTAAATTTTAGATTTTAGAGTGAAAACCTGGAATCAAAAATCTAAAGTCAACAATCTAAAATCTAAAATAAAAAAATGAGTATAATTTCATTAATTATAAAAAGAGAATTTATTGCAAAAGTCCGCAATAAATCTTTTGTTGTCATGACTTTTTTAAGTCCGTTATTGTTTGTTGCAATTGCTGGATTTATTGGGTATCTGAGTTCAATGAAAGCCGAAACCAAACGAATCGCAATTCATGACGAAACGGGTTTGTTTGCCAATGATTTTGTAAAGAAAAATAAAAAAGAAACAGATTTTAAATATCTTAATTTATCCGAAATTAATACACAGGCACTTAAAGACAGTATTACTAACGAGAGTTTTGATGGTTTAATTATTATCCCGAAAACAAATAATTTAAAAGATTTAGAAAGTAAAATCGAGTTTATTTCGAATAACAGTCCAAGTATTTCTTTTATCGAAAAAACACAAGATGTAATAGGAGAAAAAATTACAAAAATAAATCTCGAATCTGCAAAGCTGGATACTCTGGCAATCAAAAAAGCACAGTCAGCGGTCAATATTCATTTGGTAAAGGCTTCCGGAGAAGAAAGTCTAAAAGGATTAAATGAAATAAAAATAGCGATTGGCGGAGCATTTGGATATTTGATCATGATGTTTATTATCATTTACGGGAATATGGTAATGCGAAGCGTAATCGAAGAAAAAACGAACCGAATTATCGAGATTATTATTTCATCAGTAAAACCATTTCAGTTAATGATTGGTAAAATTGTTGGAACTTCTCTGGCAGGACTACTGCAATTTGTAATCTGGGCGATAATTGGATTAGGACTTATGTTTGCTGCTTCTGCATTTTTTGGTGTAAATGTTGGACCAACAGCGCGAATTTCGCCAGAATTAATGCATTCGGCTCAACAAGAAATGTCAGGGACTGCACAAATGTATATTCGCGAATTATGGAATTTACCAATTGCCAGCATTATAATTGGTTTTGTAATTTACTTTATTGGGGGGTATTTCCTGTATAGTTCTTTTTATGCCGCCATTGGAGCAGCTGTTGATAATCAAACAGATTCGCAACAATTTCTTTTGCCTATTTTAATGCCGCTTATCCTGAGCGTTTATATCGGATTTTTTACAGTTGTAAATGATCCTCACGGAACTATCGCAGTAGTGTTTTCGATGATTCCGCTTACATCACCCATCGTAATGTTAATGCGATTGCCTTTTGGAGTGCCGTGGTGGCAAATTGCGATTTCGGTATCATTATTGTTTGCTACTTTTTTTCTTGTAGTGTGGTTTGCAGCCAAAATTTACCGTATTGGTATCTTAATGTACGGCAAAAAACCTACCTGGAAAGAATTGTATAAATGGCTTAAATATTAGTTTTATTCTAAGTTACAAGATTCAGAGGGACAAAGGTTCAAAGGTTTTGTAAAATTTGAATTTTGTAACTTAGAATAAAACTTTAAGAATCAAGCAAGGAGTATAAAAGATGTATTAATAATAGTAGATTAAAAGGCGCCATAGTGACAAAGATTTTAAACTTTGTACCTCTGAACCTTTGCAACTTTGAACCTTTAAAAAAAAAATGAGTAAAATACTAATTATAGAAGACGAAGCAGCGATTAGAAGAGTTTTGGTAAAAATTTTATCAGAAGAAAACGATTCGTATCAGGTAGAGGAAGCAGAAGATGGATTTGCTGGTCTGGACAAAATAAAAAACAACGATTATGATTTGGTTTTGTGTGATATCAAAATGCCAAAAATGGACGGTGTTGAGGTTTTAGAAGAAGTAAAAAAAATCAAACCAGAGATTCCAATGGTAATGATCTCAGGTCACGGCGATATGGAAACGGCGATTCATACCATGCGTCTTGGAGCTTTTGATTACATCTCGAAACCACCGGATTTAAATCGTTTACTGAATACTGTTCGTAATGCTTTGGATAAAAAACAACTGGTAGTTGAGAATAAGATCTTAAAGAAAAAGGTTAGCAAAAACTACGAAATGGTAGGAGAGAGCGAAGCCATCAATCATATTAAAGTAATGATTGATAAAGTTGCGCAAACAGAAGCCAGAGTTTTGATTACGGGACCTAACGGAACCGGAAAAGAATTAGTAGCGCATCAATTGCATGAAAAAAGCGAACGTGCAAATTTTCCCTTAATAGAAGTAAACTGTGCTGCGATTCCGAGTGAATTAATCGAAAGCGAATTGTTTGGTCATGTAAAAGGTGCTTTTACATCTGCGGTTAAAGATCGAGCAGGAAAGTTTGAAGCAGCAGATAAAGGAACTATTTTTCTGGATGAAATTGGCGATATGAGCCTTTCTGCACAAGCCAAAGTATTGCGTGCTTTGCAGGAAAGTATGATTACCAGAGTTGGGGCCGAAAAAGATATTAAAGTCGATGTGCGTGTTGTGGCTGCAACCAATAAAGATTTAAAAACTGAAATAGCCGAAGGTCGTTTCCGCGAAGATTTGTACCATCGTCTGGCAGTTATCCTGATCAAAGTTCCACCATTGAACGAACGACGTGAAGATATTCCGGCTTTGATTACTCATTTTACAGAGAAAATTGCTTCAGAACAAGGAAATACAGTTAAGATATTTTCTACGCAAGCCATAAAATTATTGCAGGAATACGATTGGACCGGAAATATCCGTGAACTTCGAAATGTAGTCGAAAGATTGATCATTTTGGGAGGAACTGAAATCTCTGAAACCGATGTAAAAATGTTTGCAAGCAAATAAAATTAATTTAATGATTTAATAATTGAAAGATTTTTTTCAGGATCTAATCTTTCCATTTTTCAATCTTTTCAATCTCAATAGATGAAACTAAAAAAAATAAACGAAAAATTACAAAACGCATTAATTGAAAATGGTTTAACAGAGGCAAATGTTTTGCAGCAAGAAACTTTTTCGACTATAAAAAGTGGGGCGGACTGCATTATTCTTTCTCCGGCAGGAAGCGGGAAATCGACAACAATTGTATTAAATGTCATTCAGCAATTGGCAGGACAAACAGAAGAATCGCCACGTGCTTTGATTTTTGTTGAGGACAAAGCCAAAGTGTTAGAGATGGTGGAGCTTTTTGCGAAATACGGAAAATATACCAATCTAGAAGTTTATGGTGTACACGATAAAGGCGATACAGATTATGATAAAAACTATATTTCGACCGGAATAGATGTTCTTATTGGTACACCAAATAAATTAAGCGATATGTTTACTACAGCGGGTTACAACGTAAACCGCTTAAAAATGTTTATTATCGACGATGCAGATCCTATGTTAAAATTGCGTCACGAAACTAAAATCATGCGTATTTCGAATAGTATCACAAAAACACAGCGTATTATTTTTGCAGAAAAATTGACAGAACGTATCGAAATTTTAGCAGATAAATTAATGCTGGAACCTTATCTGTTTGATATGGATGAAGAAGGGGAAGAAGAACTGGACGAAGAAGAAAACGATATTGAAGAAGAAGAATAAAGTCTCAGTCTCAGTATTCAGCCTGAGACTGAATACTGAGACTGGAAACTAAAAGATAATTTATGGAGATGCTGAAAACACTTAAATTTTTGACAATTGTACTTCTGGTATTTTTTGTTATTATTTATGTAATCATTGTTTCTTATGTTTATTTTAGTCAGGTTAGAATGGTTTTTCAGAGTGCAAAACTCCCAAAAGATTTTCAGTTTGATTATCAGCATAAATTCGAAGAATTAAATATTGAATCATTTGATGGTGCAAAATTAAATGGATTACTGTTTAAGGCAGAAAATTCTAAAGGTTTGGTTTTTTATCTGCATGGTAATGCCGGAACACTGGAAACCTGGGGTAGCATTGCCAAAGTGTATACTAATTTAGGGTATGATATTTTTATCTTAGATTATAGAAGTTTTGGTAAAAGTGAGGGGGAAATAGAGAATGAAGACCAGTTAAATAAAGATATTTCTATTGCCTATAAAACGTTGACGAAGCGATATCCTGAAAACAAAATTATTATAACAGGTTATTCAATTGGCTCCGGACTTGCAACTATTTTGGCTTCGCATAACAATCCGAAGGCTTTAATTTTGCAATCGCCTTATTATAGTTTTACAGAATTGTCGAGTAGCAAATTGCCTTTTTTTCCGGATTTTTTAAAGAAATTTAGTATGGAAACATACGAATATCTGCCCAGGATTAAAAAACCAATTTATATTTTTCATGGAAAAAGAGATCAATTGATCCCTTATGAAAATTCGGTTCGATTAAGCCGGCTTTTAAAAAATAACGGACATTTTTACCTGCTTAGAGATCAGGAACACACAGGCATGAATGAAAATAATGATTTTCAAAAACAGCTGCGCATAATATTAGAATAAAGAATTTAAATAATTACAAAAAACAGAATGTCATGGGATTAATGAAAGTGTATTCAGGAAGCGAAGTTTTGGCACTTGCTTTACAAGAAAGATTGGAAGAAGCGGGAGTAGAAACTACAAAAAAAGATAATATTCAATCTGCTCGTTTAGGAGGTTTTGGCAGTACAGGTTTAGCCGTTGAGGTATTTATTCAGGAAACAGATTTTGCAAAAGCAAATCCGGTTATCGAAGAATTCAGAATGAGTATTTAAAAGAAGTTTTCAGTTTTCAGTCTCAGTTTTCAGTGCTTACTGAGACTGAGACTGAAAACTGAGACTGAAAAACTAAAAAAAACATGCAATATAAAATGCTAGTGCTCGACATGGATGATACCTTGTTGACAGACGATCATAAAATATCAGCTCTTAATAAAAAAGTACTTCTTGAAGCTCAGGCAAAAGGAGTACACGTTGTTTTGGCTTCAGGACGACCAACATCAGCTATGACGGCTTATGCCAAAGAGCTGGAATTAGATTTAAACGACTCTTATATTATTTCGTTCAACGGTGCTATAATCAGTACTGTAAAAGAGGATCTTGTGTTATTTGAACAATCCTTGACGGTAGAACAAATTCATGACTTATACGATTATAGTGTAAAAATGAAAACGCATATTATTACCTATATTGATGGGGAAATTGTTAGCGAAACGGATTCTGAGTATATCGAAATCGAAAAAGAAATTACAGGATTGCCACACCGTAAAGTACCAAATTTTAAAGAGGCAGTTACTAAACCTGCCGTAAAATGTATTTTGCTGGCAGAACCTTCGTATCTAAAAGAGTTAGAAAAAGATTTAAAAACAGCAATGCCTCACCTGAGTGTTGCGATGTCTAAACCTTTTTTCCTGGAAGCAGCTCAAAATGGAATTGATAAAGCGGCAAGTTTAAAACTTTTGGCTGAAAAGCTAAACATTCATCAAAGTGAGATTATTGCCGTAGGAAACGCAGGAAATGATCTTACGATGATTGAATATGCAGGACTTGGAGTTTGGGTTGATAATGTTACGCCAGAATTGCGCGATAGAGCAGATCTTATTGTAGCTTCAAATAATAACGATGGAGTTGCTGAGGTGGTACAACGTTTTATTTTGAATTAAATTTATTTTTATATGAAAGAGCCAATAGAAACAGAACGTTTACTTTTAAGGGAATTTCTTCCTTCAGATGTTGAGGGAATGTTTGAATTGGAATCTAACCCAAATGTACATACCTATGTTGGGAATAAACCTATTACTCATATCGATCAAAGCCTTGCTTATATTGAATTTGTTCAACAGCAATACAAAGATTTCGGAACCGGTCGCCGGGCAGTAATCCTAAAAGAAACCAATGAATTTATAGGTTGGTCCGGAATAAAATTTATTACAAATGAAATCAATAATCATAAAGATTTTTATGAAATAGGATATCGTTTCATCGAAAAACATTGGGGGAAAGGATATGCTACAGAAGCTGGAAAAGCTTTTATAGACCACGCTCTTAATGTAATGAAAGTAGATGCAGTTTATGCGTATGCAGATCCGGGAAATGAAAACTCCCGTAAAATTTTAGCAAAGATTGGTTTGCAATATGTCAATTCTTTTGAACATGAAGAAGAATTACATGTTTGGTATGAATTGAAAAATCCAAACCTGTAAATCCTAAGAAATGCGTTCCAAATCTTTGTAATCTTTATAAAGATCTACAAAGATTTGGAAAACAGCCCGTAGTTTCTAATACTTAGATTAGATATTATTTTTTAGCTACAGAAACAAAATATTTATTTCCGTCACCCATTGTCAGTTTTACACGCTCGTCGCAAAGATCGATTGCAAAATTGGCACTTTCGTAACAGCTACAAGTTGTGTTTTTGTCTTTCGACATTTCAGTTTTACAATTGTTATTTTTAAAAGTTGCCAATTGTGGTGTATACAAGCTTACTAAATCTGTAGAAGCTGTTACTAAAGAAATAATACTTGCAGAGTTATTACTCGTAATTCTGTAAACAATTCTATCAGTATAGTTAACTTCATTTACGGTTACTTTACGAATATAAGTGTAAGCTGTAGAGCCTTCACCCGGTTCTTTTACTTCAAATTTAAATCCAACCGCACGAATTGCAATATCAAATTGAGATTGAGAGTTTAAGCTCGCCCAGGTTGTCAATGTACTAATAGATGGAAATGGATTAGCAGCAGGAGCACTTGTTTGCGCTTGAGAGCTAAAAATGGTTAAGAACATCAAGCAGATTGTGGGTAAAAATGCCTTCATATGGAGTTTTAATTTTTAATTTTTGCCTACTCTTTCTGGTTTTCGGCATTCCCATTTTTTATAATAACAAAACAACAACATAACGAGGGAAAAACAAAATTGTTATGACTTATTTATTATTTAAATAATATAAATTTATTTAACTGCTTTTGATGAAGTGAATATACTTCTAAAAAATAATCTAAACAAAGTTAAATGTAAGAAAATTTCAATTTAAACCCTTTAAAAATGTATTTAATCGATATTATGTGTATTTAATCGATAATTTTGTCATTTAATTCTTATTGAAATAATATGTTTTCTGATCTAAATAAATTTTAATCCCTGTTTGTTTGCGTTAATCTATAGTTTTTTACGGCACACTAAATTATTGGTTTCATGCAAAATATTGATATATAGTGTATTGTTGATTTTATTTTAAAGAATATTGTACGTAAATTTGCAAACTCTTCAAAAGAGATGTAAATATAATATCTTACTACTTAAAACGTAGTTTATTCCCATGGAAAATAGAAAAAAAGTTGCTTTTTATACGCTTGGTTGCAAACTGAATTTTTCAGAAACGTCTACAATTGCCAGAAACTTTAATGATGAAGGTTTTGATCGTGTCGATTTTGAAGAAATAGCAGACATTTATGTCATCAATACCTGTTCAGTAACAGATAATGCTGATAAGCAATTTAAGCAGGTTGTAAAAAAAGCAATGAAACTTAACGAAAAAGCTTTTGTTGCGGCAGTAGGTTGCTATGCACAATTAAAACCAGAAGAGTTGGCAGCTGTCGATGGTGTCGATTTGGTTTTGGGAGCAACAGAAAAATTTAAAATCACCGATTATATTCATGACCTGAGCAAAAATGATATGGGTGAAGTTCACTCCTGTGAAATTGCTGAAGCAGATTTTTATGTAGGGAGTTATTCTATTGGTGACCGTACCCGCGCATTCCTGAAAGTTCAGGATGGTTGTGATTATAAATGTACCTATTGTACAATTCCGTTAGCGAGAGGAATTTCAAGAAGTGATGCTTTAGAGAATGTCTTGCAAAATGCCAAAGAAATTTCAGCTCAAAATATCAGAGAAATTGTTCTGACAGGTGTAAATATTGGTGATTACGGAAAAGGAGAATTTGGAAATAAAAAACACGAGCATACATTTCTTGACTTAGTTCAGGCTTTGGATAAGGTCGAAGGAATCGAGCGTTTGAGAATCTCCTCTATAGAACCTAATTTATTGAAGAATGAAACAATTGATTTTGTTTCTAAAAGCAGAACTTTTGTACCACATTTTCATATTCCGTTACAATCAGGCAGCAATGATATTCTAAAATTAATGAAACGTCGTTACTTACGTGAGGTCTATACAGAACGTGTTAATAAAATTCGTGAAGTAATGCCACACGCTTGTATTGGTGTCGATGTTATTGTTGGTTTTCCCGGTGAAACCGATGAGCACTTTTTAGAAACGTATCATTTCCTGAATGAAATGGATATTTCGTACTTACACGTATTTACCTATTCTGAAAGAGATAATACAGAAGCTGCAAATATGACGGGAATTGTTCCTGCAAATGTCAGAGCGAAACGAAGCAAAATGTTACGCGGATTATCCGTAAAAAAACGTCGTGCTTTTTATGAAAGTCAAATTGGTTCTAACAGAACGGTTTTATTCGAAAGCGAAAATAAAGAAGGATATATTCATGGTTTTACCGAAAATTACGTAAAAGTAAAAACACCGTGGAACCCTGAATTAGTGAATACATTGCAACAAATTAATTTGACAAAAATTGACGAAGACGGAAGTGTTCGTTTAGAATTTATAAATAAATTGGCAGAAGCTTAATACATATTGTCATCGCGAGGAACGAAGCAATTACACTAACAATAAGCAAATTTGCTGATAGATATATTAGATGAGATTGCTTCGTT
Source organism: Flavobacterium araucananum (assembly GCF_002222055.1). Lineage (GTDB taxonomy): Bacteria > Bacteroidota > Bacteroidia > Flavobacteriales > Flavobacteriaceae > Flavobacterium > Flavobacterium araucananum. The sequence goes on from NZ_MUGS01000006.1 coordinate 31,532, forward strand.
CCTCACAAAGACACAAGCAGACAGTATAAAACAGAAAAGCCCTTTCTTAAAAGGGCTTTTCTGTTTTTTGAAATAATTACTTCTGATTTTCCGGAATAACCAATTTCAAAGAATTAATATAATCCGTATCAAACTCGATAACTCTTATTTTCTCCGGATTAAAACTCAGTTCCCCACCAAACTGACCTTTTATGTCCAAAAAGTCTATTGTAAGTTCTTCGTCGTTTAATTCAAGCATTTTTCCCAGATAAGCAGATTTGGCAGATTTTTTTGAAATCTGAAAAATACCGTATTTGTTGTTTACATAAGTAAGGATGGAACTCAAATCTCTAATCGGGATTATATCTTCGGCATTTGTTTTAAGACCTTTTAAGCGAATTACTTTTTCTGTAAAGGCAAGATCATGATCGCGATGAACGGCTTCGATATTTTTATTTTTCAGAATTACAAAACCATCCAATATAAAATCTTCGGGATTATTTCTAAGCAAAATCCAGTCATCAGAATAATCAATTAGAAACCCGGTAAAAAGCTCTTTTTTATCTGTAAATTCTATTGCAATTAATTGTCTTAAGTATTGTTCCATTAGAGAGGGTTGTTTAAGGGCTTTTAAATTTTTATAACTTTAACCCGTTGTGTGTAATTAATTTTAACACATAGAAACATAGCTTTTGGATCTTTAAAAAAGGCATTTCACTTATTTAAAATGCACATAGCCTGGCTATGATAAAGAAATGTATTTCTTTTTGCATTCTTTTTAGCTAAAAAAATCTATGTTTCTATGTGTTAAATATATATTTTTTGACTCAAGCGAAGCGAACAGACGAAGTAATTACACCCAAGGGTATAACTTTACAAAGTTATGGAGAGGTATTAAGGATTCGTAGACCAAATACTGCTGTTTTTTATAAAAACACGACGGCTTAATTTTAACTGAGCAATAATTAATTCTGCAACATCCTCAGATTGCATTACTTTATCCGGATTTCCGTCTGTTAATTTTAAATCTAAGGCTAAATCCGTAGCAACAGTACTAGGCGTTAAAGCAGTAACACGAATGTTGTATTTTCGAACTTCCTGCATTAAAGAATCTGTTAGTCCTAAAACAGCAAATTTTGATGCGCTGTAAGCACTTGTCAATGCATTTCCGTTTAATCCCGCTGTCGACGAAATATTGATAATGTCACCTGTTTTTCTTTCGATCATATTGGGCAAAATGGCTCGGGTAGTATAATAGGTTCCCATTAAGTTTACCTGAATGATTTTTTCCCAGGCAGTTGGTTCTAATTCCAGAAAGTTTCCAAAAGCAGCAATACCAGCATTGTTAATTAAAATATCGATTGTTTTAAATTCAGCCAAAGCTTTGTCTACAGCACTATTTATAGAGTTGATGTCTGAAACATCAGCAGATAAGGCTAAAGATTTTACTCCCAAAGCAGCAGTTTCAATTGCCAACTGGTCGATATCAGCCTGTGTTCTTGAAACTAAAATTACGTTTACACCTTCTTTGGCAAGTGCAAGTGCAATTGCTTTTCCAATTCCTTTTCCTGCACCTGTAATCAGGGCATTTTTATTTTTTAAGTCTGTCATGATTTATTTTTTAGAAATGCAAAAAGCATCATTTTAGTTACACAAAAATACAGTTTTTGCTCCCTAAAATGATGCTTTCAGCTATTTTCTTAATCTAAGTTTAACAACTTTCTTATTCTTTCAGAACCATATCGATGCACATTACAGCTGCAAGAATTAATTGTCTAAGCGGACTGTCCGGTGCAACGGTTTCTTCGATTTGAAGTACATAATTATCCGCGCTGGTAAAAAATTCTTTACCAATTCCTGCCCATTTTTTGCTTACCTGAGCCAGTTGTTTATTTTCATGACTAAACTTAAAATCCCATCCTGTCCACTTTCCCTGAAGGGTTGCAGCCGATCTCTCGTTTTTATCCAGAATTTCGAATTTTCCACCTATCGAAAATAATTTTTGTTTGAATGTACCCACTAAACGATCCTTTTCATCAAAAACAACTACAGTCGAACGAAACCAGGCAACACCACGTTTTACCGAAATTATTTTTTCGCCAGAAGCTGTAGTAATTTCGATATCAAAAGGAGTCATTCTTTTATAATCTGTAAAACGGAAAATTTTAGTAAAAAAGCCCAGATTATTTTCTCTGCAATTCATTATGATCTGGTTGCTTTCCGGATCATAAATATCGTAGTTATTGGCAGCTTTAAACATTCCGATATGTTCTTTTACAAGAAATAGGTTTTTATTTAAGATAGGGTTCATTAAGTTTTTTTTGAAATTGATTAGTAATTTTTTAATTGAATCCGTTTTGAAAATTTTTCAAAAAGAACCCAAATGTAAAAAAAACTTGGTTAATAATCGAATTTTGCAGCTTCAATCAAACGAATAAATTCAGCTTTGTAACCTTCAACATCATTTGAAAGACCTTGTTTGGCTAATTTCAAAACAGCATCAGACGATTTGTTTGCAATTAGTTTAGAATCTCTCAATTTCAATCCAAACCATGCAACAGCAGTACTAAATTTAAAATCATCAGAAGCTTTTTCTAAAACAACAGATTTGTTTTCGATTACTTGTACCATTTCGATACTTTTATCACCATCCGGTTTTTTGTATCGGAATTTTATAGTCGCAAGCTCATCATTATAATTACTATTGCTCTCTTTTACTTTGGTATATTTCAAATCGTCTGGTTGTTGGTCGAGATAATCGCTTTTAACTCCGGCAGGAATTATTTCGTACAAAGCTGTAACCGTATGATTGCTTCCTAATTCGCCGGCATCGATGGCATCATTTTTAAAATCTTCCGGACGTAGTTTTCTATTTTCATACCCAATTAGGCGATATGCCTGAATTTGTTTTGGATTAAATTCGATTTGAATTTTTACATCTTTTGCAATGGCAAACATAGAACCTTTAAACTCTTTTCCTAAAAAACGATTCGCTTCCTGAATGTTATCGATGTAGGCATAATTTCCGTTTCCTTTATCTGCCAGCGTTTCCATTTTACTATCCTTATAATTTCCCATTCCGTAGCCCAGACAAGTCAGGAAAACACCTGTTTTTCTTTTTTCTTCAATTAATTTTTCCATATCAGTGTTAGAAGAACTGCCAACATTAAAATCGCCATCTGTAGCCAGGATTACTCTGTTGTTTCCGTTTTTGATAAAATTTTCGGCAGCAATTTTATAGGCAAGTTCAATTCCGGCTCCTCCCGCAGTACTTCCTCCTGCATTTAGTTTTTCAAGGGCCTCATTAATAGTTTGTTTCTCGTCTCCGGAAGTAGGAGCAAGAACCAATCCCGCTGCTCCGGCATAAACTACAATTGCTACTTTATCTTTTTTACGTAATTCATTTACTAATATTTTTAAGGATTGTTTTAGCAATGGCAATTTGTTGATATCACTCATAGAACCGGAAACATCTATCAGGAATACCAGATTTGAAGCCGGCAAGTTCTCGGTTGGAATATTTTTCCCTGCAATCCAATTTTAAGAATCCTGTTTTTAGAGTTCCACGGAGAATCGCTCAATTCTGTAGTGATAGAAAAAGGGTTTTGATCTTTGGGTTGCGGATAGCTGTATTTAAAGAAATTTACCATTTCTTCTACACGAACAGCATCTTTAGGAACTGCCTGTCCATTATTGATAAAACGTCTGATATTGGTATACGAAGCATTATCAACATCTATAGAAAACGTAGAAAGTGGTGCAGTTTTTGGACTTTCGAAAGCATTTTCTACGAATGTATTATAATCTTCCTGACTTGGTTCTACAGGCTGAACATTATTTGCATTTTTTAATTTGGCATTGAGTTCTTTCTCCGTAAGATTTTTATAAATTCCGTTTTTGGTCTCAATAACGATCACTCCGTTTACGGCTTTGCTTCCGTATACAGACGTTGCTGCGGCATCTTTTAGGACTTTTATATCCTGAACATCATTTGGATTAATTTTAGCGAATTGTTTTGACTTAACCGGAATTCCATCAATAATATACAATGGTTCATTTGCAGCTGATAAAGTTTGGGTTCCTCTAATCATTACGGTTTTAGTTGGAGCTGCCTGAACATAACCAGAAGAAACTTGCACCGGAGCCACTTTGCCTTGCAGTGCTCTGTCGGCTTTAGTAGATCTTCTTTTCTCTACACGACTGTAGCTATTGTCTTCCCTTTCTGATGTTCCGTAACCTACAACGACCACTTCCTGCAATTGATTGTTGTTGTCCCGCATGCTTACATTAATAACATTTGATTGTTTGACGATAATATTCTCATTATGCATCCCGATATAACTAAACATCAAAACATCTCCGGGTTGTGCCTGTATGGTATAATTGCCGTCAAAATTTGTTTGAGTCGTTTTTTTTGATTTTTGAACAGTAACGCTAACACCCGGAAGCGGCTGCTTAGACTGATCTGTAACTGTTCCGGTAATTGTTTTTTCCTGTGCCATAGATACGAAACATACAAGCATAGAAAGGGCTAATGAAATAAGTTTTACGTTTTTCATGATAGTAAGTTTTAAATTAAAAAGATTGTTTTACAGCTAGTTTTTAGCCGCTGGTTTTCCTGTTTTAGTAGTAATTATTACGACTCCTTTTTTTCCTTTTTCGCCATATTTTGATGTGGCTTCTAAGTCCTGAAGAACGGTAATTGTTTTAATTTCCTGTTTGTTCAATGGGGCATAAGGACTTGTTGGATTCTTACCAAATAAATCATTTTCTGAGTAGTAAACCCCATCGATAATATACAAAGGCTGATCTAATACTACAAGAGAATCTACATTTTCAGGTTGCAAATTAGCAATTTCAGCCTGCATCATTCGGTCTCTTTTTTCATCGTTAGTATGCGAAATAGGGTTTCCGTTAATGACAATTAGAGGAGCACTTTTTTTAGCCATTTGAGATTGTCTGTCTGCATACGCTGCTTTTGCTGATTCTCTTTCTCTTGTTTTTGAATATCCTGAATCCTGATCTGCTTTGTCTTTTGTAACTGTACTTTCGTCTTCGCTGGCATAAGAGGGTTGTATAGGTGCGGCAACAGCTTCGGCAGCAATTCTTACAGGTGGTGCTTGCATTGCATGAGGTTCAGTTGCAAAAGAGCCTTGTACTTCATGAACGGCTACTTTTTGTTGTTGTTTAATTTGTTTGTCTAAAATTTTAACAGCTTCGGCTTGTGGAACTATTTGAGGACTTGAAGAGACCACAGTATTGTTTTTTTGGGTTTCCTGTTTTTCGATCGTTTCTTTTGTAGTTTCATTAACGACAACTTTATTGTCTGGAGTTGTAGTTGCTTTATCTGATTTTATAAATTGAGATCCTACTGAAATTAGTAATAAAAGCGACGCTGCAATGGCAACTTTTTTCCATAGGGAAATGGTTTTTTTAGCTTCTTTTTTGTCGAGCTTATCTTCTACGCGTGACCAGACTTTTTCCATTCCCGGAAAATCCTTCAGCGCTGAGTTTTCTGCGGCTTCTTTAAACTTATCGAATATTTTATCTTGATTGTCCATGACTATTTTGCTTTTTGGTAATACAATTTATTTACTAATTCCTTTAGCTTGGTTTTAGCAGCATTCAATTGTGATTTTGATGTGCCTTCAGAAATGTTAAGCATTGCGGCTATCTCTTTATGTCCGAAACCTTCAATAACAAAAAGGTTAAAAACAGTTTTGCAGCCGTCTGGAATATGGTTTAATAAATTGAGTAAATCCTCTTCTTCCAGCGTATTAATTTCTTCTGTAAAAGGTTGCGAAAGCAATTTGACATCATCGAGATACATATTAAAATTAGTGTTCTTCCTGATGGTTGCCAAACAATGGTTAACGGTTATTTTTCGTGCCCATGCCTCAAAAGCCAGAACTTCTTTAAGTTGTTCCAGTTTTGTAAATATGGTATAGAAAGCGTCAGCCATAGCTTCTTCGATTTCTTCTTCCTTTTTTAGGTATCGTTTGCAAAGGCGATACAATTTTGGAGCCATGTGCTCATAAACCTGACGCTGTGCATCGCGGTTCATTTTTTTGCAGTTAGAAATTAGCGTTTCGTTTATCACAATTGTTGTCTTTATACTAAAGAGGGTTAAAAAGATAAAAAGGTTGGGAAGGTGATGATTTTTTTTTTAAAGGTTCAAAGATTCAGAGGTACAAAGGTTTTGTAGAGACGCACTGCTGTGCGCTTCTACGTTACTATTATAATCGAAAAACTTTTTTGCAGAGACTTACAAAGCAAAATGATGTACCTTATTTAAGAGGCAAAGTCAATTTGAAAATTTTAGTTTCTAAAACTTCTGTATCGTTATCCTCGCAAAGCAAAAACTCGATTTTGTTATTTTCTTTTTTATAGAAAGTCAGACCTTCAAATTTATTGGTTGCCGTTATTTTTTGCGTAAAATCTATTTTCATGGTTTTAAGATCGATTCTGCCAATAAAACTTCCCAGGATTTCTCCATCGTCATAAGTAGATTTGGTGTCTTCGGCTGTTGAAAGGAAATAAATTTTGTCTTCGACCAAAATTGCATCGGTAAAGCTGGAGCGAACGCCTTTTATTTTTGGCAATTTGTAATTGGTGGCGACCAATGCAAATTCTTCACCCAGATTTTTTGCATGAATCGTAAAAATGGTGTTTTTGTTGGATACTCCGTTTCCGCGATTGAATAAGTACCAGTTTTCGCCATCAAAGATTGCACCTTCGAGATTAAAATCTTCCGGTTTTATTTCGCCAAAACTTTGCATTAAACCGTACAAGTCAACCAGATTGTTTTTTTGTAGTACAGATTTGTTTTTAAGATCGAACTCGATCATTTTGTTTCGGTTTTCAGTAGAGCCGGAACCAAAAACATATAAGGTGTCATTATGACTGGTCAAGGATTCAAAATCCGGTTTTAGGTTTTTAGGAATGTTTTGCGTTGGATTGTCAATTAAAGCGTGTTGGTTTAATTGTTGGTTCTGCATATTGTATTCGTATAGAAATCCGCTGTTATCGCCAATGATATAAAGGGAATCGTTGTTGAAAAGTAATCCGGATGCTGAACCGATGCCTATGATTTGAAATAATATTTCTAATGTAAATTTTTCCATGTATGTTGTTTTTGAATGCGAATGCCCAGCCCTGATGGTAATGAAAATGCTTTGAGAAGAAATTGTATTTTTTCCTGACAAAACAAAGCGACCGGCGGAAGCTCTTGTTGTGGCTTGGAACAAAACAATTTGTTGAAAAAGTATTGCAATGAATAGCAGGAATATGCTTCGTAAAATTAGTATATTTATAATATAAAAATTCAGAAAATATGAAATCGATAGATCCCAATGATTTTAAAGTTACAGATAAAATAAAGTTATCAAAGATTCCAACATTATTGAAGGTAAAAGCGGATGATGACGAAAAAGCAGAAAAACTGGATAAAGTACAGTCAAAACTGAGTGATTTGCAGGATGTCATGTATGCATATAACAAATATTCGGTTTTAATTTGCCTTCAGGGAATGGATACTTCCGGAAAAGATAGTTTGATTAGGGAAGTTTTTAAAGAATTTAATCCGCGTGGAGTAGTGGTGCACAGTTTTAAAACGCCCAATGCGGCCGAATTAGAACACGACTATCTGTGGAGACATTATATTGCACTGCCGGAAAAAGGAAAGTTTGCGATTTTTAACCGTACGCATTACGAGAATGTTTTGGTAACACGTGTACATCCGGAATTTATTCTGGCAGAGAATTTACCGGGAATCAATACTGTGGATGATATTACGCCAAAATTCTGGAAAAAGAGAATTGAACAAATCAATAATTTTGAAAGTCATATTGCAGAGAACGGTACGATTGTTCTGAAATTTTTTCTGCATTTGAGTAAAGAAGAGCAGCGCCAGCGCTTATTGCGTCGCCTGGAAGAGGGCAAACACAATTGGAAATTTTCTCCGGCAGATTTAAAAGAACGTGAATATTGGGATCAATATCAGGAATATTATGAAGAGGCGATAAACAAAACATCGACAGAGCTTGCTCCCTGGTATGTTATTCCTGCTGATGATAAAGAAATGGCACGGTATATTGTAGCCAAAATTATTTGGGAAGAAATGCAAAAACATACGGATATAAAAGTACCGGAGCTGGATGATAAGGTAAAAGCCAATTTTGAGGATTACAAGAAAATACTGGAAAAGAGTTAAGTGAGACTCTTTGGGTCAAAAATAGATATTTAACACATAGAAATATAGATATTTTTTTAGCTAAAAAGAATGCAAAAAGAAATACATTTCTTTGACATAGGTAGCTATGTGGATTTTACATAAGTGAAACGCCTTTTTTAAAGATCCAAAAACTATGTTTCTATGTGTTAAAATTAATTACACCCAACGGGTTAAGTGAGATAATTTTTTGGTTTGATGATTTTTATAAGCAACCCCTACAGATTTTTAAAACCTGTAGGGGTTTTTGTTTAAATAGAATGTTTATATATTACAGTCCTGAGGTGCCGGTTTATTTAAGATAAACTAAAAAATATAGAATTTTTCTTATATTCGCTAAAAATAATATAAGTACTACAAAAATTATATATTATGGATACAGGCACATTTGGATTTGGAGAAAAACATGGACTGAAATTATCAGAATATTCGAACCTGTTTGGAGATCCTTTTTGGGGGCAATCAGGAGATTTTAAGGCAAGAAACATATATTTGCAATTGAGTGAAAAAGAAAAAGCCCTGATGCTTAAAGCAAATTATATTAAAATGATTGAAAAATCCAGAGAAAGAAATTTTAATATGGCAGCCGATTGTTTGCAGTGGTGGCTGGATGGTAATGGATTTCCGAAAACGATAGATTTTCATTGGCTTCGAGGGAACAATGAGGTTATTGTTGCTGAAAATACAAATATAGAGCGTTTTGAAAACGATTCTGATTTATTAATTTTCCTTAACGCTTTAACTGAGAGAGAAACTAGTACTTACGTTACTCATTTTGACCGTTCATTTACTGGAGGAATTTTTAGGGAATTATATTATGTGTGCGGAACAAGTACAATAACTTCAACCTGTTATTTCGCCATCACTAAAAAAACAAATAATTTTGTTTTATCGGGTAAAATAATCCATAAATGGTGGGATAGGTATGATTGGCATAAGGGAGCAAATGCCTATATTCCTAGTTTTGGCTATGTAAAAGACTCAGATGCCTTATTAGTAGAAAAATATTGTGGAGCAAGACCGTTTGATATGAGAAGTGAGTGGCAACAAAATTTTAATAAAACATTTCAAATGGATTCTGCCGGACACATAAATCTTAAATTAAAATAAATGAAAAAATATATATACATAGCCTTAGTGAGTATGGTTCTTTTATTTTCTGCTTATTATTATTGGCAAAACAGATATGTAAAGCTCTGCCCTGTAGTTGTGAACGAAGATGTTGGACTTGTATTTTTCTCTGAAACTTTTCACAATCAACTTTTTAAATTTGCTGCACCAAACGAAGTCCCTAAGTATTATTATAAAAATATAAAGTACGTCTTAGACCGTTCAGGTCAAGAATATATTGTAAAAGATGGGGATATTTATATTAAGTACAAATATATGCACGACATGGAACTCATTTGGAATTACACAACTAGAACCACTAATCCTACCTGGTTTAATCTAAAAAGAGAAATGGACAGTATTAATGGAGATACAGAAAAACAAAAAGAACTGGATAGTATTATTAAAAATCTTAGATAACTTACTTTTTATCAAGAAGATTCTCAAAACTTAGTTATTTAGGGATTAATTTAAATACAGAAAAATGAAAAAGAAAATATACATAGGAATGATAGTTTTAATTCTTTTGTTAGCCTCTTATTCTGGTTATTACTATTCGCAAAACAGGTATGTGGAATTTCGTCCTGTAATTGCAAAAGAATACGATCGTCAAATAATTTTTTTTGACAATGATCTTTACAAATTTGCAGAACCAAATGAAGTTCCTCCAAATTACTATAAGCATTTAAAGTGGGTTTTGGACCGTTGTCATGTCGATTATCTTGAAGAAAACGGAATCATATATGTCCAAAATAAACGCTTCAACGATATGAATCTTATGTGGAATTATACTACGAGAGCTACTTCTTCAGAGTTTTTTAAACTAGAAAGAGAAATGGATAGTACTAATCTTATTTACGAAAAGGAGTATGTAGATTCGCAGAAAAAGATAATGGAGTCTTCTTTAATTGAAATTAAAGAAGACTCCATTAAAAGAGCTACTTTTTCTAAATGAAAATCTTAAGATTTCATGGATTTTCGAATTGCTTTAAAACAAAAAAATGAAAAAGAAAATTGGTATAACGTTAACAAGTGTGGCTCTTTTGTTTTTAGTTTATTATTATTGGCAAAACAGATATGTAGAACTTCGTCCTGTAGTTCCTGAAGAAATTTTAAACAGACCTGTATTTTTTCCTGAAACTTTTCATAATCAGCTGTTTAAATTTGCTGAACCCAACGAAGTACCTAAATATTATTATAAAAATATAAGATGGGTTTTGGATCGTTCTAGCGTTGATTATATTGAAAAAAACGGAATTATTTATGTTAGAAATAAATTTTTAAATGACATGGAGATGGTTTGGAATTACACCACGAGAACAAGTAATATAGAATGGTTCAAATCACAAAGAGAAATGGACAGTGTAAATGGAAATACAGAAAACCAAACAGAACTGGATAGTATTATTAAAAATCTTAGATAACTTACTTTTCATCAAGAAGATTCTCAAAACTTAGTTATTTAGGGATTAATTTAAATACAGAAAAATGAAAAAGATAAATATAATTTTAGGAACCCTAATTATTTTATTCTCTATTTGGTATTATTGGAACAATAGATATGTAGAACTTCACGCTGTGGCTATAAATGATATTGTTCAGCGACCTACAATTTTTGAGAGCGAAAATTATAAAATTTTAGAACGGGAAGAAGCACCTGAAAATTTTTATGAGAATATCAGGTTTGTTCTGGATCATAATACAGCAAATTATGAGGATTATATTGTAAAAAAAGGTGTTGTTTATATTCGATATAAGGACATGAATGACTTAGATCTCATTTGGAATTTTACAAAAAGAACAAGTGATTCAATTTGGCTTACGCAAAAAGTAAAAGAAGAAAGGCGTAATCTGGATGTTATAGAAAAATCGACCGGAACAAGAATGGAAAACAGATACATTTTACATTTATAAGAGAACAACAGCCATTAGAAAAGAGTTTTAGAAATAAGGCTCTTTTTTTTGCTTTAATGTTATTGCAAGTTTACGAGTATTTTGTATTACTAATTTAATGTTAATTTTTTTTAGTAAATTAACTATTTGTACTACATCTCTTGTTTTTTTAATAATATCAAATACATTTTAAGTTAAAGAGTAGGGATTTACTTTGTAAAAAAAATAAAACCAATTTTTAGCAAAATGAAAAGAATTATTCTACCCCTAATTATTTTAGGTTCGTTGCTTACCTCTTGCAATAACAACGATTCTAAAGATGAAACAGAAACAACAAGCGTTGTCCTGAAAGATCAATCTGTAACGCCAAGTTTAATAAAAGCACAGGCAGGTTTTGAAAGTTTGAAGATTTATTCTCTTTTTAGTTCCGATGATGTTTTTCCGGACAGTCCAAAATTTGTTTTTGGAGGTTCTGCTGATGGTTCTGGTTTATTGAAAAACAATGATGGAACTTTTACTTTTTTGGTAAATAACGAAGACAACTTTGCGGTTTCGAGAATCACACTTGACAAAACATTCAAACCTACTAAAGGCGAATATTTGCTAAACTCAAACGGAGGAACCTGGAGATTGTGTGGTGCTACAATGGCAACACAAGCCGAAAATGGTTTTGGACCGGTATACTTAACTTGTGGAGAGTCCGGAGAAGAGTCTCGTACGCATGCATTAGATCCTTATGCAAGTGCAGGTTCTGCATCTGTATCTAAAGAATTGGCAGGTTTTGGTCGTTTAAGTGCAGAGAATGCTTTGCCATTGCGTACCTCTGCTTACAAAGGCAAAACAGTAGTGGTTATTGGTGATGATGATTCCGGAACTTACGGAGGTCAGGTTTTTATGTATGTATCGAATACTGTGGGTGATTTGACAAGTGGCTCCTTGTATATGCTAAAAAGAAACGATGACAACCAAAGAGAGAAAGATATGGAAGTTAGTAAAACATATCCGGTTTCTTTTGTAAAAATTGACAATCATACGACACTTACAGGTGCTCAGATAAATGCGGCTGTAAATACTTTGAAAGCGATTAAATTTGGTCGTGTAGAAGATTTGGATTACCGTAAAGGCGGAGATAATGCAGATCGTGAATTGTATTTTAACGTAACGGGACAAGATATTACAAAAACTAATGCTGATGGTTCAAGAACTAAATACGGCAGGGTTTACAGATTAAATCTTGATGCTGCTGACCCATTAAAAGGAACTCTGGAGGTGATTCTTGACGGAGATAACCGTTCCGGAATTGCGGGTAAATTCCAGAATCCGGATAATATTTGTGTGACTAAAAACTATGTGTATGTTCAGGAAGATGCCAACGGATACGGAGACGAAACCCACGATGCTTACATCTATCAATATAACATTGCTACAAAAGATTTGAAAGTTGTACTAGAGTTAGATCACCGTCGTACGGCAACTGACGCAGCAAAATATAATGTAGCGACAAATGACCTTGATCCAAGCAAAAAAGGGGTTTGGGAATATGGAGCCTTAATCGATGTCTCTGAGCAATTGGGGATTCCGGATACTTTTATGCTAAGCATACAACCACATTCCTGGACAGGCGAAAAATACAAGGCTGTCGACGGAGGAACAAAACGCCCTGAAGAAAACCAGGCAAGTCAAATCGTAGTTATAAAAGGTTTGGCAAGATAATTTTTTAAGTTATTACAAAACAGTTATCCACTATTTCTATTTGAGGTAGTGGTTTCTGTTTTTCTGAATACTCCTCTTTTAATTGTTAATACACATGAAAAAAATATATTGCTTATTGTTCCTGATGGTATTTGTTGCTTGTCAGAAAAAAAGCAAACATCAGGAAGTCAATAAAATGTTTCAGTCTGATATTACGTTGTTGGTAGAAAAAGTCGCCAAACTAAAATATTCTGTACAGGCAGATTCTACTCAGGCACAAATTCAGCGACAATTTCTTGAAGCGCATCAAAGCTACAAAAAAGTCGAAATGATTAGTGCATACTATTTGCCTGAGGTTTCTAAATCGATCAACGGACCTGCGATACCGGAGTTCGAAGAAAATGATAAAGTGACAGTCAGGCCCGAAGGTTTTCAGGTTATTGAGGAATTCGTTTTTCCTGAATACAAGAAAGAAAGTAAAAAAGAACTGCTTCAGGAATTGGGTGTTTTAGCAGCAAATTTAATTCGGTTAGAAAAAGTTTCAAATTCGACTGAATTAACTGATGCGCATGTTTTTGATGCCATGAGATTAGAAGTTTACCGTATCATTACTTTAGGAATTACAGGATTTGATTCGCCTGTTGTATTAAACTCGCTTCCGGAAGCAACCGTATCATTAGAAACTATCGAAAAATATTACCGTGTTTATCTCGGGGATAAAGCAGTTGCGAATTCTAAAGAGGTGCTTTATATTGTAGAAAAAGGTAAAAAGTATTTAAAAACAAACACCAATTTTAATGCTTTTGATCGGTCGTATTTTATAAAAGAAATTTTAAATCCGTTAAGCAAAGGACTTTTTAAAACGCAAACTGAATTAGGGATTCCGTTCATGAAAGAGCAGAGAGGTCTAAAAGTAACAGCGCAAACGTTGTTTGATAAGGATGCTTTTGATGCTGAAGCATTTTCAGGTTTTCCGGATTATAAAACGACGCCTGAAAAAATCGCTTTAGGCAAAAAGTTGTTCAATGATCCTGTTTTATCAGGAAATAATACACGTTCCTGTGCTTCTTGTCATCATGTCAGCAAAGCTTTTACAGACGGGCAGGAAAGAGCAGCTGCATTAGACGGAAAATCGATGCTACAGCGCAACACACCTACGCTATCTAATATTGCATTCCAGCGTGCGTTCTTTGCAGATTCAAGAGTAAGTTATCTCGAAGATCAGGCAATCGCTGTTATTCGCAATGAAAACGAAATGCACGGATCTCTGGAGAAATCAGCATTGGCAATTCAAAAGAATTCAGATTATGTAAGGGATTTCGAAAAGGCTTTTGCAAAAGGAGAAATAAATGAATTTGCGATTAAAAATGCTTTGGCATCTTACATCCGTTCCTTAAGTCAGTACGATTCGAAATTTGACGCGTACATGCAAAACAAAACCAAATTTACAGCAGATGAAAAAGCAGGCTTTAATTTATTTGCCGGCAAAGCCAAATGTGCAACATGTCATTTTATTCCGCTTACAAACGGAACTGTTCCGCCAGGTTTTGACAGATCAGAAAGTGAAATTTTAGGTGTTCCTAACCAGAAGAAGAAACTCGACGGGGATCTAGGCAAGTTTGTTATAACACAAGCGGCTATTCATAAATATTCGTTTAAAACACCAACAATAAGAAATATAGAACTTACAGCTCCGTATATGCACAATGGTGTTTATAAAACGCTGGAAGAAGTTGTCGATTTTTATGACCAGGGCGGAGGATTAGGTTTAGGATTCGATCTCCCAAACCAAACGTTGCCCGAAGACAAATTAAACTTATCAGAGAAAGAGAAACAACAGCTGATTGCTTTTATGAGAACATTGACGGATAACAGGTATTTGGAGGGAAGAGAATAGAAGTAAGAGAATAGAAGTAAGAGAATAGAGAATAGAATCAAGATTATAGAAAAAAGATTATAGAAAAAAGATTATAGAAGCAAGATTATAGGGGGAAGAGAATAGAAGTAAGAGAAAAAAAAATTCTTTGAAATTTGTGCAATTTGTGGCTAAAAAAACATTTTCTGTCCGTTGGTCAAAATGGTAATGCCGTTCATCAAACTAATTTTAATAGTGTTTTTGGTTTGTGCTTCTTTGCATCAAATTAATAAAAACAATTATCATGAACATCTACAAATTATTATTGTTAACTACAATTTTCTTATTAGGATTCGTTTCTTCTAAAATGAATGCGCAATCAACATTTCCAATTCATATTGGAATAAAAGGGGGATCTAATTATTCTGAATTACCTGTTTCAGATGGCTTTAATTCAAAATATGCTGTAGGATATTTTGGAGGCGTTATGGCGCGATTTGATTATAAGAGATTTTATATTCAGAATGAAATACTTTACAGTGAGAAATCTTCTAAAATTGAAAGGACTTCTTTGGCAGAAACTAAAAACGCAAAATGGAGAAGTATCGAAATGCCTTTGGTTATTGGTTATAAAGTAATTGACCTTAACGCCTTAAATGTTAGAGTTTTTGCAGGAGGAATTTATTCCTATGTTCTCGATGAGAATTTTTCGTCACTGAGCCAACTAAAAGATTCGTATCATAAATTTGATAAGTTTAATATTGGCTATCAGGTAGGAGCAGGAGTTGAGGTCTGGAAGTTTACTGTAGATGTAACGTATCAGGGCGGACTAAATAATGTGAGTAAAAATTTTAGTTCAAAACCTAATTCGTTTAACATTGGCGTTGGATATTTTTTCCTGTAATTCGACATTTTTATCTTTTAACCCTAAACAGCAGCAAAGAATCTTTTTGGTTCTTTGCTGTTTGTTTAGAAATTATAGGGTTAATTTTGACGATCAGTTTTCTTATAATTACTTATTTTACTTTTTAGATGATTACAAAAAATAAAGGTAGGCATTGGATGTTTTTAGTCTTTTTTTGGTTTATACTGGGTATAACCATTTGGGCGCAACTCATAGCCGATTATGGCACAATGTCGGCTACAGGCCAGTCGGTTTTAATATTATTAAGCTCTATTGTTTTGGCACATTTTCTTAGTGATGTGATGCTTCCTCTTGCATTACGCAAAAGCAAAATGACACTATTTGCGGTACAGGCTTTTGTAGTGGTTTTACTTTTATCACTTTGCCTGGCTGTGATTTATGCTGTTTTCTCAGATTCACACGCACGTGACCGATTATATCCCGAAGAAGCGAATATGACTTCTATTCAGTTTTTATGGGCTCGATTTTGTGGAAGCATTCCTGCTGCGATTTTGATTTGTGGCACAGCGTGCGGACTGCGTTTTTATCAGGAACATAATGTGATCGAAAAAAACCATGCCCAATTACAGCAGGTTCACCTGGAGGCACAAATCAAGATTTTGCAGGATCAGATCAATCCGCATTTAATGTTTAATGTACTCAACCATATTCATATTTTAATGCAAAGCGATGTAAAATTAGCTTCGGTTTTACTGGTTCAGTTTTCAGATATTTTGCGCTATCAGTTGTACGAATGCAACAAAGAATATGTGCCATTGCATCTTGAAGTCAAATATCTGAAAGACTTAATTGCTGTCGAAAAAACCCGTTGGGGCAATGAATTAGAAGTAGAAAGCAAATGGACAATCGAAGACGGACAACTACAAATTGTACCCTTGCTGTTAGTCCCGCTGATAGAAAATGCTTTTAAACATGTTTCCAGACTTCCCAACCAAAGAGGTTATGTGCATTTGTCGTGTGAGCAAGTCGACAAACAACTGAGTTTTAAAATAGAAAACTCGTATACAGAACAATACAAAATACCGTCTAAAAATCAGGGATTAGGTCTTGAAAACGTCAAGAAAAGATTGTCGATTCAATATCCGGAAAAATACCAGCTAAGTATCGATAAGTCTGATTCAGATTTTACGGTAAAAGTGGTTTTAGATCTGGAATAATAAAAATGTTTGCCACTAATTTCACAAATTTCCACAAATTAATTCGTGTTGATTCGTGAAATTCGTGGCTAATAAACTTTGCAAACTTTGCTGTTGTTTTTTTGCCACAGATTAAAAAGTATTAAAAAGATTTTTTTCGCCAGACCCAAACGATAGAGAACAGGCGAAGCAATTTAGCAAATTATAAAAAATTAATTCGTGTTTATTCGTGAAATTCGTGGCTAATAAACTTTGCGCGAAACCTTTTTAAACAATAAGTACCAAAACCTGAAACAAAAAACTATGAACATGAAATGTCTCGTTATTGACGACGAACCTATTGCAAGAAACGGAATTGTAGATTTTGTTTCAAAAATTGATTTTCTTGAAGTTATTGGTACTTGTGCTTCGGCACTGGAAGCGACTTCGTACATTCAGGAAAAACAGGTCGATTTGTTGTTCCTGGATATCAATATGCCTTATTTATCAGGATTGGAGTTTTTAGAATCTCTGGATAATCCACCATTAGTTATTTTTACCACAGCATATTCAGAACACGCTTTGGATGGTTATCGTTTGCAGGTTGTAGATTATTTGTTGAAACCTATTACATTTCAGCGTTTTTATCAAGCTTCTTTAAAAGCAAAACAATGGCATCAAATGATTCAGTCACCAAAACAAAATCAATTAGATCCGTTTTTATACGTGCGCCAGGAAGAAGGATTTCAGAAGATTTCCTGGGTAGATATTCTATATATCGAAGGAATGCAGAATTATGCGAAGCTTCATTTTAAAGAAAAAGTACTTGTAATTCATCAAACCATGATTTCATTAGAAGAAACACTTCCTACGGATATTTTCTTTAGAATCCATAAGTCATTTTTGGTAAACATCACGCATATCGATTCTGTTTCTGGCGGACGATTATTCATAAAAGGACAAGAACTACCTATTTCAAGAACACGCCGTGAAGCATTACTGAAAGAGGTAGTCTATAAAAATTTATTGAGCAGATAGCGCTAGAATTTCCATTTTAGTGCTATTGCGCCATAAAAAGTAGTAGTAAATCTTGGATTGGCAATATCTTTTTCTTTAAAGATATCTTTGATTTTTCGGTTTGTAGTCGAGAAATTACGAACCAGAGTTGTTCCGGCAGTAGGTTCTAATGTCCAGTGTTTGCCAAATTTGAGCTGAGGTCTTAAACCTGCAATAATTTGCTGGTATCCCAATAACGAAGATTTATTTGCAATTTTGGTTTCGGCAGTCATTCCGCTTAACTCTCCCACGAGTTTTAAGTCAAAAGTGTCAGACATCCTGTACCCTAATTCAACACCTTCCGGAAAAGCCACTTTAAAATGCAGTGCACCTTTAGATTCCCAATTAAAATAAATTCCGGGAAGTACCATCGGGACACCAAAACTATTGGTTAAAACTGGCCCCATACCAAAAGCCAGATTAGGATTAAATTGTTTGATAAAAAGAACACCACCTTGTATCAGGACATCATCTTTATTGATTTCGACCATATCTGTATAAACACCCACAGAAGCCATGACCAACAAAGACCAGGATGGAGAAATCGACCGCAAGTGTTTAACACCAATCTGAGTATTCAATAATTCATTTGGGAATCCGCCTTGAAATTCTACCGGAAGAGATTGAATTTCGTAATCCTTGTTTTGCATTCTGGCATAACTTCCATCCATAAAAATAGTCCATAATCTGGGATGATTGTATTGGTCCATTTTTAAAGAAAGCGGAATTTCAAAAGCGAGTTGTACCCTTTTAAAATTGCTTTCGGCATTTGTTTTAGTACTGTCCATTGGTCGTACATATTTAGAAAAAGGGACATAATCGACTTTGAATTCACCTGAGATTCCGGATTGTGATCGTGCCGAGATTGCAACCAATAGTAAAAGAAAAAGTTGCAAGAGATAAAAAACTGCTTTGTTCATGATTTGATTAATTTTTATGCGAATTACCGCGTTCTCAATCAATCTTAAAAAATCATTTGACTAATGGCACTTTTGTTTTGACCAATGGTATAAAATCACAAAACCCGACAGACTATGCGATCTGCCGGGTTTATACCAAAAACAAAAAAATAAAATAAACCTTTTCTTCTATAAGTCAAAACCATAGGCTAGACGTAGTGCTACCTGATTGGTTTTGAATTTGTTGTAGTCCTCATAACGAACACTGATATCAATGTATTTGTTGGCATACCCAATTCCTGGAGCCCATAAAAAAGTAGTGTCATTGTAGCCGTTTGTAACAGCAAAACCAGCACCTACCTCACCTAAAACATAGAATTGATCTTCCCATACAAAGGCTTTAAAACCTGCTTTTGCCGGAATAAATCCAAGATCTTTTGTTTCAATTCCATTTTCATCTTTCATAAACAAGTTGGTGAAACCTGTCGTTAATGTCAACGATGTTTTCTTTGTTAAATCATATTGCAAACGAACATCTCCACCAAGGGCCCATCTGTAATCTTTGTCAGTTGGTATTCCTCCATTCAGACCAAAACCCAATCTAAAACCCTGATCATAATTTTTAACCTCACTGTCTTGAGCGAAAGTAGCATTGGCGTATAATAAAGCGAAAGTAGCTAGGCATAACATTTTTAATTTTCTCATGACAATCTTTTTTGAATTTTTAATACTGTAAAAATACTTTCAAGGTCTAACGGACTTGTTATATAATTTTTAATAATTGTTATATAATATTAGGATTGGCGAAAAAAGAGCTTAATGTTTGCTTATGTTTTTAATAATATCAAAGAATCCAAAGCTTCTGATTATCTTTGCCGACTAAAAAAGAGTAGCATTGAATTTAAAGCAATACACCAAAGAGTTTTCGTATAATTTAAGATTAGCATATCCTATAATACTAGGAATGGTAGGACATACCTTAATAGGTATCGTAGATAATATAATGGTAGGGAAACTAGGGAGTACTGAACTTGCTGCGGTTTCGTTAGGAAACAGTATGATTTTTATTGCAATGTCACTCGGGATTGGTTTTTCTACAGCAATTACGCCAATTGTTGCCGAAGGTGATGCAGAGAAAAACGACAGTAAGATTCGTTCAGCCTTTCATCATGGATTATTTTTGTGTACTATTTTAGGATTATTTCTTTTTGGGATAATTGTTTTAGCAAAACCCATAATGGAATTACTGCAACAACCGGCGGATGTTATTGCGCTTGCAAAACCATATCTGGATTGGGTTGCTTTTTCGCTTATTCCTTTAATCGTGTATCAGGGATACAAACAATTTGCTGACGGATTATCGATGACAAAATATTCGATGTATGCCATGATTATGGCAAATGTCCTGCATGTAGGTATAAATTATGTATTGATTTACGGTATTTGGATTTTTCCAAAAATGGGTATTATTGGTGCAGCACTTGGTACCGTAATCTCAAGAATTTTTCTGGTTATGTTCATGCATATTATGCTGTCAGGAAGAAAAGATTTAAAACGTTTCTTTAAAAACTTCAGCTTTGATGAGATTAAAAAAGAAACCATAAAAAAGATCATCAGTATTGGTTTTCCATCTGCTATGCAAATGCTTTTCGAAGTCGTATTGTTTACAGCATCGATCTGGCTTTGTGGCAATATTGGCAAAACCAGTCAGGCAGCCAATCAAATTGCGTTAAGTCTGGCTTCGCTTACTTTTATGTTTGCCATGGGACTTAGTGTTACTTCGATGATTCGGGTAAGTAATCAAAGAGGTCTGCAGGATTTTAAGAACTTAATTGTTGTGGCGCGTTCTATTTTTTTATTGGCAATTATAATCGAAACGGTATTTGCAATTCTGTTTGTAGCTTTCCATAATTTCCTGCCTCATATTTTCTTAAATATGGAAAACGGAGGTCAGCTTCTGGACAATAGCGAAGTAATAAGTATTGCATCAAAGCTACTTTTGATCGCAGCAGTTTTTCAAATTTCTGACGGAATACAAGTCGTTGTTCTCGGAGCTCTACGCGGACTTCAGGATGTAAAAGTCCCCATGTACATAACGTTTATTGCGTATTGGGTAATTGGTTTCCCGATCTCTTATTATTTGGCAGAGTATACAGAGCTAAAAGCGCAAGGTGTCTGGATTGGACTTTTGGCAGGATTAACTTCTGCCGCAATATTCCTTTATATCCGCTTTCATTACTTAACAAAAAAATTAATCAATAATTCACTTTCAAATAGTTAAATTTGAAGCTTGAATAAAGTTGCCATTGATTTCACAGATTAAAATGATTTCTTTTAAAATTTGTGGCAAAAAACATAAACAAGCCAAATTAAGTGACTTGTACAGATTATAAAACCTTTTTAATCTGTGAAATCAGTGGCAAAAAAAATATAAAAACAAAAAATAAATAAAAATGGAATTACCTAAATTTTTACTCGGAGATAACACTGATTTTCCAGATGATATTTTCATCATTCACCTTGATTATCCAAGATTCATAATCAACTTAAAAGATGATGAGGTTGAGTTTATGGAAGAAGCGGAAGATCTTGATGAAGCAGAATTAAATTCTGAAATGGAAGGTTTGATTGTTCAGGCAAATGAGTTTTACGACAGAGAAATAACGCGTTACGAAGAGTAGAAACACGTGGCAGAGACGCACAGCAGTATGTCTGGCAAATACGTTTTAAAATACTCCTGAATCAAAAAATAATTTAAATCTTTCAAATGAAAAAATTAAGTTTTTTAAAACCCATTTTTAATTTTATAGCAATCGGATTGCTAATTACTACTTTAAGTAGAATATTTTTATTTTTTCTCTTTAAAGAAAGGGTAGCCGAAACACCAAATTTCTGGTATATTTTTCCAATCGGTCTTCGAATGGATTTGATATTATTGTGTTATTTGTCGTTTTTACCCGCAGTATTAATTACTTTTCTGCCCAATAAAGCATTGAAATTCACCAATAAATTTTTGGTAATTTATAGTTTTTTATTCCTGTTTCTAATTCTTTTTGTAGAATTGGCAACACCGGATTTTGTGAAGCAATACGATACACGTCCTAACAAGATTTTCTTAGATTATCTTATTTATCCTAAAGAAGTGGTGGGAATGCTTCTCAAAAGTTATCTGACTTCTATCATTGTGACTTTTTTAATTTTAGGGGTTGTTTTGTACTTTGCTTTCAAAAAAGGAAAAAAATATTTCTATACCACTAGTACGGAGTATAAATTTAAATTGATTCTTTTTCCGTTAGTTGCTTTTTTATTGTTTTTTGGAGCCCGTTCAAGTCTTACTTCAAAACGACCTATAAATGCCAGTAACGCTGTTTTCTCAACAGATCAACTGACCAATACGTTAGGTTTAAATTCATTTTATACCGTAGCTTTTGCAGCTTATTCGATAAAAAATGAAGGAAACACCAAGATGTACGGTAAAATGGATGAAGCCGAAGCAATCGCTCGTGTAAAAAAATACATGATTGCCGGACCAAACGATTTTACAGATGCCGAGATTCCGTTTTTGCATGTACAACAACCTGATACAATCCTGAAGAAACCGTATAATTTGGTGATTTTTTTACAAGAAAGTTTAGGTGCAGAATATGTGGGTATTTTAGGAGGGAAACCCTTAACACCGGAATTTGATAAACTATCGAAAGAAGGATTGTTGTTTACCAATTTATATTGTACAGGAACAAGAAGTGTGCGTGGTATTGAAGCTGTTGTAACAGGATTTTTGCCTTCGCCATCAGAAAGTGTGGTAAAATTAGGAAATTCGCAACAAGGATTTTTTACCCTTGCCGACGCTTTAAAACGCAAAGGGTATGATACGAGTTTTATTTATGGCGGAATGGCGAACTTTGATAACATGGCTTCGTTTTTTAACGGAAACGGTTTTGAAGATATTGTAGATCAGGAAGATTTTGAATCTGATGGGACTAAATATGCTTTTAAAGGAACATGGGGTTACTCTGACGAAGATTTGGTAACCAAAGCCAATAATTATTTTAAAGCAAAAGGTGATAAACCATTTTTCTCTTTAATGTTCTCGACTTCAAATCATGAGCCATTTGAATATCCTGAGGGAAGAATAAAACCTTATGATAAAAAACCGGCAACGGTAAATAATGCCATGAAATATGCCGATTTCTCGATTGGTAAATTCTTCGAAATGGCAAAAAAAGAGCCTTATTTCAAAAACACTATTTTTATTGTTATTGCAGATCATAACACAAGAACCTACGGAAAAAATCTAGTACCAATTAATAAATTCCATATTCCGGCTTTGATAATGGGACCAGGAGTGCCAAAAGGAGTTTCGTATAGCAAATTGGCAAGTCAAATTGATATTCCGCCAACATTATTGAGTTATTTGGGACTTTCTTTTGAAACACCAATGGTAGGTAGAAATTTAAATAAACTGGATCCAAAAACACAAGGACGATCAATCATGCAGTTTAATGATATCAATGCATTTAGAGTAGAAAATCAAGTTGTAATCATGCAACCAAACTTGAAACCGTTGCAATTCGAAATCAAAAACGATACGACTTTAATTCCGGTAAAATTAAATGAGGAATTAGCAAAAGATGCTTTGGCACATGTCATTACAGCAGGAAATTTGTATAAGGAAAACAAATACAAGTTGAGGAAAAAATAGGTTCAAAGGGACAAAGGTTCAAAGAAACAGAGTGTACAAAACTTTGTAGCTTTGAACCTTTGCTACTTTGAGCCTTTATTAAAATACAATTTTAACAAAAACTGAGCAGCTGCAAAAGGTGATATTTGATCGTTTTGCACTGCTTTTTTGTTTTGCTCTAATTGAGAAATGATTTCAGGTTGGTTGTAAAAGTTTAGTTTGAGTTGCTCATTTATGGTTTCCATCATCCAGAACTGATTTTGTTCTTTTCGTTTTTCCTGAAAAAAATGAGATTCATTTGTCCTCTCAACGTAATTCGAAATAGAAGTCCAGATTTCCAAAATGCCTTCTTTTGTGATCGAGCTGCAAGTGGTAACTTTTGGCTGCCAGTTTGATTTTTTAGGAGGAAATAAATGCAAAGCCCTGTTGAATTCTAATTTTGCAAGATTCGCTTTTTTGATATTATCGCCATCGGCTTTATTGATGACAATAGCATCTGCCATTTCCATAATACCACGTTTTATGCCTTGAAGTTCATCTCCTGCACCGGAAATTTTTAAGAGTAAAAAGAAATCTACCATACTATGAACAGCGGTTTCGCTTTGTCCAACGCCAACAGTTTCTATAATAATGGTGTCAAAACCAGCTGCTTCGCATAAAATAATAGACTCACGTGTTTTTCTGGCAACACCGCCCAAAGTATCTCCGGAAGCACTAGGTCTTATAAAAGCATTTTCGTCCTTTACCAATTCTTCCATACGGGTTTTGTCGCCCAAAATACTTCCGTGCGAGAGGGAGCTACTGGGATCTACAGCCAGAACAGCTACTTTTTTGCCTAACTGTGTCAGGAAACTGCCAAAAGCTTCAATAAAAGTGCTTTTTCCAACACCGGGAACCCCCGTAATTCCTATTCGGATCGATTTATTGGCATGAGGCAAACACCCCTTAATAACGTCATTTGCTCTTGCAGTATGCTCCGGGTTTGTACTTTCGACCAAAGTTATGGCGCGGCTTAGCGCCGTTCTGTTTTGGTTTAAAATCCCATCAATCAATTCAGTAGAAGAGGGTTGTTGTTTTCTGTTTATTTTAATTTGATTGATAGCAGCAACATTGGTAATTTCAGGAGGCGAAATTCCGGCTTTCTCTTGCAAACTACTGGATTGGTTTTTTGAACTTGACAAAATGCACTTTTTGATACTGTAAAAGTACAGAAAACAAAAACAGTTTCAAAAAGTTAGTTTGCCACGAATTTCACGAATTCTCACGAATTAAATATTCGATCAAATATTTGCTTAGCATAATTAATATAAAAAAAATGATAAGAATTCGTAAAATTCGTGGCGAAAAATAAATTAATATCCTGCAGTAAAACGAACCTGGTGGTGTTTTGGAGTTTCGGTTTCATCTGCAATAACAACAGCCAAATCTTCTACAGAAAGAATACTTCTTTGCTCGTCATTAAAAACAGGACTTTCTAAACCTAAACGGTATTTTCCGGTTCTTCCGGTTGTAATTCCGGCATGCATTTCGAAAGCCGGGCTAAAAAATGCCCAATCCAAATCTTTTTCTTCTTTAATAATATTCAGATAATCTCTTGCAGCAGATGCGGCAGCGTGATATTCTTTAGGAA
This sequence comes from Flavobacterium araucananum, assembly GCF_002222055.1. Classification (GTDB taxonomy): domain Bacteria; phylum Bacteroidota; class Bacteroidia; order Flavobacteriales; family Flavobacteriaceae; genus Flavobacterium; species Flavobacterium araucananum. The sequence continues at coordinate 56,597 of NZ_MUGS01000006.1, forward strand.
AATCAGGAGTGTCAACCGCTTGTAAACCTGGAGCTACATACAAACTTCCGCCACCTCCAATAGTGATAAAACGTTTTACGCACGATTTTTTTGCAGCTTCCTGAATCGCTTTAGATCCGTTACTGAAATCTGCAGTATAATTAGGATTTGTCCAGCCAGGATTATAAGCATTAATGATAACATCATTTCCTTTAAGAGTTTCTGCCAGAGCCTCTACATTAAAAACATCTGCTTTTACCCATTTAACGTTTTTGGTATCGTTTGGCGTTCTTGCAATGGCAGTAATGTCATGATTTCTGTTCGACAATTCGTTTAAGATAGCTGAGCCAACAAATCCTGTTGCTCCAATAAGTGCGATTTTCATAGTATATAATTTTAATTAGTAATAAAAAATGTTACAGTTTTGCGTAAAAAAATAGTTTTAGAATTGATTAGCAAAATCTTCCAAGGAAATACCTTCTAATTGTAAACTAACTTTTTGATTCATATCAGCATATAAAGAACTTAAATTTTGATTGATTTTTTTTCCAACCGGACAATCCGGGTTAGGCTGATTTTTTGCATACCCTAAATTAATGGTTTCAAAAGTCATTTCAAATATTTCTCTTAGCGTGATTTTCGAAGGATCCACAGCCAGTTTTGTTCCGCCGTTTTTACCTTCTTTACTTTCTACAATATGATTGGCTTTTAAATTGGCAATTTCTTTTCGAACCAAAACAGGATTCAAATTAATGCTTCCCGCAATATACTCAGATGATAAATAATCATTTGGGTAATTGGTGAGTAAAGTCAAAATGTGAACCGTTATGGCAAATTTACCTGAAATCATACTGTAATAAAATATGTTGCAAATGTAAATAGGTTTTCTGAAATAAAAAAAGTTTTTAACTAAAAATTAAATTTTCTATTCAATAGTTCCCTTATCTTAAAATAAAACAACGTCTTGTTTTTTATTAATATTAACCCGTTGGGTGTAATTAATTTTA